>NZ_BAAHBV010000011.1:0-510 GCF_054776495.1 Hymenobacter segetis | reverse complement strand
GCAGCTTATCGCGTCCTTCGTCGCCTCTGAGACCCTAGGCATCCCCCGTGTGCTCTTTGTTACTTCTTGTTTCGTAAACGCTGCTTCCCTTGCGGAAAGCTGCTTTCCTTATCACTAAGGCAAGCGCGCTACGCTTCGTTTTTGTTACCCCTTACGTCAAAGAACGTGTACTACTCTGGTGTTTAGTAGTGTCGAAGTTGCTTTCCTATTGAAAGCAACCAGTATTACAGAATCCTGAACTTTTCAGACCACCTGGCGAACCAAGTGGGCCTGCGTGGACTCGAACCACGGACCTCTACATTATCAGTGTAGCGCTCTAACCACCTGAGCTACAAGCCCGTATTCGGATTCAATATTATTTGAATGATGGAAAAGACAACAGCAAGTTGTTTAATTATAGGCGTATCACATACACGAACTCACGAGTCGAACTGCTCCAGAAAGGAGGTGATCCAGCCGCACCTTCCGGTACGGCTACCTTGTTACGACTTAGCCCTAATTACCTGTTCT
>NZ_BAAHBV010000010.1:0-613 GCF_054776495.1 Hymenobacter segetis | reverse complement strand
AGAACAGGTAATTAGGGCTAAGTCGTAACAAGGTAGCCGTACCGGAAGGTGCGGCTGGATCACCTCCTTTCTGGAGCGGCCTTGCTCACGATGTTATGAGTAACTTATAGAGTAGCTTGGTACTTACTCTTTGTTTATTTCCTCATTCAAATAATTTTTGAATACGGATTCTACGTTTGCCTTCGGGTATCGTCGAAACCCGGGCTTGTAGCTCAGGTGGTTAGAGCGCTACACTGATAATGTAGAGGTCCGTGGTTCGAGTCCACGCAGGCCCACTGTAACTAGCGGGATTGCTGCTGGATACGAAACTCGGGGGATTAGCTCAGCTGGCTAGAGCACCTGCCTTGCACGCAGGGGGTCAACGGTTCGACTCCGTTATCCTCCACCATAATACAACAGAATAAACTCAATAGGAGCTTATTCACGAAGTCACTAAACACCAGAGTGACACACGTTCTTTGACGTAAGGGGTAACAAAAACGAAGCGTAGCGCGCTTGCCTCAGCAATGAGGAGAGCACTTCAGCAATGAAGAGCGTTACGAAACAAGAAGTAACAAAGAGCACACGGGGGATGCCTAGGGTCTCAGAGGCGACGAAGGACGCGATAAGCTGC
>NZ_BAAHBV010000009.1:0-656 GCF_054776495.1 Hymenobacter segetis | reverse complement strand
CCTGAATCCTGACGTTATCGATGCCGACAAGACAATTCATGGTCCGTGGGGAAGTCGGAAATGACTGCGGATAATAGTAAGGGGTATTTAATGGCCCGTTGAAGGCACTAATGTAGATTTGAAACGTGGCTATCCCTGGGGACAAGGCCGTATACTTGGCTGTGTTGAAGTTGGTCCGAGTCACTGGCAGCGAGTTGACCCGCATCTCAAACGTTGGCGCTTGGACGCCAGGCGATAGGACCGGGCAGCCGGAAGTATAGTCTGCCATCAGGTCCTGCATTTCCGCGTAAAAAGTGTACTCCCCGCCTTCCACCACCCGCACGTTCGTTTGCCACACCAGCACGGAAGTATTCGGAGATGAGTTATTGACCGGGACGGTGGCCCAAACGGCCATCAGGTGATTAGAGATGCCCCGCAAGTTGCACGTACTGCCTGCCCACGCGCTTGGTGTTACGCTCGAAGTACTACTACTCGGGCCGATTATACAGTACGTCTGCCCACCAGCGTACCCCGGATTGTAGGCGTTCGTAGAATAAGGCAGTAGCGAAGCCCCTTCATATTCCGCCGGGCCATTGCCACGTTGTTCGTCCGAGGAAACTTGGCTGTCTGCTGTTCCGGCACCCGTCCCCCGTGTCTCATAATCAAACGACTTGACT
>NZ_BAAHBV010000008.1:0-2736 GCF_054776495.1 Hymenobacter segetis | reverse complement strand
AAATGGGCTTTTTATGCGCGCATCAGCGCGCATCTAGCTAGTTTCGGTACCGAGCAGGGAGTTCTGCAACAGCCACGGTCGGAATCGCAAAACGAGGATAAAGGTGCTAGGTTAGATAGCGAGATAGCCCAAAAACGAAAGGAGGCAAGCAAGTCCAGCGGCTTTAACCACCCACCTTCGTGAAGCCTCCCATTCCATAGCCCCATATCGACCACGCTCCAGCGAGGAACACCGCCGTTAACAAGGCGTACACGAGGGTTAATCGTGGCTGACCAGTGTTTACGGTTTGTATAAAGAGCAGGAAGTTGGCAAAGGGAAAGGCCCATGTAGCGACCAGGAACACCCCTAGTCCCCCCAAACCAAACTCGCGACGGCCGTAGGAGTTGACTTCAGCCCCCAAGTAAATGCCCGCCACCAGCAAGCCCAGTAGCAGAAAAAGGCAGCCATTGAGCAGAAGCGGTTGGCGGTAAGAGGTCATACTATCGGGCGTCAAGTGCTTAGCGAAAGATAGGGTACATCAAATAGGAGGGTTCAGGTAATCTTCTTTCGTCTGCTCATGACGCCGGACTAGGTAATCCACACGAAGATTTCGCGTTCGACGCGCCCCTGATACACTTGATAAATGTTCCCTTGGTAATAGCGCGAGGGCTTCCCGTTTTCAACGCCGGAGCGTTCCACGTAATAATAGTGCCGGCCGTCCCGGCCGTCGCACTGGGCTGAGAAAGCTAAGAAGATGGCATTCGGCTCGGTTCCGGACGCATGGAGTTGCGTGCGCAACGCTTGCCATTCCGCCGACGCATTGGGCGTGGCCAAGCACTCCGGCCGCACGGCGAGACGCAGGGCCGCATCCAGGTTGGTGCGGATGTGTTCGGTGCGGCCGATGAAGTTGGAGGCATCCGTTTCCTCGCGGAACCGATGAAAACGAGCGGGCACCACTACCACGAAAGGGCCGTGAAGGCCATCGCGGCGGATAATGTAATCGTAGACCAAGCCTACCTCGGTGGCGCCGTGCGGGGAATAGGGTTCACACCCGCTGCTCAGGCCAGCCAGCACGAGGCAGGCGCTGGTGAGTAGAAACGCAGTTGATTTGGCCATGAGTAGAAAAGATGGGGCCTCAAAGAAAGGGGCTTCCGTTGTTCACCCAAACGGTAGTCCAGCAAGCATCACGAAGCACCGTCTTGGTCGGGCAGGCGCAACGTGACCGTTGGCGGATGGAGGGTCCCCAGGTCTGCCGTGACAAAGTAACGTCCGTCATGCGCCGAATACACGTGCCGGGCCAGCACGCCTTCTTTCGCCAGTGCACGAAGCCCCTGCTCTACTTCTTTGTCGCTGGTCAGCAACGGATGCTGTGCCTGTACGGCCGGGTTGTCTTGCAGAAAATTGAGTAAGAACCACGCGTCAATGCCCGTGCATCCGCCCTCTTTGGCGTAATCAAAGTCCACTTCGCACCCGGGCATGAGCACCAAACAGCCCGTGCCATGGAACGCATACCGCACGCGCTGTTGTGCATCCAAGTACCCGGCCCAGGTACCGGGGCTCTCCTGGTGCCGCTGGAAGCCGGGGTCTTGGGCCGATTTGGCATTTAATAAGTTCACGGCCCGAAACACAGCTGCTTGGTAGGCGTGAATCAGTTCGAGAACTTGTTGCTTAACTGTGGGCATCGGACAGGTTATGGCTTGTTCAAGAAAACGGTCGTGGCTTGAACGCGCTCCAGCAAGGCAAATGAGAGTACCTTGGTCGTCATGGGCTGGACCGTTGTATTAGAAGGGGAACACAAAGACCCGATTGCTTGCCTTAGCGCCGATTTTAGGACAGGCGTAAATCTGGACCAAGAGGCGTTTCGGTTGCTGTGCTACCTAGACCCCTACGGGGACACGACGTTCAACTGCCTGCAAACACCGGATTTGCTTCGGGACCTGGCCCTGTTACTGGTGATGGAGCCCAACCCGTTGGGCGACGAACTCATCGCCTTGGTAAACCGGAGCCAAGAGGAGGTACACCTGTATGTATGCTTTTACGGGGACTAAGCCCTGTTTGCTTTGTTTACGCAAAGGGTCGAAGCAGTAGCAGTTATTGCGGGGTCTTTTTCAACGTTGCAAGTAGGCCTGCACGTCGGCGGCCAGCGGCCCGACGGCGAGCACGGCGTTACGCAGGCGGGTTTCGGTGCAGTTCAGGGTTTGGCACCAGTAGTTGACTTCCACGGTAGAAGCCAGGTTGACGCGCGTGGCGTCGGCAGGGGGTGAAGGGAGCATGCCAGCTATACGCAAGGGCGCGAAAAAAACGGGAGTGTTCAGCTAAAACAGCGTTACAAGGTTCTTCAATTGGGTTGCCTTTGCATTTCCCTTACAACATCTTCAGGGGTGAGAAAATGTAAGGGAATAGCAGTAACGCCAGCAGGGCCATGATGATTAAGATGGCCATGCGCTTTTCGCCCTTTGCTCGGACGGCGACCACGATGAAAACAATCAGGTAACCAAGCGCGCAGGGGATGCCAATGACCAGCGCACCCAGTAAGCCGATAGAGTCGAGTTGGTCAAGTAGTAAGGGCATTTATAAAAATAGGGAAACGCAAGGAGGCCGGAGTCAATTCGCCAAAAGCAGGTTCAGCGAAACGGTCGTGGCTGTTGCAGAACTCTTAGTGAAGCCGCTAAAGGAGTGTTCGACGAGCCGACTTAAGCTAAAAAGGCGCTTAAATGGGCTTTTTATGCGCGCATCAGCGCGCATCTAGCTAGTTTC
>NZ_BAAHBV010000007.1:1535-4683 GCF_054776495.1 Hymenobacter segetis | reverse complement strand
AAAAGGTTGGCGGCGACCGACTCTCCCACCGGTGAAGGCAGTACCATAGGCGCACCGGGGCTTAACGGCTCTGTTCGGAATGGGAAGAGGTGAACACCCGGGCTAAAGCCACCATTGCTGGCGGGTCAGTTCGTGTTCGTGAACTAACTCAATAACTCGACATAAGGGGACAAAAACGAAACGTATGGTGCGTGCTTGACGCTGTCCTTTCGGACTTAACAGAAGCCCTCGGCCACTTAGTACGGCTCAGCTATTCCATTTCTGGTTTTTCACCTGCCGCCTATCCACGTCGTCATCTCCGACGGGCCTTCAATTGGGAAATCTCATCTCCAGGTGAGTTTCGCACTTAGATGCTTTCAGCGCTTATCTCGTCCCAGCGTAGCTACCCGGCGCTGCACCTGGCGGTACAACCGGCGCACCAGCGGCTGGTCCATCCCGGTCCTCTCGTACTAAGGACAGGTCCTGTCAAATTTCCAACGCCCACCACAGATAGGGACCGAACTGTCTCACGACGTTCTGAACCCAGCTCGCGTGCCACTTTAATCGGCGAACAGCCGAACCCTTGGGACCTTCTCCAGCCCCAGGACGTGACGAGCCGACATCGAGGTGCCAAACCTCCCCGTCGATATGAGCTCTTGGGGGAGATCAGCCTGTTATCCCCGGCGTACCTTTTATCCTTTGAGCGATGGCCCTTCCATGCGGAACCACCGGATCACTATATCCGTCTTTCGACCCTGCTCGGCTAGTCGGCCTCACAGTCAAGCCCGCTTCTGCTATTGCGCTCTGCGTCCGGTTACCAAGCGGACTGAGCGGACCTTTGAAAGCCTCCGATACTCTTTTGGAGGCGACCACCCCAGTCAAACTACCCAGCAGCCACTGTCTCCCGGGATTCCGGGATTAGGCATCAGGCACAGTAAGGGCGGTATTTCAACGTCGGCTCCCCGAGAACTAGCGTCCCCGGCTCAGCGCCTCCCGCCTATGCTACACATACTGAACCCAACACCAATGGCAACCTATAGTAAAGGTGCACGGGGTCTTTCCGTCCCGTGGCGGGTACTCGGCATCTTCACCGAGACTACAATTTCACCGAGCTCACGGCTGAGACAGCGCCCAGATCGTTACACCATTCGTGCAGGTCGGAACTTACCCGACAAGGAATTTCGCTACCTTAGGACCGTTATAGTTACGGCCGCCGTTTACCGGGGCTTCGATTCAAACCTTCGCCTTGCGACTAAGTTCCCCTCTTAACCTTCCGGCACCGGGCAGGTGTCAGACCTTATACGTCCGCTTGCGCGTTAGCAAAGTCATGTGTTTTTGTTAAACAGTCGCCTGGGCCTTTTCACTGCGGCTTCTCGTCTTGCAACGAGGAAGCGACCCTTCTCCCGAAGTTACAGGTCCATTTTGCCGAGTTCCTTGGCCGTGATTCACTCGAGCGCCTCAGGATACTCTCCTTGACTACCTGTGTCGGTTTGCGGTACGGGTAATATTGACATTAAAACGCTTAGCAGGTTTTCTTGGCAGTCGGATTAGGCACACTATCCGCGTGTCCCGAAGGACGTACGGTACTATCAGCTTTCGGCTAGGTCCGCGTACTTAACTACGGTCCCACTACCTACGGCCTTCAACGGGCACTTCCGTCCGCCCGCGGTGCTTTCACTTCTGCGTCACTGCATCACTTGTCAACATTAGTACAGGAATATTAACCTGCTGTCCATCGAGTTCACCTTTCGGCTACCCCTTAGGTCCCGACTAACCCAATTCCGATTAGCGTTGAATTGGAAACCTTAGTCTATCGGCGTGGGGGTTTCGCACCCCCATTATCGTTACTCATGCCTACATATGCTTTTCTCCACGCTCCACCATGCCTGACGACACGGCTTCACCGCAAGGAGAATGCTCCCCTACCACTTAGCTGTTTTTCAAGCTAAATCCAAAGCTTCGGTACTAGATTTGATGCCCGCGTATTATCGATGCCCGGTCGCTCGACCAGTGAGCTGTTACGCACTCTTTAAAGGAATGGCTGCTTCCAAGCCAACCTCCTGGCTGTCAAAGCAACTGGACCTCCTTTGTTCAACTTAATCTAGATTTAGGGACCTTAGCTGTTGGTCTGGGTTCTTTCCCTCTCGGCCGGGGACCTTAGCACCCCAGGCCTCACTGCCGTGTATAGCCATTGGCATTCGGAGTTCATCAGGATTCGGTAGGCTCTGACACCCCCTAGTCCTATTGGTAGCTCTACCTCCAATGACCTCAACCACGACGCTGTACCTCAATACATTTCGGGGAGTACGAGCTATTTCTCAGTTTGATTGGCCTTTCACCCCTACCCTCAAGTCATCCAAATCCTTTTCAACGGAAACTGGTTCGGTCCTCCAGTGCCTGTTACGGCACCTTCAACCTGCTCAAGGGTAGCTCACAAAGTTTCGCGTCTACCCCCCCCGACTGCGCGCCCTATTCAGACTCGCTTTCGCTGCGGCTCCGCGCCTTAAAGCGCTTAACCTTGCCGGGGAGGAGTAACTCGTAGGCTCATTATGCAAAAGGCACGCTATCAGCCCACTAAAGGCCTCTAACTGCTTGTAAGCACACGGTTTCAGGTTCTTTTCACTCCGGTATTCCCGGTTCTTTTCACCTTTCCCTCACGGTACTAGTTCACTATCGGTGTCTCAGGAGTATGTAGCCTTAGCGGATGGTGCCGCTCGATTCAGACGGGGTTTCTCCGGCCCCGCCCTACTCAGGATCCCACTACCGTAAATCAGAATTGTCGCTTACCGGGCTCTCACCGTCTATGGCCTGCTTTCCCAAGCAGTTCAGCTAACTCGATTTAATCAGATGTCGTGGTCCTACAACCCCGGACTGGCCGTAACCAACCCGGTTTGGGCTCCTCCCCGTTCGCTCGCCACTACTTGGGGAATCATTGTTATTTTCTTTTCCTGCAGGTACTTAGATGTTTCAGTTCCCTGCGTTTGCCACTGCTCGTCAAGCGAGTCAGCTCACACATCTTCCATGTGCGGGGTTGCCCCATTCGGAAATCTGAGGATTAACGGGTATGTGCCCCTCCCCCCAGCTTATCGCAGCTTATCGCGTCCTTCGTCGCCTCTGAGACCCTAGGCATCCCCCGTGTGCTCTTTGTTACTTCTTGTTTCGTAACCTG
>NZ_BAAHBV010000007.1:0-1441 GCF_054776495.1 Hymenobacter segetis | reverse complement strand
CTGCTCCAGAAAGGAGGTGATCCAGCCGCACCTTCCGGTACGGCTACCTTGTTACGACTTAGCCCTAATTACCTGTTCTACCCTAACCGGCTTCGTTGCGGAGCACCGGCTTCAGGTCTACCAGACTTTCATGGCTTGACGGGCGGTGTGTACAAGGCCCGGGAACGTATTCACCGCGTCATTGCTGATACGCGATTACTAGTGATTCCAGCTTCACGGAGTCGAGTTGCAGACTCCGATCCGAACTGAGAACGGCTTTTCGGGATTGGCGCACCATCGCTGGTTGGCAACCCGCTGTACCGTCCATTGTAGCACGTGTGTAGCCCTAGGCGTAAGGGCCATGATGACCTGACGTCGTCCCCGCCTTCCTCACTGCTTGCGCAGGCAGTCTGTCTAGAGTCCCCGGCATTATCCGCTGGCAACTAAACATAGGGGTTGCGCTCGTTGCGGGACTTAACCCAACACCTCACGGCACGAGCTGACGACGGCCATGCAGCACCTTGCTTTGTGTCCCGAAGGAAAGATTCATCTCTGAATCGGTCACGCGCATTCTAGCCTAGGTAAGGTTCCTCGCGTATCATCGAATTAAACCACATGCTCCACCACTTGTGCGGGCCCCCGTCAATTCTTTTGAGTTTCACTCTTGCGAGCGTACTCCCCAGGTGGGATACTTAACGCTTTCGCTAAGCCAGTGACCGTCTATCGCCACCAGCGAGTATCCATCGTTTACGGCGTGGACTACCAGGGTATCTAATCCTGTTCGCTCCCCACGCTTTCGTGCCTCAGCGTCAGTTACAGTCTAGGCAGCTGCCTTCGCAATCGGGGTTCTGGATGCTATCTATGCATTTCACCGCTACAGCATCCATTCCGCCACCCTCGTCTGTACTCAAGCCATCCAGTTTCCAGGGCAGTTCCGTTGTTGAGCAACGGGCTTTCACCCCAGACTTAAATGGCCGCCTACGCACCCTTTAAACCCAATAAATCCGGACAACGCTTGCACCCTCCGTATTACCGCGGCTGCTGGCACGGAGTTAGCCGGTGCTTATTCACCAGGTACCGTCAGTAGAGCGCGCACGCCCTTTTTTCTTCCCTGGCAAAAGCAGTTTACGACTCAGAAAGCCTTCATCCTGCACGCGGCATGGCTGGGTCAGGCTCTCGCCCATTGCCCAATATTCCCTACTGCTGCCTCCCGTAGGAGTCGGGCCCGTATCTCAGTGCCCGTGTGGGGGACCAGCCTCTCAGCTCCCCTAGCCATCGTCGCCTTGGTGAGCCGTTACCTCCCCAACTAGCTAATGGCACGCAACCCCATCCGAATCCAATAAATCTTTAACAATTGAACGATGCCGTTCTGTTGTTTTATGCGGTATTAATCCGCCTTTCGGCGGGCTATCCCCCAGATTCGGGTAGGTTGGTTACGCGTTACGCACCCGTGCGCCACTAT
>NZ_BAAHBV010000006.1:0-48707 GCF_054776495.1 Hymenobacter segetis | reverse complement strand
TGCGCCTATGGTACTGCCTTCACCGGTGGGAGAGTCGGTCGCCGCCAACCTTTTTTCAGTAATGCCCCTGCCGCTTTCACCAGCCGCAGGGGCATTTTGCTGTTACGCCAAGTTGGGATTTGAGGCAGCAGCATATCTGCTCAATCGTAGCTAGGTGGAGCAATGTTGTCTACCCAAGCCAATTAAGTTGGGCTTGTGTTGGTTACTTATATGGGAGAAGTCAGTGATAGACTTCAGCAGCGCTGATGGTCCCGATGCTGCTAGGGCTATTGTCGAGGGAATCATGTGCCGGACAAGACTTATGGAGGGGATATACGGTATAGTGGAAAAAGCAGCAGATGCCATGGCACGCCTTAATTAGAGGTACTGTTGAATTGTCAATATTGCAGGCATAAGCATGGTCAACGTATTAGTGCATTAGATGGATGAAAGCGTTAATAGTGAGTAAATTAGATGATTCTTGTAAGCGAATACTATTTGCGCATTCATAAAACTTTACCGTTGGGGCAATCCGCTGGATGAAGGAGTGGCGTAGGTGAGGCATCATTCAAAACATCCAAGCATTTCTTCATATCCATGAAAAAGACTCTGTTTTCGCTCGCTTTCGTTGCTTTGTTCAGCGTTGCTACCACTACTACTGTTTCGGCCCAATCCAAGACTAAGACTGTGATGGTGGGCGGTGCCGCTATGTACCCCACGAAAAACATTATTGAAAACGCGGTTAACTCGAAAGACCACACTACGCTGGTGGCTGCGGTGAAAGCTGCTGGTTTGGTAGAGACGCTGCAAGGTGCTGGTCCCTTCACGGTATTTGCTCCTACCAATGAGGCTTTCAACAAGCTCCCCGCTGGTACGGTGGAAACGCTGGTGAAACCCGAGAATAAGGCGACGCTAACCAAAATCCTGACTTACCACGTGGTGGCTGGCCGTATGACTTCGGCTGATATCGCAAAAGCCATTAAAGCTGGTGGTGGCAAGGCTACCTTCAAAACGGTAAGCGGCGGTACCCTGACGGCCATGATGAAAGGCAAAGCCCTTGAGTTGAAAGACGAGAAAGGCGGCATTTCGACTGTTACCATCGCCGATGTGCTGCAGAGCAATGGCGTTATCCACGTGGTGAATACGGTGCTGATGCCCCAGTAAGGCTTTCCGAGCTTCTGAATGCAACTTCGGCAACCGCCGCTGGCTTTGGCTAGCGGCGGTTGTTTGCGTTTATGGGAGGCGCTTTAATGGCAGGCGGCTTGGGCCGTGCGGGCGTATTCGTAGCCTAGGTTCAGGGCGCGACGGTAGAACTCGCAGGCGGCGGTGGAGTCGCCGGTGTGGGCGGCTAGTTTGCCGAGCAGGAAGTGGGTGCGGCCATCAGTGGGGTTGGCCTGGAGTACGCGGAAGTAATCGGCCCAGGCTTCGGGGTAGCGGGCGAGGGTAGCGAAGGCCACGCCACGTAGCTGTACGTAGCGCCAAGGGGCTTTTCGACCGGTGCGTTGGTACTGGCTTAGGCCGGTGGTGAAATCGACTACAGCCAGCGCGGGCTGATGTAGGTCGAGCAGGCGGATTTCGCCGCGGGCAAAGTAGGTGATGCTGCGAGTGCTGTCTAAGGAGAGGGAACGAGTGTAGTTGAAGTCGGCGGTGGTGGCGCGGCCGAGGGCGGCTTCGCAGCGGCCTAGCTGGTACAGCAGGTCGGCGGTGAGGCGGCGGGACTGGGGCTGTTGGAGGGCGGCCTGGAAATCGGCGCGGGCAGCATGGACATCCTGGAGGCTGAGGCGGGCCAGCTCGCCGCGCCGGCGCAGGGCAGGGGCGTAGTCGGGACGGAAGTGCAGGGTTTCATCCATGAAGCTGTACGCCGCTGACCAGTCGCCGCGGACGTAGGCCCGCAGGCCATCGGCGTAGTTGCTGTTGGCGGAGACGCGGTCCATGGTCACTTTCACGGCCATCGCAAAAAGCAAGATGCCGGCGATGAAAAGCAGCGTGAATAGCCAGTCGCGCCGATTGAAGGCGGGGCGTTGGCGCGGAATACGCTGGTAGTGCCGCTCACGGCTGCCGGCGGGCGGGCGAGTACGGAGCGGGGCTGGGGGCGGCATGGGCACGCCGTAGACGTGCTGCGAGACGGGCCGCTGCTGCTGTTGGCGCTGGGCTTCGGCGGCGCGGCGGGCGGCCTGGGCCAGCTGGAAATCATAGGTGGCGCGGCGGCCGGGGTCGCCGAGGATGCCGTAGGCCACGGCGACGGCTTTAAACTGCTCCTCGTAGCGGATGTCGCCACCGTGCTTGTCGGGGTGGAAGCGCACTACCAGCTGCCGGTAGGCGCGCTTGATATCGGCGGCCGGGGCGGTGGGGGCAACTCCAAGAATTTGATAATGATTCTGACTCACGCTAGCGGCAAACACAAAGGTGGGTGCAAAAGTCAGCCACGCGCCGAAATTTTCCGTAGAACCGGCGCGGTCCACTGCTTTTTTCTGCGAAATCAAAGAAACTGTCGGGCTTTTTTTCTTGTGTCACTCCATTTTCGCGCCGCATGTTCAACGACGACGATACCTCCAAAACTCCCCGTAACGACAGCCTGATTGGGAACCTCACAGGTTACCTTGATACCCGCATTGACCTAGTTCGGCTGGAAATTCAACAAAAAGTATCCACCATTTTCGTGGGTACCATTCACGGCGCAACCCTGGCTATTCTGGGGCTGCTGTTCGTCATCTTTGTGAGCATCTTTGCCGGACTGGCTCTTAATGCCGCTCTGAATAGCCCGTATTGGGGCTTTGGTATTGTGGCCGGCTTCTATCTGGTGCTGCTGGTGCTGGTGCTAGTAGGCGTTGATAAAACGGCTTTTCAGGGCCTCGCTAACAAAGTGCTGAAGGATACCATTTACAAATCTGACAAACGCCAAGCTTAAGCCAACCCTAGCATGAGTGAGTTGCAAAACCCCCTGTTCGAAGAGGAAAAGGAATTCCTTGAACGCAAAAAACTGGAATACGAGCGCGCCCTGCGGGGCGATGTGGACCACATCAAGGACCAATCGGTGGTGGTGGGCAAGGTGGCGCTGGTTGGCGCGGGCCTGGCCGGTGGCGTGTGGCTCATCACCAAGTTGATTGGTGGCAAGAAGCGCAAGCGTACTCCGAAGCATGCGGCTGAGCACAACGAGGCCGACCATGACTACGAGTTCGGCGCCGATTATTATTCCAACAGCAAAGGCAAAAAGGATAAGAAGGGCAAAAAAGGCGATGACCTGGCGCATAAGTCGGCCGAAGAATCGGCCCGCGCTTTTGTGGAACATCACGAGCACGCTCACGAAGCCGATGACCTGGGCTTTGGCTCTACAGGGGCACATTCGGGAGAGCATTCTTCGGAGACGGCTTCCAGTGCTCCTTTTGCAGCTGGCGCGGCATTTGCCGATGAGGAATTTGAGGAAGACCCGTTTCAGGATTTGCCTTACGACGACAGCCGCCGTTTGCCCGCTTCGCATGCTTTTGATGAGCCCACGCCGGCAGCCAGCCCGGCTAATTCGCGTTCGCGCATGGTAGGCTCAGTGCTGCAGGCGTTTTTGCAGTCTGATACGGGCAAGGTGCTGGTGGCGCAGGCAGCTGCCCTAGCCTTGGCCATGGTGACGAAAAAAGTAGGTGAGTTTTTCCCGGCGGACAAAAATGCCGACCTTGCGACTTCTCCCGGCTACGCCAAGGCCGAAACCGGGGCTTCTCCCGTCGCCTCGTCTGCTCCTTCTGACTCCTCGGATGCGTCCAACCCCCCTAAGTCTTTATGATGCGCTGCGCGCCCGGCAGCAGCACGGCCGCAAAGCGCTGGCCGTATTGCTCGACCCGGACAACCTAGATGAAACCAGCCTGCTGCACCTGCTCAGCCTGAGCGAGGTGCATCCGGTCGATTACTTTTTCGTGGGGGGCAGCCTAGTGCTTAGTGAGCACCAGGCTGCCCTCATCACGTTAATCAAGGCCCATTCCGATGTGCCGGTGTTGCTGTTTCCCAGCCATAGCATGCACCTGGATGGCCCGGCCGATGGATTGCTGCTGCTCTCGCTCATATCGGGCCGCAACCCTGATTTTCTGATTGGGCAGCATGTGGTGGCCGCGCCGCGCCTCAAGGCCAGCGGCTTGCAGCTGCTGTCGACGGGCTATATGCTGGTTGATTCGGGCCGGCAAACGACGGCTTCCTACATGAGTGGCACCACGCCGATGCCGCACAACAAGCCGGGTATTGCGGCATGTACTGCGCTGGCCGGCGAGCAGCTGGGGCTGAAGCTGATGTACCTCGATGGGGGTAGTGGAGCGCAGAACCCGGTGTCCGGCGCGATGATTGCGGCCGTGCGCGAAGCCGTGAGCGCGCCCCTTATTGTGGGCGGCGGGCTGAATTCGGGTGAGAAGGTGTACGCGGCTTTGGCCGCTGGGGCCGATGTGGTGGTGGTCGGCAACCACATTGAGGCCAAGCCGGAGTTTCTGGCCGAAGTGTCGGAGGTGGTTGCCTCGTTTAATCAGGTGGCAGCTTCGCGGCGCGTTTTTCAATAGCCTTGCGGCTGGCAATTCAATCAAATAAAAAGGCCCTGAAACCATTGTGCGGTTTCAGGGCCTTTTTATTTGGAGCCGATTATTGGACTCGAACCAACGACCTGCTCATTACGAATGAGCTGCTCTACCAACTGAGCTAAATCGGCTTGTGCCCGACCAACGGTTTTGGAAGGGGCTGCAAAGATAGGCAATCCGCCGGAAGCTGCGCAACCGCGCGGGGAGAAAAATTTATTGTTCGTGGCGTGGACTCGGAGTAGGGATAAACCCGACGGCCCGGTAAAATTGCTGCTGTGCTGGCCGTCCGCAGGCGCGGAACCGATAAGCAGGGACGGGCCGTTTGCGTAAAATAAAAGCACCGTTCGCTCGTCAGCAGGGGCTGACCGTACTTTGCAGCGGCGTTTACGTTTCTGACCACATGAAATTCTGGCTCATATTCATTCTGATTTTTTTCGCCGTTCGCTACCTGTTGCCCATCGTGCTGCGGTTGGCGCTGAGCGGCTTTGTACGCAAGCAGATGCGCAATGGGGGCTTTGTGGTGCCGCCACAGGCGCGGCCCGAGAGTGGCCCTACTTCCCGGCCCGGCGAGGTACGGGTGGAGTACGTACCGCCTACGGCAGCCCAAAACAAGCAGCCCCACGACTTCAAGGGCGGAGAGTACGTTGATTTTGAGGAAGTAAAATAGAAGCGCAACGTTTTGGGAAGTAAAAAGAGGTTTTGTCAGGCTAACGCGAGCGTAGCCCGGCGAAACCTCTTTTTATTTCCCAAAACGTCGTGGTGGAAGCGATAGCGCGGTTCTACTGTACCTTCGGGCACGTTTTCATTTTCCCCAAAATTGCCCTGATGGCTGCTGTTGTTTCTGCTCCTTCTGTTTCGTCCGCGCCGTGGTGGCAGCGGGCTTTGCCGCACGTGCTGGCGGTGTTGTTTTTCGTGTTGCTGGCCTGCGTGTATTTCGCGCCCATCATGTTCGATGGCAAAACCCTGGCCCAGCACGATATTACCCAGTTTCAGGGCGGCGCGCACGAGGCGCAGGAATATGCCAAGGCCATGGGCAAAGAGGCGTTGTGGACGAATTCCATGTTTTCGGGGATGCCGACGTACCTCATCAGCCTGCACTTTCCGGGCGACTGGTCGGGGTATTTGCAGAAGGCCATGACGCTGGGCCTGCCCGCCGTGGTAGCCAACCTGTTTCTGGCGCTGCTCTGCGGCTATATTCTGCTGGTGGCGCTGGGCGTGCGGCCGCTCATTGCGGTGGCGGGCGCGGTGGCGCTGGGCTTTTCGAGCTACAACCTGGCCATTCTGGCCGCCGGCCACAACACCAAGAGCCTGGCCCTGGCCTACGCACCGCTGGTGCTGGGCGGCCTGCTCGTGACGTACCGCCGCGATAAGTGGCTGGGCGCGGCCCTGTTTGCCGTCGGACTCACGCTGAACGTGCACGTCAACCACCTCCAGATTACCTACTACCTGCTGCTTCTGGTGGCTATTTTCGGCGTTATTGAATTGGTTTCGGCCGTGCGGGCGGGCCGCCTGCCCGAGTTTGCCAAGCGCACGGCGCTGCTGGCGTTGGGCGCGGCTCTGGCCGTGGGCGTGAGCTTCGGCCGCCTTTATACCACCGCCGAGTACAGCAAATACAGCAACCGTGGGCCTAGTGAATTGAAAACGCCGGCTCCGACTGCACCCGGCCAAGCCCCGGCTCCTAAAACTGAGGACGAAGGCTCGGGCGTGGACCGCGACTACGCTTTCCAGTACAGCTACGGCGTGGGCGAAACCATTACCCTGCTGATTCCCAACTTCTACGGTGGGGCCAGCTCCATGCCGCTCAGCACCGATTCTAACCTCGCCAAAGCGGGTTTGCCGCAGGAATACCTGGGCGCGATGCCAACCTATTGGGGGCAGCAGAGCTACACGGCCGGGCCGGTGTACATGGGCGCGGTGGTGTGCTTTTTGTTTATTCTGGGGCTGTTTGTGGTGGAGAAGCGCACGCGCTACTGGCTGCTGGGCGGTACTATTCTTTCCATTTTGCTGGCTTGGGGTAAGAATTTCGAGACGTTTAACTACCTGATTTTCGACCTGTTGCCAGGCTACAACAAGTTCCGCGCCGTGAGCATGGCGCTGGTGATTGCGCAGCTGGCCATGCCTATCCTGGGTGCGTTGGCATTGAGCCGGGTGCTGCGGCCTCGTCCGGCTACGGCTCCCACATTGCCCGGCACCAAGGCCCCGCTTTCGGCCGACGCGGCGGCTTTATTGCCCAAGGTTTTGTATGCTGGCGCTATCACGGCTGGGCTGTGCGTGCTGGCGTATATGGCGAGCTTCAGCTTCGATTTCGCGGCTCCCGTGGATGGCGAGCTGACCAAGCAGGGCTTCACGCCGCAGCTGCTGGGCGCGCTGCGCGCCGACCGTGCCGATTTGCTCCGCAACGACGTGTGGCGCGGGCTGCTGTTCATTGGCGCGGCGCTGGGTGTGCTGTATTTCCATCTGAAAGGGCAGCTGAAAGTGGTGCCAGCGGCGGCCATTATGGTGGTGCTGGTGCTGGTGGATTTGTGGGGCGTGGACAAGCGCTACCTCGGCGACAATAAATTCCAGCGCGAAACCATCGCCGAGGAATTCCAGCCGAGCCCGGCCGACCAGATGATTTTGCAGGATAAGGACCTGAGCTACCGCGTGCTCAACGTGCAGAATCCCTTCAACGAAGCCCAGACTTCGTACTTCCACAAGAGCATCGGTGGCTACCACGGGGCCAAGCTGCGCCGCTACCAGGACCTCATCGAGCGTCAGATTTCGAACAATAACCAGCAGGTGCTCAACATGCTGAACATGCGCTACCTCATCACCGGCGATGCCAAGCAGCCGGTGCAGCGCAACCCCGGTGCGCTGGGCAATGCCTGGTTTGTGAGCACGGTGAAGCCCGTGGCCAGCCCCGATGCCGAAATGGCCGCTCTCAGCACCCTGAACCCCGCCACCGAGGCCGTGGTGGATGTCAGCAAATTCCCGCAGCAAAAAGCCGCGACCTACGATATTGCCGGCTCCAGCATTGCCCTCACCGGCTACAGCCCCGATGAATTGAAGTACCGTTGCAACGCCACGCAGGCCGGGTTGGTGGTGTTCTCGGAAATCTATTATGCCGACGGCTGGCAGGCTTACATCGACGGCAAGCCGGTGCCGCACATCCGCGCCGATTATGTGCTGCGGGCGCTGCAGGTGCCGGCCGGCACCCACACTATCGAGTTCAAGTTTGAGCCGAAAGCCTACGCCGTGGGCAATGGCGTGTCGTTGGCGGCCAGCATTGCGCTGCTGCTGGTGCTGGTAGGCACGGGCGTGTACGTGGCGCGCCGCCGCGAGCGTAGCGGCGACGAGCTGGCCGATGCGCCGGTGCTGGCGTAGCTTCTGCTTTAGAAGGAATCAGGGAAGGGGATAGGGGAAACGGTTGTTTTTCCAGTCCCCTTTCTCATTTTACCGCCGCTTCGATGCCTGCTTCGTCTCTTCTTCAGCTGCTTGATGAGCCCGTTGCCGCTGCTCACGGTGTACGACTATTGTTGTGGCGCGACGACCTTGTGAATCCGGACCTGCCCGGCAATAAGGCCCGTAAGCTCAAGTATAACCTGATGGCGGCGCGGCATCAGGGGCACCACACGCTGCTCACGTTTGGCGGGGCGTACTCCAACCACATTGCGGCGGTGGCGGCTGCTGGCCGGCTGCTGGGCTTCCGCACCATTGGCCTGATTCGGGGCGATGAACCAGCGGTTGGGGAGAATCTCAACCCTACGCTGGCCCAGGCTGCCGCCGATGGCATGGAGCTGCATTACCTCGACCGCACGGCATACCACCGTCGGGGCGAGCCGGCGTTTATCGCAGAGCAATTGGCCCGCTTCGGCCCAGCCTACGTGCTGCCCGAGGGTGGTACGAATGCGCTGGCCCTGCCTGGCTGCGCCGAGCTGGTAGCCGAAATCCGGCAGCAGGTTGATTTTGATGCGCTGGCCGTGGCCGTGGGTACCGGTGGCACGTTGGCGGGGCTGCTCACCGGACTGGCTGGCCAGCACCACGCGGTGGGCGTGGCGGCGTTGAAGAACGGCGAATTTCTGCGCAGTGAAATCGATGCGCTGACGCAGGCGACGGCTGGACAAGCCTTCGATAACTACTCGCTCCAGACCGATTATCATTTTGGTGGCTACGCTAAATACTCGGCGGAGCTACTAGTGTTTATTCAGCAGTTTCAGGAACGGCACGGCGTGTTGCTTGACCCGATTTATACTGGCAAGCTGCTGTTTGGGGTGCTGGATTTGATTGGGAAAGGCTATTTCCAGCGAGGTAGCACGGTGGTGGCTATTCACACCGGCGGGCAGCAGGCCTGGGCCGGGTGGCAGGAGCGGTTTGGGAGCAAGCGCTAAGCTGTGGCCGTCTTTTTGCCAGCCCACCAGTTGGCTATTTCCAGCGAAGCCAGCACGAATACCACCGTCAGCACTGGGGCCAGAAACCGCACGTCCCAGTCATCGACGGTGAGCATTATGATGGCCGTTTGCAGGAGGAAAATGGCCGCCAGAAACACCCGTGCCGGCCGCCAGATGCTGGCCTGCCGTGCGCCGCGCGCCGCCAGCCAGTAGGCTGGCCACAGCACCACCACGCCGATAACCCGGTGCGCCAGTGAGTAGTGCGGCTTGAGGTAGCTGACGAATACGAACAGCTTGCCCAGCATCAACCGGCCCAGATACAGCGGATTATGCGCGCCGAAATACGCCACCCGCGCCACCGGGCCGGTGCCGGGCGGTGGCATATTGAGCGGTGCGGCTTGGTGCACAGCCCACAGCTGGTAGCGGAAAATCAACTCGCCGCGCTGGTAGGTGTCCATCAGGTAGTAGGTGGCGAGCTGGTGGTTGAGAGCCACCCAGAGCAGGGGCGAGAGCAGCGCCAGGGCCACCAGGGCCGCCCGCCACGGCCGGCGGTCGGGGGCACGATGCAGGGCATCGAGGCCGGCCAGGGCAGCGGCCAGCGCTACCAGAAAGCCGTTGGGGCGGGCCAGGGCGGTGAGGGTTAATACGATAATCAGCCACAGCCAGTCCTGCCGCTGGCCGCTTTGCAGCTTGGTGAAGGCCCCGAATGACAGCGCCACCAAGCTTATAAACAGCGACTCGGTAAGCAGGAAAACGTTAAAGGGCTGAATATCGGGCCAGGCAATGAAGAGAAGCGTGGCCAGCGCTGCCGCGCCGCGCCGGCCGTGACTCAACCGCCGCGTGCCCCGGTAAATGGCCCGCGTAGCCAGCGCCGAAATAGCCATCTGGCCCGCCACTATGCCCCACCAGCCCAAGCCCAGCCGCAGCCACAGGCTCTGGAATAGCGGGTAGAGCACGTAGCGCAAGTTGTGGCCGGGCTCGAAGTAGCCGCGCTCGGCAATATTGGCGGCGTAGGCCAGGTAACGGCCGCTGTCGTTGGCGAAGCGTGGCCCGTGAAACTTGCGCAGGTACACCAGCTGCACCAGAATCCACAGCCCCGCCAGCAGCGCCGGGTGATGCCGCCACAAGCGTTGGGCCAGCAAGCGAAAAGAAGTCGGAACGCGCATCAGCCTGCAAAGCTAGGCCAGCATCCGGCCCAACGCCGCGCCGCGCCCTGCGTACTTTACGCTATATGAATTTAGTCCGCCTCGTCCGCCGCCTGTTGCCGCTGTTGTTTCTCGTGGGGCTGGGGTGGTTTCTCTGGAAGAAAATTGGCCCCACGCTCGCCGACCTCAACCCGCTGAATACGGAGCCCAAAGTCACCGTGACGCACAACACCGTGCTCACCCAGGTCGAAGCCCTGGGCAAGCTGGAGCTGGTGCGCTACAAGTTCAAGGACATTGTGGAGTATCGCCGGGCCAGCCGCTACCCGTTGCTGCCCGATGCTAAAGTAGCCCTCGTGGTGGGCGGCGAAGCCGTGGGCTGCCTTGACCTGCGCAAAATCCGCCCGCAGGATGTCGTGTTCGAGGGCGACTCTATCGTGCGCGTGGTGCTGCCCGCGCCGGAACTGTGCTCCTTTCAGGTGAACCACGACCAAAGCCGCGTATTCAGCACCGAAAACGGCTTTTTTCAGGATGCCGACCTTGTGGACCAGGGTTACAAATACGCCGAAAAGCAGGTCCGCAACGCCGCCCTGCAATCCGGAATCCTGGCCGAAACCCAGCGCAACGCCGAGCAGATTCTCGTGCCCATGCTGCGCACGCTAACCGGGCGGCGTGTGATAGTGGGGCAGCAATTGGTGATGCCGGCGGTGGGAGCTAAGCAGTAAGTAGCGTGGACTCTGCGAGTCCGCGTCTCGCCGCTACGCGGCGAATGCGGGGCTGCGCATAACCCCAACGGCAACAACGATTATTTGCCGCGTGGCGGCGAGACGCGGAATCGCAGAATCCGCGCTACGTGCTACTCGTCATCTTCCGGCGCTTTGCCCAGCTCATCGAGCGCCATTTTTATCAAATCCTGCTCGTAGCCTTTGCCCGTCAGATACTGCGAGATTTTCATGCGACGCACGCGTGGATTTTTCTCCTTTTCCTGACGGTCCTTTTTCTCCATCACCTCCACCAGGTTCTGGTAATACTCTTCGCCATCAATCTCCTTCATACCCGACTTGATGCAGTATTCGCTGATGCCTTTCTGCTTCAATTCCTGCATGATGCGGCGGCGGCCCCACTTCTTCTGGCGGTAGTGGCCGCGCACGAATGCCTGGGCAAACCGCTCCTCATCCAGCAGCTTTTCGCGGCTCAGGCGGATGATGATTTCGCCGGCCTCGTCCTCGTCTAGGCCGTAGGATTTTAGCTTTTGCTCGACTTCCTTTTGGGTGCGCTCCTGATAGGCGCAGAAGGCGGCAATTTTTTGCAGGGCTTCGCCGGGTGTGTATTGTTTGGGGGCTTTGTCGGGGTTTTTGAACATGCGGAGGGGCTTTCGAAAGGCAAGTAACACTCAACAACGCATCAGGAGCTTCGTTACCAATCCGCAGGCAAATATTCGATGGCGCGATGGAATATTTGCCTGCGGCCGGGCAACTCATTGGCGCGCCTGAGAATCAGTAGGGGCAGGGCCGTAACTTGTGCGGGCCTTTTTCTGCCTTTTGCCCGTTGTATGTCACGCACACTGTTTCGTTGGGTTGTATTCGTCTTGCTGCTGAGCGGTGCGCCATTCCTCAGCCGCGCCGGCGTTATCCGGGGCACGGTGAGCGGGGCCGATAAGGCTGGCCTGGCCTTCGCCAACGTGGCCGTGCGCGGCGCGGCCACCAGCACCGGGGCCAATGAGCAGGGCCAGTTCCAGCTGCGGCTGCCGGCCGGGCAGTACGAGCTGGTGTTCCAGTATGTGGGCTACAAGCAACACATCGAGCCCGTGCGTGTGCCCGGCGGCGACTCCACGCTCACCGTCAACGTCACGCTTCAGCCCGAGGCCTACAACCTGGGCGAGGTGCTGGTGAAGTCCTCCGACCGCGACCCGGCCTACGCCATCATCCAGGAAGCGCAGCAGTGGCGGGCCTACCACAAGCGCGAGGTGGCCGCTTACCGCGCCCGCATCTACATCAAAGCCCTGGGCCGCATCACCGACACGCCGGCCAAAATCATGGGCCTGTTCAAGCTGGGGCCGGACATCAAAAAGGGCATTTTCTACCTCTCCGAAACCGTGTCCGATTTTAGCTTCACGCAGCCCAACATCATCAAGGAAAAGATGCTATCGAGCCGCATCAGCGGCGACTCGCGGGGCATCAGCTTCAACCGGGCCAGCGCGGGGCGCAACCTGAGCTTCTATGAGAATCTGATAAATCCCGGGTTTTCGGAGCGCGGGTTCGTGTCGCCTATCGCGGGCAATGCCATGCTGTTTTACAAGTACGAGCTGGTGGGCAGTACCCCGCAGGGCGGCGTGCTGGTGCACAAAATCCGGGTGTTGCCGCGCCGCCGGACGGACCCCGTTTTCGCGGGCTTCATTTACATCGTGGACGGCTCCTGGCGCATCCATTCCGTCGATTTGCACCTGGATAAGGATGCCCAGCTCGACTATGTGGACGAGCTGCACCTGGCCCAGCAATACGCACCCGCGCCGGGCAATGCCAACGTCTGGCTCATCCAATCGCAGCAGGTCACCGCTAATCTTTCAGGTTTGGGTTTCAAAGGTTCGGGCTATATCACGGCCGTGCTTTCCAACTACGCCAACGTGGTGCCCACTTACCCCACGCCGCCCGAACCCAAGGCCGCGCCACCCGTGGTGGCCGAGGGCAAAAATGCCCCCGTAGGCCAGGAAACCGCCGCCCAAATCCGCAAGCGCAAGCCCGACCTGCGCGGCCTCAACGCCCAGGTGCGCAAGAAGGTGAAACAGGCCCAGCGTGACTCGCTCAAAAACGACATCTTCGCCCAGATGCCGCGCGGCGAGGTGCAGCTGGTGGAAAAAGGCGTGAACGAGCGCGACTCGGCCTACTGGGATGCCGTGCGCCCGGTGCCCCTCACCGCCGAGGAACAGAAGGATTACCACGTCAAGGACAGCACCGAAGTCATCCGCCGCTCACGCCCCTACCAGGATTCGATGGACCGCAAGCGCAACGAGTTCGAGCCCATCAGCCTGCTGCTGGGCGGCTACACGCACGTCAATAGCTTCAAGAAAACGTCGTTCTACGTGCTGCCGGTGTCGCAGATTTTTCAGTACAACACCGTGGAAGGGGCCGTGCTCAACGCCCAGGCCACCTTCCGCAAGCGCACCGACGACCGGCGAAATTTCAGCATCACGCCGGTGCTGCGCTACGGTTTCAGCAGCACCGAGCTGAACCCCAGCCTGGAGGCCAGCTGGCAGCTGCACCCGGCCCGCCGCCAGCAAATCGGCCTGAAAGCCGGCCGCACCATCGAGAATTTCGACAAAAACTCGCAGGTGACGCCGCTCATCAACACGCTCTATACGCTGTTTGACAACCGCAATTACGCCAAGCTCTACCGCCGCGACGGGGCCGAGCTCAGCTACCTCACCGAGCCGCTGACGGGCCTCACGCTGCTCACCACCGCCGCCTACTTCGACCGCCACGAGCTGTACAACACCACCGACCGGCTCATCTACGACGTGCCCGGCCGCGCCTTCACCCCCAACCGGCCCGTGAGCGACGAGCTGCCCGATACCGGATTCGGCCGCAGCCGCATCCTCACCGTGGCGCTCTCGGCCGATTTCAAGCCCGGCCAGCGCTACATCAGCCGGCCCGATGGCCGGTTCAACCTCGGCTCCAAGTGGCCCACTTTCAATGTGCAGGGCCGGCTGGCCATCCCGCACGCGCTGGGGGCCGATGTGCGCTACCTGCTGCTGCAAGCCGGCGTGCGCGATGCCGTGCCGCTGGGGCTGCTAGGTACCAGTAATTTCCGTGTGAACGTGGGCGGATTCGTGGGCAAACAGGAGGGGATGACCTTCATCGACTACCGCCACTTTTCCGGTAACCAAACCATCCTGGCCGGCAACTTCAGCAACTATCAGCTGCTGGACTACTACCGCTTCAGCACCAACAACACCTACCTCGAAGCCCATTACGACCACCACTTCAACGGCTTTATCTTCAACAAAGTCCCGCTCTTCCGCAAGCTGAAATGGCAGGAAGTGGCCTCGCTCAATTATCTCACTACCGCCCAAGCCGGCCACTACGTGGAGCTGGGCGCGGGTGTGGAGCACATCCTGAAAGTGCTGCGGGTTGATTTCTACACGGCCCTGCAAAGCGGGGAGCGGCTGGGCACGGGCGTGCGGATAGGCGTGGGTTTCTAGCGGTTGCGGATTGCCCGTATCATATTCGCCAGCGCGGCGGCCGGATAGGCTTTGCCCCGCGAAATCACGGCATCGATTTTTTTGATGTTGGCGATGTCTTCCAAGGGGTTGGCGGTCAGGAGCACCAAATCAGCGTCCTTGCCGGGGGCAATGGCCACGGTTTGCTCGGCCACGCCCATGAAGCGGGCCCCGTTGAGGGTAGCGGCTTGCAGCGCCTGGAGCGGCGTGAGGCCGGCTTTCACCAGCAAAATCACCTCTTCCTGGAGCGAGGCCCCGGGGTAAATGAACGAGTTGAACGGGCCGCTATCGGAGCCGGCCAGTAGCGTGACGCCAGCCGCCTGCATGGCCGGAATCATGCTCATGAACTTGGCTTCCAGATTCTTGCTGAAGTTCTGGCTGGCCAGCGGCTGCACGCGGGCGTTGGTGAGGCGGCGCTGATAGGTGGACTGAATCTTGGGGTCGATATAGGCCAGGAGGGTATCGCGGGCATGGTCGTTTTCGGGCAGCTCGGTCAGCGTTTTGCCGATGTAGAGCGTGGGCACGGCGGCCATGTGGCGCTTGGCCATGAGGGCGAAAATGCGGGCTGCCGCCGCCGGGCTGTAGGTGTCGTACACGGCGGGCAGCGTGGCAAACAGGCCCAGCGGCTTGCTCGTGCTCAGGCTGTTGCGCACCAGCGTAGTGAGGCTGTCTTCTTTGCCGGAGCAGGCTTTGAACACGTAGTACAAGTGCTCCGTCGCATCGAGGCCGCGTTTCACGGCGTCGCTCAGCTTCACGGAGTAGGGCATGTGGCCGGTGGTTTTCAGGCCGCGCCGCTGGGCCTGCCGAATGGTTTCGAGGTAGGCCGCGCCCGAAATCTTGCTGTCGTAAATCTTCACGTAGTCCACCTTTAGCCGCTGCAATGAGTCGAGCGCCTTGCTGATTTGGGCTTTGGTTTCGACTTCCAATGAGCCCGGCCAATAGGCGCCCGGCCCGTCAATTTTGGGGCCGGATGTGAAGATGCGCGGCCCGGCCAGCCGGCCCGCGTCCATGTCGCGCCGCCACTGGAAAATGCTCGGGGTGAGGTCGCCACCCGCGTCGCGCACCGTCGTGATGCCGTGGGCCAGAAACAGCGTCAGGCTTTTTTTATTGGCGGCGGCCAGGCTGTCGCCACCCCGAAAGTGCACGTGCATGTCCCAGAGGCCCGGTATCAGGTAGCGGCCGTTGCCGTTCACGTACTGCCGGGCGGCGTAGCTGTCTTTGTCGGCCAGCTGCACGCTCACGATTTTGCCCTTCGCGATGGCCACCACCTGGTTGGGCGTGAGCTGGCCCGTGCGCACGTCCACGATGGTCACATGGTTGATAACCACGTCGTAAATCTCCAGCTTAGTGGGGCGGCGGGCGCAGGTAGTAAGCAGCGCGGCCGCCAGCAAACCAAAAACAACTCGGGACAATTTCATTGCGGGCGGTGACAAACAGGGCCGGCAAAGTTAGCCCGGCAGGCGCACCGTGAACCGGGTGAATTTTCCTTCCTGCGTTTCGACGGTCAGCGTGCCCTGGTGGCCCTTCGTAATAATATCATACGCCAGCGACAGGCCCAGACCGGTGCCATCGCCGGCCGGCTTGGTGGTGAAGAAGGGCTGAAACACCCGCTCCGCCACGCTGGCCGCGATGCCGAAGCCGTTGTCGTATATTTCTACTTCTATCCATTCGCCCACGCGGCGCGTCTGTACGCTCACCTGGGGCTGAAAGCCGGGGCCGCTGGTGTGCTGGTGCTGCCGCACCGCATAAAAGGCATTGGCAAACAGGTTGAGCAGTGCCCGACCCAATTCCTGGGGCACGGCGGCCACGGTACCCACGGCCGGGTCGAAATGGGTTTCGAGCTCCACGGCGGGCGTGATTTCCTGGGCCGGCGCGCCCTGGTAGGCCAGGCGCAGGTTTTCGGCCACCAGGGCGTTGAGGTCGGTGGGCACGGGCTGCCGGGGGCCGGGGCGGGCGTGGGCCAGCATATCGGCGATGATGGCCGAGGCTCGCTGTCCGTGCGCGCTGATTTCGTGCAGATTCTGCTTCAAGCCGTCCAGTATCTGCTGCTCCAGGCCTTCGGGCTGAGCCGTGCCGTCGTGGTTTAGCAGGCCCACGCTCACGTCGGCAAACTTGCGCATGAAGGCCAGCGGGTTCTGCAGTTCATTGGCAATACCGGCCGAAAGTTCTCCCACAAATGCCCATTTCTCGGCTGCCACCAGCTGTGTCTGGATGGCGCGCACCTCGGTCAGGGCCTCGTCCAGAGCGTTGCGTTGGGCTTCAATCTGGGCGTTGCGCTCGTTCAGGAGGCGATTGGCGCGGCGCTGGCGGCGGTTGGCCCAGCCCAGCACCAGCGCTACCGTTAGCACCACCCCCAACAAGCTTAGCAGGCCGGCGCGCTGGTAGCTGGCGGTTTGCTGCTCCTGCGCCGCCCGCTGCCGGAGCTGCTGCTGCTGCTCAGTGAAAGCCAGTAATTCCAGCTGCCGAAACTTCTCGGGGCCAAAAAGGCTGTCGCGCGCCACCCCCGCCAGGCTCTGGTAATAAAAGGCACTGTCCGGGCGGTGGCGGGCCTTATAAAGCCGCGCCAGCAGCGCCCCGGCATCCATCACCGTGAGGCGATATGAGACGGCCTGGGCCTGGTGCAAGGCATCGCGGGCGTGCAGCAGGCTCGAATCGGGCTGGTGCAACTGCTCAAACAGCAGAGCCATGTGGTAGTGCGCCATGGCCCGGTTGCGCAAGTCGTTGGTAGCCTGGGTTTCGTGCAAGGCGCGGCGGTAGTAGGCAAATGCCTCCGGGTAGTGGCCCAGACGGGCCTGCACCATGCCCATGTTGCGCAGGGCCAGCGCCACGGCCAGCCGGGGCCGCAGGTTTTGGGCAAGGAGCCTTTCGGCCCGCTGCTGGAGGGCCAGCGCCGAATCGAGTTGATTGAGCTTCTCATAGCAACTGCCCAAGTTGGTGAGGGTGCCCGCCACCCACGGCAGCCGGTGCAGGCGGCGGTACAGCCCTTCCGAAGCCCGGTAGTACCTGATGGCCTGAGGGTACTGGCGCAAATCGAGGCTGATATTGCCCAGGCAGTTTAGGTTGTAGGCTTCACCTTCCAGGTCGTGGCTTTGACGGCTGAGCTGGAGGGCGATTGACTGATTGGCGTAGGCCTGGGGCAGCTCGCCGCGCTCGCGCAGCACCATGCCAATCATGCCCTGGGCACGGCCCCGGCCCTTGTCAAAATTCAATCGGCGCGAGAGCTGCCAAGCCTCCTGAGCCAGGTACATGGTCGAATCGGGCTGCGAGGCCCGGTAGGTGCGGCCCAGCTCTAGGAGCAGCAGCACCCGGGCCGAGTCGGCCGGGGTGTGAGCCAGGATGCGCCGCAGGCTATCGGTAGCTGGGCTTTGGGCGCGGGCATAATGCCCCCAGCCAGCGAGGGATAGCCACACAAATAGCAGCAGCAGGCGTGCGGCCGGAACAGGCATTGGAGGAGCGGAAAGAAGGAAGCGGAAAGGACGAAAGGCTTGCAAGCCCCGGGCTGGGAGAGGAACGCTAGGACGGCTTGCGAATTGCAGGTAGTTACGTAAAAACCGAGATAGTCGGCTTGCCGATTAAATTGAAAACAAAATAGTCTGCAGAAGTATCCGAGGAATTTTTTAATAGGGCATAATGTGTTGAAAATAAATATAATGCCAACAAATTTTTCGGCTGCCAAGCTTGCCGCAATGGTGCCGCGCAGTGCGCGCCAGGGCTTGGCAATGGCTTGATTGGTCGTGCAGATTATTGGAGTGAGACATGAAAAAGGCCGTTTCGAGCAATCGAAACGGCCTTTTGAATTTTATTGTCAGCGCGTTGTACTCAGTGCTGTGCTACCGCGCTACATCGGCTTCTTGCGCGTCTCCTGAAACTTCTTCAGCTGCGGGTCAATCTGCTTTTTATCGCCCACCACCACAATGGTCATGGCTTCCGGCCGCACGTACTTGCGAGCGGTTTCGCTCACCTGCTGGGGCGTCACGGCGTTGATGTTTTTGACTTGCTCGGTGAGGTAGGTTTCGGGCAGGCCGTGGAGGTCGAGGGTGTTGAGCTGGCCAATGATGCCGCCGGGGTTGGAGTTGCGCAGCACAAACATGCCGCCCTCGTAGTTCTGAATGCCTTTCAGCTCCTCGGCGGTGGGCGGCGTCTTTTGCAGGCGCTCCACTTCGTTCATGATTTCGCGCAGCGAGTTATAGGTGTCGGCGGTGGTCACGTCGGCGTTTTCGCTCCAGTTGCCGGTGCGGTAGTGGGTTTCCACGTAGCTGTAGGGCGAATACGTGTAGCCCTTGTCTTCCCGGATGTTGCGCGTAATGCGCGAGCCAAACGAGCCGCCGAGCAGCGAGTTCATCACCCGCAGGCGGATGAAATCGGGGTTTGTGGGGTCGATGACCGGCAGGCCCACCACGATGGTGGACTGCGGCGCGTTGGGCCGGTCCTGGGTCAGCACATCGCCCCGCGTCAGCGGCTTGGCTACCTCGATGAGCGGGGCCGGGCCTTTGGTGAAGTCTTTCCACGCACTGGTAATGGCCTGGCGCAGAGCAGGGCTATCAAAGCGCCCGGCCGCGTACACGCTGATGCGCTGGGCTCCGTATTGGTTTTTGTAGAAGTTCTGCACCATTTCCAGCGTCAGCGCATCGAGCTGGGCATCGGTCGGCAGCGGGCGGCCATACGGGTGGCTGCCGTAGATGGCGGCCGAGTATTTCTGGCGGGCCTGGGTGCCGGGGTAGGAGCGAGCCAGGTTCATCTGGCGCTTCAGGTCGGCTTTGAGGCGGGGCAGCTCCGAGGCCGGCAGTGCCGGATTCATCACCACCTCGGCCAGGAGGGCGGCCAGCTGCGGCGCGTACTCGCTCAGGCAACTGGCCCAGAGCGTAGTCTGGTCGGCCCCCGCCGAAATACTGAGCGAGCCGCCCATGCGTGCCACTTTCTCGGCCAGTTGGGTGGCCGTCATGCTCGGGGTTCCTTCTTGCAAAAGCTTGGCCAGCAGGTCGGCCACGGCCACTTCGTTGGCGGCTTCGTGCACGTTGCCGGCCTGAATGGCCACCATCATGGTCACTTTGGGGACTTGGCCGTAGGGCACCAGCCGCGCCTTCAGGCCATTATCGAGGGTGAATTCTTCCTTGGCGGGCAGGGCAAAGTCGCGCGGGGCGCTGCCGGGCGGGGGCGTCTGCTTGGGCGCAGCCGTAGCGTTGGCGGCGGCCACGGCTTTGGCCACGCTGGCGGCCCGCGCGGTGGTGGGTTTGGCTGTTGGTTTGGATTTGGCTGGGGCTTTCTGGGCCTGCGCTCCCGGCGCAGCCGTAGCAACAAGGGCGGCACTGAGCAGCCCGATAATCAGCTTGTTCATGGCGATGAGTAGGAGGGAAGGCTAGCTCTTGGCCAGCGGGTTGACGGTGAGAATGGTGCGGTTGCCGGGCCGCAGGTATTCCTTGATGGTCTTCTGCATCAGTTCAGGCGTCACCTTGCGGAACTCGCTCTCGATGCGGTTGATGCGCGCCGGGTCGTTATCAAACAGCGCAAACGCCGCCAGCAAATCGGCCCGCCCAAAGTTGTCGGACCCGCTCACCTGGTCATAAAAAGCAGAGCGGATTTTCACCATCGCCAAATCCAGCGTGGCCTGGTCGATGCCGGTTTTGGCCAAGCGGTTAATTTCCTGGTCGAGCACGCCCACCACCGAGTCGGCCTGCACGCTGGGGTCGTACACGAGGCTGCCCATCCACAGCATCGGGCCGTTGTAGTTGAACTGGTTGCCGAGGTCCGAATTGATGCCGCCGCTCACGCCGTCGGAGTAGCCGCGTTTCTGCACCAGCGCCTGGTAGAGGCGGCTGTCGTTGCCTTGCAGCAGAATCTGGTCCAGCATCACCAGCGCATAATACTCGGGCGTGTTGCGCTCGGGCATGTGGTAGGCGAAGGCCAGCGCCGGCTTGTTGGCCAGCTTGTCGTCCTTCGAAAACCGCTGTTCCTGTTCCTGGCGCGGCTCCGTAAGGTCGGGCTTGGGCGGCTGCGGGGCGCTGGGAATATTGCCGTAGTATTTCTGCACCCAGGCCTTGGCTTCGGCAGGCTCAAAGTCGCCCACCACGGCCAGCACAGCGTTGTTGGGGGCGTAGTAGGTTTTGAAAAAGTCCTTGGTATCAGCCAGGTTGGCCGCGTCGAGGTCCTTCAAATCGCCGTAGAAATTGTGCGCGTTGTTCCAGTTCTTGTTGGCCTTCTGCGGCATATCCAGCCACGGAAAGCCGCCGTAGGGCTGGTTGAGTACGTTCACGCGCACCTCGCTTTTTACCACGCCCTGCTGGTTGGTCAGGTTGCTTTGGTTGATGGCCAGCCCGCGCATCCGGTCGGCCTCGGCCCACAGAATGGTTTCCAGTTTATTGCTCGGCACCACTTCAAAGTAGTTCGTGAAATCGAACCGCGTCGAGCCGTTCAATGCCCCGCCGTTCTTCTGAATCAGCTGAATAAACTCGGCCTTGCCCAGGTTCTGCGAACCCTGAAACATCAGGTGCTCAAACAAATGGGCAAAGCCCGTCCGGTTGCGCGGCTCCGTCCGGAAGCCCACCGCGTAGTACGCCGCCACCGTGGCCGTGGGCGCGGTGTGGTCGGGCGAGAGCACCACCCGCAGCCCATTCGGCAGCGTGTAGTACTCCACCGGAATCTCAAAGGCGGGCCCGGCCGGCGTGGGGGCGGCCATCGCAGTGGGAGCGGCGCTGGGCGCGGCCGGGGCCGTGACTACCGACGTGGCTTGGTGGCTGCACGCCCCCAGTGCCAGCGCGGCGGCCGGCAGCCCCAGCAGCCTAAGGCCGAGATTATTAAACTGTCTCATAGGTGAAAAGGTGTGAAATGGGAGTAAAGTGGATTCGATTTACAAAATATTGAGCAAAAGCTGGTAATGCCTTGCTGCCAACCGGCGGCTAATGGCTTCTGCCGCACAGATGCCGCGTTTGCGCCAGGGGTTGTTCGCCATCAGCTGAAAAGCCACTGCCGAAAGCCCGCACCGTTTTTTGCCGGACCTTTGCCCCATCATGCTCTTCCCCCGCTTCCTCGACCTGCCCGCCCGCGTATCCGGCCACCTGCTGCAAGCCCCCGCCGATGCCTCGGCCGAAGTGCGCCACCTGCTGCTCGATAGCCGCCGCGTGGGCCCGCCCGCCGGGGCCGTGTTCTTCGCCCTGCGCGGCCCCAGCCACAACGGTCACCGCTACCTGCCCGACCTCTACGCCCAAGGCGTGCGCCAGTTTATTGTGGAAGAAAATGCGGCCCTGCCCGGCGGCCTGGCCGCTTATGCCGGGGCCGGCATCCTGGCCGTAGCCAGCCCACTGGCGGCCTTGCAAGCGCTGGCCGCCGCCCACCGCGCCGAATTTCACGGCACGGTCATCGGCATCACCGGTTCCAATGGCAAGACTATCGTGAAGGAGTGGCTGGCCCAGCTCCTGAGCCCAGATGAGGATATCTGTCGCTCGCCGCGCTCCTACAACTCGCAGGTGGGCGTGCCGCTAAGTGTGTGGGAGTTGAACCCCGCGCGCCACACGGTGGGGATTTTTGAAGCCGGCATTTCCGAAGTAGGGGAGATGGCCCGGCTGGCCCACATCATCCAACCCACCGAAGGCATTTTTACCAATCTGGGCACGGCCCACGACGCCGGCTTTGCCTCCGAAGAACAGAAGCTGCGGGAGAAGCTGCAGCTGTTTCAGGGTCCGGGTTTCCAGCGCTTATTCTACTGCGCCGACCAGCCAATGGTGCGCACAGCCGTGGCCGCACAGCAAATCCCGACCTTCTGCTGGACGCGCCTGCCCCAGCAACCCGCCGACCTGCGCTTCACCACCGAAGCCAGCCCCGCCCACACCACCCGTCTGCACGCCGACTACCCCGCCACCGGCCTCAGCGCCGCCTTCACGCTGCCCTTCGCCGACGAGCCCTCCATCGAAAACGCGCTGCACTGCTTGGCCGTGCTGCTGCACCGGCAGGTAGAGCCTGCCGAGATTCAGCGCCGCCTGCTGCGCCTGCACCCCGTGGCCATGCGCCTGGAAATGAAGCTAGGCCGCCACGATTCCTACCTGCTCGACGATACTTATAATAACGACCTCGCCGGCCTGGCCCTGGCCCTCAATGCCCTGGCCCGCCAGAGCCGCCCCGGTCGCCGCACCCTCATTCTCAGCGATGTGCTGGAATCGGGCCTGAGAAGCCCGGAGCTATATGCCCGCGTGGCCGCCCTGCTGCCGGCGGCCGGCGTGAGCCGGCTGGTGGGCATTGGAGAGGAGATTTCTCAGTTAAGGGTTGGCGCTTTAAGCATTGAGTCCAACGAACCAGCCAACCAGCTCTCAACCGAATTCTTCCCCACCACCGAAGCCTTCCTCGCCCAACTCAACCCTACGGATTTCGCCCACGAAACCATCCTTATTAAAGGAGCGCGCCGCTTTGGGTTCGAGCGCATCGTGGCCGCCTTACAGGCCCAGCAGCACGGCACGGTGCTCGAAGTCAACCTCGACGCCCTCAGCCACAACCTCCAGCACTACCGCCGCCAGCTGAACCCCGGCACCAAGCTCATGGTGATGGTGAAAGCCTTCGCCTACGGCGCGGGCTCCTACGAAGTGGCCAGCCTGCTCGAATTTCAGCGGGCCGACTACCTCGCCGTGGCCTACGCCGACGAAGGCATCGCCCTGCGCGAAGCCGGAATCAGCCTGCCCATCATGGTGATGAACGCCGCCCCCGATGCCTTCGAAGCCCTCCGCCGCTACCGCCTGGAGCCCGAAATCTACTCCTTCGAAATGCTGGACGAGTACCTTGCCACCTTCGATATTCCCACCGAAAACGCGCTGCCCGCCCCCAAAATCCACCTCAAGCTCGATACCGGTATGCGCCGCCTCGGCTTCGACGAAGCCGACCTGCCGGCCTTGGCCGCCCGCCTGCGCCAGCACGCCACCCGCCTGCCCGTGGCCAGCATGATGACCCACCTCGCCGCCGCCGACGACCCCGGCCACGACGATTTCACCCACGAGCAGTTGGCAGCCTTCCGCCGCATGACCACCGCTCTGGAAGCCGCCCTGGGCCATCCTGTGCTCAAGCACGCTCTGAACTCGGCCGGCATCCTGCGCTTCCCGGAGGCGCAGTTCGACATGGTGCGCCTCGGCATCGGCCTCTACGGCGTGGATGCCAGCAACACCGCCGACCCCGCCACCCTGCGCCCCGTGAGCCAGCTGCGCACCACCATTTCCCAGATTAAAACCCTGCCCGCCGGCTTCACCGTGGGCTACGGCCGCCGGGGCACGGCCGCCGCCACCGAGCGCCGCATCGCCACGCTGGCCATTGGCTACGCTGATGGCTACGACCGCCGCTTCGGCAACGGCACGGGCACGGTGCTCATCCACGGCCAGGCAGCCCCACTGGTGGGCTCGGTGTGCATGGATATGTGCATGGTGGACGTGACAAATATCCCGGCCGCCCGGGCCGGCGATGTGGCCCTGGTCTTCGGCGAAGGCCTGCCATTGCCGGAGCTGGCCGGCCGCATCGGTACCATCGCCTACGAGCTGCTCACCAACGTGAGCGAGCGGGTGAAACGGGTATTCGTGAGCGAATAAGCGTTGCGATTCAGTGACTTGAGGGCTCTGCCAACGTGCATAAGTTGCTGATTTTGCCCTGTAAGTCAGCCAAATTCAGCCGGCAAAATGCTTGGTCCAACGCCGAAATATGATATTTTTTTGTGCTGAGGTCCGTGCGCGTAATGTTGGCAAGGTATTTATTTTGCTACTTTACATCTGGTGTAATGCGCCCGGAATACCTTTGGGGTAGCCCAGAGCTTTGTGATGCTCTTTAGTAATATGAAAACCAATACGTTCTTTCCTCTTCGCTTCGTCAGCGGTGCCTTTTTCTGCTTGGCCCTGGCGGTTTCTGCGCATGCTGATTCTCAGGCTCAAACGCCCGCTCCCGTGGCCGCTGCCGCCACCGATGTGCCGCCCCTCGATGGCCTCTGGAAAGGCCCGCTTAAAGTGCCCGGCGGCCAGCTCGAAGTCATCTTCCGCTTCGTGAAACTCACCGGCGGCGAATACTTCTGCACCCTCGATGTACCGCTCCAGAAAGTGAGCCGCATGAACGTGAAGACTGAAATCAAAGGCGACACCGTGCGCCTGTACGCCGAAGAAGCCGCCACCCGCTTCGTGGGCCGTGTCTCGGCCGATGGCAAGCAGATGGCCGGCACCTGGCAGTCGCCCGGCTTCAAAGTGCCGATGACGCTCACGTTCAGTGCCCTGCCGGCCATGAATGCCAAAAACGTGCGCCTCACCCCGCCCTACCGCGAGGAAGAAGCCACGTTCAGCAACCTCGCCGTGAATGCCCGCCTCAGCGGCATGCTCACAATTCCGGCTGGTCCGGGGCCGTTCCCGGCCGTGGTACTGCTCAGCGACAGCGGCCCGCACGACCGCGACGGCACCGTGGGCGATTTCGCCCCGCTGGGCCAGTTGGCCGACTACCTCACCCGCCGCGGCGTGGCCGTGCTCCGTTTCGATGACCGGGGCGTGGGCAAGTCCGGCGGCACCCCCGCCGTCACTACCGAAGACCTGGTGACCGATGCCCAAGCCGGCCTAAATTTCCTGCGCACCCGCCCCGAAATCGACCTGTCGCACTTGGGCCTGGTGGGCCACGGCGAGGGTGGCAACGTAGCCTTGCTGGCTGCCGCTCAGCCCTTGCCCCCCGCTTTTGTAGTCACGCTGGCCGCCTACGGCCTGCCCGGCCGCGACATTGTGGTGCAGCAACAGGCCACCACGCTGCGCACCCTGGGCACCGAAGGCGCTCAGATTGAAGCCGCTACCAAGCGCCAGCAGGCCATGCTCGAAATCATCCGTCAGACCACCGACAATGCCCAGGCTCAGGCCATCGTGGCCAATATGCTGAAGCAGAACAACGCCGCCATCGACAACGCCACGGCCCAGGCCAGCGCCGCCGAAATGACTTCGGCCCGCTACCGCTACTTCCTGGCTTTCAACCCAGTCGATAAGCTGCCGGCCGTCAATTGCCCCGTGCTGTTGCTCAATGGCACCTCCGACCTCACCATCAACGCCGACGCCAACATGACGGCCCTCACCAAAGGCCTGAAAAACAACAAGAACATCACGGCCAAGAAGCTGGTGGGCGTCAATCACCTCTTCCAGCCCGACCCGTCTAAGTGGCCGGTTATCAACGGCCAGCCCCAGCCCAACTTCTCGCCCGAAGCCGAGGAAACCATTCGGGAATGGATTGTAGCCCAGTCCAAGAAGTAAAGCCTGCTTGGCTTGTCCAATCAATACAGCCAATAAAAAAGGCCCTGCTGATGAGCAGGGCCTTTTTTATTGGCTAATGCGCTGTCGAGCTGAATCACTCAGCCCGCTTGCATTACTACTTAATCATATCAACCTCGGCCTTAATCATGGCGTTGTAGCGGCGGCCCTGGCCGTTGGCCAGCGTCAGCAGGTTCCAGCCCTTGCCGATGGTGTAGCTCCAGGTGCGGCTTTCCTTGTATTCGAAGGTGGGACGCATAATCTGGCCATAGGGCGTGTAGTTGTCCATGAAGTTGGTGGTGTAGAACTTATCACCGCCCACAATCCACTCCATGGCTACGAAAAAGCCTTCCTCGGGTGCCGGGATGTTGTAGGTGCTCAGGTCGATGGTGTACCACTCGCCGCCCCGGGCGGCCGACACTACCACGTTCTCGGTGAGCAGGTCGGTATTGGGGGCGTTGTAGTTGCCGTCGGCCTTATAGATACGAACACGGAATGGCTCACGCGGGAAACCGTTCTCACCAATGTAGAAGGACACGGTGCGTACGTTGCCGAGCTTCTTCTGCTTGTCGTTCTTCACGAAGAAAGCGTACTGCGAGCCCGGCAGGCCCTGAATCATGCCCTCGCCGGGGTTGTTCGACTTCGAGCCCAGCTCCAGGTTTTTGAGCTTGCCGCCCTTCACGGTCACGTTCGACAGCTCAATCACGCGCTTTTTCAGCTCGATGATGAGGTCTTCGGTGCTGCCACGCTTGATAAATACGGCGCTGCGCTCGTAGCCGAGCGTCATCACGATAAGGGAGTCTTGGCTGGTTTTTTCGAGACCGGCCAACTGGAAATAACCGTATTCGTTCGTGAGCGCCCCGGTGCCCTCTTCGCGCAAACCGATGGAAGCGAACGGAACCGGGTCCTTGGTTTTGGCATCCACGACGCGGCCCGTAATGCGGTTTTCCTGCGCCCAGCTCAGCGCCGGCAACAGCAACAGAAAGACCAGAGCGAGAAAAGGTATGCGTTTCATCATCGCCAAAAATAATTTATAATGGGTTGTAGTCTGGCAAATTTACAAATTTTGAGTCACTCTGGTAACATCCTTTCTTCTACAAGGCACGTATTAGCGCGCTATATGTAATTTTTTTTTCTCTGCGTAACCGCGGGAGTCTGATTTTATTGCTGTACAACCCCATCGGACTGCGCTGGACGCTTTTGAAGGAACCCGGTAATAATACGTCCGGCAAATGGAAAAATAAAAAAATTAACATTACTGAATGCTTCCCCGTATTGGGACCGGAATCGTTTTCCAGAACTTACCCACTTCATTTCATGAAAAAATCCTTCTTTTCCCTGTTGGCAGTTGCTACACTGCTGGCTAGCTGTGAAACCAAACATTCTGAAACCAAAGACCAACTCGGCGAAGCCGGCCAGGACACGGCCGTGATGGCCCGCGATGGGAAAACAGTGGCCGATGTGGCCAACTCCGCCGGTGCCGCCGTCGACAATGCCTGGGATATGGGCAAAGCCAAGCTGGCCGACGTAAAATTCAAAGAAATCACCCTGCCCGGCGTGTCGGTGCGCGGCGACAGCACCTATAACGTGTACAGCGTCGACGAAAAAGTGCTGTTCGATACCGACAAAGCCGACATCAAGCCCGGCGCCGCCGAAGCTCTGAAGCAAGTCACCGGCTCCATCAACCAGCGCTACAACGCCAGCCAGGTGCGCGTGATGGGTTTTGCCGACTCGCGCGGCGACAAAAGCTACAACAAGGACTTGAGCGCGAAGCGCGCCGAGGCCGTGAAGAACTATCTGGTCGCCAACGGCAACATTGCCGCCACCCGCGTGAGCGTGGAGCCGATGGGCGAAGCCATGCCCGCCGCCACGAACGCCACAGCCGCCGGCCGCCAAGAAAACCGCCGGGTAGAAATCGCGGTTCGCACCAAATAAGCAGCCCAGTAGCGTGGCCGTCGGCTTAGGTTGCTGATGCCCACGATATGCAAACCAAAAAGCCCCTGCGGTATATCGCAGGGGCTTTTTTTGATTTTAATAATATAGCCCTGAGTAAGAGCGGATAGGAATAAAGCTGAACCATAACAGGGCGTTTTGCGGCAATGTTGATAACGCCTCATATTGCAGCAGTAGCACTACAGTGCAAATATTTATCTGTTATTTTGTATTGCTGTTTTAAGGATTCGGGTTCCAATACTGAGTAAATGAATTTACTATATACAGTATGCTAATGCTTATCTTTCGGGGCCATAAGTCCAGTTAAGTTTTTATAGAATGAGAAGAAGTTTACTATGCGTTCTTCTGTTGTTGGGGATAACGAGTGCCGTTTTGGGCCGGGCCACCGTGCGGGCTCCCCAGAGCCGTTTGCCCTTGGGAGGCCTGTGGAAGGGTAAGCTCCCAGTGTTGGGTGGCAACCTGGATTTGACCATCAGTGTGATTCCGCTGGCGGGTGGCAAGTATTTTGCCGCCCTTGATGTGCCTGCCCAGAAGGTGAGCCGCATGGTGACGGAGGTGACCGTGCGCGGCGACTCAGTGCTGCTGTGGATGCCGGCCGCCGGCAGCCGCTACGCCGCCCGCCTCGACACGGTGCGCCGCGAACTGAACGGGGTCTGGACGCAGGCGGGGGTGAAGTCGGCGGTGCGGCTGCTGCATTCGCCCATGCCCTCCGTTACGGGCCAGGGCACGCGCTTGGCCCCGCCCTATCGCGAAGAAGAAGTGGTGTTCAACAACCCCTCGGCCCGCCTCAATTTTGCCGGCATGCTGACCGTGCCCGCCGGCCCGGGGCCCTTCCCGGCTGTGGTGATGGTGAGCGACATCGGTGCCCAGGACCGCGACGGTACCGTGGGCAACTACCACCTGATGGGCTCGTTGGCCGACTACCTTACCCGGCGTGGCATCGCTGTGCTGCGCTACGACGACCGGGGCGTGGGCCAGAGCGGCGGCAGCACCAGCGCCGCCACTACGGCCATGCTGGTGAGCGACGTGCAGGCTGCCGTGAACTTCCTGCGGGCGCGCTTGGAAATCAATATCAACCGCATCGGCGTGCTAGGCCACGGCGAAGGGGCCAACGTGGCCTTGCTGGCGGCCGGCCAGCCCTTGCCGCCGGCCTTTGTGGTGGCGCTGGCGGGCTATGGCCTGCCCGGCGAGCAAACCCTGCTGCAACAATTAGTTGACGAGCAACGGGCCAAAAAAGTGGCCCCGCTGGAAATCCAGGCGGCTTACGAGCGCAAGCGGACGATGTACGACATCATCCGGCAAACCAATCCGCCGCAGTCGCAGGCCATTGTGAGCAACATATTGCGGCAGGACCAGCCCACGCTGGAGCCCCAGGCGGCCCAGGCGGCGGCCGCCCAGCTGCTCACGCCCTGGCGGCGGTACTTCCTGTCCTTCGACCCCATTGCCGACCTCGACCAAGTGCGCTGCCCCGTGCTGCTGCTCAGCGGTACCGACGATGCTGAGGCTCCCGCCGACCTGCATTTGGTCGCACTGGAAAAAGAGCTGAAAAGCGTGAACCATAACGTCACCGTGAAGCGCCTGCCGGGCGTGAACCACCTGTTTCAGCCCCCAAAAACCGAGTGGACGCTGATGAACGGCGAGATGAAACCCCTGTTTTCGCCCGTGGCGCAGGAAACCATCCGGGAATGGCTGGTGAGCCTGGATGCGAAGAAGCAGCCCACTAGTAAGGCCGACCACTGATAGATACACTGCAAGCACCATGCTATATCAAAAAAGGCCCTGCTACCAGCAGGGCCTTTTTTGATATAGCATGGTGCTTGCAGTGTATTGTCGAGCTGAATGGCTGATAGGCAGGTGATTGTAGTTACTTAATCATGTCAACCTCGGCCTTAATCATAGCGTTGTAGCGCAGGCCCTGGCTGTTAGCGGCCGTGATGAGGCTCCAGCCCTTGCCGATGGAGTAGTTCCAGGTGCGGCTTTCCTTGAACTCGAAGGTGGGACGCATAATCTGGCCGTAGGGCGTGTAATCGTCCATGAAGTTGGTGGCGAAGAACTTATCGCCGCTTACTACCCACTCCATGGCCACGAAGAAGCCTTCCTCGGGGGCCATAATGTTGTAGGGCGTGAGGTCGACGGTGTACCACTGGCCGCCTTGTGGGGCCGATACCACCACGTTTTCGGTGAGCAGGTCGGTGTTGGGGGCGTTGTAGTTGCCGTCGGCCTTGTAGAGGCGTACGCGGAAGGGCTCACGCGGAAAGCCATTTTCGCCGATGTAGAAGGACACGGTGCGCACATTGCCGAGCCGTTTCTGCTTGTCGTTCTTCACGAAAAAAGCGTACTGCGAGCCCGGCAGGCCCTGAATCATGCCCTCGCCGGGGTCGTTGGAGCGGGCTCCCAGGCCCAGGTTCTTCACCTTGCCGGCCTTCACCACCACGTTGCTGAGCTCGACGGCCCGCTTGGGCACTTCAATGGTGAGGTTGGGCAGAGCAGCGCCGCGCTTCACCAGCACGGCGCGCCGTGCATAGCCCAGCGCCACCACAATGAGGGAGTCGTCGGCATTCTTGGTGGGAGCGGGCACAATGAACTGGCCGTGCTCGTTGCTAAGAGCGCCGATTTGCTCGCTTTTCAGGCCGATAGACGTGAATGGCAGCGGCTCTTTCGTGTCTTTATCAACGATTACCCCTTTTATCTGAATTTGCTGGGCCCAACCGGAGGTTGCAGCAAAGGCTAAAAATAGTGCTATAAGTGGTAGGCGTGTAGACATAGTAGGCGGTATAGACCGAACAAAATTACAAAATCCAACGCCGAAAGTTATCAGAAATTATTAGCAGATGCAACCGAATAATCCAAAACGCTGGTTGGAAGGCACGTGAGGCCGACACAAGGGGATTGTTGGCCGTCAAAAAAAAGGCAATGGGCCGAAAAGCATTTAGTGGCGTACCTTTGTTTGTATTCTTTCTAAATAAGGTTTAGCCCGCTCAACGCCCGTGTCATTATTTCGTCGTTCCCCGCAAAAGGCCGTCATTAGCACCGCTACCCGGCGCACTGCCAAGGACTTGCGCATAGGCGAAACTGGCACCATCTGCTGCCTCGAAGACCCCGAAATGGCCTTGAAACTGCTGGAAATGGGCTGCGTGCCCGGCGTGCAGGTGCGCCTGAGCGGTCGCGCGCCCCTCGGCGACCCGCTGATGCTGGTGCTGGGCGACCAGGAATATACGCTGTCGGTGCGGGCCAGTGAGGCAGCTACCATTTTGCTGAAGGAATAGCAGATGCGCGATGGCGGCCACAGTAAGTAATTCAACAACAGCAGCAATTGCAGCGCCGGTGCCCGGCCCCGAGGCCGGCGCCCGGCCCCTGCGCATTGCCCTCATCGGCAACCCGAATAGCGGTAAAACGTCGCTGTTTAACCAACTCACCGGCCTCAATCAGAAAGTAGGCAACTTCCCCGGCGTGACGGTGGACCGCAAAACCGGCGTGGCGCAGCTCACGCCCACCCAGCGGGCCGAGATTATTGACCTGCCGGGCACCTATTCGCTCTACCCTAAGAGCCTGGATGAGAAGGTGATTACGGATTTGCTTTATGATAAAGCGGCCGATAATTACCCCGATTTCGTGGTGGTGACGGTGGATGCCAACAACCTGCGCCGCAGCCTGTTGCTGTTCACGCAGCTCGGCGACCTGGGGCTGCCGGCGGTGCTGGCGCTCAATATGATGGATGTGGCCGAACGCCACGGTGTGAACATTGATTTGCCGGCGCTGGAGCGGGAATTGGGCGTGCCTATTATTCCGATGAACGCCCGGAAGGGCATTGGCGTGGCGGCCCTTAAGATTGTGATGGCCCAGCGGCTGGACGCGCCGCCGGTGCGCTTCTGGGAGCCGGATGAAAAGCTGCTGCCGCTGGTGCGCCAGATTCGCTATTACTTCAACCTGCACAACGACTACCTAGCGCTGCACTATGCCCAGCAGTACCGGCAGATTGGTTTTCTGACGGCCGAGGAAAAGGCCCATATTCAGGAGCTTACGCAGCAGGCGGGGTTTAATGCCACGGCCGCGCAGGCGGCCGAAACCATCGGGCGCTACGGGCGCATCAACGAGATTCTGCTGGAAACGGTGACGGTGGTGCGGACGGAAAAGCGTGAGCCGATAAGCAACCGAATTGACAAGGTACTGACGCACCGGGTGGGCGGCTATCTGATTTTTCTGAGCATTCTGTTCCTACTGTTTCAGGCCATTTTTGCCTGGGCGCAGTACCCGATGGACTGGATTGACCAGGGGATTTCGGGGCTGAGTGCGGCCATTCAGGCCAACTTCTCGGGGCCGCTGGTGCGGCTGCTGACGGAGGGCGTGCTGGCCGGGCTGGGCGGCGTGCTGGTGTTCATTCCGCAGATTGCGCTGCTGTTTGGCTTCCTAGCGGTGCTGGAGGAAACGGGGTATATGGCCCGCGTTACCTTTTTGATGGACAAGCTGATGCGGCCGTTCGGACTGAGCGGAAAGAGTGTGGTACCGCTGATTTCGGGGCTGGCCTGCGCGGTGCCGGCCATCATGGGGGCGCGGGTGATTGAGAGCTGGAAAGACCGAATGATTACGATTTTCGTGACGCCGCTCATGTCGTGCTCGGCGCGCATTCCGGTGTACACGGTGCTTGTGGCGCTGGTGGTGCCAGACCAGGCCGCGTGGGGCATTTTCAACCTGCGCGGCGTGGCCCTGATGTCGCTGTATCTGCTTGGGCTGTTCTCGGCGCTGGGCTCGGCCTGGGCCTTGAAGAAGCTGCTGAAGGCGCGGGAGCGGAGCTACTTCATCATGGAATTTCCGGTGTACCAGTGGCCGCGCTGGAAAAACGTGGGCCTCACCATCTATCAGAAGGTGAGTGCGTTTGTGTTGCAGGCGGGCCGGGTGATTGTGGCCATTTCGGTGCTGCTGTGGGTGCTGGCCAGCTACGGCCCCGGCCAGCAGCAGCAAGCGGCTGAAGCGCAGGTGCGGCGAGAAGCCACAACGCGTGGCTGGGACGCAGCTGAAACCAGCCGGCAGGTGGCCTCGGCGCGACTGGAAACTTCCTACGCCGGGAAATTCGGCCATGTGCTGGAGCCGGCCATCCGCCCGCTGGGCTACGACTGGAAAATTGGCATCGCGCTGCTCACCTCGTTTGCGGCGCGGGAGGTGTTTGTGGGCACCATTTCGACCATCTACAGCGTGGGGCAGGACGCCGATATGGGCACGCTGCAACAGAAGCTCAGCGCCGAAAAAGACGCGGCCGGGCAGCCGTTTTTCACGCCGGCGCGGGCGTTTTCACTGTTGGTGTTCTACGTATTTGCCATGCAATGTATGAGCACGCTGGCCGTGACTTACCGCGAAACCAAGAACTGGCGCTGGCCGCTGGCGCAACTCGTGTACATGACCGGGCTTGCTTACGCGGCGGCGTTTGTGGTGTACCAGGTCTTGGCCTAGGAAGCGGGCGTGGGAGCGGGCAGGCTGCTGTTCCAAATGTCTTGGTGCAGCTTCCATTGGCCCTGCTGATGTTTCCAGACCACGAGGTATTTGCCCTGGTCTATGGGTTGGGCATTGGGGCCAAGCAGCGTGTAGTGGCCTAGCTCGATGGCGGTATCGGCCATTTCTTCCACTTCTTCGGTGTGCAGCTGCACTTGCTTGATGCCCATGCCCATAGCGCCTTCCCAAAAGGCCTGAATGCCCGCCGTACCCTGGATTGCGTCCATGCCCGTGGGGAGCAGCACGCCATTGGGCGTGTAGAGGCTGGCGATGGCAGCGGCATCGCTCCGCTCGAAATTGGCTTCAAAAAGGTCGTTAGCGCGCCGGATTTCGGCGGCTACGGGAGTCGCGGTGGCAATCATATGGAATGGCTTTTTGGTGATTGTTTATACAATATATAGATTTATTTGTAAAAATTAGCTGATTCGGCTAATTTATCGGGTAGCATCAGTGAGATGTCTCCCTGCGCAGGTTTTGAAAAGGAAGTAGTGAGCAGGTGTCCGGTTTAGGGCCGGATGTTCATAAATGGACACTTTTTAAGAATGTATGGAATTGATAATGTTTATTTAATGATTGAAAATCAAATGTTTGTCTGATTGGCACGCGGCTTGGCGGCAGATAGAGGAAACACTCTTCTTTCTGCACGAAAATGGACAGAGCCATTGCCGATTCTATTCAAACCCAACGCAAGCGCCGCCGCTGGCTCGCGGTAGCTGCTGGCGTACTACTGATGCTGGGCGCGGTGCTGGCCTTCCGCACGGTGCTGAAACCCAGTCTGCGCCGCGGTGATATCTTGACTACCACCGTGGAAAGGGGTGAGGTAGAAGCCTCGCTTACTGCCGCCGGCACTGTGATTCCGGGCCGCGAGGCGGTCCTGACCAGCCCCATTCAGAGCACCATCCGGCGGGTGGCGGTGGCGGTGGGGGCGCGGGTGCAGCCCGGCGAAACTATTCTGGAACTCGATAAGGAATTAGCCAATTCGAGCTTGGCAAAGCTGGATGACGAGCAACTGCGCAACCAGAACAAGAACTCGCAGTTGCAACTCACGCTGGAGCGCAGCCTGACCGATTTGCGCGCCCAGGCCCAAGTGCAGGCGGTGAAAGTGCGCAGCCTGCAGTCGGCCCTGCGCGACGAGCAGCAGCTGTTGAAAATTGGTGGTGGCACCGCCGAAAACGTGCGACAGGCCGAGCTAAACCTGACCGTGGCCCAACTGGAAGCCGACCGCCTGACGCGCCAGATTCAGACGCAGCAGCGTTCCAACGCGGCCGATGTGCGGGAGCTGGGCTACACCGTGTCGATGCAGCAGCGCAGCATTGCGGAGCTGGCCACCAAGCTGCGGCAGGCCAACATCAGCAGCCAGCAGGCGGGCGTGCTGACTTGGGTGAACGACAACCTCGGCACCACCGTGCAGGCCGGCGACGCGCTGGCTCGGGTGGCCGATTTGAGCAGCTTCCGGGTGCGGGCCACGATTTCGGACAGCTACGCCGATGCCCTGCACCAGGGCGACCCGGTGAAGGTGCGCATCAACGACCTCGACCTGCGCGGCACGGTAGCTAGCATCAGCCCGAGCGTGGAGAAGGGCGTGGTCACGTTTTATGCCCAGCTCGACAACCCGCACCACCCGGCGCTGCGGCCCAATCTGCGCGCCGACGTGTTTGTGATAACCCGCGCCCACCACGGCGTGCTGCGCGTGAAAAACGGCCCGTTTTACCAAGGCGGCAAGGAGCAGCCGGTGTTTGTGCTGACCAACGACGGACGCGTGGTGCGCCGTACGGTGCGCTTCGGCGACAGCAATTTCGACTTCGTGCAGATTACCGGCGGCCTGCGGGCGGGCGAGGAAATCGTGGTGTCGGACATGAAAGAGCATCTGGATACACCGGAGCTGAATCTTCACGACTAAGGTGGCGCGACGATGAAACTCCGAATCATTCAGCTTCTTTTGCTTCTCGCGCCGCTGGCGTTGCTGCGGCAGCCGGTGGCAGCCCAAGTAGTGCAACCCACCGCGCCGACCCTCACGCTGGCCGAGGTGATTGCCCAAGCGCTCGACCACTCGGCCGCCGGCCAGCAAACCCTCACCAACCGCGAAACCGGCTACTGGGCCTGGCGCGGCTACCAAGCCAACTACCGGCCGCAGCTGGGCCTGACGGGCACGCTGCCCAATTTCAGCCGCGTGATTACGCCCGTGGTCCAGCCCGACGGAACCACCGATTTCCGGGCCGTGCGCATTAACAATTCCAACCTGGCTCTGACTTTGAGCCAGAACATTGGTGTAACTGGGGCGCAAATATTTGTGGGCGCGGAAGTGCAGCGGTTTGATGATTTCAACGGCGGGCTGAAGCGGTATAACAACCAGCCCTTCACGCTAGGAATCGTGCAGCCGCTGGGTCAGTTCAATAACCTGAAATGGGCGCGGGCCATTGAGCCGCTGCGCTATCAGGAAAGCAGCCGGGCCTACGTGGAGGAGCGCGAAACCGTGGCTCAGCGCGTGACGGAACTGTATTTCGACGTGCTGCTGCAACAGGTGAATGCCGCGGTGGCCGGCCAGAATGCCCAGGCCACCGCCGAGCTACTGCGCATCGGCCGCGAGCGGTTTGCGCTGGGCCGGCTCTCGCAGAGCGACTTATTGCAGCTGGAATTGAACCTGCTGGATGCCCGTCAGGCGCAGAACCAGGCGCGGCTCGATGCGGAGATTGCGGCGGTGGCTTTGCAGGCCTACACCGGCCAGCCAGCCGCCGAAGGCACCCTGGCGCTGGCCGTGCCCGCGCCGGCTCCGCAGCCGGCCGTGGCTCCCGTGCAGGCGCTGACCGAGGCGCGGCAGTTCCGCAGCACTACTCTGACTCTCCGCCGCCGGCTGCTGCAGGCCGAGCGCGACGTGGCCCAGGCGCGGGGCACCACCGGCTTTCAGGCCAGCCTCACGGCCAACCTGGGCTACGTGAACCAAGCCCCGAACCTGATGGACACTTACCTGAACCTGCAAAATCAGCAGCAGGTGCGCTTGGCCTTTTCGCTGCCGCTTGTGGACTGGGGCCGTCGCCAGGCCATCGTGAAAACCGCCGAGCTCACCCGCGCCCAGACCCGGCACGACGTGGCCCAGGAAGAGAGCAGCTTCGAGCAAACCGTGCTCACGCAGGCCGGGCAGCAGCCCGCGCTGGCCGAGCAGATTGCGCTGGCGGGCCGGGCCGACTCGCTGGCCCAGCGCCGCTACAACATTGCCCGCGCCACCTACCTGCTGGGCCGCATCAGCCTGACGGATTTGACCCTGGCCTCGGTAGCCAAGGACGGGGCGCGGCGCGGCTACATTTTCGCCCTGCGCGCCGGCTGGGTGGCTTATTACCGCCTACGGGCGCTGACTCTATTCGATTTCGAAACCCAAACTCCCCTCCTCAGATGAGGAGGGGATGTTCGAGCCAACGGCTCGGACGGGGGTGGTTGAACTCGTTAAACGATATCCGAACGTCAGTTTGAACGATACTCAAACAAACAGTTGCAACAAACCCGCAACGACCCTGACGCGAGTCGTTCAACGACTTCAACCACCCCAGCTGACGCTTTGCGCCAGCGTCCCCTCCTCATCTGAGGAGGGGATTTGACCGCCATTTCTGCTTAATTCACCGCCAAACTCCCCTCCTCAAATGAGCCCGGAAACCGACCTCCTCCAACCCGTTGCCGCCGCGCCCGACCGTGCCGCGCCCGTTCTTCGCCTTCGCGACATCGAGAAAGTTTACCAGACCAAGACCATCGAAACGGTGGCGCTAAACAGCGTGAACCTGACCGTGAACCGCGGCGAATTTGTGTCCATCATGGGGCCGAGCGGCTGTGGGAAATCGACGCTGCTGAGTTTGATGGGCCTGCTGGATGAGCCCACCAGCGGCACGATTGAGGTGGACGGCCGGGCCGTGACTTCCTACTCCGACAAGGAACTGGCCGGGCTGCGCAACCTGAAAATCGGCTTCGTGTTCCAGAGCTACCATTTGATAAACGACCTGTCGGTAGTAGACAACGTGGAGCTGCCGCTGCTGTACCGGCCCGGCATGGGTGGGAAGGAGCGCCGCCAGCGCGCCCTCGATGCGCTCGATAAGGTAGGGCTGAATGCCCGCACCAGCCACTTCCCAGCCCAGCTATCGGGTGGGCAGCGGCAGCGGGTGGCCATTGCGCGGGCGCTGGCCGGCGGGCCAGAAATCATTCTGGCCGATGAGCCGACGGGTAACCTCGACTCGGTCATGGGGGAGGAGATTATCGACCTGCTGCTGGAGCTGAACCGCGAGCAGGGCGTGACCATCGTGATGGTGACCCACGACCTGCAGCAGGCGCTGAAGACGCAGCGCGTGATTCGGTTCTTCGACGGTAGCCAGGTGGGCTGAAGGCCAGCAGATGACGTTCTAAATAAGCTCCAAAGTCATGTTACTCTCTTACTTAAAAATTGCCTGGAAGGTGCTCATGCGCCGCAAGTTCTTCACCTTCATCAGCCTGTTTGGCGTGAGTTTTACGCTGATGATATTGCTGGTGGTGATGGCCATGTTCGACCACTTGGTGGGGCCGGGCACGCCGGTGAAGCGCGTGGACCGCATGCTGTTTGTGAACGTCATCCGACACCAGCGCCAGGACAACCACGGCTGGATGAACATGCCGGCCAGTATTCATTTCGTGGACGATTACGTGCGGAAAATGAAAACCCCGGAGCTGGTGGGCATCAGCACGGGCGCTTCCAATGCCACGGCCTTCACCAAGAACAAGCTGCTGCCGCTGGACGTGGCCTACACCGACGGCAACTTCTGGCAAATCATGGACTTTGATTTTCTGGGTGGGCGGCCGTTCACCAAAGCCGAAGTGCAGCAGGCCCAGCAGGTGTGCGTGATTAACGAGGCCACGGCCCGCGACTATTTTGGCAGCACCGACGTGGTGGGCCGGCTCATCGAAATCGACCTGAAGCGCTACCGCGTGGCGGGCGTGGTGCGCAACGTGTCGGCCGCGCGCGTGTATGCTTATGCCGACGTATGGCTGCCCTACACCCTAAGCACCGAGTATTTTAAGGATAACCGCCTCAACGGCATCTTTCTGCCGGTGCTGCTGGCGCCCTCGGCGGCGGCGGTGCCGGCCATGCGCGAGGAATACCGCCAGATGATGCGGCGGGTGGAAATCCCGAATCCGAAGGAAGTGAAGGCCGTGTTCTCCTACGCCGACCCCATTCTGGCGGGTGTCACGCGGGTAATGCTTAATCACCAGGACCAGACCGTGGACGACGACAACCTCGGCGCTTTTTACCTGATAGTGGGCGGGCTGGCGCTGCTGTTTATGTTGCTGCCGGCCCTGAACCTGGTGAACCTGAACGTGACGCGCATCCTGGAGCGCTCGGGCGAGATTGGGGTGCGCAAGGCCTTTGGGGCCACGGGCAGCAATTTGGTGGGGCAGTTTCTGGTCGAGAACGTGGTGCTGGCCCTGGTGGGCGGGCTGCTGGGGCTGGCCCTGGCCGCCGGGGCGCTGGCCCTGGTGAACGAGGCCCACCCCGTGGCCTACGCCCACTTCGCCCTGAGCTGGTCGGTATTTGGCTGGGGCATGCTGCTCACGCTGGTTTTCGGGCTGATGAGCGGCGTGTACCCGGCCTGGAAAATGTCGCGCCTGAACCCCGTGGCCGCCCTGCGCGGCAGCGGCGAACAGAAGTGACGGGTTGAATTATGAATTAGAAATTATGAATTATGAATTGAGGCAAAGCCTCGCTCATTCTCATACTCTTCAATTCATAATTCATAATTTCTAATTCATAATTACCTAATCAATGCTCCGCCACCTTTTCACCCTCATCTGGAACCGCAAGCGGGCCAACCTGCTGCTGATTTCCGAAATCTTTTTCTCCTTCGTGGTGCTGTTTGGGGTGGGCGCGGTGCTCATCACCACGGCCAAAAACTACCTGGCCCCGCATGGCTTCAACTACGAGCAGGTGTGGCGGCTGGAAGTGCGCGCCGGCCAGAACCTGAAAATGCCCCGCGCCGAACTCGACGACGTGCTGCGCCAGGTGAAGGCCCTGCCCGGCGTGCGCACGGTGGCCCTCACCAGCGGCAACGTCCCGTTCATCTTCAACACCAACAACACGGTGTTTCAGTACAAGGGCAAGAAGTCGCCCCAAACCAACTACTACCACGCCGACGACCATTACAACGAAGCCATGCAGCTGCACCTGCGTGAGGGCCGCTGGTTTGCGCCCGCCGACGACGGCAGCAACCACCGCCCCGTGGTCATCAGCCAGGACCTGCGCGAAAGCCTGTTTGGCAACGGCCCGGCCCTGGGCAAAATCTTCACCTGGGAAAACCCCGGCAAAGAAGCCATCAAGCCCGAGGACCAATTCCAGGTGATGGGCGTGGTCGAGCCGGTGCGCATGGAAAGCGACTTCTCCGCGCCCATTCCCTCGGCGTGGCTGCGCCTGCTGCCCTACGACACCACCCACTGGGAAACGGCCAACGTGCTGGTGCGCGTGGCCCCCGGCTCGGGCGGCGAGCTGCAGGAGAAAATAGCCCGCACCGTGGCCGGCGTGACGCGCCAATGGAGCAGCCAGGTGCGCGTGATGAACGACGAGCGCCTGCACCGCCGCCGCTACACGCTGGTGCCCGTGGTGGGCCTGTGCATCATGGGCCTGTTCCTGATTATTAATGTGGCGCTGGGGCTGTTTGGGGTGCTGTGGTACAACATCAGCCAGCGCCGGGCCGAGATTGGGCTGCGCCGGGCCATGGGGGCCACGGGCGCGGGCATCGGCTGGCAGTTTTTGGGCGAGATGATGGTGGTCACCACCTTCGGGGTGCTGCTGGGAGCGCTGCTGGCGGCCCAGTTTCCGCTGCTCAACGCCTTCGACCTGCCGGCCCAGCCCTACCTGCTGGCCATTGCGGCGGCGGCCGGCGCGGTATACGCCATCACGGCGCTGTGCGCGTGGCAGCCCAGCCGGCTGGCGGCGCGCATTCACCCGGCGGTGGCCCTGCGCGAGGAGTAGCCGGGCGGCCGATTATCTTGCCGCAGCTAGCTAATAGCGCAGGCAACTCCCGGGACGCCCGCTGCATCTGTCGCTTCAGCAACGCTGCTTCACACCCTCACCTTTTTTCTGTATCCGTTATGAAAAACCTCACCGCCACCGCCTTTTTCTGCCTCCTGAGCACGGTCGCCGCCTTTGCCCAAACCGCGCCCCAAGTGCGCAACGTAGCCAGCTTCCACGCCGTAGAGGTGAGCAACGGCATTGAGCTGCGCCTGAGTTCCGGCAGCACCCAGCGCGTGGTAGCCAGCGCCGAGGAAGCCGACCAACTCGACCGCATCCTGACCGAAGTGCGCGACGGCGTGCTCAAAATCAGCTTCGACCGCGAGTGGGCCGAGACATTGGGCCTGAAAAACGTGCGCCACATGCGCGTGGACGTTACGGCCACCAGCCTCACGGCCTTGCACGCCAGCAGCGGCGCGCACGCCGAAGTGCTGGGGGCCTTCACCACCCAGGGCCTGGACGTGGCCGCGTCGTCGGGCGGCATCGTCAAGGCCACCTTCATCAGCACCGATGTCAACGCCCACGTGAGCAGCGGCGGCATTGCCACGCTGGCCGGCACCGCCCAGCGCCTCGACGTGGGGGCCAGCAGCGGCGGCGTGTTCAAAGGCGATGGCCTGGTGGCCCGCGTCTGTGATGCCTCGGCCAGCAGCGGCGGCAACCTGAGCGTGACCGTGCAGGAAACCCTCACCGCCGATGCCAGCAGCGGCGGCGACGTGCGCTACTCCGGCTCGCCCCGCGTGAGCAAGCGCACCAGCAGCGGCGGCAGCGTGAAAAGCCGCTAAAAGTGGTTTTCACCGCCTGTCATGCAGAGCGTAGCGAAGCATCTTTACCGCTCAACGCAATCAAAAAAGATTAGTGGGAGCGGACAAGATGCTTCGCTACGCTCTGCATGACGGCCTTTTCTGACCAGCTAAGTACCCAAACCACCATGTTTCTCATTGTCGACGACGACCTGGCCATCCGCACCTCGCTAAAGCTGCTGCTGAAGCAGGCCGGCTACTCCGCGCAGGCCGTGGCCACGCCCACCGAGGCCCTGGCCGTGGTGCGCGAAGCCCCGCCCCGGCTGGTGCTGATGGACATGAATTTTTCCCTCGACACCAGCGGCCACGACGGCCTGGCCCTGCTGGCCCAGGTGAAGGCCGTGGCCCCGCAGGTGCCCGTCATCCTCATCACCGGCTGGGGCAGCATCGCGCTGGCCGTGGAGGGCATGAAGGCCGGCGCGGCCGAATTCGTGACCAAGCCCTGGCACAACGACTCCCTGCTCCAGACCATCCGCACGGTGCTGGCCGTGCGCGAAAACCCGCCCGAAACCGAGCCCACCGAAGCCCCCGCCCGCCAGCGCCGCCAGCTCGACCAGCAGTTTGCCTTCCGGGATATTATCGGCCAGGATGCCCACTTGCTGCACGTATTGCGCCAGGTAGGCCAGGTGGCCGCCACCGATGCCGCCGTGCTCATCGAAGGCGAAAGCGGCACCGGCAAGGAGCTTATTGCCGAGGCCATTCACCGCAACAGCCCGCGCCGCAATCAGTCCTTCGTGAAGGTGAACCTGGGCGGCATCTCATCTTCTTTATTTGAAAGCGAGATGTTCGGTCATCGCCGGGGCGCGTTCACCGATGCCAAAACCGACCGCGTGGGCCGCTTCGAGCTGGCCAACGGCGGCACCATTTTCCTCGATGAAATCGGGGAGCTGGAGCTAGCCTCGCAGGTGAAGCTGCTGCGCGTGCTGCAGGACCGCACCTACGAAGTCCTCGGCGACTCGAAACCCCGCCGTCTCGACATCCGCGTCATCGCCGCCACCAACCGCAACCTCGCGGAGATGGTGGCGCAAGGCCGCTTCCGCGAAGACCTGTTCTACCGCATCAACCTGATTTCGGTGCGTCTGCCCGCCCTGCGCGAGCGCGCGGCCGACATTCCGTTATTGGCCCAGCACTTCCTCGACCAACTCCGCGCCACCTACCAGCGCCCGGCCCTGCGCGTGAGCACCCGCGCCCTCCACTGGCTCCGGGAGCAGCCCCTGCCCGGCAACATCCGCGAGCTCAAAAACCTGGTGGAGCGCGCCGTCCTCGTCAGCGGCAAGGAAGAGCTTGGCCCCGAAGACTTCCAGGCCAATACCCTGCACCTGCCCACCCGCGCCCCCGCCCCCGGCGAGCTGCCCGCCCCCGGCACCATGACCCTGGATGAGCTGGAAGCCCAAATGATTCGGCAGTCGCTGGCGCACTACGACGGCAACATCAGCCGCGTGGCGAAGGCGTTGGGGCTGAGTAGAGGTGCGCTTTATAGAAGGTTCGAGAAGCACGGCATCCCGTACGATGCGTAGGCTGACTGCTGGCGTGCGTCTGAGACGCGTGCCGGCTGGCTTTGCGTCGGAGACGTAACGGTAGAACGACCCGTCTGCCATCGTTCACGCCGCGAGCCAGAGGCTCGAAGCCAGTCGGCACGCGTCGGAGACGCGCGCCAGCGTCCTGCACCGGCGTCCTGCGTCTCAGACGCGCGCCAGCATTCTGTGCCAGCGTCCCGCGCATGATGTTCTTTTACCCCATTCATGTCCCTCCGTCTCCAGTTCCTCCTCTTTACTACCCTCATCCACGTTGTGCTCATTGCGCTGGCGGCCCAGCTGCGCACCACCAACGTGCCACTGTTCATCGGGAGCGAGGTTTTATTGCTCATCAGCATCGCCGTCACCGCGCAGCTCTACCGGGGTTTTGTGCGGCCGTTTCAGCTCATCGCGGCGGGCACGGCGGCCATCCAGGCCCAGGATTTCAGCATGAAGTTCGTGCCCGTGGGCCAGCGCGAAATGGACCAGCTCATCCTCGTGTATAACCAGATGATTGACGCCCTGCGCCACGAGCGCGTGAGCCAGCACGAGAAAAGCTTCCTGCTTGAGCGCCTCATCCAGGCCTCGCCCGCCGGCATTCTTATTCTGGATTTTGAAGGCCGGATTGAAAGCGCCAACGCCGCCGCCGCCCGTTTTATCGGCCAGCCCGCCTCCGCACTGGCCGGCCAAATCCTCGCCGAATTGCCCGCGCCATGGGGCCCGGCCCTGGCCACCCTGGCCGAAGACCAGCCGCAGGCCCTGCGCCTCTCCGGCCTGGCCACCTACCGCGCCCACGCCGCCCACTTCCTGGACCGGGGCTTCACGCGCCGCTTCATTGTGCTGGAAGAGCTAACCCAGGAGCTCATCAAGCAGGAAAAGCAGGCCTACGGGCAGCTCATCCGCATGATGTCGCACGAAATCAACAACTCCATCGGGGCCATCAACTCCATCCTGCACAGCTTCCAGCACTACGCCCTCCAACTCGACCCCACCGACCAGCCCGACTTCACCCAGGCCCTCGATGTAAGCATTGCCCGCAATACCCAGCTGGCCAATTTCATTGCCAACTTCGCCCACCTCGTGCGCCTGCCCCCGCCCGCGCCGCGCCCCACCGACCTCCACGCCCTGCTGCGCGGCATCGCCCGCCTGCTCCAGCCCCTGAGCGAAGAGCGCCACATTACCTGGCACCTGGAACTGCCCGCGGCCCCGCTCATGCTCGACCTCGACGCCCAGCAGCTGGAACAGGCCCTGCTCAACGTGGCCAAAAATGCCCTCGAAGCCATTGGCCACGACGGCAACGTGTGGGTGCGCACCACCCTCAGCCCGCCCGCCCTCACCATCGAAAACGACGGCCCCGGCCTCACTCCGGAAGTGCGCCAGCGGCTGTTCACGCCCTTCTTTAGCACCAAGCGCGACGGGCAGGGCATCGGCCTCACACTGGTGCGCGACGTGCTGCTGGCCCACGGCTTCCGCTTCCGCCTCGAAACGAATGAGGCCGGCCGTACCGCTTTTAGTATTGATTTCTAGTTGTGTTTGATTTTGATAGACTGTTTCGGAAAAATGGGCAATAACTAACGTTTGTGAGTGTAAATATGAAAGGGGGTAAGTAAAAATTATTTGATATCTTCGGTCAAGTGCCTCTAAATTTACCCCACTATGACTCGGAAAAGATATTTAGCTGCGGCCTGCCTCGGGGCCATTCTATTATTAGCCGGCGTGGCGGCCTTCCTGCCCCAAAACCACCCCGATGCCCTCCCCAACGCCTTCAACTCCGCCGATTTGGCCTGGATGCTCTCCGCCTCCGGCCTCGTGCTGCTGATGACCCCCGGCCTGGCCTTCTTCTACGGCGGCATGGTGAGCAAGCGCAACGTCATTTCCACGATGCTCCAGAGCTTTATCGCGCTAGGCGTTATCTCGGTGATGTGGTACGTAGTGGGCTTTTCGCTGGCGTTTGGCGACAGTATTGGCGGCGTTATCGGCAATCCGCTCACGTTCTTTATGTTCAATAATGTGGGCACGGCCCCGCACCCGCGCCTGGCCCCCAACCTGCCGCTGGTGCTCTATGCCGCCTTCCAGTTGAAATTCGCCATCATAACGCCGGCCCTCATCAGCGGCGCGTTTGCCGAGCGCATCCGGTTCTGGGGCTACCTGCTGTTTATGTGCCTGTTCAGCCTGCTCATCTACTGCCCGCTGGCCCACTGGACCTGGCACCCCGACGGCTTCCTGCTGAAATGGGGCGTTCTCGATTTTGCCGGTGGCACGGTGGTGCACATCTCGGCTGGCTTTGCGGCGCTGGCGGGTGCGCTGGCCCTGGGCCGCCGCCACAGCCACCTCGAAGGCCATACCCACGTGCCGCCCAACGTGCCGTTCATCCTCATCGGCACGGGTCTGCTGTGGTTCGGCTGGTTTGGTTTTAATGCAGGCTCGGCGCTGGCGGCTAATGCGACGGCGGTGCAGGCGTTCTTCACCACGCACATGGCCTCAGCCGCTGCTATGCTCACCTGGATGATGATTGAGGCCGTGCGCGGTCAGCGGCCCTCGGCGGCGGGCGCGGCCATTGGTGCGGTGGTGGGCCTGGTAGCCATCACGCCGGCGGCGGGCTACGTGAGCTACGGTCCGGCGCTGTTTATCGGCGTGGTATCGGCCGCCATCAGCGCTGGCGCGGTCGATTTGAAGAACCGCACGAAGCTCGATGATACCCTCGACGTATTTCCCTGCCACGGCGTGGGCGGCATCGTGGGCATGATTCTCACTGCCATTTTCGCCAAGGACGGCGGCCTGGCCACCACCGGCTCCTATACGCTGCTGCTGCACCATCTCGGCGCGCTGGCCTTCATCTCGGTCTACACCTTCGGCGGCTCGTACCTGCTCTATAAAGTAACCAACGTCCTCATCCCCATCCGGGTAAACGCCATCCACGAAGCCGACGGCCTCGACCTGAGCCAGCACGGCGAAACGGTATTGCCCGCCCCCCAGGAGTTGGAGCCCGCCAAGGAGCTGCGCTTCGTAGTGCGGGCCTCGTAGCGTGGACTTTTAGTCCGCGAGTTACGCGACTGACTCGCGGACTAAAAGTCCACGCTACATCCCAATCACAAACACCGTCGGAATCTTGTGCAGTTCCGGGGCTGGTAGCCGCTTCCAGTCCGATACAGTCAGCGTTTTAATAAACTCGCCCGCGCCCGTCACATCCGCCGCCACACACAGGCGCGTGCCGGGCTGCAGATGCGCCAGCAAATCGGCAAATAATGCCCCATTCCGATAAGGCGTCTCAATAAACAGCTGCGACTGCTGCCGCTGCTGGGCCTCCTTCTCCAGGGCCTTGATGGCCGCCACGCGCGGCGCTTTCTCAATGGGCAAATACCCGTGGAAAGCAAACTGCTGACCATTCAGCCCCGAAGCCATGAGCGCCAGCAGCAGCGACGACGGCCCCACCAGCGGCCGCACCCTCAGGCCCTGCCGGTGAGCCTCCCGGGCTAGTGCTGCGCCAGGGTCGGCAATGCCGGGGCAGCCCGCTTCGCTCAGAATTCCGGCGTCAATTCCCTCTTTCACCAGCGGCGCGAGGGCTGCGCGTACCTCGGCATCAGTGCTGTCTTTGTCGATGACGACGAAGCGGATATCCTCAATGACGCGGTGCGGGGCCACGCTTTTCACGAAGCGACGGGCGGTGCGGGCATTCTCCACCAGGAAGTAGGGGAGGGCGGCCACGGCGGCCACCACTTGCGGCGGCAGTACCTGCGGGGCCGTATCGTCGGCCAAAGGTGTGGGGATGAGGAAGAGGGTTCCGGGCATTGGGCGCACAAATAATGAGCTGCAAAGGAACGGCACCACCGTCCGACAATTCTCCCGGCCGCTTCATCGAATGGTTTCTCCGATGTTCAAACGTACTGCGGTCAACAAACCGCTCAAACAGAAAACGCCCCACTTCCACAAGGAAAGCGGGGCGTTTTACTGAAGGCCAGCGGCCGTTGGAGCTAGTCGCGTTTCAACAGGCGGGTGACGCGCTGGTCGCCCTGGCGGGCTTGCAGAGTGTACACGCCACTAGCCAGTGCGCGAACATCGAGTTGGAAGCGGCTGGCGCCGGCCGCCGCTGTTTCCTCGCGGTGGATGAGTACGCGCCCGGCCATGTCGTAGAGGTCAATCTGGACTGGACCCGTGCCTGAAGTCATCAAGTCCAGGGTCAGGTATTCCTGCAGCGGCACGGGGTAGGCTTCAAGCTTGAAGACCATGGAACCGGCAAAACGCACGGCCAGCACCTTGCTGAGCTGGCTATTGCCTTCGGTGTCGAGCTGCCGCAGGCGGTAGAACAGCGTCGCCCCAAGCTGGCTCGCGTCTTTGTCGATGGCCGTGGAGGCGGCCGGCGACCACCGCTGACTAGCAACTACCTGGCGGCTGATTTCCTGCCACTTCTGCTGGTCCGTGGAGCGTTCGATGACGTACCAGCCGTTGCTCGGCTTCGTGGTTGTCGACCAGGTCAGGATGGCATCGGAGCTGCGGGCCGTGCCCGAAAACAACGTTTGGGCCAGGGGCGCTACAGCGGGGATGCTGTTCAGGCTCACCGTGTACCAGGCGTTGAGCTCGGTAGTGGCCACGGCTACGGTGCGGGCCAGGGCGGGCTGCGGCTCGCCGGCTTTCACCCAGGTTCGGCCCTGGTCGGTGGATTGCCACACCTGGGCCAGGGCCCCGCCGAAGTCGAGGCCGTGGTCGTTGTCGGCCAGCCAGCTCAGCGACAGCTTCACCGCTTTGGTCGGGTTGCGCTCATCGGCGGTGCTGAGCCGCCAGATGCGGTCGATGCCCTGCTTGCCCACAAACGCCGGGCTTTGGGCGTAGGAATAATTGGGCTGGTTCAGGCCGGTGCGGCGGTCCACGGTCAGCGTCAGCGCTTGGCCGTTGGGGTTCAGCCCAAAGCCCATGTTGCCGAAGCTGACGGTTTCGGTGCCGCGCACGGCTTGCTGCTGTACGAGGCTCCCTTTCACGTAGTGGTTGTCGTCCTCGGTGCCGGCCGGGCCGGGGCCGAAGAGCCGGGCGCTGGATTCCAGGCGCAAGCTATAGGCATTGGTGGTAAGCAAGTTGCCGGTGGCCAGACGCAGGCTGGCAGTTACGCTGGCCTCGGAACCCAGGGTGGTGCCGGCCGGGTTGTCGAGGCGCAGGTGGTAGAGCGTGGCCCCGTTCAGGCTAAGCACGTGGGGCGTCAGGCCCATCAGCACTACTGTGCTGTGGGCGGCAGTGAAGGTACCGGTGTTGAGCAGGCTGCCTTCGTCGATGAAAAGCCGGTTGGCGGCCAGGCCGTCCGTGCGCGTCAGGTCGAGCTCACCGGCATTCTCCACATCGCCGCGCACGTAGCGCACCGAATCGGAGAGGGCCACCAGGCCGCCTTTACCGTTGTAGAGGCCCTGGGCCTGGCTGGTGTGCAAGGCCGAAGCCCCACACACCAGCAGCAGCGCAAGCGCGACTTTGGGAGGTTCGAAACGTTTGAGGAATCGGTTCATGGTAGTAGCTATTAAAATAGTTGAATCCATGCTGACCCAGTGTACATAAAGAGGCTTGTCTTATTTGCAGCAATAGTTAAACTACTAACAGTTACAGGAGTAGCATTGGTATTCCGCAGGTATATCAAGCGCCCGGTGGTAGTGGCAGGGAGGGTATAAGGAGTGCTATTACCACCGTTTAACGTAACAAAGTTGAATCCATTTATAGCTGTTGTTAAATCAGCGTTGCCCGTATTGGCTGGAATACTAGTAGGGTTGACGGTCGTAGCAACAGGACCAGCAGCACCTTGTGGCACGGTAAAGGTCAAAACAGGGGCTACTGGATTGGTATTGTTAATGCTAACATTAGCCGTACCAGTGGTAGTTGTGCCCAAGCTAAAGACAGGTGTAGTGCCGGGGTCTCCTTTCACGCCCTGAGGAACGGTAAAGGTCATGATAGGAGCTGCAGGGTTCGTATTGTTGATACTCACCGCCGCTGGGCCAGTGGTCGTGGTTCCCAGGCTAATGACGGGAGTCGCACCGGTTGCGCCTGCGGTACCCTGAGGACCAGCAGCGCCAGTCGCACCTTGAGAACCAGCTGGGCCCTGAGGGCCAGCAGCACCAGTAGGAATCACAAAGTCGAACTTAGCCGCGGAAGAAGTGCCAGCGTTGATAACCGATGCAAAAGAACCAGCGGCACCCGTAGTAGTAGAGTTTATAACTACTGTGGCAGCAGTTCCAGCCGTGCCTTGTGGGCCAGTTGGACCAGCAGGACCAGTAGCGCCAGTCAGACCTTGGGCTCCTGTTGCCCCGGTAGCGCCGTCATGACCGTCTGCCCCGTTATCACCTTTCGCACCTGCTGGGCCAGCTACGCCTTGAGCACCATTAGCACCCGTTGCGCCGGTATCGCCTTTGGCGCCGTCAACGCCGTTGGTGCCGTCTTTGCCAGCTGCGCCGGTATCGCCTTTGGCGCCGTCAACGCCGTTGGTGCCGTTGGTGCCGT
>NZ_BAAHBV010000005.1:0-121597 GCF_054776495.1 Hymenobacter segetis | reverse complement strand
CTATTATCCGCAGTCATTTCCGACTTCCCCACGGACCATGAATTGTCTTGTCGGCATCGATAACGTCAGGATTCAGGTAACAGGGTGTTATACTCCACCGACGGCAGTTGTTTCCCCCAGCCCGCTTTGTGGTACTGGTAATGCAATAATTACCTGTACTACTCCGGGTACTCTACCAAGCGGGCTGTATTTCCGGGTATACAAAAGAACCCCTGGAACATGGACAGATGTACAAGTTGGTAATTCAGCGCAGGGGGTAAGTTCCTTCACTTATAGCGCAAGCTGCCCTGTGTCAACATTAAATTCGATAGTTACAGAAGATTACTACGTATCAATTGCGGGTAGTAACAGTGAAAGCGACCGTACGCTCGCGCGGGTAACCTGGTATCCTCAAATGACGGCACCAGTGGTAAGCTGGCAATACCCTATCGGGATACTCAACCGCCCCATGTCCCTGCTTATCGGTGGAGCAGCGCCGACGGGCACGATATACAACTGGAACGGGCCAGGCCCGCTTTCCCCGCCTTCTACCTCTTATACACCCACCAGTTCATCAGCCAATTTCAACATAACGGCAACTGCACCGAGTGGATGCTCCGCAATTAGTAGTTTGTCACTCGTCTCCTTTCCCCTGGATGTTCCGTCGGTTTCAGCCTGTGGCACGGTAGCTATACCGCTACAAATCCCGGCCTCTTATCCCGCACTGCCTTCCGGCTATCAGTACCAGTGGTATGATGGCACCGGTACTGCTCAGGGCACTAGCTACACCGCAACTTATACGGCGGCAACCCATAGTTCCGGCACTCGCACGGTAGAAGTATCGATTGTTGGGCCAAGTGGGACGGTTACTAATGCCGAAAGTGAACGACTGGCTATTCAACTCACCTGGAACCCAGAAGTAATAGTGCCAGTCATTACGGCAACACCGCCAATTGCACTCAGTGGTCAAACGGTAGCTATTGCTGTATCCTCATCCCAAGCCAATGTTAGATATGACTGGACTGGACCAGCAATAATAACTACCCCACCCACCGGCAACCAAATTACCAGTGGACCACTGACCGCTAACAGTGCTACATTCATAGCAACAGGCATTGGCCTTGGAGCCTGTCATGCAGAATCTGTGCCGTTGACACTACCCATATTCCCATTAGTGGTGAATGACCAAGTGGCCTGTGCACCGACAACTATTACGATACAATTAGCCACATTAGCAGTGGCCGGCTACGAATACCGGTGGTATACCGCCGTTACAGGTGGGCAACGCTTGACGGCTTCCGGCACTTCCTATGATGCGCTGTACTCAGCAGCCGGTGTAACCGGCAATCGCACCATCTACGTGTGCATCGCCAACACATCCAGTAATGCCGAAAGTGACCGACTGGCAATCCAACTTACCTGGCACCCGGTTCCCCCCAATCCGGTATCGGGGGGCTTTACCCCCACACCCATTGTGCGGGGTACGCCGGTAACGCCGGTAACCTACAGTCCGGTCACCACGAGCTATACCTACGTGTGGGACTGGAAAGACAACACTGCGCCCTCGCCGCCGCCCCATACCTACACTGTAGCGGGCAATTACCGCGTGGAACTGCTGGTGACCGATAATTCGCCGCAAGCCTGCGCCACCACCTACTATTTTGACCTGAAGGTTACGGACTTGCTCTGCGAGACGTATTTACCGGCTCAGGGTATGCAACTCGCGCAGAACCCCATCAACGGCACGTTCACCTTTATCAGCACCTGCGCCCCCACCACCGGAACCACGCCCCGGGCAACCTACGGGGAGGCCCGCATTGTCTTTGACTGCCTCAGCGGTATGCCCACCCCGGAGCTTTTTGACCCCCGGCAAGCCGTCGCGGCCTCGGCGCAATCCCTGCAGCCCGCGGTGGTCCCGGCGGATGGCAGCTACGGAGTTACCACCCAAGCGCTCACGAACAACCCTTTTCTAAGCGGGGCCGGCTACCTGCAGCCGCAGGCGGGCTACAGCTGGTCCAGTCCCCTCTCCCGCGACGTGAATAAATCGTCCGGCCGCTTTACGCCGCGCCCGTTTGCCTGGGAATTAAGTGCCCCCAACCGGATGCGGTCCTGGGTGCCGGCGGGGCAGGCCACGCGCTACACCCCCAATGGCGATGGCGTCGAAGAAACCAACGCCCTGGGCACCCCCAGCGCCGTGCGCCTGGGCTACCGCGGCCGTGCCCTGCCCTACATCACTGCCCAGAACGCAACCTACGCCAGCCTGGTGTTCGAGAGCTTTGAGTCGGCCTACGAAGCCTCAACGGTTGCCGCGTTCGAAGACGGCACCCCCATCGGGCAGGCTCCCACGGGCTTAACCGATATCTGCGCCCACGCGGGACGCCGCAGCCTGCTCTTGCCCGCGGCGGGGCAATCCCTGCCGGCTGTCGCCGGCCTGCCAGCCGACTGGACGCGTAGCGGCCTGCGTCTGCTGGTGTGGGTCCGGGTGGCCGCCGGGGCCAGCGCCGCCGTGACTGCCCCCGCGCTGGCGACCACCTCGTGGTGGGCCGGAACCGGGACGTTTCCGCTGTACGCGGAGGTGGTCAGCGCCGGTACTACCAGCCGGACATCGGGCCGGGTGGCGCTGGAACTGGTTGGCCAAAGCGGGGAGTGGAGCCTGTGCCAGGTCACCATTCCGGGTACGTTCCTGCGGTCAGCAGCCGCGACGGCTCCCACCAGCACCACCGTGCGCCTGGGCTGGACGGGCAACGGCAGCAGTTCCTACACCGTGTGGATTGACGACGTACGCCTGCAGCCGTCCGACGCCCAGGCGACGGCTTACGTCTACGACCCCGCCAGCCTGCGCCTGCTGGCGAGCTTCGACGACCAGCACTTTGGCATGTACTACCAGTACGACACCGAGGGACGACTGGTGCGCAAAATCGTCGAGACCGAACGCGGCCGCAAAACCGTGCAGGAAACCCTGTACAGCACGCCCAAAACCGCCAAAATTCCCTAACCATGCGCCGGATATTCACCACGGTTCTGCTGGGGATGGCGGGCGTGCTTGCCGCTACGCAAGTCAACGCCCAAGCCACCGACTGTAAAAGCTTCGCTTTGAAAGCCTATCAGCAAGTGCAGGAACGGTATGCCCTCATCGCGAACCGCGCCAGTGGCAGCGCCAGCTTTGCCCTGCAGGTAGACACTTACCTGCGGGTGCCGGGCAAAAAAGCGCCCGTCAAGACCACGCAGCATGTCGAGATGGCCCTGAAAGGGCAACGGCTGTACTATTCCGACGGGGCCACGGAACTGTACCAGGGGCCGGGCGAGCTGGTGGCGATTTCCAAGGGCGAACGGATGGTGTACGTGAGCAACGCGACCTACAGCAAGCAACAGCAGATTATCCCCAACATTGCATCGCTACGGGACGGGATTATCCGGGAATCGACCGTGAGCCGTTGTGAATCCGTCATCCAAGGTGGCAAAGCGTATCGCCGGGTGCGGTTCGTGCCCAAAAAAGCGTTTCGCGAACAATTCAGCACCGAATACCTGGAACTGCTCATTGACGAGCGGGCAACGGAAATCGCGGAGTACCAAATCGTGTACGGCCCGGCGGCCAAGGTCGCCAGCATTCACTACACGGTGGTGCCGTCGTCGCTGCTTAAAAATGGACGCATGAGCAGCATCGCGGCCCCTTTCACCTACGTCCTGGATGCCCACAACACCCTTTTGCCTAAGTTCGCCGGCTACCAACTCGTCGACCAGCGCAAGCGCTAAGTCAAGTCCCCGCTATCCTGTTTTTATGAAGCAATTCTACTCGCTGCTTAGCAAAAAAACGCCCGTTGCCCAAGCAACTCCTGGCCTCGTACCGCCTGTTCACTGCAGAGCCGGCCGAGCTCATCGGCGTGGCCTGGGACTACTGCTACTCTTGGTTTGCTTATCGTTCAGCAGCCAAGCCCAAACGGTATTGCAACCCGGGGATTTGGTCATTACCGGCCTCAATTCTACCGACGACCCCAACGCTGTCGCTCCGGTTCCGAAGGATGACTTTGCTTTTGCCCCGCTGGTGAATCTGGCGGGCGGCACCCAAATCACATTCACCGACAACGGCTGGCAGGCTGCCGGCAGCTTCCGGGCAACGGAAGGCATTGCAACGTACACCGCCCCCGCCAGCGGTGTGCCCCGCGGGACGATTATTAGCCTCGTGGCCAACCGGGCCGATTTCGCGATAACTTCCGGGTTTGAGCTCTCCGTTTCGGGCGACCAGATTTTAGCCTACCAGGGCAGCAGTGCCAACCCCTCGTTTGTGTACGCCTTGACAACGCGGGGCAGTGGCTGGACCGATGCCACGACTTCTAACACCTCCGCGCTGCCGCCCGGCCTGCAGAACGGGACGACGGCAATTGCTATCCCTTCGGTCAATGCCTTCATGTCGGTAGCGGCCAACCGCCAGGGCACGGTCAGTGCGTTGCGCTCGGGATTTAGCACCGCAGCAAACTGGACGGGCAATAATTCCAGCCGCGTGAGCTGGCCAACCAGCAGCCTGCAAATCCAGGTGTTGCTGATTACCGCAACGACCGTGGCCCCGGAACCCGGCACGGCCCAAACGCGGGTGCGGGAACTCGTATTCACCGAGCCGAACTTTGTAGACCAACAGCTGGCTGGCGAAATCCTGCTGACCGACTTCCCGGGCTGTGGCACCCCCGCAACGAAAGCAGCTTTGCTGTACCTGCGGCTGGATACCGGTCCGGTGCATAACCTGGGCAATGCCGCCGCCACGCTAAGCGCCCAATTCAACGTGAGCGTTAACGGGTGCACGGCCGCAGGCGTTTGCACCACGCCGTTGCCGACCCCGCTCAGCAGCGGGGTTAACCTGCTCATCGACGGGCACACGCCCCAGCAGCTGTTCGTACTGGACTTGGCGTCCTACCTGAACGCCAACCCGTCGCCGGGGGTCGTGAAGCTGCGGGTGGAAATCAATACCCTGGCCGTGGCCCCGCTCGTGATGCGCAAAAACGTGCGGCTGGTCGCACGTCTGGAACAGCAGTTGCAGGTTGCCCCCCCGGCGCTCACCACCATCAACCCGGCCCCGCCCACCGGGGGGCTGGTGTACGACAAATTTGAGTACCGCTTCCAATGGACTTCGCCCTGCGAGCTGGTCCGCAACTACCAGGTGCAGATTCTAAAGTTTGCCCCCGGGGGCACGACCGCGACCAATCAGGACTGGAGCGAACGGGCCTCGTTGCTGGAAACCGAAAGCAGCACGCCGGAACTGACCACCGTGCTGGCCGAAGGCCCCGGGACCTACCTGTGGCGCGTCCGGGCCATTGGCTCTGCCGACGGCGGGGTCGCCAACCCCGACAACTGGGGGACGTGGGCCAACGGCTCGTCAATTAGCTTGGCGGAGCCCACGACCACGGCTTGGACTACGAATTTGAACTGGATTTACAGCCGCACCTTCAGCGAGGGCGGGCGCACGGCCGAGCACCTGACGTTTGCCAATTCGCTGCTGCACACCCGCCAGTCGCTCACGCGCCTGCACTTGAACGGCGGCGCGCCGATTCTCATCGGCCTGCAAACGCTCCAGGACCATGTGGGGCGTGATGCGCTGCAGTCCCTGCCCATACCCTTGCAGGGAAACGCCTCGGTGCAGTTGCCCGGCGCCGCCGGGCCGCCGCTCGGGTTTCAGCCGGCCTTGCTGCTGAATGCCGCGGGTACGGCTTACAATGCCAATTCCTTTGACGGGGACAACGCCTCGACGCTTGCCACGCGGGACAACAACGTGCAAAGCCCGGCCAGCGCCACGGTGCAGGAAGGCTATTACAGCGGTGCTACGAGCACGGCCGTGCCCAATGAGGGCGTGGCCAGCGCAGAAAACGTTCCCTTTACGCGCACCCTGTTCACGCGCGACGGCACGAACCGGGTCCGCGAACAGGGCGGAGCCGGCAGCGTGCTGGGCTTGCACGCCCTGGCGGGCGATACCCATACCATTCGCACGTCCTACGGCTCGGTGGCGCAAAGTGAGCTCACGCGCATTTTTGGCCCCGACGAGGCGCCCCTGGCCAAGAACACGTACAAAATCATCACCCAGGACCCCAATAACACCACCACCGTTACCTACCAGACCAAGGAAGGTCAAACCATTGCCACGGCGTTGTCGGCCAGTTCCGGTACTCCCAACCTGCTGGCGCTGGGCTCGGCAGCGGCGTCGACGTTCAAGGTTGTGGACCACGTCAACGAAAAGATTCCGTTTGGGACGACGGGCAGTTTCGGGTCCAAGCTGCTGGTGGTGCCTCCGGGTGGTATTCAATTGAAGCTGGCTTATACCATCAATCACCAAACCATTACGGATGCCTGTGGGGCGTGTAATACCTGCGACTATAAAGCGGTCATCACCGTGCGGAACGTGGATACGGGTATGCCGCAAAGGCAGCCGTATACATACGAATCGCCCTTTATCAAATGTGGCCTTGCCGAGGCACCCGACAAAATCCCCGATTTACCGCTGGCACAGGGCACCTATTCCATTGAGAAATCCGTGGTGGCCTACAACAATGCCACCAATGAAACCACGACGTGGATTGACAAACGGGCGGCCGAGCTCCGCACCACCTTTGCCGCCTATCAGGCCGTTGGGCTCTGGCCGTCCATCAACGCCTTGCTAACCGCCAAAAAAGTGCAGGATTTGTACGACTTGTTGGATAAGAGCACTTCGGTCACCAAAGTGCCTGCCACGGGTCCGGTGCAGTCGTATCTGGTGCCCTTTGCGCCGGCCACGGCCGGCTGCGAAGCGACAACCATTGAGATTCCCAAGCTGGACCTCACTTGCGGTACGCCTGCCATCGTCTGTACACCCGGTAAAGCAGGCTTTGAATCCTACCTGCAAGACAATGCGCAGACATGCTACGCGAATTTTAACACCTTCTTTCCCGGCATGCAACCTGGGGACTTGGACAAGATGGCGGACGCCCTAATGCAAGACCCGCTGTACAACCAGCACTGCGACTCCCTGCAAAACTGCTGGCACAATACCATTGACTCCTACGAGGCATTTGTGCAGATGAGCAACACGGGGGGGGCCTCCACTCCGCTACCCGACCTGCTAGGAGATTTTCTTGATTGCTTTCGGGTGAAAATGCGCAAGGTGGTTCCTCAGGGCACAACTATTCTGCCCGAAGAGCGCTATTTCACCTTCGTTTTTGACGACAACAACCTAGGGCATCAAAACTGCTTGCGCCAATACCAGCCGTCGGCTGGTAATCCAACGCCGCCCTTCATCCTCTACAGTTTTGCGGATGTTGCCAAACTGGACCCCAACGACGACAAGCAGCTAAAAATCCTGAACGACATCTACCAATGCACCCGGTTTTCGCCCAACGCCCCCTTACCGGCCACGGGCCAAAATGCCGGCGCGTTTACCCAGCAGCAGCTCGACGCCATGCAGGCTAGCGGGGAGCAGCGGTGCGAAGACCGCCGCGAGGAGTTTCGTCAGGCAATCATCGCCGATTTCCACAAACAAAACATTTACGTTTCCACGGACCGCTACGTGCTCAAATTCAGCGACGAATTCAAAACCTATCTGGCTTCCACCGATGAGCGGAAGCCCGAGCCCGATGATGTGGAGGAATGTGAGATTTTGTTTATGGTGCAGGAACTGGTTGATAATTGCAAAACCTACTGTAATCTGCAAGTTACGCAGACAGCCTCTGGGCTGGAATTTGACCAGGACAAATTCAACCTCTTTCAGTCGGCCATGCTCGACCGTGCCGACCTGCACGTGAAGAAAATCGGTGCCGATTGCCAACCGGGTTATGCCCCTATTAAGTTACTGCCGGGTCCCTTGTTGCAAACAGTACGCGTGAGTAAAACAGCAGAAGACCTGGTCAATTACATAAACACCTTGGTCCACAAGGCCAATTCCATTTCCGTAGATGACCCCCGCCGCCAGAAAATGGGCCCGGTGGTTGGAGTGCAAGGCTTGGGCGAAATAGAGAAGGGCATCCTGTGCTATGTGGGCCCTTTGGAAGTGGCCGGCAACCGGCTGTTTAACGATGGCAGTACTTTTGCCGGACTTCGGCGCAACTACTGGGTTACCGTGGTTGACCCCCGTGGGGACCGGACTGCAGACATTGCGAACCCTCCTTTGTGTGCAAACCCTAATTCCACCCTTCCCAATGCGCTGGGCTCCGACTTCCGGGTTATTTGGGCACTTGATGAGAAAGTAGCTACAACGTTTCCCTACGTATGCTACGCTCGTGGAGAAGACGTACCGGGGGTACCGAAACTATTGACGTTTCCAGCCAGTAGCACCTTTGATTACATCCTACGCTTTCTCGACGACAAAGGCAACCCCATTCCAAAAGGGGACATCACCAATATCTCGGCTCCCTACGCCGTGGCCGGTAGCCCTGCGGTCACCGGTTATGGCGACCCGCTTTCGACCGATGGCATTTACGTAATCCTGGCCATGAAAGGAGGGGGCTCGCAACGGGCGCACATTCAACTGCTGCCGCCGGCCCCCTATCCGAAGCCAGCTACTGTGAATATGTCGGATGCGGATTACCTCAAACAGTTTATGATGTGGAAAGACGTGCAGGAGTGCCGCTCCGACCCCCGTCGCTTCACGACCTGTTTTCGCTGGGTAAAGCTGGTTATTCCCCCCCAAGACCCCTATTCCTACGAACCGGTGCTGCCCACCTGCGAAGGCCTCGTGGCAGCAACGCTGACCAGCAACATCAGCGCCCAGCAGGATACCTGGATTGAGAGCAGAATCACGGACTTGCGGTCGCAATACGCCATGAAGTGCGCCTCAACGGACCAGCTCCGGGATGATTTGCAGGTGGAGTACGACCTGGGCTTCCACCACTACACGCTGTATTACTACGACCGCGGCGGCAACCTCATCAAAACCGTTCCGCCGCAAGGCGTAGACCTGGTGGACCTGACCACAACGCCCGTGCGGACGCCGGTGCACCGCATGGCCACCACCTATTTCTACAACAGCCTCAAGCAACTGGAAGAACAAAACACGCCGGATGGGGGAAAGACGCTGTTTTACTACAACCGCATCGGGCAGCTCCGCTTCTCCCTCAACGACAAGCAGCGGGCGGCCAGCGTGTACTCCTACACCAAGTACGACAACCTGGGGCGCGTCGTGGAAGTCGGGGAGAGCTCCCGCGCGTTCACGGCCTCGCTGGACCTGGTGCTGGCCCAGCTGGAGACCAGCAGCTTTCCGCTGAACTACGAGGACCCCAAGTCCCTTCCTTCCACGTCCCTTGTCGGGGTGCCCACGTTAGGCGGGCCGACCAATCAGTTTGTCACGCAAACGGTTTACAACACCCCCGCGCCCAACCTCACGTACCGCGGCAAGGCCCAGCGCTACCTGACCAACCGCATCAGCTACGTCGTGAGCCGGGCCGAGCTCCCGGCCAAATCGGTGTACACTTACTACAGCTACGACCCGCACGGCAACGTGGAGTGGCTGGTGCAGCAGATTCCGGGCCTGACCGCCAAAGGCACCCGGTATGAATACGACCTGATCAGCAACAAAGTGCTGCGGGTGGCCTATCAGGAGGCACAGCCGGACCAGTTCTTCCACCGCTACACCTACGACGACGACAACCGGCTGCTGTCCGCCTACACCTCGGCCGACGGCCAGATTTGGGACCAGGATGCCCACTACGAGTACTACGCCCACGGACCGCTCAAGCGGCTGCTGCTGGGGCAGGACCAGGTGCAGGGCCTCGACTATGCGTACACCCTGCAGGGCTGGCTCAAAGGCATCAACCACCCCAACCTTGACGACACGAAAGACCCGGGCCATGACGGTACGACGAGTGGCGCGGCCAAGGATGCTTTTGGCATGACGTTGGGATACTTCCAGGGTGATTATACCCGCCCCCAGTCATTCCTCAACGCGACAGCTACGGGCAGCGGTACTGCTAACCCGGACTTGTTTGAGCCCAGTGCTACCCAGAGCCTTTACAACGGCAACATCGCCACCTGGCAAACCAAAAGCCGCCAGGACGTGACGGGCAACACCGCGGCGGCCGTGCAGGCTAACGAACTCTACCAGTACGACCAACTCAACCGCCTGCGCGGGAGCACGCAGTATGACCGCGCAGGCAACGCCCGTACGGCCCTCGGCAGTTACGCGACAACCTATACATACGATGCCAACGGCAACCTGAATACGCTCAAGCGGAGGGACCAGGGCGGCGACTTCATCGACGACTTCACCTACAACTACCCAACCACCGGTACCGGAGCCAACGCGGTGCGCACGAACAACAAGTTACTATCGGTAACGGACGCAGCGGGCGCCAGCGTAACGGGTGATGACCTCGGGACCCAGACGACGGACAACTACGACTACGACGCCACGGGCAACCTGATTCAGGACAAGCAGAGCGGCGTGACGAGCATCACCTGGACGCCGTATGGCAAAATTGACCGCATCCGCAAGGACGACCCCGCCCACGTGGGTAGCCTGGCCTACGCGACGCTCATCGACTACAACTACGACGCCACCGGCAACCGCGTAAGCAAAGTATACGCCGCGCCCGGCACCAATACGCGGACCACCTACTACGTGCGCGATGCGCAAGGCAACATGATGGGCGTGTACGAACAGCTCGACAACGCCACCAGTGGCACGAGCGAGCTCCGCTTGCTGGAGCAGCCCCTCTATGGCGCGGCCCGCCTGGGGGAGCGCAAGCCTAACCTGTTGCTGCCTCCTGCCGGAGCCCTCCCGAACCGCTACTCGCGCGTATTGGGCCTGAAGCAGTACGAACTCAACGACCACTTGGGGAACGTGCGCGCTGTTGTCACCGACGAAAAGCTCGCCACCGTGACCAACGGGACCCCGGATATAACCAGTTTTGTGCCTAAGCTGACGGCTTACTACAATTACTATCCTTTCGGCATGCTTCAGCCTAATCGTTATGGCCCCGGCAATAGTACCTTCTCTGCCACTGGCTACCGGTTTGGTTATAATGGTAAAGAGAAGGATAACAACGGGGAATTGGGGTTGACTAATTATGACTATGGCGCTAGGATTTACAATCCTAGCGTTGGAAGATGGCTTAGCCTAGACCCATTGCAGAGTAAGTATCCTGCTCTAAGCCCTTACCACGCCTTTAATAATAACCCTAACGTTTTTGTGGACCAAGACGGAAAAGAAAATATCATATATATATATGTGTCTTCTTCAATAACTACATCTGTTAAGAAATTTGATAATGTCAAATTGCAAAAGGAAACTGAGCGACTTTTATCAATTCACGGCCTTACCAATGTTCGTGTAATGATTGTAAATACTCCTCAGAAAGCAAATACGCTGGATGGTAGTGACACTTTTGTTGCAGTAGTAGGTGGCGCGACTCGCACAACAGGGGATAAAAGCGATAAGGCTGGGCTAGAATTGAATGATATAAATGAAAAAACTGCTAGCTATGCTTCTGTTGGTTCGGGTAGATTTATGCTTAAGGGAGCATTTACTGCAGGTGCTGAGAACTTGGACCTATCCTCATCCAATACCATGATTGAAGACCAGAAGAACGGTGATTATGGTTCAAATCCTCTTACACCGGATATCATAGGTATAAAAATGGATAACGTGACGCAAGCTGTTCAAGACAATGGCATGAAAATTGGCAACGAGTTAGCTGTTGCCACTATTATAATTCATGGCATAATCCACAATGGTGGCAGAAGCCACATTCCAGGTCCCCCACCTACAGGCACTAATAATAACGATGCTCTTACAGTCGGAAGTTATGACGGAGAATTCGTTTTTCGAAGAAGAGAAACTTCTAATGAGGAAGAGAAAGTCGCAATGCGTCGCCAATTTCCAAGTAAAAACAAACCTGCGGACAACAGAGAAAAAAAGGTGAAAGAATCTAAAGGGAAAAACTAAGTATGGAATTTGTTTTAACAAATCGCATTATTGGGCTGTCATTGCTCATCCTATTAGGATGCTCGCCCGTGATTGAACAAAATCATGATGATATAACTTTGTTTAAAAAGTTATATGCAGACTTAAGAGTCATGAACAAGTCAACAGAGAATGTTATCGATGGTAAAGTAACGCCTGTATTTATAGGGGGCAATCTTATACAACTATCCATTGTAGATATGCCATTAGATAGTATACCCTCATCAATCAATATGTTACGACACCTGTATGAATTAACAATATTTAATTGCAAATTAAAAGATATAAAAAATATACATAATCCAATTATAACGTCTTTAAATATATCTAAAAACAATTTCTCAAATATTCCAAACCTAAAAAAAGCTCTTCCGAACTTAAAATACTTAGATATTAGTGACAACCTTTTGGAAGGTCGCATAAACATTACAGGGCTTAACGATTCTATATCCTCTATAAGCTTTGCAAAAAATAAGATTAGAGTTTTAACATTCAAAGAGCCGTTAGAAAATTTGACATCCGCTGATTTTTCGTACAATGAATTATCAGAAATTGATGCGTCAATCTGCGAGAAAACAGCTTTGAAGTATATTAATATATCAAATAATCCATTAAAAAGCAAGACACGTACAACTGCTTGTGGCACGGTTTTAATAACAACAAAAAACTATATTGATTAATCAAAGCGTGATGCAATAGCAAGCCCTTGGTGTATAGTCACAAGGTCAGGTAGGCTGGGCTTGGGTAAAGATAGTCGGGTTCATCTGCCACTGGGCACAGACGAATCCGTATAGAGTCAGTCCGCGCAGCGTCTTCGGGAGCTTGGCGTGGTTGTAGGCCAGCAAAAAGGCTTGCAGTTGCTTGTTGAGTTCGTCGGTCGTCTGGTAGTGGTAGCGCTGGACCGTGGCCTCTTTGATAGTGCGGTTCATGCGCTCGACCTGGCCGTTGGTGCACGGGTGTGCCGGTTTGGTCAGGCGGTGCTTCACGCCTAAGGCCCGGCAGATGCGGTCAAAGATGTGCCCGCCCGGAAACCACTGGAGGGGCTGTAGCGTGAATTGTACGCCGTTGTCGGCCAGCACGGTATGGGATTCGTAGGGCAGCTTTTCCTGCACCCGCCGCAGAAAGTCAACCGCGACCATGCGCGTGGCCCGCAGGTGCAACTCGGCAAACGCCACTTTGCTGGTGCGGTCAATGGCGACAAAAAGTACTGGCGGCCTCCTTTGGTGCGTACTTAGGCGAAGTCAACGTGCAGGTAACCGATGGGGTAGTCTTAAATTTCTTTTTCGGGGGACTCTGCCCGTTCTCGGTGAGGGGCAGGCGGCTGATGTTGTGGCGTTGGAAATAGCGGTGCAGCGCCGAGCGGGAGAATTGCGGAATCGTGGCTTGCAGCATGTATATACAATCGTCCAACGCGAGCAAGGTGTGCCGGCGAAAGGCCACGGCGATGGTTTCCTGCTCGTTCGTAAGCACCATTGAGACTGGCTCCGGGCCCATGCGCGCGTCCTGCACACCGGGGAGCTTGCGCCACTTGGCCACCGTTTTCGGGTTGATGCTGTAGCGCGTGGCTAAGCTTTGTAGGCTTTCCTGGCTGTGTTGGATAGCGCACCGTAACGCTGCCCTTGCGCGGGTGCTGCCGTGTAGTACTTATCTCATAAGTGTATGCGAAATTCCAGCCCAGCAAATACACCATCGCTCTCTGGGGCTATACACTGAGGACACCATGCTGAACATAGTTTAGCGGCTACTTATTTGTACTTTGCTGTGCATTCAATTCTACGAGTACTGGGACAGTAATATCAAACCCGTTCTTGGAATACGCAATATTGTCCCCTTCAGCAGTAAGAAATATCAAATCATAGTTATGCTGCTGGCCATATTGCTTTAGAAAAGCATTAGTGCTGTCTACCACCGTGCGGGTAAGCTTTTCCTGCGCTTCCCGGTCCTGGCCCTGAATGGCCAGTTGGTACTCTCCTAACTGCTTTTGACGGACCCGCAGGGCTGTTTCGGACTCAACACGTTGCGCCGACGTGAGGCTGGGCCGTTTTTTGCGGTATTCCTGAATGCTGCGGGCCGTTTCCGCCTGCAACGTATCAAAGTTGCGCTGCCACTCCTGTTGCTGACGGTGGTAGGTGCGCCGGGCCTCCACCATGCCCTGGAAATCGCTGAGAAGCCGGGTAGAATTCACGTAGGCAATGCGGGGCGGGCGGTGCGTGAGGTAGAGCGTGATGCAGCCGACCAAGGCCAGCAAGGTCAAGAGTCGAAAAAGCCAGTCGAGGCGGGTAGTAGGGGTAGGGGACATTTATGACAGAAGAAATGGGTGCGTCAAAGCTAGAAACAACAAGCTGTTTCGCGATGAGTTAATTAAAAATCCGGGCTTGTTTATTCCAGCACGAGTCGCCGCGATGCCGTACCCGTATCCCCAATGAGTTGCACCAGGTACAAGCCGCGCGCCTGCTGTGTCAAATCCAACGCCACGTCTTCGGCTTGCTCGTGGACGGTGAGCACACGGCTAAGCACAACCTGCCCGGTGCTGTTCAGCACCCGTACGCGTTGAAAAGGCCGCAAAGGGTTGGCAATGCGTAGGGTGACCGCGCCACTTGCCGGATTCGGAAAAAGGGTAAAACCTGCCGCTAGTTTTGTGGCCCCGGCAGCGGTGGCCGCGGGCGTGCCTACCTGCAGGTAACGGGCAGTGGTCAACTGGTAGCCCGCCGGGCTGCGCACCGTGAGCAGGTAGTAGCCGGAGTGGGCCGCCGTCAGGTTGGTAAGCGTCGGGCGGGCCTGGGTGGACGTGAAGCCCAGCGGCCCTTCCCACAACGCCGTTGCGTTGGGGGCCAGTGCCACGCGGGTGCCCAACTGCACGGAGCCGCCGACGCCCTGCGTGCCGGTGACCGTAATGTCCGGCGGCGCAAACGCCGACAAGCTCGCCACGGTTACCGTGTAGTCCTGGGTTTCGCCCCCCGTGAAGCGCGTGCAGGCCCCGCCCGCCGGAATCTGCGTTCCCGCACAGCGTACGCGCAGGTGCAGCGGCCCCAGCGGTTGGGTAACGGGCAGCGACAGCCGAAACGCCGGGCCGAGGTTTGACAGGGGGAGGTATTCGCTGGCCTCAAACACCCCGTTGCTGTTGAAGTCGGCCCATACGGCCGTCGAGGATCCACTGGTGGTGGACACCGTGCAGACGCAGCCGGCCCCGGCCGTCACCACGGCGTGCGTTGAGTCGGTCATCCCGTAGGTTCCGTAAATCGAGGCCGCGGGCGAAGCCGTTCGGATGCCGCTGGTGTTTGCCACCAACGAGGCCCCGCCCCCGTCTATTCCGAAGGCGCGGATGCCGTCCGATATCGTACTAAAGCCGCCCAGGTTGCTGGTGCAGGGGCACGGCGCGGTGGGGGCCACCGTCACCGGGGCCGACACGGCCGTGTTGGCTCCCGCCGTCACCCGCACCCGGAAGGACGTGGCGGTGGTGATGGGAACGGAATAAAGCACGTCCTCGGTGCTGGCCAGCGCCTGCCAGGCCGTGCCCACCAGCTGTTCCCACTGCAGCCCGCTGCCGCGCGAATAGCCAGCCGTGGCCAGGCGCACCGGCTGGCCGGCGCACACGCTGGCCGCGCCGGTGACCGTGCCCGCCGACAGCGGCAGCGCGGGGGCCGGGGGCCGGGCCAGGGTCACGAGGAAGTCGCGCAGGTACGACACGTTGGGGCCGCACTGGGTCGAGGCCGCCAGCAGGCCCTGGCCGCTCATCACGCGCATCCGCACCACCCCCGGGCGGGCCGTGGGCGGCACGGTCAGCGCGGAAAGCGTGTCGTTGTTGGCGTAGGCAAAGCCCTGGCGCAGCACGGTGGCCTCGTTCTGCGTGAAACGACCGTCGGCGTTGTAGTCCACCCAGACCGTTACCGGGTACAGGCTTTGCCCGTAGACGTGCTTGAGGTACACCGGGTACGAAAGGCCGATGAGCAGGGTCGCCGTGTTGGCGGGCACCGCAGGCGGATAATACTGGTATACCATCAGGGGTACCGAGGCACTCTGGCGCACGTACAAGGGCGTATTGCCGATGGCAATGGACGCCAGCGCGATGCTGGAGCTGCCCTGCTGGGTCCTGGGCGTACAGAAGCACAATTGCGGGTCGGGCCGCAGGTACACGGCCGGCGAATAGGCCGTGCGCCCGGTGCACTGCACCCGCACCCGCACGTAGAGCGAATCCTGGTAGCGGCTGGCCGGGCCGCTCAGCTGGGCAGCGGTGGCGCCCGGCACGTCGGTCCAGGCCAGGCTGTCGGGCGAGGTCTGCCACTGAAGGGCCGCGTTGGGCGTGGGGGCCAGCACCGAGACGGGCGGCACCGTGCCGGGGCAGAAGGTGCGCGGCCCCTGCACCTGCCCGCTCACCAGCGGCGACGCCGCGCAATCCGGCGGCCCAATTGTGACGAGTAAATCCAGGGTTTCGCCGGTGCCCTCGGGCGTGCAGCTGAACGTGGGTATCAGGTTAGGAAAGCCCAGGCTCTGTACCTGCAAGCGTAACCGCAGGCCGGTGAGGCCCAAGGTCGCGGTGGCCGGCACCGTAACGGTGGCCTGCACCTGGGTATTGCCCGGGCCGCTGTTGGTGAAGGCCAGGTATTCGTTGGCCTCAAACACGCCGTTGCGGTTGAAGTCAATCCAGCCCAGCACATACTCCCCGGCTGGCACCACGGCCCTGAGCAGGTACACGCCCCCGCGCTGCAACGTCACCGTTTGCGAGGCCGGGGACAGGCTCAGGATGCGGCCCACTTCGTCGGGCTGGGTGTCGCAGCCTGTCGGGGGCACGTCCAGAGTTGTATTGGGCATCCACACCCGGCCCAGTCGGCTCAAATTGCCGCAGGTGCTGGTGCTTGAGATGGGAGGGCGGCAGTAGCACAGCGCGGGCACCGGCACGGGCCGGAACGCCGGGCTGTAGCGCGTGGAAGTGCCGCACACCGCCCGCGTCCGGTAGTAAAGCGGCGTCGCCGTGATGGGGGACGTAGTCAGCAGGTCGGTGGTGGCCAGCGGCACGGTGGTCCACGTCAGACTATCGGCCGACGACTGCCACTGCAGGCTGGCCCCGGCCACCGCGGCCGCCGGGTAGTAGAGCGTGGCCGGCAACCCCACGCACACCTGCGGGGCCGTGATGCGCGGCATGGCCACCGGCAGGCCCGCACACGGCGACGGCGTGATGGTCAGGCTGTAGTCCTCCACCTGCCCCAGCGAAGGGGCCGAACAGCTCGTCACGGGCTGGCCCACGATGTCGGCCACTACGCGCATACGCAGCGGGGTGCCGGTAATGCCGCCCCCCGCAATGCCCACCCGCGCCGACGGGCTAATAGCCGACAGCGATTCCATGACCAGTTCCTCGGGCTCGGCAAAGCTGCCGTTGTTATTGTAATCGATGTACACCCGCACCTGGTGCGGCGAGGTATTGCCCGTGGTTACTTGGATGGGGTAAATCTGGCCCTGCTGCACCACGAAGCGCCGCACGCAGCTAAAATCTTCGTAGCCCGCCCGGCCGTCGGCCGAAGCATGGCTTTGCCCAGCCAGGCTCACCTGCGTGATGCCGTAGCCGCAGCAGGGGGCCGTGGCGACGGGGGCACAGGCGGCGGCCACGCCCAGCGCCGGGTACCAGGTCACGGCCGTGGCCTGGGTCACCGAATCGCAGCCGAAGGCGTTGCAGGCGCGCAGCTTCACCGCGTAGGTGCCGGTCTGGGTGTAGGTATGGCTGGGGTTGCGCAGCGTGCTGGTGGTGCCGTCGCCGAACGTCCAGCGCCACGTGGCGGGGCCGCGCTGGCTGAGGTCGGTAAAGCCGAACGTGCCGCCGCAGGCCTGCGTGGCATCAACGCTGAAGGCAGCCACGGGTGGCTGGGTGGGCACGCCAAGCAGCACGCCGTAGTCTTCTGTCTGGGAGTATTGCGGAGTCGAGCAGGGCGTGGGCAGGGGCGAGGCCTGCGCATCGGCGGCCACGCGCAGGCGCAGGCGCACGCCCAGCACCGCCGTGGTCGGAATAACCGCCGTGACGCCGGTGTGCAGCCGGGCGTTGTTGGACGAGAACAGCAACTCGCCCACCGGGTCGAACGCCCCGTCGTTGTTGTAGTCCAGCCACACGCGCACGTTCTCGTTCGTATTGGCATTGGTGGTGATGCTGATGGGGTAGTTCAGGCCGGGGGCCAGCGATGTGCGCTGCGTGCAACCGTAGTTCTGGTAGCCATCCGCTGTGCCCGCCGTCGTGGTATCGATGCTGCCGAGCCGGACCCGGAAAATACCCATCCCAAACGCCGCTGCCTGCGGGTTACTGGCCCGCCCGGGGGTGCAGGTAGCTGCCACCGGGCACTGGGCCACCACCGTGGCCGGACGAAAGGTAAAAGCAGTAAGGAGGGAAAAGAAAAAAGAAAGGTAGAATTGCTTCATCAGGTAGAAATTAAGCCGTTGAAAATTGTCACAAAAGGAAGCCAAATATAAACCGGTTTCCGCTCCCCCATTGCCGGTCGACCATATTATTGAATAGCGTTGCTAATCTGGAAGATGGGCAGGTACATCCCGATGAGAATCAGGCCCACCACCCCGCCCAGAAAGAGCATGATGAGCGGCTCCAGGGCCGTGCTCAGCAGCGCGGCCCGGTGGTCCACCTCTTCGCCGTATTGCTGGGCCAACAGGTTGAAGAAATAATCCAGCTTATTGACCTCTTCCCCGACTTTAACCAGGGCCACCAGCCGGGCATCGAACAAAAAGCCAAACTCCTGCAGGCTGCTATGCAGCGGCGCGCCCAGCAGCACCCGGGCCTCTACCTCCTGCAACGCCCGCGCCAGGGGCGCAAAGCTGAGCATTTGCCGGGCCAGGGCCAGGGCTTGCAGCAGCGGTACGTGGGCACCGGTGAGCAACGCCAGGGACCCGCACAACCGCCCCAAGTATACGCCGCGAAGTAGTGGCCCCAGGATGGGGATGCGCAACATAAAGCGGCTAAGGAGGTAGCGATAGGTCGGCACGTTGGCCAGCCAACGGCCCAGCAGCACGAGGCCGAATACGAGCGCGACCCCTAACAGGCCGTGTTCGCGCACGCCGGCCGACAGGCGCACGATGGCCTGCGTCAGGGGCGGCAACTCGCCGCCGAAGCGGCGAAAGACGTCGGCGAACATCGGCACGATGAAGCGCAACATGAACAGCACCGCCCCGGCCGCCGTGGAGAGCACCAGCGCCGGGTACGCCAGGGCTTGCAGCAACTGCCGGCGCTGCTTGATTTGGCGGGTGTAGTAGCGGGCCAACTCGTGCAGGATGTCGGCCAGGCGGCCGGTTTCCTCTCCAATCCGCACGCTGTGAAACTCGTAGGCAGAGAAATGGCCCGATGCTTCCAGGGCCGCGGCCACCGTGCTGCCGCTTACCACGGCGCTGCGCAGTTCCTCCAGCGTCGTCCGTAAGGCTCCCTTGTGCTGGTCCACCTGCAAGTCCAGTGCCGTTTTGATATCGACGCCGGCCCCGAGCAACATGCCCAGTTCCAGGTAGAGGGCCTCGCGCTGCTTCGCGGTGGGCTTGCCCCGGTTTCCAAATGAAATGTCCCGGCTCAACAGGGTGCTGAACTGCCCACCCCTTGCAGAGGAGGGAGCGGCCAAGGGTGGGGCAACGGGGCGCAGGCGCAAGCCATTACTCATAGCGGGGAAGCGGTCAGGGGCAGGGAGGGTACCTGTTCTTGCGCCGCGTATCGCGCCGCGGCTTGCAGGTAAAACGTGTCGCGGGCCGCGGTGCCCGCCGTGATGGCCAGCTCATCGATGAAGCCGCTCGTGCGGGGCTGGCCTTGCCAGTAGTAAGTGCATTCCCGCACTGTCATCGGCAGCGTATCGATGACTTCGCCTTGCTCGCGCACCAGCACCGAATCCCGGAAGGTATAAAGCACCCGCCGGCCCTCGCGTTCACAGCGCACCTGGTCATCGGCCACGGCGACTATGGTGCCGGCTCGGAAGTCCGCTGCCAACGCCGTTTGCCAGGTGCTGACCTGGCTCAGCGCCGCTGATTTGCGCTCGATGGCCCGTTGCTGGCGCTGCACCATGCGCAACGCGGCATAGGCCATGCTGAAGAGCAGGGCACTGACCACCATCACGAGCAGGAGCTCAAGCACGGTGAAAGCATTAAGGCGAGACGAGCGGCGGGGCATAAACGAGCTGTTGCAAATGGGCCATTTCGTGGCCGCGCACGGCCGCCGTGATGCGCAAGGTAATCAGGTAAGGCGCTTGCGGCGAAGTACTCACTACTTGTTCCAGTTCCAGGGCTCCTTCGTGCCAGACGCGGGATTGCCAGGTCCGGTCCCGAATCGTCTCGGCGGCCACCCGGGCCACCACTTGCCGGGCGCGCAGCGGCAATCGCTGCGGCCCGCTGACGACCAGCCGCGTGAGACTGGCCATCGCGAGGCTGAACACGAGCACCAGGATGACGGAGGCCACGGTGACTTCGACCAATGACGAGGCCACCAGCCGGCGGCGGCTTAGTGAAGCCATGCGATAATGCCAGTAGGCGCTCCTGCGTTAAGCAGGGGCGAGGTAAGAAACGTGGCGGGGAGCGCCGGCCGGTCCAGCACGGCGTTCACCAAGTAGTTGTCGTAGAAGGTGGCGGGCGTGCGATATACCAAGCGGCGGCACATCACCGTGCCGCGGACTGTGCCGCAGTTCTCAATGATGCCTGCCGAGAACACCTGGCCCTGCACGGTGGCCCCTTGCCCCATGCGAATGGTGCAGGGTACATTGCTTCCACTCGTGGTTTGGGCAGCCACGACAACGCCGTTGATAATACTATTCTCGCCGAGCAAGACCTGCGCGGTCGCTGCTGTGGGCACCGCTCCAACTGAATTAAAGGCACACACGGCACTTGGGTACAACAATTCACAGTTGGACTGGACGTCGGCGGTGTCGCGGGCCATAATCTGAACCCGGCCCCGAAAACCGGATTTCACCACGACCACTGGCGCAATCAAAAGAACATTATCAAAGTGATTAGAGGCCTCCACCACCAAGCGACGCGAACTGATGACCACAATTTGTCCTTCCAGGGTGAGCCCCGTCAGCGTGATAGGCTCGGGCCGGTACAGCACGGCCGCCGCCCCGACGAAGGAAGTGCGCAACGACCGTAGGTTGCCAGTCGGCTTGCTGCCGGTAGCCAAAAGGTGTTCCAGACGCAGGGTGGCGTATTCGCCCAGGCGCGCCAAGCTGGAATCCGCACTGATGGGCAAACCGGACCGGCTGGGCTGCCGGCGGCCGGTCACGGCCGGGCCCGTGCGCGCGGGGCCGGTCAGGGGCAGGTTGGCATCGCGGGCGGTTTCGCCCTTGGGCAGGTAGGCCCCACCCCGAACCTGGGCGTCGCCATTAAGGCTGAGCGGAGTGTTCTCGTTGGCCAGGTATAAGGCGGCTTGGTTGGCTTCTGAAAACTGACTACCTAACAGCGCCATAACGGTATCGGCCAGCGGGCCCCGAGCCGCGATGACCACCGCCACGTCAAATACTCCCCAGGGCTTTTTCTCAATCATCACCGAATCGGTGCCTTCCCCGAATAAGTCCCGCGACTGCCGCCTTAAGTAAGGCAGGCTGGTCGATGCCTGGGCATAAGCTAGTCCGGATAACAGATTGCGACTGACGATTTGCCGACGCTCATCCCGCTGCATCAGCAGCCGGCGGTTGCTGGTCAAAAACAGCAGAGACAGCAGAATGGCCGCCACCAGCATGCTGACGACGATAACCAGCATCAGCGCCCCCGCGGGCAGCCGCTGGGGCCGGCCGAAGTTCCGGGTCACGAACCGGCCTGCTTAGGCGTTACCGGCGGGAGCACCTCCTTTTTCGAGCCGCTCTTTTTCTTTGGCATCGGAGCAGGCGTGACGGGGGCACTGCCCGGGGCGGGAATCGCCCGAGTCGCCCTGCGACGCTTGAGCTTGATTTTCCAGTAGGCCGGCTGCCACCAGCGCACCACTGGCGCAGCGGCGTTTGGAGCAGCCGGACTGTGCTTCGGGGGCGCGGCGATGGGCAAGGGCCGGCTGTTGGCATCGTAGGCGATGGTTCGCCCCCGCTGCCGCCCCTGCCGCCAGTGGCTGGTACTGGCCAGGCTGCCATCGGGACGCCAGGTGCGCCACGTGCCCGTTTTCAGGCCCTGGCGCAACGCCCCGTTGCCCAGCAAGTGGTCGTCGCGGTCAGTCAATTGGTAGGAACCATCAAGCAAATGGCCGTTGTAGCCCCCCGCGTTGCGCTGGATACGGTCTTGGCCTTGCCAATAATAAAACCGGTCGGGCCTGGGTTGTGGGTGCCGCAGTGTGGTGGTGAACCGCTGGATGGTGTCCCCATTGACGAGGGTAATGCGCGTGCGGTTAATAGACCCGCGCTCCAGCTTGCGCAGTGACTGAGCGTGCAAGCCCCCCGGAATCAGTCCGCTCAATAACAGCCCCCAAAGCACGCGGCAATAAATAGTATTCATCAGCGAATCGTCCGGATTTGTAAATAAGGTAGATGCCCGGCGAATTGTGCGGGAAAATACTAGTTATTTCTTTACTTTTAGCCCCCGATTGTTTATCGTCCTTTCATTTGCCTACTCCATGGTTTTTTCTACCCCTGCTATTCGGAAGTCCGTTTCCGCGGGTCGCCTGCCGGCGTTCACCCTCACCGAGCTGCTCATCGTCCTGGTTATCATCGGTATTCTGGTGCTGATGGCCCTGCCCGCCCTGATGCCGCTGATTAGCCGCACCCGGAGCGTGGAAGCCAAGCAGATGCTGACCCACCTGCAGGCACTGGAAAAAACGTATTTCTACGAGCACTCGCGCTACACCAACAGCCTGGACGACATCGGCTTCGAGCAGGAGAAGCTGGCCACCGAGAACGGCAAGGCGAACTACCAAATCGTGATTACCGCCGCCGGCCCCACCACCTTCGCCGCCCGCGCGACCTCGGTGGTCGATTTTGACGGGGACGGGGCCTTCAACGTGTGGGAAATAGACCAGAATCAGAACCTGGTCGAGGTCACCAAAGACTAGGCCCCGTACCTGCCATGGAACAGTATCTACCACTGGGAATTGCAATCGGGGCCGGCAGCATTCTGGCTTTGATGTGTTACCAGGATTGGCAGGCCCGCAGCATCAGCTGGCCCGCCTTTCCGGCGTTGGGCGTCGCCTTAGTGGCGTTGCATCTTTTGCGAACCCCGGCGGCCGAGGTCGTCGGGCAGGTAGCCGTGAGTTGGACGGCCCTGGCCATCTTGCTGACCGCGCTCACGGTCTACGTGCGCCTGCGCTTCCGAGGCCTGCGCCTGCGGGACTGCTTGGGCAGCGGCGACGTGCTGTACTGGGTGGTGGCGGCCCTGTACTTCGCCCCGGCGGAATTTCTGCTCTACTTCCTGGGGAGCTCGGTGGTGGCTCTGGTCACGGCGGCCGTGGCGCAGTGGCGACGGCCGGCCGCCCCCGCGGCTTTTCGCATTCCCCTGGCGGGGGTGCAGGCCGCGTGTCTGCTGCTGGTGCTGGGCATTCAGACCCTGGTGCCGGCCTGGCCCGCCCCGGGGTCGGACCTTGACCGGCTAACGCTGCTGCTGCCGTGATGGACGCCGAGCCCCTGGTTATCGCCGCCGAACTGCTGCCCTTGCTCAACGCTCAACTGGCGTGGCATTACCGCGTGGTGCCGTTTTCAGCCACCGCCCAAGAGCTGGAGCTTTACACCGAGCCGGACCGGGCCACCCCGGCGCTGGCCGAAGAGTTGGAAGTGCTGCTCGGCCGAGCCGTGCGCCTGCGCCCCGCCCCGGTGGCGCAGATAGAGCGCACGCTCAACAAGTATTTTCTGCGGCAAAATACTGCCGGGTCCGCGGCCCCCGGCCCGGCCGCGGCGGTCAGCAAGGCCGTGGCCGCTTCCGACGACTTTCTGCTGCAGCTCATCCAGGAAGCGCGCAACCTGGCCAGCAGCGACATTCACATCGAAGTGTACGCGGCCAAGGCCCGCATTCGCATCCGCATCGACGGGCAGCTGGTGGAGCGCTACCACCTGCCCCGAACCGACTACCCGGCGCTCATCAACCGGGTGAAAATCATGGCCGGGCTCGACATTGCCGAAAAGCGCCTGCCGCAGGACGGCCGCTTGTTCATCGCCGCGGGGAGCCAGCAGAAGATGGATGTGCGGGTGTCGGTGATGCCCACCCTGCACGGGGAGAAGGTGGTGCTGCGCCTGCTCAACAACGAGGCCGTGGCCGTGGAGCTGTCCTCGCTCGGCTTCCACCCCGACGATTTGGCCACCTACCTCGAAGGCGTGCGCCGTCCCAAGGGTATGCTGCTGATTAGCGGACCCACGGGCTCGGGCAAAACCACGACGCTCTACGCCACGCTCAAGCTGCTGAACCTGGAAAGCCGCAACATCCTCACCATCGAAGACCCCATCGAGTACACGCTCGATGGCGTCAACCAAGTGCAGCTGCGGGAAAACATCGGCCTGACCTTCGCCGCCGCGCTCCGCACGTTTCTGCGCCAGGACCCCAACGTCATCATGGTGGGCGAAATCCGGGACCCGGAAACGGCGGCCATGGCCGTGCGCCTGGCCCTGACCGGCCACCTGGTTCTCTCCACCATCCACACCAACTCGGCCTGGGGCACGGTCTCGCGCCTGATTGATATGGGCGTGCCGGCCTACCTGGTGGCCAATACGCTCAACACCAGCGTGGCCCAGCGCCTGCTGCGCCGCCTCTGCCCGGTCTGCAAGCGCGAGGAGCCGTTCAGCCCGGCCCTGTACCCGCGGCGGTTCGTGCCCTTCCGGCCGGTGGCCGCCCACTCAGTGGCAGTGGGGTGCGAGCAGTGCCACTTCACCGGCTACCGGGGCCGGCAGGCCGTGTACGAAGTGATTCCCTTGGATGAAGAATTAGCCGACCACCTGAAAGCCAACAACCTGAATGTGTCCCACCTGCTGGCCGAGCGCGGCATTATTTCGCTCGCGGAGAATGCCTTCGCTTTATTCGAACGGGGGGAAACGACCTTGGAAGAAATCTACCCGTTACTCTTTGGCAACTAACCGACCGGAGCGCCTCCGACCACTCGGCTGGCTCCTTCTCTTTCTCGTGCTGCTGACGCCGCGCGCGCAAGCGCAAACCGCGTCGACCAGCAGCACGTTTCCCAGCACCGACCGCTTCACCGTTATGGGCCGGCGGCTGCAGGCCCTGGGCGACTCCACGGCCCCGGGCCTGAACCAGCGCGCCAGCCTCTCGGTGGCCGGGGTGTCCATTCAGGAGTTCCTGCGGGGGCTGGCCGAAACCCACAGCCTGAACGTGAGCATCGACCCGGCCCTGCAGGTGAAGGTGAGCAACAACTTCACGGACGTGAAAGTGGTGGACCTGCTGTTGTTCCTGGCCCGGGAATACGACCTGGACGTGCGCGTGACCGGCAATATCATTGCTTTCTACAAGTACGTGCCGACCCCCGAGGCCAGGCCCGCGCTGCTCGCCAAGAAGCTGCGCCTGACCTACGATGGCCCCCAGGACCGGTTCACCGCCGACCTGGCCGGCGATAGCCTCAGCAGCTTCGTAAAGCAAGCGACCCAACTTACCAAGCGCAACATCGTGCTGGCTCCTGGACTAGGCGGGCGCACCATCACGGGCTACGTGGAGGCCCTGCCCCTGGCCCAGGCCCTGGACCGGCTGGCGTATGCCAACGCCCTGCGCCTGGTGCGCGTCGACGACCAGTCGTACGTGTTGCAATCCACGGAACCGGCCGCCGGTACAGCCACGGCGGCTACTGCGGCCCGCCCCGCCCGGACTGGCCGCGGTACGGCCGGCAATGGCGTCGGATTATCCAACCCCGGGCGCAGCAGCCTGAGCGGGGCCGACGTGGTGGTGGCCGCCGGTGCCGACGGCCAGTCGCGGGTCAGCATCGACGCCGACAACGTGCCCATTGGCCAATTGCTCACCGACGTGTCGCTGGACATGGGCGTCAACTACGTCCTGTTCTCGGAGCTGACCGGCAACACGACCATGCACATCCGGCAGCTGGCCTACGCCGATTTTCTGGCCCTGCTGCTGCAAGGCACCACCCACACCTTTGAGTTCACGGCGGGGCGCTACGCCATCGGCGGGCGGGCCCTGGAAGGGTTTCGGCGCTCCAGGGTGGTCAAGCTCCAGTTCCGGCCGGCCGACAAGCTGGACGAAGTCATCCCGACCGAGCTTAAGAAGGGCGTCGAAATCAAGGTGTTCAAGGAGCTCAACAGCGTCATCCTGAGCGGGAGCCCGCCGCAGATTGACGAAATCGCGGAGTTTCTCAAGAGCATCGACAAGCCGGTCGTCAACGTGCTCATCGAAGTAATTGTGGCCGAACTCCGCCGGGGGCACACCGTGAGCACCGGCATCAGCGCCGCCCTGGGCGACTCCACCGTCAAGACCGGCGGCACGGTCTTCCCGGGCCTGGACATGACCCTCAACTCCAAGAGCATCAACTCGGTGCTCAGCAAGCTCACCTCGCGGGGCCTGGTGGACCTGGGGCGGGTAACGCCGAATTTTTACGTGACGCTGCAGGCCCTGGAGCAGAACAGCTACCTCAACATCCGCTCCACGCCCAAGCTCGCCACCCTGAACGGGCACGAGGCCAGCCTGAAAATCGGTCAGTCAGTGTACTACGTCGAAACGGTGCAGAACGTGAGCGGGGGCGTCACGCCCATCATCACCCGCAGCCAGGTGTTCAAGCAGGTCTCGGCCGATTTGTCGATTAAAATCAACCCCATGGTGTCGGGCGACGACAACATCACGCTGACGGTGGACGCGCAGTTTTCGGATTTCATCGACCCCGTCATCGTGGGCGCGCCCCCCGGCAATGCCACCCGGCAGTTCACGTCCATGATTCGGGTGAAGAACGAGGACATGATTGTGCTGGGCGGGCTGGAGGAAGTGCGCAAAACCCGGAGCGGTTCGGGGGTGCCCATCCTCTCGCGCATCCCCATCCTGAAGTGGCTGTTCAGCTCGCGCCGGGATGCCAAGCAGACCAACAAGCTGGTTGTATTCATCAAGCCCACCATCATGTACTAACCCGCGATGCGCTTACCGATGGTCTTTTCTGCCCTGCCCGCCGTCACCGGCGTGGCGCTCACCTTCCAGGCGGACGGTAGCTGGCGCGCTGATTTCTGCGGAATCAGCCGCCAGCGCGACCTGGTGCGCCTCACCCAGCAGGGGCAGGACCTAACTTCGGCCGCCGCGCTGGGCGAAGCCCTGGCCCCGGGGCCGGTGCCGCTGGCCCTGGTGCTGGCCGGGCGCGGGGTGCTGTGGCGCGCCCTTCCCGGTCCGGCCCCGGAGTCGGCCGCCGCCCGGGCGGAGCCACTCATGGCCGCGCTGCCGGGCGTTAATCTGAGCGACTTTTACATCCAGTACCAGCCCGGGGCGGGGGAGACGCAGGTGGCCCTCATCCGCCGACAGTTGCTGGACGCGCTGCTGGCCGAGCTCCACACGGCCGGCCTGTGGGTGGTGGCCGTCAGCCTGGGGCCGTACGATTTTGCCACCCTGCTGCCGTATCTGCCCGCGGCGGCCCAACGCCCGGTGCTGGCCGTGGGCGATTTTCAGGTGCGCCTCAGCGCGGCCGGCGATGGCCTGGCGGCCGTCGAATACCAGCCGGGCGAGGAAGCGGTGCCGGCGGCCTTCGCGGTGGGCAACGACGTTTTTTCCTCCCGCCAGGTCCTGCCCTACGCGGCCGCGCTCACGGCATTGGTGCAGCCGCCGGCAGCGGGGGAGGAGCGGCTGCCAGTCCCCCGCGTACGGGAACTCCGGGCCGAATGGAGCTATCGCGGCCTCTACCAGCGCCTGCGCCTGGCCGTGCCCCTGGTCATCCTGGTACTATTGCTGACCAACTTCTTCGTAGCCCAGCACCTAATCGACGAGCGGGACCATCTGACGGCCCGCCTCGGCAATAACCAGCACCTGCTGCAGCAGGTGCAGCAACTGCGCCAGAGCACGGCCCAGAAACACCAGTTTCTCACCAGCACCGGCTGGGCTCAGCCCTCCTGGAACAGCGTCTGCGCCGACCGGCTGGCCGCTTCCATGGCCCCCGGGCTGACCCTGCTCAGCCTAGACGTAGCGCCGGCTTCGGCGGGCGGCGGTGCCCAGCCGCAAGCAACGTTTCAGCCCGATTTGGTGACGGTCAAGGGCCAGTGCCGCGACGCCCAGCAGTTTAACGCCTGGCTGCAGCGCATTACCAAGCGGACGTGGGTGCGGGCCGTGCGCGACCAGAATTTCACCTACGACTATGCTGCCGGCGTGGGCACGTTCACCTTTACGCTGGTGATTAAACCCGCCGTGCTCCTCTCCTGATGCGAACCCTTACCTACCGGCAGCGCACGGCCCTGGTGCTGGGCGCGGGCCTGCTCTTCTTCGTCATCGTGTGCGCGGGTTACCTGCAGCCCACCTTCGCCCTGTGGCGCAGCAACGTCGCGCAGGCGCAGGCCCTCGTGGAGTTGCAGCGCGCTCCCGAACAGCTCCAACAGCTCACGGCCCAGGCGCGGGCCGACGCCTGGCTGATGCGCGGCTACCGCATCGACACCACCCGCCAGGAAGGTTATCTACTCAACCAGCTCAGCCAAACCGCGCGCCAGTACGGCGTGACGTTGGCGGCCCTCTCGCGCGGGGCAACCCTGAACCACGCCGGCTACCAGGTGCAGACGCGCATTGCCAAGCTGCGAGGCCCGTTCCGGGGGCTGGTCCAGGCCGTGCACAGCCTGGAGTACGAGCGCCCGGTGGGCCGGCTCGCCTCGGTGCGGTTCGTGGTGGAAGAAGACCGCAAGCAACGCCGCGATTTTCTGTTTGCCTACCTTTATTTACAAAGCATTTCCCGCGAAGTCCATGAGAAGCCTCTGCCGTAATTCCTTGTTGCTCCTGTTGGGCGCGGGCCTAATGGGGCTATCGCTGGCCAGCTGCGACGACCTCATCGAGCCGGATATTTCGGCCCGGCACGTGTTACTGCTCACGCCCACCGACAGCAGCCGCACCGCCGTCGTGGTCCAGACCTTTCGGTGGGAGCCCGTGGCGAATGCCCGCAGCTACCGGATTCAGGTGGCATCGCCTTCGTTCGCCAGCCCCACCAAAGCGTTCCACGACTCGACGGTGACCCGCACCTTCTTCACCACGACCCTGGTGCCGGGTGCCTATCAGTGGCGGGTGCAGGCCGTGAACGGGAGCTACGAAACCGCGTTCAGCACCCGGGGCTTCCAACTCGACACCACCACCCGACTGACGGGGCAAACGCTACAGCTGGGATTGCCCGCCGCCGGGGCGGTGACCAATGTCCCGGTCGTCAACTTTAGCTGGACGGGCCTGCCGATGGCCCAGCGCTACCAACTAGTTATCTCGCCTAATCCGCGGGCGGGGGGCGGAGCTGCCCTGGATACGCTGGTGGGTACGGCCACGGCCGTTAGCCTGCGCCTGCCGCGCACCAGTCAGGTGTACCAGTGGCACATCACGGCCCTAAACGCGAATAGTTCGGCAACCTCGGCCACCCGAACCGTGGAAGTAGACGTGACGCCGCCCGCCGCTCCAACCCTGGTGAGCCCGGCGGCTTCGGCCTTGTTTCTGACCTTGCCGGTAACACTCACCTGGTCCCATCCTTCGACGGATGTCGTGCGGGACAGCGTGTTCTTCTACGAACCCAACCAGACAGCGCTTTTCAGCGGTTTTCCCAAGGCCAGCAGCGGCACGACGCTGGTGTTGCCTGCGCCCGCCATTCCGCTGTCCACCGGCACCTACTACTGGTCGGTGCGCTCCGTCGACCGGGCGGGCAACGTGGGGCCGGCAGCTGCCAAAAGGCCTTTTATCATCCAATAACGCGGGTCCCGAGTGAAAAATAAGCGTTTGCTCTACGTGCTGCTGCCAGCGGTGTTGGCCATCTGGGGCCTTATTTTTCAGCGCCTCTGGTCAGCGGCGGAGGGTGGTCCGGAGGCGGCGGTAACGGAAATAACCCCACCGCGCTTCATCCACCGCCCGGTAGCCTCGCACGGACCACCAAAATTGCTGCTGAATTACGTCGACCCGTTCAAAGGCGGGAAGATAAACCCGCCCCTTTCGGTAGGGGTGGCCGGACCAGTGAATAGCCCCATACGAGCCGCCACCCCCGCTCCAGGGCGGGCGCTTAATTTTCCGGTGGCAGCGCCCGCCGTACCGGTTCCTCCCGTCGTGTGGCCCTCCCTCAAGTACATGGGCTCTATCAACAATACCCGGCAAAATACCCGGATTGCGCTACTGGCAATTGATGAGAAAGAGGCCATGCTCAAAGCTGGCGACGAGCGACAAGGTATCGTGCTGACGAAGATATTCCGTGATTCGGTGCTGGTGGTCTTTCAGGGGAAAAAGAAAACCATTATCCGCAATCTGTCGCCGCAATAGCCATCCGCAGCTGTTGAAGCGGAACTGGGTAGTAGCTTCGACACAGCCTGCGATTGGTTGAGCACATTCTAGAGGCCCGCAGCATAGTATTTGGCCTGTAGATGGTGCCACACATTGGTCAATACGTGCTGAAGCCGGCAGTATTCCAGTTTATGGTTGACGAATAAGCCCGGGTACTTGCGTCAGCAGTCGGGCTAACAGCTGCTCAAAATGGCTACGACCGCACACCAATCCGTTGGGCCGGCGGTGCGGCAATCACGCCCTCAGGTAAGGGCTGCTATGCTTATTGGCTGCCGTAGTGGTAGAGTGTCCTGCTTGCGCGGCCGATGGCTGATGTAGGTGAGGTTTAATTGCTGGATTTGGTTAAAAGTTTGGTGCAAGGTTGAACGGAAGCCCATCAGGCGAACTTGTCAACGTGCATTGGCTCTGCAGCAGTGGGCCCAGAAAGGCACGCCATACTGGGCCTAGTACTGTGCTAAGTTCTGCCCTCTAGTAAGCAATTGAATAACAGTGACAATCGAGGGCCGGTAGGCTAGTCTATTAGTAGTTGAGCCGTGGTTTCTGACCCAGTCTAATGAGCCAAATGTATAGAAACCGAAAGTACTTGCGGGGAAGGGTTTAGGAATTGCAAACGCGAATTTTGGACAAACCTTTTAACAAAGGCTAATAATACCTTCCCAACAGGCAGGCTGCCCCCACTCTAAGCTATAATAGGCCCGTGGTAGTACCCACAATGTGGCTGCGTTCTTCGGGTGAACCCTGCTGAGTTTCGTACTGCACATAGTATTCCAGGTGGGTGCCGGGTGCAAAAACATCCGTGTCGAGGTAGGGCGAACGGGCATTGATGGCCACGCGCTGCCATGGGCTGCCTTCCCCACCAGCGCGGCGGAATACGTGAGCTACTTCAAGCATTTCTTTGGAGAAAGCCAGGTGACGACCTTCGGGGGTAAGCGTTAGTTCTACTTTGGCCGTGGACATACGAAGGATAAAGTTGGTGAGTAAGAAACAGCCATTGCTGGCTGTAGCCATCAGGAATGAGCAGGGGGCGGAGCTGCCGAAAGCTGATACGCCAGCGACTTACCGTGCTGACCTAGCATGAAATCAATGAATACCGCTAAATCCTCCGCCACTCGGCTTTGCTCCAGCGCCTCGAAATACGCTTGGCGGTCTTCCCGAAACACGATGGTCAACGGCTGGCCATAGTAGCGCTGCACGTAGTTCATGAGCAGTCGGGAAGTGCGCCCGTTGCCGTCGTTGAAGGGGTGAATACTCACCAGCCGCTGGTGGGCCTCGAAGGCTAGCTCCAACTGCTCGCGCAGGGTGGCGGCCGCCGGCATCCGCTCGCGCAGTTCCCCCACCAGAGCCGCGACCAGGGCCGGCACCTTTTGCGCATTGGGAAACGAGCTGGCCCCGACGATAAACACGTTGTTGCGGCGCAGGTCGCCCTGCGTGGGGTCCACGGTGCCCAAAGCCGTGTTAATGAGCCGGCCGGTGCTGCGCATGACAGACCCTGCCAGTTCCCGCAGGAAGGCCGGGCCGGGCAGCTGCTGCGCGTCGGCCCGCTCCAAGGCCAGGTCGAGGGCGCGGGCGTGGTCGCCCAGCATGTCGTAGCCCTCCAGGGGCTTGCCCGGTCCCAGGATGGGGGACTCGCCCAGTAGAAAATCCATTGCTTCGAGCACCGTCACCCGGGAGCCCTCAATCATGGTGGAGTGCGCCGAAACCATCACCTGACTAAGCTGCTGGCTCGTTTGCTGGCGCACCGGAGGCAACTGCTGTACCAGTCCGGTCAGGCGTTCAATCTCGGCCCACGTCATGCAGCCTGCCGCAGGGTGGCCGCCCGCAGCGCCGCCACGTCCACCGTAGCCAGGGGCAGGGGCGTGATTAGGCCCGCACCGTGAATCAGGTCGCCGGCCCAGGCGGCCAGGTCGTGGGCGTAAATCATGCGCCGTCCCGCCTCATCCTGGTACTCGGTTTTGCCGCGCATAAAAGCTTCCAGGCTTGGGCGCAGCGCCGACGGCACCTCCACCAGCGCCTGGTCGGGGTGGGTGGGGCTGAGCAGCGAGTTCAGGTAATCCCGTAGGGCCTGATAAGCAGCTTGGCTGGCAGATGTCATGGATTGAAGGAAAGTGAGCAGGCGGCTGAAAGCGTTACCAAAAGTAGCAAATCCACGGCTAATGCCCATGCTGAGCGATGGAGTAGCCGCTTTAGCAGGGGTAGGCAGTTGGGCGAATCCCTCCGGGCCGGGCTGTGCGGCGCTCCGGCGGTGCCTGCGGTCCTGCGGACTGAACCCCTGCCATCCCTTTCGCGAACCAAAGGAAAAAGCCGGGCGACCAATTCACAGCCGCGTCAATGAGTACCGGACGAATAATACCTGAGATGAGCAATAAAGAACAAAAGGGAAAAATCAGAATCCGTGCCAAATACAAGGGTATAATAATCAATAATTGACACTTTAATTTACATATTATTGAAACATTAATGCAGGTTTTTGCGTTTAAATAGTATAAGCAGCAAGCATAAAACCAACCTGTTAATTCATGAAAAAGCCCGCTCCTTTTGCTCCCCGCCCCGACGTTTACGAAATCATCACCAACCGCATTATTCTGGCGTTGGAGAACGGCGTGACCCCGTGGAAGCAGCCGTGGAACGCCGCCCACGGCGCGCCCCGCAACTACCGTAGCAAGCATGTGTATCAGGGCGTAAATGCCCTGCTGTTGGGGATGCTGGAGTATGAGCACCCGTATTTCCTGACCTACAACCAAGCCAAGGAGCTGGGCGGGCAGGTGCGCCGGGGCGAGAAGGGCATGCCGGTGGTCTTCTTCACCGTGACCAAGAAGGAGGACGGCAAGGGCGAGGAGAAGAAAAAGGCTTTCCTGAAATACTCCACGGTGTTCAACGTGGCCCAGATTGATGGGGTGGCGTGGACGTTTCCCGCGCTGCCCAGCCGTGAGCACACGCCCGAGCAGGCCGCCGAGCAGGTGCTGGCCGGCTACGTGGGTGGTCCCCGGGTGCTGCATAAAGGCAGTGAAGCCATGTACCGCACCAGCACCGACACCGTGACCATGCCCGAGGCCAGCGACTTCCACACGGCCGAAGACTACTACCACACCCTGTTTCACGAGTTGACTCATTCCACCGGCCACGCCAAGCGGCTGGACCGGGCCACGCTCACCGAATTAGCAGCCTTTGGCAGCGAAACCTACGCCAAGGAAGAGCTGGTGGCCGAGTTGGGGGCCTCGTTCCTTAGCCACGCGGCCGGGCTGGACTTAACCCGCACCGAGCCCAGCAGCGCCAGCTACTTAGCCAACTGGCTGCAAGCCCTGCGCAACGACAAGCAGTTGATTATTTCGGCAGCCAGTCAGGGCCAGAAAGCCGCCAACCACATTCTGGGCATCGTGCCCAGCTACGAAGCGGAGGAAGCCCCCAGAGCCGAAGCCACTCCGCAGTAAGGCCAACAACCGCCCGGTGGAGCTATTCCGTCGGGCGGCCACGGGGGCAGGCAACAAAAGGAAATTGCAATTGCAAAAAAGCAATTGTTAAAGCTATACAAGAGGGAAAAATTCGACCGTAATACTATCGCCGTACTCAACTTAAACAATCAATAATTATCACTATAATTTAAATAAAATTGAAATATTATTGCTGGATTTGCGTTTTATAGGTATAAGCAACGAACTATAAAACAGCTATTTATCAATGGTTGACGAATCTTTTGATTTAGCCCCCGGCGAGGTTTGGGCCGACCGATTTGACCCCGCCGACGAAGCGCCTAGCGCACCTCCGGTAGTATCCGCCGCTGAGCTCGCAGCATGGGAAGCCGCCCCGTGGTTCTAGCCGCACTTTTCACCTCAAACCCGTTTTCCAGTATGAACGCCCCCGCCACTTTCCGCCCCGCCCGTCGCATTCCCGCTGCTCGCCTCGCCCGGCTCCGCGCTGCCAACGCCGCCAAACGTCAGGCCCGCGAGGATGCCTGGCAAGCCCGTCAGGATGCCGCTGCGCAGCTGACCAACCCGGTGCCCGAGTTCGAGGCCGCGCCCCGCTTAACTATGCTGCCCGGTGGGCTGCATTGGTCGGCCCAGCAGCCCGTGCCAGCGGTAGGGGCCACGGTAACGGTGAACCGCGACGGCCACCAGGAGCGGGCCGAGGTGAAGGGCTACACCCATGCCGCCGGCTTTTTGGGACTGGTAACTGAAACTACTCACTACGCCAAGTCCGCCAGCCGCCGGATGCGCAGCAGCCCCCGCGCCGGCGTGGTATTCGGCAGCCAGTTAGCCCTTGCCGCCTAGTCCCCGGCTCTTCTTTTCACTACTCCCTTTTCCCATTCGATATGATAACCCCAGCCCCCGCCGCCAAGCAGCCCCGACTTAGCTCCTTTGATTGGGCCGGTGACCCGCAGCAGTGCCCGCAGTGGGTAGGATTCCTCTCCCGAACCGGTTTACCGGCTGGCCTCCAATGGTCCGGCAGCGGCGAGGTGCCCACCATCAGTGCCCGGGTTCACATCTACCTGAACGGCATCGGACCGGCCGAAGTGAAAGCGTACTTTCACGGCGAGGGCTGGCTAGGCGTCCTTTGCCAGCCAGACACGATGCCGGAGCACCTACGGGGTTCAGGCGTAACGCTGGGGCATTTTTTCGGCCGGGAGTTGGAGCCCTACATGCCCGGTCCAGCGGCCCCCGCCCAAGTGCCCGAAGTGGTAGAAATCATCTCGCAGGACTACCGGGTGATTTCGGCCCCGCTTTACTACCGCAACCTTCACACCGGCCGCATTACCGTGGTGTACGGAGGACTGGCCGACTACTACGGCTTTTATGAGGTAGAAGCTTTCACCGGCACAGACCGGCAGGACGCGGCCCAGCTGGCCGACCCGGCCAATTGGCAGGAGATTCCCGAGCACCGTTACCTAGAGGTTCACGAGAACAGCCACGAGCGCAAGGAGCCGCAGCTTTTCGCCCTTCGCGCCGGTACGGCCGACCAGGTGGACTATCTGACCGCGCAGTTTTCCGGACCATTCCGAATCCCCGGCCGCGAACCGTACACGTTCGAGCAGTACGACACGCTCAGCGCCTTAGCCGAGGAAATGAAGCAGCAGGGGGCGCAGTACCGGGGCCGCATCGTGGAGAAAAACGAGTGGCGAACCTGGGTTGCGTTCGAGGAAGAAATGGGGGGCAGCGGGGAGTGCCCTTGGGAGCGCCTAGAGCTTGACTTGGGCCAACTGCCGCTGGACAGCTATGCCTACATTTCCGGCCGGCGGGTCACGCCCGGGGAAGGGGAGGGCAACGGCCGGGTAACGCTTTGGCAGCAGCCCAGCGGGCAGTACTACGTGGAAATCGAGCCCCGCTTTCACTACGGCCCGAACTATCCAACACTGACCCCGCTAACGCTGGCCGAGGTGCAGGAGCGGTATTCATTCGACTTCACGCCCAACGGCCAGGAGCCTGCGCCGGCTGAGCACGGCGACTGGATTCCGGAGTACCCGCCCCAGGAATGCGACGAGCTGGCCGACAACTAGGATAGCACCGACTACCCGGAGTACCCGGCCGACGAGCAGCGCGACTAGCTGATGCTCACGGTTTTCAGCGCCCACGCCCACCGTGCGGCAGCCAGTGGGCGTGGAGAATGCGCCAGGGCCGGTATCCCCGCCCGCCTGAGTACTTAACGAAAGCGCCCCGGTCAGCTGGCCGGGGCGCTTTCATTTGGGGACCGGTGGCCGCCGACAAAAGGAAAAACCAGCGTGATGTTTAACAACACCCCTACTACTGAAGCGGGCCATCAGGTAGACCGCCGCGGCTAGGCCAGGTACGGCTTGAGGGCCTTCGAGCGCGTGGTGTGCTTGAGGCGTCGAATGGCCTTTTCCTTAATCTGCCGCACCCGCTCGCGGGTTAGGCTAAATTGCTCACCAATCTCCTCCAGCGTTCGCGCCGTGTGCCCATTCAGCCCGAAGTGGAGCGTCACGACATCCGCCTCGCGCAGGGTCAGGGTCGAGAGGGCCCGCTGAACCTCCCGGCGCAGGGAGTCGTCTAGCAAGCCGGCATCGGGGCTTTCGGCGTCCGCATTCACCATCACGTCGAGCAGGCGGTTTTCCTCGCCCTGCACAAAGGGCGCATCCATCGAGACGTGGCGCCCCCCGATTTTGAGCGTGTCCGCCACCTCAGAGGTGCTCAGCTCCAGCAGCTCGGCAATCTCGTCGGCCGAGGGCTCGCGCTCGAACTTCTGCTCCAGCTCCGAGAACGAGCGGCTGATTTTGTTGAGCGAGCCCACCCGGTTCAGGGGCAGGCGCACGATGCGACTCTGCTCGGCCAGGGCCTGCAGGATGCTCTGGCGAATCCACCACACGGCGTAGGAGATGAACTTGAACCCTTTCGTCTCATCGAAGCGCTTGGCGGCTTTAATCAGCCCCAGGTTGCCCTCGTTGATGAGGTCGCCCAGGGTCAGGCCCTGGTTCTGGTACTGCTTGGACACCGAGACGACGAAACGCAGGTTGGCTTTGGTCAGCTTTTCGAGGGCCATCTGGTCGCCCTCGCGGATGCGCTGAGCCAGCTCGACTTCCTCGTCTATCGACACCATGCTCACCTTGCTAATCTCCTGAAGATACTTGTCGAGTGACTGGCTTTCGCGGTTGGTAATCTGCTTGCTGATTTTAAGCTGTCTCATGCGGTAACGCTGCTACTTGTTTTGGTTTCAAAGGGGTGTAAGGCCCAGCCCCCGGCGCTTGGCGATAAGGCTGGGCCCAACGGGTATCAAGATGCTGAGCGGCAGAAAGGTTCACGACGAGGGTAAACCGGGGCACTTTCACGTTTCGAGCTGGAGGCGGCGCTAAGAGGAAAAATCGTCGTTGAGAAGTAGCCGGGTTGACACCAGCAGGCACTCCTTGGCCTTCGGCGTCAATGGCAATGTGCCCCCGGTTACCTTGGAGCCAAGGCACTAAACCATGAGCCTTCAGGCAAAAAAGGCCGGCCAGAAATTGCTTTCTGGCCGGCCTTGCCGGGTATTACCGCATTCTTCCTGACTCAATGAGTGCCTCAGGTTGCGCCCGAAGCCACTGGTAAGTACGGTCTAGTACCGGCATAAGGGAGTGTGAAGAAACCGCGCTGGAATTCAGCCTTAACTAACTGATTAATAGTCAAAAAAGGCATAAAAATCATTAACATTTTGTACTGTTTTTTACTCTTAATCACCCCGAATATGAGCTTTTGCCAGAGCAGGCTCCACATGTACTAGTCTTTATACTGTCGCGGTTACTTTTTGACGGGTGCCGCTTGAGATTTGCGAAGCCCCACCACAGTTAAAAACAGTCCCCCAGGATTAGTAGATGCTTTCACCTTACCCGTTTTGAGCTTGTAGCAGAAGGCAAAAAGCTCATCCACCATGCGCGCTTCGCCGAGAATCTGCTCAATCAGCCGGGTGTCCCGGATATCGAGCTCCGCCAGCCGCTGCCGTGCCATCTGCAGCCGGGAGTCATCCAGGGGCTGCTCGAATGGCAGGGGCAGCTGATGAGGCTCCTGCTGCTTGATTTGAAAGCGGATACTCTCGAAGGAGCGGCCCTTTTTGATGAGCTCGTAGCCGATGTGCAGGTCCGTATTCTGGTTGATTTGTGTCACCGCCACGTCGAGCACGTACTTCTGGAACATGGACACCTTGGTGTACTGCTCCGGCTCAACCCCCTTGGGGTCTTTCAGCGCCAGCATCACCTTAAGGTCGTGCAGCGTGAAGGTGCGGGTTTCGGATTTGTCTTTCCACTGCGAGGCAATCTGGTAGATGCGCTTGGCGTACTTGCTGCTCAGGCTAAAAGCCGCCTGCAAACGAAAGGACGTGAAGTTGCGCTTTAAGTCGATGAGATACGGGCGAATCTTCTCCGAGATTTCCAACTCGATGACGCCCTCACCCTTCATGTACTCCGCCGAGGCCAGCAGGCCCACCTGCAGAATGCGCTTGTTGTCTTCAATCACGTATTCCCGGGTACGCAAGGCCGACGTAGCTTCCAGAAACTGCTGGTAGTTCCACTGCCGGCCGGTGAGATGCTGAAGGTCCAGTACTTTCACCCGGTAGAAGGTGCCAATGCGGTCTTCTTTCTTTAGGAGCGAGAGGAGGTAGAACACGATGTCCATCTCGCAGGCGGTCATCTCGTAGCGCGCCGTCGTGATGGCGTTGTGCTGTCGAATTTCGAGCCCGGTGGAATTGGCTATAGCAGCCGCAGTATCAAGACCTTGCATGGGGGTGGGAAAGTGGTAGTATAGGCGAAGATAACAACGAGATGTCAAAAGGAAAGACTAAAAGAAAGTTTTCCCTTAAGGTTCTTTCTTTTCACTTATAAAACCTTTCCTCTGGACTTATAAAACCTTTCCCTTCGCTTATAATCCCTTCCCTTTAGACTTATAAAACCTTTCCTTTGACTTATAAAACCTTTCCTAAGTGCCTCCATAGGCCATGAAAATCAACACGTTACAAGCCCTACAAATAAGACAAATAACTAACAAATCTCACAAGCTTGTGACGAGGACAAAAAAAGGCTTTTAAAAGGTCTGACGGCGGGTGGGCCGGGGACCAAAACAGAAAACAACAAAATCGGATGCCCACCCATTAAAAAACAGTGATTGTACTTTATTTATATTAAATATGATACAAATAAAGTAGAGGGCATCCTTTGGCATTTGAACAGCCCTTCTGAAGCAGCTTTAAACCCTTCTATAAAGATACCAACTGCCTGAGAGCAGGAGATAACAATGACGAAAGGAAAGGTTTTATAAGTCTCCCACTGGCCCATTGATGACTTGCTCACGGCCGTCAATTCCTCCGCAGCTGAGGCACTAGGCACGATTCATCTTCGAAAAGAAAGGTTTTATAAGCCTGCCAATAGGTTTTCACTAACCTTTGAGTAAGCTAAAAGAAAGGTTTTATAAGCCGATTGCGAACATTTACCCAACTTTTCGCGCAGCTTATACTGTACTAAGGGAAAGGTTTTATAAGCCAAAAGTGTGGTTTAAGCGCCAGAAACGAAGATATTCAGGACTTCACTCACTACCTACTTTCCTTGAGCGACGGGAACACCTCTTCCTAGGCCCATATCGAACCGCCCGGACGAGCATGAGCTGCGTGGACATACTTGCGAGGCGGCAACCGGGCTGTTACCAAGGCGAAGACAAATAGCTAGCCACCAAAGCCCTGTACAGGGTAGCATAGACCAGCAGTTTAAAACGGCAAGACCGGACCGACTGAACGCATAAGCACCCGGCCAGTGGCCAGTACCGGGCTGGATTTCCAAAAAAACGAGAGGGGAAAAGTTATTCAGAGAGCCTGCTTACACCACTAATTAGTCAATAATTGATAATATAATTTAAATAAAATTGAAACATTAATAATTGATTTCACGTTTAATAAGTATCAGCAACGCACTAAAAAAGCCGTTTATGAGCGCCAAACCCGAAATCGTCGAAGAAGCTTATACCATCTTATCACAATTGGGAGGACGTCGCTTCCTGGTGATAACCGGGGCCGATAAGCTCATGGCCGCCGGACGGACGGCCAGCAACCCCAATCCCTGGCTGCGCATGGACCTGCGCGACAACCAGGCCCGGGTGAACCGCCTGAAAATTACCCTCATGCCCACCGACACCTACAAGGTGGAATTTTACCACCAGAAGCTGGTCGACTGGGAGCCGGTTATCACCAACCAGCAGACGTTTGAAATGGTGTACGGGGAGGACTTGCCGGCCCTGTTCACTTCGGTCACGGGCTACGATACCCACCTTTAGCCCCTGCCTGATGCGTGCCAGCGAAGCCCCTACCATCACCCACCCGGGCTGGAACCAGTACCGCAGCCGGGTTATTGCCGCCATCACCGACGTGGAAATGCTGATGCAGCAGTTGGGCAGAGGCCTGGACAGCGACGGCCTGACTGCCGAAGTAGCCCAGCGGCTCGGGCTCCACATCAATACCCAGCCTGATTTCGACGTGCTCAGTGCCTTGGTGCGGGCGGTGCGCCCCATCGGCCGTGAGGCGCTACGGGCTACCCGCGAGGACCAGGGCGGTCAGTTTTCTCTCCTGCTACTTTAACCCTGCTACCATGCCCCAGCTCCATGATTTAGTTGTTGGCGATGCCGTGTATTACGCCCGGGAGCGGGCCGTGGGCCTGATTTACACCACTTACGAGCGGGGCCGCCACGAGCGCCCCGGCGTGCAGCTGCTGCTCAGCGACGGCCGTGACCTGAGCGGCTTCAGCGCCGAGGAGGCCGACCAGTTTTTGCAGCCTTTGGGCGATACGGGCCTGCGCTACGAGTTTGCCAACGTGGGCCAGCTGGCCCGCGACTACCAGCGCGGCGTGTTCGGCCAGGCCTTCCACAACGCCCGGGTACTACTGCTCGCGCGGGAGCTGGCCAGTTCTGAACCACCCGTTAGGTAGCCATTTTCTCCCTTTTGTTCTTTTTGCCATGCCTCCGACCACTCAGCCCTCTCAGAATAGCCCCGTTTTCGCCCCGCAGCTGGCTTACCTAGCCGTTGAACAGCAACCGGCCGACTCCCCCGAAGCGCAGCGCCTGGAGCAGTTGCGGCAGCTTATTGAGGCCGCGCCGGACACGACCGACCTGCGCGAGTTTGCCGATGCTGCCCGCCAGCTGCTGGGTCCCGGCTACCGCGTGCACTGCGGCAGCTCGCACGTCTGGATAAAACGCGACGACCAGTCCGAGCGCCTGGCCATCGTGGCCGACCGCTATACCACCGCCTACCGCGAGTGGGATATCCCTTTACCCACCTTGAGGCTAGAATAGGCGCTTATAAAAAGTGGTTTTTCAGTTCCGGCTTTGCCTTAACTTGCCTCTCCAACGCTTGACCACTACACCCCGGCATGTACAACTTTCAGAGCCTCACGAAAAAAGACTGGGCCACCGATTATGGCTTTCGCAAAGCCCTTGAGGCGGACCCCGGCACGATGAAGTTTGCCGGGCAGGCCGTGGGGACTGGGCGTCGGGACATCGTGGAATACTGGCAGCGAGAAAAAAATCACTACCGGCTCTGGGAGCTGCTGCTCTACATGGGCAGCCACACCGTACCGCAGACGGTGGCTTACTTCGACCTGCCGGCCGACACGGCAGAGTTTCTGCGCTGGGTGTACAATGACGTTTCCCACGAGCAGCGCGAACAGGTCGAGGAAATGGTGCAGGGCTTCGCCAGCGGTTTCGACCAGATGAATTTCTTCCCCTACTCCGAGCTCTACTCCATCTGGCAGCGGGCCGACGAGCGCGAGGCCCGCGACGGCAATGTGCTGGTGTTCCTCGACCGCATCACTGAGCCGGACGGAGCGGAGATTGTCCGCTATCAGGCGCCCAGCTTTTTTGAGTAGCCGAACTACGGGGCGGCGGGGGCCGTAATGTTGCAAAAATTGACTAATCTTTGCTCGTGTTAGACCTCTTTGCGGCCCCGGCTATGCTTAAACCAAGTTCCTATAATTCGCTGGCCGAACTGATTCACGCCCTGGGCATGCGCAGCGATACGGCCCGGCACATCGGCATCTCGCACAACACGCTCAACGTGCGCATGTCCAAGCCCGGCAGCTTCACGCTGGATGAGCTGGTGAAGGTGGCCGAACTGGCTAAATCCGACCTGCTCACCATGACCAAGCTGGCCCAGAAGCAGATGGACAATCCCGTGGAGCCGCCCGCGCCGGCGCTGGGCCGCCCGCGCTTCAAGAAGAATCAGCCCGACGCCGGGTAAGCCTGACTGAGGACGCGACGCAGGTTATTTTTTGCAATTGGGTACCTGGTGCGGATAAGTGGGGGCCGGGCAACTACTGCGCGCACAGGACCTTGTTGGCCTGCCGCCTAGGGTTCCAGAGTTCACTAGAGGCGCTCCCCGGCAACCAGGAGCAATGCGTTAAACAGTTGGTGGGAAGATGACTGTCGAGCTAACCCTTGAGCTATACGGGCCAAACAAATCCTGGAAAACGGGCTTTTGAAAAGGTGCTCCGGCCCGCTGTAAGCGGCCGGGAGGTACTGACGGGCCAAGCCGGCCCGCCTCGCCGTTCACCATTTACCGTTTTTTATGAGCCAGTTTCAAGAGAAAAGCATCATCATCACCGGGGCCGCCATGGGCCTGGGCCTGGCCGCGGCCAAAGAACTCGCCGCCCGCGGGGCCAACCTCGTGCTGGTCGACTACAACCAGGCCAGCTTAACCAAGGCCCAACAGGAGATTGCCGCCCAAACGCCGGCGGCCCGCCTGGTCACCGTCGTGGCCGATGTATCGCAGGAAGCGGCCGTCAAGCACTACGTCGACGAAGCGGTCAAGGCCTTCGGGCGCATCGACGGCCTTTATAACAACGCCGGCATCGAGGGCAAGCAGGCCAGCATCGTGGACTACGACATCGACGTGTTCAAGAAAGTCATCGACATCAACCTGATGGGCGTGTACTACGGGCTGCGCTACGTGCTGCCCGTCATGCAGGCCCAGCAATACGGGCGCATTGTGAACGTGGCCTCGGTGGGCGGCATCCGCGGGGTGCTCAACCAGATGCCCTACGTGGCCAGCAAGCACGCCGTGTCGGGCATGACGAAAAACGCCGCCCTGGAGTACGGGCGCTACGGCATTATCACCAACGCCATTGCCCCGGGCGCCATCCTCACGCCGATGGTGGCCGGCGCCTTCAAACAGGTGAACCCGGCCGACCCCAAGCAGGCCGAAACCGAATACGCCCAGCGCAACCCCACCAAGCGCCTGGGCCTGCCCGAGGAAGTAGCCAGAGTGGTGGCCTTCCTGCTCAGCGACGAGGCCTCCTACCTCAACGGCCAGACCATTGCCATCGACGGGGGCGAGTCGAATATGTACGGCAACAGCTAACCCGGCGAGCGCCCGTTCGGCCCGGCCGGACGGGCGCTCGCGTTCGGTGGTCCCGCGCTGCGCGAATAAGGTTCGGCTAGCTTTTAGTCAGGAAACGCCTAGCTCAGGCAGCAGCTTCGCGACCATTCGTAGCCAGTTTCCGCACTTCACCCCCGACTTTTTACCACTCGTCCTTTTTTCTCCGAAGGGCTAACCGGGCTTGGTAGTTTCGCTGCGTACTAGCCACGCAGCATGAAGCTTATAATTGTCGAAAGCCCCAACAAGATTAAGAAAATCAAGGGCTACGCGGGGCCCGAATATGAGGTGGCCGCGTCAGTCGGCCACATCCGGGATTTGCCCGTGGGCGGGGGCGACATTGGCATTGACCGCGAGCACGGCCACGCCCTGAAGTACGTCATCAGCGACGACAAAAAGGCCGTGGTCGCCAACCTGCGCCGCCTGGCCAAAGCTGCCGGCCCCCAGGGCGTGTATCTGGCCACCGACCCCGACCGCGAAGGCGAGGCCATTGCGTTCCACCTCTGCGAGGTGCTGGGCCTGGACCCGCGCACGACCAAGCGCATTGCCTTCCAGGAAATCACCGAGAAGGCCATCAGGGCCGCGCTGGCCGCGCCCACGACGGTGGACCTACACCTGGTGCACGCCCAGGAGGGCCGCCGGGCTGTGGATAGATTAGTTGGCTTTACCATCAGCCCCGTGCTGAACCGCAAGCTGGCGGTGGGCCTCTCGGCCGGCCGGGTGCAGTCGGTGGCCGTGCGCCTGGTGGTGGAGCGGGAGCGGCAGATTCAGCAGTTTACGGACACGTTCACCGTACCGGTGGTGGCCACCCTGCAGACCAGCCACGGCGAGCAGCTGCGGGCCCGTCGCACGGCCCCACCCTTCACCGCGCTCGACCAAGCGCAGGTGTATTTGCCGCCGGTCGGCCACGGCGCGGGCTTTGGCGTACTGAACGTGGAGAAAAAACCGGTAGAGCGCCAGCCCGCGCCGGCGTTCTCCACCTCGACGCTGCAGCAGGAGGGCGTGAAAAAGCTCCGGTTTACCGTGCAGAAGGTGTCGGACCTGGCCCAGAAGCTGTTTGAGGGCGGCCACATCACCTACATCCGCACCGACAGCGTGAACCTGGGCGAGGAGGCCACCCAGCAGGCCCAGGCGCAGATTACGGCGCAGTTTGGGGCCGGCCAGTTCCAGGCCCGCCAGACCAAGAACAAGGACGGCGCGCAGGAGGCCCACGAAGCCATCCGCCCCACCCACTGGGAGCAGGCCAGCGCCGGTGACACGCCCGACGAGCAGGCGCTCTACCGGCTAATTTACACCCGCGCCCTAGCCTCGCAGATGCTGGCTGCCCAGTACGACCACACCACGATAACCATCGCCCCGGCGGCCGATGCCGTCGACACCTACACCAGTGCCACCCGCGTGCTCACCCGTGCCGGCTACCTGGTCGTGTATCAGGACGCCGAGGAAGAAGGGGAGGAGCCCGACGACGAAGCGGAAATGACGCTTAAACACCCGGTGCAGGAGGGAGAGGCGCTGACGCTAATAAAGCTGGAGGCGCGCCAGAGCTTTGCCCGGCCCGCCAAGCGCTATAACGAGGCGACCCTAGTCGCGGACCTGGAAAAGCAGGGCATTGGCCGCCCGAGTACCTACGCGTCCATCCTGCGCACGATTTTCGCCCGCAAGTACATCAGCACCGGCAGCGTGGCGGGCAAGAAGCTTACGGCGCAGGTGCTAACCTGGCAGGGCGGGCAGTTGACCACCAGCCAGCGCAGTGAGACGCTGGGCGCCGATAAGGATAAGCTGTTGCCCACGGCCACCGGCACCCAGGTCACAGAGTTTCTGGAGCGCAACTTCCCCAAGGTGATGGACTACAAGTTCACTGCCGGCTGCGAAGCCGTGTTCGACAAGATTGCCCGGGGCCAGCAAACCTACCAGCAGTTCGTGCCGATGTTCGACCAGAACCTGCTGGGCTGGGTGGTCGCTGCCGACCAACTCACCCCGGACCGGTCCGAGTTGCAAAAGCGCCTCATCGGCCACTTCGAAGGCGCGGAGATGCTGCTGGGAACCGGCAAAAATGGCCCCTACATTCTGCATGATGAGAAATACTACAACCTTCCCGAAAGCATCAGCTCTGCGCAGCTGAGCGAGGCGCAGGCCCAGAACCTGATTGCTCAGCGCCGGGCGTCGGCTCCTCGCGAGGTGGTCCAGCACGAGGGCAAACCGGTGGTGGTAGGCCAGGGGCCGAAAGGCGTTTACCTGAAGTGGCGCGAGCAGTATTTCAACGTGCCGGCCGGTATCACGGTCGCGGCCGTTACCCCGGCCCTGGCCGTCAATTACCTCATCAAAGCCCAGGCGGAGGCCGCCAAAAACGTGCTGGCCACCGTGGGCAAGTATACCATTGGCCGCAACGAGTGGGGCCTCTACGTCACCGATGGGGAGGTAAAAGCTAAGTTTAAGCCCGACTGTACAGAGGAGCAGGCCCGGGCCACCACGGCCGAGCAGGCCGCCGAAATGATTAAAAGCTACAAAGCATGGAAGAAGAAAAACGCGGGCCGGAAGTAGCGCCCCTGAGCTTTCCCGACCTGAGCCTAGCCTTGCCCTATCAGGACGCGCTGCTCTACGCCCAGAACCGATTGAAGATGATTGCCCGGGGCGGGCTACTGCCGTTTTGCGAAGCGCACAGGTTTCCCTACACCACCATCATCAACCTGAAAAACGGCAACCTGAAGAAGGAAGAGCCCCGGTTGCTGCACCGGCTGCTGCGTAGCCTCGACGTGCAGAACGAGTTGCTGCAGTTTCCGCCGGATAGCCCTAGCCAGCGGTTTTTGCTGCCGGATGGCGAGGCGCTGGCTACCTTCCAGGCGCAACTTGCCTGTCTTACATCTACGGACTGAGAGTGCGTATCTAATAAAGGAGCAAGCGTAGTCTTGCAATCAAGCTGCCGCTGGCCGTGCATAGCGCGGCCAGCGGCAGCTCGCCGCGCATTAGCTTCGAGCGGCCCACACCCGGCATGCGAGGTGTTTTCGGGCTTTCGGTGCTGGTAATGCCCTTTTTTGTGACTCTCCTGATGCTGCTTTTTTGTCAAAGCATTCCTATGTAATCATCTAGAGTTGAAACAGTCAACGAATTCGTGCCTCCGCAGGCCTGCTTTTTAATGCCGCAGCAGGATAGTAAATGGCAAAATCCGTCGAATCGATTATAAAAAATGCAGCCAACATTGTGCCAACCCTTTAACTGAGGGTACTACTCAGTGCGGCTTAGGTGGCTTATCTGAAAGTTCTCAAACCGAAGGTTGAAATCGGCCAGTACCGGAGAACCTTCGCGCTCCATTCTCAATCGTGGCGCATCGTGCTTCAGGTGACTATGCATGTGATGAATCGGGTCGGACTCTGTCGCCTGCTTGGTGATGCGAGCGGCTCCTGCCAGTAATTGTGGCCAAGAGCCCCAGGCGGCTCGCTCGTCCTGCTCAACCCCTGTGAAATGAATACTGTGACGACCGATGATAAAGAAATACACGTTGCCTATCGCATTTTCTGCCGGGGAATGCCGCGTAATCTGCAGCGCGTTGAGGGTCGTTTTCACATCGTTCCGCTCTACCCACGTCACCACCTTGTCAAGCCAGCTCAAGGCATTTTTCTGGAGGTTGCTGATGACACTGCGCCGCTTTTGCATGGAGTTGGCAAACGGGTCCTGCCATTTTAGCTGGAATAACCCCAGTGACTTGGTTGCTTTATCAAAGACAACCGCGTCGATATCCGTTTCGCGCCCGTCAATAGACATGCGTATCTCAACTGGAATACGCACGAACCGGTCCTCTGTGAAGAAGCCAAATATCATTCTCCTGAACCGGTCCTCCCGGTTGTTCACTGCTTTGGAGTAATCCAGCTCGCAGGTTCTTTTCAATTCATGGTTCAGAAACTGAAAAGGGTTATTGAGGCATCCGGCGGTCGAGCGCAGTAGCTGCGAATCTGAAACCTGAACAAAAGGAGGCGGAGCTATGCGGGGAATTGACAGGTAAGCTTGGTAATTGTCTTTATTCAGCGTGATATGGTTCAGCATGCCGCTAACCTCCTGCCCGGCACGACCCAGGTACCGGGCGAGGTCGGCGACAACACCTTCTCTGGAACAGAATAAGGATATAATGTTTCGCAGTTCGAGGCGGTCATATTTTTTGTGTGCCGCTTCACAGAACGCCTTATGGAGCAACGCTAGACCAGCCAGGTACTCGACCATGGTGACGTAGGCCCCATAAGGTACCTGCCCGAACAGGTCTGCTTCGTCAAAATCGTCGTGGACCTGTTTGCGAAAAATGTGCTGCCGGCCCTGTTGAATGAAGTATTCCGTAACGTAAGGGGTTGCCTGATAGGCAATGGTTCGTCTGTCGGGGCTCTTAACCGAGAGCATAACCCGCTTGTAGACCCGGTCAGCGTCGAATCTGTCCTTGTCAGCTTTTTTGCTTGTCAGCTGCCCGACTATATGCTTCTGCACAAACTGCCAGTCATGCAGGTCAAAAAATTCAGCATTGGAATAGGATTCCGTAGTAGCGAATACAAACTCGCTTTCAATTGGCTGACTGATTGAGGCAAAGCCCATTTTGCAGAACATTACCAGCTGCCGAGCAAAAGCAAGCTTACCAGTTGCGTGAATGACAGAGTCGGCCCAGGCAGTAATATCGTTGTTTGAGTACAGGACTTGCTGGAACTCGGACTGCTCGATTTTTGAATACCATGCTTGGAGTAGCAGTGGCCATCCATACTGATGAATGGTTTCAAAATAGTCTGTATAGGCAGCGTCAAACTGTCCGCTGCCACGCAGATACAGGTAAACAATGTCCATTTCCCTGACTATGTTGACAACAGCGCTTCCCGGTAAGCCACTTATCTCCGAGAACTTTTCCAGTTCAGAATCAAGCATTGACTCCAGAATCTCTGCGGGCATGGGCATAGTACGGGCTGGGAAAGTATTTAGAAGTAAGCGTCAGAACCACAGTCACTACACCAAGCACCCGTATTCGGTGGCCAGTGGTGGAAGCAGCACGAGCAAATTATGGGGTCTGTGTGTGTCCGGCCAAGACGACCAGAACCGGTCCGCGTAGTATCTCGTCTTCGTTTTCAATATCAAACGACTGGCCGGTCAGCTTTCCCACCACTTCCATTGCGGCCGGATTGATTTCGTCTTCGCAATCGAATACAGAGTAGACGATGTAGCCAGGGCCATTCGCTAGGACGTCCACCAGTTTGGGGCTGCAGCGTAACAAACCCGGCACCAAGTCTGCAGCGCCTTGGAATTCCGGCGTCAGGCCGGGCGTCCACAATCCCTGGTCTGATACTGACTGGGGCGTAGCGGCCGGTTGATATAATATTGCAGGCATCTGAAGGCGGGATACTGTCCTGTAAAGGAAGAAAGAAACCGCGAATATCCGACCTGCAATGAGGCTGGTTCCGGTACGGGGGGTGTTCAGCAAAAAGCACCTTATATGCTGCCATAACGTTTACCTACTGATGGCCGACGTTCATACCCCTTCCACGCGCAGCTTCAATATGTCCCGCATACGGGGCAAGGATACCAAGCCGGAAATGCTGGTGAGACAGTACCTGCATGGCCGTGGACTGCGGTACCGTCTTCATGTCAAAGGGCTGCCAGGAAAGCCTGATATGGTGTTCCCCGGACTTCGGACCGTGATTTTTGTGCATGGTTGCTTCTGGCATCAGCACGAAGGATGCCGGTATTTTGTGGTGCCGAAAACCCGGACCGAGTTCTGGATGGAAAAAATCGGGCGCAACGTAACCAATGACGAGCGCCAGCAGACAGAATTAAAAAATCAGGGGTGGCGGGTGCTGGTTGTGTGGGAATGTGAGCTTCGGCCACCGCATCGGGAACGTACGCTGGAAAGGCTCTTTTATTCCCTGACAGCCCCCGAATCGGATGAACTGGAATGCTAAATCTGCTGGCAAATGGCCGAAAAGTTCCGTACTTGTGTGCTGGAAAAGCGAGTGTTTTCGCTAAATAGCTGACAATGAACTATATCGACCTGTTCGCGGGCGCAGGTGGCTTATCCGAAGGCTTCCATAATGCGGGCTTCACTCCGGTGGCGCACGTAGAAATGGATGCCCACGCCTGCGATACTATCCGCACAAGACTGGCCTGGTATTGTCTGCACGAGAAAAAGGATTACCAGCCATACTTCAATTACCTCCGCGGCAAGCTCCCACGCGAGGAGTTGTATGAACTGATTGAAAAGACTCAGCCAGGATTACTGGATTCAGTCATCAACGAGGCCATTGGTGAAGAAACGCGGCAGGGAATATTTGATAAGATTGACCTGCAACTGAAACGCCTGCCGGAAGGAAAGCAGGAAGTAGACCTGATTATCGGAGGGCCGCCCTGTCAGACCTTTTCCGTTGCCGGACGCGCCCGACTGGGGCGCGCAGTGATGGAAAACGACCCTCGCAGTAAGCTCTATCTGCAGTATGCAGAATTCCTGGTAAAGTACCGTCCCCGTATGTTCGTGTTTGAGAACGTGCTGGGGATGCTGAGCTTCAGGAACGGACAGCAACTGGACCTTATCCGGGAAACGTTTCTGGAAGCGGGCTACGCTATGGATGTGCGGGAGTGGAATGCCCGAAGCTTCGGGGTGCTGCAGAGCCGTGAGCGACTGATTATCATTGGCTGGCGTCTTGACCAGCCGGCATTAGGCTATCCGGCATTCGGGACCCTGACGGCAGAAGAACAGAAACGATTCACAGTAGAGGAACTGCTCAGTGACCTGCCGCCTCTGGAGCCTGGTCAGGTTTTCCCGCCTACTCCTTACGAACCCAAGACCAATACGCCATACCTGAAATGGTCAGGTTTACGCCAAAAATGCCCGGTAATAACCTGGCATCACGCCCGGCCGCACCGGGAGGAAGACCGGGAGATTTACCGGCTGTTTATTGAACACTGGAACGACGGGGGCGATGAATATCAGCGAATGCGATATAACGAGCTGCCGGGTCATCTTATTTTTCACGTGAATAAGACGGACTTCACCGACAGGTTCAAGGTAGTGGCCTCGGATATGCATTACTCACAGACTGTGGTGGCACATATCAGTAAAGACGGACACTATTACATTCACCCGGATATCAAACAACGCCGTTCGCTTTCAGTGCGGGAAGCGGCCAGACTGCAGTCGTTTCCTGACAACTACTACTTTGAAGGACCCCGGACTTCGGCGCTGAAACAGATTGGCAATGCAGTCCCGCCGCTGATGGGTGAACGAATTGCCCTAAGCGTTCGCAATGCGCTGAATGGCGTCGGAAATTTTCTACGGCCGGACTCTCCGGTAGGTAAACGCCGCTCCGGCAAAAAAGACAAGCAGTTGGCGCTAAACTACGCGCAGTAAGAATCCGATACGATTCCTGCTGCATATTAATCCGGATTTCAGTCAGACAGCTGGTGCCATCTTCGTTCAGGGGATGTACCAGCTGTTTTCTTCCCCATGCCAAATCTGATATAACTCTTACCTTCATCCGATACCTCCACTATCGGGTTTCTACCTACCGGCAACAGGCCGGCTATCAATGAGCTTTGAGACAATTCCTTTCGAGGAGGCCGGCCCGCGGGCTGATTCCATGCTCGAAACCCTACGCTCCATCGGTTACACGCTGGACACGGCCGTGGCCGATATAATCGATAACAGCATTGCAGCCGGAGCAACGGACGTACAGCTCGAAATCATCTGGCAGGGGCAGCAGTCCACTTTGACACTATCGGATAATGGCCGGGGTATGAACCCGGAAGCGCTACGGGAAGCAATGCGACCGGGCAGCCGGCACCCCAGCCAGGTGCGCCACAAAGACGACCTGGGACGGTTCGGACTGGGCCTGAAAACTGCCTCTTTCTCCCAATGCCGCCGGTTCACAGTTCTTTCCAAGCCCCGGCTGGGAGAGGTGACTTTCCGGTGCTGGGACCTAGATTATGTGAACGAGGCAAAGGCTTGGAACCTGCTGTGCCACGTCTCGGATGAATCCCTGGTGGAACAACTGGCAGCCCAGCCGCAGGGTACCATTGTGTTCTGGGAAAAGATGGACCGGCTGGTGAGAACCCTGCAGCTGGGCAATCCAAAGCACGAAGCGCTTTTTGGCCAGTACGTCAAGCTGGTCGAACATCATCTGGCCATGGTCTTTCACCGTTATCTGGAAGACGGCAGCCTGACGATTTACGTTAACGGAGAGAAGCTGAGCCCCTGGGACCCTTTTCTCACGGCTGAACCCTTCACCCAGCGTCTGATTGACGAAACCCTGCTCAGCGGGCAGGTGGTTATCCGACCCTACATTCTGCCGCATCACCGCCGGCTTTCCCATCCCGACCTGTTTGAGGAAGCAGGGGGCCTGCGCGGCTGGGGTGCCCACCAGGGCTTTTATATCTACCGTAACCGGCGGCTGCTGGTAGCGGGGGACTGGCTGGGCCTGTTCCGCCGCGAGGAGCACTGCAAGCTGGCCCGCATCATGGTGGACCTGCCCAACACGCTGGACGATGCCTGGCAGATTGACATCCGCAAAGCGCAGTCCTTCCCGCCGACCACGCTGCAGGGCGACTTCAAGCGAATCGGCACCCATGCCCGCACCCGGGCGGTGGAAGTCTACCGGGCCCGTGGGCGCAAGCTCAAGCACACCCACAGCATTGGTTTCACACCGGTCTGGCAGGAGAATGTCCGCCTGGGTCAGCGGCACTACACCATCAACCGCCAGCACCCGCTGGTAAAGGACCTGCTCGAAAAAAGCAAAGGCCAGTCTTCCGCGCTGCTGCATGCCGTGCTGCGGATGTGCGAGGAAACCATCCCCGTACCCCTGATTGTGCTGAGTGAGGCGGAAAAGCCCCGCGAACAGGCCGTGCCGTACGAAAACGTCGGCGACGAGGAAATCATGCCGTTGCTGCAGGACCTGTTCAGGGACTTCCGGGCGGCCGGCCGCTCCGCGGCTGACGTGCGGCAGTTGCTGTTCAACATGGAGCCTTTCAATTATTTCCCTCACCTCATCGACAAGCTCCCGAATGCCTGATTCCCACGAGGAGGCCCTGAGTGTGGCCATCACCATGCTCACGCCCAAGGCCCATAAAACCCCGGCTGTTATAACCGAAACGGTGGGCCGGGTCGGGATGCTGTACCCCGAGGCTGACAAAGAGCGGCTGCAGGCGGACCTGCTGGCCTACTACCGGGTGAAATCGCTGGATTACGCCATTCTGGAGGATAAGGCCAACCGGCAGCCCCCGTGGCTGGACAAGGCCCGTGAGGACATCAAATGGAAGTTCTGGAGCCGCTACCGCGACTACATGCAGTTCGACCGGCGGATGGCCGCTCATACCGTAGACCAGCTGGGCGACCTGACCGATGACATCCTTGACCGTCTGAGTAACCCCCGCAGCACCCTGCCTTTTGACCGGCGCGGTATGGTTGTGGGGCAGGTACAGTCCGGCAAGACCGGCAACTACACCGGTCTTATCTGCAAGGCGGCGGATGCCGGCTACAAGCTCATTATTGTGCTGGCGGGTATCCATAGCAGCCTCCGCAGCCAGACGCAGGAACGTCTGGACGAGGGCTTCGTTGGGTATAATACCCAGACGGCCCGTACTCACCGCACCGGAAACCACTGGATTGGTGTGGGGAAGCGTGACCGCAAGGTGCCGGCTCACTCGCTGACCACCAGCGCGTCAAACGGGGATTTTAAAACCTCCTTGGCGGACAGTGTACCCGCTACCATTTTCGGGTCGGACCCGGTGCTGATAGTGGTGAAAAAGAATGTCAGCATCCTGCGCAACCTGATTCTGTGGCTTGCCGCCAAGGGAGAGGAGACCGAGAAAGGGCACCGCCTGCTGAGCGATATGCCGCTGCTGCTGATTGACGACGAGGCTGACAACGCCTCGATTAACGTCAGCAAGGAGAATATATCGGCTGTGAACGCCGCCGTGCGGGTACTGCTCTCTCTGTTTGAGCAGAAGGCCTACGTGGGCTACACGGCGACTCCGTTTGCCAACATCTTCATTCCCGTACTCAGCCGCGCCGATTTTGAGGCATTAAACCTGAGCATCAAAGGGCGCCACAACACCCTGGACGCTGCCGTCGGGCAGGAGCTGTTCCCCCGGGACTTCATCGTCAATATTCCCCCGCCGACCAATTACATCGGCCCCGACAAGATTTTTGGAATCGGCGACCCGGATGACGAAGAGGATGGCTCCCATGAGAACGTCCTGCCGGTGGTGCATGAGCTGGACGAGGAGACCGACAACTACCTAGAGCTGTTTCCCAACAAACACAAAAAGGACGACGACCTGCCCACTTCCCTGCCGGATTCCCTGGAAGATGCAGTGAATCACTTCTTCCTGACCTGTGCGGCCCGCATGGCCCGCGGGCAGACCCGGCAGCACAGCTCGATGCTCATCCACGTCTCGCGCTTTGTGCGCTGGCAGAACCAGACCGGAAAACTGGTCAGCGAGTACCTGAGCGACTGCCGCTCCAAGCTGACCCTGCGCAAAAACAGTCTGGAGCCGGCGCTGAAGGCGTTATGGGAAAACGAGTACGAGCCGGTCACGGCGCGGTTTATCGATGAAAAACTGCTGGATGACCACGCCATCAAACCCCTGAGCTGGGAGGCGGTGCGCAAGCAGCTCCGGCCGGCCATGGAACGCATTAAGGTGCGGGTGGTGCACGGCACCCCGGACCGAACCGGCGATACCCTGCACCTGCCGCTGGCTTACAGCGATTACGACGATACGGGATTATTTGTCATTGCCATCGGCGGAAACAAGCTTTCCCGTGGGCTTACGCTGGAAGGACTGTGCGTGAGTTATTACCTGCGGGCATCGCGGATGTACGATACGCTCATGCAGATGGGGCGCTGGTTCGGCTACCGTCCCGGATACGCCGACCTGTGCCGGCTGTTTACCAGCGGGGAAATCATCAGCTGGTACCGTCACATTACCCTGGCCACCGAAGAGTTGCGTCTGGAGTTTGACCGGATGGTACGGCAGCGCCGCACGCCGGAAGAGTACGGCCTGAAAATCCGCTCCAAGCCCGGGGTGCTCCAGATTACGGCGACCAACCGGATGCGCGGGGCCTGGCCGCTGCAGCTGAGTTTTGCGGGTGAGCTGATGGAGACCTATGCTTTCCCCCGTCGCGACCCCGGTTTCATAAAGACCAATTACGATGCGGTGCAGAAGCTCATCAACCAACTGGGGGCACTGGCTCCGGTGGGCAGGCAGCCCTATGCCTGGCGCGGGGTAAGCGCCGATACGGTGCAGGGTTTCCTGCTGGAATACCTGACGACCCAGCGCAACATCGAGCCGGGGAAACTGACGGATTACATCAGTAAACAGCAACAGGACGGACGCCTGACTAAATGGACCATCATCCTGATGCAGGCAGAAAATGATACGAACCTGAAGGTGCCGTTTATCATCAACGAAAAGCCGGAAATGGTCCGCACCACGTTCCGTAATGCGGCCGGGGCAAAGGATAAGTCCAAAGCGGTCAGTACCGTCGAATACGTAATTCCCAAGGCGCACATTATCAGTCCGCGCCACGAAGCGCTTGATTTGGACGACACCCAGCTGAGCAAGGCATTGGAAGCCACCCGGGCAGAGCGTGCCGGGGCTGCTTACCCTTCCGGGGAGCAAATCCGGTTGCAGCGGCCTGCTTCCGAGGCGCTGCTGCTGCTGTACCCGCTCGACCCGAGGCCCGCAGAATATGAGGATGGTATCCCGGTGATGGGTTACGCCATTAGTTTCCCGGCGCTGAAAGGTGACCGGAAAGTGACTTACATGGGTAATTCACAGTTGCTGGCCGAGTTTACCAATGAAGACGATAACGAGCTGGACGACGAGGCCGACCAGCAGATAACCCGCGACGATGACTAACGCCGGAACCGCCGCTGGCCTAGAAGCCATCTGGAAAGAACTTGCGCTCGAACCGCCGGCATCCGGTAAGGTAGAGGCCCTCCCGTGTTTGCCGGCCAACCCCGAAAGCCCGCTTTCGGCAGGGATACTCAATGCACCCGACGGAGGTATCCGCCGGGTGCTGATGCTTGCGCTGCCGGTGCGCCTGCGTTCGCGCATAACCCCCGACCGTCGCTATTCTGGCCTGAGCCTTGAGCCGCTGCCGGACCCGGATGAACCCGAAAAAGCGTTTCTGCTGGCTCTGATTCTGACGGATGAGCGGTTTTCGGACATCTTCTCCATCCTAGCGGCCGACATCGTGGCGGCTTTGGCAGATGCCCATGACAGCAACGCCCACCTGCGGGCTTTTATGGCCCGGCTCAACCGCTGGCAGGAACTGTTCGGCTTGTTTAACCCGGCCGGGCTCAGTGGTCCGGCGCGGCAGGGTTTGTTCGGGGAACTGCACCTGATGCGGGAACTGCTCGCGGAGGGGCTGGCACCTGGTCTGGTAATAAATGCCTGGACAGGTCCATTGCACGACCCCCAGGATTTTCACTTCGGGCCAAACGCGGTGGAAGTGAAAACCAGCTCCGGGAGCAGTCAGTCCTTTCAGGTCAGCGGCGCCGCCCAGCTGGATGAGAGTCCCTTCGAACAGCTCTTTCTGGTGCATCTGTTTCTGGAGGTAGCGGAAAATGCCGGCGAAACGCTGCCCCAGCTGGTGCAGCATCTGGTTGCACAGCTAGAGTCCGACCCGGCCGTATTCAAGCTTTTTGAAACCCGCCTGCACCAGGCCGGCTACTTCCATGCGCAGGCCGAGCGCTACCACGCGGAGGGATTCCGGGTGCGGCATACCATGCCGGCCCTGGTTCACGAGGCCTTCCCGCGCATCCGGGCGGCGGACCTGCCGCCCGGGCTTGGCTCAGTCGCTTACACCGTCGACACCGACCAGTTGCTTCCCTATCTGATTCCTTTCGCTACCCTCACTGCTACGCTCGATTCCCATGTCTGATACCGACGAATTGCTGACCTTTCTGACCGACCTGAATCAGGAAATCCGTGCTCTTACAGAGGCGGAGCAGGAGGGAGCGCTACTGGAAGAAAAAGCTACTGAGTACATGATTGGCATGCTGTCTGATGCTGGTGAGACGGAGGATGCCCGCGTCTGTACCAGCATCAAAGCAAACAAAGCCAATCAGATTCAGCATAAAATCAACGGGTACGCGCTCAGCGAGGACTACGAAACCGTTGACCTGTTCATTACCTTTTTCCAGGAGGGTGAGGAGGTGCGCTCGTTTCCCAAAAGCGAGGTAACAACAGCTGCCAACCAGTCGGAGCGCTTTCTGAAGGATGTATTTAACGGCTACCGGGAAAAGCTCGATGAGTCGGCTCCGGTCTATGACTTGGCGCAGGTGCTGTTTGAGCACGCCGCCAAAGTGGTGCGGGCGCGCATCTTCATCCTGACCAATGCCCGGCTGACCTCGGACATTGTGTTGCCGGACCGCAAACTGCGGGATACCCTGCACGTCCAGTACCATCTGTGGGACCTTGAGCGCTTCCACCGTCTATGGACCAGCCGGAACCGCCGGGAGCCCATTGAAATAGACTTTGAAAAGAGCTATGGCAAGCCGCTGGCGTGCCTGCCCATGCCGGTGAGCAACAATGATTATCAATCCTGCCTGGCGATTGTTTCCGGGACCATGCTGGCGGAAATCTACGAGCGCTACGGTGCCCGCCTGCTGGAGCAGAACGTTCGTTCCTTTCTCGATTTTACGGGTGGCGTAAACAAGGGAATCCGCAACACCATCCGCACGGCTCCCCACCGGTTTCTGGCTTACAACAACGGCATCGCGGCCACTGCCGAGGATGCCGAAGTGCGGGAGATGCCCGGGGGAGGGTGGGCCATCTACAAGGTCCGCGACCTGCAGATTGTAAACGGGGGCCAGACCACGGCCGCTATTTTCCGCACACAGCGCCAGGACAAGGCGGACATCAGCACGGTCTTCGTCCAGATGAAGCTGACGGTGCTGCGGCGGCCCGAGGAGATGGACGAAATCATCCCGCTGATTTCCCAGTACGCCAACAGTCAGAATGGTATTCAGGCGGCCGACCTGTCGGCCAACAATGCCTTTAACCGGCAACTCGAAAAGATTTCCCGTACCTGCTGGGCGCCAGCAATCAAAGGCTCCGCGCTGCAGACCCGCTGGTTCTTTGAACGGGCCCGCGGCCAGTACAAGGTGGCCTACAACCGGGAGCTGTCGTCGAGCCGGCGCACGGCTTTCGAGAAGCAGAACCCGCGCAAACAGCTTTTCAGCAAGGAAATGGTTGCCAAGTTCGAGCACATGTGGAACGGCTACCCCCACCTTGTGGCCAGGGGTGCCCAGAAGAACTACTCGGAGTTTCTGAAGGATAAGCTGAAGAAGGATTTCCTGCCCAATAATGTCTTCTTTGAGGACCTGATAGCCAAAGCCATTCTGTTCCGGGCCGCGGATACAGAGTATGGCCGGGGGGCTACCAAAATCGGGGATTTCAAGTTCCTTACGGTCCCTTACACCCTGGCCTTTCTGAACCACCTCACCGGAGGGCGGATTGACCTGTTTAAAATCTGGAAGCAGCAGGAGGTATCAGAAAACCTGCGGGAAGTTATCCGCAAGCTGCTCTACGTGGTCGACAAATTCCTGCTGGACAATGCCGGTGGAAAACTAGTAAGTGAACGGGCCAAGCAGGAGGATTACTGGAAGCTGCTGCTTACCAAAGCCCCGACCAGCGACAGTCGCCAGAAGATGCTCAACCTGCTGGCAGATGACTTTGCGGACCCACAGCAGCAAAAGAAACGCTACAGTCAGAACAACGATGAACTGGCAGCTGAGGAGCGCCGGCAGGAGGAAGAGTCACTTCGCTCCCTTGGGGCAAAGGCATGGGAAATCATTGAGCAATGGGGTCGTCAGACTGACCTGCTGACACCGCATAAACGCGGAAAATGTGCTGCAATCGCCCTAAGCATCAATAAAAAACGTCCTCTTACGGATAGCGAAGTTGAAAATGGCAGGTCTGTTGTCGACTTGGTGCTGGAGAAAAATCCGCAGCTGCTTGAAGAGCTGTATGCTGAACAGACTGTATCAGCCACCACTACTGCGCCCCGTAGAATCATAACCATGCAGGATGTTGAGCATCTGGTTGATTGGGAAAAATCGAACAGGAAGCTCAAAGCAGAGGATGCAGGCTTCCTTATCAAAATAAAGAAAGGGGAATTGAGGCTCAGCGATTCGGTCAAAGGCAAAGTATGGTATTTACAGAATAGTGTAGTTCGTAACGGGTATGTTCTTCCTGTACTAACAACGTAGAAAATGTAATGCAACTAAGTGGCTAGTTGTTGTCCCAAAGAGCTAATTCACTATGTATGAACCAAACTAGGCTTGTGTTTGGGTTAGTCGTAATGTAAAATATAGCCTCTTCCAAAAAAGGCATCATGAATTCATTTATCAATTTATACATCGCATCACTAAGCGATATATAAGTTAAGTGAAATTCAGTCGCTTTGTTATGCACAATAGCGTTTCGTATCATGTATACCATTTTTGGCAATACTTCCTTCAATTTAGCAACATTATTGACAGCGCTAATTGTAAAACCATTTTTAGATACAGCAAGCGCATTCATTACAGATTCGACATCAGATGTTTGAGAAGGATTCAGCCCACTAACAAACGTGCTCCACTTCGAGTAAATCAGGTCGGCAACAAAGCCGCCTGCATATGGCAAAGCATTGACATCAGCTAAAAAATCTTTTAACGCTACCAGTTCGCTTTCTGCAATTTTTTTGTTCATTGTACTAAAATCTCTCATCGAAAACATTCTTCCATTATTAATGCTCTCCATCTTCACTAGTAATGATTTATACATAAATTCTTCAATAACATGGTATATAAGCAAATATTTAGATAAAATCTCTTTATTATGACTGTATTCACTCAATACGTATAGAACGTTGTTGAACTGCTGATATTTATTCGAGATGGAGATGTTATCCCGCCATGGATTGGATGTAGCTGAAGTATAGTTCTTGGGGCTATGGAAAGGTAATCCAGCTGAAACGTAATGCATAAGGACCCCAGCGATTGTACTTGGCATACTAGCAAAACTTCCGTTTTTTGCCAATATGTATTTCCTTTTTTCATTTATCGACCCTGCTGCAAGTTTAGATAATAAAACAAGATACAGTGACTCAGGGATTGTGTTTTGCGTTATATAGTCATGAAATCCGGATGGATTGCTGAAATCAATAACAAAAATTGACTCGTCAAAATGACTGCTGTTGTAAAAATGAAAAAATGGTATTATGGTTGAATCAAGCTCTAAGGCTCGACCAATATCAAAATTAACAGTATAGTTAACTGGATTCGGGTCGGTTAGGTTAAATGACTCATTCGCGAGTAGATTAGATATTATTGTAATAAATCGAATTTCGTTTAGATTAAGTATTTGATACAAAGGAAAATCGGATTCAAGTATGGCAATAATAGCCAGTATATTCGGGTAGTCCGCAGGAAATACTTGATTTTCTTTAGCGAGAGTGAGATTAGTTATTATTGTACTAAGCTGTTCGCTGATTTCCACAAATCTCTCCTCATCTGCCGAGTTTAAGGTTCCAACAAAAGCTTCGATTGATGGCTCGTCATTCAGACTCTGTAAGAAGCCAAGAAGGTTGTCAAAGATGATATCCGTTCTATTCATTTGTGGAGCCTTTGAAGAATTCAACCCATGAAATGCCTCCACTATTCCGGCTACTTAGCACGTGTAAAACCCCTCTAAAAACAGCGTTTTTATTAGCTGTTCCGATATTCACTTTTGCCAAATCTAAGCTGTTACGTTCTGTTTCGAACTCGTGAATATTCAATCTGCGGATATTCGTGAGTAATAAGTCTACAGCACCTTCAAATGCGGAATCAATGTTCTCAATGTGAATATTGTGTATTCCTATTGACTTGCCAATTGCTCCATAGATACCGGACAGAACAACTTCTCTTCCAATCCATTTTATCCCTTCAATATCATAATTAGCCAGTAAGCTGGATTCTATTTCAAGAACAGAATTAATATAGCGCACCAAGAATTCATAACTCAGCAACTTCGAATCAATTTCGGTCGCAAAATCTTCATTCTGAGATTTTAGAATGAGTGTTGAGTTTGTTGTGACAGGTTGCCCTACTCTGAAAGATAGTAATGCTGATATTAAATGTGAGAACAAAAACTCGCCCCTTGACCTTTCTTTGCCGTAATGAATTGAACTGGTTTCTCGTTCTCTAACAAGATGAAATCTGCCAATATTGATGTTTTCAAAAACCGGTAAAATGTTTAAAAAAATCAACTCCAGTTGATGCTTAATTTTAACTGGCTTATGTCCAGCATTTAGAATAAGCATTTTATTCACTTCTTCATCCGGAGACAGATTGTACCAGACTTCAAACCATTGATAGTTGTCCTTAAATGATTGTTCAATATCTCCTGATGGTCTCTTTTGCTTGAAATCCTGTACTATATCAAATAATATCTTCGTACTGGAGTTTATGTTCGTAAGCTCCTTAGAGTACCTCTTCGACATCTGATAACGGTTAAGCTCAAGTATGTCTCTGCTGGCACTCAGCTGCTCTTTAGCTAACATTATAGTTTTCCATATCATATGCAGCCTATACGTGCGTTGTAGTCCATCAAGTATTCGAAAAGCAGCAATGTTAACAGTGCCGCATTGCGGAGGATTCTCTTTTGTACTGCTAACAGTCAATACAATTGGGGGAATATGGCTCCCCTTTAATACAGTATTAATCAACGAGTCCAAGTATATATTCGATACTATTCCACGCTGAATCTTATACTCTTGGTAATTCTCTGGAAGGCTGTTTATATAATCAAACAAAGAGGCTTTTATTAAATAACACATTGTAGAGCCTTCAACTCTCGTATCTAATATTTCGGCTTGCATATGCGCTCGATTATTTGTGAAGACTGTTTAGTTGGTTGGTCTATTATGGACAGCCAATTAGCTAAGGTATGGCAGTTTTTAGCTATTCTTCAACTTGCTGGGGCAGATGGTTACCCAAGACAGAGTTCAGAGGTGGAAGCTGATGAAGGCTTCAGGGTGATGGACTAACCTTAGCCAAGCCTCCTTTATTCAGGGAAAGGGATGCTGTTAGGTAGCAGTTCTGTTATGAGCGTGTCTCACCCGGCTTCGGTCTATGCATTGTCGTTCGTGTTTCTCAACTGACTGAAGCTCGGCTTTCCGCTGAGGGCGCGACAGGTGGCGCTGGGCTGCCGTGGCCGGGCATAGGTATAGGGGAATAGGATAGGTCTTGTTTGTTCCCTTGGCGCTGGCGGTTACATCGCACATCCACTCGGCCTCAAGGCGGTAGTACACTTGTACTATCCACCAAGTTTGAGGGTTTGTTTATGGGCATTTGAAGATACGGTCTCTCTGGTCGTTCCGGCCAAGCCAGCCTAGACATTGATTTCGCGGACCATACAGCTACCAGTAAAGTCAAACGTTTTGTCGCCGCCTTTGTCGTCCAGCACACTTACCATATCCAGCACAATGGTCTTACGCATGGCTTCAACGAATTTCTCCATTCCGTATTCGATGTTTGTGGCGTGAATTGTGAAGCCGAGCTTTTGAAGTTTAGTGAGCACCTGAAGATGTGGATGGCGGTAGCCGTCGTGATGACCGGACGAAATCACGGCTTTCCTCCCGGCTTCAGCTGCCAGCCCCTTCCAGAACCTGCCTGAATAATTCTTCTTGGAACCGTGGTGGGGGGCTTGGACAATCGAATATGCTATGCCTTCCAGTTCCGGGTCGCTGTTGAGTCGCTTCAGTGTTGAGGTGACGGCATCTGCAGTCAGCAAAATATTAAAACTGTTGATGGTAATGAGCAACACAGTCGAAAGCATGTTTGCTGCTTGGCTGGCTTCCTTGGGATTGGAACTGGAGTCCAGTCTGACAAGCCGGTTATAAGCTTCCCCCTCCAGATGGGCCGGCGAGAGTGTCTTAATCGCCAGATTTGGTGTGAGCTGCCTTTGCCATCCTTCCATAAGCTGGCAGATTTTACCCAATAAACCCTGTGAACGCAGGGCAGGGAGGAGTTTCACAATTTTGCCCAGTTCCTGAACAGGACCGGGAGTTGGCTCGAAAAACTTCCAGTAATCCTTGTTCAGGTGGAAGACCGTGTGGCCAAACCACCCAATCGGAATCTGTTCTTTCAGGCAATGCTCAAAAAGCTCAATAAAGCCGGAATAATGGTCCTCGTGGGGGTGAGATAGTATCAGAAATTCTATTCTGTCGTAGCCTCCATCAATGAGGTGTTTGAGTACAGGGTTGCTGTCCTCTTTCTTGTTGCAGTCGATAACCCCTATCCGCTTCTCGCTGCCGTCAAGCCATTCGAGTATGATTGAGTCGCCTTGGCCAACATCCTTAAAAGTTAAAGAGACCATTATTCCTCTTTAAATATGCTTTCGTCTACGTCATCAAAATAACCCTCTTTTGAGAAGAGAGTGGCCAGTTTATCGGATTTGGTATTTGAAAACTCAAACACCTTACTTCCTGGCTTGGTAATAACTCTGATGAACATGTAACCTCCTTCTTCCAGGGTCACTGCGCCTTCCAAGGGCTCCAAGTCGAATCTCCTTCGTTGGAATTTTTTCTCTTCCTCGTTGACCAAGCAATCGACCAATACAGATTGCTTTTTTACTTCGATTATCTGCCCGTAAAAACTCTCCGTGGTCGAAGGCGTGCCTATCTCGAAATTCAACTCTGCGAGTAACCTTTCAACATCGTAGGCCCCACCAGCAAGAGAGAACTGTTCTTTTGATTTCAGGTGTACCTGAGTTGGTGTGCGGTTTATATCATCCAGAATATCAATCACATCCTGCGCCTTATTGGTGTCTCTGGACCATACAACCAGAATGTATCTCTTGCCTTCAGGAACGATATTCCTGATGCTTTGGGCGCACCTGTATGGGTCAAACGGCAGGCCAATATTAGGGTCATAGTGCAGGTCAAGAAATACCAGTTCTATGCTCTCGATGGGATGTGGCGGAGCCTGCATTTCCTCCAGATTAACCTCGAAGAATTCTGCTTTTATAAGCTTCCTTCCAAAAGCCGTCTGAATGGGCAATGCGTCAGCCGGCATGTCATCAATCAGTGCCACCTGAGTTCCCTGAAGTTTCTCGAAGAGTAGCATACTAGAATTTATTAAAGAGTAACTCGACCGCTGCGCCATTATACATGGCCGGAATATTCCTCTCAAGCAGTTCTTCCTTGTCGTAGATGATGTTAAGCTTTCCGAACTGCATCATGGCTGTGTCTATCATGTACATGCCAATGCCGATTCCCCCATCCTTTCTACTAAAGAATGGTCGCACGATGTCCTCGATGTTGTCTTTAAACCCAGGGCCGTTGTCAGCCACTACGATGGAGACGCCATCCTTCGACTTGGTCGCGGATATATAAATTCCTTTGTTCGGCTTATACACTGTTTCCAGCCAGTGGATGCTGTTATCGATGAGATTCATCAACATCGTTATCAGCAGGCGCTTGTCACACCTGATTTCGCTGATTCCCGGGTCGACATGCACGCTGACGTTGACCTTTCTCATCTGCAGCCGCAATTCATAATTTTTTACGGCCTGCTCAACTGTCTCAGCGAGCAGAATATTTTTGATGCCGCCCTTTCTTAAAATTGATAGAATTCCGTTTACGTAGTCAGTTAACTCGTTAACCAAGCTTTTCAGCTTTATCGAATCGAGGGGATTCTCTCTGACGCTATCATGTAATCTTGGAACAAGCTTTTCAATCTCATGAATGGCAAAAGAAGCTGTCATACCAACACCAGCAGGAATCAGGAGAGCTGTCTTATCCTGCTGGTACCTTTTCTCAAGAGCACTTACTTCCGATAAAATCCTTTTCTTTTCTTGGGCATTCGGAATAACAGCGCTCTCAACCAGTTCTTTAAAGCTTTTGATGTTGCCCTCGAAAGAGTTAGGGCTCTCTTTATGGTTAAACTTAAGCCATTTTCTGCGGTCAACTGAACGTTCAACTTTAAAATCATTAAAGATGAATTCTAGGCAGAGGATGAATTTTTCGAAGGCTGCATTAGCGATAAAACCTTCTCTGTTCGTTTTTTCAACAAGCACTCCGGATTGCGCAGGGTCCAAGTAAATGAAACCTATCACCTGATTGTTGGAGAACCACTCTTTATTCTGAACCCGCTTGAGGTCAAAACCCAGCCAGTCATTTCCTGGCTCACCATAATCGTAAACGCGCAGGTCACCTTTAAAAACCCGGATGCCTGACTGTTCTTTTAACAGGTCCTTAATCAGGGTAGGTTCAGGCATTGTATCCCGCAGGGATTGAGCATCGAGGTCGTAGGAATAAACCTCCAGTTTTAAAGTGCCAAACGAAGCCGACCTATTCAAAAGCGCTTCGGTATGAGCCTCTATTTCTTCTGCAGCAATCTCCTTGTTTTTAGCGAAGAAGTTTCGCACAGACTGTTTCAGTTCCTCCCTGATATTTCTCTTGTACTTACTCCGGATTACCGCGTCCTTGCTTTTCCCGTCAATATCCCTGTGCCCGAGCGCAGTGTTGTTTTGCAGAGAGAAGTGGTAGTCAAAAGTCAGGTTGTACTGCGGGTCCAGCGCGGCCGTGAGTTTATATGGCGCGGCATCCAGTACCTGGTTTACGCTTGGCAGAGCCTTCAGCCAGTCGTTATGGAAATTGAGGGCTATGCTAAATTCCTTCTCCTCGTTTTTGGGCGAAAGCATGGATACAGTGCTTCGCTTGAGTTGCCTAGCCATCCCCTTCGTCCACGTCTCTTTTAAGTCATTCAGCTCGATGTATGTGCCGGGAGACTTTTTAAAGTGAAATGACTCAGGGGCAGTTACTTTCTTCCAAGAGATAGCAACTTCGTCAAGGTATTTTTGGGAGGAGAATGAGCGCCAGTCTATTTCTACATGTAATTCATAGTCCAAGAGATTTACGTTAGCGGTAGCTCCACTTTTGCCCGGGGTGACTTCAGCAGGTCTGGTTTTAAGTTTTATGAGGTTACTGAGCTTATGAACGGCAAATCGTCCCACGCCTTTTTCACCCATTGGGACTCTTTTGAATACAGGGCTCAGATTGGCCTTTCTTGTTCCATCATCCTGCAATGGTTTGCGGAAATCAGTTCCTGGCTCAAACCAAACACTGGTTAGCACTGCCTCATTTATTCCTGTGCCATTGTCTGTTATTACTATCTGAGCTTTTTGTGGGTCCTCAACGTTGTTAAATTCAATCTTTACCTCAGTGGCATCAGCATCATAACTGTTCTTTATAAGCTCATAAATAGCCATGACAGGACTCTTTATGAGTTCCTCTCCTAAAAGTATCAGAAGGTTAGCTTTTGGCTTAAATTGAACTTGGTGACCGGATGGTTCAGCCATGATACGTGTTGGGGTGATAGTAGTGTGTTATGACGATGTCAAGCAAAAGCTTTCGGAATCGCGGTAAGCGGTACCGTTATTAATCGAAATCCAGATAGAAAATTAGATTATTCAAATCCTCGTCAAGTTCGGATTGATTGGCATAAAAGAAAGTCTCTTCCTCCAGAATTTCATCATGCTCACAAACTGTGAGCATGAGCGTAGGTCCTTCACCGCGTCCACTATCCCGCTTCTTCTCTTTATAAAATTCAGCTTCAGGATATTGTGTACTGATATTGGATACATACTCTGCAAGAGCCTGATTGAAGAGAGTCGGAATGTTGGCTGTTGTCTGCATGGTCAAATCCGGTTTGTGGTTTAATTGGTCTCAATGTGTCAGTGCATTTAACTTCAAGCAGCATCAGAGGCTGATGGCGTACTATGAATAATGCTTTGAGGACTCAGGGTCTGGACAAAAACGATTACAAGCCTAGGGCTTGAGCAGCATTATATGCAATAACATCCGTAAGGCGGGTATACCGGCTAATCATTTCGTCAGTCTTCTGCTTTGTCTGGTTTTTGATAAAGTTATTGGACTGGCCGTTGAGCACGGCAACCGTGATAAAGGAAGCCCGCAGCGAGTGGGCTGAGTACTGGTCGCCCAGGTGCGTCTTGACCACGTTGTTTAGCCGGCCATCGGTCAGGCGGCGGGTGCCCGGCCGGCCCGGCTGCCCCGGCTTTGCGCGCACCATCGACACGAATAGCGGCCCGGACGTGCGGCCGAGCACCGCCACCCATTCCTCGCAGGCGCGAATCGGACAGAACAGCGGGGTCGGCGCGTAGAACACCGCTTTGTCTTCGGTTTCGCCCTGCTGGTTGGTTTTGCTTTTCTCCAGGTGCAGCACCAGTGCCCCGTTTTTGTATTCCAGCGCCTCGACGTTGAGGGCCACCAGTTCCGAACGCCGGAATGCCCCCGCGAAGCCGAGCAGCAGAATGGCCCGGTCCCGCAAGCCAACCGGTGTGGTCAGGTCCAGCCCGCGGATGGCCTGCTTCAGGGCCTCGACGGTAAAGGCCGGCGCTTGCTTCTGCTTTTTGCCCACGACGCGTCCGATGCCGCGCAGCACGGTCTCGACCGGCTTGGAGCCCACGGCCGACGGATGGCCGTGCAACTCGTGCTTCTTTTGGATGGCGGCCAGGTGCCGGCGGATGGTGGCCAGCTTGCGGGGCAGGTCGGCCAAGTGGGCAATGTAAGCCGCCAGGGTCGCTGCGTCGGCCGGGTACGGCGTCAGGGCGTTGGCTTCGCAGTAGGCCTCGAAGCTTTTCAGGTCGGCCGAGTACGCCAGGCGCGTGTTGTCCGCGCCGTGCAGCCCCTCGACAAAGTAGCGGCCGACGTGCGCGGCCAGGGCTTCGCCCATCTCGGCCAGCGATGAGGCCGGCACGACGGCTACTTGCTCTTTCTTTCCCTTTTGTTCGTTCATGGGTACAGGCGTGAGAGAGTGTCCGGCGTCGTGCTCACGGACTCCCGTGCGCGGCTGGATTGGTGAAAATCGGCCGGGTAAAAGTACGAAAAGATTAGGGATGATAATTAATGATTATCATCCCTAATCTCTGGAAATTGACTGAGCCTTTCTAACCCTGCTCATCGAGGTAGTCTTGCCAGATTTCTTTCCATTCGCTCAAATACGCTTGCGCTGATTCATGGCTTGGGAAGTCATAGGTTATGACGTCGGCCAAGTATTCCTTCTCCCATTGCTTCGTGCCCGGGTGCAGCACGTAAACCGGCCGGGTCTTGTATTCCACCACCAGTTGCCGCGTGTCGTTGTCGTCGATAAGAAACGGCGACAATTTGAAGCACTTGATTTGCGCTAGGTCGAGTGTCAGACCCGCGTGCGTGGTAATGGTTGCCTTATTGTTCATGGGATGCTTTCTGGTTCAGGCCGTAAGCGCGGGAGCCGAGCTTTTTCATAAAAAGGTATTCACGTCTTTCAACTTCTAACCGGGTCATGGTTTTGGGTAACGTCATGAGGACAGTAAATTGGAAATGCCGGGCGTGAGATGGGTCGGCTTCCATTAATTTGACGAGTTCCACATTGCCCCCGGTTCCTGCTGAAGTGACGTACTCCCTCCAGCGCCCCCAAATGCCTTCCGTCCCGGAAGCCGAGCCAATGTATTGCTTGCCGCTGGATTTGTCCAGAATAAGGTAGATGCCGGCCACGGCGCTAAGCATCCGGCACCACTCATCCCGTGGAGACTGGCTTTTCACCAAAGTTCGGAGCTGCGCAAAAGTGATGGTAAAATCCAAGTAATCGGTAAACGGCAGACTGAAAGGCCGCGCCTGAATTTCCAGGACCGTTTTAGGGGCCGTATCGCGCATCATCATGTGCCAGTTGCGTTCATTGCCTTTGCCCCAGTCAATAATGACCCGCTCTTTGAGGTCCTCGTACCCGCGCATTTCGGTTAACGTGTAGTCGAGCGCATCTTGGCCCATCGCTTCCACCGGGCCGACGGCATAAACACCAACAAAGCGTGCCCGTCGCCCGTCTTCGCCTAAAAAGGAAACGAGGTATTCACAGTTTTTGAACACCTCTTTTTTCTGCCGGCGCTGATAAGCCAGGAATTTTTCTGGTTCGTCGCGGTACAGGGCATACACATCGACCCCTCCCGTCGTGTCCCGGTGGCGGACCAGTTTCACCCGGCTATGACGGGGCAGTCGGCGATGATGCAACAGTTCCTGCAACGTGAGGGCAATGCCCGGCGCTTCCTTATAGTAATAGATACAGCCATCCAGTACCCCTTGGTCCTGGTCGGGGTAGCTGAACACAATTTCCTGTCCATTGGCTTTGCGCAAAATGGTGCAGAGTTGTTCCGGGCCAAAGCTCATCATGTAGGTTGCCGGGCTCACGGCATCGGGGAACCGCTGATGATACTCGTTCAGCAACGCATCAAACTCGCTGTGGGGGTCTGAAAGGGATTGAGCCGTCATGTAAGCAGGGCTGAGGAATTAGCAGCCGGTCCTAATAAGTGGCAAAAAATCGTTCCGTGCAAATCGAAGATATCCCGAACATTTAGCTTAGCCCCGGCAGCAAATTTTCGGCTCGGATGAGGACGACACGTTCTGTCGTCGTCCGCCTGCACCTTCGTTTAAAATTGGCTCTAATACCCATGCAAATCCCACTCATCCCACCCTTTGCCAGCGGCCCAGCTCAAGCGGATGCCCTGTTCACGTTCTGGCTACAAGAATGTGCCGATGTACCAGCCGTGCAGGCATTGACGCCGGTCACAAATGCCGGCCTGTTGATCGTCTTGCAGCTCATTTTGGCGGATACTGGGGATATCAAAGTGGACCATCAGGACATTTGGACCGTGCTGGCCGGAGCCAACTCCATTCAATTCGGCATGGCAACCGGGAAAGGCCACAACCGCGTCGCAGTAGTCGGGCAGCAACTGTGGGATGGTTCCACCCTGCTTGGCGATGATACACTGCCAGCCCACCGGATTTTACTGGCCATCCAAAGCGGAACGGCGACGGAACTGGAGATGGACGAGCTTACCTACCTCTTGGAGTACGTAATGAGCCAGGCCGGGGACCAAGCCGAAGTCGTTTTTGGGCACGGTCTCAATCCGGCCCTCGGCGAAAGCATCCAGGTGATGATGCTCGTCAGTCGGCAGTAAGACCACCCTTTCTTTTTGAGTAACCCCATGCTACGACCGCTACGCATTGCAAAACTGGAATGTCAGACCGAGGAGGACCGGCAAGCCAGGCAGGAAGTGCTAAACGCTCCGGTGCCTCCCGGCCTGCCACTTGGCACCAACATGCTCCTGATTTCCGTCGCCGGCCGCTTCCGGGGGCGGGGCCTAAGCCTGGCTGAACTGGTCGAGGCCGGGAAACACGGCTGGCAGGGGGCACAGCGCTACTATGGAGCGGAAACCGACAAGTTCGAGCGGTGGGGGTTGCTGTGGGTGCAGGAGAGTATGTCAATGGCGCTGTATGACCACGAAAATAAGGCCGGCCCTCCATCATAGCAGGTGTTTGTCAGCCACCACTAATCCTTACCTTGCACCTTGCTTACGCTTCTTCAGGAGAGCAGGTACCGTCCGTTTGCCTTCTACTTCAGGAGATGAAATTGGGCAGCGTATCCGGTTGAAATCCTGGACGAACGGGAGCAACTACTCTGCTCTGTGACTACCCACGCCCATTTTCTTCGTCACTTATTAGTGGTCCTGCGCCTGCAGCACCTCAAGCGGGCGGTGCCTTTTGAGGAGTTGCGCGACTACCTGTTGGAGCAGACCTCGCTGCGGGACCTGGCCGCTAACTATTCGCAGCGCACCCTGCAGCGGGACTTGCCCCAAATTGCCGAGCGCTTTGGCGTCAACATTGGGCATGACCGGCAAGCCGGCGGCTACGTGATTGTCACCGCAGACCCGTTGCCGGAAGGCTACCAGCGGCTGCTCGATGCCTTTGAGCTGCAGGAGTTCCTGCGGCTCCCGACGGCCCTGAGCCCGTTTGTGCAGTGGGAATCCCGTCGGCCCCTGGGCACGGAATGGTTGCAACCGTTGCTACGCGCCGTGCAGCTACGCCGGCAGGTAGTGTTTCAGTACCACAAGTTTTGGGAAGAAGCGCCCACCCATCGGACCGTTTCGCCCTTGCTGCTTAAAGAATTCAAAGGCCGGTGGTACCTGCTGGCGCACGAGCCGGCCCGCCAGGGGCTGCGGTGCTTTGGGCTCGACCGCATCCGGGCCCTGGAATCAACTGCTCATTCATTTGAACCCCCTGCCGACTTTGAGCCCGATACTTACTACGCCCACAGCTTTGGCATTATCCGCCCAGACCACGAGCCCCCGGCCGAAATTGTCTTGGCGCTGGAACCTACACAGGGTCAGTATCTCAAGTCGTTTCCCCTCCACTCTTCACAACGGATACTGGTGGATACGGACGAGGAGCTACTGCTGCAGCTCACCTTGTACAATACCCACGACCTGCTGATGGAACTCCTTTCGCTTGGAGACCAGGTGCAGGTATTGGCCCCGGTGTCGCTGCGGAAGCAGATAAAACAGATTCATGCCACCGCTATGAAGGCCGTACCCTTGTAGCGGGCAGCAACCAGCCTGTAGCCTACGACCCTAAACCATCACCTTACAAACAACATAATCCCCATTACATGGAAGCATCAAGTACCATCAAGAAAATGCTGGCCGGCAACAAAATTGTCGTTCCAACTTACCAGCGCGCTTACTCCTGGGACACCGAGGCGAAAAAGGAGAATTCCACCAAACAGGTGAATGTGTTTCTGCGCGACTTAGAGCAATACAACACCAGCTCGGCAAAGACCCCTTACTACTTCGGGCACTTCCTGTTTGAAGAGATAACTAAGGAGGACTTCGCGGTGATTGACGGGCAGCAGCGGCTTACCACGCTCGTTATCTTTCTTTCCGCCCTTTTTACCCGCTTGAAAGCAATTCGGAAGTTAACTGACCCGGAAATTGAGGCCAAGGAAGACATGGTAAAGCGGAACTCGACCTACCGCTTTGAAACCGTCGATTACGACCGGCAGCTATTCAAAGACTATGTTATCAACTAGGAGCGGAAGGATAACCGCGGCCTGCAAACCACTTCTGCCAAACGCATCGTAGCCGCATTCGACTTCTTTACCAATGTCCTGGCTGAGAAAGACGAGAGCTATCTGGTGAAGATGCTGGACACCATCAGTGCGGCCACCTGCACCACCCACCCGGTGCGGGACGAATCGGAAGCGATTCAAATGTTCATCTTTCAGAACAACCGGGGAAAAAAGCCCTCGAATCTGGAGATTATCAAAGCGCAGTTCATGTTTGCCGTGCACTTGCAAGGCGGGGAAGCCAAGAATAGTCTCATCGACGAGATAAAGACGCGGTTCGAGAATATCTACAAGTCCATCTCCTCTATTGAAGGGACTATCAAGGAGGATGATGTGTTGGGGTACACCTTCCAAGTGTTTTTCAATTCCTTATCGGAAAGCAACGCGCTCGATAGAATCAATAAGAAGCTGGCGGTTGCCGACCCCGTACCCTTTGTCAAAGCCTTTACTCAAGCCTTGGACACGAGTTTTCGGCACCTGACGACCTTCTTTAGACACGATGAGCCCGAGCACCATGCGATTCATTCACTGGTAGCCCTTGGCGGATATAGCCTGGCCATCCCCTTCATCATCAAAGCCTACACGTTCAGATTGCCCATTGAGAGCATCTGCCAATTGTGCACCTCGTTGGAATCCGTGGTGCTCCGGAGCCGGGTAATTGGTACGCGGGCCGATTTAACTTCTCGTCTGAATGATGTGTATTCGGACTTCACGGAGGATACCCCCAGCATCGAACCGATTGTCAAGCGGGTCAATTATTTGAAAACGACCACTGAGTGGTGGTACGCCTATTGGAATAGAGTGGAACTGGACAAGGCCCTGCAAGGCTGGCTGCACCCGGCCACTGCCCGGTTCCTGTTGTGGAAGTACGAAAATCACTTGCTGGGCAAGGGCAAAAGCGGGTATGCCCTTTCCCGCTTCGATGCCGTTACCCGCCCGGAACTGGAGCACATTGCGCCCCAGACGCCAACCAAAGGGGAACCAGTAGCCGCGGGGTACCCGGCATACGACGAGGAATTCAGAAACCAGTATATCGACTGCTTGGGCAACTACCTGCTGTTATCCAAGTCCCATAACTGCTCGGTTGGGAACAGTCCGTTTCTGGACAAGCGGGCTTCCTACACGCACACGGCGCAGCAACGGGAGATTCAGGACCTTAGCGCGGAATCCAACGTGTGGAGTAAAGAAATGATTACTGCCCGTAAAGCAAGCATCATTGAATTCATTACTGAGAATCTGTAATAGCAGGTAGCTGAGCCACTAGCGATAATGCAGACAGGAGAAGCAAAGAAGCCCAACCATAGTAAGGTTGGGCTTCTTTGTTTGGTAGTGCTAAGCCACACTAATCGATACCTGTTATCTGACGAACAAGACTGAAGCCTTTGGTGCCCGTTAGGTATCATAAGGAAGAGTTATGATACCTAAAGTGCTGATTTTGCTTGACCAGCATAAGTAGCGTTAGTGTCCTGCTCGCAACGTAGATTGCGCTCCTTACTGACCACTGCTTTTTTCATCACGTGCCCCTTACCACGCCTTCTTATATATGTGTCTGAACCCTGACTCGGATGAAAAGTCGGCTGTTCCTCCCGGATTAAATTACAACATCTCCGATAAGGAACTTGACCGCGACATCATCAACCTGCATCTGCCCGAGCCGGATAACTACATCGCCACCGACGAGGAGTTGCGGGCCTTGTACTTGCCGGGCGAGTACGACCGCATGATGGAGGAATTTAAAAACCTGTAGGGCTAACTTGCCGGCCTTGCTTCGCCGGCTCCTGTTTATGGACTCAACCGCATATAAGGAAAGCCTGCAGCAGGCAGCATCTGCCTTGTTCAACATTCGCGAGCGACTTTTCAATGCCGTCTTCTAGGTCGCCATCACCGGGGAACTGAAAGAGTGGTCTGACACCATTACCGTTGGGGAGCAGGTCACTTTTTCCAAAGAGATGTTCGAGGGATGTGAAGATGCTAACGTGCAGTTGCTGACGCAACTTCTGAATAACGTCGAGCAGACCTGCGATTCATTGCTGAATCTGAACAATATCGAGTTGGAAGGCGAATAGCGCATGCGGGCGCATTCGTTAACTGTATTAAAAACTGTATGCTGTAAATATGGTCCACCTTTCCCCAGTTAATACCCTCTATTTTTCCGAACTGCTGCCTGCGGCGGCTCCACGGCTTTGGCAGCAGCTGACACCGGTACTGGAGGAACACGCAATTCCTTATCAGTTGCTGACCCAGACCAAAGACATCTGGGCTGTCGACTATATGCCGGTGCAGGTGAGCCGGACGGAATTTGTGCAGTTTCGCTACGACCCGTCCTATCTGAAATTTAAGAAGTACGCTAATAAGCGCACTGATGCCACCCCGGTATTGGCCGCATTGCCTCTGCCGGGTGCCACACTGAATCCACTGCGTCTTGACGGAGGCAACGTGGTGCGGGTAGGACAGAAGGTTATTGTTACCGACCGGGTCTTTTCTGAAAACCCCGGTGTGCCGCCCGCCCGGGTGCGAGAGCAGCTCAGTGAGGCCTTGCGGGGAGAGTTGATTATTATTCCGGCCGACCCGCACGATTTCACCGGGCATGCCGACGGCATGGTGCAATACTTGGACGAGCGAACCGTGCTCATCAACGACTATCGGGGCAAGGAAGCCCAGCTAGGGCAGCAGCTGGCCAGTGTGCTGAGTAATGCCGGCCTGACCTGTATCCCGTTTCCCTACTTTCCCCAGGCAGGCAGCTATTCATCGGCGGTGGGTGCCTACATCAATTTTGTGCGGGTAGGGCCGCTGGTGCTGCTGCCCGTCTTTGACCTGCCTTCGGACGAAGCGGCGGTGTACCAGACCGAGCGGTTGTTCCCTGGATGCCGGGTGGTTCCGTTGAATGTGGCAGAGCTGGCTAAGGACGGTGGGCTGCTGCATTGCGTGACGTGGGCCATTGACCAGCCCGGTGCGCATGCGTTGCCGCAGGAGCTGCCCGAGCCAAGCGCCCATTCTTATTATGGCCGGAAGCAATTCCAGAAGTGGGGCGATACCACACAGCCGGGCCGGCCGCTGGACCTGCGGGACCGTTACCGCGGCAGCCTATTAGGTGCTACATATGGGGACGCCCTGGCGGCGCAGGCTGCTCCTACGGGAATTCCCGCGCAGGCCACGGCTGTCACACAGCTGATGCTGTTCACGGCGGAAGGCCTGCTGCGGGCAGAGCACCGCAGCGTACAGAAAGGCATTGGCGGGGCCGAGCCGCAGATTGTCTGGGAAAGCTGGCTGCGCTGGCTTGGCACGCAAGGCGCTACCCCTCCCGGAGGGTACAATCCGGAAAAGGTGACTTCGGGCTGGCTCAGCCGGCAGGTGCCCCTGAAGCATTCCCGTAAGCCGGCCCCTACTACCTGGAAGGCCTTGACGACTTCCCGGTATTATCCCCCGGAAGCCGTGCCTAATATGAGCATGGGCGCGGACCCGCTCGTGAGGGTGGTGCCGTTTGGCCTCTTCCATTTTCACTCCACAGCGTACGCCATGGAGCAGGCAGCCAAAGTAACCGCCTACACACACGGGCATCCCGTGGCCCAGGCGGCAGCCGGCTGGGCATCGGCGACCGTGGCACAGCTGGTGCACGGGGCCTCGTTGGAAGAAGCAGCCCGGGTGGCGTACCACCTGCTCCCGCCTGCCACCGCAGGCGGTGACCTGTGCCGGTATGCGGTGGACATGGCACTGCAGCTGCACGGGAAGCCGACACATTTGCTCGCGGCGGACTTTCGGCAGTTTATGGCGGGACGCACTGCGCCGGCAGCCCTGATGGGCGCACTCTACCACGCGCTGCAGTTCCGGGACAAGCCCGAAACTGCCCTGACGGAAGCCGCTCAGGTGGGTGGGCGTTCCATGGCTGCGCTAACGGGTGCCTTGCTAGGCGCGCACCTGGGCGAATCGGCCTGGCCGGGCGGGTGGAGCAGCCGGCACGACCTGGCCGGGCTGACCCTGGCCATGGCCGATGACCTGTTTACCCGCGTGAAAGGCGACAGCTTTACCCTGGACGAGGAGTGGTGGGCGCGGTACCCGGGGTTTTAACCACGTTCTTAAAGTCCGCTTTTAAAGCACAGTACTCACTTTTTTGCAGAGATGGAACATATTAAAAATTACGGCATTCTCGCTTCGATTGCCTGGAACAGCAACGACTGGACCGCTGACCCGACCGACGCGGACCTGAAAAAGTCGAAGTACGATTTTGTCAAGGATAACCAACACACCCACGAAAGCATCAACTTTGGGCACGAACTGTATCCCGCTGAAGCGGATGGCAACTTTATCGGCTACACGCCGATGCTGCGCCGGTTACCGGACGTGGAAAAGGCAAAGAATGTGTGTGCGGTATTCTTTTTAAGCTCCGACTACCAGAACCAGAACCGCAAATGCATTGTGGGCATCTACGGCTTTCCGGAAATCGGTTGGTTTGAGCGGACAGCTGAGCACCCGATTTTCGAGAAGTACGATGCCGGCAACGTACGCTCTCATCTTGATGATATCATCTATTTCAAGAACCCGGTGGTACTCGATAACGAACGCGTCGTCCGGGAGAAGCTACTGCCTGAGGGCAAGCTGATATCCCAGCAAGGGTTTAATTACCTGGATTCGGACAACGTCTTCAACGTCCTGCTGCTGGCTGCCCGGCTAAACCCGGACAACACCAAGCTAACCAACCTGCTGAAGAAATTTCCGAATGACCTGAGCTACATCAACGAGGTGATTGATGCAGAAGATTTTCGCGGATTCCTGGGTAACCAGGATGCGGACAGCTTGGAATCGCTTGCCTGCCTGGAGAAAAAAATGCAGCAGCTGCGCCCGCAGCTAAAAGAACGGGTTTCGTCCTTTATCGAACGGGGCGCCATTGCCAGCAAGGTCAAAGTGCTGACCAAGCACAAATGCCTGGTTTGTGAAGCCATGGGACTGAGCCCCGTCGGGTTTCGCAAGCCGGACGGCACCCCTTACGTCGAAACGCACCACGTCGAGCCGGTTTCACAGCTATCAGTGGGGGCCCTCGGCTTGGCAAATCTGATTACCATCTGCGCTAACCACCACCGGCAGATACATTACGGCAACACCAAACTGACCCAGCAAACCACGACGCATTTCACCTTCATACTGGACGGGCAGAAAGTGGTCATTCAAAAAGTAGCGCTGTAAACCAATCTCAGGCGGATTGCTCATTCAGGTAATCCTGCCAGATTTCCTTCCACTCGCTCAAGTGGGCCTGCGCGGATTCATAGCTTGGGAAGTCGTAGGCAATGACATCGGCCAGGTATTCCATCTCCCACTGCTTCGTGCCCGGGTGCAGCATATACACCGGCCGGGTCTTGTATTCCACCAGCAGTTGCCGCGTGTCGTTGCCGTCCATGAGAAACGGCGACAGCTTGAAGCACTTGATTTGGGCCGGAGAATTAGCAGCCAGACCTGATAAGAAGCGAAAAACTGGCCGGTGCAAACCGAAGATATCCCGAACATTTAGCTTGAAAAGGCATGTTTGCATTTTAAGCAGGAGGTCAGAAATTTTAATCTTCGTCAAGGTGCGCTGATTTATAGAACCAAAGGCCAGTATAGCCTGACTTGCACTTCGGTTAAGTTTTCTGCGTGGCGGTTAAGTAAAGCAAGCTGGATAGATGATAACGGAGTAAGGTTAGTACCTATACCGCAGACTACCTGCCACTCTTCAGTAGTAAGGTCGCGGGCTGCAAGTGATGGGTAGTCTAGCTGTTTCTCCAGATATTCTGTCAGCGCAATGCGATGTTCTCTCGGATTGGCTACCCATTCAGGGCGTAATTGTCTGGCCGCTACAACTGACGGCGGAATATTGCCCTGAGCCAGGTTACTGATAAATCCCGGAATGCTGTTTTCCAGCTTCCAGCCAAGCGATAAATAGGCAACACATTTGCTGTCGTCTGTTGCCCGCTGAAACAGATGCGTCATCATCTGCGAATTCTTGATACGGTTCATAAATAAATCTACCGTGCGGAGCAGCAGCGCTATCGTATTTGGGTAGGGACGGCTGCCTAATGGTCCCAGGCCAGCCCCGGCATCCGATACGATGATGGTGTTGCACTCGTAGCGGCTGGTCGCCTGCGTGAGCTTCTGCAGGCCCTGATTATCATACACTCCGCCATCAATAAGCTGCGGCTGGGCATGGATGGTATCAGTCGGGTCCCGAAAGTATTTCGGGTCAATGGTGATGGGCGTAAAAGCAAACGGCACACAGGAGGAGGCGGTTACTGCCCGGGCTATTGGAAAATCGGCACCATTAAAATGCACCGGATGAGGGGCATAGGTGTAGGTGGAGTCGGCCATGGAATCCCGCGAAAACGTAAAGGGCCGACCTGTTTGCAGATTCGAGCTGCCAATCGCCAGCACAGGCTTTTCAGGCAACTGCTGCAGCGTTCGTCCCTGGTAGAAAAAAGTATCGTAGGCCTTCTCTATTTCCTGGCTGACGGGAAGCAGCCGAAATTGAAACCGGAGCACAAAATAAAACAAGCCAGCCAGCGGAAGCAGGGCAAGCGGGGCCCAGCGGGTAAACAGCAGGAAACCGCTCAAGGCGAGAAAAGCCAGTACCAGCAGTACAGACCGCACGAATGACCAAGAGCGTAGCGCATAGCTGATAACGTTACAATGGAGTAACGCCGCTGTCATACCATCATGGAATTCCTCGAAACTTCCCTCGTGCAGGCAGTAGGCCGCCCCGGTAATGGAGCCTCCGGAAATGGTTGAGATAACTTCGATGCGGGAAAGCAGCTCCAGTTCGTGCAGTTTTTTAAGCGTGCCTAAGTGAAAAGCGGCGGCCCGGTAGCCACCACCGGACAGAGCTAAACCGAAGCGGCGAACGAATGTCATACTAAATCTGTGCTGAAAATACTGGTAAATAACCGATTAGCTGGTATTGGTTAAGACATCTGGCCCAGTGCCTCTTGTCGGGCGGCGTTGGTGCACGGAGTAAAGGCCAGTCTGTTCGTGATAAACCTCTGGCAAGAGCCACGGGGTAAGTCACCGGTGGAGTAAATGGCGCAGCCGGGGACTGTCTGCTCAAGGCACCGTAGTAAATCCGGCCCCGGATGCATGCCGTCATTGGGGGCTGCTACCCAGAACCTGTCAGCTCCGAACTTCTGCATCCGCGCAGCATTCAGATTGTAGCGACTGCCGTGATGAGGCAATTGTACTAAGTGGTAGTGGCTGAGTTGATGACTCCCCTTTTCTATAGCGGCAAACGAGGGCTCACTGGCATCGGCAGTGAATAAGCATCTATCTCCCTGCGCTGTTATCAGTTCTATTACCACACTGGCTTTGTTATCGTGCGAAGGGTCTTGGCGATTGGCAATAGCGCGGCAAGGGTCAATAATGGCTTCCGCCTCAGCAAGTTGTTGACTTGGAAGGAGGTTCCAAGATAACTGCCGCCCGGCTTGTTGCATCATTTGCTGAAAGAATGCTGGGCTTGGTCCCAAAATGCGTAAGTGGTCCTGATGAGGCTTCGGAAGTAGTGTGGTACCAGCAAAAGCGTTCCGGTGTGCAATGCCAAGATGTTGCAACTGCTTTTCGAGGCTGCTGGCTTGCTTTAATGACTCGGCCAGAAACTGTGCCCGTCCCTGGAGGCGGAATTCTGCGAAGAAGAGGAGACGAGTCTTCTGCTGTACTTCCCGTAGTAGCAGGCGGCTCCCCCAGGGACCAACCGGGTTGTTGAAGTAAACAGCCTCTACCTTGTTGCCTTGCTGGTGAAGCTGCGTTAGCAGTTGTTCCATTCCACCCAAATGGTCGCTATGCATGTGCGTGTTGACAGCAATCAGGTAGGGTGATGGCCCGAGGGCGTCTTTTATACAGGCGTTAAAATGGTCAAGGACCAATCCGGCATCTGCCTTCTTTCCAGCATCTAAAAAGACTACGTAATCCCGCGTACTGTCACGGGCCCAGATAATACTGGCATCGGCCTTATCTAGGCTCAGGATATCAATGACAAAATGCATAAAAAAAGCTGGGGTTCTCAATTCTGTGGCGGCTGACCAACCGGAAACAGGTTAAGCCAAGCGGTCAGGCAACTCATATGCTTGCGCTGGATACCAGCCGGCGAAGCTAGACGATTTACCGCACCACACCGCATTATCCCAATACAGGCCTTAGCCAGGCTGCTGTATTTTTTAGCAAAAAAAGCTAAAATTTATGGCAAAGCCATTGTCTCCGCGCAACTTGAACGTTACTTTGCCTGACTGTTTATTTTATTTCGCTCATGCCTTCCAAAGCCAAAGAAGTTATCGTGCCGCCAGTGGGCGTGTTCCGGGTAGTTTTTCTCTATGTAGGGCAGGGCGACGCGGCCATTCTGGCTGTGCCGGACGGGCCGGCATTTCGCTACGTGCTGCTGGACAATAATATCGACCGTAGCGCCGGGGGCATCAATACGGAAAAGCTGCTCAAAGACCTGCTTGATGACGGCCTCGACGTGTTTATAAATACGCACCCGCACCGCGACCACACTGAGGGTATTGAAGTCATTCACGAGGCCACGCCCATCAAGGAAGTCTGGCACTCGGGGCATAAGCCTGGCAAAGACAGTGATGGTGCTTATCAGGAAATGCGCCGGGTAATCAAGGATATCGGCCCGGCCAATGAGTACAAGCTTTTTGGCAGTAACTCGACTAACAAGATTCGCAAGTCTGATGGTATTACTACCGTGACTAAAATGCTGGGGGATATTACCTATCAGGTGTTATCGCCCGCCGAATACCTTTGCGATGACATTGCTGAAGGCGAGGACAAGGAACGTGACCGTCGCATTCACGAGCACTGCGCCGTTATCCGGTTTTCCTATGGAAACCCGGCCCGACATATTCTTGTAACGGGCGATGCTGACCGCGTGGCTTGGGAAGACCACATTATGCCCTACCATCAGACGATGGTTAAGGCCGATGTGCTGAGCGCAGTGCACCACGGCTCGCGTACGTTCTTCAAGTTTCACGGCGACGACGAGGACGTGTATGAAACCCATATCGAAACCATTGCACCGGAGTATGTGATAGTCAGCGCTCCCACACAGGATGAGAGCCGTCACAGCCACCCGCATGATGATGCCATGGACTTGTACAAGGAGCATGTCAGCGACCCGGCTAATGTGCTGCATTCCGGCAAAAACCGGGAGTCATTTATTGTAGACATACACCCGGATGGCAACTGGACGGTAACTCCGGACCAGGAACTGGTAGAGGCCTACGGGTACGACAACGACGGCGGGGATGGCGGCAAAGCCAGCGGGCGCAGCGCGTCGGTCAGTTCCTCGCGTCCGGGCACCCGTCTGGATAAGCAACCTATGGGCGCTGCGCATGAGTAAGTGGTTTGAGCGCCATCCGGACATCCTGTACGCAGAGGCTGACCAGCTGGCCTCTACCAGTAGCTATGAGCAGCAACACCACGAACTGGGTAACCTTTTTGTTTCGGCCGGTAATATTCTCGTCCGGGCAAACGGCCGCGTCGAGCGCTTTCCCGTGGCCATTGTGTACGCCGAAGCTACACCTTACGACCTGCCCAAGGTGTTTTTACTCGACCAGCCGCTGACAGAAAGCGACGTAAAAATTCTGGCCAGACTGACCTGTGATGCCGTTGCCCAAGTGCTTCAGCAGAAAGCCAGATTTTATTTTAAGCGCCACCAGAATCCGGACGGCAGCCTTTGCTTACTGGAACAGGATAATCTGGACCGCCACGGAGCGGAGTTCTACGATGCCCGCAGCATTATCCGCAGGGTTCAGCAGTGGCTGACGGCACAGTTGCTGGGCCGGCCCATGCCGGAGAGCCAAGAAGTAGAACTGTACGCGCATTATCCCCACCGGCTGCCTGTGCACATACTCCTGACGGCGGCCTTTTATATAGCCGGGGCGAGCCGGGGCCATTTCTATCTGTTGCCAGTACCCCTGTATACTGCGCAACAAGACCACCAACTATACATTGGTGCGGGTCTCGTATCCGACTCCGCTCCGACTGACGAAACAATAAACTGGCCGCACATGCCGGAAGGCCTGCGCACTCCGCAACAGTTAACGCGGCAGCCCGGTAAGCTCAGGCAGGCGCTTAAAGACAATAAGCTGGTGGAAGGCTACTGGTGGTCACTGCCTGGCGAGCCGCCCGTTTTTGCCGATGGGGTAGTCCTGCTGCAATATCTGACTGATAATCTTCCCGAGGGTGGGCAACCTGCCGAATTGTTATGGAAACCGCTTAAAGACCGGCGCGATTACATCTTCGTGGGTTTGTGCTTTCCTAACCGGCACGCGCAGCCGGAGTGGCTGCTGCTGACTCTGGAAAGAACGGGCAACCAGTTTAAGGCTGACTATGCCCGGCGCAACGTGCCTGAACTGCTCCGGAACTACCGCCTAGCGTCATGCTACAGTGAGGCGTTTCGCGACCAGGATTACCACCTGCGCAATAGTGGCCGGGTATCTTATGAAGCGGTGCGCGGGCAGGCCGTGACCGTTGTGGGCTGCGGAGCACTGGGCAGTGAGATTGCTGACTCGCTTGGTAAGGCTGGGGTGGGGCACCTGAAGCTGGTGGATAACCAGACGCAGTATCCGCACAACAGCATCCGGCACCTGGCAGGCCTGCACTTGGCCACCCTGCCCAAAGCGGTGGCCGTAGCACAGGTCGTTGCCGACCATAATCCCTTTGTCAAACTCGATGTTGCAGTAGAGGATATACTACGCGGAGAGTTTGCGCACTATATGCTGCCGGCCGGTATTGGTATCTGTTCTATCGCTGAGGACAATACGGAAGCTTACCTGAATGAGCAGGCAATCGCGCACCAGCGCACGATGTTCTACGCCCGTGCACTGCGTGGTGGCAAGGCCGCCCGTATTTTCCGGATTATCCCTGGTGTAGACGCATGTTTTCACTGCCTGACGTTGTATCGCCGGGAACAGCATGAAGACTTTGTGGATGTGCCCGAAGACACCGCGCTGCCCACCCTGCGTAATGAGTGCAACAACCCCATCCGACCGGCCAGCGCGGCCGACCTCAAGCTGATTTCGGCCCTTACCAGCCGTTTATTGCTCGATTATCTGCAAAGCCTTACTCCCACTGCCCCAAACCACTGGGTCTGGGCTACCGAGCCGATTTCGGGCTTGCCCGAGCAAGCGGGGGTACCATTCAGTCTGCACACGCGCAGTCTGCTGCCGCACCCGGACTGTCCCTATTGCCAAGCTCTGCACAGAATGCGTGTGCTAATAGAGCCCGCCGCGCTGGACTTCATGCGGCAACTAACACTGGCTACCCCCGGCGTTGAGACCGGCGGTATTCTGATAGGGAAGATTAGTGCGGGCCTCGTGCATGTCCAGTACGCGTCGCCTCCCGGACCCGGGGCCGTGCGGACGCCTATGCGCTTCGAACGGGATGTTGAGTCTTGTCAGCAGTTTTTGAACGGTTATGCCGCCCAGGGACTGCTATACCTGGGGGAGTGGCACAGTCACCCTGATGAAAATAACAACCCCAGCACCACAGATTTGACTAGTCTGGCCCGGATTGCGCAACAGCCCCAGTACCTGACTACGAAGCCCATCATGCTCATCTTCACTCGTTCCGGTCAGGTAGCCTGTACAGTGCATCCGGTCAGTGCCACTTACTATTTATGCACGTTGGAAACGCTTGCTACAACCGTAGAAAATACAAACCAACCACCTGTGGATTAGCTGTTAGCCCGCAGCCACGTTGCCCGATTGGCAATTTTCTGTCTCCTTACTGCTGTGACTTTAATCGACTGAGTTAGTAATCTTAGGCTAATCCTCAAGTCAAGACCTCCCGTTTCTGGCTCGCCTCATTGAGGACTACGGCATGAGCGTGGAGCCGTTGATGGAACACCTGCAGATGACGTATTGCACCATCAGGCAGCGCGAACCCCTCTCGTCCGGCTTTCCGCTGGCTGGGGATATCCGCGTCGCCGACGTGCAGGCAAGCCCAGCAAGCCAAATCTGAGCTGACTCGATTTTGTGGTAATTTTGGTTGCAAAAACGGCCGCTAAATCGCGCAAAATAGGATGGACATCAGCCCGAATTTTGGTCCTAAAGAGGCCAACTAAGAGCAGCGCCAAGCTCTATCGGACCGTGCTGACGCATTGAATGCAATCCAGAGCCGCAATTAAGCCCCATTGCCGAGCATTTGACCTAGCGCTACATCAAAGGCGAATTGAGTTTGGTCGCAGTACACACACAGCTGGAAGCCTACTATCCGGTAAGTCAAGGTAATTAAGTCGGCTGTCTTATTGTTGGGGGAGACACACATTTTCCACGCTTGCTCTGGCTGACAAACGGCGCTGATTAACCGCTCAGGACCGCCCTTATCGCCGATTTTACGTATCTTGTATTATGGAAAAGACTCCGTATTTCTCCGAAAACGAACGCACTGAGCAGCAGCGCCGCGACGTGGTTAAGTTTGCGGTGGGCGTATCGCTGAGCCAGAGCCAGCCGCCCTCAGCGCAGCTGGTCGAACTGCAAAACCGCTATATAGCCGGGCAGATTGACTTGGAGCAACTGGCCGCCGTACTCGATGCCGAATACGGACCCGCGCCTAGCCCGGACCCGCACGCTAAGTATGCGCCGGGCGAAGGCCCGCTCGTGGAGCCCGCTCAATCTTACGAACCCTATCTGCAATTCGAAGAGCGCATTGTGAGCTTGGCTTAGTAAGCTGGCACTCCAGCATCTTGTATCATCCGCGAAGCCCGGCCCGGTGCCGGACTTTCTGCTAGGCTTGCCCTGGTACTTCCCGCCCTATGGCTGACCTCTTTGCCAACCCCGCCGATGGGTTGCTTTACAATAATGTGCGCGCCACCAGCGAGGTGCAGCTCGACCGCTTCGAAGCCGACCTGTCCATCAAGCGCCTGATGCTCGTTCGGGCGCAGGTAGGGCTAACTACCCCCCGGCCGGCCAACGTGCCCATCGTGGGCCCGGCTTACCCCATTCCTCCTACCCCACTGCGGTTTGACGAGCAGTACCTGCGCGCTATGCACCGGTACCTGTTTCAGGACGTGTACCCGTGGGCTGGCGAAACCCGCCAAGACCGGTCGTTCCAGGGCTACAAGCCTGCCCCCAATGTGCAGGCCGACCACCTGATGACCTATGCTAACCACCGCCGCATCGGTCCGGATGTGGCGGCGCTGGCGGCGCAGCTGGCTGCCGAAAACAACCTGAAGGGCCTGACCAAACCGCAATTCGTGGAGCGGGCGGCATACTACCTCGACCACTTCAATCACGTCCACCCCTTCCGGGAAGGGAACGGCCGCACTATGCAGGCCGTGCTGATGCAGCTAGGGCACCAAGCGGGCTACCGGATAAGCTTTGAGAAAGTCTACAAGGATTTCAATCTAGCGCGGGATACCGGCGTAGTGGGCGTTTCCGCCAATCACCACGAGAACCAGACCCGCCTGCGCTACCTGCTCGACGCGGCCACTACGCCACTGCCCGGCGCTGCCGGCTTGCTGGCCCGTTTGCCCAGCCAGGCACAGCCCTTGGCGGCAACCACGCTGGAAGTAGCCCGCATCGAGGCGCTTCGCGAATTGAAAGCCAGCAGCCAATGGGTAGGAATTCGCCACGCGGAAGAAACTGGAACTTCATTGAAAGCTCCCAACGGGGCAGCGCTTACCTCGCCGGTAATGAACTACGTGCAGGCCGCTATCATGGCCCGGCCGGAGGCGCTGACCGAGCAGGCCACGCTGGATGAACTGAAGAGTGCCTACCTCGTCATTGCCCGCTCGGACCAGCCCCATTTTTCGGACAAATCTGTGCTGCAGCGCTTTACCCAGGCCACCCAGCAGGCCGTTAAACTTCATCAGTCACTTCCGGTGGCTCAGCAGCAAAGAGTACCATTAACACAGCCCAAAGAGGCAGTTGTGCCGCCTGTTACAGCAACTTCCACGAAGCAAAAAGCCCCCGCGCCGAAGCGTCGAGGGCCGAAATTGTAGTTGCCGAAAGCAGTTTAGAACGGTTTGAACCGCTCGTAAGGGTTGTACGGATTGCGGTTGGGTGGCGTGACCTTGCTGGAAAGCCCCCAGAACTTACTCAAGCCAAAAAGCACCAAGCCCCAGGTAGCAGCAGTGCTGCCCCAACTGGGAGACCAGGACGAATAAAGAAAGGCGATAATCGCCGCGAAAATCAGGAAGCTACGCATACCAACACGGGTTAAATCTTCACGCTAACTAGGTAGGAAACGCTACGAGAAGTGCTTTCGTTGCTTTAGCCGCGCCGCTAAGACCGGCGGCCGCTAGTTAAACGTTCGGGCTTTGAGCAAGTCGGCGTTAGTGAGCTTGAGCTTGACGTTGCGCCCGCCGCCCTTCTCATACACCTCGATGATAAGCTGCTTTTGCTCAGGGATGGTGAATTTCTTAAAGATGTAGACCTGCTGGAGTTGGCCTTTGGCGTCAATCTTTTTCAGGCCCCCATTGAAGACGTAGATGGGCGTGATTTCTAAAGCCTGCTCGGCCGTGCGCTTGGCTACCTGTTTATCCTGGATGTAGAATTTGACGAAGTCCACATCGTAAGTTACATTCGATTTGTTGGCAACGTGCAGCGGAAAAAACAGGGTTTCCTGCTTGTAGCCCACGTTGCCGGCGCGCACGCTGAGTTGGTTGGCACTCTCGCTGGCCGAGGTGCCGCCCGCCGCCAGCGCCTGCCGGGAGTAGGCATCCAGGTTGCCCTGCGGGATGGGCGAGTTTGATAAAATGGCTTCGCCCTGTGCCGACGAGGCCGACCCGGCAGCACCGAGGTCGAGGCTGAGCACCTTGGGGTCATGCTGGTAGTTCACCACGAAGGAGTATAGCTTTCCATCCGAGGTGAGCACCGTCATGTTCGACTCTGGAAAGCCCGCCGAAGCTGCTTTCACCCGCACGATGTTTTCCGCGCCGGTAGCCTTCGCCGCAATCAGGCCCGAGCTGCCCAGGTCGACGTAGGTGACCGGGAAAGGAAATACCAAGTGGGTGGTTTTCTGGTCGCTGATGTAGAGTGGGTAGGTCGGCAGCTTGTTGGCTTCCGAGTATTGCAGCATCCGGGCGGCTGAAGTCTGGGCCCGCGCCGGAGCAGCCGCTAAGCCGAGTAAAAGGGCGCTGGTAGCAAATAGGGTGGTTTTCATGGAAGAGGGTCGTTAGTCTTTGTCTACTTTGAGCATCACGTTGTAGCCAGCCTTGAGGCGCACTTTGACTAGGCGAATTTTCTTCTGGCCAATGCCTTTCACGGCACTCACCGCCACGCCAGCTGCGGCCATGGCAGGGTCAGCACTCATCGTCATCATGTCGGCCGCGCCTAGCCCTTCTGCACCGGCTTGCTTGGCAGCATCGCGCGTGATAGCCCCGGGAATGTGCAGGCCTTCCAGGCCGTCCACGTCGTACACTTCCAGCGCCGCCGGAAACACGCTGTTGCCCGATTTCAGCGTTTCGATGGCAATGCTGAGCCGCTCGCCAGCCAGGCTGCACTTGCCGTAGATGAAGGTGTTGGCCGGCAGCGAGTGGCCGTTGATAACGGCCGACTCGGTGAGGCGCATCTTCACCAGTGAGCCGCTGACCACTTCCTGCGATTCGTGGATGACGGCCGGCAGAGTATTGCCGTCGCCACCCGTGCCGGTTTCAGCATCAAATCCCTGAAAAGAGGCCGTGCGCTTGCGCCCCGGCCCATTGGAGCCCAGACGCGATACCACGGCGTCATCATCGATGGCACGCAACCGGGTGGTGGGTTTCTTCTTTTTCGGTAGGGCTGCAACCGCGCGCGGGGCCGCTCCTCCCCCACCGGCACTGTTGGATTGAGCTAGCAACGCCGCCATTTGCAGCTGCGCCTTTTGCTCGGCTAGGTCGCGTTCGTGCTGGCTGCGCATCAACTCCATCTGCTCCTGCGGGGTGAGGGCACCAGGGGCTGTTGTGGTGGGTGCTACCGTGCCAAGCGCTACGCCGCCGTTCATTTGGGCCTGCTGCGCGGCAATGAGCTGCTGCTGGGCCTCGACCACTGACTTGTCGACGGAGCCGTTGGGGCCCGCTTTGCCATCGGCCCCCACCGCGTAGGAAAGGCCCGAGCCCGAAGTCGTATCGAGGCGGGCATCGACTAGGCCCCGGTTGCGCAGGGTGTCGACCGGGCTGGCGTAGGCTTCGAGCTTGCTGCTGGTGATGGTGCCCTTCTCGGCCTTGGGTAGATTGGTATTGAAGCCGGTTTCGGTATTCTGCGCTGCTGCCGGTGTGCCCTGGCCGCCCCCGCCTAGGTAGAACATGACGGCCAGAAAGGGTACTCCCACCATTGGTAAGAAGGTGGCCATCTTGCGGGTGCGAAGAAATTGCGCGTCGTGCGGCGCGTTGGTTGCCGTTGCCATAACTGGGGAGGATTAACGGGGGAGCGTATTCAGGTCTTCATTCTTGAGCACCCGCCAGTTCTCCATCAGGAAGCCGTGGGGGTTGTTCTCCGAGCGGGTCACGTCGCGCAGAGAGCACTCGGAAAGGAAGTTGCGGTTCGTAACCGAGGTAGCCCGAATGACGCGCTGGTGCCCGTAGCACCGCGCCACCATCGGGCGCGAGTTTGTCACCACCACACTGTCTACCGTCATTTCCAGGCTGATGTTGGCGGCAATCAGGTCGTTGTAGAAGCCCTTTTCCTTGAAGTTCTCATACTGCCGCTTGGCCGAGTTATCAGCCAGGTACAACGCCTTATTGACGTTGCTGTCAATGGCTTTCTGGTCGGGGTCGAGGGTGAAGAACAGCTCGTGAAAGCGCGTAACGTGGCTGCGGGCCTCCACCGGCCGGTTGGCCCGCGCATCCCGCGCCCCGGCCGTGAGTAGTTGCCCGCCTTCCAGCACGTAGATGCGATTGGCCGCGGCATTGGTCGTTTGGAAGGCGAAGTAGGCGATGGTGCCGGCCAATACCAGCACGGCCACAATGAAAAGCAGCGCCAGAGTTTTTACCTGCTGAAAAGCCGAATCAATGGTTTTAAGGGAAGCAAACATGGGAAAAGGAAATAGTGGGAAATCACCGCGCGACCAGGGTTAGCCCCGCAGGCGGTTGACGAAGCTGGCCGCCCGCTCGCGCACGGCTGTGCCGGCCCGGTGGCCAGCGGCCTCGCTTCGCGTCATGTTGCCCGAGGCACCATTGCCGGCCAACGCCTGACCTGCTCCAACCGCCGCCCCCAGGCCCGACGCGGCCCCGGATACGCCCGCCGCGCCCGCCCGGCCCGCCGAACCTGCCGCCGCGCCGGCCATTGCCGCTCCCCCACTCATGGCCGACTGCATGGCCCGGGCGGCCATGCCAGCCCCGGAGGCCGCAATCATCATATCGGTGATGAAGGGAATAATCAGGTAGCCCGTGATGGCAATGCACAAAAAGACGAGGTAGCCGAAGTCGGCCGAATCCACACCCTGATTGGAGGTCAGGCGGGTGATGTCGCCTTGCAGCATCATTATTTGAAACTGGCCCATAATGGCCCCGAAAATGTTAGCCACCGGCACCCACAGACTGATGGTGATGAACTGGCCCAGCCATTTGGGAATGGAATTGCCAAAGCCCGGGAAGATGGCCAACCCAAAAGTGAGCGGCCCCAGCACCGACAGCACAATGAGCAGGAACGTGGCCAGCACGTTGATGAGCAGCCGGGCCGCGACGTGGAACAGCTCCAGCGTGTTCTTCATCCACTCGCGGAAGTTCTGGTTCACATCATACTTCAGCTTGTCGAACGAGAGTGACATCTGCTGGCCCATATTCATCATGCCCAGCTCGTCGAGCCGCTTCTCATAGGCCTCGTCGGTGGCGAAGTACTTGTTTTCGGGCCGGGCGGCCAGTAAAGCCTTTTTCTGGTCCTGTAAAGCAGTAATATGAGTGGTCTGGTCTACCCGCACCGAGTCCGTGCTCGACGCCAGCGCGCCGGTGATGCCGCGCAGGCCACCGAGCAACTGCGGAAACAGTAGGATGGCCAAGCCAATCAGAAACGGACGCAGCAACGGGTACAGGTCGATGGGCTCGGCGCGGGCAATGTGGCCCCACACCCGGGAGCTGATGAAAATGAGGGCTCCCACCCCGCCCACGGCCCGGCCCAGGGTCACGAACTGCGCCACCAGGGGCAGCATGGAGTCATATAGCCGGCTGAGCATCTGCTCCATTTCGAGCATTTGCGCGGTGATGGAATTCATTTCCATAGTCGGGTGGGTTAGGGGCTAGTGAATGAAAGCGAAAGGGCTACTGCTTAGCGCCCACGAGGGTGAGCACGGATGCCCGGTCCTGAATGGCCTGCTGCTGGGAGAGGGCTACGGCGCGGCATTTATTGGTGTAGTAGGTCATCAGGTATTGCTGCTGCTGCATCTTGTCGCCAATCTTGTTGATGAATTTGATGCGCTGCGGGTCTGTCATTTCCGCCCGGTTCGTGGTCATGATGGTGGCCAACTCACCAATCAGGGCTACGTTTTCCTGCAGCAGCACTTGGTACACCTGCGCTGCTTCGGTTACCTGATTTGGGGAGAGGCCGCGCCCACGCAAGTCGGCCACACCCGAGCTGAACTGCGATATCATCGAGGCCTGCGCGGCGTAGATTTCCCGCACCCGGCGGTAGTTGCGCACCCCCGCGCTAATCTGTAGCAGGCTGCTGTACCACTGCGCGTGCAGGGCTTGCGTCTGGTCCACGATGCCCTTAATCTTGCCGTTCACCATCTGCATGTCGCCGGCCAGGGCCTTGCCCCGGGCCAGCAGCGTGGTCGAAACGCCTTGGTGCACAATCTGCTTTCGCGAGCTGGATTCGGCGATGGGCGCGGAAATAACGGCCGGAGCCTGGGCAAAGCCCTGCTGGGTGCTCAGCCCCAGGCTAAGCAGCAGCGTCGTGGTAAATGATTTCATCGGGAGAGGAAGAGTTAGTGCGCGCCCATGAGACTGAGCAGCGCCTGGTGGTCCTGCTCGACCTGCTGGGCGGTCTTGAGCACCATCATATTGCGCCGGGTGTAGTAGTTGACCAGGCCCAGCTGGTCGGTGATTTTGGCGTCCAGTGTGTCAATGAACTCCATTCGTTCCGCGTCGGTCATCTTGAGCATGGACGGGCTGGTAATGGTGGCCAAGTCGGACACGGTATTGGCTCCTTCGGCCAGCATCTTCGTGTAGATGGACACCATCTCGGTTAGCTGGACCGGCGTGATGTAGCGCGAGGTACGCAGCACGTTGATGGCGGCGGAGTAAGTCGAGATAATCTGGGTTTGCTTGGCGTAAATGGCCCGCACCCGGCGGTAATCCCGCACCGCGCTGCTCACCTTCAGAAGCCCGTCGTACCAGGCCTTGTGCTGCTCCATGTTCTTGAGCGAATAGGTCTTGGTCAGTTCCTGCTCTTTCACGCCCAGAGCTACCAGCTTATTGGCTGCCGCTTCCAGCCCCTTCATCGTGTTTTGCAGGCCGGTTTGCACGCCGCTTTGCACTTCCAGCACCGGGGCCGTTACCACCAGCTGGGCTGAAGCTTTCGAGGCACTGAGGCCAAGCAGCGCCAGGCTGAGGAAGCCAATCTTCGTTTTCATAGGGAAGGCAAGTAGTTGACAGAGGTGGCGCTACAGTGTCCGCGTGTAGGGGTGCTCCAGATACATCATGTGCCGCTCGGCCGCGAAGCGCACCCGACTGATGCCGGAATGAACGCTCTGCAGCGTCGGCAGGGCCTGGGTGGCCGTCACGTTGGGCTCCTGGATGAGCGGTAGCAGCATTTTCATGGCTTCTTCGCACTGCGGCGTAAAGCCGTTCCAAGTGGCCACGTCTTCGAGCTTCACGCGTTTCATGCCCCGCGAGTGGACCACCGTACGCAGCACGTAGCGGTAGCGCTTCCAGATGTTGGCCACCACGGGGTGCTCCTTCACCGCACCGTTCAGGTCGCTGGCCTCCCAGGTATTCACGGCCTGCGCGAAAGCCCGGGCGGCGGTGATGTCAGCTTTTTCGGCTTTGGGAGCCGATGCTAGGCTATCGGCAAACGCCACGGCGGCCACGGCCACGGGTGAGGTGGAAACGGTTGGAAGAGCTGTTTCGACGGCTTTATTGTCCGTCGCCGTCGTAGCCTTGTCGGAGCCGCAGCCAATTAGCAAAGTGGCCAAGCCTAGTATTGGAAGCGTGATTTTCGTTTTCATGATTTTTCCCTTTGGTTGAAATCAGCCGCCCTACCCTTCGCGCAGCTCGTTGGCGAAAAGCTTAATGGCCGTGGGCATGTCGCCGGTCTGCTTGAGCTTCTCGAACAGCCGCACTTTCTCGGTTTCCTCGGTGGTGTAGGTCACGTATTCTTCCTTCGATACCTCGATGGCATACACCTTCGACACGACCCCACCCAGGCTGATGAATACCTCCGTGTAGCGGCCCCGCGTGGCTTTGTTGTCGCGGTTGATGCTCAGCACCAGGTCCTTTTCCTTGGGCGTGAGCGAGAGCAGCGCCTGAATCTCATCGAAGCGGTTGATGAACTTGCGCTGGTCGAGCAGAATCTTACAGTCCGAGTTGTTGATGATGGCATCCTTGACAATCTCGTTGCCGATGATGTCATCGATTTCCTGGGTCACCACGATGGCCTCGCCGAAAAACTTGCGCACCGTCTTAAAGAGATACTTGATGTAGGCGGCCATGCCCGGGGTGGTCAGCGCCTTCCAGGCCTCCTCAATCAGTATCATCTTCCGCACCCCTTTCAGCTTGCGCATCTTGGAGATGAAGGTTTCCATAATGATGAGCGTGACCACCGGAAACAAAATGGGATGGTCCTTGATGTTGTCCAGCTCGAATACGATGAAGGGGGCCTGCACCAGGTCCAGCTCTTTCTCGGAGTTGAGCAGGTAGTCGTACTCGCCGCCCCGATAGTAGGGCTTGAGCACGTAGATGAAATTGTCGATGTCGAAGTCCTTCTCGCGGACCTTTTCCTCCTCCAGAATCTTGCGATAAGGTCCTTTAACAAACTCGTAGAACGTGTTGAAGCTGGGCTTAATAAGCGCATTGGCTTCGAGCATCACGTAATACAGACTGACGGCCGTGGAGAGCGAGACGTACTCCGACTGGCTCACGCTTTCGTCGTCCTTTTTCCAGAGCGCCTGCAGCAGCGTTTTGATGGATTCCTTCTTTTCGACATCCAGCTTGCCCGAAATCAGGAAGGGGTTGAAGGCAATCGGGTCGTCCTCCTCGTAGGTGAAATACACCCCGCCCACCAGCTCACAGAGGCCTTTGTAGGAGTTGCCGGTGTCCACGAGCAGCACGTGCGCGCCCTGCTCGTAGTACTGGCGCACCATGTGGTTGGTGAAAAACGACTTGCCCGAGCCTGAGGGGCCCAGCACGAACTTGTTGCGGTTGAAGATGATTTGCTTCTTCATCGGCTCATCCGATATATCGACCAGCACGGGCTTGCCCGTGAGGCGGTCGGAGAGCTTGATGCCTTTTGTGGCCCCGGTGCTGCGATAGTTGGTTTCGGAGGCCCAGAAGCAGACGGCCTGCTCGATGAAGGTGTAGAAGGTTTCCTCGCTTGGAAAGTCGCCGGCATTACCCGGAATGCCGCCCCAGTAGAGGGCGGCGATGTCCACCGTGTTCTGCCGCGGCTTGCAGTTCATGGCATTGAAAGCGGCGTTTACCAACTTGCGCACCTCGGTCAGCTCCTCCTCGTGCCGGCCCCAGGTGAGCACGTTGCAGTGCACGCGCACCGGGCGGTGCTTGTGGGCAATCAGCTCATTCAGAAAGGCGTTGTAGTACTCGAAGTTGATGGCGTTCTGCCGCGAGTAGAGCGAGAGCGAGTTAAGCCGGTCCTTCTTCTGCTCGAAGGTTTTGACCGTCTTGGTGGTGTTATCCAGGAACACGTACTGGTTCAGGATGTGATTCGCGCCCAGCAGCAGCCCCAGCGGCGCGGCAAACGAAATGGGAAAGTCCGAATACTCGGTGCTGTATTGCTCGTAGCGAATGTCCGTTTCCACCGAGGTGGGCAAGTCATCAAGGTTGGCCACCGAGAACATCTGGCAGAACTCCGCCCCCACTTTCAGCCCTTCGGTCAAATCCAGGTCCACCTGCAGGGCCTGGTCGGACAGGTCTAGGGCCAGGTACTTTTCCAGCAGCCCGGCTTTTTCGGCCGTGCCAGCCAGCTCATCCGAGGTGAGCCGGTGCGAGCGGATGTAGGGCGCGTTGGTGGGCCCTACCCCTTCCAGCGTGCGCACGAACTGGCCCACGTTGTCGAAAAAGCTCTCCAGCACTTTCGTGTCGAGCATATCCTTGGGCACGATGTTGCGCCGGGCCAGCAGCCCCGAGGTGCTGCCCCAGTTAGGCCGCTCCGACGAGGTTTTGGTGATGTAGAGGTAGCAGAAGTGGTTCAGGAACGGCCGCTCGTTGAAGTGGCGCTCATAGGCCGAGGAAAGCAGCGTGCGCTCGGCCTCGAAGCCCGGGGCGTACTTGTCCTCCACGTACCAGTCCTGCTTGTGCACCACGCAGTGGTCGGGCAGCAGGCGCACGGCCTTCACGAAAGCCGCCTGCAGCTGGGCGTAATCGTCCCGGGAGAGGGTAAAGATTTCCGGCAAATCCAGCCGGAAGGCCACGGTCACGTCCGCATTCTTCGAGATGAGGCAATCCTTTTCCACCTTGTAGATGGGCTGCTTGGATTCCAGGGAAACGGAGGGCAGAACCTTATTGCTCATAAGCGGAGAAAGCACCCAAAACCAGCCGCTAGGCGCGGCCGGCCGGGTCCTCGTTGAGGCGTTGGAATAAGCGGCTGTGCCGGTTGGTGATGTACTTGGGCGACGAGCGCCGGGCGGCGGCCTTCATCAGCCCGTGCTCGCCGTAGCGGCGGTTCAGGGCGAAAACCCCGGCCCACATGCCGCCCCCGGCCCCGAAGGTGACCAGCACGGTGAGCACCAGCGGCACACCCACTAAATAGCAGGTCACGAACAGGGCGAACACCAGCCCGATGCCGGCGGCCAGGAAGTAGATGTTGCTGCCCACCAGCCCCTTGAATTCCACGGGCTTGTTGATGCCGCGATTGAGGTCGTAGAGGGGCATGGCGGCGGTTTAGAGGAAGAACGAGCGCACCACCGTGGCCACAATGACCAGGAAAATCATCGAGCCAAACCACGACACGGCCGTTTTCTGGGTGTCCTGGTCGCCGGCGTTCCATTTGCCGTAGACCTTGATGGCCCCCACCAGTCCCAATACCGCGCCGATGGCGTACATAAGCTTGGTCAGCGGGTCGAAGTAGCTGGTGACCTGGGTGGTGGCATCCTGAATGCCGGCCGTGCCGTTGCCGCCCCCAGTCTGGGCGTAGAGCAGCTGTGAGCTGAGGAGCAGGACCGCGAGAGTCAGCGAGGTAATGAAAGGCTTCTTATTCATGGCAATGGGTAATGGAATCAGGAATATTGGAAGTGGAAATGGAGCGCCGGCTACTCGTCGTCGGGGCCGAAGAGGTCGTCCAACTCGGCGTGGTTGAGGGCCATTTGCTGGGCCATCTGCTCGGCCAGACTGGTGCCGGCCAACTCGATTGGCTGCGCGGGCTGCTGGCCAGCTTGCAGCAGGGTTAGGTATTCAGCGACGGAGGCAGCAGCCACCAGCGTGGGCGGGTCCACGGGAGCGATGTCCAGCCGCGAGGCTACCGGCTCCTCGAACGTGGCCAGCGGCTCGTAGCCATCCGCTACCAGGGGCAGCTGCACGGTTTCAGGCTCCAGTACTGCATCAACCGACGCATCCGCAGCCACGGACTCCGGGGGCAGGTTGTGGGCTTCGCGCCGGACCAGCGCAGCCAGGTGCTCATCGGCCTGGTCGGCTTCTTCAGTGCGGTTTTCATCCTGCGCCTGAGCCTCGTCGCCCGCGGCGGCCGTGGCTTCCATTGGGGTGGTATCGCTGGTGCTTTCGTCGTGGCCGGTGGCCGTGCCGGTGGAATCGGGCAGCGTCCCGCCGACCAGCGGTTCGGCGGCCGCCGGCAGGTTTTGGTCGGCCCCGGCTTCGGGGCGTTCCGCGTCTTCAGCGTCTTCAGCGTCTTCCCGGGTTTCCGTGGCCGCTGGCGTGGCCTTCACGAAGGCCGAGGTGGGGCGCACCAGTGAAGGCGGAGCCACCGCGCTGCCGCCCGCGCCGGCGAGTTGGGCACCGGCCAGCTTTTTGCCCGGCGTCAGCAGGGCCTTGAGTTCTACCCGGTAGTAGAGCAGGCCCACCACCAGGTAGTAGAGAACGACCACAACCAAAACGAAAAGGCCAAACTGGCCCCAGGAATAGGCGCTGAGCATCGCGGGGAAATAGCGTGGCACCCCAGGCCGACCGGCCCGGGCGTGAACTTGCCAAACCGTGATTTGACGCTACAAACCTATGCGGGCTATAAACCGCTTGGGTAGAAAGTTGACGAATGGCTGGAATTCGGTGGTGAGGTGCAGCCCCGACACACGAACGGCACCGCATTCAAGCCTGAATTTTAGAGAAAAGAAACTTGGCTGTTGCAGAACTTGCTGGACGGCTCACTAAGCGGGTAGGCGGGCTGTCAAAAGCACGTAAATGGCCCATTTGCCATTCTTTCCAGTTTGATTCGGCTTATCAAACCCTTGTTTCCAGACGCCACACCGAGTTGTGCAACCGCCACGAGCGACTGATTAGCGGGGCGCAGAGTGATGACTTGCCCGGCTGCGCTCGCCATTCGTTTTTAACTCGGCGGGAGTATTTCCCGTTGAACGGAATCGGCTGTTGACCTTCCCTATGCTCCTACTTTTCCGCATCTCCTGGCTGCGCATGGCGGCCGCGTGGGGGGCGTTTGCCTTCTTCATGATGCTGGTGGCGTACGGGCAGGCCATTACGGGCACCGGGCCGTTGCAATGGCGCACGGTGCTGCTGGGGCCGCTGCTGTACGGGCTGATTGGGACCCTGCTCACACCGGTGGTGTTTGTGCTGGCAGCGCGCTTCGACCTCACGGCCGGCCGCGCCCACTGGCTGCCCTACCTGCTGGTGCACGCGGCCGCCAGCGTGGCCCTCACGGTGGCCTACCGGGCCTTGTTCATGGCCACGCTTTACCTGGTGGGCGGCTCGAAAGCGCCCGTTTCATGGGTCACGATTCTGGCGGGGTTTAATTTCTGGATTCCGCTCTACTGGATGGTGCTGTTCGTGGCCTACGCCCTCGACTACCACGACAAATGGCAGCGCCGCAACCTCGACGCAGTACGCCTGGAAATGCAGTTGGTGCAGGCCCAGTTGCACGCCCTTAAGCAGCAGCTCAACCCGCATTTTCTCTTCAATACCCTAAACGCCATTGCCACCCTCATCGGCGACGAGCCCGCCGCCGCCCAGCGCATGACGGCCAAGCTCGGCGAGTTTCTGCGCTTGGTGCTCGACCACTCCGATGCCCAGCAGGTGCCGCTGGCGCAGGAGCTGCACTTCGTGGAGCTGTACCTGGACATGGAGCAAGTACGGTTTTCTGACCGGCTGGCCGTGACCTACGAGGTGGACCCGGCCGCGCTCTCGGCCCTGATTCCGCACCTGCTGCTGCAGCCCCTGGTGGAAAATGCCGTGCGCCACGGCCTGAGCGCGGGGGGCACCGGCCGCCTGCATATTGCCGCCGAGCGGCAGGGCCAGCAGCTGGTGGTGCAGGTGCGCGACTCCGGCCCCGGTCCTGCGCAGGCCGGCCCCCGGGGCGTGGGCCTCGAAAACACCGAGCAGCGCCTGCGTGCCCTCTACGACGACCGGTATGCGCTGCGCCTGCTGCCCGCGGCCGGGCAGGGCACCGTGGTGCGCATCGAATTACCCTTTCACCACTAATCCGTGGCAATGGCCCCCATTCAAACCCTGATTGTGGACGATGAGCCGCTGGCTCGCCGGCGCATTGCCCAGCTGCTGGCCGACCAGCCGGGCTTTGTCATCGCGGGCGAGTGTGGCACTGGTGCCGAGGCAGTGGCCGCGCTCTCGCACGGACTGGCCGTGGATTTAGTGTTTCTGGACGTGCAGATGCCCGATTGCAACGGCCTGCAGGTGTTGCAGCAATTGCCGGCCCAGCCGCGGCCGTTGGTGGTGTTCGTGACAGCCTACGACCGGTATATGCTGCAAGCCTTTGAGGCCCACGCCGTGGATTACCTGCTCAAGCCCCTGGACCCTGACCGTTTCGCGCGCTGCCTGCTCTACGTGCAGCAGCGGGTCGGCCAGGTGGCCGCGCCGGGCTGGGAGGCGCTGGTGCAGGCGCTGCCCGCCCCGCCGGTGCCGTATGCGTCGCAGCTGCTGGTGAAACAGCCCGGACGTTTCTACTTCGTGCCCGTCGAGCAGGTACGATACCTCGAAGCCACCGGCAACTACGTCACGGTGCACGCGTCCGGTGAAACCCACCTAGTGCGCGCCACGCTCACCCAGCTGGCCAGCCAGCTCGACCCGGCCCGCTTCCTGCGCATCCACCGTTCTCTGATTGTGCACACCACCCACATCAAAGAGCTGCGGCCCTGGACGCATGGCGAGTACCTGCTCACGCTGCACGATGGCACGCACCTGACCTCTTCGCGCAGCTGCCACGAGGGCATTCAGCAGTTTCTGCGGCAATTTGTCTCTTAAGTACAGCTATTGGCTGGGCCAACTGCTTAAGAAATATTGCTGTTCGTCCCGCTAAAAGGCCACTTCGTCACGGTGGATAAACACTGCTTACTTATCGGCCGTATGAGCGGGTGTCGGGCCGCATTCGTGGCGCAGCTATGCTTTGCCAGCTTATATGCCCCAAACTACTACTTCGCTACCTAGCCCCGTGGCTTTACTCCCGGCCCCGGCCGAGCATGAGCTGGTGCAGCGCCTGCTGGCCCGGGACGAGCGCGCTCTGGGGCAGTTGTACGAGCAGTACGCCCGGAATCTGTTCACCGTCATTCTGCGGGTGGTGCAGGACGAGGCGATGGCCCAGGACGTGCTGCAGGAAGGCTTGCTCAAGGTCTGGCTCAGCATTGGCAGCTACGAGGCCACGCGGGGCCGTCTGTTTACCTGGATGGTGCGCGTATGCTGCAACCAGGCCATTGATGCCCTGCGCAGTCCGCGCCATCGCTTTCACCGCCGCAATCCGTCGCTGGAGGCTGCCGGAGCATACTATAGTCCGGCTCCCACGGCCTTTTATCCCGAGCACATTGGCGTGCGCGAGCTCATTGTGCATCTAAAGCCCCGACAGCGGGAAGTCATGGACCTGCTCTATTTCGGCGGCTGCACCCAGGCCGAGACGGCCGAGCGGCTAGCCATTCCGCTGGCCACCGTGAAAACCCGGGCGCGCGCCGCTTTGGCCGTGCTCGCCCGGACGGCCAGCTAGTGGCAGCGCCTACCTAAGCAGCGTCTTACTAACTAACCTGTTTCATCTCTCATTTTTTACTTTACTCCCTGACCTGATGGCCAACTTGCACCACTTCCGAGTGCCCGCCCTTCTTGTTTCGGGCCTTGCCGTGGTGGCGGCGGCCGCCTGCCAGGGTGGTTCCGACACGAAGACAAGTACCGAAACTTCCACCACCCAAGCAGCGACGGATACCACTGGCACCGGCGCCACGCCGGTGGAGCTGCGCACCGGCAACGCCGAAGCCGGGCGCGACGTGTACCGCAACGAAACCTTCGGCGACGAGGGCTTCTGGACCGATGCCGTGCGGATGCCCCAGGGCATGAAAGCCGCCAAGCTCACGGTGCTCGACGCGCTAAAAGCCGGGGTCAGCTTCGACGTGGACGCCATGCCGGCCGACCTGAAAGCGGCCTTTGCGAGCGAGTTGAAAACCGACCACTCGCCCGCCAAAGCGCCCAAGCTTAACGACCCCGCCACCCTGGATGCGCTGGTGAAGGCCAACGCCGTCATCGGCATGGTGCCCAAGGGCGGCAAGGTGGGCGTGACCTGCGCCTTGTGCCACGCCATCACCGATAAGTCGATGTACGAGCTGACGGGCAAGGGCACGATTGGCAAGCGCATCGACGGCCCCACGCCGCACGGCCTGAACGTGGGCAAGCTGCTGGCCACGGCCGCCAACTCCCGCGCCCTGTTTCCCACCTTGCAGCTGCAGCAGCCCGACGGCAGCACCATCGGGCGCGCGCCGAAGGGCCTGACGGCTAAATCGACCGAGGCCGAGGTGGATGCCTACCTCAGCAACCCGAAGTTCTACCCCGTGGGCAGCTTCGACGACTCGCCCGATGGCAACGGCAACGCCGTGCACATCACGCCCTTTTTCCGGCAGGACTTGGCCGCGCCCTACGGTTCATCGGGCCAGAATGATAAGCTGGACGACTTTAACAACACGGTTTATACGGCCCTGTTCGACCAGACCAACCTGCTCTCGCCCGGCGGGCGGCAATTCATGCACGCCCTCGGCGCGGCGGGCGGCGACTCCATCGTGGCCGGCTACGCCAAGGTGCTGGCCGCCACGGGCGTCACCGGCTATCCCTTCGTCACGGCCCACCTGCAGGGCAAGGCCGGCGACCCGCCCACGCCCACCGGCAAGCGCGTGGACGAGCAGAAGCTGCGCGACTTGAATGCCTACGTATCGAGCCTGCAAGCGCCCAAGGGCGTGGTGCGCAATGCTGCGCAGGTAGCCACCGGCCGGGCCCTGTTTATTTCGCAAAACTGCACCTCCTGCCACAACACCAATCAGGGTGTGGCCGTCCAGTCCAAGCTGGTGCCGATGAACATTATCTGGCCCGGCTACGCGCCCAAGGTGCTGGCCCAGCGGCAGGCACCGCTCACCCCCATTCAGAATGCCCCCGGCACATTTGATGACAAAATGGTGGTAGTGGATGCCAGCCCCGGCGGCGGCATGCGCGGCAACGCGCTGCCCCTGCTGCTGGACCTGGCCCGCAAGCCCGTGTTTCTGCACGACGATTCCGTGCACAGCCTCGACGAACTGCTAAATCCCAAGCGGGGCAAAACAGCGCCGCACCCGTTCTACGCCGTAACCCCGGCCGAGCGTACCGCGCTGGTGGCCTACTTGAATAGCCTGGACACCGACAGCAAGTAATAAGCTCCTTGCATTAGCTGCGGCGTCCCGCACGACTTTTTTATCACCGGGAAGGACAAGCTTAGCCGCGACCTGATTGTCTTTGTCACTAACAGAGGGGTACGCGGTGCCCAGAGCAGCTAAGCGAGTACGTAATTGAAAGCGAAAGCCCCGGCCCTGATAAAGGGCCGGGGCTTTATTGTGCCTGGGAACCCGGGCAGCCATCGTGCTTACGCTGGGGTGCTCGCCGGACTATCGCCCCCGCTTTCCCCGCGACGAGAGCAGCCAAAAGCCACCGGCTAGCAGCGCCAGTGCGGCTGCCACGACGGCCGCCTTCGGCAAAGTCGGTGCCGCCACTTCTGCTTTTGACAAAGCAATGGATTCATCGGTGAAGGGCTGGCGGCTGGTGGCGGCCAGAATCAGGCGCGTGGCTTCGGCGGGCTGGTCCCACTGTGGGAAGTGGCCGCAGTGCTCGAACCAATACAGGCGCGCATCCGGGAACTTCGCCAGCGCCAGCGACGACTGGCTCGGAAGGCACACCCGGTCCTGCCGGCCCCAGCCAATGACCAGCGGCCCGGGGATGCTGCCCTTAGGCGCGGGCTGCTGCACTTCGCCGTGCGCCAATTGGTCGAGCAATTCATCAAAGGCAGGCGAGTGGGCGAGGGTGTACATCTCGTCGATGGCCTGCTGCGAATCTACGGCCCAAGGGCGGGCGGAAAACTGCGGGAGCAACACCGTGCGGCCCACCGCCGAGCCGGCCAGGGCGGGCATCACCGGCTGCAGGGCCTTCACCAGCTTCACCGACAGGTCCACCGAGTGGTAGAAAAAAGGAATCTGCCAGCCCTGCCAAAATCCGCCCGGGTCCAGCGAAACCACGGCGCCGAGTACACCGCCGCGCCGGGCCAGCTCCAGCACCAGCCGCGCGCCCATCGAACTGCCCACGGCATCAATCCCGAGCAGGTCATGTTGAGTGAGAAAGGACGTCACCGCGTCGGCCAAGGTGGCGATAGAGTTTTCGCCGGTCAGCTTAGGGGTGTCGCCGTGGCCGGGCAAGTCCACGGCGATAACGTCGCGCTCGGCGGCCAGGGCATCGATGATGGTGTTCCAGGACCGCCAGCTGCCGCCGATGCCGTGAACCAGTAACAGGGGGCGGCCGGTGCCGCGGCGGACAAAATGCAAATCCATAAACGGAAGAATGAAAACGGGTGAAAAAGAACGTACAGCCCTGTAACAGCCGGCTCCGCGAAACGGCTGAGCGAGGCAGGCCCAAAAACGAAATACTGCCCCTAAGGCCCGCAAGCTGCAGGTTGACGCTCTGGCCTTCCAATGGCCCGTCAGCCTAGCCTTTCCGGACGATTGGGAGTACAAACAACCGATTCGAGAGGCTTGGCTGCGGGTTCTGCAACCGCCAAGGTGGATTTTGTAGCCTGATTACCAACCGTTAATAGCGGGCATATAGGCTACCCCACCAGATGAATGCGGTTTTTCAATTCGTCCTTGGATGAACGGCTGACGGGCACGTAGTCCTCGCCGAGCAAAACGCTACTCTCCTCATAAGCCTGTACACGGTCCAGATTCACGATATAGGAGCGGTGGGTTTTAAAGAATTGGTCAGGCAGCTTCTGCTCCAGCTCCTTCATAGTGGAATCGAACACGAACTTTTCCCGCACCGTGTGCATCCGCACGAAATTCTGCAGGGCTTCGAAATAGAGAATATCGGCGAGCAGCACCTTAACGTGGCCGGAGCCCTTGCGCACAAACAGGTAGTCCTTGAACTTGGGACAGCGCTCGGCCGCTCCCAACACCTCCGTGTCGGCGGCATTGGCGGTGTCCAGGACGGGGCCGGTGGGGCCGGCCTGATAGGCATTGTAAAGGGCCAGCTCGACCTGCACCCGCAGCGAATCATCGGTGAAGGGCTTGACCAGGTAGCCGTAGGGCTGGGCCAGCTTGGCACGGTTCAGGGTGTCGGCGTCGGAGCGGGCCGTAAGGAACACCACGGGGATGGCAAACTGCCGGCGTATGAGCAGGGCGGCCGCGATGCCGTCGCAGTCGCCGGCAATGTTGATGTCCATCAGCACCAGTTCCACGGGCTGCGTGGCCAGCACGCGCAGGGCTTCGTCGCTGTTGTCGACGGGTTCGAGTGGAGTGTGGCCGAGACGAACCAGCGTGCGTTCTATCTCCGCGGCAATAAGCAATTCATCTTCAACTATGAGAATGGTAGACATAGGGTGGGATAAGGGACGCGCCGGGCGGTTCCTCATTCACGAGTAACCTCCATGCGTGTGCCCGTGGGAAAGGAACGGGTCACCGACAGCTTCGCTTTCAGCTGTTTGGTGAGCGTGCGGACCAGCTGCATACCCAGGGAGTGGGCTTTAACCGGCGCGTCCCCGGCCGGCATGCCAGCCCCGTCATCGGCGATAACGAGCTGAAAGCCGGTGGGGCGGCTGGTGAAGGAAACGTGCAGATGGCCCTGGGCAAGGCCCTGAAAAGCGTGCTTGTACGCATTGGTTACTATTTCGTTGACCACAAGGCCCAGCGTGCTGGCCTCTTTGGGGCTCATGATTACCGGGGCCAGGTCCGTACTCAACTGAATGGTTTGTTCGGGCGTAGTAAGCGCCGTTTTCAGAGAATCAAGCAGTTCGCGCAGGTACTGGTCCATGCGTACTTCGGCCAGATTATCGGCTTGATATAAGAATTCATGGACTAAAGCCATGCTCTGAATTCTTACCCGGCTGGCATCCAGCGCGGCCACCAGGGTGGGTTCAGGCAGGGTGCTGGCCTGCCAGCCCAGCAGGCCACTCACCAGCTGCAGATTGTTTTTTACGCGGTGGTGGATTTCCTGCAGCAGCACCTCCTTTTCGGCCACGGACCGGCAGTTGGCCTGATTGGCCACGGCCAGCAGCGCTTTCTGCCGCCGCAGCCGCCAGTACAGCCAGCTGCCCACCCCGATGGTGGTCGTGAGCCCGCCCAGCAGCAGCCATAGCGAGTGCAGCTGCGCCCGCTGGCTGCGCTGCTCAAACTCGGCGGCCCGCTTCTGTTCCGTCAGCAGCTTCACATCGTAGCGCACCTGCAGCTGGGCCAGAGCCTGCGCCTTGTCGCCGTTAAAGAGGGAATCGCGCAGGTCCTGGGCCCGGTTGTCGAGGTCGAAGGAGCGGCGCATCCGGCCCTGGTCGGCGTGGGCCCAGGCGAGGCTCGCCAGCGCGTCGGCCTCGTAGTCGGGCATCTTCAGCTCGCGGGCCAGGGTGAGGGCCAGTTCCGCCATGCGCTGCGAGACGGCCGGCTGGCCTTGCAGCCGGTACACGCGGGCCAGCGCCAGCGCCGAGCTGGCTATCTGGGGCCGAAACCCGTGGCGCTGCATGATGCGCAGGGCCCGGTTCATGTTCGTGGCCGCTGAATCCAGCGTGGCCCTGGTCTGGGGCTGAATTATGGCGTACACCTCGCCCCGGAACTGGTACACGTAGCCCAGGCCCCGGGCATCCTTGGCCCGCTGCATATAAGGCAGGGCCCGGGTCGCGTAGTGCAGCACCGAGTCGTAGCGCTGCATGACCAGAAAGGTGTTGGCCAGGTTGAGCAGCAGCCCGCCCCGTTCCCGGGGTGGAACGTTACCCACGGCTCCTTGCTGCTGGTAAGCCTGCCGCATGTATTTCAGGCCTGCTTTCACATCTTTGGTATCGACCGCTACCAGCCCCATGCACTGGGTAAAGCGCCACTCGTCGGGCAATTGGTGCACCCTGGCCACGCCGGCACCCTCCTGGCTGTACTGCATGGCGGCCACGTAGTCGGCCGCCCGCTCACAGTTTACCACCAACTGGTACAGGGCATCGGCCACGCCCGGCCAATCCCGTCGATGACGGGCCAGCTGCACGGCCTGCTCCCCTACCCGGCGCGCCTCCGGCTCATCCTGGGCAAACAGTGCGTCGCTCAGCGCGCGCAGCGTCCGAAACCGGACCGAGTCCGGCAGCTGTGGCCGCCGGGCCACTTCGCGCAGCGAGTCAACGGTGGCGCTGTCCCCGGGCGAGGCCAGGCTGCTTTCAGTTGGCAAACCGGTGGCACCGGCTACCGTACTGGCCAGCAGCAGGGCCAGCACGGTCAAACGCTTACCGCCCGCCACGTCGCTTCGACACACTTTGGGGGCTGAAAATGAAAGTACTGCTGGTACGCATTGCTGGTAGAGTATAGGGCCCCTCCCCTACCCTGCCCAGGTAGGCCGGCAGCGGAGGGCATAGTTTGAAATAGGGAAGGAAGAACCGACGACCCCCCAATCGGGCCGGGCCGGCGGAATAGCCCCTAACGGATACGCTTACTTTTTGGGCGACATCATCTGGCGCAGCTGCCGCTGAAACGCTTTCTGAATCTGGGCCTCGTTCGCCGCCTTGAACTGGGCGAGGATGTTGTGAATAACATCAGTCGAGGAGGCTCCCCCACCCAGCAATAGGCCCATCTGTTGGAAAAACTGCTGGTGGCTGGCCGTGATGCGAATCTGAAAAGTCTTCTTCTCCGCCGAATCCGCAAACAGGGAGGTTAGGTCCAGCTTGTCTTTGCCGTCCCCCGTGGCAACTGGCGTCGGCGCAGCTTCCACTTCAACCTCCTCTTCCTCTTGGTCATCTTCAACGGGCAACTCGGCAGCCGGCGGTGCCGGTGCCGCAACGGCCGATGCTTTTTCTCCCTTCGGTTCCAACGGGGCTGCACTGGCGGCTGGCGCGGGAGCAGCAGCCGATTTAGGCGCGGGCTCTGTTGCGGCAACAGGGGCGACCTGCACCGACGGTTCCGGTTTTGCTGCCGGGACCGCGGGTGCGGCTTCGACTGGCACCGGTGCCGATTCCAGGGCCGTAGCCGCCGGCGTGGGCGTAGTCTCCGGGGCAGGGGTGGGCAGGACGAAGGGCTGGCTGGTCCCCATGTGGCTGATGGCCGCAACGGAGCCCGTGAGGCGGGCCAACTCAGCCATTTGTTCTTCCGGGGTGAGTTTGGGTTTCTTGATGGAGGCTTTGGCCATGACGAAGAAGAATACAGACTTGAATTTTTAGAGGAAAAGCAGCGGTGGATGAGCCGTAGGGCTACGCGCCGGGGGCTGACTCGACGGCCGGGGCCGTAAACGCAATGGTTTTACCCGAGGGCGTGACCGCCCCCTCCCCTACCACGAGGGTCAGGATTTCCAGGATGAGCTGACCCAGGCCGAGCCGGTTGAGGTCACGTTCCGGCAGCGGAAACATCGTGGAGCGGTTTTCCTTGTAGGTCATCAGCAGCTCGACCCGGCTCTTGAGCAAGGGCAAGCCTTTCTCCTGAAACAGCTCCTCCGTCTTGTCATAAATTCCCTTTTTCTCGGACTTCACGAACTTGTTCCAGAAGGCGTAGAAGCCCAGCAGGTTGGAGTCCTCATCGCGGGCCTGCACAAACTGGCCCAGGATGCCCATGTAGGACATGGTGGAGGCAATTGAGCCCTTGTCCGGCTCAATCGGCAGGAAGATGTAATCCACCAGCCGGAGCAGCTCGGGGAGCCCCACCACGTTCACCGTTCCGGGCGTATCCACCAAGATGAAATCATAATCCTGCTCAAACAACCCTTCGATGGAACTCACGGCCTTCTCCACGCTGGAAATGATAACCGGGTACGGCGGGATGCCCTGCTTCAGCAGGCGGGCCTGGAAGGGCGCTTCCGACTGCAGCCGGTTCTGCTCTTCGAGGCGGTAGGCATGCAGGGAATTCTGCGGGTAGTCGCAGTCCACCATGGCCACTTTGTAGCCATAGTAGTAGCACAGCGCCGAGGCCATGTGCGTGCCGATAGTCGACTTACCAGCGCCCCCCTTCTGGGTGGCAAATGCGAGTACGTGGGGTTGATTCATGCGTGGGACCGGGAGATTGATGAAGGCTGGGTTACTAGTTGTAATGTGGCTTTGTTGCAATGCCGCTAAGTTGTATTGTGTGATTGCAACAAAGTTTCATTGGGGCATAGCAACAAAGTTGCGTTATGGCATTGCACCTATACAACTTGTCGCATTGATAAAAAGGTGTATAGGTGCAAAGTTGCAAAGCATCAATAAGCTAATGTGGTATTGTTGCTTAGTTGCAATGTGGCAAAGGTAATATGTTGCGTTGTTGCAAAGCAACATTATGGCAAATAATTTGAAGCGCAAAATTCAGTAAAGTTGCAAAGTTGCTTTGGTGAACTGTTGCAATTTATCCAGTAGGTCATACTTCTCTATGTTGGTTAATTGTGTTGCAAAGGGGCAAAGTTGTAACGGTGCAATGTGGCAATATTAAAATATTAAACGCCACGAATGGCATCATTCCTGATTGATAGCTGTGGAGGTGGAAAGTTGCATTGTGTCAAAGTTGCAATGTGGCATAAGTGCTAATCTATAGTTCTAGCCCTAGCACCGTGCAACGCCCCCGTTCCAGTAGCCCGTTCAATCGGTCAGCAAGCCATGTCATTGTCCGGACAAACTTCGTTTGCCCGAGTCAATGACACCACCAAGTTCGCAGGCTCACATGGCTTGGCTTGCTAGTTTAGCGTATAGAGTTTTACGTTTCGCAATTCTAAAGTAGTTTTAGCAAACTTGGGTAAACTAACGTCCCCAGAATCATTATGGAACCAGAGAAGCAAGTTGAGAATACCATTGAAGCAGTCCGTACTCTGCGTATTGACGTGCGGGTGAGCCCGGATGAGAAAAAGGACTTGCAGGCAAAAGCTACGGCCGCCGGCTACAAGAAAGTGTCGACTTATTTGCGCGACGTGGGTCGTGGGGTGCAGGTCAAAGAAAGTATCCCGCCGGAGTTACGTAGAAAGCTGGTAGGCATCGGCACCAACTTGAATCAGATAGCGCGGCTGGCGCAGGCTGGTAAGTCTTTTAGCTCCCACGAAGCTCAATTGGTACAGGCATTAGCCATCATCAGAGGGTACCTGGTATGATTGCAAAGACCACCACCGGCAATGACTTCGAGGGGGCGCTAACCTACGGCGCGGGGCAGCGCCAGGGCCGGGGCAAGGAGCCGGGGGAGGCCCCACTTTTAGTAGTGGCTAATCTGATTCCGGGCACTCCTGGGGAGATGGCGCAGGATATGCGGGCCGTGGCGGCGCAGAGCAAAAGGATTCAGAAGCCGGTGTGGCATACCGTGCTCTCGTGGAAGGCGGGGGAGGTAGTGAGCCAAGCGCAGAAAGTGGCCGCTGCCCAGCGGTATTGTGAGCTGATTGGCGCGCCCATTGACCGGCACCAGGTGGTGGTTTATGAGCACCGGGATAAGAAGCACGCACACGTCCACATCTACCTGAACCGGGTGCCGATTGATGGGGGACCAGCGCTGCGGACGGATAATAACTTTTACCGGCAGCCGGCTATCACCCGGCAGATAAGTCAGGAGCTGGGCATGGAGCCCATCCCGGAGCGGCGGCGCAGCCTGCGGGCGCTGGACCCCACGAAGGAGGCGGCGCGGGAGCAGGTCAGCCGGGCGTTGCAGCACTTACTCGCTCAAGCCGATAGGGGAGGGGAGGAGTGGCTGGCTTTGCAATTGCAAAAAGAGTTGATTGGAGTGCGGTATACCCATGACAAGGGCGGCGTTCTGCGGGGCGTGAGCTTTGAACTGAACGGCGTGGCCGTCCGGGGGCAGGAGGTGGGCTTTAAAGGGGCGCAGCTGCGCGAAGCCCTGGCCGCGCCCGGGCTGCAGGCGGCGTTGGGGTCGGAAGTTGCGCGGGTGCCCGGCGCGGTCACGCCAGCCGTGCTGCCGAAGGCCAGTCGGAGCGAGCCGATGAAGCGCCCCCGTCGGAAGGGGCCCGCCGGGTAGCGGCCGGACGGGTGGGGCAGTTCATTCGTGTGCCCGACGTGCACCTCACCGCTGACTTTGGACCGCTCGTCAAATAATCCGCGCCGGGTGCTGCCAGCGGGGGTAGGTTGCTTGATTCACCAAGCGTTTCAAGCGATGGAAGACGAGAAAGGACTGCGCAAAATCATGGAGTTTATGCGCCTGTTTGCCATTGTGCTGATGGGCATCAACATCTACTATTACTGCTTCGGCTACTTCAAAAGCATGGGCTGGACGCCGGCCGTGGTCGAGCATATGCTGGAGAGCTTTACCCGGAACACGTTCCTGTTTAAGGCCAGCTGGGTGAGCAAGACACTGGCTGTGGTATTCTTGCTGCTGAGCTGCCTTGGCACGCGGGGGCGGGCCAATGAAAAGCTCAAAGGAGCCTCGGTGGCGGGCTACGCAGCCACCGGGCTGGCGCTGATTTACGGGTCGGATGTGGTGCGCGGCTTCTCGTTGGGAGCCGGGCTGACGACGGCGCTCTACGCTGGGCTGCTGTCGGCGGGTTTTCTGCTGCTGCTGAGCGCCGGGGCCTGGCTAAGCCGGCTGTTCAACAACAACCTGATGAAGGACATCTTCAACAAGGCCAACGAGAGCTTCCCGCAGGAGGAGCGGCTGATGGAAAACGAGTACTCGGTGAACCTGCGCACCGAGTACCAGCTGCGCGGCAAGCAGCACCACGGCTGGCTGAACGTGGTGAACCCGTTCCGGGCCACGATGGTGCTAGGCACCCCCGGCTCGGGCAAGAGCTTTGCCATCATCAACGAGTTCATCCGGCAGCACCTGGCCAAGGGCTTCTGCATGTACATCTACGACTACAAGTTTGATGATTTGAGCCGCATTTGCTATAACACGTTGCTGCGCCACCAGGACAAGTTTGACAAGCCGGTGGGCTTCTACGTCATCAACTTCGATAACCCCCGCAAAAGCCACCGCTGCAACCCGCTGCTGCCCGAATTGATGACCGACATCGTGGATGCCTACGAAAGTGCCTCCACTATCATGCTCAACCTGAATAAGAGTTGGATTCAGAAGCAAGGCGACTTTTTCGTGGAATCTCCCATCAACTTCGTGGCGGCCATCATCTGGTTTCTGAAGCTGTTTGAGAAGGGCAAGTACTGCACCTTCCCCCACGTCATTGAGTTTCTGAGCCGCGACTACGAGGAGATTTTCCCGGTGCTGGCCTCGTACCCGGAGATTGAGAACCTAGTGAAGCCCTTCGTGTCGGCTTTCCAGAAGGATGCTATTGAGCAGCTGGAAGGGCAGATTGCCTCGGCCCGGATTCCGCTGGGCCGGCTGGCTAGCCCGCAGCTTTACTGGGTGATGTCGGGCAACGATTTCACGCTCGACATCAACAGCAACGAGGAGCCCAAAGTGTTGTGCGTGGGCAATAACCCCGAGCGCCAGGCCATCTACGGGGCGGCGCTGGGCCTCTACAACGCCCGGTTGGTGAAGCTAGTGAACCAGAAGGGCAAGCGCAAATCCTCCATCATCATCGACGAGCTGCCCACCATCTACTTCAAGGGGCTGGACAACCTCATTGCTACGGCGCGTAGCAACAAGGTGAGCACCTGCCTGGGCTTCCAGGACTTCTCGCAGCTGGAGCGCGACTACGGCCAGAAGGAAGCCGAAGTCATCAAGAACACGGTGGGCAACGTGTTCAGCGGGCAGGTATCGGGCAACAGCGGCAAGTGGCTGAGCGAGCGGTTTGGCAAGATTCTGCAGCAGCGCCAGAGCCTGAGCATCAACATGCGCGAAACCAGCACCAGTCTATCCACCCAGATGGACAGCATGATTCCGGCCAGCACCATTGCTAACCTCACGCAGGGCAATTTCGTGGGGGCGGTGGCCGACAACTTCGGCGAGGAAATCGACCAGAAGGTGTTTCACGCCCGCATTCAGGTGGACGTGAAGGCGGTGACCACCGAGGCCCAGGCTTACCAACCCATCCCCGACATCACCAGCTTCATTAACCCGGCCACCGGCAAGGACGAGGCCGAGGAGATGATAAAGGCCAACTTCAACCGCGTTAAAACCGAAGTGAAGGAACTGTGCGCCCGCGAGCTGCTGCGCATCGGGCAGGAACCCACGCTGCGGCACCTCATCAAGGAGAAGGCAGAAAAGTAAGGCCTGGACAGGTGGCCTATTGGACGGCACGAAGCCGGGTTTTGCGCCCCGGCTTCGTGCCGTTCGTGTGCCGGAGCGGCACCTCACGGCCCAATTTCGGCCACTCGTCAATATTCTCCCCAGGGCCTGATGGGGGCCGGTAGGTTTGCAGCGTCGAATTCCGGGCTGGCCGCGCCTGCGCCGGTCGGAAGGGCAGCTTTTATTCACCTACCCATTCCTCCTATGGCTGAGCAAGATGAAGTGAATACCCCCACGCCGGAGCGCTGGTACATGAGTGCGGTGCCAACCTCCAACGGCAACCTCAGCGGCCAGGGCCTGCAGCAGCAGCCCGCCAGGCACTCCCTCTATGAGATTCAGGTCAACCCCGCCAACCCCAACCAGGCGGCCCTGCTGCCGGCCCCCGGCGCGGATGGTCGGCTGCTGAATGCCTTCGACCATGCCCTGATGCGGGCCTTTACTACCAACCGGCTCCCCGGCCGGGAAGACAAGTTTCTCACGGTAGAAAAGCCTACGCGGCTGGAAAAAGTGGGCGACAACTGGAAAATCACCGAGCAGGGCCGCGTGGGCTACAGCGCCACCGAGCCCGAGCAGCGGTTGCAGGTATTTGGCCAAGTGCCTCCACAGGCTACCCAGCAAGCTGAACTAACGACGCGGGCCGAGGAGCTGGCCAGCGAAGTAGCTACCACTACCGGCACTGTTCGCACCAAGTCGGAAGTGGAACTGGAAGGAGTGGCCGACCGCGCGCAGCAAGGACCCGACGAGAGCCGGGCCACTTACGCGGATGCGTTACGTGACGAGGCCCGAACGGAATTAGGCGAAAGCACCGACGCGCCGGAGCGGCAACAACCGGTAGGGGAGGGGCAAAGTCGCGAGCACCCGCCCGTGGCCCCCATACCAGCCCCGTATGCTGCGGCCAGTGCGGAGCCGGTCGGAGAGTTGCGCATTACCTGGCAGCAGAAGAGCGACGAAGTGGCTCCGCTACTAGAAATGCGGGCCTACCTCGACCAGCTAAAGGAAGCCGGCGTGGCGGTGGGCGCTTTGCAGCTGGAGCGCGACCTGGCCGGCAAGCTCAGCGGCGGCTTCGCGGTGAGTTACGACCCGGAGTCGCACAAGCTGGGCCAGCTCGAAGCCGCCCTGCAGGGCTTCCGACAAGTGGGGAACGGCATGGCCGTCGTGGAGGAGCCCGAGCAGGCGACTGCCCGACGGCAGGAAGTGGGCTACGATGACGACTACGAGCCGCAGCGCAGTAAGCAGGTTCGGGAAGCCTTCGGCGTGAAGCAGTGGGACGCGCTCAGTGCCCAGCTATCGGCCGTGCCCAAGCACGCTCTCACGGCTCCGGAGCAGGTGCAGCAGGGCGCCGCCGGGCAGCGGGTGCAGCAGCTGGCCCAGCAGCAGGGCAAAACTACCGAGCAGGTCATCCGCGATGGCAAGAGCATTTTTGACATCGACACCAGCGGTAACCCCGCGTCGGCGTTTCTCAAGAACTTCTACGCCCACCTGAACGGCGGCCCGAAGACCCGCCAGAATCTGGAAATCGACTATGAGAAAACCCGTCAGGATTTGCAGGCCCGCCTGACCCGGCAGGCCGGGGCGGCGCAGCCGGAGCTTTCGCCTGGTTCGCCGGCCCCGGATGCCCAGGCCCCCAGCGTGGCGACTGGCCCCGGTGTGGGCGAGGTCGCCCGCAAGACCGCCGCGGTGCCGGCCCCTCCACCGACACTGTTCAAAGCCGATGAAGTGCCGCAGAAAGTGCTGGCCTCTCTCGGGCTGAATCTGGCTGAGTTAACGGGCAGCGGGCAGCTGCAAAAGCTGCTCAGCGGCGAGAAAACCGACTTGTTGCCCATGCAAGTCGTGGGCAAGGAAGGGCAGGAGCCGGTGAAGTTCGAAGGCAAGATGGTGCTCCACCGCGAGGCCGACGGGACGGCCACGCTTAAAATGGAATTGCCCCAGGAAAAGCTGGTCATTCCCAACGAGATTGGCGGCCAGCCCTTCACGCCCGAGCAGCGCCAGCGGCTCGAAACCGAGGGCAACGCCGGCCTGATTCGGGGCCTCAAGGACGAGCAGGGCCGCAAGTTCAACGGCTACGTGGCCGTGGACAAGGCCATGAATAAGGTGGTAGTGCTGCCCGAAAGCAAAGTGACGCTGCACGACACAGTGGCCGGCGTCAAGCTCACCCCCGAGCAGCGCCAAGACCTGCGCGAAGGCAAGGTGGTGGCGCTGGCCAACATGGCCAGCGGCAACGGCGGCCAGAAGTTCGACGGCACCGTGCAGGTGAATGCCGCCAAGGCCTGCATCGAGGTGAAACCGGCCGCCCACGAGCTGGGCCAGCGCCAGGCCCCACGGGCCGAGAAGACGGTGAAAGCCACCCAGACCGTGACCCCGGCCCCCGTGAAGGCCGAGGTGCCCCAGGTGAAAACCCGGGGACCCCGCCACTAGCCGGGCCTCCCCCTTAACCTCCATTTCTCACCCTACAAGCCCGGAAGCCCACTTCCGGGCTTCTTTTTTCTGCCTTCCATCCTTCAAACTAATCCGCTTTGCCATGGAACACGAACTCACCTTCCAGAAGATTAAGGAGCAGGTTGAGCTGCCCGAACTACTGAGCCACTTCGGCTATGCCCTGCGAAAAGGCGAGCACCTGGGCAAAGGCAAGTGGCACGTTTTCGAGGGCGATGACACGCTGGTGGTATTCAAGGGCCGGGGCGGCGACTGGATGTACTTCAACTCCCAGGACGACCGCGACAAGGGCAGCGTCATCGACTGGATGAAAAACCGGGTCAGCTCCGACCGCATCGCCGGCCTTGGCCCGCTGCCGGGCCGCAACCTCTGGCAATCGGTCAACGAGCACTTCCGCGCCTACCTCAACCTGCCCGAGGCGCAGCGCCCCCGGCTCGACCTGCCGCCCATCGCGGAAACCGCGCCGGGGGAGAAATTCCACAGCATCTACACCCAGCACTGCCGGCCGCTCGAAAATACGGCCTACCTGGAAGGGCGCGGTATTACCAAAAGCACGATTGCCAACCCGCAATTCGCGGGCCGCATCCTCAATCAGCTCTACACGGTGCAGAAGGAGGGAATGCCGGCCAAAACCTACGTCAACATCGCTTTTCCGGCCTACCACGAGGGTCGGGTAGTGGGTTTAGAGCTGAAGGGCGAAGGCTTCAAGGGCCAAGCCCCCGAAAGCCAGTTCACCCGCTCGCTGTGGCTAAGCAAGCTGCCCGAGGGCCGGCCGGCGGCGGTGCTAGTAATCAGCGAATCGGCCCTTGATACGCTGTCCTACGCGCAGCTGCACCCCGGCGAAAGCGCCCTGTACGGCTCGACGGCCGGCACGCTCACCCAGAACAAGATTTTCGAGCTGAAGCGGCTGCTTAGCGAGGAGCGTATTCCGGCCATCCGCGCCGCCTTCGACAACGACACGCAGGGCCACCACTTCGATACTCGGCTTCTGGCGAGCCTGGCCAGCGAGCAGAACCCCATGAAAGTGGTTCGGGAGCACGAGCACCTACTGACCGTCGAAATCATGGCCGTCCACCCGGCCGGCGTGCAGGCGCTCAGCCAACACCTCAAAAGCTACAACGACCAGGCCACCCGGCAGTACGCTCAGGAGAATGGGGAGCCGGGCAATCCGACCAGCAGCCAGACCCTCCGCGACGAGTTGATTCACTCCAACAAGCTTGGAGCGCACACTTACCAGTTTCACGTGCCGATGAGCCGCGAGGCGCTGGGCGCTTTCAACCAGGCGGCCAGCCAGGCGCTGGCCTTTGAGCACCGCGTGGAGCTTGTGAAGAGCCAAGGCAAAGACTGGAACCAGGACCTTAAGCAAGACCAGCTGCAGCGGGTGGTGCAGCGCGAGCTGGGTGGCATCTACGAGGACCAGTACGGCTTTGGCCAGCAGCACTGGGACAACTCACCTATCGAGGGCAGCGGCAAAATCACGCAGCAGCACGCGGCGCAGGCCCAGGCCCGGAGCCAGGGCGAGCGGCTGCTCGTGGTCGAGCTGCGGGAAAGCCGCGACGCTGTGGCGCTGCTGCCTACCCTGCGCGAAAACCTCGAAAAAGTCGGGTTCACCATTGACCACGCCGTGAAGCTGGAACCGACTGCAACCCGGGAGATTGCCACTGAGCTAACCCTGCGCTACCGACTGGATTCGCTGCATCTTCCCGCCATTAGCGACGCGCTGGATGCGTTGCGGCAAAATCCCAGAACTACGGTCATTGAGCCGGGGCCGGATGCGTCCGAGCGTCGGCAGCTGGTCGCCGCGCAGGAGCAGCAGCGCCAAGCGGGGCCGAAATTGGTGCCCAGGGACTCCCCCACTCACGACCAGGCCCGGCAATCGTTTATCGAAGCGGCGGGCCAGGTGGCCCGGGAGTTGCGCGCAAGTGCCGCGCTGCTACATGCGGCCCGCCTGCAGGAAGTTAGCCGGCAGCTGCTGACCAGGCCGGCGCTGGAGGGCCTGAACCGGGAGAACGTGGAGAAGGTGCTGGCCGTGGTCAATAAGCTCGACGCGTTGAAGGATAACCCCGCCGTGCAGCAACTGCGCCGGGCCGTGCACCTATTGCAGCAGCCCGCCCAGACGCAGCCGACGCAGCAAAAAAACCGGCCCGGACCTCGCTTGTAGGCCGGTGACGCTGGCTTTGGTTAAAAGTCTGGTCCAAAAGTCGCGTTTGGCCTTGCAGCTGGCTACTTTCAGCAATCAAGACGTGTGCGTAGCTAATTATGCGTTATATGGTTCAGAAACTATAGCTCATAAAGCAACATGCCAAAAACTTTCAGAACCCACTTCTTGACCCATTAAAATCACCTGTTTTGCTTCGCGCAGCCAGTAGGGGAGGGGGTATCAGTATGGCGCACCTTTGTGGTTTCTGCCAAGTGTGTCGGCACGCTCCATCTTCGGGTTACCGAACGGCTACACCTTTCGCTGCTTGCGGCTCAAGAACGTCCAATCTCATCCAGTTCGAGGTTTTCCCACCGCTTGTGCTGAGCTTTTTTTCAGCCGCCGATAAAGCAGCAGCGAGGCAGTGTGCGCCGCTTTCTTTTGCCAGGTTGGCCATGGTCGTGCGCGAACCGCCCGTGGTCCATACAATGCGGCACTGCGAATTGCGCTAATCCGGCAGCTTCACCACCTGCACGTAGCGGGTAACTACGTCTAACGCCACGGCCCGTAAATGGCCCGGTAAACGGAGGCCATGCGTTGGTCCTTGGCCCGCCCGCAGTTACTGCCGTTTTTGTGGACCGGCTCACTGAACCAACGACCGCCTAAGTAAATTATGGTTAGCACAGTATAGCGCCAATACGCTCCTGATATGCCCGTAGACCACTGCTAAAAATAAATGTTAGCTAATCCATTGCTACTTCATGCAAGTCCTGTAATATTGTCGCAGGTAGTCGTGCTGACTTTCCTTTCCATTGAGTTGTCGGTTGTTCGTCTCAATCCTACAAGGCTCCCCTATTCATCCAATTCGCTCCTGACCGAACTGGATTTCTCTCGGACGACGGGTACTTTTCCAGTCACACTACGCGTCTTTAGGCAGCGGTGTGTGCATTCCACGCCCCCACACGTCACTATTTGAGTAAACCCTTACTTTTCCAGTATGCTTTTGCGACCTACCGCGCGAAAAGGGATAGCCATATCCCTGCTAGTAAACACTGTTGCCAATATTTTCCTGCCGGGCATCAGCTATGCCCTGACCAGCGGGCCCAGCCAACCCGAATTTTCGAGCTTCTCGCCGGTGAGCACCGCCGGCATGGTCGACCAATTCACGGGGGATTTCAACTACAGCATTCCCGTGCTGGAAGTCCCCGGGCCGAACGGCAGTTCCTACCCCCTGTCGCTGTCTTACCATAGCGGAGGGAATCCGGAAGAAGAGGCCTCTTGGGTCGGGTACGGCTGGACGCTGAACCCGGGCGCGATTAACCGCGGGACCCGGGGCTTTCCGGACGACTACGACAACGAAACGGTAAAGTACTGGAACAAGGTCCCCAAAAACTGGACCGCGACCATTGGCATTGGCGTTGGGGTCGAGCTATTCAGCACGGACAACATCGGCAAGCTCAACGGCACCGGCGCGCTGCGTTATAATAACAACAAAGGCTTTGGCACGAACTACGGCATTGGCGTCAGCCTGGGCAAAGGGCTGATTTCCCTGGGGTATAATGGGACGGATGAGGGCCATAGCTTCACCGCCAGCATTAACCCCATGGCCTTGTTGTCGCATCCGTTCACAATGGAGAAGAAGGATGCCACCCCCCCTACGGAAAACCCTTCGCCGACCACCGCCAGCAAGGAGGAAAAGGCGACCGGGGGGATGCAGCGGCAAGCCATGCAAATGCTCAATAAGGCGGCCACGATAAGCTTGTTGGGGGGAAACCACGGAATGCTGGACTACGGCGAGACCAATCGCTCGACGCAGGTGAGCGAATACACGGGGGCTTCGTTTAACGTGGGAACCGGGGTGCAGGGCAGTCCGACCTGGCTTCCGGCCGGGGTCACCGCCAACGTGTTTGGCACCTATTCCTACCAGGAAAACGTTCCGCAAACCGATTTATCGGCGGCCGGCTATATGTACGCGGCGCATGCAGGCAGCACTTCGGTTTCGGATTATTACACCGAGAAAGCGTCGTCTTATAATACACGTGATGTTTTTCTGGGCATTCCCTTCAATAACGCCGACGTGTTCAGCGTGAGTGGGGAAGGCATTGGGGGAGCTTTTCGGCTGCACCATGACCGGGTGGGGGAGTTTGCCCCCAACCGCAAGAAAAGCAGTGTCGCCATCGCCAATATTTCCGTAGAGTTCGACGTGCCCCTCTCTCCGCAGGGAAATCTGGGCATTGGCTACGACGGTGGGGTAGGGACGCAAAGCCTGGAGGAAGGCTCCTGGAGTGATTTGAGTGCCTCACGGGTGCCGCCTCCCAAAAGAAGCTTCTCTGACGTTGGGGGCAACACCGGGGATGCTTACGGCGAAGGCGTCTATTTTCAGTTTGCCAACGAACTCACGGCCAATCCCGACCAGCAGGACACGGACGACAAAGCCGTATCGGCCTCGTTATCCACCACTGATTTTCAGAATTTCAACCCGCAATACGGGGCGGCCTTGCTGAAGGCAACGAATCAAGCGGCCACCGCAACCACCGTTTTGCCTGCTCATGCCCGGGAAAAGCGCGGCTCGTATATTGGGTACCATACCCGGGGGCAGATGGGGCATCCTGCCGCGCGCTACTGCCGCAGTGCGGATGTGGCGGACCTGGCTTATGCTGGGGTAGGGAACGAACGCATTGGCGAACTTTCGGTGGTCAACGAGCAAGGTCGCCGGTATACGTACGGCTTGCCGCTTTACTCCGCCCACGAAAAGAACTTGCAGTACGGCGCGCAGGGTACTGCCGGGGCCGGTTTCAGCGAGCACGGCTTCATTCTCTACAACCAAAGCCAGGACACCAAGATTGGGGAGGAACGGGAAGCGGCCTACGCGGCGACGTACCTGCTGACGGAGGCCACGACCCCGGACTACGTTGACCGCACCCTCGACGGGCCAAGTGATGATGATTTTGGGGGGTTCACGAAGTTCAATTACAAAAAACAGAACTCCCTGGATGGGACTCCTTACCACTGGCGTTTGCCCTATACCGGCCACGTGTACGAGAAAAACTCGCTTTCGGACCCGTTGGACGACATGGGCAGCGTCTCGGAAGGCGATAAAGAAATCGCGTACCTGTACTCGGTTCACACCAAAACCCATACGGCGATTTTCCAAGTGAGTGCCCGCGAAGACGGACGCGATGCTGATAACACCGCGACGGCCCGGAACTCGTCCGCCGCCAAGGGCGACCAACTCCTGTACAAACTCGACCAGATTGATTTGTATGCGAACGGCGATGTTCAGGGGTTTGACACGCAATCGAAAACCTGGACGCTGAAATCGACCGCCAAACCCCTCAAGACGGTAAAATTCCAGTACACGTACGAGTTGTGCCCCGATGTGCCGAACAGCTGGACGGCCACGGACCGCCCGCTCAAGAAAGGCGGAAAGTTGACCCTTTCGCGGGTGTGGTTTGAATACCAAGGGCAAGTAAACACCAAAGTCAACCCCTACGAATTCACGTACCGTTACCCCACGGACTTTAGTATCTACCCTGCCCCCTACCACGACCGCATCGTGGCCGAGTACGGCAAGTACAACCGGTCCGGTCATGCCAATGACCAGAACCCCGGGTATCGGCCCACCAATGTGGATGCGTGGGGCAACTACCAGTTCAACCCCGATATCCTCGGCAATAACCGGTACGACAGCTTAAAAACCTGGGTCAACCAGCGGCCCAATTCTAATGATTTTGACCCCGCCGCCTGGCAGCTGAAGGTCATTAAGCTGCCTTCCAAAGCCGAAATCCACGTCCAGTACGAACAGGACGATTACGCTTTCGTGCAGGGGGAAATGACCCACGCCCTGGCTTCGCTCTACCCGGGTAAAGACAACGGGGACATCACGCCCACTGGTGCTGCGGCGGGCACTGGCAACACCTTTTATATTGACCCGAAGTCCGTCGGCGTCGCGGAGCCCACGGTGCCGGCCTCGCCGGCCGCCGCCGATGCGGTTGATTCGTTGTGCACGGCCATTAACACGTTTTACGGACCAAGCAAACGGCCCATCTTCTTCAAGTTTCTGTACAGCCTGGTCGGTTCCGCTATTCCCACGCCGACCATGTGCAACACCGACTACCTTTCCGGCTACGTCAACCTGCGGTCCGCCAGGGTGGTGCAGAAAGATGGCCGCCGGCTCATCGAAGTGACGGTGGGAAATACCAACTCGTCTGGCTACTCGCTGCCGAACCAGGTGTGCCAGGACTTTGTCAAGACCCAGCGCCGGGGCAAGCTTTCCCCCAGCGGCAACTGCGACCCGCGGGTGGCGGGGGTTCCCAGCAATAATGCCAGCGCTAAACAGATTGTGCAGCAAATGGCCAGCTACGTGGGCAGTGTGCTGGACCCGTCGAACATGTGCGCCAAACTGAACCCGCGGCTGTCGTACTTTAAAATTCCGGTCCCCTTCTCCAAAAAGGGGGGCGGCGTACGGGTCCGGCGCTTGCTCACCTACGCCGCCGACCCCGCGCTTGACAACGAGGCCGTGTTGTATGGCAGTGAGTACATTTACAAGCTGGCAGGCAGCAAGTTGAGCAGTGGCGTGGCCACGAACGAGCCGGCGGCCTCCCGCGGCGAAAACCCGTTGGTGCAGTTCATTCCCCGCCGGGGCCAAACCCTGTTTTCGAAAATCATCTCCGGGGAGGACCGCAAGCAATCCGAAGGGCCGCTGGGCGAGTCGGTATTGCCCGCGCCTTCGGTGGGGTACTCGCGGGTCATTGAGCGGAGCATCCACAGCGGCAAAACCAACCCGGGCTTTACGGTTTCCGAGTTTTTTACGGCCCACGACTACCCGGTGCGGTACGAGAACACCACCTTGGAACGGAGAAATTACTACAAGCCCGGCTTTGGCAGCCTGGTTTCCTCCACGGTCAACAACGAGTTTGCGGCGCAGGGCTTTAGTGTCATCCTCAACAGCATGCACGGGCAGCCCAAGCGCACGGCTACGTACGCCGGCGATTACGCGCACATCAACGACGGGACGGGGGCCACGCTCATCACCGAGCAGGTGCAGGAATATTTCCTGCCCGACCAAGCGCAGCCCGTACGGTGGAATGCGCCGGGACAAGGGGACGAACTCGGCACACACTTGCCGGGCCGCGAGGTGGACCTCACCATGGCCCAGCACGCGGTCAAGGATTTCAGCCTGGATGCAAGCATGGAGTTTGACAACACGTTCGGCATTGTCTTCATCTTTCCCATTCCGTTTGTCACGGCCCGCTTATCGGCCACCAAAAACGAAGCGGCTATCTACACCCACGTGACGTCGAAAGTGGTGCGCTACCCGGCCATTGTGAAATCGGTGCGCATGTACAAAGACGGCATCTACCACCTGGAGGAGAACCTCGCCCTGGACCAGAACACCGGGAAGCCCGTTGCGGTCCGGTCGCAGGACGAGTTTCAGGGAACGTACCTGAAGGAGGACGTCATGGCCGCCTGGCTCTACCCGGAGAAACAAAGCAAGGCCCAGAATGAGGGCGTAATTCTTGCCAGTACAGGCAGTAACGCAGTAGCAACGGCTACCGTAGCAGGTGGCATCGGGTCCTACTACCTGACGTTGGTGAGCACGATGAATAGTCAGGGCGCTTGTGACCTGCTTCATTATTTGCACAAGGGCGATTTGGTGGAAGTAAACACCCCCAATAGCGGGAGCAATAGTGGCAACCTGTTTATCTCCGGGGGCGCTGACTATGCCCGCAATCGGATACAAATTTATCCGACCAGTGTTTCGAACACCTTGCCAGCCAGCAGTGCGGTTTCCAGCATCCGGGTAGTCGCTAGCGGGAATACCAACGAGTTATCCATGGAGGCAGGGTCTACGACCTACCACAAGACAGACGCGATAATTAGGCTGCGCAATAATACAGATGCCAACGCTGCGAATGAAACGGCAAAGACTCCCCAGAACAGTGATTTTGTCCAAGCTTTCAATGCGCAGTTAGCCTTGAGCACGCCGGCGGGCATTGACCATTTCACGCTCGGGGGGCCTTTTGCACACATGGATGTGTCCGGCTTTTATAACCGCTTGCCTACGGCATTCCGACCCACCGTTCACGACATGAAAGTGCAAAACATGGTGTTTATGACCAATAAAGTAAGCGGAGCAACGACGTATACCCTCGTTTCCTTTGAGGCCTTGCTTGATGCCCAAGCCGGACGCCCAGCAGCGCTTTACAAAGTAGAATAAGTACGGTTTTTATTCTTTGGCACAATCTCACTTATTGTTCTCTACACATGGTGTTAAACACTACTGTATTAATATGTATTGGGATAGTTCACAAGTTCATGCGTGTGCCGATTACTTTAGCGAAAGTAGCTGTGCAAACAAGTAGTTCGGGCATGGGAAAGTACTATCTCGTACCAAGTGGCGGAGCAAACACGGCTAAGTATGACGTTTTGCGCATCTTGCACAAGGGCGATGTGCTGATGCCCAATGGCCTGTCATCCCAGCCATATCTGTCGGACTGGGTAGATTATGCGCGGGCGAATATTTCACTGTTGTCCCTGACAGCTTCTACAGTCATGCTTCCCAGCAGCAATACTTACGAAATGGCAATGACCGTGGGGGCAACGTCCTATCACAAAGACAATGTGACCCAAAGTACCACAGCCATCGGGTTACGCACAAACCGGACAAAATATTTGGGTACTGCGTCCACTAGCAGCGATTACCGGCCCTTTATCCATGACTTCAACGCGAAATTGCAAACCGTTTCCCTTACAACCGGAGTGCGTTCTCTTACGGTTAGCAACTCAGCGGGATATGCAGCGATTGATGCGGCCGGCTTCTATGGCCAAATAAATCAGTTGGCTCCCGCACTGCGCGGAAAGACGGAGAATCTGACCGTTAATAATTTGCGATTTATCGCGCAGTCGCTTAAGGGTGGTTTAAAAATCGTTTTAGTTTCCTTTGATATTATTGATAATGGGAATACTTATCATATCGGCAGTTAATACAAAATGCTTGTTTTTATCTCATACATAATAAACTACAAACATTGCCTTTTATGATTCTTGACAAACGCTCAACGCTATTTAAACTTGTATTCACTGCTGTATTTGCTTTATGCAGATTTCAGTTAATAGCACAGTCATGCACGAACTTGTCTTCTCCGGTTACAGTCAAGTCGTTTGATTATGAGACACGGGGGACGGGTGCCGGAACAGCAGACAGCCAAGTTTCCTCGGACGAACAAC
>NZ_BAAHBV010000004.1:0-179869 GCF_054776495.1 Hymenobacter segetis | reverse complement strand
AAATGGGCTTTTTATGCGCGCATCAGCGCGCATCTAGCTAGTTTCGGTACCGAGCAGGGAGTTCTGCAACAGCCACGACCCTTTTCCTGAACTACAGCTGTCATGTCTCCAAGGGGCTACGTGGCCACCATGCCGCACCCGTTCTACGTGCGCACGACGCGGGCCAGGTCGCCCGGGCGGTATCGCCCGCGCCCGCCCCATCCGGACCCGCTCACGTAACGCGAACGTAACCCGGTCGAACGGCTCATCAACTGGCTGAAAAAATTCCGACCCGTCGCTACCCGCTCCGATAAACTTGCCGAGTCTTATGTCGCGTTCGTCTAACTACGCGCCATCATCCCTTGGCTAAATTGAGAGCACGCCCTGGCATCAGCCTTCTTCAAAACCAAGTACGCATACAACCTGCTACGGCCGGTGAGTTACCAGCACAGCGCGCTGGGCCAGCCCACCGGGAACCCGCTGATTCCCACGCCCGCGCCTCCCCGAGTACAGTACGGGCCACGTATGCGTTTCCGGCTTGGCGGTCGAGGTCCTGACTGAAGGATTTGGGCCCAACTACGCCTTCGCCGACCAGAACTGCGCGCCCTTCGGCCCGGGCGTCAGGGCGGATGCTTCGTTCGAGGAAGCAGGCGCCAAAGCCGGCATTTCGCACCTCTACGGCGGTTTTCATTCCCGTCCTTCCGTTGAAAAAGGGCTGGCGCAAGGCTGCATACTGCCCAGCATATTGACGCAAAACGGCGCTTTCGGTGACTGCAACTTACCCCAATGCTTCCTCGACGCGGGGGCGAAACAGGCGGCCGATGGGCAGCTCCTGGTGCGCCACCTCGACGTGGCGGGCGTTGTAGGTCCGGATTTTATCCAGCGCCACTATAAACGAACGGTGAATGCGCAGGAAGTTGCTTTCCGACAGCTTTTCCTCCAAGCCGTTGATGGTTTGCTTCACCACGAGCGGCGGCCCCGCGGCGGTGTGAATCCGGACATAATCCTTCAGCCCCTCCACGTAGAGGATGTCGCGCAGCACCACTTTTACCATCTTTCGGTCGATGCGAAAATACAGGAACGCCTCGGGGTTGGCCGCGTGCACGGGTTCGGCCGATGCGGGGGCGTCGGTCGAGCTGGCCTTGGCCACTGCCTTCAGAAACCGCTCCAACGAGACGGGCTTGAGCAAGTAATCCACGGCGTCCAGCTCGAAACCCTCGTAGGCGTACTCGCGGTAGGCCGTTGTGAAAATGACCTGGGGCGGGTGGCGAAGGCTGCGCAGAAAATCGGTGCCCAGGATTTTGGGCATCTTGATGTCCAGAAACATCAGGTCGATGGATTGCTGCTGGAGGATGCCGAACGCTTGCAACGCGTTGTCGCAGGTGGCGACCAGCTCCAAGTGGGCCACCTCCCGCACGTAGGCCGCCAGCACTTCCAGGGCCGGGGGCTCGTCGTCGACCAGTAGGCACCGCAGTTTCATGGGTGGTGATGGGTTGCAGGTTTGGGGGCTGGGGCCGCCGGCCGGGCGGTTGGTACGGGCGGGGCCGTTGGTTGGGCGGCTGACAGCGGGGCCAGCCATAGGCGCAGCGCAATCAAAAACGTGTCGGGCTCCGACACCACCTTCAACTCGTGCCGGCCCGGGTAGAGGCGGGCCAGCCGCTCCCGCACGCGGCGCAGGTCCGGTCCGTCGTGCCATGCGGGCGCCGTGGGCGCGTGGCTGTTGATTACTTTGAAGGTAACCGAAGTTTGCTTGGCCACCAAGTCGATGCTCACCCAAGGGCATTCCAGCTCCGGCCCGGTGGCGTGGCGAAACCCGTTTTCCAGGAAGGGCAGCAGCAGCAGCGGGGCAATGGCATGGGCGTCGAGGGCACCGCTGAAGTTGAGCGAAACATCTACCCGGGTGCCCAGCCGCAGCTGTTCCAGCGCCACGTAGTGCCGCACCATCTGCACTTCGTCGGCCAGCGGCACCGCGTCTTGCGGGCTTTCGTAAAGCATGTAGCGTAGCACGGCAGCCAGGTGCAGCACTGCCGCTGGCGCCGCCGCCGGTTGTTGGGCGGTGAGCAATTGCAGGCTGCGCAGGGCATCGAACAAAAAGGCGGGCTGGAGCTGGGTTTTCAGCAGCTCCAGTTCGGTGCGCAGCTGGCGCTGGCGCAGTTCCTCGCCGAGCTGCCGCTGCTCGTACCACTCGTTGAACACTTTGATGGCACTGGCCCCACCGGCCGCCACCAGGAGCATGAAAAAGCCCGCGTTCAGGTCCCCAACCAGCGAGGGCCAGTCAAGCGTTAAAAAGGCCGGCCACCCAAACAGGCGAGGGGCCCAAAAAGCACCATAGCTGAGCCACAGAATATTGGATATCAGCGCAGTGGACGCTACCCAGGCTGCCAGTCCCAGCAAAAACCGCCCCGGCTGCCGGCGCTGCAGCAACCAGGGCAGCAGCCCGTACAGCAGGGGGTAGGTGGCGAGCACAAACAAGGGCAGCTGCGTCAGCAGGTACCCGGCCCAGTATTTTCGCCAGCCCATGAACGACGGACCGGGCAGTTGAAGCAGGAGGAAAAACGCCGACACCACGGCCCAAAACAGCCCATGCCGGAGGATGCGAAGGCGGGGCCAGGCGTTCATGAGTGGGCGGGCCGCAGGGCCGCAGCGGGCGTTTCTTCGGCAGCCAAGGCGGGCGCGGCCGGCCCGGCCGGTTCTGCGGCGGAGTCGGGCAGTTGCAGCGTCAGCCGCACGGTGTAGGTATCGGGGCCGGCTTCTATGGCGAGGCGGTGCCGCTGTGGGTAGAGCCGCTCCAGTCGCTGGCGCACGTTGCGCAGTCCAATGCCCGCCGTGGCCGGCCGGGCGGGTTCCTCGTTGTTCTTCGAGTTCGTGATGACGCACCTCAAGTCGTGGCCCTGCACGGCCAGCGCCACGCCGATGCGTACCGGCCCCACTTGCTCGGCGGCACCGTGTTTAAAGGCATTTTCGACCAATGGCAGCAGCAGCAACGGCGCGATGCGGCCCCCGGCCGGCAGGTCATCGGCGGTAAACTCCAGGGTCAGGCGCGGGCCGTAGCGCAGCTGCTCCAGGGCCAGGTAGTTGCGCAGCAGCGCCACTTCGTCGGGGAGCGTGACCAATGGGGCGGTGCCCTGCTCCACCACAAATTGCAGCAGGCCCAGCAGCCGCCCCACCACCTCCGGTGCCTGCGCCGACTGCCGCAACGTGAGGGCGTAGAGGTTGTTGAGGGTGTTGAAGAGAAAGTGCGGGTGAATCTGGGCCTTGAGCAATTGTAGTTCGGCCCGGTAATTTTCCTGAGCAAGCCACACGTTGGCCAGTTCCTTTCGCCGCCACTGCCGGTACAAGTGCAGGCAGGCCGCCACCCCGGTCGTTATCACCATGGGAATGTAAGGCCCAGGCGCAAATACGTTATGGTGGTCGGGAATGGGGGTTTGTACGCCCTGGTACAGCGGCACCGTGACCAGGTGGCGGAAGGTATAGTTAACGCCCTGGCTCAGGAATGCCCAGCCCGCCAGCAGCAGCCCCGCCCGCCAGCGCGGGCCCCGGTCCAAGGCGGGCAACACCCCGTAGAGCAAGGCGTAGGTGGCCGGTACCAGGACCACAAGTTGCAGCAGCATATCGCGCAGGGCCAGGCGCAGGCTCACGGACACGTGGATGACATACATTATCAGCCACGCCATCAGCAGCGTGCGCACCAGCCAGAACAACCCGTGCCGCAGCCACCACCGCTCGTCGATTGCCTGGATGCCCCTTGCCAGCCCCCTGTTTTCTGCCTGTGCCATGCCGATGTGCTGGTGTAAGCCCGGGTAAATATATCGACTGGCGCACGAGTAATGCCCTGATAGTACGGTTTGTAGACAGACAGCCGCCCGGCGTCGACCAACGACCAAACCGGTTGTTCATCGACGGCCCGGCCCTGTATTGCGACCGGCCGCCGGCGCTGGACGAAAAACCAAGCGCAGGCTTTTCGCAGACGCCATCTTGGGGCATATCACCGGCGGCAGCACAGCCACGGCGGGGGCTGCCGGCCACCACATCGCCACTTCTTAAACCCTCATCCCCATGAAAAGACTCGCCTATCTCCTGTGCCTGCTGCCCTTGTGCGGCGCCTGCCAGAAAAAGAACGATGTAACCCCCCAAGCCGCCGAGTTTGCCTCGGCCGCCGACGCCAAAGCCTTCTTCTACGGTCGTGACGCCGAGCACAACCGCGCCATGGCCGGCCACGATTCGGCATTTTTCGCCCGGAATTTCGCGGATGCCTATTACAACTGCACGCCTAACGGCGACCTCAACAACAAGGCCGCCGAAATCCAAACCCTCATTCATGGGCCCTGGGTAACGGTGGAGAACATGGCGCCGCAGTTCGACGTGTTTGCCGCTGCCGCCGACGCGGCGGCGCTGACGACTACCAAGCGCATCAAAATCCGCACGCCCGCCGGCGAGTCCTTCCTCTATGTGCGGCGCACCATGGTCTACCAAAAACTCAACGGGCAGTGGCTGAGCATTTCCGGCCAGGGCACCTACGTCCAGACCCGCTACGTGGGCCAGTAGCCGACCACCGCTGCGCTGCCCTTCGCAACGCCCGCTCCTTGGTGTTTTTTCCATAAACCCTTATTTTATTAAAGCCATGAAAGCCTATACCCTCTTTCGTTTAAGCCTGCTGCTGCTGTTTAGCTTGCTTTCCACGCGGGCTCATGCCCAGCCCTCCGTCGCACCGGGCCTGCCCGGCTATTGGAACACCGAAACCAACCTCACCAACCGCAGCTACACCATTGTGCGCTTCTACAACGGCCAGGACCAGCTCGTGTACGAAGAGCGCCTAAATTCCCTGTGCCTCGACCTGAGCCGCCCGCGCAAAAGCTGCACCCGCCGCGCCACCCGCCAGCTTAACCTGGCCCTGCAACAGGTGCTGCGTGACCCTGCCGCCAGCCAAAATACCGTCCTGCTGGCCAAGCAGTTTGGCACGGACCGCCGTGTGCAGCGCTCGTATGCGGTGCGTTAAAGAATAAAAACGCGCTTCTTCACCCTCGTTGAATAGTCCCAGCGGGTGATGGTGTACTTCCCGGGCCTCACGTTCGCGCAATAAGATGGGACCTGTACTTCACGGCAGCGCCCTCGCAACTCCGGCCATACGGCGCAGTATCCAGCGTAGTCCGCAAAGCCCACAAGCGCTCGTCAGGACGCCGCCAATGTCGTCCGTCGGGAAGCGCTCCAAGAACCGAAACAGCAGCACCGGGGCCTCCTGGGTCGGGGCGTGTTCCCACAGTTCGGCCAGCAGGTCATCGAGTTCCGCCCTCGACTCGGGAAGCTGAAAGGTGGTCAGGGAATGGAGCAGCGAAGTAATATGGCGCGGCACCGAGCGGCAAGCAAAGCCAAGACGGGGTTTTGCTAATCCACTCTTTTGAATTAACGGAGCGCGTTCAGGCTAGTACCCTTTCGCTAAACCGCCTTATGGTGCCTTCGGTCCCCCTTGCGCCATGTGCTTCCCTTTGCCAGGTTCTGGAGGAGCGGAAGGAGGCCCCCCGGCACAAGCGCCAAGTGTCCCTCGCCGCACGTTGACGTAGCCGATGCACGCCTGACCACCGGGGTCCGGCAACTGGACCAAACGCCGCTCGCGAAGCACGAACCGGTGGCGCGGCTGCTCGCAGCTGATGGTGGTGCCCGGGTCGGCGGTCAGCAGCAAGGTATCGCCCCGGAACCGGTAGGTCCCGCGGGTGTTGATGTCGCGTTCGAGCTGGCCGTAGGCAAAGGTGCCGTCTTGGTAAAGGCCCAGCCATACGCTCCCCAGCGAAGCTTCGCGGTAGGCGGCCATGCACAAGCCCGCTTTGGGCGGGTCGTCGGTGAGAATGGAGGCGATCATCAAGGCCCCGGCTACTAGCACCAAGCCCACGAAAGTCAGCAGCAGTTTCCGCAACACCAGCAGGAGCGTTCGCATTGGCTAGCAGAAAACGGAATGGGACAGGTCCATGGGGCCGCACAAAATACGCTGCTTTTGCTGTACTTGCCGATTCAATCTGCGTTCCCCCACCGCCCGATGCGCAATAGAATCTACCTCGAATTGGTGGTGCTCAAACCCAAAAATGCGGTTCCGCTCACCGAAGCGGAACACCAGGCCATTCCCTGTCATTTTCTGCTCTGCCAGGAAGCCGAGAAGCGGCTCCTGGTCATTGAGTATACGCCCGGGGCGGAACGGGCGACCCGCGAGCGCATTGTTGCCGTCCACCTGCGAGCCTACGCCCGCCGCTACCAAATCCTGAGCTACCGGGTGTTGGACGACCTGGTGCCAAACCAGGCCCTGCCGCTGTTGGACTAGCGCCGCGGCAGCGTCCGAACGTCCGGGGGATGCGTTGGAAAGCAAGCGAGAAATGCTCCTTTTGCTGTTTAGACCGTGGCTGTTGCAGAACTCGCTCGACGACCTAAAAAGCTTCCGGTGGCGGTGACAAGCGGCTAATAAGGCCCGTAACGCACGCTTTTCGGGCAGTTGCACGTTCGACCATCCGACGAACGGGGCCGGCCCAAGGGTTCTGCAACAGCCACGGTCGTGGCTGTTGCAGAACTCCCGGCCTGCCTCTGCGCGACCTATGCGCACCACGCGTCCCTCAAGTGTGAAGGATTGGCTTGGTGCACGGAGCCAGGGCGGTCGCTATCGGAGTCCGCCGCTGAAAAGCTGGGACGCCGTACCTGTGGGCGGTGGGCAGGGAAGTAAAACAAGGGCACAAGGCTCCGACTGGGCTAAAAGGCGCTGCTGTACACGGTAATGCCCCCATGGGCTACCGGGTAATTTCCGAGCCGCGCGCTGGCGTATCCGCTTCCCGGCCCCGGGCCAATGTATGTCGTTCCTCCCGGTCGCGGCTGTGCTCAATTAACGTATTACCGGGCTGCTGCGCGATAGCATCGAGCGTGTGACTGATGCGCCCCAGCTCCGGTTGGTCGGTCCGGTAGGAAAGCATCATATCCGAATGCCGGACGCCCTGCTTGTCGGTGGTGCTGTGCACCTCGCCGGCCTTGGCCCCGCTGGCCGCAATGGCATCGTGTACCGCTTCGGCCTGTCCGCGGGTCCCGGGAACCGGAGCTTCTTCATCTATTTCAACCAGAATCCGTTTTTCCACGCCTACTGGCCGGCCCTCCCGATTGTCTGCCGGCGTAGCCACTGCAACTGGCTGCTCCTGCACGCGACGCAGGCCGGTGCCCGGCTGCAGCTCGGCTTGGATGGCTGCCTGCCGGCGGGTGGCCTGGTCCTGCTCGCTCTCGGCGATGCTCACGCCGATATATTTTTCGTTGCCCGCGGCAGCCCGGGTGTTGGTGTTAGTCACGATGGCGTGAATCAGGGCAATTTCGGGCTGGTTGTTGCGGTAGTGCATGTTGAATTCGGCCCGACGGATCCCCTGCTCGTCCACAGTGCTGCGCACTTCACCGGTGCGGATATAACCGGCACTTTCCAGCACTGCCTTCCACGCTTCGGCCCGGCCGCTGGTGTTGGGCGTGAGCTCATCAACGCGCCAGGTTGCTACTTTCTCCTCAGCGGCTGCCGGTGCCGAGGTTACGCCTGGCCGGCTGGGATACGCCGTGCGGGTGTCGCGACCTAGCAGTTCTTCCTCACTGGCCCGGCGGCCGCTGGGCGCGGGGTTATCGTGCATCCAGTCTTTGAGCAGCACCACCCCGGCGTCTTTCAGGTGAGTAAACTGCGCGGTTTGCTCCCGGGCTTCCTGCTCGCTACGGTAGGAGCGGGTCGGCTGGTCCGCTGCCGCCATTTCAGCACCCGGCACGGCCTGGCGGAAGCGTTTGTCATCCGGTGACCGTTGCTGCTGGGCATCCGGGGAGTTATCCCGCTGGCGCTGCGCCTCCCGCTCCAGGGCGCGCTGCTCCCGCTCCTGCCGCTGGGCTTCGGCCAAGCGCTGCTGGCGCTCGGATTCGCGCTGCTGCTCCTCGCGCTGGGCGGCGGACCGGATTTGCTCGGTGCTGAAGCCTTGGTTGGTGTACTCCAGCTCTTTGTTAAAGTCTTTGGCCAAGGGGTAGTCCACCCGGAGAAATAAGCCGGGCTGGCGCTCCAGTACGGGACGTGAGAGTTCCCGCTGCCGGTAAAGTTCCTGGGCGACCACTTCCAGCTGCATAACATCCGCGCGGGCCACCGTCATCCGCACCACCGTCAGCTGGTCCGTGCTGCGCGTCACCTCGGCCACCAGCGTGGGCCCTGCTTCCTGGGTGCTGTTGATTTTTGCTACCCGTTCACTAAGCTGCTGTACCTGCCCGGCGCCCTGCTCGGCCGAGTCGTGGTGAAAGGTCACTTTCAGGCTGGTGTGGTACTTGTCACTGGTGGCGTGCCACTCTACCGGCCGGGAGGCCTCATGGTAAGCTTCCTGCTCGGCTACCGGCACCAGGGGCCGGGCCGGCTGCAGCTCGTTGAGGTAGTTGATGTTGAACTGCCGGCCGCCGGCGTCGCGGTCATTGGCTAAAACCACTTCCTGGGGCTGCTGCTTGTCGATGACCCGCTGAATCAAGGCCACCTGCGCCTCGGTGGGCGTGCCGCTGGTGGCAACGTAGAGCGTGTTTTTGGGGTCCTGCCCGTGCTTGAGCTGGAAATGGGATAGCGAGTCGACGGCTGACTCACTCACTACCACGCGCTCCACTGGCGTGTCCTTGCCGTCGGTGGGGTGGGAAACCCAGATGCCGTTCTTAGGCAGTGGCAACAGACTTTTGTAGTGCTCGTTCTTCTGCTCGACGCTGGCCAGCCCGTGCTCATTGTAGAGCGGAAAGGCCGTGTTCTTATGCTCGTTCTGCTGCGCCGTGAAGATGCGCCCCTGAAAGGCCGGGCTGTCGAGCGTCTCATCCGTAATGCCTCGGCCGTGCAGGTAGCTGCGGTCGGTGAGTTCCTTTTTGACGCCCAGCACCTCAGAAATCAGGCGCGTGCGACGCTCTTCCTCGGCCTGCCGGGCCTCCAGTTCCGGTTCGCCCACGGGCAGGCTGCTCAGGCGGGCGGGGTCGGGCGGAGTGGCGTACACCCGGGCCGGGGCCGGCGCGCCATCGAGGTATTCGCGCAACTGTTGGCGCACCTGGCCCAGGTTCAGGCCGTGGCCGTCCCCGCCCCGGGTTTTGGCAAAGTCGATGATGGAGCCCGCGTCGCGGTCGTCGCCGGTGTTCAGGTACACCTGGTGGTCACCCTTGCGGGTAACGATAACGTGCTCCTCGTCCTTAACCAGGTGGTGCCAGTCGCCGCGGCGGCTTTCTTTCTTGATGGTGTAGCCCTGGCGCTGGGCGTAGTCAACCAGGTCAATGTCGCGCTTGAAGCGTTCGAGCTCGGTGGGGTCGTTTTCCCGGGGTGCATTCATAGGGTGGGCTGGGGAGTGGAGCCGGACAGCTCCACTCCCCCAGCACCCGGCGGCCGGGCCCGAGCAGGAAAGCTATCCGGGGTTAGGTTGTCGGCGGCAAACTGCCGGCCCGTTGCGCGGCTGCGTCGAAGAAGGCCAGCTGCTCGCGGAATTGTGCTAGTTGCTCCGCGCTGCCGAACACGTACTGGTTGGCACCGCTGCCGATGTCGATGCGCACGATTTCCGTGGGCACGCTCAGGGCGCGCAGCACCCGCTGCACCAGGCGCGGCTCGTCGCGCTTGAGCTTGCCATTCTTCAGGTTGACGACGTTGGTATAAGTCAGGCCATGCTGGGCACAAAAGGAAGTTAAATCGCCCTGGGCAAGGGCTTTAAGACGAAACTGCACGTAGCGCAGGCACTCACTATAGGGCGCGGACAGGCTAAGGTCAGGAAACCCCAACGGGGCGGGTAGGTGGTCAGATGGTACCATGCGAAGAAGGGCACACTGCGGGGGCAGTGGGGGTGAAGTATCGGAGCAATACCCCAAAGGACGCATATCGGGCTTAGAAGCCGCAACGCCATTAGGGAAAAACTCAAATCTTCTACCACCCAGCCGGCCCGGAGCCGAAACCGGCAGGATGCTACTTCGTCGGTAGGCGCTTCATACGGCCAAGTCTTTTTTAAGTTTTCACTAACTTTTTGCTAACACTCCTGCGCTTCTTGCCGTAAGGGGCCGGTATGCGTTCCGGAATACTCTTACTGGTGGTGATACTAGCCCTGGGTGCCTTGGCCGCGCTGCTGTGGTGGCGCTTCAAGGGCCCCGGCAAGCCGGCCGCACCGGTGGCCGTGCTGGCTACCCGGAACCACCATTCCCTGCGCACCTTCCACTACGAAACTGCCGCGGCCGCCCTGGTTGCCAAGAAAGCAACTGCTACCGACGTCGGAGAGGCCTTGGCCCGGCTGCTTCCCCAGGAAGACCTGGCCGCTCCCGAGCCCATGCATGCTGCCGAAGAAGAGGAAGCAGTAGTTGTGGTCGACAGCCCACAGCCGCTCGCTGAGCACCTGGACGAAGCCGGCCAGAATACCCAAGCGGACGAAACGCCCCACCCGGCATCTATTCGCCACGCGGCTGGCGCATTGGCCTCCCTGCTTGATGCCCAGGAAGATGTTACGGCGACTCTTGAGCCAACAGCGGAAGTTGACGAGGAACCGTCTGAGGCCCTCTTCCACAACCCCATCACCGCGCCGGTGCCCACGCCCAACGACCAGGCCAACCGCGCGGCCGAAATCGCCCTGCGCCAGCAGCGGCGGGTCCGCATGAACGCCGATGCTTCCGCCCAGCGCGCCGCCCTGAGCGGCCTGTTTCCCGGCGCCAGCAGCCCCATTCCCACGGCCAAACCCTCCTAGATGCCACACCTGCTTTCCGGGGAGATAAGCACCCTGTTACCACCTATTATCCCTTTCTATGTTAACCCATTTGCTTTCCCGGGCCCGTACCCACGCCGTAACGGCCACTGAAACCATGCACACGCTGGCCGCTGCCGGCCAGACCTACCAGCCCTCCAAAGCCGAGCAGCGCGTAGCCGCCCTGCTGACCGCCCTAGCCCTGGCCACCAGCCCGGCCCGTGCCCAGCTGGGAGGCGGGGGTGCCGCGGCCGCCCTCGAAGGCGTGCAGGAAACTGTCGTGGGCATCGTGCAGGTCATTTTCGCCATTGTGCTCATCGTGGGCCTGATTCGGGTGGTGATGAAGTTCGTGCAGGGCGCCCCCGACGCGCTGGGCGCCCTGGGCTGGCTGGTGGGCGGCGTGATTCTCTGGTTCGGCTTCCAGCTCTTCAAGGACGATTTGGTCAGCGCCGTAGGCGGTGGCGACGGAGGCGTACGCTAATCTCATGCGCTCCTATAAATCCATTGAGCGGCCCGCGCAGGTGCTGGGCATGAACATCCAGGACCTGGGCATCATGGTGGGCCTGTTTATCGGCTCGGTGCTGCTGCTCGGCTTTCTGGGCATGGCCATTAAGATTCCGCGCCTGGTGTACCTGCTCGTCATCCTCGTCGAGCTGGGCCTGATTCTGGGCCTGCGCTACCTGAGCAAAAAGCAGGCGCCCGGCTTTCTGATGGGCTGGCTCTCCTTCACCTTCATCCAGCCCCGCCGCCTGGCGGTGGGGCCTTTACCCATCCCTACTCATGACCAAAAAGCCCAAAACGGCCGCGTTTAATGCCGTGATGCCCGTGCACAGCTTCGAGGGCGACAAGGTGGTCTTCAAAGATGGCCGCGTCGCGGTGGGCTTCCGCGTGGAGCCCGCCGAGATGGAAAGCTGGACTTCGGACGACTACGAGGCCTTCCAGACCGCGCTGGTGGGCGTGCTCCGGCCCCTGCCGGTGGGCACCATCGTGCAGAAAACCGACATCTACTACGACCGGCCCTACCGCGAGGACAAGACCCAGCAGACCTACTTCGAGAACAAAATGAACAAGCACTTCTTCGAGCGGCTGGTGCTGTTTCAGAAGTCCTACCTGTTCATCTCCTTTGCCCCGGTGGCCGTCAAGTCGCCCAAGACCAACGCCGTGAATGCGCTGGTGGCCCGCGCCGGCGAGGCGGTGCTCAAGAACCCGTTTGCCCAGCTCGTGCACACGCTCGAAGCCGCCGAAAGTGGGGCCGTGGAATTCATTCAGGGCATTCAGAACCTGGGCGGCGTGACTTTTGAGCGGCTGCCAAGTGAAGACATTCACCAGCTCTACCTGCAGTACTTCAACCTCAACTTCGACGGCCAGCCCACCCGGCAGGAGCGCGAAATCGGCAACGCCCTGGGCACTTTCAGCGTGGGCGAGCACAAGGTCAACGTGCTTTCAATGGTGGGGCAGGGCTCGGATGCCTACCCGGCCGTGCGCAACGGGTACGGGGTGACGGCGCCGATGCTCTACCCGCTCACCCACATCCTGCAGTGCCCGCACGTGCTCACCCAGGCCCTGCTCATTCAGGACACCCGCGCCGAGCTCAGCTCGCTGGACACTGACCGCAAGCTCAACGCCTCGCTCTCATTTCTGGCCACCCAGGACAACCACCTGCGCGCGGCCGAAGTCGAGGAATTCACCGCCGAGGTGCGGGCTGAGAACAAGCAGATTGTGGGCCTGCACCTCTCGTGCGTGCTCTGGGACACGAACGACACCAGCCGGCGCGAAAACGTGGAGCGGGCCACCGCGGCCTTTCGCTACATGTTCGGCACCGAGAGCGTGGTGGAAAGCTACCTGGCCCTGCCCGTGTTCTTCGGCCTGCTGCCCGGCAACGCCTGGCAGGTGCCGGACCGCTGGCTGACGAGCACCGCCGACCGCGGCGCCTGCTACACCCACTGGACGGCCACCTACAAAACCGACCCGGTGGGGGAGTACCTCACCGACCGGTTCCGCAACCTGGTGCAGGTAAACCTGTTCAACACGGCCCTGGACAACCAGAACGCCATTGTTATCGGCCCCTCGGGCTCGGGGAAGAGCTACACCTTCGGCAACCTGATTGTGCAGCGCTTCGAGAAGGGTGCCCGCCAGATTATCATGGACGTGGGCGGCACCTACCGCAACGTGCTGCAGTCGCTCAACGGCGAGGACTTCGACAACACCTACTTCGAGTACGACCCGCAGCGGCCCATTGAGTTCAACCCCTTCGTCGTGCCGCGCGACGCCACGGGCAAGTGGCTCTACAACGACGAGAAGACCAACTTCCACCTGGCTTTGCTGGCCGCGCTCTGGAAGGGCGGCAAGGACACGGCACTGGATAAGTCGGAGCGCACCATTCTTTCGCGCTTTCTAATTGAGTACTACGCCGGCCTGAACGAGAGCCCGCGCCTGAACCAGAAGGACGAGGAGTTTCCCGGCATGGAAAGCTTCTACCGCTTCGTGGAGCAGTACGACCAGGAAATGCAGAAGCCGGTAGCCCTGCCTGGCGACGGGGTGGAGCCCGACCCGCTGGATGGCGCCCGCCGACAATACCAGAAAAACCTGAAGTACATCGACATGCACCAGTTCTTCCTGGTGCTGGGCCAGTACATCACCGGCGGCCGCTACGAGCGGGTGCTCAACGCCCAGCGCGACGTGGATTTGTCGGAGTACCGGCTCATCTGCTTTGACCTGGCCAAGGTGCAGGCCGACCCCGACCTCTACCCCGTGGTGGCCATGCTCATCACCGAGCTGAGCCTGGACTTGTTTCGCAGGTTTCCCGATGACATCAAGTACATCGCCCTGGACGAGGCCTGGACCATGCTCTCGGGGGTGCTCTCGGAATTCATCGAGTCGATGTACCGCACCATCCGCAAAACCAACGGCTCGGTCACCATCATTACCCAGGGCATCACCGAGATTACCAGCAGCAAGATTGGCCCGGCCATCATCAATAACTCGGCCACCAAGATTATCCTGCGCCATGTCAACCCCGACTCGCTGGCCCAGCTGCAGGCCCCCCTCGGTCTGACGGGCCACGAGATGGACCTGATTAAGTCCGTCCGCTCCACCGAGGCCCTGCGGGAGTTCTTCATCAAGCAGGGCGCCAAGGGCAAAGTTTTCGCCCTGGAGGCCTCCCCGCAGCTCGATGCCATCCTGACGTCCAAGCCCGTGGAGCGCAACCACCTCAACAAGCTGGTGAAGTTCTACCAGCAGACCCAGCAGCGGCCCAGGACCGACAAAAACGGTCATGTGCTGCTGAATGCGGAGGGGCAGATGGAGTACGAGCCGGTGCGCGTGCAGCGCCTGGATTACGCCGTCGACCAGTTTGTGGAAGATAAACAGGCCCAGAAGGGGGCCCTGACCCGATGAGTATGCTTGCGATGGTTGCCTACGGCATCGACCCGGGCTTTCTGCGTGCCTGCGACCAGACCCTGCAGGTCGTGCTCACCGCCTGTCGCTTCATCACGCCCAGTTTGATGGGCATTGCCCTGCTCTACACCATCGGGCGGGGCTTTATCTCCGGCAGCGGGCTGGCCATGGACTGGGGGCCGATTATCAAGGCCACGTGGATATTCTTCCTGCTGTTCTTCTACCAGACGCTGATGGATACGCTGGGGACGGGCATCGCGGCCTTCACGGCGCTGTTTGCCACGAACCAGTCAGCGGCCGAAGCCCTGCGCGACCTGACTACTCCACCCGCCGTTGCCGCGGCGGCCCGCAATGATTCCATGGGCATTGGTGATGTTGTCTCGGGGGCCTCGGCCCTGATGACCAGCATATCGGAAACGCTGTCCACGTTCACGTTTTCGGGGCTGATGACCCGGCTGTTTACGGCCACCACGGTGCTCATCATCCGCAAAATCATGACGTTCATCCAGCAGTTCATCCTGGGTTTTCTGTACGTCTGCGGGCCGATTGCCATGACCCTGTCAGTGGTACCCTCCTTCGGTCAACTGGCCATGAAGTGGCTGCAGAACTTCCTGGCCGTGCAGATGTGGGGGCTGACGTTCGTGCTGCTCGATACCCTTTATAAGTTCTATGCTGAGTCGGCCCGCGCCCCTGGTGGGCTGTTTGGCAACATTGTGAACGGGCCTCAACAGTCGGTCGATGACCAGATGTTCATGCTCACCTCGGTGGCCTTCGTGCTGCTCTACGTGATGGTGCCCTACCTCACGTCGCTGTTCATTGGCTCCTCGGCCGCGCAAGGCTTCGTCGGCTCCATGACGGGCATGGCCGTGGGCGCGGCCACCGCTGCCGCCGGTGTCGTGGCTCCCGGTGGGGGCGGGCTGGCAAGCGCTGTTGGCCGCGCCCTGGGTAACGGGGGCGGCGGTGGAGGTGGGGGAGGAGGCAATAGTCCTGCCGCTTCGAGCGGCAACGCGGCCGCCAGTGGCGAAGCGCCCAGCGGTTCTGCTTCCTCCGGTCTACCGGTCATCACTATGGCGGATGCGCTGAATCCATCCTACCGGCAACGCGCCTCCGGCATCTGGACAAAATAACTAACGCCTCACGCTATGAAAAGCCTGCTTATATCCTTCACCGCTATCCTGTTGGGTAGCCTCCCCTCTGGCTGTCAATCGGACAATACCAAGCCCTCCTCCAGCACCGCAGAACCAGTACCTGACCGTACAGCTCCAACAGCAGCAGCTCCGGGGGCAAGCTCTCCAGCCCTACTGCCCCCTTCGGCAATCGATGTGCGCACGGGTGTGGAGCAGCAAACGCCAAAGCAAGGCTACCTGCAGGTGATTTCCGCCAAAGTGTTGAAAGCTGAGCCCATGCAGGTAACGCTGCCTTGGATGTGGGGCTCGGATCCGGACCGCCCCGGTGGTCGAAAGGTCGGCACCGCACCTGGCTACCGTATTTCCTATGAGGCCGTGCTCCGCTGGAAGCCAACAGGCTACGGTCCTAAGGAAAAGATACCGACTTCCCTGCCGCTGTACTCGCCCAACGGAACTGATTCACTGGCTGGCTTTCAGGTAGGAGCGGAGGGCCTCACGAAGCCCGAGCGCTTCAAGGTCTCCCAAATCCAGCCCAGTACGCCCGTGACAGTGCGCGGCACCCTGTATGCCTATATGGGGCAAAACAACCAGAAACAGTCGGCTCTGGTGGTATACCCTTACCGCGACCCTTTCGGTCTGCCAGAACCCAATAGAATGACCTTCCTACCACTCAAATCAACAGGACTGTAGAATTGCAGAATTGCAGATATGTAGTACAGCAGAGCATTCTCTTTCCAAAACTCACAAGCAATCAGTAATGGATTCCGCCAAAGACTTAAGTACCTCTTTCTCCACCATGCGCAACCTGGCGCTGGGCAGCGTGCTGGCCCTGCTGCTCGTGGCCCTGGCCTCGGGTTTCCTCGTGTACCGCGCCTACGAAAACAGCGGCCGGCGCGTGTACGTCGTTTCGCAAACCGGCTCGGTGGCCGCCCTCTCGGCCGGCAACGACGCCCACACCCCTTACGAGGCCCGCAACCTGGTGCGCCAGTTCATGCAAACCATGTTCGGCCACGACCAATATACCTACAAGGCCAACCTGGACGCGGCGCTGCCCTTAATTGAAGGGCGCGGGGGCCGGCGCATCTACGAGGGCTTCACCCGCGGGCAGGTGCTGCAGAACTACGAGCGCTACGCCGCCCGGAACGTGGTGACCGTGGACAGTGTGCTCGTAGACATGAGCAAGCGCCCCTGGTCGGGCGCGGTCTACATTAAGCAGCGCATTTTCATCGGCGGCCAGCAAAAGGAGCCCCTGCCGCTGGCCGCCAAGTTCAACCTTGTGGAAACCAACCGCTCGGATGCCAACCCTTACGGGCTGCTCATCACCAACTTCGACTACATCCCTTACTCGCCGCAGCTAACGCGGGAAGAGCAGGAGCTGCTGCAGTCTCAGGAAACCGACCGTCAGCGCCGCCTGCAGGAAGCCGAGCGCAGCCTGGCCCCGGCCGGCCCGCCCACGGCCCCCGCAGCCCCCGACGGGACTTCGGCCCCCACTACTCCGGCTAAGTAACCATTTATCCCTTTCACCAATGCGTCTTTACACCCTTCCGGCCCTGTTAGGGCTGCTCTCCCTGCTTTTTCAAACGGCGCCGGCTGCCGCGCAAAGTGCCACTACTTCCCCAGCCGCTGCCGTGGTGGCCACCGATAATCTGCTGGACGTAGCGGTATCCGACTCCTCTACCACCTACCTGGTCTTTGGTGGACCGGTGTCGCTGGTTGACGTGGGCATGGCCAATAACTACCTGGTCAAGATTGAAGCCAATGCCGTGTTTGTACGCGCCAAGCGCAAGCACGCGCCACCTACTCCCATGCTCATCCGCTACGGCTCGAAGTACTGGATGGGCCGGCTCGTGTACGTGAACCGCCCGGTGCTGCAGCTCTACGACTTTCAAAAGGACGGCGCGCTGAGCATCAATGGCAAAAGCGCCAGCTCCACGGGCGCGGCCCCGGAAAACGAGCTGGCCCTGGACAAGGAGCGGGAAAAGAAGGCTGTCGTCGAGGGCAAGCTCAGCAAGCTGCGCAAAACCCGCGAAGAGCATCAGTCGGTGGCCGTGGTCGATAACGACCTGGTGCTGTCGCTGGCCAACGTGCGCAACGACAAGGATTTCACCTACCTGCGCTTCAAGGTCATCAATAAGACAAACATCGACTACAACGTGGATTTCACCGACTTCCAGCTGGTGGAAAACGCCCAGAAGAAGTTTCTGGCCCGCAAAAAGAACGAGGCCCGGCGCCCGCTGGCACCCGCTGGCGGGGGACCCAATCAGGTGATTACCGGGCGCACCACCGGCTACCTGACCTATGCCATTCCGCTGTACGCCGCCACCGAGCGCGGCTATCTGGAAGTGACCCTGCGTGAACTCAACGGGGCCCGGGTGCTGGTGCTGCCCGTGCCCTCCCGCGTGATAAACCGCGCCGCCACCATTTAGTGCTGTCCGTCCTTTTCTATGGAACCTATCACTCCGACTACCCAAGCTAACAGCCCAGCGACCCGCCCCGAAAGCGAGCAGCCTGCCCCGACGGTCGCGCCCGTAAAGCGCACCCCCACGGAAATCCTGCGCTCGAACTGGATGGCCTTTGCCGGCCTGCTGCTGGTGCTCGTCATCGGCGGCCTGTTTATGTGGCTGAAATCGGCCAAGGAAGCCGCCCAGCAGCAGCGCGAGCCGGTGGCGGCCGCCTCGGCCAACATCGAGCCCGAAATACCCTCGGTGGAAAATGCGCCTTCGGCACCGACCGCCTCCCCTTCGGCCCAGATTGAAGCCCAGCGCCGGGCCGAGCAGGACGCCCAGAGCGCCCCGGCCCGGGCCACGGACCAGGATGTCGTCGACGTGTTTGCCGTCGATACCACCGGCCTGGCCCTGCGCAAGCGCCGCCGGGCTCAAGTGGCCGCCCAAGCCGCCGCCCGGCGCACCGAAGCTGCCCGCTTGGCTGCGGCCGACGTGGACACGATTGAAACCACGATTCAGGACCCTTCCACGGGCTCTTACCGCGCCCAGACCCTGGTGGTGCCGCGCCGGCGCCTCACCGCCAGTGGCGGAGGCCGCCCCCGGCCGGTTAATAGCCGAAGCGGGCGCAGCCTGGTACCCACCCGCGACGTGGACGGCACCCCGTTTGAGACCGACCCGGACGTGCTGGCCATGCTGGGCTCCTCGCCGCCGGAAACCCGCGCCGCCTACGAGCGCATGACCGGTAAGCGCTACCGCGACCCCAACCAGACCGCGCAGCTGCTGGCCAACCGGGTGAATGCCCCCGGCATGGATGGGTTCAACACGGTGAAAGTGGGCAACGCTACCCGCATGATGGCCCAAGGGAGCCAGCGCGAGCAGCAACTGGCCCCGGACGTGTTTTTCAAGTGCGTCATCAACGGCGAGCAGAAGGTGCGCACCGGCTCGGTGGTTATCCTGCGCCTGCTGGAGGATGCCGTGGTTTCCGGGGTCACCTTCCCCAAGAACATGGTCTTTGCCGGCGTGGCCACCGTGGGTACCAACAACGTGACGCTGGAAGTCAACCGCCTGGGTCCGACGCGGGTGCAGGCCGACATCTACGACTTCAACTACATGCCGGGCATCATGATTGACCCGGTGAAGCGCGTGGCCAAAGAAGCGGGGATGGCCGGCAACGAGCTGCAGCAGCAGACCACCCAGGAAATCAGCACTGCCATTGACCGCTCGGCCTCGGCGGCGAACTCCGTGGTGGGCGTGGGCGGCCGCGTGGCCGCCTCGGTGCTCGCCCGGCCCAAAACCCGCACCAAGCTGCGCGACGTGCTGCTGCCCGACGGCTACCCTATCCTGATTACCACCGCGGCCGCCGGCCAGCTGGGCCCGGAAGCAGCCGCGCGCTGATTCCTTTTCTCTCACGCTAATCCCCTACGACGATGAAAAAGATGCTTTTGCCGGCCCTCGTGGCCCTGGCGCTGGTTCTGGCTCCGAGTGCTGACGTTGCAGCTCAGGCCGTGGTGAATGACCCGCTGCACATGGGCGTGCACATCGGGCAGTTTGCCAAACAGCTCAAGGAATGGACCGAAACGGTCAAAAACTACCAGGTTATCAAGGACGCCAGGCAGATTGCGGGCGTCACCAAAGACATTACCGGTGAGGTCAAGAACATTACCGACGAGACCCTGCAGCTGCAGCGCCAGGTGCAGGCCGACCTGCGCAAAGTGCAGAGCATTCAGGACCTGCGCCTCTCCAACCCCCAGGAACTGTTTGCCCGCGCCCTGGCCATGTCGGGCCGGGGGCAGAGCAACCAGTACATGCCCGTGTTTCAGAAGGCCGAGCGCCTGCGCCAGGCCCTGCAGCTCAACAACCCCCAGCAGGATTTGAACACGGTGTACGACGTGTTTTCCCGCTTCGGCTCGGGTGCCACCGCCGGCAACAACCGCATGAGCTCGCAGCAGTACCAGCAAAAGCGCGAGGAAGCGGCCGTCTCCACGTTTGCCTACGAGGAGATGATGCAGAAAAAGAAGATTGCCACGGCCTTCGGCTACTACAAGATTGCCGACGAGATGACCCAGCAGAGCATCGAGATGAATGCCACCCTCAAGAACCCCGGCCGCTACGCCATGACCGAAGGCGAGCGGATGGTGGCCCTGAATACCTCGAACGACAACATGATTAAGGCCATGCAGCTGCGCCAGGAAGCCGACCGGCTGCTGGCGGAAGCTTCCCAACCCGGCCCCTCACGGCAGGCTGCTGAAATGGTCTATTCCGACATCCTGGTGCAGAACGCCCTCATCAAAGCGGACCGGTCCCGCCCCCGCAACTAACTCTTTATGAAAAATCTACTGCTAGTGGCCCTGCTGCTGGCGGGGGCCGGCGCGGTGCCGGCCCCCGCCCAACGCCACGTCCAACACATTTCCAGCTGGGGTGCCCACCTGGGCCGCTCCGGGAAGGGCGACTTCTACGAGCTGAGCAACACCAGCATGCTCACCAACCGCCTGGCCCTGCGCACGAGCGTGCTGCGCGACGCCGGCACCCTGAGTGGCCGCGGTGAGTATTCCAGCTACGTGGGCCGGGTGCTGCTCGCCCCACAGCTTTTCCGCCTGGGCGAAGTCGCCTACGTGCATCTGCTACTGGGGGCCAGCGCCGACTACGAGCGCACCGGTGAGAACGGCACCGTGGAACCGGCCGCCGACGCCCAGGAGCCGCAGCGCTTCACCTACGGCCCGCTGGCCGGGGCCGAAGTCGACTGCTTCCTGGGCAACCGGCTTTCGCTGGTGGCCACCGCCACCAAAGGTTACCTATTCAACAACCCGATTATCGACCAGTGGCCGGGCTACGCCAGCGCCGGCCTGCGGTACCACTTTCGCTAACCCTCGCTTTTCTGACCTATGAAACGACTGGCTTATCTGCTGCTGAGCGGCCTCACCTTGGCGACCATGTCCAGCTGCTCCAAAGACGACGCTACACCCGCCGGTCCCAGGGAATACCAGGTAGAATACCGCATTTCCTCCCCCACGGCCCCGCAGTCGGACTACCTCAGCTACGACAACGAAAGCGGCGGCACGACTACGCTGAGTAACATCCCGCTACCGGCTACCTACCGCTTCAAGCGCACGCTGAAGCAGGGCGACCATCTGAGTCTGCTGGCCAGCCTCGACGGGGGCACTGCCGCATCGGAAATCACAGCCGCCATTTTGCTCGACGGGCGGGAAGTGAGAAAAGAAACCGGCCGCGGCGCCGGTGCGCAGGCGGTGCCGGTCTACGTGATTGGGCAGTAGGGTAGAATTCAGCTACATTATACTTTCATGGACTCTCCCTTTGCTTCCGCTGGCTTTCCCGACCCGGCACTTGTCATCAACTATCCCACCGCCCTGCGCTTCGTCCGCCTCCGGCTCAACCGCATGGCGCACGGGCAGATGAAGTCCTGGGCAACCGCGCACCGCTTCAACTACGCCCGGCTGGTGGAAATTAAAAAGGACGACCGGCAGCTGTACGCCCTGCTAATAAAGCGTCTCTTCGCTGCTTTCGGCTACTCGGTTGACGTGCTTCGCTTGATTTCAATTACCAACGAGAAAAGGCATTTTTATTGGTTTGCAACGCCGGAGGCCTACGCACTGTTTCGCCACGAGCTGCGCGCCTACGATGAGCTGGTCAGGCTGGCCAGTTAACCAGGCTTTGTTCCGAAAGCAATAATAAAGGCCATCCAGCAAACTGGATGGCCTTTTTTTATAACAAGTATGGCTACGCGGCTTTGCTCAGTTCCCGCTGCAGGCACTCGCGCAGCTGCTGGTAGGACTCCGGGCAAATCCGGATGGCGGGCTCCGCGGCGGTGCAGTACAGAAACGTGGGGTTGGCCAGGGCAATGGCCCGAAACCAGGCCGACTCGGGGGCTTCGGTGGAAAGGGATAGGGAGGAGGTGAATTCCTCTTGGATGAGCCGAACCACCAGCGGCTGCACGGTAGGGCATAGGCTGGAGAACCGGCGATAGGGACTCGCGGACATAAGGTAGTACTTCGATGGAAAGTGTAGGAAACGCCCTGCCTGCGGCCGCCTGAGTGGGGCCGGGAAGGAAACATGGCGTCAGCGGCACCGCCCCTCACACGATGCTCGGGGTTGTGACCAGCTGATTACAGGAAGTAGGGTACGCTAGGCCAGGGAGCCCACAAAGAGGGCGGGCCGCTGCTGAATGGGCAGCGGCTGCCGGTGAGCCCAGCTCAGCCAGTCGGCAGTCAGGTCTGCTGACGAGGGGCAGGGATGCAAAGCGGAGAATTTCAAGGCCAGCATACTCGGCAATCAGTTCGACGGACAAAGCTAGCCATTACGAGCAAAATAGGCAGCTCTTGGGTCGTGGAGCCACAAAATTTATAGTATCGGGGCCCAGCAGTCCGTGCTCAGAACTCCGGTAAGAGCGCTGTGGCTTCTGCTGTATATCCTCTGCACCTACCAGCATCAATACACCTGGCAGCATCGGTACATAAGGGCAACAACTTCCCTCTTATTGGAAAATATTCGCCCCTTTGGGCCTCTTACTGGAATATTTTCCCCACTTATTGCCCGGGCCTCCCTGTTAATGGAAAAAGTGCGGCTCATCTGAGGTACCGAGGAAGCTTTGGACCGTTCCAACGGACTTGGAGGCCACGGCTCTGGGTTACGAGTCAGCGGCATCGCCAGAACTACTACCCTACTCCACGTCGCCCGGCCTTGCCCCGTGAGCCCTTGCTGAGCCCATTGCCATAGCACAGCCTCGCGCCAATAATACCCCCAATGTGCTGAAAAGGCTCTTTTGTCAAATCCTAACGGGCAGTGGTGAGCCCTTTGGGAGCCCATCACTCTTCTACGCTGGCGCTCTTGAAGAGCTGCAGACGGTGCGTCTTGGCAATGGCTTGTTGCTGCTTTTTCGGCACATCCGCTTCGGCCGCAAACGCGTGCCAGCTCGCTACCGCGTCGACCACCCGCTGGATTATCTCCCGGGGCTTTTTCACCCGCACGTTTTTGGCCAGGTGCAGAAAATCCTCTTCCGTAAAATCGTCGACCTTGCCTGCCAGCGTCATCTGGTGCTGGCTGGACCATTGTCCCGTGGGGTTGTAGGAATACGTCACGTCGTACGCCGGGGACAAACTCCACTTGCCCGCCGGGTTCATCAGAAAGGAAATGTTCTTGGTGTGGTCGTCCTGGTTGCGCGCCACCACGTTGAAGACCATGCGCCGGTAGAGTTCCTCTACGGCCGGGTGTGGCAACCGGAGTTTGAGCAAGACCTGAAAAGCCTGCTCGTAGGTGTATGCTCCGGGTCGGTTGTAGTCGAAATGCGCCAGCCCACAGAGCGTTTGCATATGCAGCCGCTGGCTGCCGTCCACCCGGTCAAATCGCCGCGTCATGAAGTGCGCCCGGCCGTTCTCCTCCTCTAGCCGGCAATCGGTCATCTCTATCCCCGCCTGCCGGGCCATCAGGTGGTAGGCATACTCGATGCGGCCGTACCCGGCCGGGTCGCCCAGACTGGCATTGGTTACCCCGTCGAGTTTGAGCAGCCAGTGCTCAAAGCCCGCGGGGGCATCGACCTGCCCCGAGCGAACTTCCTTTGTGACGGAATTATAGGCAATCACGGCCTTGGCGCGGGCGCCGCCGGCGGAAGTACCCACGCTGATGATTTCGGCCAGGCCCTCGGCGGCATTGGTGGCCAGCGACGTGCGCAGGCTTTCCCGATTGGTCAGCACCTGCCGGGCGAATTTCACAAGCTCCCCCACTTCCAGCGAGGCCCCTTTTTCCAGCGCGGGCTGCGAGGCCGGTTCGTACACCAGCGCGCCCATGCCCCGGTGGCCGAGGTAGCATAGATGCTCGATAGGCGTGAAGGAGGCCGCGTCTCTGCCCCGTGACGCTAGCCAAGCGTCGATGAGTTGACGCCCGTACCGGTCGGGCAGGCTATCGGCGAGCAGACCAGGCAAGCCCTGATAGGTATCCCGGTTAAGGGTTGGAAAGTCGAAGATGCGGGACCGGCGACCTTGCGGCAGCGGCATCGTCAGCGGCGCAAGTTCCAACCCGGTGCGAACAAACGTGGGCTCGTATTCAAAGCGGCCAACCCGACGTCTTTCATCCCAAAGTACGGCCCCAACTTGTTGGCCCCAAATAGAAACGGTAGCGGTGTTTGCGGGAGTCATAGTCCGGGGGCTGAAGTGTTTTCGTCCCGGCGGCTGGCACGCTGCCGCTGCTGCCGCGCCAGCCGCGCCGCCTGCAAGGGGCTGATGGTGGCGGATTCTTCTAGGACCTCCAGTACATCCAGCCGCCCTAGTGCCCGCAGGAGCTGCACCAGCGTTAGGGTAGAAGCGGGACGTCCGTTTTCAACCTGACTGATGGTCAGCCGGCTCAGACCGGTCTGGTCGGCCAACTCTTGTTGGGAGATGTCCTGATTCAAACGAATCAGCTGCAGGTTTCGGCCAATTTCTCTTACCGCGGCCACATCGGATAAAGTGTACCAGTCCATAATGATGCGTTTGCGTAACGTTAAGCCCTGTTTTCCCTGTTAATGCTACGTAAAGATAGCATTAACAGGGAAATTGTTCATAAAACGGATTCGCAGTTAATGATACTTACAAGATGCATTAAGTAGGTATTTTAGCCCTAATGATACGTATAGTATACATTAACTAACCTCTTGTAACTTCTCAACTCGGCTTGGTATATCTTTAACAACACACTGCATTTACAAGCTTTTCGCCTCGTTGCTATGTCCGATTCCGTGTACAACGCCATTTACAATCAAGTGCTCGACCTCCACGAACATTACAATGACCTAGCCCGACTCCAGCAGGCCATTCCGAGTACGCGGCCACGGCATAGCAATTACACGAACCAGGAACAAGCCGTGCGCGACAAGGCATCCGAAATTCTGCGCTTTGCCCGAGGCATTCCGAGTGCTGGCACTGACTTGCACGTCGAAGTGGACTCTATCATGGAAGGGTGTCGCCAAACCATGGATAACCCCTACAAGAAACTGGCGCATGTTGTGAAAATTCCACCACGTCGCTCCTGAGCCGGCATTGACTACCCGCGGTCTGGAGCGAGACACCAGTGAATCTGTTTTGGCACGATGAACCTCCCGTGGCGAATCCCCATGCTCAGCCCGATTGACGACTTGCCTAAAGTTTAGACATCATTTTAGACATCATAATTGTTACTTATGATACCTAAATGGCACGACAAATGGCGGCCTTGTTCGTTTGACAATAGGTATCGATTAGTAAGTTTTATCACTACCTATCTGCTATCTTGCGGACCCAACCCCAAACCGGGCAAGTATACCTTATATATAGGCTGCATGGAAAACTCCGTTGCCCTTACCATGAATCCCGTCGGCCACGGGCTGGCGCACCACACCGGCGCGGCTGCCCGCTACGTCGAGGCCGGGCTGACCGGCGCCCCGAATACGGCCCGGGCCTACGCCGCCCACCTGAAGCGCTTCAGCACCTGGTGCACCGCGCATGGGTTCGAGCCCTTGCCGGCGGCGGTCGATGCGTTGGTGGGATTCTGTGCCCACCTGGCCGACACCGGCAAAAAGGTCGGCACCCTGGAGCAGCACTGCGCGGCCATCAGCAAGGCCCACGCGGTGCGCGGCGTCGATTCGCCCACGGACGACAAGCAGTTTAAGATTTTTATGGACGGCGTGCGCCGGGTGCACGGCGTGCGCCAGAAACAGGCCCCGGCCTTTTCGGTGGCGCAGCTCAAACAGCTGGTTCGCGGCCTGGCTGTCGAAACCGTGGCCGGGCTGCGCGACCGGGCCATTCTGCTGCTGGGCTTCACCGGGGCCTTTCGCCGCTCGGAGCTGACCGCGCTCAACGTGCAGGACCTGCGCTTTGCGGAGGATTGCCTCATTGTCTCGCTGGGCAAGAGCAAAACCAACCAATTGGGCGACTACGAGGAAAAGGCCATTTTCTACTCCCCTGAGCCCGCCGTGTGTCCGATTCGCTCTCTCAGGGCGTGGCTGGAGTTGTTAGAGCGTAACGAAGGACCGGTGTTTGTCATGTTACGCAAGGGCAACCGCCTCACGACTAATCGGCTGTCGGACCAGACCATCAACACGCTGGTGCAGCGTTACCTGGGGCCGGGCTATACGGCGCACTCCTTGCGGGCTTCTTTTGTGACGGTGGCCAAGCTCAACGGGGCCGACGACAGCAAAATCATGAACCAGACCAAGCACAAGACCAGTGCCATGATTCGGCGCTACACCCGGCTGGACAATGTGCAGCAGCATAATGCGGCCAAGGAATTAGGCTTGTAACATACCAAGGACGTTCCTTTACAAGATGTAAAATGGTTGCGATAGGCCATTTGCCCTGTTTATGTTGCTGGCCAATACTCCAGAAATTGCAGACCAGCAATGATGGTGCTGGGGCTGCTGTTTGTGACGGAAAGGTATAGGAGCACGGCGCGGCAGGACGAATTATACACGCCCGGCCGGTCGGCGCCGGGGCTCATTATGACTTATAAGCGCGGCGGGGAAAGCAATTACAACGCGTTGCCGAGTCGGGCGCTGAGTGAACTGCTCCACTACCCTGCTGGGCAAGTTTGCGCGACTGATGAAGGCGGCCGAGGCGCGGGTGCACTAGGGTGGTAATTTTCCGGGGCACTATAAGGACCAGCCGCACTTTGAGGTGTAGGGTGAAATGAAACGAGCAGGCCAGGTGGTCTGCTCATTTGGTTTGAATTATCTGCGATGGCACCGTCCGCAAGAACTCCAATCAAGTATTTTTGCAGTTGATGTCACCAATAGGCATTGTATAGTTGGAATTGTATGAAACTACCAGAAGTAAAATTTATCAAACTTAATGTCAAGCTGATAGAGTGTTTATACTAGTAAGCTGAGAGAAAGCAGCTAGAAACATCGATATTGCCACCCAGCCAATTGGATATGGCAACGCCTCGACTCGAATTGAAGCAAGTCCCGGATAGCCAGTATACGACAGTCAAAACAAAACCAATTTAAACATAATGAAATATAAGTACCAGTTAGTAACTCTTGGAAGCAACGCAGAAGCTGCCAAAGAAATCCTCAATTTATTTGATGAAAGATTCAAAGAGCTAAATCTTCCTATAGATGCTTACAAATGCATAGATAGAAACAATTTTCAAGATGAATATATGGGCAACCAACCTTGCTTCGTATTTTATTTTGGGAACATAGATGGCAATCATGAAGACCTAGAATTGACCGATTTACTTATAAAAGATGGGTCCATGATTTTACCAATTTATTTTAATGATGAATCATTTTCAAGAGAGATACCTGGAATTTTAGCAAACCAAAATGGTATTCAGTACAACGAGATTGAGAGGGAAAAGATAGTTAGTACTGCACTTGAATCATTTGGCTTATTAAGAAGTGAGAGAAAAGTATTTATCAGCTATAGAAGAAGTGAATCAACATCTGTTGCCATCCAGTTATTTGAGTCTTTAGAAGCGCACAATTTTGATGTGTTTTTGGATACACATTCAGTCCCCAAAGGAGCCCCTTTCCAAGATGAGCTTTGGCACCGTATGACTGACTGCGACGTTATTGTACTATTAAATACACCTGATTTTTCAACAAGTTACTGGTGTAAAGAAGAGTTTGCTGAAGCTGGAGCAAAACAAATTGGAATAGTTCAGCTCGTATGGCCACATCATGATTTAAAGGATGACAGTACTACCCATATCAGCTATCCTAAGCAACTAACTGAATCTGACTTTGAAGATGATATTTACAATGACAAAGACAAGTCTAAGCTGAAACAGAGTGTCATTAACGAACTAATTAAAGATGTCGAGTCAATTAGAGCAAGGAACCTAGCTGCTAGACAAGATAGCTTGATAACGGATTTTAGGAACATAGCTAGTAGTCTTGGGAAAACTATTGTTGTTCAGCCAGAAAGGTTTTTAACTGAAGAACTTCCATTGGGAAAGCGACGAATTTTCATTCCAACTATCGGCATACCGCAATCGACAAGCTGTCAAACTGCAGAGATAAAAAATGAAATGAGTTCCGGAAAAGTCAGTATTCGGTTAATATACGATGACTTACGCATAAGGGAGAAGTGGATTGAACATTTGGACTGGCTGAATAAAAATCTCAACATAGATGTTAAAACATTGAAAAAGCAAGAATTCAAATCATGGCTTCAGAACAACTAAAAAAGGTTTTTTTATCTGCAAGTATTCCCTTGCCAGGCCGGAACGCAAAGTATTTTAACACTGTAGATATAACTGCGGTAAGAGATGCGATAATTGCATTAACAACTGTAGTTCTTCCTAAACATGTGTTAGTCTGGGGCGGCCATCCTTCGATAACTCCATTAATTTATTATGTAATGGAGCGCCTAGGATTAAATATACAGGAGCATGTAAAACTGTATCAATCCCTTTGGTTTGAAGGTTCTTTCCCTGACGACAATAACAAATTCGAAAACGTCATATTCACCCCAAAGGGTAAGGATATTCTTGCCAGCATTGGGCTAATGAGAGAACAAATGCTTTCCGAGAACCAGTTCTCAGCAGCTGTTTTTATAGGTGGCATGGATGGTATTGAAGACGAGTATAAGATGTTTGTAGAAATGCATCCTAGCGCCCTAATACTACCTATAGCAAGCACTGGGGCAGCGACAAAAGTTGTATACGACAATAAGCTCCCTGTCAAATTCAAGAACCCAAGATTATTGAAAGATTATGGGTACATGTCCTTGTTTCAAAATTTGTTATTAGAACAAATTTAGAATATGGGGTGGTAGCCGGCTGAGCTCACGCTCAGCACCTGGCACAGCAGTTGCACCTGCCAAGGCTCGGCGCAGGCCGCGATAAAGGCGTATCAGCTCATGAATGAGGCGGTTGGGAAAAGATGGTCACGACTTTTTTAAAATATCGCGCTCTATTTCCACGCGTTTGAGCGCGGCCCGTAGTTGCCTGATTTCATCGCGCTCCGCGCTGCTGGGCACGGCTGCTTCCAAGGCTTGGCGCTGCCAGCGACCCAGCAGTGCGGGCGAAATGCCCTGGGCACGGGCCACGTCGCTTTGCCGGGCACCAGCGGCCACTTGGCGCACGCACTCCGCCTTAAAGGCCGGTGTGTATTTTTTTCGGGTAGTGGGGATTCCACCAGAATTCAGTTTCTCGGTCATGGGCAGTGAAAGTTTAGACTTCTCACTGTCCGTTTTACCTAGAATACCTCATACAATGTGACTGAGGCGCTATGCTGGTTAATGGCAATTTTGATACGTGCTTGGTGCATGCTCAATGACTTGCTGAACGAACAGGATTTGCGCACCAGCACGCCGCAGCGCTGGCGCAAGGAGCAGTTGAGGGCTTCGACCACGTTGGTTTGGCCCGGCTCGTCGCGCCGGTGCGCGTGCGGCGGCAGCACGGCGGCGTAGGCCGGCCACTCGTCGGTATGATACCAGCAGTGGCAACGATAGCGGGCTGGCAACGCGGCCCAGAGCCGGCGGCAGGTGGCCGTACCACGCGTGCCCAGCACCCAGGCCACGATGCGTCGGCTGGCCCGCTCGACGGCTAGCCACAGCCATACTTTTCGTTATTTGCAGCCCACAAACGTCCACATTTCATCCAGTTCAAGTACTTCCCAACGCTTGCGCTGGGCTTATTTCGGCCGCCGGCGCGGCAGCGGTGGGCTGGCTGATTGCGCTTTTTTTTGCCAGATTGGCCACGGTCATGCGGGAAACGCCCGTGGCCCGCACGATACTGCGCTGTGAGTTGCGCTCTGCCAGCAGCTTCTCCACTTGCGCGTAGCGGGCCGCCGGCGCTGCAGGCTGCAAGTAGCCATGGTAACCGCATTTGGCACATTGATATTTGGCACGTCCGCCATTGCTGCCGTTTTTGCGCATGTGCTCACTTGGACAACGCCCGCACAAGTGAATCGTGATTAGCATAGGGCCTATACGCTATTCACATGAGTTAGACCACCGCCAAAGGTGCTACCGACTACCGAAACACTTCGCATGCATTACCTTCAAGCACTTGCTCCTTACATTGAGGTAGCCGCGACTGGCTAATCACCATTTTTCTATCCTATATGACTCTTCAGGAGTACCAAGAACGGGCCGTTTCAACAGTCCAGAGGTACACTTCCGCTGACCAAGAGCATTTTTTCATGGGTTATCTTGGCCTGGCCGGCGAAGCTGGCTCAGTGCTTACGCTCTTAAAAAAGGCAATCCGTGATGGAAAAGGCTTTGGCAGCTTTCCGGATAAGCTTGCCGAAGAGTTGGGAGATGTTCTGTGGTATATCTCCGCAATCGCGTCTCATTATCAGCTCTCCTTGGATGAGATAGCCGAGCGCAACCTTGCCAAAACAACTGACCGGTTCCAGGAAATTCACTTGTTGGACATTCCACGATTTGACGAGCAGTACGCAGAGCAATTCCCGAACTCCTTTGTCATCAACTTTATTGAAGAAGTTCAAGACACTCTGTTGACAGTAAGAATGGTCTGGGAGAAAGAACCACCTGCTGAATCAGTGGATTTAGGCGATGCCTTGACTGACAACGCCCGAATTCCCAATCAATATCGGTACCACGACGTGTTTCACTTGGGGCACATTGCGTTTCTGGGCTGGTCTCCCGTACTACGGCATTTGATGAAGTTAAAACGCAAAAGCGACTCCTTAACCCTCGATGCAGAAGACAGAGGCCGGCCACAAGTAGCCGAAGAGGCAATTACCCTAATCATTTATAATTATGCAAAAGGAAATAAAATGCTTCGTGAAAGTGATAGAATAGACACCGATTTGCTCAATAGCATCAGGCAACTCGTAATTGACTTGGAAGTTGCGACGGTTACTTCGTTTCAATGGGAGAAAACGATTATAGAATCCTATAAGGTATTTCATCAGGTAGTTGAGAACCAGGGGGGGCGAGTACTGGTGTCACCCGCAGAACGTAAGCTTATCTACTTAGGAAAATAATGCCAACTCATTTCACGCGCCTTTCAAAACCGAAAAAATCGGCTCTTTACCCCATTTATTGGCAGTTTGCGGTAAATCGTAACGATATCTTTACCCGCCGTCTTAACATGTCTCAAGGTCCTTGGACCAATGACCCGGTATTGTCAGCTAATCGTTTTACCAATATTTTCCGTGCTTCAGACCGTGTAAGTCAATACCTGATTAACCTACAGTATGAGGAGGATTATGATGCCAGAAATGTCTTTTTCAAGACGCTGCTTTTCAAAATTTTTAATCGAATTGAAACTTACAAATACCTGGAAAAGGAAACTGGTGGCATAAATATCAACTCGTTCACTGTTGACCACTACGACCAATTGCTAACCTCGCGGATGGCAATGAAGTACAAGGTGTATTCTGCTGCTTACATCATGCCTTCTGCTGGAAATGTGTTTGGCTACAAATTAAAGCACAGCAATCATCTGGCCTTACTAGACCGCATGATAAAAGATAAACTGTATGCCTCTTTGGAAAGCTGCCAAAGCTTGCAAGCAGTCTATGAAATGCTTTTATCCTACCCTTCTTTGGGCCCTTTCTTAGCTTTTCAATATGCAATTGACTTAAATTACAGCCCACTTACCAATTTTTCTGAGATGGATTTCGTCATTGCGGGTCCAGGTGCCAAAAATGGCATCTTGAAATGCTTCGATTCTCTCGGAGATTATTCTTTTGAGGACACCATCAAAATGATGACGGACGAGCAAGGGGAAGCGTGTAATCAGTTGGCCCTGCCGTTGCCCACGCTGTGGGGCAGGAACCTGCAACTTATTGATTGTCAAAATTTGTTTTGCGAAGTAGATAAGTACTTGCGAGGCACTCATCCTGATATCACGGGAAAATCCGGCCGGACCCGCATCAAACAGAAATTTACGGCCAGTAATGCTCCTTTGCCGCTCTTTTTCCCGCCTAAGTGGGAAATCAATGATAAACTCCCCCAGCAATGCCTACAGGAAGCAAACGTCGCCATGTTTTCATAAGCCATCATCACCAGGACGATGCCAAAGTAACCGAACTTACTAATCTGCTTGCTGGGAACGGGCACGACATTCGAAACAGCTCCGTTCGGCTAAAGCCCGAAAACCAGCGAAGGATGGACGAAAAGCGGGTAAGCGATGCCACAATTGCACGCATCCTGCGCATGAAAATTTCCTGGGCTGGAACTGTAGTGGTCTTGATTGGAAAAGACACGCATACCCGGCCCTGGGTTAACTGGGAGATTGACAAGGCTAATGAGCAGGGTAAGCGAATTGTGGGGGTATTCCTGCGTGGTGGCACCGAAGCCGATATTCCCCCGAGTCTGGCGAAGTACAGTTCCACCATCGTTAAATGGAACACCGCGAGCATTATGGGAGCTATTGATGGGGCCACTACTTACCAAACCCCTGCCGGAGCCCTCCGCAGCTCCTCGCAGAGTGACACCTATAAGTGCTAACTACCAACATTTCACCCAATGCCGCGCAAACTGCCACAAGTATATCTATATGTCGTCGACCGCGACCTAGGATTCGCGCCTAATCCTTTCCATGGGGTGTGTACGCTGGCCACTTGCAAGCCTCGAATCCGGAGTACGGCCCAGATTGGTGACTGGGTTATCGGTTTAGGAGGGCAACGATTGAAAGCGACCGGCAAATGTATTTTTGCCATGAAAGTCACTAACAAGCTAACGTTCAATGAATACTGGCTTGACCCGGAATTTCATGACAAGAAACCCGTGCGCAATGGCAGCAGGAAAATGATGGTGGGAGACAACATCTATTATTTGGATGAAGATGCGTCGTGGCATCAAGCACCATCCCATCATAGTGAGCCTGATGGTAGCCTTAATGAGTATAACCTTGGGCGCGACACCAGCTCTAGGAATGTCTTGGTATCCACCTATTTCTATTACTTTGGTAGTTCAGCCGTTGCACTACCTGACGGGATGCTTTCGGCAATTGGCTACGTGAATGCTATAGACCACCGGGTCTTTCCACACCCTGCTGCGGAACCTCTTATCCAGTGGATTGAAAGGGAGCATGCCGATTCACTCAACTTGGTATTAGCCGACCCATTCAATTTTGATAAGAGCACCGGCCATTATTCTGTGGAAACGAACCGCATGAGCTAGTTCTCGGCATATCCTGACCGAAATGACTTCTCGGCTATCATCAATTCAAGCTTGATGTCAATTTATGACAGCCCAACTGTTATCCTTTTATCAGTTGAAGACTTGAATTTCCGCGCCCTTGAAGCCAAGTTTGGATTGGCACATTTCTGGACTCTTGTTGACTATTGAGAAATAGCATTCCGCTTTCATCATCGTCAACATAGGGGTAAATCCCCATGAATTCCTGCCCTTGGTAAGCCTCAACCAACCCGTTTTCATCTGCGAGTGGCAGGATGGCAACCCGGCCGTGAAAAGCATCGCTGTAACCTAACTCCCAAGGCATCCATTTGGATACGGAAGCATTTACGGATGCCGCGTAGAGCAGGCTCGTGCTGCGGCGCATTGCGCCGCGCAATTTAGCAGCGGTTGCGGGTGTCACGCGTGTCCGATTTAACTGCGGGTCATCAATCCAGTCAACGTAAACCATCAGGCCGTGGGATTCCAGGAATTCTTTAATTGCCTCCACGTATTGCGCATCTTTGAATGCGTGACACAAAAAAACGTCGTAGTGCTCGGTGATGCTGAAAGCTTTGGTAGCCGACCTTTGAAGTCTGGCTGCTGCTGCTTCGCTCACCGACTCATTCATGGATTTTGCAAACGGTGGGTTATAGTTTTTCAAAATCTGTTGCTGTGTGATTAGTGCCATATTTAATCAGGTAATATTTTTCCGTTGTAGTGCTGATGGCAACGAGACGGGAAAGGTTGAGCGATACTGCAAACCGTATGCAACGGCCGATTAGAGCTGGTGCGTTTTTTTGGCTAGTGCATCTTCTGCCCAAGATGCTAGGTTGTTATAGCCATCGTCCGTTTTCCAGCAAAATGTATCGAATAGGGCTGAAAAGCGAATCTTACGGTCCTGGTCTCCAACCATGCCCAAGTAAGCCCTCAAGGATTTTTCGAAATAAATCGAATTGCTTTTACGGTTAAGTACTTGGGGCAAGAGCGCAAATGTTTGCCAGCGCCCGTTCACTAATTCAAGAAATGTGAGCGTCCTATAATCGTCGGGCACATAGATGGCTAGGCGGTCCAATGGATTGAGTCCTTTGGGGGTGATGCTGCTGGTTTCCCGCTCACGGATGCGGTTCAGGTTTACCCCCAGAATGGCGTTGCCGCTCACAAAGCTTTTAACTAGCTCATATTTAACCCAGCGGCGGCTATGCGTCTCTGTCCCAATCAATACGGCCGTTACACTTGTTCCAACCAGATTTTCATTCACCAACCTGATAAGCGCCGCATCCCCTTTCAGCTCGGCCTCTTCCCAAATAGAACCATCGATGACCTTTGAGGTATCTCCTGGCTTTTTGAACATGCTACTATTGCGCACAACGTTGACGCGAAACGACTCAACGTCCTTGTAGTGAAAGCTAAAAAAAGTGGTGCGAGCCATTTTGACAGATATTGATTGGGTGATTCTCCTGGCCTATTTTCCCGCCCGCAAAATCATTTATGCAGAAACCAAGGAGAGAAACTGCGTATCCAAAATCACTTTAGCGTCCCGCCCTTACTGCAGCGGCTTCTACCCAAGCGCCAAAGTTTCGGTATCCCTGGTCGTGTATCCAGTCATAAATCGGCACCTCGTAGGCCGTGCGGAGACTGTTGCCAGAATGAGGGCCGTAGGCGTTGAATGGATTGGTGCCCGCGTAATCAATACCTCTTCCCATGGAATCGATATTGTTGATGCGGATGCCTACCAGTCCTTTGCCCAACTCGATGCTGCGTCGGATTTCGTAGTCGACCCATTGGCGGCTGGCCGTTTCTGCTCCGATGAGCACCACCGTTACGCCTGTCTGCTGCATGCCTTCGTCAATCATTTTGCGGATGACGGCAGCTCCTTTGGTTTTTGCTTCTTCCCAAAGGCCATGGTCGAAATAGCCTGCGTGCCGGTTGGATGGATAACAAACCCATGCGTTGCGCACTGTTTGCACCCGGAAGATGTCGCGCTGGTAATGAAAGCTGAAGTAAACGTTGCGTGCCATATTAGCTCGGGCGATTGAATAGGGTCAAAATTAGCTTAATAGTATCGATGTGGGCCGGCAACGGCAGCGACTCGTCGCCCAGCTTTTCAAGCATTGGTCGAAACTCAGCTGGCGCAGTAGGGTAGTATTTCGCGTAATCAGCCATTACTTCTTCCCACAGGGTGTGAGCCATGTAGCCAGTCGCCCCGACGGGCAGTAGCACGAGGCCTTGCGCGTGGGCAATGTCAAATTCCTTGCGGACGCCATCGGCCGACACGACCTTCCCGTCCACTCCCTTGTTGCCGAATAGAAAAACAGCCACACCTGCGTAGGTCGTCATCCGCACCCGGTAGTCGTGCCATAACTCAGGCAGTTTCTGTTTCCCTGTTTCGAATTGTGGAAACGGCCGCATCACCAATTGGCTTTCGCTGAATTTGCCTGGCTGTTTATGGATTACTTCCAGCGCTCCGTTGATGACCGCGCTGCCTACTCCCCATCCAAAGCCGTTCACAATCGTGAAGCTGCTTTTCACCAACTCGCCGCTGAGCTTGTGAATGAAGCCAATGGCTTCGTTGCGGTCGTAAGCGCCGTAATCTTCAGCACTACCCGAAATAAGCACAGTTTTGCGTTTGTATTGCCGCTCTACTTCATTTAAGATCGCCGTGATGTCTGCGTACTCGTCAATTAGGATGGCTTCGATGTGAAACCGCTTCAAGTCGTTTATCATCAATGCCTGCCGCCGGCTATTGTATTTGAAATCGGCTTCCTCTTCCGAGCCTTTTTCTCCCATCTTCACCTTGCGAATGAAGCAATAGTGGTTCTTGAAGTTCTTTTCAAAATTCATCCGAACCCGGCTCAGAATGTAATCCAGATTGGGGTCGGTGAAGCTGAAACCAAGGAATAGGAATGTTTTTGTGATAAGGTCGCTGCTGAGCGCTGTCACATAGGGCTGGTATTTGACATGATAGGTCTCGTAATCATCTTTCGTGATGATGGCATCGTTCGGATGGTTGACATCGCCGTGCATTTTATACACTGTCACGTCCTTTTTGGGCTTGCTGTTGGCCAGCTGCGGTACGGTATGCTTAACATCGGCGAGCTTGCCCGCTTTCTTGATGGAATCCTCAATCAGCGTATCGTAGTTGGTGGTCCAGATAGTGCCAATAGGCAATCGGGCCAGAATACGATGATTCTCCGTCTCCTCCACCTCAGAAGTGAATTCCTCGAGAATCTTCTGGTTTATCTTATTGCGCCCTTTGGCGTTGATGTGAAACTGAGCCAGCGAAATAAGGTCTGTTTCGCGGTCAATCTGGAGCTCCAAGTCCTCGGCAACATCAGCCAGTAGGCCCGCCCAGTTCACAAAGCCAGCCCCAGCCGATAAGCCAGCTCCAGCAAAAATGCCGGCATCACCTGCAAATAGGTGCTCGACGAAATCCTTGACGAATCGTTCTTGTTCATGCGTCATCATAGTCTTTATTAGCGTTGAGTAGGCTGTTGGTTGTTATCGAGCCAGTCTTCGTATACGACGTATTTAGTGCTACTCTCGCGCACCCAAAGCCGTCTTCTTCCAGTCATATCATCTTGCACCGTGATATAGTGATAAAGGCCCAAGTATTCAGTGCCTTGAAATTCGTTTGTGTCCTGTGCGTTGGATTTAATTGGAAGCACCGCTGCCTTCTGCTTCACGCCGTCGAAATAGCCTAATTCCCAAGGCATCCATTTGGAACCTGATGAGTTTTCAGAGAAGGCATAAAAAAGTGACTTGCAGGAGTGCATTCGCGCTTTTAATACAGCTGCGGTGGCCTTAGTTACATTCGACCGGTTCATCTGCGGGTCTTCAATCCAGTCCACGTACACACTGAAGCCCAAGTCTTCCAAGAGTAGCTTCAGCCCCGCTACCTTGGGGGAATCGTTTGTGCTGTGTGACAAAAAAATGTCGTAAGTCTTTTGCACTCCCTGAGTGCTGTTCTGAAAGGTTCGGGCTTCGCTCAAAAGCACATTGGCTTTGACGCTCTCGTTGACGCTGCCTAAGCCACTTACACTCTGGCTGCGTACACGATTAAGGATTTGTTGCTCGGTGAAAAGAGCCATGATGGCAGGGGGGTGACGAAAAGAAGTTATGAAATGCCCGCATTGGAGCAAGAAAAAGCCCCCACTATATGTTGTGGCAGTAATGGGGAGCTTCCACTCTAGCCTTTGCTGCGCGTCGGGTCGTTGCCATAGCTGTTTCGAGCCCGGATGCGGCCGTTTTCCCCGTGAACCAGCATTTCGCTGCCCCGGTTAATGGAGAGTTGGCGAGCTATGGCAATAGCCTCGGCCTGTGTTTGAGTGACCACGCCGGCGCGGCTGGCTCCTTCGGTGATAACGCCCCAGCCAGTTGGGCGGGGCACCACATGTGTGTTTTTAGGCATGTTACGTATAGGCAAAAAGGGTTCTGCCCACCCGGTAACGGGGGGTGTGCAACGCCGGGCCTCGCAACAGGGCAAAGTCTTGTTCCGTAACGGGATGCCGCTACCTTTGCGCTCTCACTTAAAAATTGAAGGGAGAAGACACCGGGGAGCAATTCCCGGCCATAGTAACCACGGGTCCAATCGTAAATTACTTTTCTCTTCGTCAGTCGCCGCGGCCTGCGGCGACTGTTTTTGTTTAATGCGTAGCCATTCAATAACGCTAAAGGGTAAAACAAAACGCCTACGCGAGCGGCAATGACCGCAAGTCGTAGGCGTATTCTTGGTAACTGATGCGCCCATTCTGGGCATTATTATCTTTCCAGGCCTGCTCGGTATGACTCAGGCTTTCCAGCTCCGCTCGGCTTTTCTTGCCCAGCTTCTGGTATACCTGCTCAATCACCTGCCGCTCTGAATCGGTAAAGACTTCCAGATTGGCCTTCCGCGTTGCCTTGTACACCAGCACCGGACTATTGTCGGCGCTGTGCACCATGCTTTCGTGGAAGCTGGCCGTTAGCAATCCTTCCTGAACCATTTCCTGTAGCCGCTGGCCGTATTCCTGCGGCACCGGCCCGTGCTGAATGGCGCGATAGCGTTGGCCCGTAATGGCATGGGCCGTTAGTCGATAGTGCTGAAAATCGCAGTAGAACAGCAGTTTCAGCAGCTTCACTTTGAATAGATTATCCAGATGGCTGAAGAAGAATAGCACCAGCTCCGCGAACTTGTCCGAATCGGGCAGCACATACCCCGTGTACTCGTCAGGGTCAGGCGCAACCTGAGCGGCGCTACGCACCACCAACCCGCCGATTCGCTGTGGGGTCTGCGCCTCATCAATCAGGGTATCGAGGTGGCGGCGCAGCTTTTCGTACTCGTTCACCCGCAGTTCGTCCTTCTTGTCGCGCACGATGCTCAGGAACGTCACCGGGTCGCTGGCCAGCCGCAGAATCTTGGCGTTGGAAGCGCTGGGCATTTCGCCGTTCTCGTAATTGGTGTACTGGTTGGGGCCAAAGTCCAATACCAGCGCCATGCGGGCCGCCGTCAGACCGTACCGCTCCCGCATGGCCGTAATCTGCTGCGGAAACATAAACTGATGCTTCTCCCGGTACTGGTTGTAAATCTGCGAGGTGTTGAGGTTGTCCAACTCGGGCGTCGTGAAACGCTCTTTCGTGACCTCGCACTCGTAGCAATGGTACATGTAGCTAAACTCCTCCTTGCGGAAGGACTGCATATCGGGTTCCTGGCGCAGCTCTGCGTAACCGTCGGCCAGGGGACTGGGAATTCGGGTCTGTATCATGAGTTGGCGGATGCGGATTTGAATGGGTAGCTGAGCGGGTGCTCAGCCAGATGGAATGAGATGCACAAGACCGAGCCATTGGGCCGGCCCAGCGTCACCTTGATATAGATTTCGTGCCGCCGGATCGTGCGGCCAAATACCCACAGCGGAGCTTCCGTGGGCTGCTGGTTGGGCGTTGGACCTTGCACGTAATCGGTGGGCACCAGCTCGCGCAGACAGGCCAGGCGGTTATCGCCCGAGATTCCCAGCTTAAGTAAGGTCTTGGTGCTGTTTTTATCACGGTCGAGGAAAACGACGCTGAAAACACTCAGTTTGGTCTGGAAGGCCAGTAAATAGCTTTCCACCTCCAGTAGGGTAGTTGAGGGGGCTTCGGGTATCAAAGATAATACGCTGTACGCAAAGTTCCACTTTTTAGTGGATGTTTAAGAATAATAGGTTATCAAACCCTTTTAAGCACATGAAAGGGCAATCCAGCCGTTAGTCAACCCTGTAAAAAATTCAGGCGCTGTTAGGCTTGTCATCTACCCGCGCCACCAGCCCGCAACTCATTCATAGCTGCTCATTATCCTCACTTACCGGTGCCTGGTACGTCGACCGCAGCTAGCCTAAACTGAACTCATCACCTATGCCCGGAGCCTTTACTGCACAAACTGCTTCCAGTGTTCTTCTGAAATGATGTTGATGCCCGTTCCCTTTCCGCGCAATTCAACAGCCTTCTCAATTTTTCGGCCGTGGCTGGTATTGATCCAATCCCGACTGGCAAATACCCCAATAACCACATAGTTGGTGGTCCGGGTTGGCGCGGAATCGGTCGGTAGCCCACCCAGGGCGGAAATGGCATCGAATACCGCGGAACGAGCGCCATAGGCAAACTTCCCGGTCACGACGAACTGCTGGTTCGCAAATACCAAGGGGTACGGCTGGGGCATGCACAGCGGCAGCGATGTCGACAGATTCTCGGCCATCGGCACCGGCTCTTCCGTGAACCCGCAGAGCGCCTCCATCACGCCTTTCAGTTCCCCGCGTTCTTCCGCGTCGCAGACGCCATCCGCAAAAATGCGCTCAATGCGGTGGAGGACATCCGTAAAGGGCCAGACCGGTTCCGCCGGCGCGTGCTTGCGCACCCACTCGGCGAAGAAAATGGCTTCGTTTTCGTTCACTTCGCCATCGGCCAGGATGCCGGTGCAGATGCCGACAAGTTGGTCAACGGCTTTCGCGCTATTGTTCGCCCGATGGAAGAGGCGGACGGGCTGGCCATGGGCATCGCTGGGGGTAAATTGACTCGCCATACGTTTGTGAGTAGCTAAATGAAAGGTTGATTTATTAAAAACTTATGTCACTAAACACGCTGTTGCGGACTGCGACTACGGCGCCTTAGACCACGGCGCCTGCGACTACTTTCCGCACCGTTATTTTAGTTGTCTCCGGAAAGTCATTGTTCAGCAGCCAATTGATAAATCCCGTGTCGGTTTTGATGACTGGCAGTCCGGTATGCTTGCCAAAATTCCAGACAATAGCCCCTTCGGGGTTGCGCACGAGTTTGCCGGCGGGGTCAATGCGCACCGAGCGCGAGCGCCCATGATGGATGCCGTCGCCGAAGTCGCAGAGCCCACTGGGACAGAAGAGCTCTTCGGCCGTGATTTTCTTATCCTCTCCGACGAAAGTGGTCAAGGGCCCCCTAATCATGGCTTCCAACAGCTCAAAGGTCACGGTCGTATCGGCTTCGGCCGAGTGGGCCAGGGTGTGCTCCCGGTTCAGGTATTGCAGCACGGCGGCCGATAAACTCCGCGGGTTCAAGATGCGATAGATATCAAACACGTCGACGATGGCCACATCCCGGCCCGGAAAGTCCAGTTGTACCCGCGCAAACTCTTCCGCTAAAAGCGGCACATCGAAGCGCTTCCCGTTAAAGGTGCACAAATCACAGTCGGACAGGTAGCTGAAAAGCCCCTTGGCAATTTGCCTGAAGAGAGGTTGTTCCGCGACGTCGGCGTCGGTAATGCCATGCACGGCCGTGGCTTCGCTGGGGATGAGCTGCTCGGGGTTCAGCTTGCGGGTTCTTACTTCCCGCGTCCCATCCGGGAAAACCTTCAGAATGGAGATTTCGACAATCCGGTCGCTTACCGGGTTGGTGCCGGTGGTTTCCAGGTCATAAATGGCCAGGGGACGCGTCAGTTTTAGCATGCAGAGGGTAAGGTGAAAAGGCGGGGGAGAAAGACAGGGCAGGAAAGGAAGTGGGAGAGCGAACGACGATTCGGACCATTCACCATGACGTTTTTCGGCTTAGGTAGCCGCTATTGCTTCGCTGGAAAAGACGGGCCGCAGTTCCTGCAGAAAGGTCGCAGTCCCGTCAAAGTCGAAGTAGCGTTCCTTGAGCACTTCGCTCTGGTAATAAATCGGCAAAGAGGCGCCCCACTTGGCAAAATCCAGCAACCCGGGATTCTCCTGGATGGCCGCGAGCAGGTGCACCTCCACGTCCTGCGCATACAGCCGCAATTGCTCCAGCAATTCGGGCAACCGGGCCGGCGGCAGCGTGAGGGTGAAGCTACTGGTGGACTCGTCGTAGTCGTAGGGCACGGATACGTCCAGCGCGTTCAACAGGAAGACTAGGCTGCGGTTAATCTTGGTGCTGGTGAACGTGTAGAGCACTAGCTTCTCCTCCTTGATCTGCACGGGGCGCTCGTGAGCATCGTCCGTGAGGCCAAAGCCAGCGAATTCCTGCCGCAGCTCCCGCAGCTCCTGTTGACTGGCCGCGTCCAACTCGGGGTGGATGCTGGCCGTGCGAAGCAGCTGGAGCATTTTCTCCCGCACCCTGGCATCAACTACCCCACCACCGCCCAAAAAGATGGGCCGCTTGCCGTCATGGGTGGGAATGACCTCGATTTTCTTCGTGGGCACGTCGATGTACTTGATTTTCCAAATCTTGGCCGCCAGCAGCAGGTTTTCGTCTTCCCGCACCTGCGGCGTAAGCGGTATTTCCCCAATGGTTTTGCCCGCGTGCTGCACCTTGAAGGCCGACTCGGTCTGGAACACACTGTAGAAGTCCCGGGAATTGACGGTAAACTCGCCTTCCACCCCAATAATCAGCTCCTGGGGCAGGCGTTCCAGCCAGTCGATGCGGACCAATTCCGCCAGGATTTCGGTTATCTGAGCAGCCGTAACGGTGCTGAATGCCGCATTAGCCTGCAGACGGGCTATTAATTCCGATTCCGAGCACCCCGAGAGCTGCTTGGTAATGGAGAGCGCCTGGTGCAGGACCATGTCGTAGGGCTTCGTGGCCGTGCGCAACGGCTCGACGAATCCTTCCTGGTAGAGCAGCCAGCAGGCCAGGGACTGCAGCAGGCTCCAGGGCTTGGTGGCGTAGAGCAGCAGCTCGCTCTGCTCCCCTTCCCGGCGGCCGCTGCGGCCCACGCGCTGGATGAGCGAGGCAATAGAGTGTGCCGCGTCAACCTGCACGACCTTCTCCACGGAGCCAATGTCAATGCCCAGCTCCAGCGTAGAAGTACACGCAATGCAAAAGGGCTGGCGCTGGTTGTTCTTGGCGAAGTGCTCCACGTACTCGCGCACTTCCTTGTCCACCGAGGAGTGGTGCGAGAAGTACTTGTCGTGCCCCCCGACCCGGTCGGCAATCTGCCGCAGCTTCACGGCAATGACTTCGGCCAGGCCCCGGCTATTGGGAAAGATGAGCACTTTACTGGTGCTCGTCTGTTTATACAAGTCTTTTAACAGACTCAAGGGCACGTCGCCGCTATCGTCCTTCCCACTGAAATACCGGAACGACGTCAGCATGTCCTTGCTCGCCCGGTCAAGCAGCACTTTGGTGCGCTCTTCGTGGCCGGTGAAGCGCTTGGCCTCGGCGTAGTCCCCGATGGTGGCCGAGAGGCCGACAATGACAAAAGAACGGGCCGCCGTCACCGCTTCCAGCCGGGAAAGCAGGGATTTTAAGTGAATGCCCCGGTCGGTGCCCAGGAAGGAGTGGATTTCGTCAATTACCACGTACTGCAAGTGCTCAAACAGCGCGTGGACGCTGTACGGAGCATTGACAAACATGGCTTCCAAGGATTCGGGGGTGATGAGCACAATGCCCTCGGGCTGCTGCACGAGCTTCTTCTTCTCCGCCCGGCTGGCCTCCCCGTGCCACTTGGTCACTTTTACATCCAGGTACTTGCATAGCTGCTCGATGCGGTGGAACTGGTCGTTGATGAGGGCAATCAGCGGGGAGATGTAAAGCACCCGCACGCCGGGCTGGCGAAAGTCAACCTTCGAGAGAATGGGCAAAAACGCCGCCTCCGTTTTGCCGGACGCCGTGCGGGAGGCCAGGATGTAGTTATCATCCGTGGCCAGAATGTGCTGAATGGCCGCCGCCTGGATGGGACGTAGCGATTCCCAACGCTGGTCGCGCACGTAGCGGCGGATGGGTTCGGCAAGCAGGTCGAAGGACATTAGAGCACCTCGATGCTATCGACCAAGTGGTCCACGGCCGACTCATTCGGGCGCTCGTCACGGATTTCAATGTCGCCGAACAACTGCTGCTTGTCCAGGCCCGGGTTCTGCCGCAGCAGGCTCAGGATGTTGAGAAAATCCCGGATGACTTCGCGCGGGGTCAGAAACTCGCTGGCCCCGGGCTTGTTGAACATTTCTTCCATGAAGGCCTGAATGTCATTCGCCGTCACGTCGAGTTGCGTCTTGTAATTGAAGTCGAAGATTTCCTTGAGCTTCTGCAGCAGGACGAACACCTCGTTGTGCGTCAGCGGCAGCAGCCGGATGACGGGCTGGGCGAAGTCGCGCAGGCCGGCGGTTTCAAACTTGTTGGTTTCGAGCCGGGACTTCAGGGCCTGGTAGCTGAACAAGCCCCGGCGGTCGTTCTCAAGCACCTCGCGCGTCCCGGCGAAGTTGAGGAAGAAGTTGCTGACTTTGCCCTGGAAGCAGTCGTTGTAGATAGTCAGAATCTTCTCGTAGTTCTTCTCCCGCATCACGGCGGTGGATATTTTGTAGAGGTTGATGGCCTCGTCCAAGTTGATCATGAACCCGCTGTAGCCCATGCTCACGAACAACCGGCAGAAGTTCTTGAGCATGTCGTAGTAGTTCAGGTCGTTGATGATTTCGCGCACGCCCAGGTCCTGCCGGGCCTCGGTCTTGGTGCGGTACTCTCCTTTCAGCCACTTGAGGGCATTGCGCCGCAACAGGTCGTTTTCCGTCACGTAGCCCTCGTAGTACTTGAGCACCACCATGCCGAAGTCAAAGCCGCCCACGTCGGTCAGCTCCTGAATGGTCTGCATGATGCTGGCCTGAATCCGGGGCAGGTACTGCGGGTCGCGGATGTCGCCCAGCGCAATGCCCTGCTCCTGGGCGGTCTTGGTGATGACCTGCTCAATCCACTTCTCCAGCAGCGTGGCCAGCGCCCCGCCTTCGGGCTTGGTTTGAATGGCAATGTTGTCCATGATGGACGAGTACAGGGCCACGCCCTTGCCGTCGTTGGCGTAGAGCCGGTTATCGGGCGTAAAATCGGCGTTGGCCACCACGAACTTCTGCTTCAGCGCGACCGTGTTGAGCAGGTGCAGCATGAACGACTTGCCCGAGCCAAAGTCCCCAATCCAGAACTTGACCATGCTGTGGCCGCTCTTCACGTCGTCGAGGGCCTTGACAAAGGCCTCAATCTCGGGCGAGCGGCCCACCGTAATGTGCTGCACGCCGACCTTAGGCACGACGCCCCCGAGCAGGGAATTGATGATAGCCGTAGCTTCTTTGGGCTTGATGTTGTCTAGCATGGGGTAGCCAGTTGCTGGTAGTATGATTCGTAAATGGTATAAGTGTCGCCGTCTTCTTCAATCAAGACATCATCCAGACGCTCGTAGCATTGCTCGTTGATGCTGTCGATGAGTTGGTTGCGCAGGGCCCCGTGCTGCCGGGCAAACGCTTCCACCTCCGCTTGCGGCAGCGTCAGCTCTTGCGCTGCGAAACGGGCCAACAGGGCTTCCTGGGTAGCGGTCAATGCCCAGGCGGCGGCAAACGCACCGCTGGTAGTGGTCACGACGGGTGCCGGGGCCAGGACCGCCAGTTGAATCTCTTCTTCCGGCAGCGCTTCCGAAACGAACGGGGCGAGTGGCGGGATGGATACCGGTGCTGCAGTCGTTTCCGGTTCGTCCTGCAAGTATTCGTTGAGTAATTCCACCGTGCCGGCGTGCTGGTGCTGCACGGCGCGGATGGCCCCCAGGTCGAGTTCAATTTTTCGCCGCTGGCGGGCATATACGGTTGGGACCTGGCTCAGGGCCTGCGGCAGGTTTTTATCCTGCACCAACTGATTGATGATTGCCTCGAACCGTTGTAACTGGTCCGGCTGTGGGAACAGGCTTTTCTGGATGGTCTTGGCTAAGGGCTTGTTGTTGATGGTGACCGAATTCAAATCGTGGTACACGTACTGCAGGTAGAAGCGCAGGGCCGCTTCCCGGTCAAACCTGGCCATGAGCTTGGAGGCTTCAAAAAAGATGTTCTCCAGGGCCGGGTTGCGGGCGTTGCGCTGCCCTAGCTGCTGCACGCCCTCTGCAAACGCCTCTGCCGTCGTGGTGCTGAGGTGCGCGGCGAGTTGCTCAAGTTGCTGCTTCCACCGGGTAACGTTCTGTAAGTTCAGGGCGAGTTCGGTGGCCTCGTCGGGGGCACTGATCGTCGCCGCAAGGCTGGGCAACAGGGCGTCCAGGAACTGTCCCAGCTCCATTTCCAATCCGGCAGCCAACGCCCCGTCCATCCCGGTGAATTCTGCCGCCAGCTTGCGTTTATGGCCGTAGGCCTCGCGCACTACGTTTTCGCAGCGCCGGAAAATTGTCGAGTAGATCGTGGCTTCGATCTGGTCCCGCTGATACCCCTCGTCGTACTCATTCCAGCTATAGCCATAGGGATTTGGCGTTGTTTTTCGCAGCCGCAGGCTCTCTTCTTGGGTCTGCGCCACCACTGCCGCTAAGGAGGCCCCCTTGCGCTGCATGGCCGTTTCCAGCGCGGGTAGCGCCTGCAAATAGAGTTGAATCGTCGCGACGCACCCCCCCTTTAGCTCGATAAAGACGTTATGGGGTGGCCAAAACTTGTCGAGCCACTCCACTTGCTGCGGCGTTAAGTCGAGCTTTTTACGGTACTGCTTGCCCAGTTTGGGCATGTCGTAGCCGTAATCGGGAGGCGTATAGCTGGTTGCCGGCGCAGGTGAGCGAACCGGTTCCGTCACGGACACCGTGACTTGAAAGCGCAAGGGCACGTCTTGCCCTGTGACGTCAATAATCATGGCATCAGGCTGAGCGGCAAAGGGTGTAGGGGGAAGCAAAGCAACCGCTGGAGGGGACGGCGTTGACCTTTTAATGACAGGCATTGCCGTGCGAGCGGTGGCGGGCTCAGGGGATGTATTGGGCCGGATTACCCCTACTCGTTTTTTGGGTCCGACAAACCATGTAGCCAGCAGGGCCAAGGGCCAGAGAAAGAGGGCAAAAAGCCCCCAACCCACCATGGAACGCCCGCGCTTATGGGCTCGCACGAGGCAAATGACAATTGTACTGAGAAAGGCAACGGCAATAGCGTCGGAAGACATCCGGTAGAGGAAAGCAACTTGATGAATGCAAAAGGATTCCCAAGCTACGCTACCCGCAATCATTTTTTAGCCAGAATTACTTATCCTCCGGCGACACCCAGGCAATATTTTATCCTAATCATCACATATTCTTATGCATGCAAGAACATGTAGTTGTGCTTTATAAATATTCTAAATATCCTAAGTGCCTGGTGGATGGCGCACCGCGAACGTTCAACGAAGCAATCGTTCCTTAAACTACTATTTCCCGAATGGATTCCGATGACACGCCAAAGGCCCCAAAAACGCAGGTTATCGAGGTCTTATAGCAGAGGGTTTTTCGAATACCTCCTTTCCTCCAATGGACTGTGCGCAAAAGCTATGACCTATGTCGCGATGCCTGCGACTGCTTTGGGGTGGACTATGGCTTTTATAAGGGTGCCCGTGAAGTTACTGACCTGTTCCGCAGGTACTGTTGCTGCACAAGCTCGGCAAATAGCACCGCTGTAATTACGGGGAATTATGAATTAAACAGAAATTTATATATAATTGCTCACATAAGCTTTGTGGTTACTGACGTCGTCGAGGCCAGCGGCACTTTCCGGTTAATGCTCATTTGGTTACTATCCATACTTTGCTATGACTGAACACCTGTACGTTCGCAACAACGAAGCGCCCTTTTACGGCGACCCCACGGTAGCCGGTGGCCAGCCTTCCAAGATTGTAAACCGGCTGTTGATGGGCTCCTACCTGACCCTGCTTCAGCCGGCCGCCATTGGCGGTTTTTATAACGTCCGGTCCATGGGCAAAACGGGTTGGATGCGGGCAGCGGATACGACCGATGAAATGGGCCTAAAAATCTTTTTCCTCGACGTGGGCCAAGGGGATGGAGCCCTCATCGAAGTGGGTACCCGTCGTTTCCTGGTCGACGCGGGTCCCGATGCCCACATGAAGTCCTATCTGGTCAAGTGGCAGTATAAGCACTTGCTCAATAAAGGCATTTCTGTGCATCTAGACGCACTCTTTGTCAGTCATTTCGATGAAGACCACTACAACGGCTTTACCGAGTTGCTCGCCGACACCCGCTTTACCTTTGGTACAGTGTATCACAATGGCATCGGCAAATGCTCTAAATCCAAAACGGGCTACCATCCCCCTTTCAATTGCGGCTTGGGCGAAAAATATACATCGGCCGCGGGGGTAGAGTGTCTGAAAACGAATTTTGATTCGTTAGCCGACCTGCTGCAGTTGCGGGACGCCGGCGGGCTGCAGGCAATGTTTGTCCGGTTCATTACAGCCTTGGAAAAGGCGCACTTGGAAGGACGCCTCGATGCTGTGAAGCGCTTGCGGCACGATGACACGATTCTATTGGAAGAAACCATTGAAAATAAGCCCTTACGCCTTACGGTCCTGGGACCCGTCTGTGAGGACAATAATGGGACCTGGGAGCATCGCTGGCTGGTGGATGATTCGCACACCGTAAATGGGCACAGCTTGGTTTTAAAGTTGGAATTTGGCACCTGTTCTGTTCTGCTGGGCGGGGACTTGAACACCCAAGCAGAAGTGCACTTGATGGATTCCTTTTCACCAAATAACCCCTTCCGGGTGGACGTTGCCAAAAGCTGCCACCACGGTTCTTCCGAGTTCTCGGAAAGCTTCATGGACTTGATTAGTCCGCTGGCCACCGTTATTTCCTCGGGAGACAATGAATCGTATTCTCATCCACGGGCCGATGCCGTTGGTTGCGCGGGCAAATACAGCCGGAGTGCGCGCCCGCTAGTATTTTCCACGGAATTAGCCCGCTCCACCAACTTGGAGAAGAGCACTTTGCTGTACGGGATGATTAATCTGCGCTGCGATGGGCAGCGTATTTTCATGGCCCATATGAAAGAAGCTACCACCACCGCAGACCTCTGGGATTCCTATCAAGTCAAGTAGTGACGCTGCAGCCACCCTGTGCAGGAACCAAGGAGGGTAAACGCATCGGCTGATGCTGGCGAACTACTCTTCAATGGCATTAAAAAAAAGGACCCCAGCCATGGGCCAAGGTCCTTTTTCATTGGAATACAAGCCAACTTCTTAATTCGGGGGTTCAGCTAACGACCGGCTGCGCTTACTCCACCAGCAGCTTGCGGTAGGCAGTACCGCTCTCATGGATAAGCCGCATGTGGTACAGTCCGGGCCCTAGCGCCGGCACAACCAACGTATGCGGCCCAGCTAATTGTCGCTCTCCGTTGACTAAGCTCACCACTCGCCGTCCCACTGCGTCAATTACTTCCACTCGCACCACGCTGCCAGCCGGCAGGAAGTAGGACAGCGTTGCGGTCCCCGCCGTAGGATTCGGGAAAATGGCCAACGCCAGTGCCTCCGCCTCGGGCGTGGTGGCCGTGACGATGCGCCGGGTGTACCAGATGGGGGACGTGACCAGGCTGTCCCCGTCGGCCTGGGAGATGACGGCGTAGTAGTACGCAGTGGCATTGATGGCCAACGGGTCCACGTAGCTCAGGGCCGTGGCCCCAGCCGCCGCGGTGGCCACCACCACGGGTGCCGCGCCGCTGCCGGGTACGCCGCGCAGCAGGCGCAGCGAGGTGACGGGCTCGTTGTCGGCATCGCTCACGCTCGCGGTAATCGAGGCCGGGCCCTGCTCCGCAAAGATGGAGCCCATGGGTTGGTTGTTGAGCGTAAACGTGGCTTCGGCATTCCAGTCATCCGAGGCATAGAAGTGACGCTGACGCAGCGCGTCCATGAGGTCGGCGGGCGTTAGCGCGGGGGCCAGAACCACCAGGCGGGCCGGCGTGGTGCGCAAAAACGTCGTGTTGTGGTTGTCGTGGTCGAGGCTGATGCCCACGTGGTAGCCCTTGGCCAAAAGCGCCGTGAAGGTGCTCGTGTAGCTGCCCCGCGAGGGGTTGGTATAGGTGATGTTGGTCGAGGTGGCCGGGCCCGAGCGCAGCACCGTGCCCACGATGGCCGAGTCGGCCCGCGGACTAAAGGCCGCGCTGCCGGCCAGGTTGCCGTAGTCGCCGCGCTGCGGGTGGGCCAGGGTGGCAAAGGCGCCCGGCCGCCGGTTGATTTCGCGGAACAGGCCCTGGTAGTCGTTCTTGGCCACGAACACGTCGTAGTTGCCCGGCTCCCAGCCCAGCAGCTGATTCACGCCGTAGACCACGACGTGGCCGCCGCCGCTGATGACGCCCCACTCCATGCCGTAAAGGGCGACGAAGCTGGCCGTGGTGGCCTGCGTGGCCTGCTGCAGGCCGCGGGCATAGTTGGGCAGGCTCATGCCGGCCTGGCTGTGGTTGTGCTCCGAGATGCCCAGGAAGTCCGAGTGCAGCGAGGCCGCCGCGTACTGAAAGTCCTGCAGGGGCGTCACGGCCAGCCCGTCCTGGTTGCCGTCCGAGTAACTGCTGTGCGCGTGGATGTTGCCCCGGAAGGGCAGCAGCGTGCCCACCGGCGGGACCGGCACGGTGTAGGTGGTATTGGCGAAAAAGGACGTGGTGTAGGCCGCCGAGCAGCCCGTGCCGTTGTAGGTGAAGACCTCCACGGAGTAGGTCGTGCCGGGCAGCAGGTTGGTCACCGTCACGCTCGTGGCCCCGGTGCCGGCGTAGACCACGTAGCCGCTGCCGAGCGCGCTGCCCCCGCCGTACGCCGCGCTGGCCGTGTAGCCGGTGCCGGCGGCGGGCAGGGCCAGGGCCGAGGAGCGGGGCCGCACTACCACCAGGTGGTTGGCCCCGCTGCCGGGCGTCCAGCCGAAGGTGGCGGCGGTGCGGCCGGCCGCGACGGCCGTGGCCGCGGTTGGGTTCTGGGTGGGGAAGGCGGCCAGCACACACGGGGCCGTGGTGAAGGTGCCGCTGGCCGGTGTGGCCGGCAGGTAATTGGTCGTGCAGCCCGTGCCGAGCAGCTCGTAGACCTGGTAGGCATAGGGCGTGTTGGGCTGCAGGTTGGTCACGGTAACCGTCGTGCCCGTCCCAGCATACACCACGTACCGGCCGGTGCCCAGTGCTGAACCACTGCCGAAGGCTGCGTTGCCGTTGTACACGCTCCCGTCGGTGGGCGCGGCCGCCGCGACGCTGGCGGGCCGCACGACCACGATTCGCCCGGTGCCGTTGCCCGCCGCCCAGCTCAGCGTGGCACCCGTGGTGGTCAGGTTGGCGGCCACGGGGGACGTGGCGGCCTGCGTCGGTTCGGGCCCCAGCGTACACGGTGCCGTCACGTAGATGTTGTCAAACACGGCATTCTCCGTGGCCGTGGTGGCATGGTTCCAGAAGCAGCCCACCCAGGGCAGCGACGTGGTGGCCAGGGCGGAGTCCTTGCGCACGCCGATGCGCACGAACGTGGCCGTCGTGGGGTCGTCAAACGTGGCCGTGTTGGCGCTCACTTCCAGCGTCCAGTTGTCCTCGTCCGGGGCGTAGAGCACCCGCACCGTGTGCGCCGGTCCCGTCAATGCCCCGGTCGCTGCCGGCACGCTCACGGCGGCCAGCGTACGCAGGGTCGCGGGCCCGGTCAGCCCGCCGGTGTAGCGCACCAGCTTCAGGCTATCGGGCGCGCCCGAATTGCCGTAGACCACCGCGTAGCCGTTGCCGGTGGTAAAGTCCGCCGCGCTGCCGGCCAGCACGAAGGCCACCCCGTAGTTATTGGGCCCGAACCCCGACGGATTGGGCCGCGACTGCTGCATGTTGAAGAGCCAGGTCAGCTGGTCCGCGTTTTGGCGCAGCACCGGGCTGTAGCGGCTGGACACGTCGCGCGACACGTAGTCCTTGCCCAGCACGCCGCTGCTCAGCTTAAGCTGGTTACTCACAATGGCCGCACCGGTGCCGGCCGTGGTTTCAGTTTCCAGCCAGCCCGCACCCACCGTGGGGCTGTCCGGCCGGTTAAAATCATCCAGCAAGGTGGGGGCCTGGGTCTGCGCCAAAACAGTAGTCGGTGCCAGCAGCGACAGGCCACTAACCAGCCAACGGCGAAGGGTAAGCGATGTAATCATAACGGGGAGGGGGAATGGACAGCCAATTTACTCCCATACGTGCCCGACGAACCTTTGGGCAGTAATAGACGCTGCTCTTGCTTTGGCAATGGCTTAGGGTAGTGAGAAAGGCCGAGAGTGCCGTATCCGCTCAATCCAACATAAGCAGCACCCAGTTGGATATGGGGTACAATGAGTTCATGCAGTCCCTCGTTTCGCCGGAAGACTGGGCCGATAAGCAGTCATTGCGTCAAGTGGATAAGGAGCATTAATGTTGGTTAAGCTTGATTATCGTTCTACTTCTTGGCCGGCAGCCCGGCTATCATCAGCGCTAATTTGCTTCTGCATTTCAGGTGCATTTACCATAATCCCCACCGCGTTTTTCAGTTCGTCCAGATGCCGGCTGCCATTCAGTACCGGAAGCTTACCTGCTGCGTCGATGGACCTGCCGACGTTCTCTCGATTCAACCCGCCAATAAACGGCGTGCGTTCCACGTGCTTGGCCACCTCCTGCAGTCGGTCTGCATCCAATCCCTTCCCGTGTTCGCGCAGGACCGGCGCCACATGAGCAGCAGCTTCCTTAAAAATGGCCTGAGCCTGAGCGTGAGTTGGGGGCAGCGGCTGTTGCGCACCAGTCGCTGCTTCTTTGGCTGCCGTGATTGCCTGAACCTGCTCGGCCGCTGTACGAAACCGCTTAGCATCTGTCTGGTCCAGCTTGGCATCGGGGCCCTGCAGAGCTGGATGCTTGATAATCTTCTCCGCCGCCTGCTGAAACTGCCCTATGTGGGTCTGGATAGCCGCTGGATTCAGGTTGGTCGCCTCTACCCCCTTCCCCACCGCTACGCCCTTTTCAAAATTACCGGCCCCGGGCATATTAGCGACAATGTCCATCACCCGGTAGCCCGTCACCTCCAGCTCCCGCCGGGCATCGAAGGCTTTCATCTCTGGAGATAAGGCCGCCAGCGGACGCGCCTGGCTGGGGTCACGCAGCTTTTTGGCTTCGATTCCAGGCGCCGGGCTAATCACCTGCTCAAACATGGCTTTCAGTGCCCGCAAGTTCTTCTCCGCTTCCTGAGGCGCATGCGACCGCACCATGGCCAGGTCGCGGGCCCGGTTGAGCGTGGCCGGGTCAATGCGGGCAAAGTCGACCTGGTAGCCGGCCTCCTTGCCCAGTTGCACAAACGTGGCCTGCAGCGTGCGCCCGTTGCCATCCCGAAAAGCGTGGGTGTGATTGTACTGGTCGAGGTAGTAGGCGGCGCGCTCGGCAAACTTCTCTTCCGACAGCCCCTTCAGGTTATTCTCCTTGCCCAGCTGCTCACCGATGGCGTTCAGGCGCAGCTCAATCTCCTTATAGGGCGCGTAGGTCATCGTTTCTTTTAAGCCCGTGACGTAGGTGGGCTTATGCCCCTGAAACTCCCGGTCGGCCCGGGTTTCGCCGGCCCACTGGTAGACTCCCTCAAAGAGCTTCTGGTGCACCTGCTTGAGGTGGGCGTGGTCGTAGCGCCCACCTGGAATGCCGCCCTGTATATTGAGCCGCTGCAGGCGCAGCAGTGAGGAGTCGGTTTCGGCCTGCGCCAGCTGCTGGGGGTCGGTAATGCCCAGCCGGTTTATCCGCACTCCGTTCTCGTCGCTGAATCGGTCGCCGGCTACCATCAGCGCGCGGAGTTAGGCTCGGAGGTAGCAAACCCGGCTGCCGGCCGGTAGCGGGCCAGCAGCATGGCGTCGGTGAGCTCAATGGCCTCCTCGATGCTTATCTCTCCGTCCACGTGCCGCTGCATGATGGCCAGGGCCTCCGGGCTGGGCGCGGGGCCGTTGCTCATCAGGATGGCAATGGAGTTGTTAGCGTGCCGTTCCCGCTCCTGGCGGTTAGCGAACTGTTCGGGAGTCAGGCCGGCCGGGGCGGGCGTGAAAAAGCTCTTCATCATAAGGTTTTAAGTATGGATGATGGGTACTTACTTAACAGCAAAAAGGGCCTAAACGTCGCTTTTTACAGGCTTTCTGAGGCTAATCCACCTCATTTCTTTGTGCCTCCTGCTAAGGTATTTACATGCAGGGCGAGTGTTTCTTTTACCTGCTGGCTGACCTGCCGGTAGTTCTCCTGCACCACCGTCGACAACGCGGCGGCGCTGTCCTCTTCGCCGGTCCCGAACGTGGCCACCGGGTGCAGCGGAAAACGCTCCTGGGTAGCATCGGCCCGGGAGATGACGCCCTGGAAGAAGGTGCGCTCAGTTTCCACCGTCTGGCCGATAAACTCGCCCTGTTGCAGGCCGATGGCATCCTGCACCCGCACCAGGTTGCGCTCCTGGTAGCTGGTGCTCAGGTTGGAGCTGTGGCTGCCGTGGCTGCCGGCCCCGCCCTGGCTCTTGCCGGTGCTGGTGCTGTGCATCTGCTTGTCCTCGCGGCCCACGAGCTCGGAAATGAACTTGGCCGTGTCGAGCGAGTTGACCTTGCCGAAAAACTGGTTGTTGAGGTTGCTGACCATAACCTTCATCTTCTCAGGGCCATAGGCGTCGGTCATTTGCGCCAGGTCCTGGGTCATGTAGATGGTGGCCACCTTGTTGCTGCGGGCCGTGGCCGGCAGCAGCTCCAGCCCCGGCACGTACACCGTGGCGGCCTCGTCGAGGAACACGTAGCTGCGGTGCTTGTGCTGCTGGTTCATGAGCTTGATGGCCACCGTGATGATGCAGCTGACCACCGGCGAGAAGGTTTCCTTGAGCGTGGGGTCGTTGCCGATGCAGAGCAGTGCCGGCTGCTTCGGGTCGTTCAGATTCAGCGAGAACCCCTCCCCTTTCGCCTCATCGGGGGTGAGCACCCAGACAATTTCTGGGGAGTTGATGCGGTTGAGAATCACCTGCAGCGTGCCCACCACGGCGGCCACCTGCTTCTCGGCCCGCTGCTCCACGGCCGTCACGATGCTGCGCACCATGCCGGCGCACTCGGGGTCAGTTTCCAGCATCGAGAGCACGTGCTTGAAGTCCTTGTGGATGGCCGTGGCCACCACGTGGGGAATGGTGCAGTAGCAGGGAAAGTGCTTTTTGTAAAACCAGATGATGCCCGTCAGGTAAGCCACGGCGCTGATGTCGAAGAACTCCATCTTGCGGATGCTGGCCGGGTTGAGGTTGTTGATGATGGCCCGCGAGTACTCCTCAGCAAACGCCACCACCGGCATGTCCTCGGCCCGCAGCGGGTTCACCCGCTCGCTGCGGGTCAGGTCGCGGAAGTTGATTACGTGCAGCACCACCGCCGGCTCGGGCTCTCTGTTGGGCAGCAGCCGCGGCGGGCTCTGCCGGCGCCCGGCCAGCTCCAACGCCTTCTGCGCCGTTTCGGCCAGCACTGGAAACTTGAAGTCGTAGATGAGCCCGGCAAAGTTCTTGGCCGCCAGCTGCTCGATGAGCGGTTCACCAATGGAATAAGTCTTACCCGCCCCGGCGCCGCCGAGCACCAGCACGCCGCGGTAGGGGTTGGGCACGTTCACCCAACCGCCCCCTTCCGTGGGCAGGTTGAATCCGTCCGGCGTCTCCAGCTTCTTACGCTCCACGCTCAGCCCAAACTCCGGGCTCTTGGTCGCGGCCCGCAGCAGCCCTACCACAAAGCCGCTGGCCAGCGCCACACTCACCGCGACGGGGTAGCCCATCCGGATAAAGCCCGGCTGGTAGGAAGCCATGGTCAGCAGCCCGTAGGCGCTAAGCAGAAACAGCCCCGCGCAGCTGGCCACGACGACGCGCACGGCTTGGGGCCGCAGCGGCTTGCGCCGGGCCGGGCCGCCGGGTTTGCGCTCGGGTGCGGGCAGCACAAATACCAGCACTCCGGCCAGGAGCAGCACCAGCCCGCGCAGGTACCCGCCGGCCGCGTAATAGAACCTACCTGCCTTGACCAGCAGCCTGCCTTTAAATCCCTGCCCGGCGGTGGCGACACTCAGCGCGGCCGCCCCTCCCCTACTCACCACCTGGTCGCCGGCCCGGCTCGTGGCCGTGGCCATTTCAGCGGCGGGCTGGCCTACTACCGGCGCCGCCTGCCGCTGCAGCCGGGCCCGGCGAGCTTCAGCCCGTTGCTGGTTAATGACGGCCATTCGGGCCGCCAGGCGCTGGCCGGGGGTTAGCTTGGGAGCCTGCATGGCCTGGTGCTGAGTAGCCCGGGCCGTCGCCAGCTCTGCGGGGTGCTGCAGCACGTACCATTCGCCGGCCAGCAAGGCTAGTAGCAGCAGGCCGATGAGCAAGCCGATGGATTGGGACTGAGCCGCCGGTCGAGGGGGTAAACTGGTCATAGGGGATGAGGAAAAGGAGCAGTTTGCTGGTAGGCTTACATTTCGATGTCGAGCTCCGCGCTGTGGCGCCCGGGCTTCTCGGCCACGTGCTCGGTGCGCTCGTCCTTCGCGTTTTGGGCGTGACGTACCAGATGCTGCACCGCGTGCAGAGCAGTGGCAGCCTGGCGCTGTGGGGTAGCCGCCTGCTCCCGCCCCGTACTGAGCAGCTGCAGGGCGTTGTCGATGGGTCGGCCGTCGCGGGCCCGCTCTTCTACTCTAGCCAGCATCCGGTAGAAGGTCTTGTCAAACTCCCGGGCCACGGCAATGCCCTGCACCGTGTCCGAGGCCAGGTGCTGCTCATGGGGCACCAGCAGGTTGATGCGTGCCACGCGCCCGGCAATCTTATCCAGCCGACCCGCGTCGTGGGTGGTGTCCCGCTGCCGGGTAGCCTGGGGCCGTAGCTTCTCATGCTCCTGGGCCACGTAGCCAAACTGCCGCTCGAACTGCCGGCCGGCCGCGGCCTGCCAGCGCATCAAATCAAACCGCTGCCGGCGCCCGCCGGGATTAAGGGTTAGCTTCTGCTCCGCGTCGCGGGCACTAACAATGACGTGCACGTGGGCCTGCAGCCCAGTTCGCTTCTCCCCGGCTTTGGCCGTGCCGGCCAGCACTTCGGGGTCCGTGCCCCGGTAGGTGCGGTCCTGGTGCAGCACGGCGCCCCACACGATGTCCTGGCTGCTCAGTTGGCGGCCGCCGGGCAGGGTAAAGTTCTGCGCGTACTGCTGCATCACTGCCCGCGTGTAGGCCTTGAGCTTCTCGGGGTCGCTGCCGATGTGGGCCAGCTCCTGCTCGCTCGGGCTCAGCACCAGGGAGTAAAATTTAGCCTCGCTGGCCCGCAGGCCTTTCACGTTGGTATCGATGGCCTGTCGCACTTCTGCGGCGTTTAACTCGTTGGCATCGGCGCTGAAAAACGTGGCTTCCTGCCCCTCCCCTACTGCTTCGTGCTGCAGGTACTGGAGCGTCTGCGCGCTGCTGCCGGTGTTGGTATACGCGGCTTTGCCGTGCGTTTTGGGGTTGATTAATTTGACGTACATCTTAAGGTAGACCGGTATTTTATTGGCGTATCGTAGTTGCTTTTTCGCTTTATTGCCCCTGCCCTGCCGGTACTTCATCCGGCTTGCTGCGCTTACCTGGCCCCGCATTTCGGGCCGCTTCCAAAGCTGCTTTTACCTGCTTTTCGACTGCTTCCTCGTTGCGCTGCCGCAGCAGCTGCAGGGCCTGCTGCTGCCGTTGCAGTTGTGGCTCGCTGAGCGTTTCCAGCTGTGCGTTGAGGTTGCCCACCAGGATTTCATTCAGGCGCAGCACCCGCTCCAGCGTGATGCGCGTGCGCAGCATTTCCTCCAGCATGGCCGTGAGCAATGTGCGCTCCTGCTCCTGCATAAACCCAAATACCCGGTCCCCAAGCTTCTTTATCTGTTGCATGATGAGCTGCCCCTCACGAGCCTCCGTCTCGCGCGGGTCCAGGCCTCGGGTGGCAAAGTATTCCACCGCCGCACTGGCGTACACGCCCAGGCTGGCGCCGACTTCCGCCGCGGCCGCCTCAGCTTTCCGGTGGGTGTTGTTGTCCAGGGTGACCCGCTTGCGTAGCTCCGTGCTCATCGTGTTATTTCTATTTTAGCGGCCTTGTGGGCAATTTTTCATGCTTTGAATCAGCCACTTACCTTGCCATGGCCCGTAAATCAGCTCTGCTGATTTATAAAATACTCAAGACTAAGGCATTAGCCGTTGGATTGGGGTGTTCTTCTTGCTGAGACTATTCTATGGTTAGCAAAAAGTTAGTTATAAGCTAGTACGCAGCTTTGCATCGCCGTGTTAGCAGCTGGCGCTTTTTTCCCTACCGCCCTGTTCTATCGTGCTCTGTGGTTAGCGGATTGGACCGCTGCTTGGGGTTTCGGCAGCTGGCCACGCATAGTGATTTGGCGCTAGCTCAGGGCTTCCAAATAGCTTTCCAGAGCCAACCAGTGGGTTTTTCAATTCGGCGCCTACTTCCTGTAGTTCTGCAATTCTGTATTTCTGTTGCTATAGGAAAACTAAATACACCAGCAGTACCGCGACGGTACCAATGACGTTCTGCTTTTCTGTTGTTCTGTTCTTCTATAGCTCCACAAGCAAGAAAGCTGCGCAGGTCGGGCTTGCACATTCTGCTTTTATGCAATTCTGTTTTTCTGCATTTCTGTTGTCATGAAAGGCCCCACCGGCTGGCGCTGCCTGCAGATTTGCCATTCTGCAGCCGCACAGTTTTGCAGAACGACACTTCTGTTAATCTGGTTTAATACTATTTTGCGTTTCTGTTTTTCTGTTGTTTTGTATTTATACTGAATGACTGATTAACAGAATTGCTTTTCTGTGTTCTTGCGCAATAATATTTCTGCTTTTCAGCAAAAGCGTGGTTCTGTGTTTCTGCTTTTCTATTACTTTTGGCTCACCGTCCCGCTGGTCGTCGTGACCGGCCTCTACTCACGCCCTCAACCCCGCACCAACTATGTCCAAGGTTATCAGCTTTGCCACCCAGAAGGGGGGCTCCGGTAAATCCACCCTAGCCCTCGTGCTCGCCGCCCCGCTGGCGACCGAGTACGGCCTGCGCATCGCCGTCCTGGACTGCGACTACCAGCAGAGTATCGTCAAGACCCGTGAGCAGGTGGACGCGGCCAACTTCGCCCGGCTGCGCGAAACCAACCCCGACGCGCAGTATCCCTACGACGTGTACCCCTGGCAGCTGAGCCGGATTTTCGACTTCATCGACAACCCCGAGCACAACTACGACCTGATTATCATTGACGTGCCGGGCCGCGCCGACGGCGACGACGTGTTCAACGCCCTGACGGCCTGCGACGCGGTGATTGTACCTCTGGTGTCGGATTACCTGGACCGGGCCTCCACGGCCGAGTTCATGACCATCCTGGAGGCCATCAAGAAGGCGGCCGACGACGCGCAGATTGACTTCCAGTACTACGGCCTGCCCACCAAGCGCGTGGCGGGGCAGCGGGAGGAGAAGGAGATGGACGACTACATCGACGGACTGGGCCTCTCGCGCTTCAACTCCTCCCTGGGCCACCGCAAGGCCTACACCCGGGCTTCGACGCTCTATAGCCTGCTCAACCCGGCCTGGGCGCGCTACGCCGGCGGCACCAAGGACACCAGTGACGAAATCCGCCGCGTGTGCGAGGAGCTCATCGAGCGCCTGGGCCTGCCTGACCGCCGTGCCGCAGCTGCCGCTTCCGTATCCACCGCTTCAACCTCCGCGAAATAATGGGCTTCGAGAAACCACAAATCACCCCGCGCCGCCGCATTGAAGTGCCCGAAGAAGCCCGCCAGCAGGCCCGGGCCGGGATGGGAGGGGAGGCCACCCGCACGGCTACGGCGCCGCCCGCAGCAGTAGAGCCTATCGCGGCGCCGACTGCGGTAGCAGCTCCGGCGGCCCCGGCACCCGCCCCCGTTGCGGAACCAGCCCCAGCGCCAGTCCCTGTTGCTCCGGTGGCTTCGGCTGCTGCACCGGTCCGGGCCTCTACCCGGGGCCGTAAGCCCGCCGCGGCAGCGGCGCCAGCGCCGGAGGGCGAAGTGCCGCTGCACACGGTCCAAATCGCCAAATCCGTGGTGCAGGAGATTAAGATGAGCCTGCTGCTGGCCACGCCCGGCCCGGACACGCCCACGACCATCAAGAATTACCTGGAAGCTGCCCACCGGCACTACGACGCTTACCTGCGTAAAGCCGGCAAGCTGCCGCCCGCCAAGTAGGGGAGGGGCACTTGGTTGCAGCAACAGCAAAAGCAGCCTCTTCGGGGGCTGCTTTTGCTTTAGGCAATGATGGCGGGCCTTGCCGACGCGCCAGTTGCTACGCAGCCGCTGGCATTATCCATCTCTCACATTTTATAAGTTTTGTTCCCCATCCTTCTTCCCGAAGTAAGGTGGCAGGGGTGTCGTTACCAATGGCCGAATAAGCTGCTAATCTTGCTCTGCAGCCTTGAAAGGGCATTCCAGACAGGCAAAAGCGTGAGTGTACTGCGGTTCTTGAGTTGGGGTTTCGCTTATAAAACGTGCTAGTTTGCCGTGGCAACACCCCAAGTGGCTTATAAAACGTGGTAATTCATTGTTATTCATAAGTTAGCAAGAAGTTAGTAGGACTCGTTTGCGGGCTGAAAAAATCCGGAATGGCTTATAAAAAGTGGTGCAAGACTCCAGGTAGCCTGAGATTCAATAGCTGCTGCAGCCACTTATAAAACGTGGTTTTAAGCGGGTAACGTACAGGTTCCGCTTGGAAAAGTGCAATCCCCGTGCTCGTTGGGTCCTTTTGCTTTTTTTGTTGTTTTCTTGTTTGTTCTGGCCCGTGGTTTGGACCACCACTCTAAAAGCTATTCCGAATGGGTATCAACAACCTTTGTGAGTTTATTTGTTAATCCTTGTCTATTTGTAGGGCTCAGAAGTACCTGACAATCAATAGCATATAATGGTATAAAACCACTTTTTATAAGCGAAAAACCACGTTTTATACCTTTTATTACCACGTTTTATAAGTGAACTCTCACGTTTTATAAGTCTATCCACCACGTTTTATAAGCTAAAAACCACGCCCAACTACCACTGTGGTTTTTTAGCTACCGGCTCATTATCTTTGCTTTATTCCCACCGCCTTATGTCCTAGTCTATGAAGCCTGAAGATACTGCCGTTGTGCTTGTGGAACCAGCTCCGGTTCCGGTCGTTCGCCAGCACAACGCCATCACCCAGGCCCGCTACGACTACACCGCGTGCCAGCTGGACATCTTCTTCTACTTGCTCTCCCGGCTGCGCCGGGATGATACGGCGGACCAGGAGTACACCATCTACGTGAAGGATGTGGAGGCCCTGACCGGGCGGCAGTGGAATTACCAGCAGTTGCGCGAAGCGACAGCGGATATGGGCTCGCGCATGTTCGAGGTGGAAAACGAGCGCACGTACCAGCAGCTGTGGATGTTTCAGCGGGTGGAATACATCAAGGGCAAGGGCTGCCTGCAGATTCAGCTGGCGGCGCCCATCCGGCCCTTCCTGTTCAACCTTAAGGAAAACTTCACCTCCTACCAGCTGCACTCGGCCCTGAAACTGAGCAGCAAGTACGCCAAGCGCATCTACCAGCTCGTGAGCCAGTGGAAGGACAAGGCTTCGACGCGCACTTACCCGCTGGACGAGTTCAAGCAGATGCTGCACCTGAAGGACCCCAAAGGAAAGGAGCCGGAACTGTTTCAGAACATCAGCCAGCTCAAGGCCCGGGTGCTCGACATCGCCGTGCGCCAGGTCACCGAGCACACCGACCTGAAGATTAACTACGAGCTGGTCAAGAAGGGGCGGGCCTACGACGCGGTGCGCTTCACCATTGCCCGCCAGCAGCCCCAGCAGTTGCCCATTCCCTTCGAGCAGCCTTCGGAGGATGCCCGGGCCAACGCGGCCCGGCAAAGCCTGGAAGCACTGGGCATCACCCAGCCCCAGCTGGTGGCCACCATCCTCGGCGACCCCAAGCACCTGGACCAGCTGTTTAAGTTTACCTACCAGCTCAAAACCGACAAGGTGAAGGCGACCAAGAACCCCGGCGGTCTTTTCTTGAAAATCTGCGGCCTGCGATAATCAGCCCTTGGCTTCCACCTGCCGGGTGTTGGCAGCAGCCGCTTCGGCCCGCACCACGGCGAACAACTCCTCCTCGGACACCTGTAGCACCCGCGCCAGCTGCTGCAGCTCGCCCACCGTGCAGGTGCCGGGGCTACGCTTGCGGGTGTCGTAGGTACGGGCCGACACTCCCCAGGCCTCCACGATGCGCTTGCGGGTGCCGGCTACTTCGAGCAATTCCGCCAAGGTGCCGGGGTAGTGTACCCGGGGCGGACTGGTCAGCGGCTCGGTAAAAGCGACGGTTGGGGCAGCAACTTTGGACATCAGAAAAAGCTGAAAAAGGCACAGAATAAAGCGCGTAAGGTATAGGCTTTACGTCGTACCTGAAAAACCAGCTTGCCGGTTTTTAGAAAATCAAGCCGGCGGGGCTTTTGCAATGGCCCCGCTAATGGCCCCTACCACTGACACAGGTGCTGGCTCTGGAGCGGCAACCGGTTGCAACTGCAGCCCTGGGCTGCTTCCGTGGCCAGGGTCTGCTCTTCCCAGCTTGCGCACTCGGCTACGGCCAGCGCCAGCCACTTCCACAGCTGCCCCGCTGCCGTGCATCCGCTGATATGCTGCTCGGCGGATTGCCGGCGGGCCGGGGTAATGGCGGGGTGCTGCAAAATGCAGCGCAGCTCGGCGCGGAGTGCCTCCATTTCCGGAGTCTGGGGCAACTGGGATGATGCGGGCATGAGTGAGCGGATAAAGTGATACCAGGCGCGAGTTCAGCCGCCCCGGGTCCTGGCGGAGCGGCTGAGCGCGGGCGGGGTTAGCGCATCATGTTGGATTTCATCAGCAGCACCGGGCCGGCCACCACGTCCACGGGGGAGTACTGGTCGAGCGGGTAGGTCTCAAACCAGGCGGCCGTGGCCAGTGGGTTGATGGGCCGGCGGCGGTCTTTGCCCTCGTCGTCAAAAACGAGGATATACCCATCGTAGGGCCCGTGCTGCGGGCAATGCACGTCGATGTAATCCGCCTCCAGCGCCGCGCAAAGCTGGGTTAGCTGAAAGGTTTTGCGGCCCTTCTCCGGACGCACCTCGCGCACGCTGCCGTCCACGCCCAGCAGCATGGCCGCGCCCTCGGCGGGGAGCATCGCGGCGTACTGGCTCCGGAAGTATTCCCCCAGCGCCTCCCGCGAAGGGTATTCCCGCGCGCCCACTACCTGCAGCGGGCTGCGGTCGTAGGTCGTGGTGGGGAAGAGGTTGCCGGTAGTGCCACACAGAGCCACAATCTGGGTGGGCTGACCGGCGCGGGTGCGCAGGAACAGGCGGGGAGGCAGGGGGAAGTTGGCTCCCTCGGGCTTTACCAGTTCCGTGTTGTGCAGACTAAAGAGCAGGGCTTGCGGGCGAGTTGAGCGAGGGGCCTTTTCCATAATACAGAGCTGATTTATTGCTGGTTGCTTCTGTATTATAAACGATTTAACGCGGTCTGTAGTTCTCTTTTTGCCATTTATTTTATATCATTTTGCTCTTTTCATCCGCTCTTCTTTGCCCCACTGCCCAGCGCGCACAAGACCCCAAAAAGCGCAACAGCCTGGCTCGACTGTTGCGCCCGGAATGGAAAGCAGTTAGTCCACGGCAAACATGCTTGCCTGCCGGGCCATCAGCGGCAGGGGCATGCGCTCGGCTTGGGCAATTGCCTGCTCGACAGCGTGGCGGTCCGGGAAGCGCGGGAGCTGCTAGTGGGCTGCCTGCCGCACCAGCTCCGCAAAATGTGGCGTGGACCGGCCGAATTAATAGGTTTTATAAGCCAAATGAAACGGTTTTCTGCTGCTCCAGCCAAATCAGCCGCCTTTGCAGGGGCCCGCCCTCAGGCTGGGCCGACGGCCGGCGCCAGTGGTGCCCCTGGAATCCCCAGGCGCCGGTTCGGGCTCCGGCTGGTTGCGGGCGTCTGCCCCAGCGAGGGCTCAAACCAATCCCGGTAAGCAGTCGTCAGTCGGTCGGCCACGATGGCCAGGCGCTCGGTTTCGCCGGCGCGCAACACCCAGACGTGGGCACTGCCGCAGCCGACCTCGTAGCCGGTGCCGAGCAATTTCTTCACTGCCCCCGCCAGCCCGCGCAAATCGGTGGTGTGGGTGTGGGCCTGCACGTGCCGGCGCAAGGCCTCCAGGCGGCGCTTTTCGGCAGCATCAGCGGGTTTCTGCTCAATGGCCAGGTAGGCCTGCTGGGGCGGGAAGGGATTAGCTAAGGGAACGGATTTGAGGGACTGCGTCATGAGAGTAGGGTAGGGGTGGAGGGAAGCCAAAGCGCCGGTGCTACTCAGCGCGCGTGCAGGTAGCGAATGTCCCGGAAGCCGGCCAGCAGCCGGGCCGTAGCAAAAGCCTGGGCAAACCGGCCGCCGTGGTAGTCGGCGTGCAGTTGGCCGACCTGGGTGAATTCGTAGGCGAACCCGGTAGGGCCGCCCAGGGGGTGCAGGCACTGGTCAGCCTCCCCGGCACTGAAGCCGCTCAGGTCGCGGCCGCCCCGGCTGAGCAGCACCTGCACCCCCGGCCGCTCATCCGGGCCCCGCTCGTACACCTCGTAGATGAGGCCCACGGCCTGCTCGCGGGGATAAAGCACGGCGTCGCCAATGGTTAGCTGGTGGGGAGTATTCATCGTGAGGGTCGTGATAAAGTTTAAAGCAAAAGCAGGCTATACTGGCCACCCTGGTTTTCGCGGGTGGTGCGAACCGCCTCGCGCGCAATGGGCCGCAAGGCCTTCACCAGGGCTTCGAGGACCTGAAAATCATCCGTCGTGGCCAGGCCCAGCTGCAGGCGCCCGGCCACTTCCAGCGTCAGGCCTTCGTTGTTGAGGCCGTAGCCGCGCTGCTGCATGTCGGCTTCCACGTCGGTCAGCGCGGCGGCAACCCGGGCGCGGTACTGGTTCCAATCGGGGTCCCCGAAAACGGGGGCTTCGGCTGCATTCATGGGACGGTGGGGAAGTGATGAGGGGGAAGTGATGAGGAGGTAAAGGGCCGGCCTTAGGGTCAGCCGCCGGAAGCGACTGCCCGCGGGGAAACTCAGGCAGCGGCCAGCCAGCTGAGCTCGGCGTCCCGGTACTGCTGGCTGACCTCGTCCTCGGCCAGCGCGAATTCCAGCACCCGGGCCGGAGCGGGGGCGGGCACTGATTCGCCCTCTTCTTCGACTCCCAGAATCAGCTTGGCGGCGCGCTGGGCCTTGCTGGCGGCTTGCAGCACCAGCTTTTTATCGTTTTTGAGCCGCTCCAGCCACGTCTGGATATAGGCCACGGCATTCTCTTCGGTCTGCGCGGTATCGAGGCCGGCGGCCGCGCACAGGAAGGAAGCGCCCATCTCCGCCGTCAACTCCTCGCGGGCGTAGCTGGCCGAAAGCTTGCCTTCGCCGGCGATCAGGTCCGGGCGGTCAAGCCGGGAAGCGTGGCCGGTGCTGTGGGTTAGCTCGTGAAACAGCGTAGCGTAGTAGCCTTCGCCCGTGGTGAAAGTAGCCCGCTCGGGCATATTCACAATATCCAGCGACGGGGAGTAGTAAGCGCGCTGGTGCCGGTGCTCGATGGCGGGGCGTCCTTCCCAGCGGCACACAATGGCTTCGGCCGCCGCTATGGGCGTGTGGTCGTGGCGCTCCACGGCGGGCAGGTTAAACTCGATGCCTTCAACGTCCTCTACCGAAAACACGGTGTAGTACTTCAGAAAGGGCAGCTTTTCCTCTTTGCCGGTTTGCTCGTTCTCGCGCACCGACACGTTGTAGTACACGACCGGGTGCCCCTTGGCGCCCTTGCGCACGTTGCCGCCCAAGGCCAGCGCCTGCTTGAAGGTCAGGAAAAAGGGCAGCGCGCCGCTGAAGTGCAGCAGAAAGGCATTGATGCCCGAGTAAGCCGCGCCGGTCGCGTAGTTGCGGGGCAGGCCGTAGACCGCATTCCACGGCTTGCGCCACGGAATCACGCCGCCTTCCAGTGCGGCCACTATCCGGTCGGTTACAATCTGGTACACATCGGGGCGGGGAGAGGTAGCAGCGGCAGCTTGGCAGGTGGATGGCTTGCGGGTCTTTTTCATAATAAAGCGCTGTTTTTGTGGGCGTTTGTTATACCTATTAAACGCAAATAGTCACCTGATAGTTTATTTTTTGCTTCTTATTATATATCTTTTTGCTCTTTTTATTAGACTTTCTTTCCCTACTGCCCCCTCCGGGACCGGGTTAAATCAGTCACTCCTTTCAACTGGTCAGCTTCAAGGCTGAGGAGTTGAAAAACCACTTTTTATAAGCGAAGAGTGCCCCGGCGCGGGCCTGTTTTTGGGCAGGCTGGCCTCGGGGTGTGGCGGGCTGGTGACGGTTGCGCACGGCCCATCAGGCCTGACCTGGCGCCAGGATTGACTACTATTTTTAGCTTTCTTGTTACTAATTTTATTAGTAGCGCGTATTATTGTGGGTACGCCTACTCCATACCACCCATGCGCAACGTCGAACTAATCCCCGTCCATGACTCCCAGACCCCGTTTTTACTCCCGCTTTTCAGCTGTTCGGTATCCGCCGGCTTTCCCTCGCCGGCATCTGACTATACCGATGAGCTCTTCGATTTAAACCGCCTGCTGCTGCGTCACCCGGACGCCACGTACCTGGTGCGGGTGAGCGGGGAGAGCATGAAAAACGCCGAGATTCACGAAGGCGACCTGCTGGCCGTGGACAAGCAGCTGGAAGCCGACCACAACCACATCGTGGTGGCCGTTGTGGACGGGGAGTGCACTGTCAAGCGCCTGGTCTGCGTGCACGGCACCTGGTGGCTCAAGCCGGAAAACCCCGACTACCAGCCTTGGGAGATTCGCGACGCCGGCGACGTGCGCATCTGGGGGGTGGTCACCCACGTGCTCCACGAATTAATTCCCGGTAAACTGGCGGCTTTGCTGCGCACCCGCGACTAGCCATGTATGCCTTAGTCGACGCCAACAACTTCTACGTGTCCTGCGAGCGGGTCTTCCAGCCCCGGCTCGACGGCCGGCCCGTCGTAGTCCTTTCCAACAACGACGGCTGCATCATTTCCCGCTCGGCCGAAGCCAAGGCCCTGGGCCTGCAGATGGGCGACCCGTATTTTCAAGTCAAGCCTCTGCTGGAGCAGCACCACGTGGCCGTGTTCTCCAGCAACTACGCCCTTTATGGCGACATGTCGCGCCGGGTGATGTGGTACCTGAGCCAGGTAACGCCGGCGGTGGAAGTGTACTCCATCGATGAGGCCTTTCTGGACCTGCACGGCATGGAGCCCTTCGTGGTGGACAGCCTGGATACGTTCGCCCGTGACGTCCGCGCCAACGTGCTGGCCCGCACCGGCATTCCCACCTGCGTGGGCATCGCGCCCACCAAAACGCTGGCCAAGCTCGCCAACCGCCTGGCCAAGAAGAACCCGGCCCTGGGCGGGGTGTGCCACCTCGACACGGCCGAGCGCCGCCGCTGGGCCCTGGAGCAGGTGGCGGTAGAGGACGTGTGGGGCATCGGGAGGCAGTACGCCCAGAAGCTCTACGCAGCCAACATCACCACCGCGGCGGGGCTGGCCGGCTGCTCCGAGGCCTTTGCGCGCAAGCACCTGGGCGGGGTGGTGGGCGGCCGGCTGGTGCGCGAGTTGCAGGGCCTCCCCTGCCAGGGCCTGGCCCCGAGTGAGGACGGCACGCTTTCCCGTCGCAGCCTGTGCTGCTCGCGCACCTTTGGGCGGCCGCTGACGGAGTTTCCCGATGTCACCGGCGCGGTCAGCGCATTTGCCTCGCGGGCGGCCGAGAAGCTGCGCCGGCAGGGCGACGCGGCCCACCTCATCACGGTTTTCCTGAGCAAGAGCCGCTACGGGCTGGAAGCGCCGCCGTACTCCAGCTCGGCGGTATTGACCCTGCCCGTGGCCACTAACGACACCATGGAACTGGTCCGGTTTGCGCGGGCGGCGCTCAAGCGCCTCTGGCAGCCGGGCACCCGCTACACCAAAGCGGGCGTGATTCTCGACGGCCTGGAGCCGGAAGGGCAAACCCAGCTGACGCTGTTTGAAGCCGGGCCGGTTTCCGAAAAGCGGAGCCGGCTAATGGCCGAGCTCGATGCACTGAACCGCCGCTTTGGCAAAGGCACCGTGAAGCTCGCCTCCCTGGTGTTGCCTGCCGGCCACTTGCGGGCGCCATGGGAAGGGCAGGCGCAGTGGCGCACGCCGCAGTACACCACCCGGCTGGAAGATTTACTGTTGGTGGGGTAGGCGCGAGCCGGGTCAGTAGTGCGCCGCTTTCCGCCAACATGGTGGCGACAGCCGGTGCTTTTGGGCCTGCTTCAGCTTCGTAAACAGCCCGTTGGCCCTGCCACGGTCGATGACGTCCCGGTATTAGGCGGAGCCGGTGGCCTTCATTGGCAGAGCGCAATGTGCTGCAACAACGCCGGAACTGAGCACCATGCCCGGCCCGGGCGTACCCGTTAGGCAGAAGGCCGTTCGTCCAGCCGAGCCGCGTTCAGCAAATAGCTGGCCTTGGTTAAAAGGTTGGTCCAAAAGTCGCGTTTGGACTTGCCGCTGGTTACTTGCAGTATTCAAGACGCGGGCGTAGTTAATTGTGCGTTATGTGGTTCAGAAACCATAGCTCATAAAGCAACCAGCCAAAAACTTTCAGAACCCACTTCTTGACCCATCAAAATCAGTTGTGTTGCCTCGCGCAGCCAGTAGGGGATGGGGTTGCAGAAAGGCGCACCTTTTTTAACACCAGCTAGGAGCTCAAATAGTTCGCTTTGATTGGAATTCCGTCTGGGATAACTTGACACCTCAATACTTACTTCTTTACTGACCAAGGATGCAAACATCGGTTGCTGTATAATATCGCCAGCACGTTTGATGCAAACTGTGTAGTTTGCGAGATAGATGAAAAAAGCTGCTGCTGGCTTCGTTCTCATTCATTACCAGCATTCATGGCCAAGGAAAAATTAGTGGAGTTTCTACAGCGTGCCGGCTTTATCAACGCATCGCAGGCTAGCGATATTGCTGAGAGTTTTACCCATCGCATGCTTCACAAAAGTGACTTTTTGTTGCACGCCGACAGCGTCAGCGATGCCTATTTATTCCTAGACAGCGGGTTATTACGGGCATTTGTGTACGATACCGAAGGAAACGAAGTCACTACTGGTTTTTATTCGGGCGGGCAGATTGCCTTTGAGGCATCTTCTTTCTTCAATCGAACGCCTTCTCAACAATACATGCAAGCCCTGACCGAGTGTTCGGGCTGGTTGGTTACGCACCAGCAGTTCAATGCACTGTTCCATGCGCGGCCGGAGTTTCGGGAGTTCGGCCGGTCGGTGCTTGTGCGGACGCTGGCCAGCATGCAGGAACGAATGCTGGACCAAATTCGGGAAACGGCGACAGCCCGGTACGAAAAGCTCATGAAGGCCAGCCCTGAAGTATTGCAGTATGCCCCACTCAAGCACATTGCCTCTTATTTGGGCGTGACCGATACCTCGCTTAGCCGCATCCGCGGAAGTGCCAAGGAAGCCCATTATTAGCGGCTGGTGGGACCGCCAATAAGCCAGCCTGCCGCTACGCCGTATATTTTTTCACAATGATGGTAGCCGTGTGCCCGCCGAAGCCAAAGGAGTTGCTCATGGCGTAGGTTACCGGCAAGTACACTGGCTGGTGTAGCGCCAGCGGAAAGCGACCAATGAATTCCGGGCCCAGCGCGGTGGTATTGATAGTGGGCGGAACGATGTCATTCTGTACCGCGTGCACGCAGGCAATGGCCTCAATGGCCCCGGCAGCCCCGAGCAGATGGCCGGTCATTGACTTGGTCGCACTGACGTGGAGGTAAGGCGCGGGCCCAAATACCCGCTCGATAGCCTTGGCCTCGCTCGCGTCCCCCAGGCCAGTGGACGTGGCGTGGGCATTGAGGTAGTCAATCTGGGCCGCATGCAGGCCAGCATCATCGAGGGCCGCCTGCATGCTTAGGTAGGCCCCTTCGCCCTCGGGGTGGGTGCCGGTGAGGTGGTAGGCATCGGCGGCCATGCCCCCGCCCACCACTTCGGCCAAGATGGGAGCCCCGCGCCGGAGCGCATGTTCGTATTCTTCCAGCACCAGCGCCCCGGCACCCTCGCCCAATACAAAGCCGTCCCGGTCTTCATCGAAGGGGCGGGAGGCTGTAGCGTAGTCGTTGTTGCGCGTGGACAGCGCTCGGGTCGCGTTGTAGCTGCCGATGCCAGTGGCGTTAATGGCAGCCTCCGAACCTCCCGAAATCAGCACGTCCGCTTTGCCCCAGCGAATGTAGTTGAAGGCATCAATCAGCGAAGTAGTGGACGTAGCGCACGCCGAAACGGTGGCGTAGTTCAGACCGCGCAATCCGTACTTGATGGAAATAAGACCCGCCGCAATGTCAATGATGATTTTGGACGTAAAAAACGGGTTAAAGCGCGGGGTGCCGTCGCTGCCAGCGAAGTCCGAAATCTGCTCCTGCAGCGTTTGCAGCCCGCCCATGCCCGAGCCCCAGATAACGCCGATGCGAGTGCGGTCCAGCTGGTCGAAATCCAGTTGGGCGTGACGAATTGCTTCGTCGGCGGCTACCAGGGCATACTGCGTGAACGGGTCGTATTTGCGGGCCTCGCTGCGGTCGAGGAAATTGAGTGGGTCAAACCCTTTCAGCTCGCAGGCGAAGCGGGTCTTAAACTTGGCGGCATCGAAGCGCGTGATGGGGCCTACGCCGTTCACTCCCGCCACCAAGGCGCGGCCAAAGGAAGGGGCGTCGTTGCCGATGGGGGTGAGGGCACCCACGCCCGTCACGACCACTCGTTTTAGTTCAGGCATACAAATGAGAATTTAAAGGATATGGAAGCCCGGCTTAATGGTCGGAGAGGCTGACCACGACCGGTGCGGCCCCCGGCCGGCGGCGCAATACGAGCAGCAAAAGGGGCATGGCAATCAGAAAGCACCCGCCCACCAGTAGAAAGGCATCGTTGTAGCTTTGAATGCCCGCCTGCAGGTTCACCCGGCTGTCCAGTAGTTGGTAAGCCCGCTGAACGGCCTCGACTGGCGCCGTTCCCATGCGGGACGCAACCAGATTGGTGGTGGCGGCCAACCGTTCACTGACGTTTAAATCGCCAGCGGTCAGGTGCGTCACTAGGGCTTGGCGGTGCACGGCAAACTGGGTGGCTAGGAAGGTATTAACCAAGGCGATGCCGAAGGAGCCGCCAAGTTGGCGCATCATGTTGTTCAGCGCCGCCCCCTGGGCAATGTCCTGGGGTGCCAGCCCCGACACGGCCAGCGCCGTCAGCGGTACGGTGAGCAGGGCGATGCTCACGCTGCGCATAATCAGCGGCAGGTAAAAGTCGCCTTTTCCCGCCAGGCCCGAAAGCAGCGACATGCGCCAGCTGAAGCCAAAGAAAAGCAGAAAGCCCAGCGCGATGACCACCGGAATCGGTACGCCGCTTTGCAAGGCCCGCGCCGTGAGGATGAGCGCAAAAATGGCGATGATGGCACCCGGCACGGACAGCAGGCCGGTATCAAGCACCGGGAAGTGCAGCAGGCGCTGGGCAAATACGGGCGTGAGGTACACGGAAGTAAACAAGCCCATGCCCGTTACGAAGGTTAGCACGGCTGCCACGGCCAGCGTTTTGCTTTTGAGCACGCGCAGGTTCACGATGGGAAATTCCGTGGTGAGTTCCCACCAAATGAACCCGACCAGGCCCACGGCTGCTACTACGCTCAACTGTGCAATGTAAGTGGTTTGAAACCAGTCTTCTTCCTGCCCTCGCTCCAGCACTACTTGCAGGGCTCCAATGCCGACCACGAGCAGCAGCAGGCCTATCCAGTCCATGCGCAGGCTCTCGCGGCTGGCTGTGGGCGCGGGTTCCGCAACGAGCCATATAGAAAGGATGGTCACCAGAATGCCGATGGGGACATTGACCAAGAATATCCAGTTCCAGCTTGTCACGTCCAGAATATAGCCACCCAGCGTCGGCCCAATCGTGGGTCCGGTGAATACCCCAATGCCAAAGAGGGCACTGGCAATGCCGCGCTTAGCGACCGGGAAGGCTTCAAAAACGATGACCTGAGAAGTGGACAGCAAGGCCCCGCCGCCCAAACCCTGAATAAAGCGAAAGGCCACCAGCGTCCAGATGTTGCCCGCCGTGCCGCACAGGGCCGACGCCACCGTGAAGAGGATAATCGACCCGATGAAGTAGCGCCGCCGTCCTAGACGTGCTGCCAGGAAGCTGCTAATCGGGATGACGATGATGTTGGCAATGGCGTAGGACGTGATAACCCACGAGGTGTCGGCCAGCGTGGCACCCAGGTTGCCGCCCATGTGGGAGAGGGCCACGTTCACAATGCTGGTATCAATGAGCTCCATGACGGCCGCAGAAATGACCGTGGCGCATAAGAGAAAAAGGCGAAGAGTGCTCATGCGAAAATTGGTTATTATACCAATCGGTATAATTTTGAATCAAAAAAATATTACTCGGTCAGTTCGGTCTCAATCAAATGCTCGATGTGGTCCAGGGTAGTGTGCAGCGCGGAGGGTTCGCCCGCAACCCGGGCCAGCAGAATGCCGCCTTCCACCAGCGCGATGAATAAGGTGGCGTAGCGCCCGGCGTCGGCTTCCGGCCGGATTTCGCCGGTCCGCTGGCCGGCCTCAATGAGCCGCACCACGTGGCGGTGCCAGCGCCTCACGCTGTCTTTTACCCGTTGCAACAAGGCACTGGGCGGGGCATCGTCGGCTTCCACCGCCGCGTTGAGGATGGGGCAGCCGCCGCATTGGCTGAGTTCGGGGAAGACAGTCCGGTAGAAGCGGGGCAGTGCCAGTAGTTGCTCCCGGGCCGGACCGGAATCTGCATCACCGGCCCGCAGGCCTGCTTGTACCAGTCCCAAATTGTAGTCGAAAGCAGCTAGGGCCACTTCCTCTTTGTTTTCGAAGTTGCCGTAGATGGCACCCTTGGTCAGTCCGGTAGCGGTGGTTAAGTCACTCAGGGATGTGCCAGCGTAGCCCTGCTTATTGAAAATGGGAGCCGTTTGCTCGATGATGAACTGGCGGGTGCGCTCGGCTTTGGACATGGGGAAAAGGAAATGAATTACAAATATACCAATCGGTATTTTATGCCCAACACCTTTCTTTTTTAAAAGTTCGCAGCGCCACAATTCAATTGCTTTCCTTGGGCTCTTTGAGCCTTTCCAATAGTAGGGCGGCCAGGACCAGACACGCAATGTCCACCCCGAGCCCATAGCGGAAGGCGTGCACGTAACTCGCCGGCTGCCCGGGGTGCCAAAACGAGAAGAAAAGGCCTCCAATTACGGTAACGCCCAGCGCCGAGGCTACCTGCTGAAATGTTGAGTAGACCCCAGCCGCTCCGCCGGCAAAACGGGCCGGTAAGCCGCGCAGGGCCACGTTCAGCAGCGAAGGCAATACCAAGCCGTTGCCTAAACCGTAGAGCAGCAGCAGTCCTTTGAGCCCCGCCGTGGAAGAACCAAACGCCGGGGCCCACCGCATCTGGCTGGCCAACGCGGCCAGCATGAGCAGCAGTCCGAACTGGAGCAGGCGCCGCCCAAAGCGAGCAATATATCGAATGGACAGGTAGGAAGAGACCAAAAAGCCCGCTCCTAAAAATAGGAAGGTGGACCCCGCCGCGTAGGAATCAACGTGCAAACCACTCTGCAAATACACAGTACTCATCAGCAAAAACGAGTTATGCACGCTGAAAAAGAAGATTAGCACGCCCATCCCCAGGTTAAACGATGGATAGGCAAATAAGCCAACGTCCAGCAATGGATTGCCCCCGCGCTGCCCCAGCCGGGCCTGCTGCGCCACGAAGCCGGCCAGAACCGTCGTGCCTGTCAGCAGTATCGCTACGCTCCAAAGGGGCCAGCCCAATTCCCGACCTACCCCTAGCGGATAAACCACGCCCACCAGCCCGGCGGTGAGCAGGGCCACGCCGCGAAAATCGAATCGCTGAGCATGGTTGGGTACCGTTTCGGGCAGCAGGTGCCAAGCAGCTAAAGTAGCTGCGGCTCCGATGGGCAAGTTTACCAGAAAGGTGAGCCGCCAACCGGCCACTCCCCAATCCGTGCTCACTAGGAAGCCACCCAGATACAGTCCCAGCATCGAAGCCAAGCCCAGCGTGATGCCGTAGTAGCCAAACGCCCTGTTGCGGGCGTGCGCTTCCGGAAAGTTGACTTGAATCAGGGCGATGGTTTGCGGCACCATGAAGGCCGCAGTTACGCCCTGCAGGAAGCGATACAATACCAGTTGGGCAATGCTGGGGGCCAGGCCGCACAGGCAGGAGGTGAGCGTGAACAGTACCAGCCCCGCGAGAAAAATGCGGCGCCGGCCGTACTGGTCACCGGCCCGGCCGCCAGTGATGAGGAAGGAAGAAAATCCGAGTAGGTAACCGGCAATCACCAGTTCCAGGTCGGCGCCGGTGGCGTGCAGGTCGGTTCGAATGGCGGGAATGGCCATATTTACGATGAACACGTCCAACACGGAGAGCAGGGGAGCCGTCAGGATTACAAGCAACAGCAAGAGCCTCGACTGCGGCTCCGCTACAGGCTCGCAGGGTGCAAGGGCATCAACAGTGTCGCTCATAGTAGGGGCAAATGGCAGGTGCACCGGGCTCCGGGGTAAAAAATGGGGTAGTTCCGCAGTTCGGCGAGCAGGTATTATTTAGCGCCTTGCTCGTCTACGCTGGCAATTAGCGCGGCCAGCTTCGCGTCCAGCGAGTCCGCCACTTTGCTAATGGCAGCATTCCCAAACTGCCCAAAAAGCGAGGAGGGCAAGTCATATTCCACGCGAACCTTTTGGTCGGCGGCCTCATACACGAGCACGCGCAACGGAGCATACAGCGCGGCGCGCATATCGTGCTGCGTCATGGACATGGCAATGAGCGGATTGCCGATGGCGTACTGTTTGGCCCTGCGCGGTGCCCCGGCAATGGTCAGCAGGGCCCCATGGTCCTCCATTCCGAATAAGACCAAATCCTGCTCGCCACCTAGCTGCTTGAGGTAGGCTTCAACCATGGCTGGTTCCGTCTCCACCTTGCCGAACATCGCCCGGTCAAGATGTCCCAGCGCAGCTTCGAGGTGCTTCGTGAACTGGGCGAAAGAGGAGGCCACCTTCACCACTTGATGGCTGGCTGCGATGCTGTCGGTCATGGGGGTAAAAGGAAAAGAGAGTAAACCAAGTTGCTAGGCCATCATGCAACGCGTAGCAAAGCATGATGGCTTTTTCGACAATAGCTAGTGCGATTCCTGGTCTGCTTCCGCAATCAACTCCGCTACCCGCTCATCGATGAATTCCGCCACTTTCTTCACTTCCGGGTTGCCAAACTGCCCGAAAACTGAAGAGGGCAAATCGTACTCCGCGAATACCTGCTGGCTATCGTCTTCATACACCAGCAGGTGCAGCGGTCCGTAGAGTCCCGCCCGCATATCCAGCCGGGTCATTTTCGAGAGCGTCAAGGGGTTGCCGAGTGCGTAGAGCATTGCTTTGCGCGGGGCCCCTACCATCGTTAGCAGCAACCCGTGGTCTACTTGCATAAAGAGGAATCCGTGGCCGTGCCGCTTAGCCAGTTCCGCTTCCACCATGCCGGGCTCGGTTCCGACTTTATCCATCAAGGCCCGGTCCAGCGGCGGCAGAGCTGCTTCAATGTTGCGCGTAAAATGGTCAAATGGTAGTTGTACCCGCACCACTTGGTGGCGTACTTCCGTGATTGTTTCCATGGGATTAAGAGGTGCGTTGTTGGCGTTTCAAGAAGATTACAAGCCCCCTTTCACTAGACGCGGAGCACCTTGGGTTAGCATTAGGTGCGCCAGTTGCTCCGGCACATCAATCATCAGCCAGTGGCCGGCGGCAACGAAGTGCAGCTCCGGATGCTTAAGGTGCGCGTGTAAATTTTCCGCCAACTGCGTATGCAGGTCAGGGTCATTTTCGCCCCAGATTATCTTGACGGGGATATCGAGGGCCTCCACTTCATAGAGCCGGCGGGTATTGCGCGCCACAGCGTCGTTGAACTGGGACGTCAGTTGGGCGAAGGCCGGCCCGGCGCTGGGCTGCTGCCGGAAATTGTTATCGATGATTGTCCCGATAACTTCTTTGTTGTGAATCTTTTGCTTATCGGTAAGGCCTTGCAAAAAATGGTCGCGCTGAAAGTAGAGGACCCAGCCAAATTGCTCCGGGCTTTGGAGCAGGGCCCGGCCGAAGTCTTTAAGACTATCGTTTGCAAACAGCTCAATAAACGCCGGATATCGCAGGGTAGGCGTCTGCGAATAGATGCAATTGAGAATGCAGAGCGAATCGACGTACTGCGGGTAATCCAAGGCAAAATCCATCGCGGCCATGCCAGAAGAGTCGTGGCCAACCGGCACGATTTTGCCCAGGTTCAGCGCCTCCACCACGGTGAGGAGGTCACCGAGCTGCTGTCGGAAGCTGTAGATGGCGTCCGTCGGCTTCTCGGAAGCGCCGAAACCCAGAAAATCAAAGGCCACGACTCGGCGTCCGCCCGCGACGAGGTAGGGAATCAGTTCAGAGTAAATCAGCAGATTGTCCGGAAAGCCGTGCATGAGCACAAAGGCTGGTCCGGCGCCGGCGTAATCACGCACGTAAATGCTACCCTTATCCCGCGGGATGTGGTGCTCAATGAATGGGAGAGTTTCCATACTAAACTGGATTAAGATGAATTAGAGCGCTTGGTGCGCGGGTAAATTCAGATTCTGAAAGCGTATAGTCCGGCTATCCGCTCGGAGGTCCTGCTACCAGGCTAGCCCCTTCTTACTGCAATAGGAAAGTCCCTATGCCTCCTTGCGGACAGCCGGACCACTGCTTTGCTAGGCGCGATTATCGACCGGCTGGCCGCCGGCAAAAGCCAGCAAGTCACGGTTCAGGCGTTTTTTCTCCGTGAGAAACAGGCCGTGGGGCGCGCCTTCGTAGGGAACGAACTGCGCTTGCGGCACGAAATCGGGAACGCGGGCCCCGCCGGCGGCAATGGGTACAATCTTGTCCTCGCGGCCGTGAATCACGAGCGTGGGAACCTTGATCGTAGCCAAGTCAGCGCGAAAGTCGGTGGCGCTGAAGGCATGAATACACGCCGTGGTGGCCCGCGGCGACGCCGTTTGACAGATGCTTTGCATCCAGTCCAGCGTGGGCTGGTCCACGGCCGGGGCGAAAGGTCCGACCCCAAAGAACAGCCTCGCAAAATCGGTCAGAAAGCCGAAGCGGTTGTTGTTAATGGCGCCTTCAAACATGTCAAAGATTTGCTGGGGCACACCGTCCGGGCTGGCTTCGGACTGGAGCAAAAAGGGCGTTACGGCCGAAATGAAAGCTACCTTGGCCACTCGGGCACCGCCGTGGCGGCTCATGTAGCGGGCCACCTCGCCGCCGCCCATCGAGAAGCCCACCAGCGTCACGTCCTGCAAATCGAGGTGGTCGAGCACGGCCTTCAAGTCGTCAGCCATCGTGTCGTAATCGTAGCCGTCCCAGGGATGGTCGGAGAGGCCGAAGCCGCGGCGGGTGTGGGCCACCACGCGGAAACCGTGTTTAGGAAGCTCGGCTAATTGGTATTCCCACATGGCGTGGGTGGCCGGCCAGCCATGCATCAGCACGATAGCGGGGCCCTGACCGAGGTCAGTATAATTTACGTGAAGGTCGTTGCCAGCGGCATCGGTGCCCGTTTTGATGTACCGCATAATGGGATTGTAAGGGGGTGATTAGGGTGGTTTTGGATTTCCTTGGAAAGCCCTGCTCATTTGGCGCTGCCTATACTGCCAGCGCTAGCTGAACTCGATGTCGCACACGTCAATTGACACAATCAGTGGCTCGGGCTCGTGGGTCAAATCCGCGTTGCGGATGAAAATCCGGTGCTCGGTGGGCAGCGTGATGCCAGCCACCGTGGCGTGCCCCGAGAAGTAGTGCGCCCCCGGCGTGCCGCCGTTGATGTCCACGTCGTAGTCATGCCGGCGGATGAGGCCATCCGGCGCGACGTAATAGGTCTGCACCGGGCAGTGCGTGGCGATGGAGTCGGGGAACGTGACCTGCATGCGCTGCCAGATTTCGCCGTTTTCCTCCCAAGCCCCCAGCTCCGCAATCCGGCAGCCAGGCAGTGTGAAGGTGAAGGGAAATGTGAGGTAATTCCACATGCCGTAGCCAATGAAATACGCTAGTTGCGGCGGCGTCCAGGGCGTGTAGAGCGTGTGGCCGGCGAAGGACGCGCGCGGGTTTAGCAGCTCCTCTACCACGTCGCCAGCAGTGGTTTCGATGAGCACTCGGCCGGGCGTGACGGCGGTGCGGTGGTCGGGCGCGCCGAAGGGCAGGTGCGAGGTCCATTCGCGATGCAGCTGCACGGTCACAGCCAGCTCGTGCGCCATGATTTCGGCTTGGCCCTTAATGCCCCACAGGCCGCCGCCAAATCTCGCTTTCACGGTCAGCATTTCCAGCCGGTGCCAGCGTTCGAGGCCGCCGTGGGCCTCGACGGTTTGTCGAAGTAAGCTGCTCACAATATGGCGTTGCCGGGCCTATAGACTGTTGAGAATGCCGGCCAACTCCGTGGGCTTGGCGAAAAAGGAGGTATGGCCGCTGTCAATCGTGAATACTTTCACGACGTGGCCATTCGCCGCCACCATCTGCTTTTGCAGGTTGGTGCTCACACCCACGTCTTTCAGCGTTTCGATGTAGTATTTGGGCACCCGGCCGAAATTGGCCTCAGTTACGGCTGCTTTGGCCGTGAAAGGCTGTAAGGGTTCGGTGCGGTGCCGCTCCACGACCATTTTCTTGATGTCGTCGGAGCAGTCCGAGGCGAAAATGGGTACGATGGCCTCGGGCTTGATGGTAGCGCTCGACTTATCAGCCGATAGTACCAAGTTCGGTCCAAACAGGCTATTAGGGTCCGGGATGCCCAGCACGAACTGCCCATTCTGCGGCAGAAAGGCCGAGAGGTACACCAGCTTCTCAATCTTGTTGGGAATGCTTTCGGCCACCTGGGTAATCACCATGCCCGCCAGGCTGTGCCCTACCAGCACCACCTTGCCCGGCTCCTTGTTGATGTAGGCCGAAACCGTTTTGACGTAGTTGTCCATCGTGGCCTCGCCCAGCGGCGTCTGGTCGTCGCCGTGCGCCGGCAGGTCGAACACGATTACCTTGTTGCCATCCTTTTCCAGCAGGGGCTTCACCTTATCCCAGGCGTACTTGCCGACCCAGGCCCCGTGCACCAGCACGAAGGTCTTTTTGGCTTTCTTTTCCGGCTTAAGCAGCGTGAACGAGGCGAGCACGAGGGCGAGGGCCGCCAACGGCGCAGCCCACAGAATTTTGGTTTTCATGGAGTTATTGGTTTTCATGGGGTTGTAATTAATGGGGTGAAAAAACAAATGGTGTCGGGCCACGCTCTAACCTGGGGCCGCGGGATTTTGTCCGTGATAAGCCACGGTTGCGGAGATAATGCCCAAGCTGGACCAATGATGTCAGCTCTGGGGCGATTCCGGGCCGGTCGGATAAATGCCGTTGGATGAAGCGGGCCCGGGCAGGTTTTTGTGGAAGGTGGCCAGCAGCAGGGCCGTATCCCAGTAGAAAACGGTGAGCTCAATTACCTTCCCATCCTTCAGGTGCCAGTGGTTCATAAAAGGCATGGCGTAGGGGGCATTATTTCGCTGTAACTGGGCCCTGAGCTCCCCGGTAGCCACCACCACGTCGTCGGGGACGTCGTTGCGGGTGTAGTACTGAATGGATTCAGTTTGCAGACTGGCCCACGTTTGAGTGATGGCTGAAAACAGGGAGATGTAGCCCGCCCGCCCGTGGTAGATGCCCCCAAAAGGCAGCGATTCCGGAACGTGGATTTGCACGTGCTCATCCAGCAGGGGCAGCACTTTGCTCAAATTATTTTCCTGGATATGGCGGTAGATACCTTCGATAATTTGCTTGGAGTTTGGCATATCGCAGGACAGGAAGAAGTGATTTCTGACCTAGCTAAATCAAGCGTTATGCCACCATATTTCCAGTTGGTTTCGCAATCACATAACAGTATCCGGTTGTTATATAAAGCATTGTTAAACAGATTATTGGTGTAATGTAATCACATCTATTGCCAGGCTTGCTATTCTGTTTTGATGATAGATTCTTCTGGAGTAATCCAGGAATTTTGGATAGGTACAGCAATGTTTCTGGATACTATTACCAGCGCTGATGCCACAATTGGGAGGAGGCACGCCTAGCATTTCAAAGCTGGAGGAAGCACATTGGTCGGTGGCCAGCCGTCGGTAGAGGAGAACCCTTTTCAAGTAAAGAGCACCTTGTGGAGCAGGCACGCGGACGCATGACACTACTTTCCTTTCACTTCAAAGCGGGAAACGCTTTCTGCCGCCGGAAATCCGTGTTGGCGCAAGTAGTCACAGATGATGCTGGAAATCAGCTTACCACTATCTCGTACATTGCTGGCGTGGGTGAATACCTCATACAGGTCGCCGCCCTGTTGTATGAAACTGCTCACGGCTACCGAGTAGCTCCGTGCGGGCACCAGTGGCTTGCCGCCAATCAAGACCTGTTCCAGCGTGCCATCGCGACGGGTTCGGACGCGCAGGCCGGAAAATTGCAGCATGCCACGCTCCCGGGTCAGGCCATGCCGCAACGCCTCCAGCACTTGAGTGCCACTCATGGTGCACATAACCAATGTATTTTCAAAAGGTAAGGCATCGAGTACGTGGGCGCGGGTGACGGGCCCCTGCGGCAAGTCGGCTCGTAAGCCGCCAGCATTTACAAACGCCACATCGGCGCCGGAAGTAGCCCGCATCACGTCAGCTACAAACGCCCCCAGCGGCGATACCGTGCGGTAGTCGCGCACCAGGCGGCGTGGCGCGTTCGCCAGGGGAGGACCCATTTCCCGCGCTAACTGCTGCTGGTACGGCCACAACGCACGCACGACGGCAGGGTCGGGGGGCAGGCTGTCGGTATAGACTTTGAGAAGCTCCCCCCGATGGCTCAATACCTGCCCGCCTTTCACTTGCAGGGTGAGGTAGCCCAGGCGGGTACCGTACCCGTAGGTTTGCACAATGAGGGTACCGGTTTGGGAATGCACATAGGGCTGCTCGATGCCGCGGTGAGCATGCCCTCCGACAAACACATCGATGCCCCGCACGGCCCCGCACACGCGGATATCTTCTGCAAATGCACGCTGCAGGTCCGGATGTGCCTCGGCGTCGGTTTGCATTGGACCCGTTTGGCCCTGATGCGCCAGCACCACAATCAAGTCTACTTGGGGCTTAAGTTCATCAACTGCCGCTTGCAGCAAGGGCACGGGGTCGCGAAAGTCCAGAGTGGCCACACCAGTTTTCAGCGATACGTCACGGGCATCGGCTCCAATAATGCCGATGACGCCTACCCGCAGCCCATTGCGCTCCAGAATCACGGATGGGCGGCAGTAGGGATGGTCGGTGCCCTGAAAGAAAATGTTAGCTCCCAGTATAGGGAAGGGTACCCGGTTCATCTGCCGGGTAAAGTTGTCGGAGCCGTAATCAAATTCGTGGTTGCCGATTGCCATCGCATCGTAGCGCATGGCCCGCATCATTTCCATCATCACGGCTCCCCGGCTCAAAAAAGACTGGGTGCCGGTAAACATGTCGCCCGCGTCGAACAGAAACACGGTACTGTCTCGCTGGCGGATGCGGTTGACGAGCGTGGCCAGGTGGGCGGCACCGCCCACCCGAGGCTGGCCCGGCAGCCAGTAGGCCGGAATAGGGTCGATGGCGCAATGAAAATCGTTGGTGTAGAGCAGGGTAATGCTGCGCGGCACCGGCGTAGTTACTGGCTGGGCCCGCAGCAGACCAATCAACGAGCACAATAAAATGGTGAAGCACCACCGGGCCATTCCTAGGCCCCCAAAAGATACCGCTTGCATAAGCTCAACAAAGAAGGGGATGATGAAGTAGGCTGATTATCCGTTCGGTGGGCAGGTTGCCGAACGGCTATTTCTGGCTGGGCAGAGTGGGAACGTCAAGCCAAATAGGCGACGACCAAGCCTGTTGGCCATCGGTTTGGGTCACGCGCACATAGTAGAGGAGCGGCCCTTGCCCCTTCGTGGACTCGCTTACCGCAAAGCGAATTCGGCGCAGGTCCTCCGTGCGTAGCTGCTGCCCGCTCTGGGGCCGCGCGGGGTCGTAAAGGAGGAAGGTCCCCTTATTCATGCCCGGCTCCTGTTCCACGCGCACCAAGGCAAACCGATTGTCCAGATTGCGCACCAGCTCGACGCGGTCAATCGGGGCGGTGCCCTCTACCCGCACCACCAGCCGGGCCGAATCTGGCAGCGGCAATACCGAACCCATGGGGTGGCCGTTGAGGGTAAATTCGAGCACGATGCGGGCCCCGCTGGTAGCGTAGTTGCGGCGCTGCCGCAGGGCCGCTACCAGGCTGCCAGGGGTGAGGCTGTCGGCCAGCACCACGGTCAAGCCGCCGTCGCCGGGGCTTAAGTGGTGGGTATCGCTGGCTCCCATTGCCCCCACGCGGTGGCCCAGGCGCAAGGCATCCTGATACTGGTGACCGGGCACCTGGCGCCGGCCCTCGTGGGGGTTGCCATAAAATTCGGCCCGCCCGTGCCAGGACGTGATTTCAAAGTTGGGCTCGGCGGTTGCGTCGTAAGGAGCATTGGGGTTCCAGCGGCCCCAGGTGGCCTGCCCGGCGTGGTGCGCCGACACCAAGCCGCCCCAGGGCTTTATACGCTCGTATAGGTTGTCCACAGTATTGGCCTCCGGCAGCGCCGAGCTAAAGGTGGGAGCATTTTGCCCGGGATAGAGGACGATGCGGTGACCATAATCCGGGGCAGCGGTCCACTCAAAACCCAGCAGGTTGACGTACCGGCCCGGGGTTGTAAAGATGCCGGCCACCTCCTGCAGTTCAGCCGATTCGGACGGTTGCAAGCGTCCCATCTCGGCGTGGTCGCTCACGACACTAAAATCCAGGCCCAGGGGTCCTCGGGCCAGGGCCACTAGCTGGTCGGGCCATCCGTATTTGGCGTCGCTGAGGACGCTGTGGCTGTGGGGGTCGCCAAAGTAGAGACCATAGCGACCGTCGGCCGTGCGGGCCGTGCCGGGTATGGGCCCAGGCAGGGGTTGGTCCACCACAGCGGCTGGGTCGAAGGCTTCGGGTGGCGCTGGCTGGAGCGGTGCGGGCGTCCAGCGCAGCATTTCGGGGTCCAGCACAGTCGTCAGCACCACATTCGCATTTGCGCGCGTGTTGTAGGCGTCCACAAAGCCGCCCTGGTATTTGGCCTCGTCGCCCTTGGGAGGCAGGACCTGGCCTTCCCAAGCCACTCGCAGCCGGTCGTTGGGCAAGGGGACCAGCGCCGGCCACTCGTCGCGGCCGGGGGAAAACTCGGTCAGGTGCAGCTCCTGGGACCAACCAGCCGGGCCATACACCCGGCCCCACAAGTCAAAATTGTGTCCCCCGGTAGGGTCCGTGCGCCAGAGCACCCACAGGCGCTGTTGGCGGTCGAGGCATATCGTTGGGTAATTCTGGGTCTGTTTCCAATGCCAGGCCGGCTCTACGGCATCGTGGGCGGATTTGTCGATTCCCCAGGGGTTCACCTGGCCAGCGGGCAAACCCGGGGCAGGTGCGGGCGGGGTAAGCCAGCGGCCGTGCCGCAGGGCCCGCACGAAGACGCCGCCGGCGTGCTGGTCGGCGCGGAACGGCTCATGGACCAAGCCGCGCAGCGAATTCCAGGCTACCCACAGTGTGCCGTCAGGGCCGCAGGCTAGGCTGGGCGAGTCGTCGGTGCTGGCGTCACGGGTCGCTTGCAGCAGCGTGTCGGTGTGGATAGGCGCGCCAGCCGGTTTGCCCAACCGCGCCAGCCACACGTCGTAGTTGCCGTGCGCCAATGCATCGTAGCCCAGCCACATACCTCCTTGTGGGGTAGCTGCCAGCGCGATGCGGCGGCTAAAGCCGGGCGGCGAAATAATTTGCTCCGCACTCCACCGACCAGATTCGCACACCCGGGCTACGATGGCGCTACGCTCCCGTTCCGGATGCTCCCATGCTAGCCACACCCGTCCACGGACATCGGCCATCGCCTTGGGGTGCCAGGCGGCTTGACTAGTGGTCGAAAGCCGCTGCTCGGGCCGCCAGCGCCCCCGCACCCGCTGGCGCCCGTACACGGCCCACTGCCCGTGCCGTCGGCCCTGCCAGAACACCCACGTTACGCCAGGCACAGCAACTACCGTGGCCAGACTTTCTACCCCTTTGCCCTGGTCCACGCGCTCGGCCGCGGTCCAGCCCGTAGGGGTTCGGGACCGCCAGTAAAGCTGGTCAAGCCCTCCTCGCAAGGAGGTGAACACAACCGCTGCTTCACCGGCCTCGTCTACCGCCAATGCAGGATACTTGTCATAATACGCGTCGGATTCACTTAGGCTTTGGACTGGGCTTGCTATTGCTGACATGCTCTGGGTCCAGGCTAGCCCCGCCTTCAGGATTAGTAACCCGGTCAACCAGCCGCGATGCCGCAACCCTACAATAGCTCCCAGGCGAAAAGCGGAAAATAGCGAAATGTGCATAAAGTAGCGTAGTCAAGCAGCTAGCCAGTAGTTAGGTTAAATCAGCCGCGGGTCTTGCAGCTGATTTATCCGGCGGTGAGTAAGGGAAGGTTAATTGGATTGGCGGGCGCCCAAGGGGCGCGGAAGCAGGCTAGTCGGTATCAGGCCGAACTGCCGCAGATGGTGGTGAAAATGCTTGAAATGAAACACCTGCCACTGGCGAAAATTGAGGTTGCCAAAAGCCGGATGGACCGCAGTTGCAGCTGGCTGCTGGGCGTAGTGGTCAAAAAATTCGTCCAGCGTCAGCAGCAATAAAGAAATCGCTGCCGCCAGCGACGGCTGATGCACAGGGCCCAGTTTGCGAGCTGTCGCGGGATTGGGGGTACTGATGTTAAAAGGTGCATCAGCTTGCAGATAAGCTTGAACTTCGTCGAGGGCCGGGCTGGGGGGCGGGGCGGGCAACCCGTAGCGACCCATGGAGAGGCGCACCGCGCCGGTCAAGTGCTCCACCATGTGCTGGGCCGTCATCTGGCCCCAATTGGGCACTTGAATAGGGCCGAGGTGGACGAGCAGCCGAGGCACATCGCGCTGCAAAAAGTCGATTATTTCGGCTTCGGAATACGGGAAGTCTGACATGATAAAGGAAGTTGGTCGTGAGCTTAGGCTGCTGCCAGGGTGGGAGCAGGTGCTGGAATTACCGCGACATCGGGCGGCAGCAGCTTGTAGAGCACCGGCGTGACGATGCGTGAGAGCAGCAACGACGAGCTAAGCCCACCCACGAGCACCCAGGCCAGTGGCGTATAGAGCGGAGCTGTTTCCAGAATCAGCGGCACCAGCCCGCCGATGGCCGTGAGCGTGGTCATGAGGATGGGGATGAAGCGGGTTTCGCCGGCTTCTTCAATGGCCTGCTGCAGTGGCAGGCCCTGGGCTCGCAGCTGATTGGTGTAATCGACTAGCAGAATGGAGTTCTTGATTTCGATGCCGATAAGGGCCACGAAACCGATGATGGCCGTGAAGGAAAACGGATAGCCCGCCAAGTGCAAGGCCAGCACCCCACCCACCGCGCCTAGCGGCACCACCGAGAGCACAATCAGTGTGCTTTTCAGGGAGCCGAACTCAAGCACGAGCACCAGCACGAAGGCGAAGGACGAAAGCAAAATGGTAGTGCCGAAGCCCGCGAGGGCATCATCCTTGTTTTCCTGCTCGCCGGCCATCTTGTAGTAGTAGCCGGGCGGAAACTTAAGCTTATCAAGCCGCTTCGCGGCGGCTTTTTGCAGCGTGGCGTAGAGGTAGCCGTCTTTGGCAAAAGCGTTGACGGTGGTGTAGCGGGCCTGGTCGAGGTGGCGGATGGCGGGCGCGGCCGTTTGCAGGCGCACGTCGGCCACCTCGCGCAAGGGCACCACCCGGCCGGTAGCGGCAGGCACGTAAAGGCGGTCGAGCACAGCCAGCTGCTGGAAGCCGCCGGTGCGGGCCAGGGTCACGGTCACGGGCAGCTTGTCCTGCCCGTTGCCCTCGGTCAGTTCGGCGGCGGGCAAGCCGGCCACGGCCAAGCGCACGGTGCGGTCAATGTCGGCTGTTGCCACGCCCAGCAGGCCGGCTTTCTCCTTGTTGATGTCGACTTTTAAGTCGGTGGCAAGGTTTGCCACCGGGTTGTAGAGGTAGGTGGTGCCTGGTACGGCGCGCAGCTCCTGCTCGACTTGCATCGAGAGCCGACGCAGCGTGTCGAGGTTGTCGCCGAAAATCCGGACGGCCACCGGTGCTTCCAGCGGCGGGCCCTGCTCGAAATCCTTGACTTCGACGCGGGCGTTGGGGTAGGAGGCCAGCTCACGACGCAATTTCTGAACCAGCGCATTTTTCTCCTCCCAGGTTTCGGCCCGGCACTGCACAAAAATCTGGGCGAAATTGGGCTGTTCGTTGCGCTGAGGCACGTTGTAGTAGATGCTGGGCTGGCCCTTGCCCACGTTGGTGGTATAGTGGATGATGTCAGCCGAATGCCGGGCCAGCACCCGCTCCACGTCGCGGGTTACGCGGTCGGTCTCGGGGATGCCCGCCGAGTTGGGCATCTCCACGTTTACCAGGAACTGGGGCTTTTCGGCCTTGGGAAACAGGCTGAAACCCATGCGCGGTACCGCCACTCCCAACCCCAAACCCACCAGCCCGAAGGCCACGAGCAAGGACGCTTTGGGATGCCCCAGTGCCCAGTGCATCAGCCGCCCGTAGGTGGCATCCACGCCCCGGTGCAGGCCGCGTAGCAGAAAGTTGCCTTCCGGATTGTCCGATTCCCGCAACAGGCCCGACGCCAGAAACGGCACGATGGTGAGCGAGACGAGTAGGGAGGCCGCTACCGCCGTCACCACGGCCGTGGGCAGCCCTCGGATGAAGGCGCCCGGCGAGCCCGGCAGCCGCAACAAGGGCACAAAGGCAATGATGAGGGTGACCGTGACGCCAATCACGGGCAGGGCAAGCTGCGAAGTTGCTTCAATCACAGCCTCGGTACGGCTCTTACCGGTACGCAGCATGCGCTCGATATTCTCGACCACGACGATGGCATCGTCCACCAGAATGCCCAGGGCTACAATCAGGCCCACGATGCTGAGCTGATTGATGGTAAAGCCCAGCGCGTTGAGTAGAAACAGGCCGATGCTGAGCGAGAGTGGAATGGAAATCATCACCACCACCGCCGAGCGCCAGCCCAGCGGCAGCAAGGTCAAACTTACCAACAGAATGGCCAACAGGAAGTCTTTGCCCAGCCGCGCCAGCCGGTGACTGACGCTGGCCGCCTGGTCGAAGGTGGTGATTAGCCGCAGGTTGGCGGGCAGGGTTTTCTGAAAGGCCGCTACCACCGGGCCGGCCTGTTTTTCAAGGTTGATGATGTTCTGGCCGGGCTTCTGCGAGGCCGTTATCATCACGCCGCGTACCCCGTCGAGGCGAGTAATGTGCCGGGCCTCCGCGTAGTTAAAGCGCACGTCGGCCACGTCGCGCAGCTGAATGATTTTACCGCCCCGGGCGTATACCACCACGCTTTCAATCTCGGCGAGTGTGCGCAGGTCGCCGCTGGTTTTCAGGTTGAAGCGCCGGCTGCCTACCTCCACGCTGCCGCCGGGAATGTTGAGGTTCTCGCTTTGCAGCGCGCCGAGGATGGCCGCGGGCGGAATGTTCTGCTGGGCCAGCTTTTCCAGGTTCAGGGCCACGCGCACCTCGCGCTGGGGGTAGCCCCAGGTTTCGACTTTCTTGAAGCCTGCCACGCCCTGCTCCAGCTGGTCCTGGAGCTTTTCGGCCCAGAACTCCAACTCCTTGTACGAGGCATTGGGGCCAAGCAGCATGTACTGGTACACGTTGACGTCCGACGACTGGAACCGCTTCACTTCCAGGCTTTGCAGGCTGGCGGGTAGTTCCGGGCGGGCGGCGTTCACCTCGCGCACCATCTCCTGGTACTTTTCCTCCGGGCTCACCGAGAAGTCATACTCGACTTTCACGATGGCCAGCCCATCATCGGCCGTGGAATTGACCTTCTTGACATTTTCCAACTCGTTGAACCGCTTTTCCAGCGGTTGCACCACGTCATTTTCCAGGTCAGCGGGCGAGGCGCCGGGGTACACGGCCACCACCGTGAAGGTAGGAAAGTTCACCTCCGGGTCTTCCCCGCGGGGCATCGTGAGCAGGGATTGCAACCCCGCCGCCAGCAGGGCCACGAACAGAATGAGCGTGAACGAGCGGTTCTGGACGAAAAATTCGATAAAGCGACGCATGGCCAGGACTTAAAAATTAGTTGCTTGTCGTCAGCGGCTCAGCGTGCGGGCTCACCGATTGGACCTGAATGGTGGAGTATTCCGTGAGGAAGCCGGCCCCCTTGGTCACGACCTGGGCCACCGAGTCGAGGCCGGTGCGCACATACACTTGGTTGCCCTCCACAAAAGCCACCCGAATGGGCAGCTTGCGCACCCGCCCGCCACTCGCGGCCGGTGCGAACACAAAGGCATTTTCGCCTTCGCCCTCCACCAGGGCCTCAGCCGGGATGATGTGGTAGGTGGCCTGCTGCTGGGGCCGGAGCGTGGCGCGGGCAAACAGCCCGCTGGCTAGGGCCGCGCCCGTTTCGGGCTGAACCTGAATATCAATCTGCCAGGTTCCGCTGGCGGGGTCGGCCCCGGCCGCCAGCCGCTTCACCCGGCCCGTAAAGTCGCGGCCGGGGTAGGCGTCGAGGCGCACGGTGGCCGGGTCGCCCACGCGCAGGCGCGCCCAGTCCTTATCGGCCACGCCTGCTTGGAGAATCCAGGTATCGTTGCCCGTGGTTGCGTTCATGAACAGGACCGGCGTGCCGGGCGCGGCCAGCTCGCCCTCATTGAGCAGCTTGCGCACGATGCGCCCGGCCACCGGGGCTCGGATTTCGGAAAACTGCTGGTTGAAGCGCGCAATGCGTGCCTGCTCCTGGGTCACGGCGTAGGCTGTGCGCAGGTTTTCCACGGCCTCGCGCGGGGCGGCGCTGTCGGCCAGCAGGCGGCTGAAGCGGTCCAGGTCGCGCCGGGCTTTGGTCTGGTTCTGCTCGGCCTGGGCCACTTGGGCGCTGATTTCGGTCAGGTCGAGCGCGGCCAATAACTGGCCTTGCTGCACGTAGTCGCCTTCCTTCACCAGCACCCGGCGCACGAGGCCGCCGGTTTTGAAGGAGAGACGAGCCTCCGTTTCGCTACTGAGCCGCCCTGAGGCGGTAATGGGTTGGGCCAGCTGCTGCTTCTGGACCGGAGCCAGGGTTACGGCTATATTATCGGTTGCTACTGTTTCAGTAGCGACTGGCTGGGCTTTTTTGCAACTACCGAGCAAGGTGCCTGCCAGCACCACGGCCGCAAGCAAATGGAAAGAGAAACCGGGGGTTTTCATGACGCAAAACCTGTAATATGAAATGACAGCGAAAAAGAAGGGGGGGCCCTTACTCGGCGGCCAGGGCCTGCCGCAGCTCGGCTTCGCGGATGAAGACGTCGTAGCCCGCGATGACCCGTGCCAGCTGGGCGTTGGTTTGGCGGGCGGTGGCATCGAGTAATTCCAGCACGATGGCCTGGCCCTCCACGTAGCGGCGGCGCACGATGGCGAAGCTCTTTTCGGCGTTGAGCTGGGCCGCGACGGCGGCCGTATTGGCCTCGCGGGCCGAGGCAAGGTTGTCGTACGCCTGGGTGACTTGCAGCTGCAACTGCTGCACGAGGTCGGCGCGTTGGGCCTGCACATCGTCCAGCGCCAAGCGGGCCAACTGCTCTTCACCCCGCTTAATGCCGCCCCGAAACAAGTCCCAACTTAACGCGAACTGCATAAACTGAAACCGCTGCTGGGGGACGTCGAAGTGGTAGCCGTAGCCCTGATAGCCCAGGTCCGTCACCCAATTCAGTTGCGGATATAACCTCGCCGCCCGACGCTGGCGCAAACCCAGCGCGCGGGCCGCTTCGGCGTGGGTTACTTGCTCCAACTCCGGCCTTTGCGCAAGGGACGCCGTGCGGTAAGCACTTAGGTTGGCACCCTCCGGTGCTGCCAGGGTAGTGCCGGAGGGCTCTTCCACGGCAATGCTGTCGTCGAGGGGCCGGTTGAGGAGGTAGTTGAAATTGGTGCGGGCCAACTGGCGGCGATTGGCGGCGGTGGCCAGGTCGCGCTGGTTGCCGGCGAGCTGAGCCTTGGTGTTGTACACCGCGTCATTGGTGGTGAGGCCGGCGTTCAGGCGGGCCTGGTTCACGCGCAGTAGTTCGGCCAAGGTTTGGGTAGTGGTGCGGTAGATGGAAACGGCCGAGCCCGCTTGCAGGTATTGGTAGTAAGCCACTTCAATCTGGTGGCGTAGCGTGTTGCGGTAGGCTGCCTGCCGTGCCTGCTGGGCCGACAACAGTTCCTTTTGGGCCTTGTAGTTGAAATAGATATCCGTATTGAACAGCGGCTGAATAATGCGGACTTTGGTTTCCTGGAAGTTGTTAGGCAGCAGTTGTGCAGACACATTGGCAATCTGCGGAAACCGGTTCGTGCCAGTCAGCGTGTTCAAGGTGCTGTACACCGGGTTCACTAGGTCGCCTACCGGCAGGTCGATGGTGCGGCCGCCGTTGGCCAATGAGTAGGTCGCACCAAGCTGAACTAGGGGCTGAAAAAGCCCAGCGGCCTGGCGCACCTGTTGGGTTGTCAGGGCCACGGCAATGCCCTCGCGACGTAGCGCTACGTTCTGGGCCAAACCCGTTTCCACGTAGGCTTGCAGTGTGTGGTTAGCAAGCTGGGCGGCAGCAGGCTGGGTTGTCCAAACACTGCTCAATGCAATAGCTTGAGCCAAACGCTTCAGGTGACTATTACCACCGATAAACAAGTGTACAGTGTTCATTGTAGGAATAAAAAAAGGGTCACAGCCCATATTGAAGCACTTTGTTAAACAGCCCCATTGCTTCGTCCATTATTGTTAGGCGACGCTCTTCGGAAAAAATCATCAGCCGCTTACGAAGGAATAGTGCAGCTAATCCGTGTACTTGGCTCCACACCATCAGAGCGCCCGTTTCGGCATCGGCGCAGTGGAATACCCCCGCGTCCATGCCCTGTTGCATGACCTGCACCACTCGATTAAAGGCAGCCCGGCCACTGGCCCAGGGCTCGGCCTCGCCTCGTGCCTCTACGGCTTCCATTGGGCCGGTCATGATGAACATCAACTCAAACAGTTCAGGGTGCTTGAAAGCGAATTGCAGATACTGATGGCCTATTGCCTGGAGGCGCTCGGCAGGATGAAAAATATCAAATACCGAATCAAAAGCCTGCTTTAGCTGACTAAAAGCCTGATTTTGCAGGGCAAACAGCAACTCGTTTTTGTCCTTGAAATACAGGTAGATGGTAGCAGGACTGTACTCAATGGCCTCGGCAATATTTCGCATACTCACTTTCTCAAACCCCTGCTCATTGAACAGGTGCTGCGCCGCCGCCAGGATGGCCTGACGCCGTTCGGTCTTTTCGCGCTCTTTGCGTTCGGTGATACCCACGGTGATGCTGAAGAAATGATTACGGTGCAAATATAGTTAACACTGTTCACTATCCTACAAAACAAAAATAATTCCGGTTCCCGCTAGCTTAAACCACCGTCAAGTGTTCCGCCGCATGTCGCGCGACCAGTTCAATTTCGTCGAATTCCAAGGCAATCCGCACGCCACCCAGACCACTAATATGTAAGCGACCATCAAGTTGTTTACTCAGCCCTCGAATCAGGTTGAGTCCCAAGGTTCTACTGCGCTGGGGGTTGAAGTCGGCGGGAAAGCCTATGCCGTTATCGCTGATTAGCAAGTAGTAAGTTTTCTCAACCTGGCTGAGTTCTACGCGGATTACGCCTGCCTCCTGCGGTCGAAAGGCGTATTTGAGGGAATTCGTAATGGCCTCGTTGAGAATCAGGCCCACGGGCACGGCCAACGCCACGTCCAGCGCGACATCAGAGACTGCTAGTTCCGCCTGCACATACTCTTGGCAATCGAAAGTAGCAATCAGGTAGCTAACAATTTCCGCCACATAGTTTTGTATGGGCACACTGGCCAGCTGTGTGCCTTGGTAGAGCTTCTGGTGAATGAGCGCCATGGAATGCACCCGGTTCTGGCTCTCGCGGATAGCCGATAAAGCCGCCTTATCCTGCAAATAACTGCTTTGCGAATACAACAGACTGGTGATAATCTGCAGATTGTTTTTCACCCGATGGTGAATTTCCTTTAGCATCCATTCCTTGTCTTCCAGGGCTAATTCCAGCGATTTATTTTTTTGGTTTATTTCATCTTGCTGTGCTTCCAGCTTTTGATTGCTGCGCTGTTTGAGGCGGTAGCGGTTGTAGCCCAGGCCCAGCAGAAGTGCCATTAGCAGCGCGCCAACGAACAAGGCATTGCGCTGAAACTCACGCTGGCGAAGGCTGGCGCGCTGCACAAAATTTTGCTTGGTGAGCAAGGCCATGTTGTGTTCCCGCTTTTCGGTGTTGTACTGCATGCGCAAGTTGGCAATCACCGTGCTGCTGCGGGTATTAAAGATGGAGTCATTCAGTGCTTTGTAATGTTGGTAGTGCGCGATGGCAGCCGATAAATTCCCCTGGGCGGAGTCTACCTTGAAGCGCAACAAATAGAAGCCCGCATTTTCAGTTAGTGATGCCGTTTGACTGCCAATGGTAGCTGCTTTATCGAGGTAAAACCGGGCCTTATCAAACTGATGGGTGTCCGTGTAAATTCTGCCTAGCAACACGCAGGACGCGTACTGAATTTGACGATAGAATATGTCGAACTTTTTGTTTCTGTGGGCCAGGGAGGATGCTAAGGCCACCCCTTTCAGGGCCGCCTTTTCGGCCAGCGCATACTGCTTGCTCGTTACATACCCATTGCTCAAACCCTCGGCAAGCATATAGCGGGTTACATCGTTGACAGGGGGATTGGCCCGGCTCTCTTTCAGTAATAAAGCCACTGCCTGCTCCGGCTGATGCATTTTAATTAGCGTATTGGCTATTGCGCAGGCGGCCCGCATGTACGTTTCGGCCGGTGCGGCTTTCTCTTCCCGCTTCATCTGCGCTAATGCCAGATAGCGATAGGTCAGGCTGGGGGCATATTGGCGGAGAGTTTCGTAAATTTCCGCCATTCGCATGTAGAAATTACTCAGATAGACAAGGTCATTCGTTGCCTTCGCGCCGTTAATAGCCGCCAATTCGAAGCGAATAGCCTCCTGGTAGTTAGCCATTTGCTCGTCCACGGCTACCAGTAAGTCAAACGTGTAATGCAAGCGGCGGTAGCCGACGCTTCGGTACTCGGCCAGCACCTGCAGCAGTTCGTCGTGCGCCTGCGCGTATCGTGCCTGGGCAAGGTGAATGTCGGCAATCCATTTGAGCAGATACGCCGCCCGTTCCGGGTCGTTCGTCGCCAGGTAAAGGCGCCGGGCTTTTGCAAAACACTCTAAGGAGCGGAATAGGTCGCCCGTATTGGCGCGATAGGCAATGCCTAAGTAGAACCAGCCATCTGCTTCCAGATGCTTATTCTGAAGGGCCACACTCTGGGCTATACCTTGTCGAAGCAATTCCGTGCCTTGCGCTGCCTTGTGGAGGAAGGGGAGGATGCGTCCAGTAAGATAGAGGCTGATGGTTTTGCCGCTGGAAAAATGCAATGAGTCGCTTAAAAACCGGGCTTGCTGGCTGTAGGCATAGGCGCTATCCAAATTCAATAACAGCTCCTCGCGCCGGGTAACCAAGGCATTGCTTAGTTGCAGCAAAAGGTTAACCCTGTTTGTATCCGGCGGGCATTGCCATAACCTGGCTTTTAGGCTATCCACAGAGGCCCGGCCTAACAGAGGGTCTAAAGGCTCCGCTTTTGCTAGCCGGCCAGCGCCAAAAAGAAGCAGAAAAAGTAGTAGGAGCTTCATGTTGACCATCAACTCCAATGAATGAATATGGCAGCGCTTTGTTCTATTAAGATACGACAGTTTTCTGGCTCCTTTAATAATGCCTGAACTGGATTAACCCAGGGCGACAGGCCGCATTTTGCAACTGCTGCGAATGCCTGAATTGCGGATTCACTTCGCTAGTCCTAGTCCTAGTCCTAGTCCTGGGCCTAGTCCTGGGCCAACACGCGCGCATCCTGCCGGCTCGCCCGGGTCACGGCCTCTACGTCATCAAACGCCAAAGTTATGCATACGCCTTGTTGCCCGTCAATTTGCAAACGCCCATCAATCTGCTTACTTAGGCCGCGAATCAGGCTCAATCCCAAGGTTCGACTACGCTGGGGATTAAAGTCGGCGGGCAATCCCACGCCGTTGTCACGGATGCTAAGCACGTAAGTTTTCACAGAGCGGGTGAGTTCTATGCGAATGATGCCTGCTTGCCGGGTCGGAAAGGCGTATTTGAGGGAATTCGTAATGGCCTCGTTGAGAATCAGGCCCACGGGCACGGCCAGTGATACATCCAACTCCACGTCGGCTACTGCAAGCTCGGTCCGGACGAAGTGCTGGCTATCGAATGAGGCAATTAAGTAATTCGCAATTTCCAGCACGTAGGCCTGCATGGGTACGCTGGCCAGCTGCGTGCCTTGGTAGAGCTTCTGGTGAATGAGGGCCATGGACTGCACCCGGTTCTGGCTCTCGCGGATGGCCGATAACGCCGCCTTATCCGTGAGGTAAATGGTTTGCGAGTGCAACAGGCTGGTGATAATCTGCAGGTTGTTTTTCACCCGGTGATGAATCTCCTTTAACATCCACTCCTTATCCTCCAACAGTTGGTCCTTGTCCACCAGCAGTAGTTCTTTCTCACTCACTACCTGCTCCAATGCGTGATTTTTCTGGTTGATTTCGAACTGTTTCTTTTCCAGCAACTGGTTGCTGCGCTGCTTGAGCCGGTAGCGGTTGTAGCTCACGCCCAGCAATAGCACCAACAGCCCCGCACCCGCGATGATGCCGTTGCGAATGATGCGCTCACGGTCTAACTGGCTCTGCTGGCGTTGCTCTTTTGCGGTTAAGAGTTGAATGCGCTGCTCCTTTTGCGTGGTTGCATACTGCATCTTGAGCTCTTCGACCTGCCGGGTTTTGCTGGCCGAGAAGATGGAATCCGTTAGGGCTTTGTATCGGGTGTAGTGAGCAATGGCCGACAGGTAATCGCCCGCCGCCGAATCAACTTGGAAACTGGCCAGGTGAACGGTGGCAATAATATCTGCCGGTATAATCATCCCGTCATGAACTGCCAGCAGCTTTTTTAAGTACGGCCGGGCCTTGGCGTATTGCTTGGTTTTAATATACAATTGGCTCAACATTAGCCAAGTTGACTCGGCACCATACGCATCAACTTGCGAATCCAAAGCTGTGCTCTGAAGCAGGTATTTCTCCGCCTGCGGGTACTGTTTCAAGGCAATGAAACAATGGGCCATTGCTTCTGCGAGGGTCTTTTTATTCCGGGGCGAAAACGGCACGTTCTTCCGGGAAACGTTCTGCAAAAAGCGCAGTCCCTCCTGCGCCTTTCCCTGTTTAACCAGGCCACTGACCAACCGGCTGATGATTCGGACGTCGGGGGTCAGCTGGCCATTGCGTTGGCTCAAGGCCAATGATTTTTTCAGGTAAGCAACCCCGGTGTTTACCTCGTCCAGCTCCAAATACAAGCTGCCCAACATCCCGTAAACGTAGTCCAGCAATTCCTCGTGCCCGCTTTCCTGCACGCTACGGAGGGTTTGGAGCAGGTAAGCCAGCGATTTGGCGTTGTTGCCCTTGTTGTATTCAATCTCGTGCAGGGCTTCCAGGGCGAAGTAAGCATCTTTCTGGCCGGCGGCCTTTTTTATGGCTACGACGGCCAACAAATCCTGCTCTGCCTCCGCCCGCTTACCCTGATAAATGTGGATGAAGCCGATATTCAGCAAACTGGCTGCTTCCTGGGTTCGGTCATTAATCTGGCGGGCAAGCACCCGGGACTGAGAGAAGTATTCCAGCCGCTGGGCCGTGTATTTATCCCGGCCCAGCGGCGTAAAGCTGTCGGCCAGGCGGAACCAGGCACGGCTTTCCGCCGCTTTGTCATTTGCTATTTGGGCGGCCTTAATGACCTGCCTGAAGAGGGCCTCTCCGCGCGGCACCTGCTGCCCTTGAATGTAGAGAATGCCCTGTTGAAAGACACTCTCGTCTTGCCAGTGGCGCAGGCCGGCCGCGTCGCTCAGGCGCTTAGCCTGCCGAAAAAAGTATAGGGCGCTGTCGCGGCCCGCTGGTTGAGCTTTGCCCGGGAGCAGCTGGTTTTTGCCCAACTCCAAGGCCAACTTAATGCGGCTCGTATCGCTCAGACTTCGCATCAGAGCTTGCGCCTGGCGCGTACCCCCGCGTTTGGCATACACCTGGCCGGTTTGAAACCGTGCCTCATCCACACCCGGCTCAAAATGCAGCTGGCGACCCAACTCGCCAGCCTGCGCAGCAAATACCAGCGCGCTATCAACACTTTGCTGGCTTTGCTCTGCTTTATTCAGGTAAAAGGCACTAAGCTGGAGAAGCCATTTCACGCGCGTGGTATCCGCGTTGCCTCGGCGCACGAGCTGGCGCAATTCGGGCATGGAGTAGTGGCGGGGCAAAGGTTGCGCCGCAGCCTTCGGGCTTGTGCCGGCAATCTGGCAAGCCAGAACCAGTAACAGGTACACTTTGGGCATGGCTGAGTTGGTTAAGGCAGCATGTAAGTGGGTTTTATTCAAAAGTGCCTGCTACTCATCCAACCGCGAGATAACTACGTGTGAGATTACTGTTGACCGCAGAATGTATGCGCACTTGCTCACCGATTTTGGTAGGCATATCTCTGCTCAAGTGACTTGGTGGGCTGGCCCCTGCCAACTGGGCAGGCAGCCACCGCGGCATGTGTGGGTTTCAACCGCCGCCGTTGCGGACCAGCACGCGACGCGTGATGCGCCGAATGCAGAATCAGGAAGCGAACGCATTACTTCACATCTGGTGATGTTAAATTGGCCTTTCTAAATGTGGCCATGCTTTCAGTGTAGTAAAACCTGGCTGCTGACTGGTAAAACGGGAAGTTAGTTGGGATCCATCGGTGCCTCTTCGGGCTTAAGGCCTATAATTTTGCGAATGCCTAACTTACCCATTCGGTACTCCAGGGTAGTCGGCTTCAGGTTAAGAAGCTCCGCTGCTCCGCCGCTGCCTCGCACACGGCCATTAGTCCGTTGAAGAATGGACATGATGAATTCGCGCTCGGCCTCTTCCTGAATCAACTTAACATCCGTTAGGGCCTTGGGCTGGGAAGCGGGTGGCAGCTGCCCTTCCGCTCCTCCAGCTACGGCAGCTTGCGAAGACCCCAAAAACAAGCTATTGGCCAAGGGCCGGCCTAACGACAGGGGAGACTTGCCGTCGTTAATAATCACGGCCTGCTCGATAACATTTTCCAACTCCCGGATATTGCCCGGCCAAGGGTAGCGCAGAAATTCCTGGAGCATCCCCTCCGGAATGCCCGCAAAAGGCTTGCCCATTCGGCGCGCCGACTTCAGGGCGAAGAAGCCAGCCAGCGATGGGATGTCGCTGGGCCGTTCCCGAAGCGGTGGAAGCATGATGGGGAAGATGGCCAATCGGAAGTACAAATCGAGCCGAAAGCGTCCGGCAGTTACTTCCTGCTCAATGTGGCGATTGGTGGCCACTATAATGCGCACATCCACTTTGATGGGGGTATTGCTCCCCACGCGCTCCACTTCCCTTTCCTGTAGCACGCGCAGCAGCTTGGCTTGCAGCTCCAGCGGCAACTCGCCGATTTCATCGAGGAAAATGGTGCCACCATTGGCTAGCTCGAACTTACCCACCCGCTTGTCGGTGGCACCGGTAAATGCCCCCCGCTCGTGGCCGAATAGTTCGGACTCGATGAGCGTGGCCGGCAGCGTAGCGCAGTTCAGCTTGACCAGCATTTTGTCTTTGCGGCCCGATAGGTTGTGGATGGCCCGGGCGAACAGTTCCTTGCCTGTGCCACTTTCCCCTAAAATCAACACCGTGGTGTCCGTTGGAGCTACCTGCGTCACTTGGTTGAATACCTGCAGCAGGGCCGGACTTGTGCCAATAATCTCCTCAAAGTTGGCCGAGGTTTTGACCTCTTCCTGCAGGTAGGCATTTTCCTGCCGTAGCTGCTCGCTGAGTTGGGCAATCTTGTCGTAGGCCAAAGCCCGTTCGAGCGTAAATAAGATGGGCTGTTCCAGACGGTCCAGCAGAACCGAGTGCTCGAAACGATACGCGTCGGGCTGGCGGCTGAAAAACGAAATGTCAAACGTTTCCCCTTGGCCAGCGACCAGGGAAAACAGCAGAGCCGAATTGAGTTTAAAGGTTTTGGCCGTTAGCTGAACAAGGGGGTGCTGCCTGCACAGCGCTTTGAACGCCTCGTGGTTGTAGAGGTCGGACGCGGCCGTTTCTTCTGCTGGTATGGCGGTTGCACGCTTCGTCATTTGCAGGAAACCGGCGGGCGAAATGCTCTGGTATTCCTTAAATCCGACCCGGTAGTAGCGATAAAAGGTATCGGCCCCGGCTTTGCGGTGCCGTACTGAGAAGAAGTCGAATGGAATGTGCTCCTGCAGCAGTTGAGCGAGCTGCAGCAGCTTCACCTCCCACCCATCACTACCAGCCAACGCTTCAGTAATGGCTATCTGCAGCACTTTCTCCTTGCGTAGTGCCATTTCCACGCCGTGGGCGTGCCGGTAGCGGCCAATTTCGAGGGCCATGAGCACATCCTGTTCCCGAAAAGGCTTGACGATGTAGCCGTTGGGGAAGGTGGCCTTCACTTCTTCCAGCACACTCGGGTTGTCATTGGCCGAAATGTAGATAAAGGGGATGTGCTCGTCAAACAAGTGCTTGGCCAGGTCCAGGCCGCGCTCCTTTCTTTTTAGGTAGATGTCGAGGAGCACCATATCCGGTCGGGTCTCGGCCATCAGGGCGTGCGCCTCCGCAATGGAATCGGCTATCCCAATGACTCCATAGCCGGCTTGCTCCAGAATCAACTGCAGGTTATTGGCGATTACATACTCATCTTCTACAATCAGAACCTGACAGTCGAAGGGATGTGCTGGCGCTGAGGGAGTAAGAGCTTCCATTTGTAACTAATTAGGGCACTTGACCCATCACCCAGAACCTTGCATCACTGGTCAACAAGCAAAGTATGATACCAACCAATTAAGATACTGCTAAAAGTAAGACAGAGCCGAATCCTTCGTAAAGCTTCTCAGCCCTGATTGCGTAGGATTGGTGCCACCCAAAGATGGGACCAATCCTACGCAGTATTTTATTTTCCGGCTTTTGAGCTCATCATGAACGATGTAGGCCATACTTGATAAGCAGGCTCCAGTTCGACATACCCGAAATAATTGTGGAACTCCAAAAAAACTGGATGATGCCTGGAGCGCCGAGGCAGTAAACAAGGCTTCAATTTCAGCGGAATTGCATTCGCCAGTAAGCAGTGGTTGCGCATTTAGCAGCAAACGGTAAGGGCCCTGGGACGTGGCACACAAAGTGTTTGGGTCGACGCTGATTATAGTGTTTTAATCAGTTTCCTTCCATGGTCAATTTCGATACCGTTCGTTCTGCCGTACTTTTTGCCTCGCTCAATGACCAACAGTGTACAAATGTGGTTAACCAATCCGCCGAGATTGAGGTGGCCTCTAATGGTTACCTCACCTATGAAGGAGAAGCTCCTGCTTTTTACTACTTTCTCACCGGGACCTTCGAACTGACAAAGCGGGTCGGGGCAGTGGAGCAACTGGTCCATACCCGCACGGCCGGCGAGCACATCGGCGAAGTGCCTATTTTGCTGGGCACCGCCTTCCCTGTCAGTGTAAGGGCGGTGGGACCAGCTCGCGTCCTGCGGCTCGATGCTCAGGACTTTCGTCGGCTGATGGCTGATTTACCGGATTTTGCCCGGACCATCACGGAGGAGATGATGCCTAGCCTGATTGGTTTGCAAAAGCTAGCCCTTAGGATTCCGACTTCCCAAGTCACGCTCTATGGCCATCCGTGGGACCCGGCCGCCTATGCGTTGCGGGACTTTCTGGCCCGCAACAACGTCCTGTTCACTTGGGCTGCTACAAGCTCCACTATGCCGATTAGGACAGATTTGGGCCGAGAGGTAGTAGCATCCGAGCACGCGTTGTACGCTCGCTTGCACGATGGCACACTCCTTGCCGACCCGACCCTTCGCAACTTGGCCACCAGCTTGGGGATGCGAACAACGCCGGCTGACCAAGTGTACGACCTGGCCATTGTAGGAGCGGGCCCGGCCGGGCTTTCTGCCGCCGTATATGCTGCGTCGGAAGGGCTACGGACTCTCCTGATTGAGCGCGAAGCGCCCGGGGGGCAGGCGGGCACCTCCTCACGCATTGAAAACTACTTGGGTTTCCCAGCCGGCATTGCTGGTGACGACCTGGGCCGGAAAGCCTTTGAACAAGCCGAGCGGTTGGGCGCCGATATCGTCATCACGCGCAATGTGGTTGCTTTGCGCACAGGCGGTGACCAGCAGCACGAACTCGTGCTGGACGGCGACGAGGTTGTCCGAACCCGGGCGGTCTTGCTGGCTACCGGCGTGGATTGGCGGCGGCTACGGGTGCCAGAGATTGACCGCTTTCTTGGATGTGGCGTTTTTTATGGGGCAGCCCGCACCGAGGCTGCCACTGCCCGCGACCAGGATGTGTACTTAGTTGGTGGTGGAAATTCCGCCGGGCAGGCGGCTATGTTCTTCTCTGGCTATGCCCGGCAGGTCACGCTGCTGGTGCGCAAGTCAGGCTTGGCGGCGAGCATGTCCCATTACCTCATCGACCAATTAGCCACCAAGGCCAACGTGCGCGTCGAGCCGTATACCGAGGTGACTGGGGTAGCGGGACGACAGCATTTGGAAGCTATTTCCGTTACCAATTTGCTTACGAATGAGACAACGCTTCGCCCCACCAGTGTGCTGATTGTGCTCATTGGGGCAGATGCGCGCACCGCCTGGTTGCCCGAAGCAGTAGCCCGCGATGAGCAGGGGGGAGTACTGACCGGCGCGGTGGTGCGCACGCATATGGTGCCCAAGTGGCCGCTTACGCGTGACCCGTTCTTTTTAGAAACTTCTCTGCCAGGTGTTTTTGCAGCTGGCGATGTGCGGGCGGGTTCTGTCAAACGGGTAGCAGCAGGGGTGGGCGAGGGAGGAGTTGCCGTATCCTGTGTGCACGACTATTTTGAGTCGTTGCTTGTCGCCTTACCAAGCTCTGAACCGGCACCAGTGCAGAAATAGCCTCCTATGCTATGGCAATTAACGACTCCAATAGGTAGGTCGCGGACCCACAGGCCGGTAGCATAGTAAATGGCGATAAAGCCGCTGCTCCAGTAGTGAGAGCTATTCTTTACCTAACAAATGGCGGGCATTTTCCAATAAAGACCATTGAGGAATCACTATCCAAAAACACCAGGTGATTTATCCAAAAATACTGGATAAGTCCAGGCGGCTTTTCCTTTTGAATACGGGAATCACCTCGCTTTCTTTGGACAAGTAGATGCTTGACAAATATTAAGGCATTGATTTTGAAAAGTATACGCAGTAGCGCACTGCTGAGTGGACATACTTGGTCCGGTTGAGTTTCCGTGGCATAACCGTTGCATTTCCTGACGGAAGAAAGGCAGTTTCACCTGCAGCATTGTGGGAGCAGGCAAGATAGACGCCCACGGGCTGGCTCAAATGGCTGTTTATAAACTCTTTGGCGATAGGGCAGAAATCAATGCCTGGTAATACCATCATTCTAGACCATAGTTCTCCATTTACTAACCCTTCTTAATGCTATGAAAAAGCCCTTGATGCTCCGTTTACTCCTGGCCCTGGCCTTCACGTTCTGGCTTTCGGCCTGTTCAGATGATGACAAGGCCGTTACGCCCACGCCCACCACGTTCGTAGTGGTGCATGGGGCGTGGCAAGCCCCATTCGCCTGGCAGTTTGTAAAAAAACAACTGGAAGACCAGGGTCAGAAGGTCGTGCTGGTTGAATTGCCCGGGCACGGAGCTGACCAGACCGACCCCAATACCCTAACTCTTAATAAGTATCGCGACAAAGTAGTGGCCGCCATTAACCCCCTGCCCGGCAATGTGGTGTTGGTGGGCCATAGCCTGGCGGGGATGGTTATTTCGGTGGTTGCCGAGCAGATTCCCAACCGGATTGATAAAATGGTTTACATCGGCGCCTTTTTACCGGCCAACGGGCAGTCCCTGCTGGACCTGGCCAACACCGACAGTACCTCGCAGCTGAGCGCCAACATTATCCCGCCCATTGCGCCGCCCACCTTGGGCATCCCGACTCCCAACCTAGCCGGGCTTTTTCTGCAGGATGGTTCGGCCGCGGTGCAGCAACTGTTGGTAACCAATTACCGCCCCGAGCCCACTTTGCCCTTCCTAGACCCTGCCGTGCTGACGGCGGCCAATTTTGGCAAGGTAAACAAGTACTACATCCACACACTGCAAGACCATGTGGTGGGCTACAACTTGCAAAGACGCATGGTGAGGGCCGCCGGCGTTTCTCATACCTACCAGCTCAACAGCAGTCATTGCCCGTTCCTGGCCATCCCCGACCAGGTCACGAGCACGCTAATGACGATAGCCAAATAGTGTTCCCACTAGCTGTACACGGCCACCCAATTAGTAGCTTCTTCCGTACTTATCATGACCATCACTCCATTTACGATTAGCGTCGCTGGGGCCATTCTCGACCGCATTCAGCAGAAGGTGCTGAATGCGGACATAGTGTCGGAGCCGGCTACGGGTTGGCAGCGAGGCACCAGCATCGCCTACGTACAGGAATTGCTCGCGCACTGGCAAACGGGCTACGACTGGCGCCGGCAGGAAGCCGAACTAAACCGCTACCCACAGTTTACGACCGAAATCGCAGGCAAGCGGGTACACTTTCTTCACATCAAAGGGCAAGGGCCGAACCCCCAGCCGCTCATTCTGACGCACGGCTGGCCGGACTCCTTTTATCGTTTCCACAAAGTCATTCCTTTGCTCACCGACCCAGCTGCTCACGGCAATGGGACCGGCCAGTCGTACGACGTCGTAATTCCTTCTCTGCCAGGGTTTGGATTTTCTGACCTGGCTCCGCTGGAATCCACTGCCGACACCTGGCACCAGTTGATGACCGAAGGGTTGGGCTATGAGCGGTTTTTTGCGGCGGGCGGCGACATCGGGGCTATCATTACCAAGAAGCTAGCCGAGCGCTACCCCGCCAGCGTGCGGGGCATCCACCTGACGGAAGTGGGGCTGCCGACCGGCACGGAAGCCATTCTGCAAACGTCGGAAGCCGCCCGTGCTTTCGCCACGGCGCTGCCGGGATTTCTTTTTCAGGAAGGCGCTTTCCTGCTGCTGCAAGGCTCCAAACCCCAGACCCTGGCTTTTGCGCTGGTTGACTCCCCGCTGGGCTACGCGGCCTGGGTGACAGAAAAATTTAACGCCTGGACTGACAACCATGGCAATCTGGAGAACACCTTCACCCGGGATGAATTGTTGACCCACATCATGATTTATCTGGTGTCCGGCTCAGTTCAGTCGTCGCTGCATGCTTACTACGACTGGACCAAACTAGTGCCCACGGCTAAGATTGCCGTGCCCACGGCCGTGGCCTCGTTTCCCAAGGAGCCTATTGTGCCCCCGCGGAAATGGGTCGAGTCCTGCGTGAATCTGCAGCGCTACACTGAAATGCCCGCAGGCGGCCATTTTCCAGCCTGGGAAGAGCCCGTGCTGTACAGCGCGGACCTCCGTGCTTTTTTCTCAACCCTATGAGTGGGCAAGCAGCCGCTTGTCATTCAGGCAGCCCTTTTCCATGCTATGGATAATGCCACAGTCCGCACGCTGCTCCCGTCTTTTCTCAGTATTTCGTACCGTAGCCAAGAGCGGATAATTGTCTTCCGCTGGCTGTGTCCGGTACCAAGTGAAGATTTATTCCGGGCCAGTTACTTCGCGCTGCTGGATTTGGCTGTGCAACACGATTGTTGGCAGTGGCTCCTGGATTTGCGCCGGCGTGGCAGCAATACAGTTGAACAGGACCAATGGGTGCTCCACGAGTTCTGTCCCATGCTCAACGCCGTTTTTCCAAATAATCAACTGGTGTACGCCGCTTATCTGGTGGCCCCGTCATCCCTCCATCACTACGCGAATGTGGTAACCCCCGCGCTTTCCAATCCGCTGAAAACCTGCTACCGCGCGGCTGCCTTCATCGACGAGGGGCCTGCTAACTCCTGGCTTACTGACCAACGCGCCGCTAAATGAGCCCGCTGATTTCTTGCCTTATGGCAAGAGACGCGCTGACGCGCCCCAGTTCCTTTGTCGAACACCAACCGCACTATTCTCATGCAAACCGTACCCACCGCCCTGTCCTTTGTTTTTCCGCTCCTCACGGCGTTTACCGTTTGGCAATTCTACCGGGCCGCCAATAAATCGCGAACGACGCTTTATGTGTTGCTGGCCTGGCTAGTGCTGCAAGCCGCACTGGGGTTGAGCGGGTTTTACACGGCGAGGCCCGGCTCCACGCCGCCGCGCCTAGCGCTGGCCGTGCTGCCGCCGGTGCTGGTCATTGTCAGCCTGATGCTCTCTGCCCGGGGGCGGGCTTACGTCGACGGCCTGCGTCTGGACCAGCTCACCCTTCTGCACACGGTCCGCATTTTCGTCGAGTTAGGCCTGCTAGTGCTGTACATGCACCACGCCGTGCCAAAGCTTATGACCTTTGAAGGCCGCAACTGGGACATTTTTTCTGGTCTGAGTGCGCCGGTGATGTACTTCCTCGTTTTTCGGCGGGAGCTGCTGGGCCGGAGCGCGTTGCTCGTCTGGAACCTGCTGTGCCTGGGCTTGGTGCTTAACATTCTGGTCAATGCCCTGCTGTCCGTGCCCGGACCTCTCCAGCATTTTGGCTTCGACCAGCCCAACATCGCCGTTCTGTACTTCCCATTCGTGTGGCTGCCGGCCTGTATCGTGCCCCTGGTTATCCTGGCCCATCTGGCTGCTATTCGGCAGCTGATTACGGGCAAACCGCTGACGACTACCCAAGCGCTGGCTCAGTAGCCGGCGACGCCTGCCTAGCCATTAGTTGCCGCCCGAGACTTAACCGATTATCTGTAACCCAACTTAATTCTTGCATCATGGCCAGTATTGCATTATATGGATTCGGCCGCATTGGGCGGCAATTTCTGCGGGTAGGCTTGCTCGAGGGCTTATTCGAGCCCGTGGCCATCGCCGACATCGGGGATGAAGCGACCCTGGCCGCACTCTTTGCCGTGGATACCAACTATGGCCGCTGGCACGAGCCCGTTGCGGGCAGTACCGGCCAATTGACGATTGGAGAGCGTAAAATTCCCTATCTCAACTCGGCCAAGGAAGTCCCTGACTGGGCCGCTTTGGGGGCAGCGGTGGTAGTGGACTGTTCGGGCCGGGCTACCACCCGCGCCGGGGCCCAAGTGCATCTCGACCGGGGCGCAAAGTGCGTGCTGGTGAGCACGGCCAGCAAGACGCTGGCCGACTGCGACGCCGTGCTGCTCAAGGGCATCAACCTCGATTCCTTCGACCCGGCCGCGCACCACATTGTGAGCATGGGCAGTTGCACCACCAATGCGCTGGCCGTAGCCATCAAGGTCATTCTGGAAAACTTCGGCATTCAGTATGGCCTGTTCTCGACGCTGCATTCCTACACCAACACCCAGTCGCTGACCGACCAGCCCATGAAGGACCGGCGCGATTCCTGGGCCGCCGCCGAGAACATCATTCCCTCCTCTTCAGGAGCGGCCCGGGCGCTGCAATTCATCTGGCCCGGCCTGCAAATAACCGGAAAAGCCTACCGCATCCCCACCCGCACCGGCAGCATCGCGGAACTAAACTTGGTGACCGAAAAGGAATGCACCGTGCAGGAGGTGAACGATGCTTTCCGTGCCGCTGCGCAGGAGGGCGTTGTCAATTTCCTGCACGGCGTCATCGACGTGCTGGAAGACGAGTGGGCCTCCTCTCGCATCGTAGGCGACCCGCATTCCTGCCTCATCGACTTGCCGCTGACAGCTAAAGAAGGCAACCTCTTATCGGTGGCGGCCTGGTACGACAACGAATGGGGTTTCTCGAACCGCCTGGCCGAAGTCGCCGCCTATCTGGCGGCGCGCCTCTAGCCTCCGTGCCGACGGGTGGCCGTGAAGCTATTGGTACTTCGATAGCCACCTATTTAGTATCCTCATTTATTGCCATTTGGCAAGAGAACGGTCATTTGCCGACTCGTCCTTTGCAGGGCAATTCCGCCCCCACTGCTTTTTCTCCACAGCATCACGACCATGAGCGCGCCCACTATCACTTTCAACGGCACCATTCCGCAGCAATACGACGATTACTTGGGGCCTTTCTTGTTTGAGCCCTACGCCCTCGACCTGGCGGATAGAATTGACTACGCTCCGGTAACCAACGTGCTGGAACTGGCTTGCGGTACCGGCCGATTGACCAACCTCCTATTGGAGCGCCTGCCCTCATCGGCCCAACTTACCGCCACCGACCTGAACCCAGACATGATGGCCGTGGCCCGCAAAAGAACCCTAGCGCCCAACGTCACCTGGGCCGTGGTGGATATCTCGGCCATTCCCTACGAAGACAATCAGTTTGATTTGATAGCCAGCCAATTCGGTTTCATGTTCGTGCCTGATAAACTCAAAGCCCTGACGGAAATTCATCGCGTACTGGCCCCCGGTGGCAAGTTGATTTTCAACACATGGGGTGCTATTCAGGACAACACCGCCTGGGCCATTGTCAACAAAGTATTACACGCTTTCCTCGGCGGCAATCCGGTGCCCCAGCACCTCGGGCCGTTTTCCATGGCCGATGCACAGGTTGTTTTGCAGGCGCTTACTGAAGCGGGGTTCCATCATGTCAACGCTACGTCAGTGAAGAAAACCGGCTTGGCCGAAACCGCGGCTATCGCGGCGCAAGGGTTCATTCAAGGACTGCCCTTCGCCACGGCTATCCAGGAAAAAGACCCCTCTTTGCTACCCAAGATTCAAGCCGCCGTGGAGCAGGAATTCAGCGCTCAGCTGGGCAACCACCCCTTGCGAACGCCCCTTCACGCGCTGGTATTCGAAGCCAGCAAGTAGCCGGACCGCGCGGCGGCTTTGTTGGCCTACCACCGGCCGGCGGCACGGGGCCAGTGTATGAATGGCTACGCGTGGCCAGCGTTTCGAACAACCAAGCCCGCGTTTAATGAATGCATAGAACTGTCCTTTAACTTAGTTGGCTTGCCATGTCACCGCCCGTAGGACAAACCGCCGTTCAGGCGGTACGCACCGCGAATGCAGCCCGAATAGTGCAAATTCTGCGTCGTAATACGTGGGTTGACGCCATTGGCAAAAGTCTGGTCAGTACACCTATTATCGGCGGGCTACTGCATTTTCACGACCCGCAGGCCAGCCAGTTCGCAAGCATTCTGCTGGCGCTGGGCGCCGTGTTGGGTTACTATTACTATCGACAATTCTATCTCCTGCGCAGCTTGGCTACCGCCATCACAGTAGGGGGGAGCGATGCTTTGCGGATGCTGCACCGGCTTTCCCGCCTGCTCTACTACTTCTATTTCGGGCATTTGCTTGTAGCTTCAGCTAGTGCCTTGGCCATTGGCACAAGAGTCATGCACAGCCGGGGGCTAACGCCTGCAGGCGGGGTAGGACTGCTTGGCTTAGGCAGTTTGCTTGTCGGTAGCTATCTGGTCGCCCATTGGGTAGTGAACAGCTATTTCCGGCGCTCTTTTCGACGTTCTGTCGCCCGCCTGCAGACACTACTAGCTGAATGAGCTGCTTAAAGCTGCTAGTAACCTGAATCCTTGTATTGCGCCGCTACGACGCAACGTGTTACGCTCATCAATAATCAGAAAGCGAACCGGCAAGTTGCAGCACAATGCACAGTGGGGTAGGATTGACAACGCTAACCAGGAAATTTTCTAAAAGCCCTATGAATACTTCTCAAGCAACCCTCGACGAGTTGAGCATCAATACCATTCGGCTACTGTCGGTGGACATGGTGCAAAAAGCTAATTCCGGCCACCCTGGTCTGCCGCTGGGGGCAGCGCCAATGGCTTACGTGCTCTGGTCACGCTTCCTGTGCTTCAACCCGCAGGACCCCAAGTGGCCCAACCGGGACCGATTCATTCTGTCGGCGGGTCATGGTTCGGCGTTGTTATACAGCCTGTTGCATCTATATGGCTTTGATTTGACACTCGACGACCTCAAGCAGTTCCGGCAGCTCGATTCTAACACGCCGGGCCACCCAGAGTCGCACCGCACGCCCGGTGTGGAGGTAACTACCGGCCCCTTAGGACAAGGCTTTGCCAATGGCCTGGGCATGGCCATGGCCGAGGCGCACCTCGGCGCCCTTTATAACAAAGAAGGCCACGCGCCGCTGCAGGACCACTACACCTACGTGCTGGTGAGCGACGGCGACCTGATGGAAGGCATCGCCTCGGAGGCGGCCTCCCTGGCCGGTCACTTGCAGCTGGGCAAGATGATTTACCTCTACGATGACAACAAAATATCGCTCGACGGCCCTACCAGCTTTGCCTACACCGAGAACGCCATGCAGCGCTTCGATGCCTACTACTGGCACACGCAGCACGTACAGGACGGCAACAGCCTCGACGAGCTGGAGAATGCCATCCGCGTGGCGCAGTCGGTGAAAGACCGGCCCTCCATTATTGCAGTGCGCACCATTATCGGCTTTGGTTCGCCACTGGCGGGCACCAGCAAAACCCACGGTAGTCCCCTTGGCCCCGACAATGTCAAAGCGACCAAGCGGTTTTACGGCTTCGACCCCGAGCAATCGTTTCAGGTGCCGGCTGAGGTATACGAGCACCTGCGGCAATCCGGCCTGAAGGGCGCAGAGCTGCAAAAGCAATGGGAAGCCAGTTTCGACGCCTACACCAAGGATTACCCCGGCGAGGCCGCGATGTTTAAGGCGTCATTCGCGGGTGAATTGCCCGAAGGCTGGGACGCCGACCTGCCGGTGTACACGCCCGCTGAGGGTGCGCTAGCCACGCGCCAAGCGTCAGGCCAAATACTGGAAGCCCTCAAAAAATCGATTCCCTTTCTATTTGGCGGTTCAGCCGACTTGGCCACGTCAAATGAAATGAACAAGGTGGGGGACGACAGCTTCCAGTACCTGCATCCCGAGCGGCGCAATGTGTGGTTCGGGGTGCGCGAGCATGCCATGGGCGGCGCCCTGAATGGCATGGCACACCATGGCGGCCTGAGGGTCTACGGCGGCACTTTCCTGACTTTCAGCGACTACATGCGCGGGGCTATTCGCGTAGCCGCCCTGGGCAAGAGCACAGCTACGTTCGTCTTCACCCACGACAGCATTGGCCTCGGCGAAGACGGCCCTACCCACCAGCCCGTCGAGCAAGTGCTGGCGCTGCGCAGTATCCCCAACATCGTGGTGCTGCGCCCCGCCGATGCCAATGAAAGCACCGAAGCGTGGCGCATTGCCCTGCGCACTTCCCATACGCCGGTCGTGCTCGTGTTCTCGCGCCAAAAGCTGCCCATCCTGGACCAACGTAGCCTCGGCTCAGCCCGCGAGGGGGTAGCCAAGGGGGCATACATCTTGCGCGAAGCCGACAGTGGCCAACCCCACTTAATTCTTATCGCCACTGGCTCGGAGGTCGCCCTGGCGCTGGAAGCCCAACAGGCACTGCAGGCCGCCGGCACCCCCACCCGCGTCGTCAGCATGCCAAGCTGGGAGTTATTTGAAAACCAAGATGCCGCCTACCACGAGCTCGTTTTCCCGACACCCGTGCGTAAACGCCTGGCCATTGAGGCCGGCTCGCCCATCGGCTGGCACAAATACACGAACGACGAAGGCAGCGTTATTGCGATGAATCATTTCGGCGCGTCGGGCCCAGCAGAATTGCTGTTCAAGAAATTCGGCTTTACCGTCGAGAATGTAGTCAAGCACGCCCAAGCTGTGCTTGCTGGCAACGTAGCGGCAGAAAGGCGTTACTAAAATCAACCAAGCGGCGCTTTTGATGCTTTCTCCCAATCACTAAACATATCTTGGTGTTCCAACCAGAAAAATCTCCAACGTATAGCGAAATTGTTGATGCGTGAGTAGTAGCGGATAAGTTGGTCGCCCTACTCAGCGCCACGGGCGTGGCCAGGAATTATAATCCCCGTTTGGCTGGCTACTGCCACTTTTCTGCTTCTATTCTGCATTATGCCCATCGCATCAGAATCATCGAACGCTTTAACGGCTGAGGAGCGATGGACGCTGGTGGCTGCCATCGCAGCTTCCTGTATGGTCTTTCTCGATGGCACTGCCCTGAACGTTGCCCTACCGGCCCTCCAGCGTGACCTCAACGCCAACGGGGCCGGGATGCTCTGGGTCGTAAATAGTTACTTGCTCGTGCTGGCTGCTCTGGTGCTGGAAGGTGGGGCTTTGGGCGACCGTCTGGGCCGCAAGCGGGTCTGCATGGCGGGTCTGATGTTGTTTGCGGCGGCATCTCTGGCGTGCGGAATGGCTCCTGCCACTGGGTGGCTGATTGCTGCCCGACTGATACAGGGCGTTGGCGGGGCCCTGTTAGTACCCGGCAGCCTGGCGCTGATTTCGGCTCAATTTCCGGCCAATAAGCGGGGGCAAGCCATTGGGACATGGTCGGCGACGACCACACTGGTTTTGCTGGCTGGCCCGGCACTTGGCGGCTGGCTAGCCGATGCCGGGTGGTGGCGGGCCATCTTTCTGCTCAACCTGCCGCTGGCCGCCGTTGCCCTGGTGGTGCTGTGGCGCAAAGTGCCCGAAACCCGTGACCCCTCCGCGGAGGGCAGCGATTGGCCAGGCGCGGCGCTGGCGGCCCTGGGCTTAGCGGCGCTGACCGCTGGGCTGCTGCTGGTTCCGGCCCAAGGCTGGGCCAATCCCTGGGTTTGGGGGGGCGTAGGGGGCGGGTTTCTGGCCCTGAGCGCTTTCATCGCCCTCGAAGCGCATGCTTCGCATCCGATGCTGCCCCTGGTATTGTTTCGCAACCGCACCTTTAGCGGCACGAACCTGCTCACCCTGTTTCTGTACGGAGCCCTCACGGCCGCGACCTTCTTCCTTTCGCTCAATTTAGTTCAGGTGCAGGGCTATACCCAACTGCAGGCCGGGCTGGCCTTTATGCCGCTGGCCGGGCTCATTTCGCTGGGCTCGCGGCCGGCCGGCCGCTGGGCAGACCGCCACGGTCCCCGGCTCCTGCTCACGGTCGGTCCGCTGGTCGTTGCCCTGGGATTTGGCTGGCTGAGCACCGTGGGCGTAACGCCTGGGCCGTCTGCTTACTGGAATACTTTTTTCCCCGGCATGGTCTTGTTCGGCTTGGGAATGGCCGTGACCGTGGTTCCCCTGACTACAGCCGTCATGACGGCCGTAGCGAGTCATTACGCGGGCACGGCCTCGGGCGTGAACAACGCGGTTTCCCGGGCAGCCGGCGTATTGGCCTTGGCCATTTTCGGCGCCGTTGCGCTGGTAGACTTTCACAACCAGTTGGCACTGCACACCGCTTCCGTTGTGCTATCGGCCGTGGCGCGCACCGATTTGCGCACGGAAGCGCGCAAATTTGGCGCCGCTTCCGTGCCGGTTAGTGTGCCCGCACGCCAACGCCCGGTGGTGAAACAAGCTTTCCGCGAGGCGTTTCAGCACACCTTTCAGCGCATTCTCCGGCTGTGCTCAGTAATGGCCCTGGCCAGTGCCGGCCTAGCCTTCTGGCTTGTTCCCAGTGTTTCACCACCGACTGCCAAGCCTCCTGCGAATGGCAAGTAGTGGCCTACTTTATCGCCAGATGTTGGATAAATCACCGTTTCGGTCACTTGTCATCATCGGTAGCCAAAGGGAATGCCGATATTGAAATAGGGCAGGACCCTTTCTGCAGCATTGGAATAAAGCAGGCTCGCATCGATGGGTCCCAGAAATGAGCGGTAGCTTAACGTGACCGCTCCGCCGTAGCGTACCTGTGCTGACTGCAGTTGCAAATTAGCGGTGAGAAAATCGTGATAAAGCACATTTGCTTTCCCACTGATGTACACCTTGGGCGCCAGGGCATGGCGGTACCCAACCAGGGCGGCCGCCGCGCTGCTGGTCAGCAAGGCCGCTTCGGGAAGCCCGGCAAAGGTGAGTTGGTTGCGTAGTACGGGCGTGAGCCCGCCCACCACGAAATCATTGACTACAATTTGCCGGTAGTTGAAGTTGAGGCCGGCCTGCGCTTGTAACAGAAGGGTGGCGCGCGCTGACAGGGGGCAAAATTGCTCCAGATTGAGGCGAGTGCGCAGGTAGGGCCGGAACGAGAAGCGCGCCGCGTCTTGGGTCTCGACCAGGGTGGGGCCGTCCAGCACCCGGAAGCTAGGGGCTTGCCCGTAAACGTAGCCTGCCTCGGCGTCTACCTTGCGGCCGGCGGTGGGATATATGGCGGCATTCCAGGTATTGGCTTCGTAGCAAATGAAGCTGGTAATAAGCCGCAAACGCCCGTTCAGTTGAAGCCCGGAAGCAATTTCGGGACGGAAACTGACGTATTCGTAGCGGGTGCCGACTCCAAAGGCTGCGTTGCGGGTGAACTCCTGCATGAGCTGGCCGCTGACGGTGCCGTAGCGCTGGGTGTAGAGCCCGGATTTGCGAATGCCCGCACCATAGGTGGCGACATCCAATTGCTCCGCCTGGGCCAGCAGGCGCAGGAAAGCGTGCTTACTCGGGGTCAGGTACTGGAAGTGTTTAAGGCGGAAGCGCGGGTTCTCGCCGAGGTTTAACGCCGCTTGGCTGGTGGAAAACGGCAGTAGCCAATCCTTAGCGGAGATGCTACTAATCAACCCAATGCCGGTGAGGGAATGGTAGTGCAGCCCAAACTGCAGGTGGGTGAGCGGAGCCCGCACCGCCTCAAATACTATGTGGGCCGTGGAATCCGGCAAGGGTTGCAGCGTATAGGTTAGGCGACGAAAATAGCGGGTGCCAAACGCCCCCCGCACCGCCGCCGACAGCTGTGTTGGCGTGTAAAAGCGGCCGGGCCGAAATGTCATCAGCTGCAGCACCAAGGACACGTTTTGAGGTTCCAGCCCGTGCACCTCGCAACTACTGATATAGATGGAGTCAAGGCGAGGAACCGGCCGCAATGGTGCCCTGGGCCCGTATTGCGCATCGAGCGAATCAGCCAGCCGCTTAAGCTGCGGAAAAATCTGCTGCCCCCGGCCAAGGCCAATGCGTGTGATGGGTTTGGCGTCGGCAAAGCCCCCGGTGGTGAAGCCTTTCAGCGGATAATCAACGTAAACGTCGCATAAAGCACGTTGGCTTTTGAAGTCGGCGTTGTCTTTGAAGAATGTGATTTGCAGCAGCACATCAAGTGCATTTCGTAGGCTGGCCTCGGTGTAGGCCCCGTTCGACACATTGCTGCCGATGATAACTCCCGCGCCCATGGCTTTGAGTTCCGACACGGGAAAATTGCGCACAACGCCCCCGTCGACCAACTGGTGGCCCTGGTAGTAAATGGGCGTGAAAACGGACGGAATAGCCATGCTGGCCCGAATGGCGGGTACGATTTCACCCCGTTGCAGCACCACCGCCTCGCCCGATAAAATGTCGGTAGCTACGCAGCGAAACCCGCGCTGGAAGCAGCTAAAGTCCTTGGTGCGGTAGTAAGGCAGGAACAGCTCGCTAAGTTTAAGCCACAACTCTTCTGATTCAATAACGCCGCTGGGGGGCTGTAGTTTGCGCCGGACAAACGGGAGTTCAATCAGGTAGCGGCTTACATCGTCCTTCTCCGCGAGGGTGACGGTGCGCAGCTGGGCCCCATTGGTTAGTAACGCACCCCAGTCCAGCTCGCATACCAATAGGTCGATGTCATGGCCGCTGTAGCCGGCGGCGTAGAGCGCCCCCACAATTGCCCCCATGCTGGTGCCTGTCACATAATCGACCTGCACGCCGGCTGAATCAAGCATCTGTAGTAGTCCGATATGGGCCAAGCCGCGCGCTCCACCGCCGCTCAGCGTCAGCCCAATCCGGGGACGTGCTCCGGGCGGTTGCGCCCGCCCGGCTTGCCCCATCGCAAATAGCAGCAAGAGTAAAAAGAGCGGAAATTTCATGGGGAACTATTAGGGCAGGAGCATTTCTGAATAGGCGGAGCCATGGTGGTCACATCAGCTTTGCAAACTGGCCTGGTGCCATTCCCGTCGGGCGGTTAGAAGAAGAAACCCAATCGTGCCAGTAACAACTGCTCGGTAGAAGAGAGACCATACATGGCCGTTAGCGTCACCAGCGGCTTAGGCGACACCCAAAGGCCGCCACCGTAGCCCCGGTGCCAAGTAAGGGAGTCCTCGCCGGGCACCCACACCCGGCCCACGTCGTGGAAGGCCAGCACCCCAAACGTGAGCGGCAGCACCACCGTGCTAAAGCTGCCTAGCTGCAAGCGGGCCTCCAGATTGTTGTACAGGCTCTGGCGGCCCGCGAAGCGCGTGCGGCGAAAGCCGCGCAGGTTGCTGAGCCCACCGAGCGTAGCGGCTTGGAAAAACTCGTAGTCGCCAAAGTTAGCCGTGCCGCCGAACCGGCTGGCCAGCGTGAGGCGAAACGGCAGCCGGAAGCTGCGGTACAGCGCTAATTCAGAATTGAGCTGCGTCAGGGGACGGGCTGCGGCGGTGAGCGGGCGCTGTAGCGTGAGCTCGGTGCGCCAGTGCGCGCCCTGGGGCCAGGCAGCTTTGGCATGCAGACTGGTCATCTCCAGTCCTAGCTGCAGGCCCGCGTACTGCTTATCGGCAAAAAGACTGGCGGGGCGCAGGCGGTCATCGGAAAGCTGATGCAGAATGCGGTCGGCTTGGTCTTCCACTTCGACGGCTTGGTATTGCACCCCACCAAACACCTGCCAGCGCGGCGTGAGGGCCCGGCGCAGCATCACGGACGTTGCGACATTGCGGAATCGCACCCGGTAGTAGCTCAGCGGCTGTTCGGCGATAGGCTGGGTGTTATTGCCTAACCCGTAGAAGTTGCGCACGTAGTTTGGGGCCTCTACCAAAGCTTGCAACTGCACGTCGAGTCGACCAATGGCCTGGGTGAGCAAGCCGTTATAGGCGAAGCTGAACGCGCCGGTGGCCAAGGCTACATTGCCGGTCAGGGCGTGCGTGGCGGCCCAGGGCGACTTGCGAAAGCCGGGACGCTTGATGCCGACGCCCCATCCCAAGAAGATGCCGTCGTCCACGTTGTAGCTGCACGGCATGAGTGGCATCAGGATAGGGTATTGGAAGCTTTCGCGGTCGTAGGTACGCGTGCTTTCTGCCGGGTTCAGGTGCAGCCGGGTGGCAGCGTGGCCAACCATAGTCAGGCCTTGAGGCTCATCATAGGCCACAGTTTTGCGGCGGCTTGCGCCTACCTGGGAGCGGTCGATGAGGCTATCGGCCCCGGTGCCCCCGATTATTCGCACCACGGAACCCGTGCTTACGCGGCCACTCACCGTGAACAGGTCGTCGCCGCCCTGACCGTACAGGCGGATTTCCCTGGTTTCAGCCGTGAAAAACGTGCGGTTGTACAACAGCGCGCCGCGCTGACCGGCAGCAGTACGGGCATACATCCTCACCTGGGTTTGGGCATCATTTTGGCGCACCACATCGAAGTACTCGCCTTGATTGCTGCCGACCACATCTACCCCCTCGGCCAAGAAGAGGTAATACTTATTGGCCCAGGAAGGCAGGTCATTGCGATGGGCCCGTAGCTTGGCTAAAATTGTGGGGCCGGATAACTGGTAAATGGAATCGGGCCATTGGTGCAGCGCTTTTAGTAGCACGGCATCACTCAAACCAGCCTGCACCGAGTCGGCTACGGCGCGCCAGTCGGCCTGTCTCAGTTCCGTAAGAAAGGAGCGGTCGAAGTAGCGGGCCTGGTAGTTAAAGGTATTGATATTGCGAAAGCCTGTGTGAAATCCCTGGATGCGCGGCAACAAAAAGTCCATGCTGGCCTCGCGGGGCAGCAGGCCCTGGTTCACGAAAAAAGCTTGGTCGCGGTCGCGCGGCACGGCCCGAAACCGCTTGCCGCCGCCGGATAGGGGGTAGGCCAACCAACGCCATTGGTCTTCGTGGCGGTCCCAGTCACCTAGTAGCATATCCAGCAAGCGGGCACGGAGCACGGCGCGCTGGTCCACGCGGTTGCGGGCGTCGGCTTCTAGTGCCGCCAGGACATCGGCGGTGCTGTAGTTTTTACGCTCGGGCTGGCCGGTAAAGAGGCTCGGCGGCGTAGGCTCCCGGGCTTCAAGCAGTGCCAGCGTGCCCGCAAATTCCGGCCGGTACAGGCCCAGACGTGGGTCGTTGGGTACGTACACCAACTGCGGGTTGGAGTGCCCCACACCTGCCGCCTCGGCTAGCGTAGGCACGGCCAAGGCCGCGTACGGATGAGCCGCCGAAATCTGGTCCTGCACGATGGCTGTGGCAAACGTGTGTCGCAGAAACGGGGGGACCGAACTGGTCGTATTCTTCTCAACGGCCCGCAGTACATACTCCTGTCCACTACGAGCGCGCAGGCGCAACGCTTTGGTTTGCAGACCACCCCCACGTTTTAGTGGAATTAGCCCGCCTTCGGCCGTGCCCAGGTCCAGCACCGGTACTGTCAGCCGCTGCTCCCATTCGCGGCGATAATTGGTGCCCTGTAGCCACTTTTTCACTCGGCCTGCTTCATACTGCGTGCTGGCCTGCACCACCACGGTTTGGTTGCGAAAGCTGTGAATAAGGGTTGTATCGTTATCCTTGGGCCGGTTGGAAGTTGGGGTCAGCCATTGCCAATTGAAAAGGGGGCGGTTCGTAGTTTGACCGGCCGCGGGCGCCCAGTACGTTGCCCGCACCGTGTCTTTCATCGCATAGTCAAGACGCATGAGACCCGCCGGCTGGGGGGTATTGTCCCGCCAAGTTACCCGCGCTGTGCTACCGCTGACGAGGTAGTGCACGCCGTTCAATTCGTGGTAGTTCGGGTGGCGGCCCTGCCCGCTAACATATGCTAGGCCAGGGTATCTTTCCAGCGTACGGCGCAGTACCCGGCACAACAGACGGTAACCTGGATTGGGAAGGGCTGCCTGCTGCACGTAGCTGCCGGTTTTATAAATGGCGTGGTATCCGGCCACGACCACTTGCTTGCCGGCTGCATAGTTTCGGCGTAAGATATCATCGAGCAAAACCATCACGGCGGCGGGGTCCAGTGCCTCGCACCCGCTGGTACGCTTAGGTTGGTCATCGGCATATAACCACCACGGCGTATTAAGGACCACCAGCGTATGCTGCGCATCCAATACCACTTCGACCGGGCCGGGGCAGCCCGAGGCGGGCCAGACTACTTTGCCGCGACCAAGGAACTGCTCCAGCAGCAGTTGCGGTTCGCGGCCCAGTAGCCAGCCAGCCCCGCCCGGGACAACAACTAACCGGCCGGGAAAGCTCTGCAGGGGAGCCAGCAGTTGGCGCAGCCGAGCCTCGGCACGGGCACGTGGCGCGGCCGCGGTCGGTAGGGGCTGAAATAGTTGGTCGCCGAGGAGCACCAACGTACTCTGCGGCCCGGCTTGAGCGCGCAGCTTTTTTACGCTTTCTGCATAACTGGCCAGAGCCAGTCGGCCGGTTCCGCCCAAAAAGAAAACGGTGCTCGCCGGAGCGGGCGAGGCCTGCCCTTGGGCCATCGCAAGCCCAGGTAGCCCCAGCAGCACGAAGCCAACCAGTCGGCAGCAAAGCACTACGCAGGAGTAAAGACAATGCATCAGAGAGGGGCTCAATGGCGCAGCCTTCTGGAAGCCCCAGTGGCTTGCGGGGGCGGGGTACCGAGGTAGCCACCAGCTGGCAACCAATGAGGATACAAAGCCCTTATAACCCGGTCAACTCAAGCCCTGTGCCATGAATATGTAAGCTTAGAGACCCGCATCAAAAGGCTTTCACGATAGCGTGACGCAGGTTTTACTAACTTTTCACTTAAGTGGTTAGCCCTCTTTTCGGAACTGCCTCCAAATTTATACAGTGTTTTTTTTGGATATCTCCAATTACCTGGGAGCTGCATGCCATGCCATTCGCTTTTTTATGTGCCCGCGAGATACCCGCAAGGCAACTCGACTCTAGGCTAAAGTTCAGCATGTCGTGTTATGCATGGAAAGCTATTCATTGAGGACTAGGTAAATCAGAAGTATTGATATAGGGGTCTCACTAGAGTAGGAACAGAAAACCCCGCTAAGGAATTCGGTTCTGCTAGTTCCTGATTGGCCCTTAGCTACTACCCGCCCCTTGTCGTTCTTTTACGGCATGGAAGAGCTGCTGAATCCCCGACACCCGCTGGATAAGTACCACCAGTCGCAACTGGAGTTTCTGGCAGCGCTGCCGGAAGCGCAGCGCGCCTACCACGCCCGGCTGTTTCGGCTGGGTAATGCCAGTTACCGCTACCAGCAGCAGGCTGACGGCGAGGTAACGGAAGAGGATTTCCGCCATTGGCTGGAAGGCTTGCCCGAGAAGATGCGGCTAGCCATGGAACGTGATGGCTTTGCGGCCAGCAAGAACAGCCTGCCGCTCCGACGGCACGCGCTCGAGCGCCGTGACCTGGGCTACGATGCGTTCCTGCAAGCCATCCTTTCGCCCGAGGATTGGGCTTATCAGCAGGAGTTGGCGCAATCGCTACCCCCGAAGCAGGAACGCGTCTAAGGAGAGAAAATGAGCGGTTGACAACCGATTTTAAGTGGTCGAATAGGCCTTTCGGGCAAAAGTTTCGAGTTAAGAACGTTCGTTCATGAAAACAGTCCGAAGGTAAACGTCCTCTGTTTGATGAAACGAGAGTGGCTGTTGCAGAACTCTCCAAGCGCACGCATCTCCGGGCAACACAAAGGGCGGCCGGCAGAAAACGTGGCTTTAAGGGCTTGTTCGAGCAATTGATGACCTAATAAACAGGTGGTGACTGCCTGTTTCGGGAGTTCTGCAACAGCCACGGTCCGAATCGAAAAACGCGCCGTTAATCGAAACGAGGGTGGCTGTTGCAGCACTCCCTATCGGCCTTTCCAAGGTGCTGCCATTAGTTGAACCAGTCCTTGAACCCTGCGTTGCAGCCGTTTTTTGCTCGTCCCGCTGTTAAAGGCACGCTGTTTTCGAGCCAATTGCGGGTTGTGCAACAGCCACCACCGTTAAGGTGAACATGCCGGTTGCACCTGCGTGGTGCGCAGCACTATCCTGCTGCTACTACCTTGGTGCGCTCAAACCGCCGCGATGGAAAGAAAAAGTGGTCTCCTGGTGTGCCTGCTCGGTGGGGCGGCCGTCTCCCTGGCGTGTGGGTGCTGGTGGTTCGAAACCGAAGCGCAACTGCAGCACATCTACGATCAGTCCGAGGAGGCCTTTGTCGGACAAGCCATCGCCGCCATTGCCCCCCACGAGCCCGGGCGAAACCGCCGTTTTTTGGGCTACGATGTGTTGCTGCGCGTCACCAGCCGAAAAAAGGGCCTTGTCCGCCGCGATACCGTGTTGGTATTGCAAGAGGAGAGTAATTGCGCCCGCCCCTTCGTCAAAGACGATACGGTTAATGTTTTTGCGCACGTCATTCGCCACGTCCAGCCGCTGCTTCAACCGGGCCAAGAGCACTACTCTTACTTCGATGAGCAGCGCCAGTCCTTTTACCGAAGCGGTGGGGCCGCTGTGGTGAAGCGGGATCAGCAATGGGCGGGGCGTTTCCCGGCCATCACCACGAACCAATGCATTTCCTTCACTAACCGCCACCGCCTGGTGCCCGCCTTTTTTCGCGCAAAGCAGGATCAGTAGAGGCCTACTGACTGCCTGCTTTTGCCTTTTCCGACCGTTTAAATAGACAGCTTTGCGCTTCAAGTAATCGTTGCACTTCCACGTTTCTGGCACCGCATTTCTAGCCGAAGCCCCATTCTTGCCCGAGGAGTCCTTATATAAATAGGCAGGGGGCTTCCTCCGTCGCAGGCAGTGCCTGAGTGGGGCGAACCAGGGCCGCAAGTCGAGAGAGCCAATGGGCGAGTGCGATAGGCTTGCGCAATTTCATAAGCTGAAGTGCAGGTGTTCCACAAAGGACGCCCGCGCCCATTACCGGCAGATGTCGCGCCCGCTATGTTTTTATGAAGCCAGAAAAAAGAGCCCCAAGACCGCTTGGCGCGCGACTACTACCGTCAACAAGCACGGCCCAACTTGCAGATTGGGGCATGCTTGTGGGCTTTTAACCTAATTGTTTATCCGTATCGTGCCGTCGTAAAGCGCTAGCCATAATGGGGTGGTGCCGGCCGGGCCCACCCCCGACCCGACCGGGCTGATGTTCCCTCTTCGAAACAAAGGTACTCGCACCCTGTGCCTCCCGAAACCGTTTGGGGCAATCATAATCGAACCGTAACCCGTGCTTCATTCGGCCCATCCACGCCCGCTGGCGGGGCTAGGTGGGCCGGCGCTACTCCTTCAACCAACTGCTATCCTTCAACCAACTACCAAACCGACTTCTTCCCAAGTCCCGCTGCCGCCCCGCAACGGGACTTTTTGCTGCAGCCAGGGCTGCTTCTTTCTACCGAAAGTACTTGCGCGTCAGCCGGGCCCGAATCAATGGCGGCAGCGGCGTCCCGCGCGCATAATTCGCAATCACCGCTGCTTCCCGGGCCTTGCTGAAGCGCACCAGCTTGCTGATGCCGATGCCCATTGGGAGCGCTCCCAGGAAAGCGCCCTCCAGAATGGTTTCCCCTTTGTGCGGTTGCGTGGTGGGGCCGGTGCCCGGCGCGTACCCCACCGAAAACAGCGTGAACAGGCCCGTCAGCGGCAGACCGAGGAAGGTAAACGTCAGCCCGCCCGTGCGCCGGTCCTGAAACAGCAGGTGTACCGCCCGCACCGTGTCCACGGCCCGCGGCAACGGCACCAGGGCCGCGGCTGGCCGCAACGGGTCGGCGGGGGCCTGCGCCTGCGCCGACTCACCGAGGCACACCACCAGGAGTAATGCCAGCCACCGCCGCCAGGTTCGCATTCCAATCAATCCTCCAGACGCGGAATGGGCAGCGAGACGTACGGACATACCGGCAGGCAAAAAAGAAGACAAAGTTCGCCCTTGCCTACCCGTGGAAGGCGCGTCGGCCGTTACGCTGGTATTACCATTTGCTGGCGGGCCAGCTCCCATTATCAGCAAGCGCTTGGCCCCAAGCCCCACTCCGGCAGCCTATCTCAACGGCTATCCAGGCCCCGCCCTGAGCTCCCCGATTTCGGTGGCATGCTGACGGACAAACGAAGCGCGCAGGACGGACTCGGTCATGGCATTTAGCAGGCAGGGGAAAAATCTAACGGCCTCCGCAACTAATACGCGCTTTTTGCCCAATAATTTATTATAATATATAAATATTTAACAATATAGTAACGCATTCCGTCCTGTCAGCGGCATACTATCCACGTTCAAGGCTGTGCGCGTTAGTGCTTGGCTGCCGCCCGCCAGAAACCGGGCTTCATTTAAACGACTGAACCGATGCTCCGCCCGGCCACCCGACACCAGGTCTGTGTTCTAGCGTTTGGGCTACTGGCCGCTGGTTGTGGCGGTATGCCTCCGGAAAGCAAGATTCGGATGGATGGCTCCAGCACGGTTTTCCCCCTGACCGAAGCCGTGGTGGAGGAATACGCCCGGGAACACCCGGCGGCCCGCATCACGGTGGGCGTCTCGGGCACGGGCGGGGGCTTTCAGAAATTCTGCCGGCGGGAAATCGACGTGGCGAATGCCTCCCGGCCCATCAAAGCGAGCGAGCAGCAGCAGTGTCAGGGGCTGGACTACGCAGCGCTCACCGTGGCCTACGACGGGCTGGCCGTGGTGGTGAACCCGGCCAATACCTGGGTGCGGAGCCTGACGGTGGCCGAGCTGAAGAAGATGTGGGAGCCCGCCGCCCAGCACCGCCTCACGCACTGGAACCAGGTCCGGCCCGAGTGGCCCAAGGCCGAGATTCACCTGTTCGGGGCCGGTACGGCCTCGGGCACCTACGACTATTTCACCCAGGCCATTGTGGGGACCAGCCACGCCAGCCGGGGCGACTACACGGCCAGCGAAGACGACAACGTGCTGGTGCAGGGCATCGCCACCGACCGTCTGGCACTGGGCTTCTTCGGCTTTGCCTACTACGAGGCCAACCAGGCCGCCCTCAAGCTCGTGCCCATCGACGACGAGCGGGCCGACAACGGGGCCGGGCCGGTGGCGCCGTCGCCCGAAACGGTGAAGAACAAAACCTACGCGCCCCTGTCCCGGCCCCTGCTCCTGTACGTGAGCGGGCCCGCCGCCCGCCGCCCGGCCGTGCAGGCCTTCCTGCGCTTCTACCTGCGGCAGGCCCCGCGCCTGGCCCGCGAGGTGGGCTATTTCCCGCTGCCCCCCACGGAGTACGACCGCGAGGAGGCCCGCTTTGCCCGCTTTGTGGCCCAGTCCCGCTAGCCAATCTCACCCCGCCCTTCGTCCTTTAAGCTCATGAAAACGTCCGAACGCATCATTGAGGCGCTGCTGGCGCTGAGCGCGGGCCTGAGCGTGCTCACTACCGGGGGCATTATCTGGATTCTGGCCGTGGAGGCGGTGCATTTCTTTGGACAGGTGCCGCTGGGGGTGTTTCTGACCGATACGCAGTGGACGCCGCTCTTTGCCGAGCAGCACTTCGGCATCCTGCCGCTGGTGGCCGGCACGCTGCTCACCACGGGGGTGGCCGTCGCCGTCGCGCTGCCACTGGGGCTCATTATCGCGTTGTATTTCAGCGAGTACGCGTCGTCGGCGTTTCGCAACGTGGTCAAGCCGCTGCTCGAAATTCTGGCTTCCGTGCCCACGGTTGTCTATGGGTTCTTTGCCCTGACGGTCGTGACGCCGTTTTTGCAATCCCTGATTCCGGGCCTGGCCGGGTTCAGCGCCCTGTCGGCCGGTATCGTGATGGGCGTCATGATTCTGCCCTTCATTTCCTCGCTCAGCGAAGATGCCCTGGGGGCGGTGCCCGAATCCCTACGCGAAGCCTCCTACGCCCTGGGGGCCACGCGCCTGCAAACGGCCTTCCGGGTGATGGTGCCGGCCGCCTCGTCGGGCATCACCGTGTCGGTGATTCTGGCCATTTCCCGGGCCGTGGGCGAAACCATGATTGTGGCCATTGCCGCCGGCCAGGAGCCCCGCCTGACGGCCAATCCGCTGGTGCCCATCGAAACCATTACCACCTACATCGTGCAGGTCAGCTCGGGTGACGTGGCCTACGGCACGCTGGAGTACAACACGATTTTTGCCGCCGGCATCACCCTGTTCGGGCTCACCCTGCTGCTGAACAACCTCGGGTACTGGTTCCGCAAAAAATACCAGGAGCAATATGACTAGCACGACCCGCAACCGTCTGCTCGACCGCGGCTTTCGCGTGGTGGGCGTCCTGGCCACCGGAGCCGGGCTGTTGCTGCTGGCCCTGTTCCTGCTCGACATCGTGCACGCGGGGGCGGGGCGGCTCAGCGGCCCGTTTCTGCGCGGCCTGCCCTCGCGGTTTCCCGAGCGGGCGGGCATTTACACCGCCCTGCTGGGCACCACTTGGATAATCGTGCTCACCGCGCTACTGGCCGTGCCAGTCGGCATCGCGGCGGGCGTGTACCTGGAAGAATACGGCCACAAAGGCCGCTGGGCGGCGCTGCTCGAAGTTAACATCACCAACCTGGCCGGGGTGCCGTCGGTCATTTATGGCCTGCTCGGGCTCGAGGTATTCGTGCGGTTTCTGCGCCTGGGCAGCAGCGTGCTGGCCGCCGGCAGCACGCTGGCGCTGCTGATTCTGCCCATTCTCATCGTCACCACCCGCGAAGCGCTCAAGGCGGTGCCCCGGACGTTGCGCGAGGCTTCGTTTGCCCTCGGCGCCACGCGCTGGCAAACCATCTGGCACCAGGTGCTGCCGGCCGCGGCCGGCGGCATTTTCACGGGCCTGATTCTGGCCCTGGCCCGCGCCGTGGGCGAAACCGCCCCGCTGCTGGTCATTGGCGTGCTGGCCTACGTGCCCTTTGCCCCGGCCAGCCCCCTGGACGAATTCTCGGCCCTGCCGGTGCAGATTTTCAACTGGATTTCGCGGCCCCAAAAAGCGTTTGGGGCCAATGCGGCGGCGGCCATTATCGTGCTGCTGCTTATCACCTTCAGCCTCAACGGCGCGGCGATTTACCTGCGCTACCGCTGGCGCCAGCGCCTCCCGTAGCCGCGCCGGCCCCACTGCCTATTTTTCCCCTCATGCACGAACTTCAGTCTCAGCACGTCAGCGTTTATTACGGCCCGCAACGCGTGCTGGAAGACATCACCCTGGACGTCAGTGCGCGGACGGTGACGGCACTGATTGGGCCTTCGGGCTGCGGCAAATCCACGTTTCTGCGCCTGTTCAACCGCATGAACGACTTCATCCCCGACTGCCGCCACGAAGGCCACGTCCTCATCCACGGCCAGGATATCTATGCCCCGGAGGTGGTGGTGGAGGAGCTGCGCAAGCGCGTGGGCATGGTGTTTCAGCGGCCCAACCCCTTTCCCAAAAGCATTTACGACAACGTCACTTACGGGTTGGTGCTGCAGGGCGTGCGCACCAAGGCCGTGCTCGACGCGGCCGTGGAGCAGGCCCTGCGCCAGGCCGCGCTCTGGGACGAGGTGAAGGACAAGCTTACACAATCGGCCCTGGCCCTCTCGGGGGGGCAGCAGCAGCGCCTGTGCATCGCGCGGGTGCTGGCCGTCGAGCCCCAAATCCTGCTCATGGACGAGCCCGCTTCGGCCCTGGACCCCATTTCGACGGCCAAAATCGAGGAGCTCCTCTACGAATTGAAAAAGGACTACACCATCCTCATCGTGACGCACAACATGCAGCAGGCCGGCCGGGTGAGCGACAAAACGGCCTTCTTCAATTACGGCAGGCTCATCGAATATGACGACACGCGCATCCTCTTCACCCAGCCCCGGCACGAGCAGACCCAGAACTACATCACCGGCCGATTCGGCTGAACGGGTTTAGACGGACTGCTTTCATGGGGCCGGCTGGTGGCCGTTTTCTGCTGATTTTTCCATCATTCTATTCCATCATCATGGCCCACTTGGAAGTTGAAGTCCAGAAGCTTAAAAAGGAAGTGCACGCCATGTGGGGGCTGGTGCTCGGGCAGCTGCGCCACGCCCAGCAGGCGCTGCAGGCCCTCGACCCGGTCCTGGCCAAGGCGGTGGTAAAGCAGGAAAAACACATCAATAACAAGGAACTGCTGATTGAGCGCCACTGCGAGGACATCATCGCCCTGCACACGCCGGTGGCCATTGACCTGCGCTTCGTGCTGGCCGTGCTCAAGATTAACACTAGCCTGGAGCGGGTGGGCGATGCAGCTAAGGCCATTGCCAAATTCGTGCTCCACTCCGTGCTCGACGGCGAAATGCCGTTTGACGCACACTTGCTGGCCATCAGTCGGCTGAACGAGATGTGCCAGCAGGCCACCGGCTTGCTGGAGCTGGTGCAGCAGGCTTTCGAGCAGGAGGACAGCTCCCTGGCCCGGCGCATTTTTCTGGAAGGCAAGCTATTGGGCGACAACAACCTGAAAGCCCACGCGGCGATTGCCGACTACATCCGGGATAATCCCACCCAGGTGCATCAGGGCCTGCAGATGCTGCTCATCGTGCGCAAGCTCGACCGCATTGGGGACGAGGGCAAGAACATCGCCGAAGAGGTCATCTTCTACGTGGATGCCCAGGTGCTGCGCCACCAGTCCGGCCAGAAGCGCAACCGCTAGACGGGCATCCTGACTGCCCGGTGGGACCTGGGAAAAACATAACATTGAAAAGAACCTTTTGCAAGGGTTTATGGCCGTGCTTTGCATCATGATTTGGTAATACTGCCCCCGGCCCCGCACCTTGCTGCTTCGGCTGTCATGCTAATAATCAGTGCGTCGTGGCCGCTTATGGTCGGGTTCGCCATGGAGCGGCGGCGCCATTCCTCTTCCCTCATTGGCCCAGCCGCGGGCCTCACCCTTGTTTCCTTGTATGAGTAATCCCAAAAAACACCTCGTTGAACAATTAGCCGCGGCCGTTGCGCCCTTGGGCGGCGACGCTACCCCGGCAAGCGGGCCCAGCAAAGCCGTGGCCAAAACCCTGCGGCAGCTAGCCAAACAGCTCACCAAGCAGCAGAGCAAGCAGGCCAAAACGGCCCAGCAGCCCATGCCCCTCACCGCCAAGCGCGCTCGTAAAGCCCTGGCCGGCGAACTGGCCACCGCCTTGCAACCCTACTTTGAAGCAGCCGGAGAGCCAACCGCAAAAGCTCCGAAAAACGTTACCAAGGCCGTCAAGCGCCTGGCCGCACAGTTGGTTAAACAGCGCCACAAACAAGCCAAACACAGCGCCAAGCAGGCCAAGCTCAACGCGAAGCAGGCCGCCAAATCCGCCCAGCCCGTCGTAGCCAGTGAGCCCGTAGCCAAAGCGGCCCGCAAGCCGGCCGCTCGCGCCAGTGCGCCAGTCACGGCGCGTCGCCCGGCCGCCACCCCGAAGCGCACCACGTCCAAGGCAGCCGCATCATCTGCCGAAGCCGCCAACGGGTAGCCGGGTCAGGTTGTCCCTGCCAGGTCGAAATCCTCAACAACCACCCTTCCGCCAGACCGTCCAACCGGCAGGTTTGGCCTTACCCAAAATTCAAATGCCCTTCCGGCCATGTGGCGGGAAGGGCATTTTTGCGCGCTTACCTATCCGGTTTACGACTTTTCAGACGGGGCAGCCAACAAAGAAGGGCCTTGGCTTACTTCTGACGATTCGGCAACAGTGTTGGGTACGGACAAGCCTGCCGGTTGGGCGGTCTGGCGGAATGGTGATAGGTGGGGACAGGATATTATGCTGCCAACAAATGCATCTACGTGCTGAAAGGCGGGTCGCTGCTCAGGCCCGGGGTGCGGCATGCGCGGGCCAGCCGGGCGCTTATTTTGCCAGGAGCAGGTCGGGATAATCCGTGATGATGCCATCAACTCCTTGCCCAATCAACTCCCGGGCAACAGCGGCCGCATTCACCGTCCAGGGAATCAGCAGCAGCTGTTGCTGGTGGCAGGCCTGCACCAGTGCGGGCGTTACCAGCTGGTAGTTGGGGCTGTAAATCGTCGGCCGGAAACTAAGGCGCTGCAAATTAACGGTCAACTCTTCCTGGTTCTCGACCAACAACGCCGTGCGCAACGCCGGCTGCGTACGGTGGACAAGTTCCAGGGTGCGCGGGTCAAAGGATTGAATAATCACCCGGTCCTGAACGCCTTTCTGATTGATGACGGCCAGCAGCAGCCGCACGAATTCGGCAGGGGCCGGGTGGTTGATGCCGTCTCCCTCGGGCGTGGTTTTGGTCTCGATATTGTAGTACGGCACGGGGCGGCCCTTCCACCGCGCGTACGCCTCGGCGGAATCAATCACCTCGGCCAGCAGCGGCTTATTGGTGCGCAGCTTTTGCTGCCGGGGAAACCTGGGGTTGCCGTGACTGCCCACATCGTAGCGCCGGATTTCGGCGTAGGGCAGCGCGTACAGCCGCAGGCTTTTTTCTTCTGTCTTCGTGATGAGGGAACCGTCGGGTAGGGACACGAAGTCGGCGTTCATAAACGGGTCGTGTGAGAGCAGCACCTGCTTGTCCTGGCTGATGGCGATGTCCATTTCCAGCGTCGTCACGCCCAAATCCAACGCCTTGCGCATGGCCGGAATGGTGTTTTCCGGCATCAGCCCGCGGCCGCCGCGGTGGCCCTGCAGGTCGAGCGGACGCTGCTGTGCCTCAGCGTTGCCCAGCAAGCCCGGCAACGCCAGGGCAGCAAGCAAGAGTGGTTTTCTCATCATCAGACGGCGATGGTATCGTGGTACACCTGCCCGAACCGGTCGGTGGCTTCGATGCGAATTTCCTTCGCGTTGGCCGAAGGCCGGGCAAAGAAAAGGTGGTCGGTCAGAGTGGGCTCCACCCATTTGTGCTTGGCGGGCAGCTGGTCGCCGGACTGCAGCCGCACGGCCAGCGGGTCGAGGCCGACTTGCTGTTGCATGTCGCCCTGGCGCACCCCGTTTTCAAACCACACGACTTTCCATTGCGGGTCCCAGTTCCACACGTTGGCCACGATGTCATCGGGCCGGCCCGCCACGCTGCCTTTGGGGTAGGAGCGGAGCTGGTGCTCGCGGTCGTGGCCGACGGATTTGTAGTACCACTTCACCTCGCCGCCGCTCACCTCGTACACGCCGTAGCCGCTGGGCGTGCCGTCGGTGCAGATGGGGCCGGTCCACCACGCGCCGCACACCGCGCCGTGGGTATGCTCGATGGTGTTTTCATTGAAAATCTTCTCGCACACGTGGGTGTGGCCCGACATGATGTGCACCGCGTAAGGCTTGAGCAGGCGGTACAACTCGGCCCGGTTCGAGACCACCCCGCCCAGGGATTCCTCTTTGAGCTTGTTGCGGCGCTGGTCGCCGCTGTCCACCGGAATGTGGAGGGCCACCACCACCGTCGTGCCGGGTTTAACGTGGCTTAAATCCTGCTCCAGCCACTGCAGCTGCTTCTCGGTGAGGTAACCGATATACTTTTTGGGCGGGCCAATGAAGAAGACGTCATCCAGCACGACGTAGTGAATTTCGCCCCGGTTGAAGGAATAATACGTGGGGCCAAACAGGCTTTTGAACGTCTGGGCCGAGCCCTCGTCGGCGCGGGCCGTGAGGTTCATGTCGTGGTTGCCGATAACCTGGAAGAAGGGCAGGCCGGTGATTTCAACGGCTTTTTTGTAGTCCTCAAACAGCTCGTGCTTGTCCCACACCAAATCCCCGCAGCCAATGGCAAACGTGCTGCCATCGTACTGGGCGGCCAGCTTTTTGAGGTCAGGCGCGGAGCTGGTAAGCAGCTCGTGGCAGTCCTTCTTGCTAATCATCTGCGGGTCGGCCCACACGATGAACGTGTGCCTGGTGTCGTCGCCGGCCAGCTTTTGCAGGGCGAAATCGGCCGTCATCTTATCCGTACCCGGCTTGATGGGCTGAAAGAACTGCGCCACGCCCTTCTCGTGCGGAAACGCGTAGCCGCGCGGAATAGTGAGGTGTACGAACTCGGCCGTGGCGTTGCTTTCCAGCGTGTATTTGCCGGCTTTGTCGGTGAGGACGATGTTGTTGCCGTCCGTCACGGGCACGCCCGCGATGCCGGTGCCGTTCTGGTGCACCTTGCCCCTGATGGTGAGCGGCGCGAGGCTCAGCGGCTGGCCGCCGGGCGCGGCCGGGATTTCTTCAGCGGCGAGCGCGGCCGGCGCAAACGGCAGGCTCAGGCCGGCACTGACGAGACCGAGATTTTGAAGGAATTGTCTGCGAAACATGGGAGGGGGAAGTTAGAAGAACGTCCTGCCGAACCGCGTTCGGCAGGACGTTCCTGATTACTCAGCGTCAGTTAGTTTTCGTAAATGGCAATGTCATCCAGCCCCAGCCGGCCGTTGAGCACGGCCGGCGGCGCGCTCACGCCCAGGCCCAGCTTGTTGATGCGGAAGCGCACCGGACCGCTGATATTCATCAGGAAAGTGATGGAGTGCTGCCAGTTGCCGGCATCGGTGACAGTAGCGCCGGTTTGCTGCCAGGTGGCGCCCTGGTTCTGCGAATATTCCAGCTTCCAGGAGCTGGCCGCATCGGTGTAGTAGGCGCCGTAAATGAGCGTGACTTTGGTGGCGCCGTTGGGTAGGTCGAACTTCATTTCGACCATGGCCGGCACCGTCAGGCCCTGCTGCATGCGGATACCCTGGGTGCCGGTGTAGCGGTCGCGCCCCGAAGTATTACCCAGGATGGACTGGTACAGCTTCCACGGGCCGCTGCCGAAGGTCACGGTATTGTCGGGCACGGCGGCGGTGTTCATGTCGTAACTGCCTTTGCTGGCGGCGGGCACCAATTCGAAGCTCTCGGGGAAGTTGCGGTAGATGGGGCCACTGGGGTCCACGGCATCGGCGGCGGTGCGCAGCCAGAGCTGCGGGGCCGCAGCCTGGGCAGCATCGACCCCACCCACCGGGATGCCCACGAAGGTGGCGCTGGCCGGGATGCGGCGGGTGGCAAAGCTGGCGCTGGTTTCGGTGTGCAGGGTGAGGCGTTTGCCCGCACCATCGGCCAGGGTTTTGTTGCCGGCGTAGGTATCGCCCGAAACGGGCAGCGGCGTGATGCTGCCGCCCGTGATGCGCACCAGCGTGCCCTCGTAGGCATCGAAGTTGGTGAGCAGGGTCTCGATATTGAGGTCGCGGGCGGTCACGGCGTTGCCGCTGCTCACTTTGCGCACGCGGTCGGCCGTCACGCCTTCGAGTCGCAGGGCGCCGGCCGTTTTGGTCAGCGTGGCCCCGGCAATGTCCACCACCACCGAGTCGCCCACGGCCGCATTGGAATTCCCATTCAGCGGAATAATGATGCCGCGCACCACGCCGCGCCGCTTGTTCTGCACCACGAGGGTCGTGGGGCCACCGGGTACGTTCGCGCCGCCGGCATCCGATATCACGAGGCCCACCACCTGGTGCGCCCCCGAAAGCTGGGCCGCTTCCAGCACCACGTTCGAGCCGGTGTACAGCCGGCGCAGGTCTTCGAGCGAAACGTTCGGGCTGGGCTGGCCGCCCGCGTAGTCGGGGTTTTCCTCCAGGCAACTGGTGCAGGCCAGGGCCGCAAACAGCACCAGGAGGCTGGTTACAAGGGAATGTTTCATTGCTGCTTGGGGAGTGAAATGGGTGGGCCGTCCGGATGATTGTCGCCGAAGCAGGCCGTTCTGGTTGATTCGTATGGATTCAGACATCGGCCCCTACAATTGCCACCACACCTTCGTGTTGATATCATCCGGGCCCTGGTCGGCCACGGCGGCCTGGTAGTTCACCTGATTGAGGCTCTGCACGTAGAGGGGGTAGTTGATTCGGGCGGGCATCTGGCGGTTGTTTTTCAGGCCGGGACCCAGGGGCAACACCGGGTGGCCGCTGCGGCGGTACTCAAACCACTGCTGGAAATCGGTGAAAAACAGCGCGTAGTATTTCTGGAGGTGAATCTGGTCGAGCTTGACCACGGTGCTGTTGGCGGGCTCCCACTTCACGTCGCCGCCGGTGAGGTAACCGGTGGGCACGGTAAGCCCCCAGAGGGTGATGCCGTTGGTGGTGCCGGTTTCGTAGTAGGTTTTGGCATCGCCGGTGGCCCAGCCGCGCAGCACCACTTCGGCCAGGATGAGCTGGACTTCAGGGTAATTGAGGATGTTGCCGAGCAGCGGCTCCGTCATCAAGGCGGCGGGGTAGGTGGACTTGGCCACCGGAATCTGGGTGGGCAGGTAGCCACTCGGGATACCCTCGTAGGTGCCGTTGGAGAGGGTGGCCCACTTAGCCAGGCGCGGGTCGTTCCACTCCACGAGGTTGTTGATGAAGAACTCACTCATCGAGCTGAACGAGCTGAAATCGGCCGTGCGCCAGGTCTGGAAGGGCGACTGGTACGGGGCCGTGCCCGTCCAGCGCACGATGGCCGACTCGGCGTTATTGGCGATGAGCGGATAGTCGCTGGCGTGCGTATTCACCAGGTCGCGCAGCTTGGCCTGCGGGCTCAGCCCGCCCGGGGCAATGGCCTCGGTGCGGTTCGAGACGCGCAGCAACAGGCGCAGGTAGAGCGAGTTGCCAAACTTGCGCCACTTCAGGGCATTGCCCTGGTAGAGGGGGTCGAGCAGGGCCTGGTCGGCGGTGAGGTTGGTATTGGCTTTGAGCAGCTCGTTGGCTTCTTCCAGCTTCGCAAACAGGTCCCGGTAGATGTCCTCCTGCCGGTCAAACTTGGGCTGGAGCTGCCCGCTGCGGCCCTGAATGGCCTCCGAGTACGGTACGTCGCCAAACGTGTCGGTGAGCAGCGAGAAAGTCCAGACCTCGCAGATGCGGGCGATAGCCATGAAGGTGCTGCTCTTCACCGTGGCCGCGCTGGCATACATGTCGCGGAAGTCGGTGAGCTGGGTGTACCAGCCGTTCCACATGTAGTCCGCCTCGGCGGGGCGGATGACGTAGCGGTGGAACTCGTCGTTGTCGACCCGCGAGACGTGCACCTGCATCAACTCATTAGTGATGCGGAAGGCCCGGTCCATGTTGCGCTTCACCAGGTCGGTGAGCGCCGGGGCCAGCAGCGTTTCGGGGATGACGTTGGGGTTCTGGTTGGGGTTGATGTTCATTTCCTCGAAGCCCTTGGTGCAGGCCGAAAGGGTGCTCAGGCCGGTGGCGACGAGGAATAGCCCGGCGAATAAGTTGCTCTTTTTCATGGGGAGTGCTTGAGGCGCTTAGATGCCCACGGTTAGGTTGATGCCCATGGTGCGGGTGCTGGGAAACTGGCCCAGCTCAAAGCCCAGGTCGATGGTCCCGTCGTTCAGGGTGCCGAACTCGGGGTCGAAGGCGGGCCACTTGGTGAAAATGAACAGGTCGCGGCCGTACACGCCGATGGAGGCCTGCGTGAGCTTCAGCTTGCTGAGCAGCGTAGCGGGCAGGGCATAGTCAAGGCGCATTTCGCGCAGCTTGATGAAGTCGGTACGGAAAAGGTTGGCTTCCACGTTGTCGCGCCCGTAGTGGGCCGTGTAGTAGGCCGGGATGTTCTCGGCCACCACGTCGTTGGGGCGGAAGGTGCCGTCGCCGTTGGCAATCACGCCGTTGCCGATGATGCCGTTGTAGCGGCCCGGCAGGGTGAGGGTGGATTTGCCCTGCTCGGCCAGCACGGCGTTGGTCATCGAGTAGGCTTTGGCCCCGAATTGCCCGTCGAACAGGATATTCAGGCGCAGCTGCTTGTAGCTGAACTCGGTGCCGGCGCTGGCTTTCCACTGCGGCAATGCATTGCCGAGGTACTTGATTTCGTCGCCCAGCACCGGGTAGCCGTTCTGGTAGATAATCTGGCCATCGGGCGCGCGCTCATAGCCGCGCCCGTAGATGGCGCCCATCGTGCCGCCGGGCCGGGCTTCCACCGAGCCCCGGCCGCCGGGGCCGCGCTGAAGCTGGTAGGTCCCGACGCTGTCGGCCAGCTCCACCACCATGTTGCGGTTGGCAGTGAAGGTGCCGTAGGCTTTCCAGTTGAAGCCTTTCGGGCTGGTTATCAGCGTGGCGTTGGCCTGGATTTCCAGGCCCTGATTGCGCACCAGGCCGGCGTTGAGCACGGCGTAGTTGTAGCCCGAAGCGCGGTCGATGGGCACCCGCAGAATCTGGTCGAAGGTGTTGTTGCGGTACACCGCCACGTCGAGGCCAATGCGGTTGCGCAGGAAGCGCAGGTCGGCGCCCAGCTCCACACTTTCGGTGCGGCGCGGCTTGAGGCCGGCATTGGCAATGGCATCGGGGTTGCTCAGGCCCGAAGGGTAGCCCGTGGCCACGGCGTAGGTGTAGGAGGTTTGGTAGGGCGTGGTGGTGCCGCTGCCCACCTGCGACCAGGAGCCCCGCAGCTTGGCAAACGACACGAACTCCGGCAGCGGCAGCACCTGCGAGAGCACCGTGCTCAGGCTGGCCGACGGGTAGAAGAAGCCCGTGTTGGCCGTCGAGCCGGCGGTTGCCAGGGTGCTGGTCCAGTCCTGGCGGGCCGTCAGGTCGAGGTACAGGAAATTATGGTAGCCGATGGAGGCCAGTCCGTAGAAGCTATTCACCGCGAACTCGGCCTTGTAGGGCAGCGCCAGCAAGGAACCGCGCACGTTGGAGGTGTAGTAGACCCCGGGGAACAGCAGGCGCTCGGCCCGCAGCTCGTCCTTGTTGTAGCGGTTGCGCAGGGTGCTGCCCCCGCCCGAGAGGCTGGTTTCAAACATGCCAAACTTGTGGGCGTACTGCAGCAGGAAATCGTGGTTCATCTCCTGCGAAAAGATGTTCTGCGTGCGGTACATGCCTTCCTTGTACTTCTCGGTATCAAAGGGGCGCTGCTGCGAGCGGGCCTCGTAGGAAAAGTCCAGGGCCGAGCGCAGCATCAGGTTCCAGTCCTTGCTGAACTTGTAGTTCACCTGCACGTTGCCGGTGAGGGAGTTGCGGCTGCTCTTGTTCAGCATCTGCTGGGTAATCAGGTATGGGTTGTCCACCAGGCTGCTGAAGGGGTAGCGCTGCGTGATGCCCGTGGCCCCGGGGGCCCAGTAGTCCTTTATCCAGTTGAGGTCGGCATTGGGCAGCTGGAACATGGTCCAGTACATTATCGTCTGGTTGTTGTAACCGGTGCTGGGCAGGTTGTCGCTGTTGCGGTTGGTGTAGTTGACTTTGGTCGACACTGTGAGCCGGTCTGTAATCTTCTGGCTGGCCGACAGCGCCACGGTGTTGCGGTCGTAGCCCGTGTTCGGGATAATCCAGGTGTTCTGCAGGTTGGTCAGCGAGAGGCGCACGGCCGTGCGGTCGGTACCGCCGTCGATGGCCACGGTGTTGGTGAAGGTTTTGCCCGTTTCAAAGAAGTCCTTACGGTTGTTTTTGTAGGGCATCCAGGGCGTGCGCTCGGTACCGGCCGCGTTGGTGGTGGGGTCGTACTGGAAGTAGGACTGCCCGTCGAATTTCGGCCCCCAGGCCGAACTGGTGCTGCGGGTGCTGGGCCCGTCGGCCGTGGCCCCGTAGGAGTAGTAGTTCTCGCCCACCGCGCCCTGGCCGTACTCGTACTGGAAGTCGGGCCAACGCGAAATCGGGTCAAATGCCGCGTTTGAGTTAAACGTCACGCCAATGCCCTTCTGGCGTGCCCGGCCCGATTTGGTGGTGATAATCACCGCGCCGTTGCCGCCGCGCGAGCCGTAGAGCGCCGTAGCACCCGGCCCCTTGAGTACCGTCACCGACTCAATGTCCTCGGGGTTGATGTCGTTGAGGCTGGTGCCAAAATCCACCGGCGACTCGCTTTGCAGATAGGCCGTGCTGCCGCTGCCGGTGGCGCGGTTGCTGCCCCCCAGCACCACGCCATCCACCACAATCAGGGCATCGTTGTCCCCGGCCAGCGAGCTTTCGCCGCGCAGCACAATCTTGTTGGAGCCGGCCGGCCCGCCTCCGGATTTCACCAGGTTAAGGCCCGCCACTTTGCCCGAGAGCGCATCGGTCCAGTTGTTGGATTTGGCCTGGGTGAGCTGCTCGTTGCTCACCTGCGTCACGGAGTAGCCCAGCGCCTTTTCCTCGCGCCTGATGCCCAGTGCGGTCACCACTACCTCGTCTAGGCTGGTGATGTCTTCGCGCAGGGTCAGGTCGTAGGTCGTTTTGTCGCCCACGGTCAGCTCCTGGCCTTCAAAACCGATGAAGGAGAAAATCAGCACGTTGCCGGGCTGCGCGGTCAGCTCGTAGGAGCCGTTGGGGTCGGTGGTGGTACCGGTAGTAGTGTCTTTTATGCGCACCGAAACGCCGGGCATGCCTTCGCCTTTGGCGTCTACCACGCGGCCCTTCACGGGCTTGGGGGCGGCGGCGCTGCCGCTCTTCATCAGAATGCGCTTGTTCTGCACTGTGAACTGCACGCCGGCCTGGGCTGAAATCAGCTGCAAAATCTCTGTCAGGGTGCTGTGCGGGGCATCCACGCTGATTTTACGGCTCAGCACATTAGCCTGGTCCGCGTACAGAAACCGGTAGCCGGTTTGCTGCTCGATGCTGGCCAGCACGTCCGCCAGCGGCTGCTGACGCGCCGTGATGGCGCAGGGCGTGGCGCCAGGGCTCTGCACCAGGGCCAGCCCGGCAGACAGGGCCGGCAGCGGGGCCGGACTAAGCGCCGTAAGGCTCAATCCCACCAGCGCGCGCCGCCAGCGCCGCCCCGTTTCGGGGTACCTCGTCTTTTTCATAGATTTGTGTGTGAGGGTTGTTAAGTTTTTTCGGATTTAATGGACTCTCCAACTCGCCGGCAGGTACGAACTGCCGGTTTTTTACCGGAAGGCAGTGGGCGCCAACCCGCTGTCTTCCTCTTGAAATGCTTTATTCACCAGACGATTTCGCGGCCGCTTGCCGCAGGTATATCACCTTGCCTTCGCGCCGGTAATCGAGGGAGCCCGCCTGGTGCAGAGCGCCCAGCACGGCGGTCAGCGGCTCATTATTAAAGGTGGCCCAGAGGCGGATTTCGGCCGTAGCCGGGTCGGCAAACACCAGCTTCACGCCGTAGAGGCGCTCGATTTGACTGGCAGCATCGGCCAGCTTCTCGTTTTGAAATACCAGCTTGTTGCTGCGCCAGGCCGTGACTCTGGCCTTGTTGAACGCCTGCCGGTAGATGCGGCCCGTAGCGTGGTCACCCAGCAGCTGCTGGCCCGGCGCGAGGAGGTACTGCCCGTGATCATCGTTGACCTGCACCTGGCCTTCGACCAGTGAAACGGCCGTCTGGCTGGCTCCGCGAACCGCACTGACGTTGAACTTGGTACCCAGCACCTGCGTCACCCAGGTGCCGCTGTGCACCCGAAACGGCCGGTGCGGGTTCTTGCTGACTTCAAAGAAAGCCTCGCCTTCCAGATAGACTTCGCGGGAGGTTTCGCTAAACCGGACCGGGTACCGCAGCTGACTCTGCGGAGCCAGGGTCACGAGCGAGCCATCGGGCAGGCGAATGGTTTGCTGCCGGCCGGCCGGCGTAAGGCTCAGCCGGTAGGCAGGCACCGTAGGCCGCGCGTAGAAATACCCGCCGCCAAGTACACTCAGCAGCACCAGGAGGGCTGCCGTCTGGTATCGCCGGGCCAGGCGCCAACGACGAATGGCCGGCGGGGCCACGGGGACCGGCGGGGCCAGCCGGGCTTTTACCTGCCGGAGCGCGGCGGCGGTGGCCGCCGGGGCGGGGGGCGTCGGGCTGGCCTGCCAGACGGCTTTGAGTTGTTCGAAGGTCCGTTCGTGGTCGGACGATTGGGCGACCCAGGTGGCGAGCCGCTCGTTCTCGTCCGACGACGTTTGCCGGGCCAGGTAGCGGGTAATGAGCAGGTAGATTTCTTCGGCTTCCAAGGGGCATCGGCCCTGATTACGGCCGTCTGCTATCAGGACGCTTCCGCCCGCCCGCCTCGTGACACGAAAAACCAAGCGTAACCAAAGGGTAATGCCCGTAATCTGGCCGTAATACCGCTACTGCACGCCGGAAACGGAAAGCGCGCTTTTCAGAAAGCGCAGGGCCCGGAACATGTGGGTTTTTACCGAGTTGATGGAAAGGGCCAGCAGCGTCGCAATCTCCTCGTAGGTCAGGCCGCCGTCGCGGTGCAGCTGGAACACCTGCCGGGTGCGCTCGGGCAGCCGCTCAATCAGCTGGAGCAGGTGCTGGTTGAGTTCCTGGTAGTCGAGCAGCTGGTCGGGTTGCAGGTAGGCCGCTTCGGGCTGGGTGAGGGGCAGGTCGTGCTCGGCTTCGATGGGGGTGCGCCGCTGCTGCCGAAGCTTGTCGAAGCTGCGGTGCTTCACCGCCGCGTAGAGGTAGGAGGCCAGCGAGCCCTGCACGGCCAACTGCGCCCGCTGGGTCCAGACGGCCACAAACAGGTCGGCCACTACGTCCTCGGCCGCATCGGTGGGGTAGGGCAGCAGGGATTTCGCGTAGCGCAGCAGCCCGGCGTAGTAGCGGGTAAACATCGCGTCGAACGCCGGCTCGCTGCTCCCGGCCAAGGCATCGAGGTACTGCTTATCAGTGGCGTTTAGTGCGAAAGTCATCCCAGCCGACAAAGCTAGCCGCCGGGTAAAAGGCCAGGATTACTGCTGTGTTAGCTTATGATTAAGCGCATCTAATCCATTAGATTCCTGCGAAAGACAGAAAAAGGCCCGACGGTGAGTCGGGCCTTTTTCTATTGTGAGTTCGCCTTTTCTTGGGCGAACAGCCCCGAGCGGCCGCGGTGTTGGCTACTCCACCACCAGCTTGCGATACGCCGCCCGGCCCTCGTGCGCGAACCGAATGGTGTACAGACCGGCTTTCAGCGCGGGCACGGCCAGTGTGTGGGGACCTGCTCCACAGCGACGCCGCCGGCTACCCGGCCCCCCGGCTGGGCAACTCGTCCGAGCTGCAAATCGGCCAATTAGTCATTGCCATCGGGAACCCCTATGGCTTCCAGCACACCGTCACGAGTGGCGTCGTGAGCGCCCTGGGCCGCACGCTGCGTACCGAAACCGGCCGGCTCATCGACCACATCGTGCAAACCGACGCGGCCCTGAACCCGGGCAACAGCGGCGGCCCGCTCATCGACGCCGAGGGCCAGGTGATGGGCGTGAACACGGCTACCATTCGCGGGGCCCAGGGACTGTGCTTTGCCATCGGCATCAACACGGCCACGGCCATTTTCCCGGCCCTATTGAGTGAGGGCCGGGTGCGGCGAGGCTACCTGAGCCTGAGCACCCAGCAAGTGGAATTACACCCACGGGTGCGGAACTTTTATGGCCTGACGCAGCAACAAGCGCTGTTTGTGGTGGGCATAGAGCCTGGCACGCCGGCTGAGGCGACGGGTCTGCGCGAAGGGGATTTTCTGGTGGCCTTCGCCGACCAGCCCGTAGCTAGTAGTGACGACCTGTTCCGACTCTTGACCCAGGAGAAAATCGGGGCTTTTCAGTACCTGACGGTGTTGCGGAGCCAGCACAAGCTGGAACTGCGGATTACCCCGATAGCGAGTGGGGCCCGGCCCGCGCGGGTGTTAGCCGCTGCCTGATTGCGGATTACCCGGTCAACTCTCAGGAGCGAGATTGCTCTCGAAGCTGTTGGCGTGAGCAGGAGTTAAGGATTCAGCGAAGGGTGGCCCACATCATCCAGGCATTGGCTAAGGTCCGCAGGCGGTCATATTCTTTCAAAAAGCGACGATTGGCGCTGAGCCAGGCCAGGGTGCATTCCACCAGCCAGCGTCTCTCTGGATGCTGGAGCCTTTTTACCAATATACTACTATACTACGCACGGGCTTTGCGAATCGCAGGCCGTAGGAGATGCGCAGAACCTTGGTTAAGAGGCTGGTTGGTTAAGAGGCTGGCAAACGAGCTGCCGCCCATGACGACTGGCACCTGCCCCGGATGGGGATGGCGTCCGAGCCATGGGCCAGCCTGAATGTTACGGCAATAGTGGGTCGGTGCTCACCAAGGCCGACCCCACCACCATCAGTAATAAAGGCTTACGCCCACGGTAAATTGGCGGCCGGGCGTCGCGCTAAAGCGGCCCAAACCGGTGCTCCAGCAAGAAATGGCCCGCACGGCGGGCGAAATCGTGTAGCCCAGGCCCAAGCCGGCCTGCGAATACGCCGTGCGGTCGGCATTGCTGGTTTCGGCACTGAAGGGGATGCCCGTGGGCAGCATGTGCACCCCTCCCGTCAGCCAGACGTGTTGCTGCACCCGGTAATCGAACTGCTTGCTGCTGCCGTCAGCCCGCCCCGCGCGAGCAAGGTGGGTCAGGTGGGCCGCCGGGGCCATAAACGACCACGGGGCGGCCCGGCGGCCCGGCTCGGCAACTGCACCCGGTGCGTCGGGCTCGTGCGCCGCGCAACACGGTGCGGCCGCGACTGCTGGGGCTTCCAGCCAGGATGATAAGGTAATAGCCACCACGAGAGCGGCCCGGAGGGGGGATGAAAAACGCAGGATACTCATAACACTACCAAAAACGGGAAACCCTCGCCGGGGAAGCGGTGGGGAACGGGTAGGCAGACGCCGGCAACGGGCAAACCTTACGGGGCACCGGGCTCGCGGATGGAAGGGCAGGGCTTGCGCGGCGCGGTCAGGCCCCCGCTTCACAACAAGCACATTTCCCTGGCCTTGGCAACCGCAGCTCTATTACCGCTGGCCCATTACAGGACGCCCATCAACCCGCTGATGCTGAGGGCTACTACTGCCGTGTTAAACGCAAACACCAGTAGGCCGTGCACGAGCACGGTAGCCCTTATGGTCGGGTCATAGATGCTCACGTCGGCCGTTTGGGCCGTCATCCCAATCACAAAGGCGAAGTAGGCAAAATCCAGATAGCGCGGGGGCGGTGAGCCGTCGGGAATGGTGAGGCCGCCGGGCGCGGGGGGCTTGTCGTAGTACAGATGCGCGTAGCGCAGCGCAAACACCGGTGCAACAGCAGCCAGGCCGCCGCCACGCCGCCCACGGCCAGGGCCACGTGCAGTCCCCGCGTGGCGGCCGGCAGCGTGGGCATCATGCCGGTGCTCAGCAGTAGCACCACCGCCGCCAGGCTGCTGGACAGGGCCAGCAGCACGAAGCCAAACGACACCATGGCCCCCGGCGACTCGCGTCAGCCCGGCATCGGCCGTGAGCATGATGGGCCAGAGCAGCAGCAGCCAGCCGCTTGCGAAAGCGTCCCAAGCTACCACGGCCCGCCCCTCGCTGGTCAACTCGGCCGGGGCCACCGCGTAGCCCGCCAATCCCAGGACCACTGCCGCCGCAAAGCGCCTATGCGCAGGTAGCCGGACCACATGCCGCAGAGCCTGAAAAATGGCCTTGGTTAAAAGTTTGGTACAAAAGTTAAATGGGCAGACCAGCTTGGTGCTGAGCATCACCGGCGTGACCAGAGGCCAGTTCATGTATGTCAATTACCAACCGAAAATCAAACAGTACATCCCCATCGAAGCAGAAAGAGAGGTGGTCTAGGCATGGCGGACAGAAGAAGGACGTATATTTCTTCTGTTATGGCAACCAAAACCAACGGGGCACCGCCCGACAAACGACGTAAATACGACGAGGCTTTTAAGGCTGAAGCGCTGCGCCTGGCCAGCGAGAGTCGCAGCACGCTGGCCGCGGCGCGGCAGCTGGGTCGTACCCGGTAGGGCATCAGCCCCAAACTGCTCTACCGCTGGCAACAGGCGCAAGTCGTGGCCGAGGTGGGCAGCGAGGAAGTGGCCCGCGACCCGGAAGTACGCGCCCTGCGTGCCGCCAACAAGCGGCTGGCGCAGGAGCTCGATATTTTAAAAAAAGCCTTGGCCATCTTTGCCCAGCCGACCCCGTGAGCGTGTACCAGCACATTGCCCGGCAGCGGGCCCAAGTGCCCGTGCGCCAGCTCTGCCAGGTGCTGCGCGTGGCCCCTAGCGGCTTCTACGCCTGGCATCGGCAGCAGGGCCGGCCCGTTACCGAGCCGGCCTGGCAAGTCGCCGTGCGCGAAGCGTTTGCCGACCACAGCCAGCGCTACGGCACGCGCCGGCTGCGGGCCGAAGTGCAGGCCCAGGGCCACGCCGTGGGGCGCTGGCGCATCCGCCGCGTACTCAAAGCCCATGGCTTGCGCGCGCAGCAGCCGCGCTCGTTCGTGCCGCGCACCACCAATTCCGACCCGGCCGTGCGCGCCGCGCCCAACCGCTTGCCGGGCCAGCCGGCCCCCACGGCCCCCAACCGGGTGTGGGTGGGTCGTACCCGGCAGGGCGACATCACCTACCTGCCCCGCCAGGGCGGCGGCTGGCTGTACCTGGCCGTCTGGCTCGACCGCTGCTCGCGTAAAATCGTGGGCTGGAACGTGCGCGACACCATGCCCGAAGACCTGGTCAGCGAGGCCTTGCGCCGGGCCCTCGTGGTGCGCCGCCCGCCAGCTGGACTCGTCGTGCACTCCGACCAGGGCAGTCAGTACACGGCCACCCGCTTCAAGCAACTGCTTGCCCGCTACGGCGCGCAGCAGAGCATGAGCCGGCGCGGCAACTGCTACGATAATGCCCATGCCGAATTCTTTTGGAGCCGCTTCAAAGCCGAGCTGCTGGACGGTGGCAGCTTCCCCGGCCTGGCCGAAGCCAAGCCTGAAATCAGCCACCACATCGCCTATTACAACGCCGAGCGCCGCCATTCCGCCCTCGGCTACCGCTCGCCCAACCACTTCGAAACCCAACTTCAAACAACGTCCCAACTCTGTCCGGCCTAGCTAGACCACCTCAGTACCAGGCTCTACTGCGAAAACGCTCCCTTTGCTAAACTACTCGCAGCGGCCCGAAGCCAGGTGCCCACCAGCTGCTGCAGTGCCCGGGAGAGTTTAAGAAACCCGTCTACGATTCAACGTTTACGAAACGTGCTGAGGAGATGAGTTTCGTAAACTCCCCCAGTTCTCCAAAAAACGCTCGTTTTTTGGAGGCTTTAAACGAATGTTCACACGGCCAGAAACGTATGTTCTCTGAGTCGTTTCTCGCCACCGGTTATTGGATGGTTCAAGAGTTGTTTAGCTAGCAATTACAAAACATTAATCCATGCGCATGAGTTAAAAACATTGCGTACCTTTGTCTCCTATGGATACCAAGTCCCTCGTCAAATTAGCTAAGTCGCTAAGCGACCCCACCCGTCTTCGCCTGTTGCAGGAAATTGCAAAAGGGGATATCGCCGTGTGTGCCGACTTGTTTCAACATGTGCCCATCAGCCAGCCCTCGATGTCTCAGCACCTTAAGGCCTTGGGAGATGCGGGCTTAATTGAGTCGCACAAAGAGGGCCGGAATATGCACATGTCCATCAATGCCAAAAAATTGCAGGAGTTGGAAGATTTCCTGCAACTGCTCAAACCGGCTACTGTTAAAGCCTAACAAATCCCGTGGACCGCTGGCGTTATCGTCAGCGGTTTTTACATCTTTAAAAACATTATCGATTGCTTATGCATTTATGGGTAGTACCTTTGCTGAAACGTAATAAGAAGGGTACTCGCTGCCAGCATATGCATTTGTCCAGGCTTTTTTTGCCTTATTACATAAGCACATGCTTATTATATAATGTATTAAGGCCAATTACTACCCTTCCAACGCACCTCGCATTTCACTCAGTACCCTTCTCTGGGCCGCATTTTTCCATGAAACTATCTTCTCTTTTAGCCGGCAGCGTGCTGCTGGCGGGCTGCGCGGAGCAACAAGCCCCGCAACAGGCACTGGCCCCGCCGGCCCTGCCAGTACAAGCCCTGCATACCGGCACCGCAATCACCTACCAGGATTACCCGGCTTCTATTGAGGGCGTCGTCAACGTGGAGATTCGCCCGCAGGTAGCGGGGGTGCTCGACCGCATCCTGGTGGATGAGGGCGCGGCGGTGCGCAAAGGCCAGCCCCTGTTTAAAATCAACGACGCGCCCTACCGCGAGCAACTCAACAATGCCGTGGCCGCCCAGCAGGCGGCGGCTGGGGCCGTTACCAGCGCCCAGGTCGAAGTGGACCGGTACGCGCCGCTGGTGCAAAACAAGGTCGTGTCGGAGGTGCAGCTTAAAACGGCCCAGGCAGCCCTCACCGTGGCCCAGGCCAACCTGCAGCGTGCCAAGGCAGCCGTCAACAGCGCCCGAATCAACTTGGGCTACACCACCATTACGGCGCCGGTGAGCGGATTTTTGGGGCGGCTGCAAACCAAGCAGGGCAGCCTGGTCGGTCCCACCGATGCCCAGGCCCTGACACAGCTCTCCGACGTGCACGAGGTGCACACCTACTTCGCGCTGGGCGAGGACGACTTCATCACCTTCCGCAACCAGTACGCGGGCCGCACCCTGCAAGAAAAGCTCCGGCATCTACCCCCCGTGGCGTTGGTGCTTTCCGACCAAAGCACCTATCCTACGCGGGGCAAGGTGGATGTGGTAGCCGGGCAATTTGACCGCACAACGGGCTCGGTCACGTTGCGGGCCACTTTCCCCAACGCCGACGGCCTGCTCCGCTCGGGCAACACGGGCACCATCCGCCTGGCCCTGCCACACCCCAACGTGCTGCTGGTGCCGGCCGCGGCCACCATCGAGATGCAGGATAAGGTGTTCGTGTACGCCGTGGGCGACAGCAACCGCGTCCGCCGCCGGGCCATCACCATTCAGGGCAAGAATGGCGCGAATTACTTGGTAAGCGAGGGCGTGAAAAACGGCGACCGGATTGTGCTGCAAGGCGTGGACCACTTGCAGGAAGGCCAGATTATTCAGCCCACCGCGCCGGCTCCGGCCAGCGTCAGCCTCACCACGGGCAAGGCCGCGGCTTCCTCTACGTTGTAATAAGCTACTCGTCTCATGTTTAAGGTATTTATTGAGCGGCCCGTCCTCTCAACCGTCATCTCCATTTTGCTGGTGATAGTGGGGGCGCTGGCTTTGTGGAAACTGCCCATTCAGCAGTTTCCCGACATTGCGCCCCCGGCCGTGCAAGTCACGGCGCTCTACCCCGGCGCCAACGCCGAAACGCTGCTGCGCTCAGTGGCGCCCTCGCTGGAAGAAGCCATCAACGGCGTGGAGCACATGGTGTACATGAGCTCGACGGCCAGCAACGACGGCTCGCTGGTGATTAGCGTCAACTTCCAGCTGGGCACCGACCCCGACCAGGCGGCCGTGAACGTGCAAAACCGCGTGGCCCAGGCCACCAGCCAGTTGCCGGCCGAGGTGGTGCAGCAGGGCGTGACCGTGGCCAAGCAGCAGAACAGCTTCGTGATGCTGCTGAACCTATACTCAGAAGACCCGAAGCAATACGACCAGACGTTTCTGGACAACTACGCCCAAATCAACCTGGTGCCCGAGCTCAAGCGCATTTCGGGCGTGGGGTCGACGGTGCTGTTTGGGGGCAACCGCGCCTACTCCATGCGCATCTGGCTGAAGCCGGCCCAGCTGGCCAGCTATAACCTCACCCCGGGCGAGGTGATGGCCGCCATTCAGGACAAGAACCTGGAGGCCGCCCCCGGCCGCCTGGGCGAAAGCAGCCAGGAAGCCTTTGAGTACGTCATCAAGTACAAAGGCAAGCGCAGCCAGCCCCTGGACTACGAAAACATGATTATCCGGGCCAACGCCGACGGCTCGATGCTGCGCCTCAAGGACGTGGCGCGGGTCGAGTTGGGCTCGGCCTCCTACAACAGCAACGTGCGCATTTCGGGCAAGCCGGGCATTAACATCGGCGTGTTTCAGGCGGCCGGCTCCAACGCCAACGAGCTGCAGATTGCCGTGGGCAAGGTGATGAAGAAGCTGGAAAAGAACCTGCCCGCCGGCGTGAAGCAGCAAACGATGTACAGCACCAAAGTGGCGCTGGACTTGTCCATCGAGCAGGTCGAACACACGCTGGTCGAGGCGTTTATTCTGGTGTTTCTGGTGGTGTTCATCTTCCTGCAAGACTTCCGCTCCACGCTGATTCCGGCCATTGCCGTGCCGGTGGCCATCGTGGGCACGTTCTTCTTCATGCAGCTGATGGGTTTCACCATCAACTTACTCACGCTCTTTGCCTTGGTGCTGGCCATTGGCATTGTGGTCGACGACGCCATTGTGGTCGTCGAGGCCGTGCATAGCAAGCTGGAAGAAGGCACCCACTCGGTCAAAGAAGCCACCACCAGCGCCATGAGCGAGATTACGGGGGCCATTATTTCGATTACCTTGGTCATGGCCGCCGTGTTTCTGCCGGTGGGCTTTCTGGAAGGCTCGACCGGCGTATTCTACCGGCAGTTTGCCTTTACCATGGCCATTGCCATCGTCATCTCGGCCGTGAACGCGCTGACCCTGAGCCCGGCGCTGGCGGCGCTCTTTCTCAAGCATACCCCGCACGAGCACGACGCCGAGCACCCTGCGCCCAGCACGTTCAAGACGCGCTTCTTTGCGGGCTTCAACCGCAGCTTTGAGCGGCTAACTGCCCGCTACGTGGGCAGCATCCGGTTTTTGGTGCGTCACAAATGGGTGGGGTTGAGCAGCCTAGTACTGGTGGTGGCGCTCACCGGCTGGCTGGCCAAGCGTACGCCCACGGGCTTCATCCCGTCCGAAGACCAGGGCTTTATTGCCATTTCGATGGCGCTGCCGGCCGGCTCGTCGCTGGACCGCTCCAACCACATTGCCCAGGAGATTGAGCAGCAGTTGCAAGCCATGCCAGCCGTTGACAAAATCAACCTACTCAGCGGCTTTAACATTCTGACTTCCTCCAGCAGCTCCTCGGCCCTCACCCTATTCGTCATCCTGAAGCCCACCAAGGAGAGGGGGGCGGTGCAGGACATCAACGCCATCATGGCGACGATGCGCGAGAAGGCGGCGGCCATAAAAGGGGCCGACACCTTCGTGTTTACCACGCCCACGGTGCCGGGCTTCGGCAACGTGGAGGGGCTGGAAGTGGTGCTGCAGGACCGCACCGGCGGCTCGCTGCCCAAGCTCGGGGAGGTAGGCCAGGCGTTTATCGGGGAGCTGATGAAGCAGCCGGCCATTGGGGTGGCCTTCACCTCGTTCCGGGCCGACTACCCGCAGCTGGAAGCCGAAGTAGACGAGGTGAAAGCCGCCCAGCTGGGCGTGAGCGTAAAAGCGGTGCTGCAAACCATGCAGGCCTACTTCGGCAGCGCCCAGGCCTCCGATTTCAACCGCTTTGGCAAGTACTACCGCGTCATTGTGCAGGCCGACCAGGCCAACCGCGCCGACCCCACGGCCCTGAACGGGGCCTTCGTGAAAAACGACCGGGGCGAGATGGTGCCCCTGCGCACGCTGGTGCGCCTCAAGCGGGTGTTCGGGCCGGAGACGGCCTCGCGCTTCAACCTCTTCAACTCGCTCACTATCAACGCGACGCCCAAGCCGGGCTACAGCTCCGGTGACGCCATCAAGGCCGTGGAGGCGGTGGCGGAGAAGCACCTGCCCTCGGGCTACACATACGAGTATTCGGGCCTCACGCGCGAGGAAATCTCGTCGGGCAGCCAGTCGACCGTCGTGTTCCTGATGTGCCTGGTGTTTGTGTATTTTCTGCTGGCGGCCCAGTACGAGAGCTACATTCTGCCCTTCGCGGTGCTGCTGTCGCTGCCGGCGGGCATGGTCGGGGTGTTCGCGGCCATCGGCTTTGCTGGCATCACCAATAACATCTACGTGCAGGTGGCCCTGATTATGCTCATCGGCCTGCTGGCCAAAAACGCCATCCTCATCGTGGAGTTTGCCTTGCAGCGCCGCCACGCGGGCGAGCCGCTGGTGCGGGCCGCGCTCAACGCCTCGGCCTCGCGCCTGCGCCCCATCCTGATGACTTCGCTGGCCTTCGTGGCCGGCATGCTGCCCATGATGGGGGCGCAGGGCCCCTCGGCCCTGGGCAACCATTCCATCAGCATCGCGGCGGCGGGCGGCATGCTCTCGGGCGTGGTGCTGGGCTTGTTCCTCATCCCGCTGCTGTTCGTGATTTTTCAACGCTTGAACGAGCGCCTCAGTGGCCCGCCCCAGCCCGTCCCGGCCAAGCCGGCCCGGGTGCCGGCCCACGCCACAGTTAGCTAACATCCATGACTACTCTTAAGAATACCCCCCGGCGCCTGCTGGCGCTGGGACTAGCCACCCTGCTGGTTATCGCCGCCTCGTGCAACGTGGCCAAGAACATTCCGCTGCCCACGCTGCCGCTGCCCGCCACCTACCGCACGGCCCTCACCGCCGATACGGCCTCCATCGCGGGCCTGCCGTGGCGCAGTTTCTTCACTGAGCCGGCCTTGCAGCAGCTGCTCGACAGCGCTACCGTGCGCAACAACGACCTGCAGCTGGCGCTGCGCAACATCGCCTCGGCCGAGGCCACCCTCAAGCAGGCGCGCTGGGGTAACGTGCCGGCCGTGAGCTTGCAGGCGGGCGTGACCACCAACCGCCCCTCGGGCAACAGCCTGAACGGCATTTCCCTCAGCCAGTTTCTGGGCACCAAGCACATCGAAGACTACAACCTGGCGGCGGCCGTGAGCTGGGAAGCCGACATCTGGGGCAAAATCCGCAACCGCACGGCCGAGGCCCGGGCCGCCTATCTGCAAAGCCAGGAAGCCCGCAAGGCCGTGCAAACCCAGGTGGTGGCCCAGGTAGCCCAGGGATACTACAACCTCTTGCTGCTGGACACCCAGCTGGCCGTGGCCCGGCGCAACTTCGCGCTCACCGACAGCACCTTGCGCTTTACGCGCCTGCAGTTCACGGCCGGCCAGGTCACGGCCCTGGCCGTGCAGCAGGTGGAGGCGCAGCGCCTGCTGGCGGCCGGCCTCATCCCGCAGTTCGAGCAAGGCATCACGGTGCAGGAAAACGCCCTGAGCATCCTGGCCGGACGCCTTCCGGGCGGCATCCGCCGCAACGGCAACCTGCTGGCGCTGCAAGTGCCGGTGGTAGCGTCGGCCGGCGTGCCGGCCGCCCTGCTAGCCCAACGGCCCGACGTGCGTACCGCCGAACTGGCCCTCGACCGGGCCAACGCCGCGGTGGGCTACACCAAAGCCGCCCTGTACCCTACGCTTTCCATTACGGCCCAGGGTGGCCTCAACGCCTTTCAGGCCAGCAACTGGTTTAGTGTGCCGGCGTCGTTGTTTGGCCTGGCCACCGGGGGGCTCACGCAGCCACTGCTACAGCGCCGCGCCCTGCGCACCGAGTACGAGCTGGCCCAGCTGGACCGGGAGCGCACCGTTATTCAGTTCCGGCAGCAGGTGCTGGTGGCCGTGGGCGAGGTTTCCGACGCCCTCGGGCAAGTCACCCGCACCCAAACCCAGCAAACCATTGCCACCGACCGGGTGCGGGCCCTGCGCCTGGCCACCACCAGCGCCGGTCAGCTCTTCCGCAGCGGCCTGGCCAGCTACCTAGAAGTCATTACGGCCCAAAGCAACGCCCTGCAAAGCGAGCTGGAGTTGGCTTCCTTGAAGCGTAGCCAGCTGGAAGCCAACGTGGAGCTGTACCGGGCCGTGGGCGGCGGCTGGCAGTAATAAGCCTTATCCAGCTTCCTTGCCCTCCCTACTTCGACCATCGAATGCCAGGCGACATCCTCCTATTCCCACCCCATTCCCATGGATACCAAGTCCCTCGTCAAGCTAGCCAAGTCGCTGAGCGACCCCACCCGCCTGCGCATGCTGCAGGAGATTGCGCGGGCGCAGCGGCTGGGATGCGCCAATCTGTATGAGTTTGTGCCCATCAGCCAGCCCTCCATGTCGCAGCACGTGAAGGCCCTGGTAGATGCAGGGCTGGTGAATTCGTGTAAGGAAGGCCGCAACATGTACTTGACCATCAACACGGAAAAGCTGCAGGAGCTGGAAAGCTTTCTGCAGTTGCTGAAGATGAGTTAGCTCTCTTGCAGCAAGTCACTGCTTAACCATGCGTTTCCAAGACGGGTCGAAGCAAGCCCTCGTCGGGGAAACGATAAACTATTCAATCCCCATTGCATGAAAATCGGAATCATTGGCACCGGCCCCGTTGGCGGCTCCCTCGCCAAAAACCTGGCTGCTCTCGGCCATCAGGTGAAAGTGACCAACACCCGCCAGCCGGCCGAACTGGCCCGCAAAGCCCAGGAATTGGGGGCTAGCCCCGCCACTCTGCATGACGTGGTGCAGGACGTGGACCTCGTTTTTATCGCCGTGCCTTTCAAGGTAATTGACGAGTTTCCCAAGGACCTGTTCCGGTCGTTGCCCCCCGAGGTAATCGTGGTGGATACCGGCAACTACTACCCCTTCCGGGACGAGAAAATCGAGGCGCTGGAGCAGGGCCAGCCGGAGAGCGTGCTGGCGGCCGAGCAGCTGGGCCGCCCCTTGCTGAAAGCCTTCAACAACCTGCTGGCCGAGACGATTGCCAGCGGCGGCACCGCGCCCGGAACACCCGGCCGCATTGCCCTCTCCATTGCGGGCGACGATGAGCGCGCCAAACAAATTCTTTCCGACCTCTGCAACGACTTCGGCTTTGACGTGGTGGACGGGGGCAGCCTGGCCGACTCGTGGCGGCAGCAGCCCGGCACGCCGGCCTACTGCACCGAACTCACGGCCCCGGAGCTAACCCACGCCTTGGCCAATGCTGTGCCCGGCAAGGCCCCGCAGATACGCGACCAGATTATCTCGGAGCTGCTGCAACGCGAAGCATGGCCCACCCGCGAAGAAGTAGTAGCCGGCAACCGCGCCCGGCAGCTAGGTAAATCCTAGCCAGTCCAGGCCCTACCAACCGAATACAACTTCAATGCAAACTCACATGGAAAACCAGCAACACCCGACTGTCCTTGTTTTGGGCGCCAGCGGAACTATCGGCCGTCAAGTGGTCAAAGACCTGGAAGGTCAAGCCGTCAACGTACGCATCACGTCGCGCAACCAAGAGATGGTAGAACAGCTTCGCCGCGAAGGAAAAGACTGCCACTACCTGGACCTGGATGACCCCAGAACCTTTGCGCTAGCGCTGGCCGGGGTGGACCGGGTGTTTCTGCTAACCGGCTACACGGTGGCCATGCTCACGCAGAGCAAGACCCTGGTAGATGCGGCCAAGAAAGCCGGCGTCCGCCATATCGTGCACGTGGGCGTGTTCGCGGAGTGGGACACGACCGACGCGCACTTTGCGTGGCACCAGCTGATTGAAAAGTACATCGAGGCCAGCGGCATTGCCTGGACCCACCTTCATCCGAACATGTTCATGGAGGTGTTCACGGGGCTGTATATCCCGAAGAATCTAACCTACACCAGCTACTGGGACGACCGCCGAGTTGGCTACATCGCCTCCAGCGACATCGCGGCGGTGGCCGCCAAAGCCCTCGTCGACGGGCCAGCGCGTCACGGTGGTCAGCATTACTGGTTAAGTGTAGAAAGCTTTAACGGACAGGAAATTGCGGCGCTGTTGAGCGAGGTGACCGGCCTGGAAATCAAGCACGAAGACAAAGGCCTGGCAGGCTTCAAAGAGCTGATTGAAACGCTGCTGGCCAATGGGGCGGAGAGCTGGTACGCCAAGGCCAACATTGACTTTGTCACGCAGATGCTCGACGGTAGAATGTCCTACATGTCCATGGTGCAAAACGATGTTCCGTACGTCCTGGGCAGACCCGCCAAGACCCTCCGGGAGTTTCTGGAGGAGCACAAGGCTGCAATTAGGGAATCAGCGGTAACGGGGTAAAGGACATGCAGGTGCTGGATATCATCGGCCAGACCCTTGGCTTGCAGAGAAGGTTCTGCCGGGGCAAAAACACGCATTTATACTCCTTGTAATGACCAACCGAAAAACGTTAAAGCTGGCCGCAGTCATTGATGGGCCGGGGTGGAATTTCTCCTCCTGGCGACACCCCGATATGCCCGCCGACGCCGGCGAAAACATTGATTTCTTCATTCAACAGGCCCAGCTGGCGGAGCAGGCTAAGTTCGAAACCCTGTTTTTGTACGACGTCAGCCACGTCGGCCCCGGCAACATTCCCTACTACCTGAGCATGTTCGAAGGGGGGACGCTCATGTCTGCCCTCGCCATGAAAACGGAGCGCATCGGCCTCTCCTTGACGGCCTCAACGTCTTACAACGACCCCTACAACCTCGCCCGGCAGGTCTTGTCGCTGGACAAACTCAGCAAGGGCCGGGCCTCGCTGAACGCCATCACCTCCAATCCGGGTGGGATGGTGAACTTCAGCCGGGGTCACCTCGGCAAAGCCGACCAATACCCCATGCACCAGGAGTTTCTGGAAATTCTGCTGGGCCTCTGGGACACGTACGAGGACGACGCTTTTCCCCGGGATAAGGAAAGCGGTGTCTTCCTGAACCCGCGCAAGATGCACCCCGTCAACTTCCGGGGAAAGTACTTCTCGGTGGATGGCCCGTTGAACCTGAGCCGCTCGGTGCAGGGCCGGCCGGTGCTGTACATGGCCGGCAGTTCGCCCACTTTCGTGGACCTAGCCACGTCCTACACCGACGGCGTCTTTATGGCGGGCAGCACCTTCGAGGAAACGGTATTGCTCGCGAATGCGCTGAAAACAAAGCTGCTTGAAAAAGGCCGGCTGCCGGAACACTTTGTGGGCGCCATTTCGCAAAACCCCATCGTGGGCCGCACTGATGCCGAGGCCTATCAGAAGTACCGAGAAATCCTAGCGCTGGGCCCGTACTCGCACACCCCCGTCCCCTTGTTTATGGGCTCGGCCGAACGAGTTGCCACGGAAATACAGCGGTGGTACGAGGCCGGGGCCATCGACCTGTTCATGGTTCGACAAGACCACCCCCACGGGCTACGGGACTTTATTGAGCTGGTGGTACCTATTCTGCAGGAACGCGGCCTTTTCCATCGAGAGTACGAGGCCGAAACCCTGCGGGGAAATCTTGACCTACCAAAACCAGGATTCCGAACTATTTAAACGGCGCCTGCTTTCCAATCCTGCTATTCAAGCATCTGGCCTGCTGTTACCCCCGTGGGCACTTATCTAAAGAAGCCATGCCTCCTCCTGTTAACGAGTCCAACCGCCCGGAAAAGCCACCGGTCGCCTATTCTATCTTAGACCTGGCCATCGTGTCGCAGGGCCGCACGATACAACAGACCCTCCACGACTCCCTGGCCTTGGCCCGGGCCGCCGAATCCCACCAATACACCCGCTACTGGCTGGCCGAACACCACAACTCGGACAACATCGGCAGTAGCGCCACCTCCCTGCTCATCGGCTACGTCGCTGAAAACACGGCCACCATCCGCGTGGGTTCGGGCGGCATCATGCTGCCGAATCACTCGCCCTTGATTGTGGCCGAGCAGTTCGGCACGCTGGCGCACTTGTACCCCGGCCGCATCGATTTGGGCCTGGGACGGGCCGCCGGTACCGACTCGCAAACCGCGCAGGCCATCCGCTCGGATTTCATGCAGGCAGCCCACTCTTTCCCCCGCGAAGTCAGCAAAATCCAGGAGTACTTCTCGCCAGAAAATAAGCACGCCGTCGTCCGTGCCCCGGTGGCCGAGGGCACCGACGTTCCCCTGTATATTCTCGGTTCTAGTACCGACAGCGCGCACCTGGCGGCCCAGCTGGGTTTGCCCTATGCCTTTGCCAGCCATTTTGCTTCCACTCATTTACTTAATGCTATACGGATTTACCGTGAAGAGTTTCAGCCGTCGGCCATGCTGCAACAGCCTTACACCATCGTCGGCATCAACGCCTACGTGGCCGACACCGATGAGGACGCGCAGCAACAGTTTACTAGCCTCATCCGCATGTTCGTGGCCCTGCTCACCAGCGGGGCAAAAGAGGCTTTGCAGCCGCCCACAGAAATGACGGAGGAACTGGAGGGCATGTGGCACCATCCGGCCGTGCAGCAAATGCTGAAGTACTCCTTTGTGGGCAGCAAGCAAACCGTAAAGAGGCAAGTACAGGCGTTTTTGGCCGAAACCAGCGCGGATGAGCTCATTACGGCCTCCACCATGTACGCGCTGGAAGACCGGATAAAATCCGCTCGCCTATTCGCCGAAATCATGGCGGAGATTAATGGCAATAGCGAATAAAACGTTCATTTTAACGGTCTTAGCAGCACACGTACGTCTTGGTGCATCTTCAGCGCTGCAGGTACGCCTGCACATCGGCGACCAGCAGACCGACGGCGAGCACGGCGTTGCGCAAGCGGGTTTCGGTGCAGTTCAGGGCTTGACACCAGTAATTGACTTCCACTGTGGAAGAGAGGTTAACGCGCGTGGCGTCGGCCGGAGGAGAAGGGAGCATGGTGGGTATACGCACGGGAATGGAAAGCAACCCGCGGGTTAGCCATTCCAAAGGCTGAGCACGAGCAGAATCATGGGAAGCAAGGCCCCTATGCCGAACCAACGGGCCGCCTGGCGTTTGTGCGTATGCCGCAAAAACAAGTGCAGGCCCCCATTGGCCAGCAGCAGCCCGGCGAGCAGCCCTTTGGCTCCCGCAGATAGGCGATGGGAAGCCATTAAATCGGGCGTGTCGTGGATTTCGAAGCCCGTGCCTTCCAGCAGCAGCCACCCAACGGCCAGCACATCCACCACCAACGCAACGAGGGCAATTCCGACCCGGAACGAAAGCGATAACGGTGGTAATGGTGCGGCTGGATTCATGGGCGCAAGTACTGAAACATTGGCTACCAGTTTGATAAAAGGGTGGTGGCTTAAACGCGCTCCGTTCAAAAATTGGAGGGTCGATGTCAGGCCTTGACGTCCACGCCCGCCTGCCATTCTTCAAACAGCGTGAAAAAATCCCTGAGCGCCGTGCTTTCATCTTGCGAGTAGAACAAAATGATATTGGCCCACCCGTGGCTGGTGGTAATACCATACTTGGCGACGATCCAATCCTGAAACGCCCCCATGCACTCGGCATCGAAGTCGATACCGTATTGATAAGCCAAGAGGAACCATCCGTCTAAAAAGGCTCTGAGGCATGAGATATAATTCTTGCTCAGGTACATGGCCGGCCGACGCTTGATAGCCGCAAGCAGCTCGATAAGCGTGGTAAAGCGTTCCGGTGGCTTACTGTCAGAAACGAGGTTATGCTGTTCTGTCATCATGCGAGAAGTTCATCTGGTTATGCCTACAAGGCTTACCACTTGTAACAAAGTAGAATTGCCGTTCACGTTAATAGTCGAAGCTGCGAAAGCAGGGGAATCCTGCGAACTTGGCCGCATGAATCCGGTCGAGCAGTTCCCGCCACCCCTTCGCAACGTATTGCCGCTTCGCTTTCGGACATGGGTTGCCTGTTATGACCACATCCCCGAAAACCAGCGCCACGAATCGCACTTCCGGTTTTACCAAGGGGTCACAAAAAAGCAGTTTGCCCGGCTGTACGGCTATCCACAGCCCCCACAGGTGATTGGAAAGGTCGAGTACCTGGTCGAGCGGGAATGGCTATTGGCGCGCGTTGGCGAGGAACTGCTGCCGGCCCGATGGACCGTCACGGAATGGCAGGAAATACGCCGCGCCGTCAAAATTGCCCACTCCCTGCAGCTTTCAAAAGACGCGTTACACATCGGGAATCAGGCGTTTTCACGCTTAGTGAAGGCCCTCATTGACGACCAACAGCATTAACGCACAATGTACTTAACCTAGCATAGGTTTAGCCAAACGGCCCCCATGGTCATCTTAGAGTGGCTCCAATGCTGCGAGTTCCTGCCCGAGGTCCTTTAGTCCCGCCAGGATACGAGTTGCTTCCCGGCGTGTCGGTTTACGATGGCCGCGGACCAGTTGGGTAAGCAGCTGCGCGGACATGCCGATGCGGATGGCCAGTGCCTCGGGGTTGAGCACATGGTAATACTCGAAGAACTGCGCCACGTCGGGGGTGATGGCCAAGTCGTCCACTGTGTAAACCAATCCTTCGTCCTGGTAACACAGATTAGTTGCCTCGACCATCGCGGCCTTCAGTTCGGCTACGGTAGTGCCCACCGTATTGATGCCATGCGTTTCGGCGTGGGCCGAGTAGCCCGTCCGCGTGCGCTCCACCAGGAACGCGACTTTGCGCTTGGCCTTCCGGGGGGGCTTAACCGTGGGCGCGACTGGCCGTGGCAGCAGTACACGGCCAGTGGGCGGCGCGGGCTCCACCCGCGGTAGGGCCGGCGGTGGCACATGCGGCTGGGTGGGATTGCGGTAGTCGTAGGGCAGGTTGACGGGCGGCACTTCTTTCATTGGCGGAAGGTATTAGTAATCCTTCAAACGGCCTGCATCTCAGCTTATGTCAACTTATCAAGACGGTCCAGAGCGTTCACTTGGCAGAGGCGTTTTTGCCTTGCCAGTACCGAGCGTACTCCTGGGCCAACATGCCTCCCGGGACAAATCGGTCCGGCGAAGCGCCGTAGATCTGCACGGCGTATGCAACGGCTTCTTCCACCGAATCAAAGGCCGCACGCTCCTCGGCATCGGGGTCCAATAGGGAGAACTCGGGCACGAGCTGCCAGTTTTCGTCGCCTTCATCGAACGATTCGAGGTAATTGACGCTGTACTGGTGCCCGTCCTCTGGCGCTAGGCAAAGCCACTTAATTACCGTGTAATCGCCTTCGTCGGCATGACCCATCCATTGTTCGACTTCCTTGCCGGCGTGAACCCGGGCCTGTAATTCTAAGCGGGAGAGGTACAACGCCATGCGGACTGAATAAGAATAGAGGTTCACGAATACGGTCGTGGCTTAAACGCGCTTCGTTCAGAAATTGGAGCAATTGCCTCAACGGCGTTCACCTACCTTATTCCTTCACTCGGGGGCGGCTTGGAATTCGGTCCGCCGGGCGACCGGACCGTCGAAGGGCGGCGGTGTCAATTTTAAAGGCCGCGGTAGGGGCTGTGCGCGTGGGCGCGGCCGCGCTTTTAGGGCGCAGCCCCCCTTTCCCCGGGAGGGTTTTGGGTGGAGGGGCTGGCGTTGTTTGCGCGGAAGCGGACCCGTAAAGGCTCAGGAGCGCCACGCCAAGCAGGAGAAAAGGAGTGCGTTGCATAACCAATGGAAAGGTGAACGAATGAAGACACCGAACAGGAGCAGGAGTTGCGTTTAGGTAAACGGTCGGAATCGCAACAGGAGTAATTATCCAGACACTGTCTAGATAATTGCAGAAAAGTAAAAGGAGGAAATAATTAGCAGCAACCGCAGGCACTTGGGCCTTGTTCTTGGATGGGCGGGCACGGGACCGAGCCATACGAGCAGTACACGCAGCAGTCGCCGGCCAGGGGCTTCAAGAGGGTGTGGCAGCTGGTGCATTCGTAAAACCACTGGCAGGCGTCGGTGGGCATCTGCTCGGCCTGCGCGTGCTGGCAGGCAGGGCAGGTGAGCACGGAGGTGAGGGTGACGGGTTGGGTCGGCGTCATGGGGCGGCGGTTAGTGGGTGGGGTTCTGGACGTGGTAGCCGGTGCCGTTGATGGCGCTTTCGACCTGGGCAGGCTGGGCTTGGGCGCTGTTGTAGCGCACCTGGGCAGTAGCTTGGTCGTAGGAAACGGCCACGGACTGCACGCCGGGCACTTGCTGCACGGCCTGCTCGACGTGGTGGGCGCAGGCTTCGCAGGTCATGCCCTGAATACGGTAGGTGCGGGTTTGCCAGATGGGGGCGCCGCCGGGGGGGCTGACCACCTGAACAGTGGGCTTAGTGGTGGGGTAAAGTTTGGCGCCGTAGTAGGGAAAGGCCAACAGCAGGACTGCCAGGACCGTAACGGACGCCAGGAAGCCCGTTGACTGCATGATGGAGCTCTTCGTGGGCACGGCGCAGCAGTCGGCGGCCACTGGCGCGGGGCGCAGCTGGCGGTACCAGGCGAAGCCGAGCACGCCCACGGTGAGGGCGACCAGGTAGAGGCGGTAGGGTTCGAGCCAGGCGAAGGCGCTGGCCGCACCGCCGAGCCCGCCGACCACAGCCAGCAGCGGGGTGATGCAGCAGAGCGAGGCGGCCAGCGCGGCCAATAAGCCGGCGCCAAACAATGACTTGGACGGTTGGACGGGGGCATTGTTCATAGGGCCGGTTCGGGTTGGGTGGTGAGGCGGGCCAACAGGGGCTGCAGCACCGGCAGGTGTTCGGCGCTGAGGGTGTAAAACACCGTCTGGCCCGCTTTGCGGGCGGTCACGACACCGCCGTCTTTGAGCTTGCGCAGGTGCTGGGACACGGCCGAAATAGTCATTTGGAGCACGTCGGCCAGGTCGCACACGCAGAGCTGCTCATCGGCGAGCAGGAAAAGCATTTGTAGGCGCACTTCGTTGCCAGCCAAGGCCAGCACGTGGGCGAGCGAGCTAAGCGCGGGAGCGGCCTGATTGAGACGTTGCTGGCACTGCTGAATGTAGTTGGTGTCAGCAAAGACCCGACCGCAGGAAGGGGTATCCATTGGGAAAGGGAGCAAAATTCTTTTCTCGTATTTAAGCAAATGCTAAAGTACAAGAAAAGGTTGCTCATATTTTCACGATGGTACAGGATTATCGGTTCAAGAAAACGGTCGAAAGCGCGGCCATTTATTGAAACGAGCCTTTCTTTACATCCATGTACTTTCCGTCGCTGACGCCAGCTATTTGCATGTGGGGGTTTCACTTGCACGGATTAACCGGGCTGGAACCTGTCCAAATGGCCGCGTTGTCATCCGCGCATAGCTTGCCCCTCGAGGCATTTATTCCTACGGGGTACGAGCCATTCCCTTTCGGCCGCGCCGTGGGGGACTTGAACGGCGACGGCCGCTCCGACGCCGCGCTGGTGCTCTGCCTACGCAACACCGCCGCCACTGCGCCGCGGCGGCCGGAACGGGTGTTGGTGGTGCTCTGGGGCACGGCCACCGGGTACCAGCTCGCGGCCCGTTCCACTCACGCGGTGCTGGGCCGTGGGGGCCAGGACCACGAAACGTTTCGCCGCGTCCTCATTCAACGCGGCACCTTGGTGCTGGACCACTACAGCGCCAGCAACTGGTTTTGGCGCATCCGCACCGTGTTCCGGTGCCAAACCGGCACGTTCATTCGAATTGGCGAAACCGTCGAATCCGGCCGCACGGGCGGGGATTGTGACGGGGTAGCGGGGCCCGCCGGGTGGCGCTACCGGGATACGAACTTTGTGACGGGAAGCCAAGAAACGTGGCGTATTTCCGAGGCCTGCCAGGTGTTAGAGCACCGCCAGTTCCATGCTAAACCAGGCCCATTCCAATCCTTAGCGCGCTACAAGCCACCCGTTTTGTAAGAAATACCACTTCTAAAAGATGGTACACGTTTACGTTTACGGTCCGAAGGTAAACGCGCTCCGTTTAATCGAAGGAGGGTTCGCCTCCGACTCGTAAACGGTCATTCGTCAGCGGTCATTTTGGGAGCTAAACGGCCGATAGAAATCCAGGACTTGCTGCGTTGGCGAAACGTACGTGACCGTTTCGCCCGTTGGCACCGGGGTGGCCAATAAAAACGAAACCTCCACCTCGACAAAGTGAAAGTGCAGGGTTCCCAACCGATGGGGCAACGTGATGGTTAGGTGGTAGCGGCCATCCTGATTGGTGAGGCGGCTTTCTTCTGACTCGTACGTTCCCTTGTAGTCGGGCGCGAAAAACGAATGCGTCGCTTCTGTCATTGCCGTGCCTGGTCCCGTCGGGTAGGGGTGCTGAAATTCTGAAACGCCGGTGAAATGCAGCCGGACAAACAAGCGCCCGGGCCGGTCAGGTCCGAAAAACAGGCCAGGCGCACCGACCCACGTGAAGGAGTGCGCGGTGGGCGCGTAGTTGTATTCCAAGAGCAGGCATTCAAAGAAAACATCATCGTCTTCGAAGCATTGCCGGATAGCCTCTTGAGCCGTGGGGGATTGTTGCATCAGCGGGCTAGTGTATAGGAAAACGGTCGAAAGTTAAACGCGCCCAATTCAGAATTAGGAGCGTTAGCGTGCAACTAGCTGCGTATTGTGCATACTTAACACTTTATGCATCGCAAGTAGGCAAACGACTTCTTCACGTCTTTCCCCTCATGATTTTTCGAAGCATCAGGCCTATCATTAACCAAATCCTGCTCCTTTCGGCGCTTTTGCTAACCGCCTCCGGGCATCTAAGCGCACAAGTAGCGCAGCACCCCCAGCACAATCAAACGGATGCCCAAGGGCTTAAGAGGGGGCACTGGGTGTTTTTATATCCGTGGGGAGGACTGGCAGCACAAGGGAACTACGTGCGAGGTCGAAAGGTGGGGCAATGGCGCTACTATGCCAACGGCGACCATGATGTAAGCAGCGTGGAGCGGACGGTTAAGTATTTGCCTTCAGGGGGCTTTGAGGAAACCGGGGCGGAGTATACGCTCCAGGTGAGCGCAGATTCCGCCCAAGTGATCGGTGTGATCTACGGCTTTGGTTCTGCCCCCAACCAACGGCCCTGCATCACGTGCAGAAAAAATGGCCCCGTTATTAACTGCCGTCGGCTGTCGGCAGACGGCCGCACCCTGTACGCCTTTTTGTTGAGCAACACTACAACTTTATTCCAAGTAGTGCGCGGCCAATTTTGCAATTACCAGCCGGCTCCTTAAAAAACCTCTGGAGGCCCTTTGCAAAGCCTTTCGCGAACATCGTTCATCACACAAGCAAAAGAATACCCGTCTACAAAAACGGTCGAGCCCTGAACGCAGCCCGTGCAATCAAAGGAGCCTTTTTCGTACCCTAGGTACGGTTACCGCGGTTAGCGGGTCAAGGGTTCCCCATCAGGCGGTATCCGTCGCTCTTCCGCCACTGCCGCTGCTCAATCGAGTCCAGGGCGTCCGGCTTGGCCCCGAAATACAAGGGATAAAACGCCAAGTGATTTTCCTCTAAGTAGTGAAATTCTTGCCGTGACACGGTGAATTGCCGTTCGTCGATGCGCCCGGGGTACGACCCGGTGACGTAGCGGCTCTCACCGTTCTGCAGGCGGATGCGCAAGCGGGTGGCGAAGGGGCCGTCGTACTTCCGCGCCAAGAAGACCGCCATGTGCCGGGACCGAAGGGCCAGGGCCCACGCCCCGTTGCCACACCAGGCACTGCCCATCCGTTCAATGGGCCGCCAGAACCCGGCCCGGTCCTTGGCTTCCTGAATGGCGTACACCCCCGAACTCCAGCCGTAGAGGTACTTGGTTCGGGGGGTGGCGTTGGCGACGTACACCGGATACGTCCGGTGGGCAACGGAGTCGGCCAGCGGCACGTCGAGGATGGTGCGGCCATAGTCAGCCAAGACCTCCAAGCCGTCGGTGGTCAGCGAGTCGGATTCTTCCAGCCGGTTCAACTCCCGGCCCGCAAGGTAGTCCCTCCCAGAGACGCTGTCGGGGTGTTCCAGGGCTATGGAGGGGGCAAAGGCATACCGCCCCACAAAGGAAGGCCACACCCGGAGCACGGTATCCGGAGCGTTGGACCTTGGGTGCCGCATGGCGGAAGGGGCTTGGGTCAGCACGGGAACGGCAAAGCCCTCCCCGCCAGTGGGCGCAAAGGCAGGGGTGTGGCCGGCCTGGGGTTGGCACCCAAGAATTCCAATCAGCAAGAACCAAGCAACCGGGCGTAGCAACATCATGGGAATGGGCGCTAATAACGCGTCGGGGCGTAAGCAGGTACGGCCGAAACGACTTGACGTCGTGGTAGCAAGATACTGGCTAGTTTAGGGAAAGGGTCGGAAGAGCAAAACGAGGGGTTAGCTACTCGTATTGCTGGAGTTCGTGCAGCAGATGAGCTTTCAATTCGCGGGCCTCCACCACAATTCCTTGCATGTTCTCTTTGGGAAAGGCCGCAATGGCGACTCCTTCGGCTTGTAACTCATCCAACCAGGGCAAGAAGTCATCTAGGGGGATTTCCTCGGCACGGTAGTCGGCCCATTCGCCGGTCAAATGCCGCTGCGCAAACGCCTCTTCGGGCCACACCGGAATCAAGTCCTGGGCCGTTGCCTCTCCAACCAGCACCGTTTGGGTGCCGTCCCGAATGACCCAGATGGCCTCGGCGTCGGCCACGGTGCGAATCAGGTAGCCGTAGCGTTCGGCCGCCGGCAGGTTATAGATGTTTTCTCGTTTGTGCGTATTCATCGGCAGGCTTTCGGGTAATCTCCCCGCAAGCTATTCCATATGCCCGCTGTAACTAGGCATTGGTTTAAGAAAAGGGTCCAAATGCAAGAACGAGCGTATTGAATAAGTTTACAGCATGCTGGACGACTTCCAATTCCGCTTGCATCTGCTGACCTATATCCAGAAACACGACGGGGAGTGGTACTGGTACCAACTCGACCGCGCGCTGAGCGCGACGATCGGGCTCAACGGCCGGCAGTTGATGAAAGAACTCGACGCCTTGCGCACGGCGGGATTAATCAAAAGCCAAGAAGTGGCGGGGCGTTCCTATTACTTTATCACCGATGAAGGGAGACGGGTCGTGGCAGTTAGCAGCAAAAGCCAGTAGTGCAAAGCGAGCAGTTGTCCCAGCAACATGGCGGAAACGCTGTTCAATCAAAGGGTCCGAAGGTAAACGAGGGTTTAGCGCCTCAGTTTAAATGGGTAACCGTGTAAGTTGAGGATGTGGTGGGGGAGCACCACCACGGTGTCGTGGTGCATGGCCGGGAAGATATACGCGCGGTTGTCCAAGGCTTTTTGCAGGTCCAGGGCTTCGCCGTAGGGAGCGGCAACCCGCGCACTCGTGCCCGATACGCCGAGGCTGTCCTGCGCTTTTAGCAGCAGGAGCCGCCCTTTTGCCAGGGACACCCACCTGCCTTCTGCGCCGAAGGCCAAGGACCCGTGCACCCGATTCCGCAAGACATACCGGCCGTCCTGGTCGAGCCGCAGCATCATATTCCGCTGTGGGACGTCGTTCAGCACGTAGTAGTGGTTGGTTACAAGGCGGCGGGGTGAACACGCCCCGCCGCCCACGAGCAAGAGCAGTGCGCCGACCCGAGTGAGGAGGGGCATCATGTGACAGGGGAAAGAACGTTGGAGCGCGAAGGTATTTACCACGCCGCCTGCGCCACTTCGTCGCTCAAGCAAATATGTTGCTGCGTTCAAGTAAACGGTAGCAAGGTAAACCCGCTTCGTTCAGCTGAAAGAGGGTTTATGCCCTCCCGTTGATGCGCAACTCGTACAAGCGGCCGGTTAAGAGGTTTACTTTGACGTTCCAGTAGTAACTGCACCCGTCCAGCACCTGCACCACGTGCTGCGCCAAGGCGGACCGGCGGGCCGGGTCTTTCCAGAGCAGGTTGACCCAAATCACCTTCTGGCCTTGCCCGTTGACAAAACCCACGTACTGCCGCCAGTAGGCACGGGTTCGCCGGTGAATGAGCGGACACCCGCCCCCCTGCTCCGGCGCGCCCGCGTTGGCGGCGGCAAGTTGACGGGCCAGGATGGCTTCGGCGGCGGCCACCTCTGCCCGCGTGGGCGTGAAGCGGGCCCCGGGCAGGTCCGGAGCGGGGGATACGGAATGCTCTTGCGCAAAAATGACGCCTTCATAGCCGCGGGCCGTGACCCACCCGGCCTGGGCGCGGGCGAGATGACCCACGAGCAAGGCTGCGACCAAGGGCATTAGGGCGGGATATTTCATGGCCTATTCGCTTCGGGCGGGTGTTTTCGGGATTACGGCCGTCAGACGTCTGATAGCGGTGTCTTAAAAGTAATCAGTCGTTCAGCGAAAGGGTCCGAATCGAATAACGAGCCTTTAAGTTATGTGTCAACCGGAGTAGTTACCCGCCCGCAATGACCTGTTCATCCAGCCTTTGGGCTGCTATTCCTCGTTGCAGGTGGCCCACGGTCAGTTCCTTCCGATTCCGACTCTTGGCCAGCCCCACTGCACGCAGGAGCCCACCCAATACGTCCATGCCTTCGCCATCGAAATAATCCGCGGCCATAAAGCCGGAGACGTCTACGTGAAAGTGCGCGCCGTACGCGATAAGGAATTCGACCGCATCATCACCGTACACGCCCAAATCGCGTGACATGCCCGTATGGGAGTTGATTTCTTCCTCGTCCGAAAAGCCACACTTGTGGCGGATAAAATCGGCTAGTTCTGTGGACACGCTATCTGTCATTCCACAAATGAACACCGTGCAGCAATAGGTTTGACCATACCTATTCAAGTTCACTTAAATGGTCCGAATAGCGAAAGGTGCGCTATTTGGTGAAAGAAGCGTTATTTCTCGCCAGGGGCTGAAAGCACCCAGAACGATTTACTCATCGGTTTGAAATTGTTGTACCAGAGGGTATCGCTCCCTTTGTGAGCCCTCCAAATGTTGAGCACTTCCACCGTTACCGAATGCCGACCACGCGTGGGGCGGCGGATGAGGAACCGGGTGCGGGAATACACGCCTTTCGTGCTGTCTACCCCGGTCGAAGGACGCAGCACTTTTACATTCACCGCATCAGAACGCCGGTTGCCCAGCACCACTTCAAAGGCGTAATCTTGGCCTTCGGGCAACGTGTCGCGGTCCGTAATGAAAAAAGGACGGGTGTACGTGGTGTCAACCTGTCCGTTCGGACGCCACACCCCGAAGTCCACTCGGCGCCCCTGGTCGTTGTACGCAATCATTTGGCTCTCTTCGCCATTGGGGTGATACGAGCGCGTCGTGTCCCGATGGATGCTTCCGTACCGGAACCCCTTGTTTTTAAGTTGGCCAGTCGGGTAATAAAACCTTTCCGGCCCAAACCGTTCTCCGTTTTTCCAGGTCTCGGTGGACTCGAGCTGCCCGCTGGGGTAATACCTTTTTACCAGTCCGTCAAGCCGGCCATGGCGATAAGGCAGAACGTCGCTTGGCGCGCCGTTTTTGTAAAAGTATTTCGCCGTGTCATTCACCAACTCTTGCCCATCAAGGGGTGCCCGGTATTTAACCTCCCCCGTGGGGTAGTATTCTACCTTTACCTTTTCGCGCGGCCCGCATGCGGGCAGTAGCAAAGTTGTTAGACGGAATAGCGTGCGGATTATTCGTCCCATAGCTTGGTTAAGCAAACGGTCGTGGCTGTTGCAGAGCTCAGCGCGACCCTTGTAGGCCAGGTTCCCACGAGCCGAACCAAGCGAAAAAGCCGTAAGAGGCCCTTTTTACAAAAGCCGACCAGCGCGACAATGCCGTTTTCGACTGGTCCACAGGGTTCTGCAACAGCCACGGTCCGAAGGCTAAAAGGTGGAGTTCGCCGATGCTTGACCCTATTTCGGCTTTCGGTCTAATCGGTCGAAAAACTTGAGCCCAATCAGAAGGGGACTGCCAACCATCAACAACAGGCCCACCAGGTACAAGGCCCCAAAAAGGTTGCGCAGCATCCCATTGTCCACCAATTGCAGCTCGCCAATGGAGCCTACCAGGAGCAGGACGAGGCCCGTTACAAAAAGCAGGAACAGCTTAACGAAAGAGGGGAGCCACGGCATAAAGCGTTCGCAGGCAGAAAAAGACCAAGTGCTAAGGTAGGTCCAGGAGGCTAATGCCGCAAGTACAGCCAAAGGGTCCGAAGGTAAACCAGCTCTGTTCAGTTGAAGAAGGATTTTATAAGCATCCCCCTTTATTGAAGCCCTTCCCTACTTCGTGCTCCGGTTGACGTGAGTCAAAGGGGCGAAAAAGAACCGGCCTTCTTCCTCAAATTTAATCCGGTAGAATACCCGCTCGGGTTGCAGCTTCTCCCCGCTTTTGGCCACGGGGTGCTCGGCGAAATCCGTCGTGATGCTGATAGTGGCATTGCGGCCCGGGAAATACATCGCTGGGTACTCCTCGCGCAGCATCTCGCCCTGTATCGGACAATACCAGTCCTGATACCAAATATTGACTTGAATTAGGGAATCCTTTAACTGCGGAAAGCGCAGCTCTTGGCCAACAGGCTTGACGAGGAAGGTATCCCGCGCAGTCATCAATTCCAGGTGGAGCGTGTTATCAATGGTCGCTTGGTCGGCGACCAAGGAATCGATAAAGACGGTAAGGTTGGAGAAGCCCGCTATGTAGTGCGTGCCCGCGTGTTTGGTGTTGCAGGAGGTTCCCAATCCAGAGAGAAACAACAGCACGACGCAAACAAATAGGGGAAAGCGAAAAGGATAAGCAGGCATGGAGTCTAAATAAACGGTCGAAGTAGCAGCATCTATTGCGGGGCCGTTTTTACCGCTGCAAGTAGGCCTGCACGTCAGCAGCCAGCGGCCCGACGGCGAGCACGGCGTTGCGCAGGCGGGTTTCGGTGCAGTTCAGGGTTTGGCACCAGTAGTTGACTTCCACGGTGGAAGCCAGGTTGACGCGCGCGGCATCGGCAGGGGGTGAAGGGAGCATACCAGCTATACGCAAGCGGGCGGAAAAAAAAGAGGGCATTCAAGAAAACGGTGGCTAGCGCCAATTGACGTAGAGCGGGCGTGTCATCCACGGCAGCTTGATCAGGGCAATCGACCAGGGGCGCTGGTCGAGTAGGATGTCAAGGGTTTTGGTTTCGACGGTCAGCGTCACACGATCCGGGAACCAGGTCAGCTTGCCGGCCCGCTGCAAGAAGGTCTCCCGTAGGCCGGCGATGCTCGTGTTTTTCAGGACTTCCCACCGACTCAGCACGGCGCGGAGCAAGTCTTCGCCGGTGGCTTTTTCGGCGTCCGTCAAGGCGGGTTCGCCCGCCAGGGAGCCGCCCGGTTCCACGCCGCACAGCAGTTGGTTGAGCAACAGCCGGGACGCGGGCGGGGGTTCTTCGCCCGTTGCCAGAAACTGCAGCAGGTGCACCGCCCGCGCGGCACGGGCAGCGTCTTGGAACTGCTGCTGCGCCAAGTAGCCCAGGCGCTCGAAGAGCGTTGGCAGAAAAGGCCAGAGCAGGACCAAGCCCGCGTTGGCCAGGGCGGCTGCTTCGGCCGGCTCGGAAACAGGGGCAGGGGGACGGAAAGACATTCGGGTCGGCAAGTAGGATGGAAGAAGTCCCGGTAGGAACCCGATTACAAGTTCAAAATAACGGTCGGAAGGTAAACGCGCTCCATTCACGCAGAGGAGGACCGGCCCATTTGCAATCCCGGGAGCGGCCACTTTTGGGTTTTGCGCGTAGCTTGTCGGCATGAATTACTCCTTCCTTGGCCCCCTGCTGCTGGCTGGGCTAGCGGCCCAGGCGCAGGCCCCGACGTTTGCGCCCGTGGTGGCGTACCCTTCCGGCGGACTCAGCCCGTACGGCCTCGCGCTCGCCGACGTCAACGGCGACGGCCGCCCCGATGTGGTCATCGCCAACACGTACAACAGCCTGCTGGGCGTGTTGCTGGGTAACGGCAACGGCACGTTTCAGCCCGTCGTTACCTACGCCACCGGCGCGGGCACCAGCCCCCGAAACGTAGTGGTCGCCGACGTGAACGGCGACGCCCGGCCGGACCTGGTGTTTGCCGACATTCAGGGCGTGGGGGCCGTCGGCGTGCTGCTGGGCAACGGCGACGGCACGTTTCAAGCCGTCGCCCGCCTGACTTCCGCCCCGGGGCTCACGGTCGACTACGTCGCCGTCGGCGACCTGAACGGCGACGGGCGGCTCGACGTGGTCACGGCCTCGTTCATGGCGGCGGCGAACGGGGGCGCGGTGCAGGTGCTGCCGGGCAACGGCAACGGCACGTTCCAGGCCGCCCGCGCCTACGCCTGCGGCAGTGCCTTCAGCTTGGCCCTGGCCGATGTCAACGGCGACGGCCGGCTGGACGTGCTGACCGCCAACTTCTTCGGCGATTCGGCGGGGGTACTCCTCGGCAACGGCGATGGGTCCCTGCAAGCGGAACATTCCTGCAGCACCGGCCCGAACAGCACGCCCTACGAAGTGGCCGTTGCGGACGTGAACGCGGACGGCCGCCCCGACCTGTTGACGGCCAATTACGGCTCCGATGCGCTGGGCGTGCTGCTGGGCAACGGCAACGGCACCTTCCAAGCGGTGGCCGCCTACAGCACGGGCCCCGGCAGCACCCCGGCCGGGCTGGCGGCGGCGGACCTCAACGGCGACGGCCACCTCGACGTGGTGACGGCCAACTTCGGCACCGATGCGCTGGGCGTGCTGCTGGGCACGGGCACCGGGACCTTCCAGGCGCCGCTCACCTTTGCCACCGGCAGCGGCGCGGGGCCGCTCGCCTCCCCGTTCAACGTGGTGGCCGCGGACGTGAACGGCGACGGCCAGCGGGACCTGCTGGCGGCCAACTACACCAGCGCGGCCGCGGCGGTGTTGCTGCAGACCACGCCGCTGGCCACCCGCTCCGGCCTGCCCGGGGCCCGCGCCACGCTCGCCCCCAACCCCGCCGCGGAGCACGCCCGGCTCGCGCTGGCGGGCTTGCCCCCGGCGGTGGTCGCGGTGCAGGCCACCGTGCTCGATGCCACGGGGCGCCTCGTGGGCTCCTACGCCCTGCCGGTGGGCCACGGCGCCGCCCAGGCCGAACTGCCAACGGCGGCGTGGGCACCGGGGCTGTATATCGTGCAGTTGCGCGCCCTGGGCATGGGCGGTGCCGTCGTTGGCCAGCTGCCCGCCGCGCGGCTGAGCGTACCGTAGCGGAAGCTGTTCACTTTAACGGTCCGAACAGAATAACGAGCGTAATTTCAACTTTGTCCTCTTGTTCACTTTGATGCCCTGTGGTCCCGCGTATGAAAATAACGAGCACTCGAACCATCACCGACAAGGAAGGCTACGAAGCCATGCTCTACACGCTCACCGCCTATTGGCAAGCGACGAACTCCACCGATTTGACCGACATTTTAAGCGGCGGCGAATACCTTGCCCCCGACATCCCCGCCGATAGTGCCTTTTGGGCGTACTGGCAGGAGGCCATCGAAAAGGTTCGCCGGGAGGGACCGCCGCCGTTGAAGGTGCTGAGTTAACCCCAAATGTAAAGCCGCCTGTTGTCTGCGTTCACGAAAAGGGTCGTGCCCTGAACGCGCTCTGTTCAGTTGAAGGAGCCTTTAGACGAAAATGCAGTTACCTGCTACCTTACGCGCAGCCTAACCCCAACGACCACCTGTATCACGCCGCCGTCGATGACCTTCCTGTTGCTGTTGTGGTCCTTCAGGGCAGTGCTTTTCACCGAGTTGGTTTCCGTCCGTCCGGCGCGGTGCGCGGCCCATGGCCCGGCGGTGCGGGCCGATACGCTCACCGGCCAGGTGACGACCCGTTACCCGTCCGGGAAAATTAAAGAAGTCGCCACCTACGCCCACGGCCTGCGCCACGGCTTGGCCACGGGGTACAACCCCAACGGTGACCTGCACCACGAAGCCCATTACCAAAACGGGGAGTTGGACGGGCCGTTCCGGCTTTACCGGAAAGGGTACCTCTTCCAGGAAATTTCGTACCGCGAGGGCCGCTACCACGGGCCGTGGGTGGCGTACCGCAAGGGCCGCAAAACCATCGAAGCGCCCTTTGCCCAGGGGCAACTGGACGGGTGGTACTACGACTACTACTACCCGAGCGGGCGCATCCGGCGCAAAGCCTTCTACCGGAACGGCACGCTGGTATCGGGCGAATACTGCTACGGAAAGGACGGGTACTTGCAGTACGAGTTGATTAAGGCCGGGCCAACCAACCCCCACAATCGGCTCCTCGAGCAAGTGTTCTACGACCAGAGCGGCCGGGTCATCCGCAGCAAGTTCATCGACACGTTTCCCGTCACCACCTACCTGTTTGGCCTGCCGCGTTGAGGCGCATTTTCAGCGTGGCCACGGCCGGCCTTCACGGTTTACTTGAACGGTCCGAAGGTAAACGCGCTCCATTCAATCAAACGAGTGGTACCCTCACATTTTCTGGCCTTATGGGAGCCAGCGGGGATAGCGTGTTTTAGCATCCCGCCAAGACCGCCCCGATACGTCGTGTCTCGGGGCTGGGCCAACGCCGCCCGCCGCCCGTAGCACAGCAATCGTGGCATCTACTAAGTAAGAGCTCGGGAAGGCAAAGGAATTAACGCGGTAGCCCCGCTGCCCGTCCTGCTCAATGGAATCGAACCATAACAACTCGTTGTCCATGGCCGGGCAGGTGTACATGTCCACTTCTTCGTCGTATGCCAGACCCTCACCGGCCAAAGAACTGATGCGGTCGATAAGGACCGAACAGGCCGGTGGCTCATCCGGAAATAAGTATTTCAGAAGTAACATGCTACTCATAAGCCAAAACGCTATCGAACGAATGATGTGTTCACTAAAATGGTGAATTAATCAGCGCAGCACGGCTACCAATGTGCTAAGGCCACGCGCAGGCGGTGCTGCATCCGGTCCAGTTCGGGGTGCGGCCCGGGTACTTCGCGCAGCACCTGCTCCAGGTCGGAAACGGTCGCGTTGTCGAACCCCGCACGGCCGATGGTAAACGCCCAGAGGCGGTACGCGAGCCCGGCCGGGGTGGGGCGCAAGGCCAGCCGGAAGGTGAGGCGGCAGACCTCTTCGGTTAACGGTAACTCCTGGTGCGCCCCCGTCGGCAGGCCCGCGTAGGTGCGCGCTTCGGGAGCCCGCCATTCCATCAGCCCGTGGTCTTGGGTTTCGTTGAGCCGGGTGTGGTACCAGCGCCGGACCAGGGCTGCTCGTTCCGCCTCGGTGCCGGCTTCCGCCGGCCAGGGCAGCACGCCCTCGAAGGCGATGGAGTCGGTGCCCGCCGCGCGGGGCCATTCGTAGTGCGTGGGCTGGGCCGCGGCCAGAAAGCCGTGCAACAGCAGCAGGGCAAGCAGGAGCAGGCGCCAGGTCATGGCCGAAGGTACTCGGCTTTCTGGTTCAGCGAAACGGTCCGAAGATAAACGCGTCATTGTGTAACTGCCGTAGGTTTGCGCCTTCTCACTCAGCTGAAAATAAACAATGGAGCAAGAGGATGTCGATTCCGGCGTTTGGGTCTTTCACGGCGCGGGCGGCCGGTTTGCCAGCGGGGTGTTCACCACGCGTGACAAGGCCGAGGCGTGGATTCACCAGCACGACCTAACCGGGGTGTTAACGCGCTACCCCATGGACCAAGGCGTATATGATTGGGCTCAAGAAAAGCAGTTGTTCCAGCCCACCAAGCCGGAACACACCGAAGCCGCCTTTATTCAACGGTTTACCTCGGGCAGCCAAGAGCACTACCACTACGACCCAAACGACATCGGATGAATAACACGCAGCCGTTCGCCAAAACGGTCGTGCCGTAAACGCGCATTGTTTGGTGAAAGGAGGGTTTCAGGAGCAGTGAACGAGGCTCACTTCATTTACCTTCCGAGCATATTATCAAACATGCTTAGTTTCTCTGTTTCGAACGCGGTTTATCAGGTGTTTCCGGAAAAGCAACACGCTGGTTACCGGCAAAATCCTTCGAATAGAAGCGGCGCAAAAACCGATTATTTCGGTACTCGGTATGCTTCACCACCAGCGTATCGGTCCGGCTGCCGTGAGCAAAGAGCACTTCCGATGCTCGCTGCAGCGAATCCCCTGGGTACGCCTCTTCTTTGTCATTGTACGTGTCGCTGACCAGGCGACCATCCGGCTGGAAGTAAGTGGTCCGCAAGGTGCCGTAGTCGTGCAGGCTCATGAGCCTGCCGCTGCGGTAGAACGTGCGCCATACCCCCGTCCGGCGGTATTCTACTTGCCCGCCTGCGGTCCTGATCCCCAGCAATGGCCCCGCTTGCCAGACCCGCCTCGGAAAAGGATAATACAACACCATTTCCTCCGTGCGCGAAGTCCCGGGCAACACGCCGAGCGTGACGGCGGGTGGCAGGGAAGGAAGCAGGACATGGCCCGGCAAGCGGACGCAGGCCGTAAAGCAGAAAAGGCCAAGTGCGCCCCACAAGGCATAAGCTGAGCGCATAGCAAACATGTGCGTAGTTCAGGAAAAGGGTGGTGCACTAAACTACTCCATTCATTCAAAGGAGCGGTTCCATAAAAAGTCCCGTCTAACTTGTCCGTTTTCCCACTTCACTTGCGATGACATATCTACTCGTGCGTTCCGTTCTGTTTTGCCGCTTGCCTTGTGACTGCTCGTCGGCTGCCAGCGCCGTCCAGCAATGATGCCCCTCAAGCAGGCGAAACCGGTGCTGCAAGCGGCAGCAGGATAGAACAACTCCCAGCGGATGCAGGCCACTGACTGGGGCATTAAAAAGCATTCCTTGTCAGGACCGGGCCCGCTGGGCCATGAGGCGCGCTCTTGCCAAAAGCAAACGCCTGGGCCGGGCGCACATTACCTGCCGCTAACAGTTCCTGCCCGACCCGACGCTCGCTTGGCGGTGCGTCCACGAGTCATGACCTCGCCTAGAGACTACGCCCCTTCCCTGCGGGAATTTTGCGTTAAGGCGAACAACAATCCCCTTGCTACCATCCGTGGAGCATCAGCCAGACGTTTTGCGGTAGCGCCAAACGGCCAGCGTGTTCACCAGTACGGCCATGCCCAGCAGGGTGAGCACGGGCTGGAGGACGTCGCGCAGGGTGCTGCCCTTGAGCAAAATGCGGCGGGCAATGTCGATAATGTAAGCCAGCGGGTTGAGGCGGTCGAAGGCGCGGGCCCAGGCCGGCATGTACTCGATGGGCGTGAACAGCCCGCAGAGCAGAATGAAGATTATCAGGAAGAAAAAGGCCACGAACAGCGCCTGCTGCTGCGTTTCGCTTACCGAAGAAATGAGTAGCCCCAGCCCCAGCGGCACCACCAAAAACACGGCCATGATGCCATAAAGCAGCGGCACGCTCCCCACCATGGGCACGTGAAACAGAAAGCGCGCCAGCAGCAGCCCAATGGTGAACTGGTACAGGCCGGCCGCCCAAAACGGCAGCAGCTTGCCCAGAATAAACTGCCACTTGCGAATGGGCGTCACGTTGAGCTGCTCGATGGTGCCGATTTCCTTTTCGCGCACGATATTGAGCGTGGTCACCATCATCACAATCAAGCTGATAATTTCGACCAAGATGCCCGGCACCATGAAGGTTTTGTAGTTCAGTAGCGGGTTGTACCAATAGGCCGGCACCACTTCCAGGCCGCGCACCTCACCCACCGCGGCCGCCACCGTGGCGGGCCGCACCTCGCCCTGGTAGGCCTGCACAATGCCGGCCGCGTAGGAGCTGGCCAGGCCTGCCTTTACGTTGTCGAGGGCATTAACAAGCAGTTGTACCCGCGCCTGCCCGCCCCGCACCAAGTCGCGCTCGAAGTGGGGCGGGATGACGAGCACTAAATCGGCACGGCCACTGAGCAGGTCCTGGTCGGCGGCCGCGCTGCTGGGGCGTACCTGCACCAGCCGGAAATAGGGCGTGTACTGAAACTTGTCGAGCAGGCGCCGGGCCGCGGGGCTGTGGTCCTGGTCGACCACGGCTAGGTTCAGGTTCTTGATTTCGTAGTTGGCCGCGAACGACAACAGCACCAGCTGCACGATGGGCGCCACCAGCAGCAAGGCCAGCAGCGTGCGGTTGCGCCGCAGCTGCCGCACTTCTTTTTCGATGAGAAACCAGACGGTACGCATAGTGAGAGAGCTGATAATTTTAGAACGTCATGCCGAGTGCAGCAAAGCATCTCGCTTGTGGTAGTAATTGAATCGTTCAACGAAGCACGCGAGATGCTTCACTGCGCTCGGCATGACGTGCTGGCAGGTGCGGGTCAGAATTCACGCCAAGCGGTTTTTCAACGAGCCCAGCGCTAGCAGCAGCAGGCCGCCGGCCATGCCGATGAGCACCGCCGTTTCGCGCCAGAGCTCGCGCAGGCCGAGGCCTTTTATCATGATGCCTTTCAGGATAACGATGAAGTAACGGGCTGGAATGATGCGTGAGATGGTTTGCAGCGGCAGGGGCATGCTCTCAATCGGAAACAGGAAGCCGCTGAGAATGAGCGTGGGCAGCAGCAAACCCAGCATGGAGGTGAGCATGGCGGTTTGCTGCGAGGCGGCCCGCGTCGAAATCAGCACGCCCAACGTGAGGGCCACCAAGATGTAGAGCAGCGTTTCGCCGATGAGCAAGGCCAGGCTGCCGCGCTCCGGGATGTGCAACACCCACACGCCCAACGCTAAGATGATGAGGCCGTTGACGAAGGACAACAGGAAGTAAGGCAGAATCTTCCCAATGATGATGGGCAGCTGCCGCATCGGCGACACCAGCAGCACTTCCATGGTGCCGGTTTCTTTCTCGCGGGCAATGGTGATGCTGGTGAGCATGGCCGACACCAGCAGCAGAATCAGGGCCATGGTGCCGGGCACGAAAGTATAGGCCGCCTTTAAGCCGGGGTTGAAATACAGGCGGGCCACGGCCTCTACCCGCGGGCCGGGGCTGCCCGCCCGGCGCGGCGCAACCTCCTGCTCATAGCTGCGGATGATGGCCGTGGCGTAGTTTACCAGGCTGATGGCCGTGTTCTGGTCTGAGGCGTCGGCCACGAGCTGCACCTGCGCGTGGCCCAGGTGGTCGAGGTCCTGGGAAAATCCCGCGGGGAATACTATGGCCAGCTTCACGTGACCCTGGCGAAAAGCAGCGGCCACGTCAGGGTAGCTGCGGGCGTAGTCGCGCAGCCCGAAATAGCCCGACGAAAACAGCCGGTTTTGCACCTGCCGGGCGTGCACCCCGTGGTCGAAGTCGAGCACGGCCACGTCGGCGTTTTTGATTTCGTTGGTAAGCGCGAAGCCGAACAGCGTGACCAGTGCCACCGGCATCCCAAAGAGAATAAGCAGCGTGCGCGGGTCGCGGAAAATGTGGTAAAACTCTTTCCGCACGAACATCAGGAAGGCTTTCATGGGGGCTGATTAGCTGAAGTGCTGTGATGAATTATTCCTGGTCGTCATGCTGAGCTTGTCGAAGCATCTCTATTACTCCACATTTTTCGCCCCTCGCGCCAGGTGCAGAAACACCTCGTCCATGGTGCCCACGGCGAACTGCTGCTTGAGGCCGGCGGGCGTGTCGAGGGCTTCGATTTTGCCATCGACCATGATGCTGACCCGGTCGCAGTACTCGGCCTCGTCCATGTAGTGGGTGGTGATGAAGACGGTGACGCCGCGGGCGGCGGCTTCGTAAATCAGGTCCCAGAACTGGCGGCGGGTGATGGGGTCGACGCCGCCGGTGGGCTCGTCGAGGAACACCACGGCCGGGTCGTGCAGCAAGGCTACCGAGAAAGCCAGCTTCTGCTTCCAGCCCAGCGGCAGGCTGCCTACCAGCGTGTTGCGCTCGGCTTCTAGGCCCAGGCGCTGGAGCAGGGCGTCGGTTTTTGGGCGGATGGCGGCCGTGGTCTGGCCGTACACGCCGCCGTAGAAGCGGATGTTTTCACGCACGGTCAGGTCTTCGTAGAGCGAGAATTTCTGGCTCATGTAGCCGATGTGCTGCTTGATAAGCTCGGCCTGGGTGAAGACGTCGAAGCCCGCCACCGCAGCAGCGCCTTCGGTGGGCCCCAACAGGCCGCAGAGCATGCGCATGGCCGTGGTTTTGCCCGCGCCGTTGGCACCTAGGAAACCGAAAATTTCCCCCGCCGCCACCTCGAAGCTGATGGCATTCACGGCCACGAAGTCGCCGAAACGCTTCGTAAGCTTCGCGCAGGTGATGACCGGGCCGGCCGCTGCGGTGCGGCCGGCACCGGCGACTACGTTACTGGGCTGCTGGTTCATGAGGCTCAGGGTTAGCGGGTTGCTGTTGCGTGAGCAACTCCATAAAGGTGTCTTCGATGGTGGCCGGCACCGGCGTCACGGCCACGTCGCGGTGGCCCTTGCCGGTGAGGTAGGCTGTGAGGTGTGCTGTGGCTTCCGCATCGGGCCGGGCCAGGCTCAGGTGGGCGGTTTCGCCAAAGGCGTAGCAGCTGTGCGTGCCCGGATAGGCGCGCAGGTCTTGCAGCAGCGGGTGCATGCGGGCGGCCCGCACCGCATACAGCGGCCAGGGATAGGCCGCGCGCAGGGCAGCGGGCGTATCGACGCGCAGCACCTGGCCGGTTTGCAGCAGCGCCACCCGCTCGCAGCGCGCGGCCTCGTCCATGTAAGGCGTGGACACGACAATGGTGATGCCCTTGGCCTTGAGCGTGCCCAGCATGTGCCAGAACTCCTGCCGCGACACAGCATCGACGCCCGTCGTAGGCTCGTCGAGCAGCAGCACTTCGGGCTTGTGGATAAGGGCGCAGCACAAGGCCAGCTTCTGCTTCATGCCCCCCGACAAGGCCCCCGCCCGCCGGTCTTTGAAGGGCGCCAGCTGCTCGTAGATATCGCGCACCAGCTCGTAGTTTTCTTGCACCGTGGTGCGAAACACGGCCGCAAAAAACGCCAGGTTTTCCTGCACCGTCAGGTCCTGATAGAGCGAGAAGCGGCCCGGCATGTAGCCCACCACGTTGCGAATGGCACGGAAGTCGCGCACCACATCGTGCCCGGCCACGGTGGCGGTGCCCGCATCGGCCAGCAGCAGCGTGGCCAGGATGCGGAACAAGGTGGTTTTGCCGGCTCCGTCGGGCCCGATAAGGCCGAACAGTTCGCCCGGCTCCACGGTCAGGCTCACGTCGCGCACGGCCGCAGTGGTGCCGTAGGCTTTGCTGATATTGGTTAATTCGACGGCGGGCATGGCGGAGTGGTAAAATGCTGAGGTGGCGGGCAGTGCGTTAGAACGTCCTACTTTTATTCCCTGGTTTTTAAAACAGCACGTCCGCCGGCATGCCAATTTTCAAGCTGCCATCATTCGGCACGGCTATTTTCATAGCGTACACCAGGTTCACCCGGTCTTCTTTGGTTTGGATGACTTTGGGCGTGAACTCCGACTTGCTCGAAATCCACTGCACGCGGCCGGGGTACTCGCGGCGCTTACCGCCGGGCGCGTCCACCAACACCTTCACGGCTTGGCGCAGCTTCACGCGCGTGAGTTGGTCGCCGGCCACGTAGGCCCGCAGCAGCAGCGTTTTCGTGTCGCCGATTTTGTAGAGCGGCTGGCCGTAGCTCACCACCTCGCTGGGTTCCACATACACCGTGAGCACGGTGCCCGCCACCGGGTTCAGCACCCGGCTTTGGCGCAGCTGGTCGTTTACCTGGCGCACCTGCTCCTGCAGCGGGGCCGATTGCGCCGCGGTGCCACTGGCCTGCGTGCTCAGGGCCGAGCGCTGCGCGGCCAACTGCTGGCGGGCAGTGGCAATCTGGTAGTCAATATCATCGAGCTGCTTGCTGGGCACGGCATCGGCTTTCACCAAATTCACCACGCGCCGGCGCTCGCGCTGCAGGTTGGCCAGCTGCTGGGCCAGGGCACCGAGCTGGGCCGATACGTTGGGCGTTTGCTGGCGCACGGCGCGGGTGCTGGCCTGCAGCTGGCGCTTGCGCAGATAAAGCTGCGTGGTGTCGATGACGCCAACTTCGCGGCCGGCGGGCAACTCGTCGCCTTCGGCCACGGCCAAGCGCAAGAGCTGGCCCTGGGCCTTGGCGGCCACCACGTATTCGGTGGTTTCAAAATTGCCGGAAGCATCGAAGCGGGGTTCTTCGGATTGGCAGCCGATGAGTAGGAAGCCGGCCGCCGCGCTCAGCGCCGTCGGGAGAGAAAGCAGGGAAATTTTCATGAAAGCGAGGTGATTAGCGCGTGGGAGAAGCGGACGGCATGGTGCCGCGGGTAGTTTGCTCGTCGGCCTGGGCTTGCAGCAGCTGCAGGCGGTGCAACTGCTCGTTGAGGCGAGCCAGGCTCAGGTTGTTGGCCTCGGTGAAATAGTCGCTGAAGCCGATGATGCCGTTGTCGAGCTGCACGGCGGCCGTGGCCTGGATTTTCTCGCGCAGGGCAATCAGCGCGGCGTCGGTCCCGAGCAGGGTCTGGTAGCGTTCCACGGCTGTTTGCTGGCCGGCGAGGGCCACGCGCTGGTTTTGCTCGAACACTGCCTGCTGCACGGCCACAGCCTCCTGCCCCAGGCGAATGGTTTCGCGGTCCTGGCGGCGCGTATAGTAGTTGCTCAGGTTCCAGTTGAGGCGCAGGCCGGCCAGGCCGTAGCCATGAAAGTCGTTGCGCAGGAAATCGAGCGTGGGCCGGCCGTAGCCCACCTGCCCAAACGCACTCAAGCGGGGCGCCAGGCGGGCATCGCTGAGCTTTTGCTGCCCGGCCAACAGCGCTTTTTGCTGCGTGTACAAGGCCAATTCGGGCCGGGGCGCGGCCGGGGGCAGCTCGGCAGGAGTGGTCAGGCGGGTGTCGGACGGCAGGGGCTGGCCCAGCAGCTCGCCCAGCTGGCGCAGCAGGCCGGCGCGGGTGGTGGCCAACTCGCGCAACTGTTGGTTGAGGTTCAGCACTTCGGCATCGAGGCGGGCCACGTCCTGGCCGGTGGCCACGCCGTTGGCGCGACGGGCCAGCAGGGCCTTGCGGCGCTGCTGCAAGTCGGCACGCAGGCCCTGACGCAGGCGAGTGGTTTCCTCACTAAGCAAGGCACCGAAGTACAGGCCGTTCACCTGCTCGCGCAGCCGATGCAGGCTCACTTCTACCTGCTGGTTGCTCACCTGGCTGCTCAGGGTTTCCAGTTCCTGCTGGCGGCGGGTGGCGCCCCCATCGAACAGCGTCTGGCTGGCGTCGAGGGTCAGCCGGTACTGGTCTTTGGAAAGCGTTGGGATGTTGATGCCGGGCGCTTCCAGCGGGATTTTGGTTACCTCGCTCTGGTAGCTCGCCTGGCCGTTGATGGCTAGCTGGGGCAGGCGCAACTGGGTGGCCAGCCGGGCAGTATTGTTGGCAGCTTGAGTGTCATTCAAGGCCTGTTGCCGTCGTAGGGGAGCCTGTACCGTTGCCAACTCGTAGCACTGCGCCAGCGTCAGCACAGGACCAGTGGCGGCAGGCGCCACTGGCTGCCCGAGGACCGCGCGGGTCATTAGGCAGAGGACGAATGTTACAATTTGTTTCTTATCCATGCACTTTAACTAATTGGTTAACGAGTGGGCAAAAAATATTAAACCTGAATGGCTCGGATGATAAATTCCGCCACCTCGATGCGGCGGCTTTCCATTTCGCGTTCAAAATCAGCGTCGGACAAGCCAAGCGCGACCTGAAAAACGGGCTTGCCGAGGAAGGGGAAGATGAGCATCGACATCATGTTCATCAATAGCTGCGCAGAGCTTACCGGGCGAATTCGGCCCTGTGCTACGGCTTCGTCTACCTGCCGGCGGAACTTGTCGAGGTGAGGCTTCTCGTGCGCCACCACGTTGCGGAAGAAAAACTGCGGGTTGCGGTTTACCTCGTTCACAATGAACAAAGGCAGGAAGCTGTTGCGGCTCACGAAAGTGAGGTACTGGTCCACGGCCTGCCGGATTTTGTCGAAAAGGTCCTGGTCCGTTTCCAGAATGGCCATTACCCGCGGCAAAATCACGCCAATGGCCCGGTCGATAATCAACGCCGACAGCTTTTCCTTGCTGCGGAAGTAGTAGTGCAGCAGCGCTTTATTAATGCCGGCCCGGTCGGCAATTTCCTGCATGCGCGCGCCCGCCAAGCCCTTTTCCAGAAACACTGCTTGGGCAGCTTCTAGAATCAGTTCTTCGGTGGAAAGCTTCTGTGTATCCATTGAGCAGGTGGTTTAACTATTTGGTTAAGATACGGCAAATATGCGTGGTATTCAGCATATCCAAAAATCCAATGCTTGGATATGCAGTTGCTTTATGTACTGGTGTCTACCTAAACGGTGGTAGCCTAAACGCGTTGTTTAACGTGAGGGGGTTCGCTACCAAGGGTAGTCCTTGATGACGCGCGTATTGGCGAAGCTGCCTTCCGTGATAGCACCTTCCGTTGGACTGGTCGCGGAGAAGGTGCCGGAAAACAAGCCGCGACCCGTTTCGGTGAGGGTTGCGTGGGCGTTTTCGTAAAAAACGGGCGGGTCGTTATCGCCTTTGAGGTAGAGGATATATTTGAGTTGGTAGGGGCCCGTTGGCTGTCCCGCTGGCCTCTCAAAGTCTACGATAAGGCTGGGGGCGTCAGGTTCTGGCTGCGAGAGGCTAGTCAAGGAAACGGAAACCAAATCAAACCGCTCGCCCCCCGTCTCCATGCCGCTGGTCGTAACGGCTGCTTGGCACTCTACCCGTTGGCCAGCGAGTTTGTAACCGGAGGATTCCGCGCTAACCGTTGAAACTAGGTCGTCTTGGGGCGTGCAGGCCAAGTTGCTCAGTAAGAGCATAGCGGCGAATATATGCAACGCATGAAGGGCTGCTCGCATAAAAACTAGTTTGTTCACTTTAACGGTAGCAAGGTAAACGCAGCAATTCAGTTGAAGGAGCCATTTTGTTTTACATGTTCTGGCCGGTGCCGCTCGCTACAGGGCAGTTCTTTATGATTTAAGTCCGGCCAAGCACCTTGATACTAGTCAAAAGAAGGCAGTTGGCCTGTACTTTTGACAACGACTTATCCCTCTTCCTTTCGACGATGGCCACTTCTTTACACTGCTACCTGCTCGCGCTTGCTACCCTCGCCTTCGCTGGATGCGGCAAGTCCAGCGAACCCGTTCCCAAACAGCCCTCAGCGCGGGAAGTGCTGCTGACGACGCCTAATTGGAAGTTGTCGAGCATGATAGAAGTCCAAACAGCCCCCTCGGGCACCACCGTTACCAACGACGTGCGGCCTTACAACGCCACACTGCCGTGCGCGCAGGACGACTATACCCATTTTAATACGGATAGGACGGTGGTCGTGAACCAGGGACCCGTTAAATGCTCGCCTTCGGGCGCGCAGACCTCTAGCGGAAAGTGGGAATTCGCCTCGAATGAAACGGAAATGCTTTTCGACCCGGGCACTCCCCCCGATATTCATTACCGGATACAGGAGCTCACGGCCACGACGTTATCCTACGTGGAAACCAGTGTTTCCGTAAGTGGCACCCAGTTCGTTCGCACGACCACCTACACGGCTTTGTAGAGGGAAACGAGCGGCTTACGCAGCCTCGTGGGTAAGCCCATGCGGGTTGAGTTAGCTGTGGCCCTGATGCTGGTCGATAGGAAGTGGCAGAATGCCTCGACTGGTGGCCAATCCGCGAAAACGGTCCGAAGGTAAACGCGCGCATTATTTCCTTGCCATTTTGCCCGGCCCTCGTTTCGTGAGCGGGAGCTTCTCCAGCACGTAAACCACGCGGACGGAATCCACCCCGGGCAATGTATCGGGTGTAATAGCCGGCCCAAAGTCGGACGGGGCTTTTCGCCGAAAATGCCGTGCGTAATTGGCGGCGGCTTCTTTTCGGGTGTAGAACCGGCCCTGCATCGGGCGTTCCAAGGGCGCCACGTTTACTTTTTGGTTGTTGAAGGGGTACTCGCCTGTGCCTTGCGCTACCGGCCGGGCCCGGCGGTATTTTCCTGTCGGTTTTACCGGAGCGGTGCTGCTGTACAGGGTCGAAAAGTAGATGCCTGGGTGGCGCAGCAACCCCTGAAACGAGAGGGTATCCAGCACCGGCACCAAGGCCGCTTCCATCACCAACACGTATTCGGCTTCCGCAACGGGGGAGTTCAATCGGAAGTAAACTTCCACGGGTGCTTGGAAGTGGACTTGGTTGTCCTGCCGAGTCACGGGAGCCATCTGCCCCCTGGACGGCCATGGAAAGAACATGAAAAGCCAGAGCAATCGATACATGAGGGCAGGGGGAACACCTAAAGGTAGATAAGGCCTGTTTCGCGTTTAAGAAAAGGGTCCGAAGGTAAACGCGGCAATTTCAGTTGAAGGAGGGTTATGTTGCGCTAAAGTATTTTGGACTTTTTGCCATGAAACGCTTAGCCCTACTCTTGCTCGCCTGCTTCCTCGCCGCGACGGCGCTGGGCCAGCCGCTCTCCAAAGCGGACCAGAAGTACCAGCCTCGGACCTTGGAGGCGGCCGTTGGGCAACTGCAGAAAATCCACAGCGATTCGCTCAAGCAGCGCATTATCGCTCAAACGGAAGCCGAATTCATTGCCCGCGCCCACTTCGGGGTGGGGATGTGGATGCGCAATAATTGGGGCCTGTGGCGGGGCGGGCCGCTGGCCCAGCACTTTCACACCCTGGGCATTTACCACCCGGACGACATGTCGGGCGTTATCCTCACCTGCTATTATCGGACCTTGCGCGGGCAGGACTGGCAACTGGACCAACAGGTCCAGTTTTACCGCGACTACTGGCAAGCGGCCGCGGTGCACGAACAACGTTGGAAAACCGACCCGGCGTACCGGGCCACGGTGCAGGCGCAACAGGATTCCGCCCGGAGGGCGCACGAGAATAAGCAACTCGAAACGGAGAAAGCCACGTTGCATCCGGGCGCTCACTTGCGGGTCTACATCGACTACCAGTGCGGCCTGCTGCCCATGGGCGAACGCACGCTTCTCGAGGGAACGGTGGTGCAGTGGGTGGGGAACGACCTGGACATGAAAATCACGCGTTACGTCGACGCCCGTAGAAAACGTCGGGTCATCAAGTGCAACGCCGTAACAAACGACACCGTACGGCTGCGGTGGCACCAGAATTACGTCCGGGCGCAGACGTAATCAATGGAGGCGGCTACGCTCCATCCTTGCGCAAGCCGATTGAAGAAGTTCACTTAAAGGGTCGTGGCTGTTGCAGAACTCTTAGTGAAGCCGCTAAAGGAGTGGTCGACGAGCCGACTTAAGCTAAAAAGGCGCTTAAATGGGCTTTTTATGCGCGCATCAGCGCGCATCTAGCTAGTTTC
>NZ_BAAHBV010000003.1:0-942755 GCF_054776495.1 Hymenobacter segetis | reverse complement strand
CTTGCATGTATTAGGCCTGCCGCTAGCGTTCATCCTGAGCCAAGATCAAACTCTCCATTGTAAAATGTTCTACACCACGGCGAACCGTGGCTGATGTCGAGTGCGAATCCGACTCGTATTGACGAGTTCTATGTATTCGTGTTACGCTTGTAATTTTTACTTCCAACATCGCTGTTGAAAGCCCTTACTATTTGTCTTTTCCAAACATTCAAAGAACGTGTACTACACCCAGTTGGTGTAGCAGTGTGGCTGTTAGCAGCCTGTTTTTCTTTCTTCGTTTCCCCTTCTTGCGATTGGGAGTGCAAAGGTAAGAAGAAGTTTTTAACCGACAAGCAAAAGAGAAAACTTTTATTTCAATTCGCTTGGCTTGCGGCGAGTAGCACTCGGTTAGTGCGATTCGGGGTGCAAAGGTAAGAAACTTTTTCGATTTACAAACTTAATTCTCAACTTTCGTTGCAGTCGTTAAGCTTGTTTTCGAGGCCGTGAATCCGGTTGATTCTGGCGGGGTGCAAAGGTACGGGGCTTTTTTGAAGAACCAAGACTGGGGAGAAATTTCTTTTTCGCAGCTCTCAGTGCCCGCCTCCGTTCGATTTGGGAGTGCAAAAGTACGGGTATTTTTTGAATAGACAAGAGATAGGCAGAAAACAGATTAGAAAGGAGCAATATTTTTGGTAGCCCTTTATGGTTATTCGTGCTTTATGATTGGAGAATAAGTTAGCCAGAAACACAAAAGAGCCCTGCCAGCATGCTGGCAGGGCTCTTTTGTGTTTCTGGCTAACTTATTCGATAACCAGTCGGGTGATGGCGGTTTCGTTACCAACACGAACCTGAACCGAATAAACGCCGGTAGCAAGGCCTGTGGCATCGACCGGGATACGGGTACCACCGGCCGTGAGGCTGATGGTCTGGCGGCTCATGGTCTGGCCCAGGGCATTTACCAGCTCCAGTTGAGCGGTGCGGGCGGTGCTTATTGCCGGCAGGCTTATGGTGAAGGCTTGGTGGGCAGGGTTGGGATACACCGCCATTTCACCGCCAGCTATTTTGGCACGTACGCTCAGGCCCTGCAGCGTGGTGAAGGTCACCGTGGTTGGGCTTGAAACGCCGCCGCCTGGATAGTTGGCTACGATGGTTACCGTATAGGTAGTGATGCCGGTGAGGCCTGTGAGCACGACCGGTGAGCTGGTAGCCGTGACGGTAACCGGTGAGCCACCGGCGGCCGTGTAGGTTACGGTGTAGTTGGTAGCGCCCGTAGCAGCCGTGAAGTTGATGCTGGCACCTGTAGCGGTTACGCTGCTGGCAGTTGCATTGGTCGGGGCGGGAGCCAGGGTGGTGAAGGTAGTGGTGGCTGCAGGCGAGGTCTGGCCCGTACCGCAGTTCGTCACGATGCTTACCGAATACTGCTTGCCGGACAACAGGCCCGTCAGGGTTACCGGCGAGCCGGTAGCGGTCTGGGTTTGAGCGGTGCCGCCAGCGGCGGTGTAGGTTACGGTGTAGCTAGTGCCAGCGCTGGCACCCGTGAAGGTGAGGGTAGCACCATTAGCCGTGATGCTGCCAGCCGTTAGGGCTGTTACAGCCGTGCAGGGCGTCAGGGTGGTGAAGGTGGTAGTAGTGGCGGCAGAGGTCTGGCCACCGCCGCAGCTCGTCACGATGCTTACCGTATAAGTAGTGCCAGCCGTCAGGCCGGTGAGCACGACTGGCGAGCCAGTAGCGGCCTGGGTTTGGGCGGTGCCACCGGCAGCCGTGTAGGTCACGGTGTAGCCGGTAGCCCCGGAGGCTGGAGCAGTGAAGGTGAGGGTAGCACCGGTGGTGGTGATGCTGCCCGCCGTCAGAGCGGTCGGGGCCGTGCAAGCGGTCAAAGTGGTGAAGGTCGTGCTAGCCGACGGCGAAACCTGGCTGCTGCCGCAGTTCGTTACCACGCTCACGGTGTAAACCGTGCCGGGCGTGAGGTTGGCTAGGGTCACCGGCGAGCCGGTAGCGGTCTGGGTCTGGGCAGTGCCACCAGCGGCGGTGTAGGTCACGGTGTAGCTGGTACCGGCGCTGGCCCCCGTGAAGGTGAGCGTGGCGCTGTTGGTGGTCACGTTGCTTGTGGCCAAGCTGGTCACAGCCGTGCAGGGCGACAGCGTGGTGAAGGTGGTGGTGGTAGCGGCCGAAGTCTGGCCGGCACCGCAGTTCGTCACGACGCTTACCGTGTAGGCAACCCCCGAAGTCAGGCCCGTGAGCACGACCGGCGAGCCGGTGGCCGTCTGGGTCTGAGCGGTGCCGCCAGCGGCGGTGTAGGTCACGGTGTAGCCCGTAGCCCCGGCAGCCGGAGCCGTGAACGTCAGCGTAGCGCCCGTGGTCGTGATGCTGCCCGCCGTCAAGGCAGTCGGGGCGTTGCAGGGCGACAGGGTGGTGAAGGTGGTCGTGGCAGCAGTCGAAGTCTGACCCGCGCCACAGCTCGTCACGATGCTCACGGTGTAAGCTGTGGCGGGCGTGAGGCCCGTCAGGGTTACCGGCGAGCCGGTGGACGTCTGGGTTTGGGCAGTGCCGCCAGCGGCGGTGTAGGTTACGGTGTAGCTGGTGGCACCGGTGGCGGGGGTGAAGGTCAGGGTCGCACCCGTGGTCGTGATGGTACCAGCCGTCAGGCCAGTTACAGCCGGGCAGGGCACACTGCCGGTACCCGTTACGCAGATGGTGAAGCTTCCCTGCGTATCGCCGGAGCCATAGCCCGATACGGCTACATAGTAAGTTGTATTGGCCGTGAGACCGGTCAGACTTACTGGACCAGCTACCGTGTTGTTGGTAGTGCCCGCTGCGCAGGATACCTGCGTGAAGGGACCAGCGTTGCTGGCAGCCGAGAACACGCGCACCAAACCGGCCGGTGCACCCGTTACCGTTACGGTGGCGGCCGATTGGCCAGCCAGCGTGGTGAAAGAATACCACACATCCTTCGGGGCCGTTGCAACACCGCAAGTACCGGGGTTGGTGTAGCCACTAGCGGTAGTAGTGGTAGCGCCAACGTTGGTGCCATTGGTTGGCGTGCAGGTGGCACTTACCGTTAAAGCAATAGCACCGGTTGGGTCGTCGTTGGCGGGCGGAGCAACCGCAGGGCCCGACGTGAATACTACGGTCACGGTGCTCGACGTGCCGCCGTTGGAGCAGTTGGTCGTAATCGTTACCGTATAAGAGGTGTTAGGCGTCAGGCCGGTCAGGCTTACGGGGCTACCCGTTAAGGTACCCGTGGTGGGAGTTCCGCCGCTCGTAGGAGCCAGGGTCAGCGTATAGTTGGTTGCGCCCGTAGCGGCGGTGAAGGTTAGCGTTGCGTTTGCAGTCGTGGCAGTGCCGCCGGCGGCAACTACAGCGGCGTTGGTTACGGCCGCGCAGGTGGGTGCAGTACCGGCTCCCGTCACGCAGACAGTGAAGGTGCCCGTTGTACCGTTGTCGTAAGTATAGACGCGCACGAAATACGTACTGCCCACGGTGAGGCCGGTCAGCGTGGCGGTTTCGGTACCGCCAGCAGCCGTGGCGTCGGCGCAACCAATATTGGTGCTGCTGGCGCAGGTGCCGCTGCGCACATCTACTACGGCATCAAAGGTGCCGTTGCCAACCACCGTGACGGTGTGCGAGGTAGCAGTGGCCACAAATTTGTACCACACGTCATCGTCGGAATTGCCCGTATAGGTGGCGCACACAATAGGAGCCAGCGACTGTGAGGCCCCGGCCGTCGTGCCGTTCGTGGGTGTGCAGGTGGCAGCGGGCGTCAGGGTAATGGCCCCGGTGCAGTCGTCATTGGCTGGTAGCGGAGATGCCGCGGCCGAGGTGAAGGTCACCGTCACCGGACTCGAAGTACCACCGTTGGCGCAGTTCGTCACGATGCTTACCGTGTAGGGCGTGTTAAACGCCAGGCTGCTTACGCTGACCGGGCTGGTCGTTACGGTTCCTGTCAAAGGCGTGCCCGAGCCGCTGGTCGGCGTCACGGTTATGGTGTAGTTGGTGGCCCCAGTCACCGTCGTAAAGGAGATGCTTGCCGAAGCCGCCGTCGCCGTCGAGCCCGTGTTGGCCACCGCCGCGTTGGTAACACCCGCGCAGGTAGTACCGCCGCCGCTTCCACCAGTTACGCAAATGGTGAAAGTGCCGGTAGCGGTATCGTAAGTATATACCCGCACGAAGTAGGTGCTGCCTACGGTGAGGCCCGTCAGCGTGGTGGTTTCGGTACCGGAGGTCGTGGCATCGGCGCAACCAATATTGGTGCTGCTGGCGCAGGTGCCGCTGCGCACGTCCACTACGGCATCAAAGGTGCCGTTGCCAACCACCGTGACGGTGTGCGAGGTAGCAGTGGCCACAAATTTGTACCACACGTCATCGTCGGAATTGCCCGTGTAGGTGGCGCACACAATAGGAGCCAGCGACTGCGTGGCCCCAACCGTGGTTCCGGTCGTGGCGGTACAGGTGGCAGCGGGCGTCAGGGTAATGGCGCCGGCGCAGTCATCGTTGGCCGGCGCAACTACTGCACCAGAGCTAAAGCGGTAAGTGCGTCCAGCATCCGGCGGGAAAGTTGAACGAAAATTGTTGGCGTTGGCCGAGAGAACGTCCAGTTGCGCACCGGTGCCGAAGGTGGTCGTGCTCCAAGCGCTGGAAGACGTCTTTGAGGCCAGTACGGTTTGCCCCGAGGCGTTGCCCGAGCCCTTGAGGCCCACCACCGCGTACTTCAAAGCGCTGGTTGCGCCCACCGTGGGGGCCGCATACACGTACTCGATGAGGTTGGTGCCCTCGTAGAGCTTTACTTGAAATGAGAGGTTCGTGTACTGCGTTGGCAGCGAAGTGGCGTCGCTCGACGACGTTGCGACCGCCTTGTCGGACATGTTTTTCCACTGCACGGTGCACACGCGGTTGGGCGCCGTGCCCGTGGTGGCCACCCGGTATTCCGGAGTGCTGGTGCCAGCCGTCAAGTCAAAATTGAAAGGCAGCAGCAGATTTACGTCGGCCGCGTTGGTGCTGTTGATGGGGCCGGTATCAGGTGCCTGCCCGTACGGGGAGCAGGCGGCGGCCGACGAGGGAGGGTTAGACCCTAGGCGCAGCAGCCCGTTGGTATTCAGCACGAACTGCGTAAAAGCCGTGCCGTTGAAGGTGAACGTAAACCCAATATTCTGAGCTGTCGAGTTGGCATCATCCGTGTTAGCCGTGCTGATGGCCGTGCCAGTAGTGCCAAGGTCGGTGTAGGTACCTGCGTTGGTGCTGGCGTTACCGGTCGCGTAGCCAACGCTTTGGCCGTGGGCAGCCGCGGTTCCTAGCATACCTGCTAGTAGCAGCGCCCAGCGCCGAAGCCTAGGAGCAGAAAGTATTTGTGTTGTCATGCGTAAATGAAATGGGGGAAAAGTTGGGAAGAGAATGATAAGCTATTAAGTATCGCCGCAATGCAGTGGAAGCTGCACAAGATGCCGATTTAACGACAATGTAGTAACTATCTTAGATACAGCTACGCAAAGATGGAGCGCTCATCCTTTCTTCACAACTATTCTTTTCAGATGACCAAGTCTTATCAAACACCCAGGCGGAAAAAGCAAAAAGGCCCTCCGCAAATTGCGGAGGGCCTTTTTTGTGGCAACAGTTGGAATCGAACCAACGACACCAGCATTTTCAGTGCTGTGCTCTACCAACTGAGCTATGTTGCCGTCTCCCCGCAGCGTCTTTAGGTTGCTTAGGGGACCGCAAAGGTACGAAAGCAATGTAATGACGCAAGAACCCGGGCAAAAAAAGTGTGAATAAGTGTGTAGTTTTTGAAAAGTAGTAGGCATGCCGAGTATATTGCGGCCCCAAACGTTTCCATCTGCTTACCTTTACTGCATGTTGCAATCCATCCTCTTTCTACTGCTCCTGGTAGCGGCTTTTGGCTTTTTCACGTGGCAGGTCCGGAAAATTCGGGCCAACATTCTGGTCGGGCGCGAGCGCGACATGAGTGGCAACGTGGCTGAGCGGTTTCAGAAAACGCTGCTGGTGGCCTTTGGGCAGCAGAAAATGTTCAAGCGCATGACGCCGGCACTGCTGCATCTGGTGGTGTACGTGGGCTTTCTGGTCATCAACATTGAGGTGATTGAGATTGTGGTGGATGGGCTGTTTGGCAACATTTTCGGCTTTCATCGGGCGCTGAAGTTCCTGGGCCCGGTGTACGATGTGCTGATGGCGACCAACGAAATCCTGGCGGCGCTGGTGATTGTGGCGGTGGCCGCATTCTGGTGGCGGCGCAACAGCAACCCGCCGCTCAAGCGCTTCACGGGGCCGGAGCTGCGGCTGTGGCCGAAGATGGACGCGAACATCATCCTTTATATAGAGGTAGCGCTGATGGTGGCCTTGTTCTTCATGAACACGGCCGATTTGAAGCTGCACCAGATGGAAGGCCAGGACCTACCCGGCACTTTTCCTATTAGCAACCTGCTGGTGGGCCTGCTGCCGAGTAATGAAGGCACGCTGCACGTATTGGAGCGGTTGGGCTGGTGGATTCACATCACGGGCATCCTGTTGTTCCTGAACTACCTGCCCAGCTCGAAGCACTTCCACATCATCATGGCGTTTCCGAACGTGTGGTACTCGCGACTGGTGCCACAGGGACAGTTTTCGAACGTGGAAAGCATTACCAACGAGGTGAAGGCGATGATGGACCCCAGCTTCGTGGTGCCCCCCACCCCTACCGCGCCCGATGGCTCGGCGCTGGCCCCTACGCCTTTCGGAGCCAAGGATGTGGACGACCTGCCGTGGACCAACCTGCTGAACGCGTACTCCTGCACCGAGTGTGGCCGCTGCACCTCGGTGTGCCCGGCCAACCTGACGGGCAAGCTGCTTTCGCCGCGCAAAATCATCATGGACACGCGCGACCGGATGGAGGAGAAGTATAATTCGCCCCTCATCTTCCGCCCCAATGTGTACGGCGAAGAAGCCAAGCACGAGCCCATCACGGATATGATGGAGGCGACGCTGCTACGCGGCAAAGTGACGCCCGAGGAACTATGGGCCTGCACTACTTGCAACGCCTGCGTGGAAAGCTGCCCGGTAAACATCAACCCGCTGGAAAGCATCATTGAGATGCGCCGCTTCCTGGTGCTGGAAGAATCGGCTGCGCCGAACTCGCTGAACGTGATGTTCTCGAATATTGAGAACAACGGTGCGCCGTGGGCTTTCTCACCGTCGGACCGGTTCAACTGGGCCGATGATTTGTTTGCGGCGGAGAAAGCTCCGGCTACGGTAGCTTAAATCACAGAAAAGTACGGTCATGCTGAGCGTAGTCGAAGCATCTCTACCGTGTAACTAATCCAATCGAATGAAATGATTGTGCGGGAGAGATGCTTCGGCTTCGCTCAGCATGACGTTCTTCTTCAAGCATTCCCTACTATGACCCCAGAAGCTCCCACCAAAAAGCAAATCAACGTTCCCGTCATGGCCGATTTGGCGGCCCGCAACGAGTCGCCCGAAATCCTGTTCTGGGTGGGCTGCGCTGGTGCGTTTGATGACCGGTACAAGCGCGTGACCCGTGCTTTTGTACGGATTCTGGAGCATGTGGGCACCAAGTATGCCGTGCTGGGCCTGGAAGAAAGCTGCACCGGCGACCCCGCCAAGCGGGCCGGCAACGAATTCCTGTTTCAGATGCAGGCCATGCAGAACATCACGACGCTGAACGGCTACGGCATCAAGAAAATCGTGACGGCCTGCCCGCATTGCTTCAACACGATTAAGAATGAGTACCCCGCGCTGGGTGGCGACTACGAGGTGATTCACCACAGCACCTACTTGCAGCAGCTTATCAATGAGGGTAAAGTGGGTGTGACCGGGGGCGAGAGCTTCAAAGGCCGCCGCATCACCTTCCACGACTCGTGCTACCTGGGCCGGGCCAACAATATCTACGAAGCCCCGCGCGACGTGCTGGCCGCCCTCGATGCCGACCTGGTGGAGATGAAGCGCAGCCGCGCCAACGGCCTGTGCTGCGGCGCGGGCGGGGCCCAGATGTGGAAAGAAGCCGAGCCGGGCAAGAAGGAAATCAACATCGAGCGCACCGAGGAAGCCCTGGCTACGCTGGCCGGCAAGGCCGAGGCACTGGCCAACCTGGGCGGCGTGGAAACCGAAACCAGCGCCCCCGGTGCCCACGACTTGCAGGGCAGCATCATCGCCGTGTCCTGCCCCTTCTGCATGACGATGATGAGCGACGGCGTGAAGAACAAGGAGCAGGAAAGCAAGGTGCAGGTATTTGACCTGGCCGAGCTGGTGGCTTCAGCCGAGGGCATTAATGCCTAGATTTTAAGGGTGCGAATTCAGTGCTGGGGGTAAGCGGAGGCAAGAAAATGTGCTTGACTTCGTTTACCCCCATACCTTTGGAGGACTGGGCTGCTCGTTTTTGGGGAACCGCCCAATCGTACTTACTGCTTTAAACTACTCCTTATGTACGTTGCGTTTGACCAGCTCCCGCCCGAGGCGCGGGTGTGGATTTACCAGGCCAGCCGCCCGCTCAGCGGGCCGGAGATAGTGGGCGTGATGCCCAGCCTGGCCCGCTTCGCGGAGGAATGGACCAGCCACGGCCGCACCCTGCTGGCCTCGGCCGAGTTTCTGCACCAACAATTTTTGGTGATTGGCTTGGATGAGGGCGTGGCCGGCGCAAGCGGCTGCTCTATTGATGCCTCGGTGCGTTTTGTGGCCCAGCTGGAGCAGCAGCTGGGCGTGGAGCTGCTGGAAAAATCCCGCCTGGCGTTTTTGCAGGCCGGCACGGTGCAGTTGCTGAAGCGCGGCGAACTAAAGGCCGCCATAGCCGCCGGAACGATAGGCCCGGACACGTTTTATTTCGATAATACGCTAGCGACTAAGGGTGAATTGGATACCCACTGGCCCCGTCCAGCCAGCCAAACCTGGCTGGTTCGCTACTTCGGACAGGAAGAAAAAAACGGGCTGCTTACGTGAATCCTGTTTAAACGTAGTATTATTGCTAACCCAAAAATGCCTAATCGGGAATATTCCTGATTCCTCCCCTCTCCCTCCCCACACCACCACCCCACTTCACCTATGAGGAAACTATTATTCGTCTGCACTGCGGCTGGCTCTGTCGCGCTACTGAGCGGCTGTGCCACTAGCGGTGCTATGAGCAAGGGCGACAAGCAGTTCGCCCGTGGCCAGTATGAGCTGGCTATCCCCTTGTACAAGGCCGATGTGGCCAAAGGCAAGGGTGCCGCCATCTCCAACTTCCGCATCGGCGAGGCCTACCGCCTCTCGAACCGGATTGAGGAAAGCGAGCCTTTCTACAAAGCCGCACTGGATGGTGGGGTGAAAAATGCCGACGCCGGCTTCCGCTACGCCGAGGCCCTGAAAGCCAACGGGAAGTACGACGAGGCCGCGGCGCAGTTTGCGAGCTACGCCAGCAGCGGCGGTAACCGCGCCCTGGCGGCCCGCGCCGACGTCGAGAGCAAGAATGCCGCCGCCAGCAAGGCCGTGGCCGCTATCAAAAACAAGTACGACGTGATGCCCGTGGACGCGCTGAACTCGGCCAGCTCCGATTTTGGCGGCACGATGATGGCCGGTACCGGCGACTTCGTGTTTGCCTCCGGCCGTGATGGCAAGAAGTACCTCGGCAATGGCGAGAACTTCAACCACCTCTACGCCATCAAGTTTGACAACGCTGCGGCCATGACCGGCGGTACGGTGCGCAAGCTCGAAGGCCCTTTCAACTCCGAGAACAAGCACGAAGCCAGCGCCACCTACACGCCCGACGGCAAAACGATGGTGTTTGCCCGCTCGAACGACGGCAGCAAAAAAGGCTACCTGAGCGTTGACCTCTGGATTTCGTACCTCAAGGCTGGTGCCTGGAGCGAGCCGGTTCTGGCGAACATCAACGACCGCACGGCCGATGACTTCTCCCCGGCTTTCGCGCCGGACGGCACTACGCTGTATTTCGCGTCGAGCCGCAAAGGCGGTCAGGGCGGTAACGACCTGTACAAAGCTACGCTCGGCCCGAACGGCCGCTTCTCGCCGGCTGAAAACCTCGGCGAAAGCATCAACACGGCTGGCAACGACAACTTCCCCGGCGTTGCGCCGGATGGCACGCTGTACTTCGCTTCGGACGGACGTCCTGGCCTGGGCAAGCTCGACCTCTTCATGGTGAAAAACGGCCAGCCCGTGAACTTGGGTGCCGACGTGAACAGCACCGCCGACGACTTCGCCCCGGTGCCGATGGCTGACAACACGGGCTTGTTCAGCTCGAACCGCGCCGGTGGCAAGGGTTCGGACGACGAGTACATGTTCAAGAAGAAGCCGCTCAAGCTGGTGACCTTCTATGCTGATGGTACCGTACTGGAGCACGACGACAAAGCCAAAACCACGCTACCCGTAGCCGGTGCCACCGTTACGGTGACCAACGCCAACGGCCAGCGCCAGACCGCTACCAGCGGCCCGGATGGCAAATTCAGCCTGAAGCTGGACTCCGTGACCAGCTACAACCTGCTGGCCGAGCGCGCTGGCGACTTCTCCTCGCGTGCTACGCTGAGCACCGTAGGCCGCAAGCCCAGCCAGGATGCTCTGCCCAACCTGACCAACGATGTTCAACTGCCGGTGACCCTGACGCTGAACAAAATTATCCTGGCCAAGGCGATTGAAGTCAAAGACATTCTCTACGACTACAACAAGTTCAACATCCGGCCGGATGCTGCCATCCGCCTCGATACGCTGGTGCAGACGCTGGTGGACAACCCCAAAATCTCCATCGAGCTGAGCTCGCACACCGACCAGCGCGGCAAGGACGCTTATAACCTGAAGCTTTCGCAGCAGCGCGCCCAGGCCGCCGTTGACTACATCGTGAGCAAAGGCATTTCCAAATCGCGCATCACGGCCAAGGGCTACGGCGAAACCCGCCCCATCGTCCTGAAGCCGACGACGGAAGAAGAGTACCAGCGCAACCGCCGCACCGAGTTCAAAGTGACCCGGATAGCGAAGTAGCCTGAGCATTCTACTTAGCATTGAGAAGCCCCCGCAGCTAACGTTGCGGGGGCTTTTTGCTGTGGTAGGGTGCGGGGCTTGCCCCCGCCCGTCGTTGAACGATTCAATAACGAACTGCTCAACGACGGGCGGGGGCAAGCCCCGCACCCTACCATTTATAAACGTGGCACAGGTTTTGGAAATAGCCCAGCAGCGGCCGGATTTCCTGGTCGGTTATTTCTTCTTTACTGCAATGAAAAAGGCTCTACTTCTGGCATTGGCGGGTTTGTTTGCCGCCGTGGCTCCTGCGCTGGCATATCCGCCAATGCCGGCCAACGTTAATTTTTCGTCGGAGCGCGGGGTGCCGTTTGGGCTGGTGCTTGATGGGCGGCCGCTGACGCGGGGCATGGCCCGGCAGGTGCATGTGGACCAGCTGATGCCCGGCCAGCACTGGGCCGATTTCAGCGTGCCCACGGCGTATGGCGGGGCCCTGCGCTTCCGCAGCCGTGTGTGGCTGGAGCCCGGCCTTGAAACCACATTTGTGCTGGTGACGCGGCCCGGCCGACCGCTGTATTTGCAGCAGGTGAATGCGGTGGCGCTGTACGCACCCGGCTACGGTGGCAATAGCTACTACAACGGCGGCGGCCGTTATAACAGCCCCGTGCCCTACGGCCAGAGCGGTGGCTACGGCAACCAAGGCAGCTACGGTAACGACCCATACAACGGCGGCAACTCCGGCTATGGCAACGGCGGCTACAACAGTGCCCCTGCCCCCAGCGCTGGCCCCGGCTATGGCACTCCGAATACTCCGAGCGGTGGCTATGGCAACAACCCGAACTATCCCAGCAATGGCGGTGGCTACGGAAATAACCCAAACTCACCGAGCGGCGGTTATGGCAACAACCCCAACGGCGGCGGCTATAACAATGGCCCCACGCCCGGCAATTATCCTAGCACGGCCACGAGCAGCTACCGTACCCTCGCCCCGCAAGACGTAGATGCGCTGGTAAAAACCGTGCAGGGCCGCATTGCCGAAGCCAGCAAACTGAACGCCGCCAAGGACGGCCTGGCCCAGCGCAGCCTGCGGGCCGATGAGTTGAGCCGCCTCCTGCGCACCATCAATTCTGAGGCCTGCCGGATTGATTTGGCCACATTTGCCTATTCCCACGTCAGCGACCCGGAGAATTTTGACCGGGTATATGATGTATTCGAGACGGAAAGCGCGGCCAAGACGGTGGAAGCAGCCGTGAACAGCGCCGCTCAGCACTGAATGAGCCGAAAATAAATAAAACACAAAAAGGGCCGCTGTCGTGATGACAGCGGCCCTTTTCTATGCAGACAAAGTCTTAGCGGAGGCGGTCGGCGCTACGTACCAGCTGCTCGTCGCGGCGGATGAAGCGGTTGGCCAGCAGGTTGAGCAGCAGGGCCAGCGTGGGCAGGTAGAAGGCGATGAGCACCTGGCCTTCGAGCTTGATGTTGAGCAGCTGCTCGCCTTTGGTCTGGAAGTAGAACTCGGCCCCGAGGGTGGCGGTGATGAGGAGCAGGTTTATAGAGCCGAGCATGAGCTGCTTCATGCGGGTGCGAAACTGGAAAATCTCGAAAATCGCCACGGCGGCCGAGGCGGTGGCCAGCGCGGCAATAAGCCAGACCGGGCCGATGCCGGCCGGCACAGTGAGGCCCTTGGCATCGAAGCCGAAGGCGGTGAGGGTTAATTCCTGATTGGTGAGGCCGTCGACTTTATGCCACAGGGGCAGCGCCAGCAGGCTTAGCATGGCCAGGGCCAACAGGAGCAAAAACACGCTTTGGATTCTTTGTATCATCTTTGTTGTAGTGTAGAACAGGTCCGGGCCGTTGCCCGGGCCGCAAATTTAATCCCATCCGGCGCTTGCGCCGCCATTATTACCTTACGAATGCCAACTGCTTATATCGTGGATGCCGTGCGCACCCCGATTGGAAAATTTGGGGGTGCGCTCAGCAGCGTTCGCCCCGACGACCTTGCCGCCCACGTGCTCCGCGAGCTCATGCGCCGCAACCCTTCGGTTGATAAGGCCGCCATCGAAGATGTTATCATCGGAGCCGCCAACCAGGCCGGGGAAGACAACCGCAACGTGGCCCGCATGGCCGCGCTGCTGGCCGGCCTGCCCGTCACCGTGCCCGGCAATACCGTGAACCGCCTCTGCGCCTCGGGCTTGCAGAGCATCATGGACGCGGCCCGCGCCATTAAGTGCGGCGAGGGCGACGTGTACCTGGCCGGTGGAGCCGAGAGCATGACCCGCGCCCCGTTTGTGATGGCCAAGTCGGAATCGGCTTTCGGGCGCGAGCTCACGGCCCACGACACCACGCTGGGCTGGCGCTTCATCAACCCCAAGCTAAGCAAGCTGCACTACCCCTACGCCATGGGCCAGACGGCCGAGAACGTAGCCAAGCAGTACAACGTGACCCGCGAAGAGCAGGACCAGTTTGCCTTCGAGAGCCAGCGCAAGTATGCGCGGGCGTTGGAGAAAGGCCGGTTCCGCAAGGAAATCGTGCCCGTGTTTATTCCCAGCCCCAAGGGCGACACGGCGTTGTTTGATGCCGACGAGCAGCCCCGCTTCTCGCCCCTGGAGAAACTGGCGACGCTGCGGCCTGCCTTCCAGCCCGAGGGCGGAACGGTGACGGCAGGCAACTCCGCCGGCATCAACGACGGCGCGGCGGCCGTGCTCATGGTGAGCGAAGATGCCCTGAAACGCTACAACCTGAAGCCCCTGGCGCGGGTAGTGGCCTCGGCCGTGGCCGGGGTCGACCCTTCGGTAATGGGCCTCGGCCCAATTCCGGCGACGCAGAAGGTGTTGCAGCGCGCCGGCCTCACGCTGGCCGATATCGATTTGATTGAGCTCAACGAAGCCTTCGCCGCCCAGAGCATTGCCTGCGTGCGCGAGCTGGGCCTGGACATGGCCAAGGTGAACGTGAACGGCGGCAGCATTGCCATGGGCCACCCGCTGGGCAGTTCGGGCGCGCGCATCACCGCCACGCTGCTGCACGAGATGCACCGCCGCGGCGAGGGCATGCGCTACGGCCTGGCCGTGATGTGCGTGGGCGTGGGCCAGGGCGCGGCTGTTATTTACGAGAAGCTGTAAGGCCAAGCAGAAACATTGTAGGGGCGGGGATTGTCCCCGCCCGTCGTTGCACGGCCGTGAGAACGGCGCGCACGGCGGGCGGGGACAAGCCCCGCCCCTACTTATTTATATGCCAACACTTTCGCTGTTTTTCGCGCCGCGCCCGTACCTTGGGGCGGCCCGGCTACTACTGGCGCGGGTTGTCCTTTTCCTTTCCTCATTTATGAAACACGCTTCGACTCCTTTATTGAACAATTATGCCCGGCGCGGGGCGCTGCTGCTGGCCCTGGGCGCGGCAGCACCGGCCACCTGGGGCCAGAGCTTCTCGCCGGTGAGCTTTTATTCGGCCGGTTCGGCTTCGGCCGGTTCGGGCGGTGCCCTCTCTGGGGTCGTGCTGGGCGATGTGACCGGTGACGGGCGGCTCGACGTGGTGGCATCCAACTACGCGGGCAACGGGGTGGCGGTGCTGCCCGGGCTGGCGGGCGGGAACTTTGCCTCGCCCGGCTTCGAATACTCCACCGGCTCCGGCAGCGTACCAAACAGCATTGCCCTGGCCGATTTGAACGGCGATGGGCGGCTGGATGCCGTTGCGGCCAACCAGCGGACCTATTCGGCGGGAGTACTGCTGGGACAGGCTACGGGGGTATTTGCCCCGGTCAGCCTCTATTCGGTCGGCGCTAATAAACTGCCGGTTCAAGTGGCTTTGGGCGATGTGAACGGCGATGGGCGCCCGGACATTGTCACATGCAATTCTTTTGACAATGAAATCGCCGTGCTACTGGCACAAACCAGTGGGGGGGTTGCCCCGGCGAGCGCCTACGCAACCGGAACGGGCGGGTCGGCCGGCGTCGCGCTGGGCGATGTGAACGGCGACGGGCGGCTGGATATCGTCACGGGGAAGAATAATGCGGCCGGTGTGCTGCTCGGGCAGGCCGGCGGCACTTTTGCCCCGATTACGACTTATCCCTTCGGGTCTGGTGCCAGTGGTGGCGCAAATGACGTAGCGCTGGGCGACCTGAACGGCGATGGCCGGTTGGACATTGTTTTCGTCGACCCCAATAGAGCCTCGACCATTGTATTGCTGGGGCAGGCCAGCGGCGGGTTTGGCTCCGCAAGTGCCTATGCCACGAACGGCAATACGCCCATGGGGGTAGTTCTGGGCGATGTAACCGGTGACGGGCGGCTGGATATTGTCACGGCCAATGGCGCGGGCACGGTGAGCGTTTTGCCGGGAATGGCCGGCGGCACTTTCGCGACCGCCGTGGTCTTTCCCATCGGCCCAAATACCACGCCGGCCGATGTAGCCCTGGGCGACCTGAACGGCGACGGCCGGCTGGACATCGTAACGGGCCTTTTTGCCAACATCACCAACAACGTTGGCGTGCTGCTGAACACCGGCACCTACAATCCGCTGGCTACCACCCGCCCCACCGCCGCCGACCTCACCCTCGCCCCCAACCCCGCCCACGAGGCCTTCACGGTGCAGCTCCCGGCCGGCCTCGCTCCCACCAGCGCCGAATTGCTGAACACCCTGGGCCAGGTAGTGCGTCGCCCGGCCGTGGGCGCGGGCAGCTTTACGGTAGCAACCAGCGGGCTGGCCCCGGGCATCTACACCCTGCGCCTGCGGGCCGGCGGCGAGGCCCTGGCCCGCCGCGTAGTGGTGGAGTAGTCATCTGATTCAGTAGCGCGAACCGGCGGTTCGCGGCGGTGAGTACGGCCTCAGTAGCATGAACCAGTGGTTCGCGTTATTGAGGCCGTACTTTTGCGCCTCATGCGCTATTTCCTCCACCTCGCCTACGATGGCACGGCCTACCACGGCTGGCAAGTTCAGCTCCACTCCATCACCGTGCAGGCCGAGGTGAACCGCTGCCTGAGCCAGGTGCTGCGGCAGCCCATCAGCAGCCAGGGCAGCGGCCGCACCGATACGGGCGTGCACGCCAGCCACCAGGTGGCCCACTTCGAGGCCGACCTGCCCGCCGGCATGGACGAAGCCCTGCTACTCTACCGCCTGCGCCGCGCCCTGCCCGCCGACATCGGCGCGCTGCGCCTGCACGCCGTGCCCGACTCGGCCAACGCCCGTTTCGATGCCGAGCGCCGCACTTACGACTACTTCGTGGTGACCGAGCCTGACCCCTTCCGGCGCGACCAGGCCCTGTACATCGACCGCCCGCTCGACGTGGCGGCCATGAACGAGGCGGCCAGCTACCTGGTGGGGCAGTTCGATTTCACCACGTTTTCGAAAGTGAAGGGGGCCGAAAGCCACTACATCTGCTACTGCACCGAGGCCGGCTGGCACCCGGAGCCGGGCGGCTGGCGGTTTCGCATCCGGGCCAACCGCTTTGTGCGGGGCATGGTGCGGCTGGTGGTGGGCACGCTGCTCGACGTGGGCCGGGGCAAGATTACGCCCCGCCAGTTCCAGCAGCTGCTATGGTCCCAGAAGCGGGTGGATGCCGGCAGCGCCGCCCCGGCCAAAGGGCTTTTCCTGAGCCGGGTGGAATACGCGCCGGGCCTGGTGCCGGACGCGGAAATCAGCGCGCAGCCGTAGCCGGGACGGGCCGGGGCCGGGCGTATTGGCGGTCCAGCGTTTTGAGGTAGCGGATGGCGGCGTCGGAGAAGCGCGGCAGCGCGGATTTGTCCTTTTTGGCCGCTTTCTGGTAGAGGTACACGAAAGCGAAGGGGTTGTCGGACTGCGCAATCATCTGCTTGCTGTAGCCGTTGCGCACGATGGCCGACGACATGAAGAAGCCCGGCAAATGCCCGTTGGAGCCGTCGGACAGCTGCCGGTACCAGCGGCCCGAAGCCGGGGCGCCGCCCCGCGCCCGCGCTTGCAGCGTCGAATCCATGCGGTGAATGAACCTGGGGGCGGGCGTGATGGCCCAGTCGCGGATGCCGCGCGGGTCGCCGGGCAGGGCCATGGTCAGGGGCTTGTCAATCTGGTCGGCAATGCCTTCGTGTTGCATGCTGGCCATGATTTCTAGTAGGCCCTCATCCTCGGGCGCGATGGTGCCGAAGTTGCGTTCAGGCTGGAGCTGGTGGTACATTTCGTGGCCTTCCATCAGACCACGCTTCACCTCATTGGCATCGAGCACGGCCCGCAGGCTGTAAAACATGCCTTCCTGCTGTGAGGTGGCGTCGTTGCCCAGGGCTTCGTAGTAGATGTTCAGATTGGCCAGCCGCTTGTGGGCCGCCGGGGGCAGCTGCGGGTAGGCGTACTGGTACATCCGGTCGAGGGCGGTGGCATTTTTGGTGAGGCTGGCCACGTAGTTGCGGTACTCGGGCTCGCGCTCCTTGTAGTCGTTCACCATCATGTAGAACCACGATTTGGCCTGCAGCTTGGCTTGGCGAAGCGAGTCGTAGCGGGGCATATATACCACTTCGATGGCCCGGCGGTAGCGCACCAAATCGGCGGCCGAGTAGATGCCGCGCACGTAAATTTTATTGCCTGGGACTTCTAGGAACGCCTGCCACATCTGGTCGGTGAGGGGGCGGTTTTGCCGGAGGCCGTCGGTGATTTCCCAGTACCGGGTCACGGCGTCGGTGTTGATGGTCTGGGCGCGGCCGGAGCCGGCAGTCAGGAGCAGGCCGGCGCAGGCCAGCAGCATTCGGAACAGTGTTTTCATGGGTAGATGAAATGTGGAACCGGGCAAAGATGGTGAAATGGCCGGGATATTTTTCGCCTTCGGCCGGCGCGACTTAACTTGAGCGGCGCTGCGGGCAAGGCACTGTTTTTGCGGGTAGTAGCAGGCCGTCGTTGGCCTTCCTTTCCACTATTTACTTATGCGCCCAACAGCTACTCTGTTGCTGGTGCTGGCTGCTTTGCTTTCGCGTCCCGCCCGGGCGCAGGAAGCGGCCCGTACCATTGAATTCATTGAAAACCGGGGTCAGTGGGATGCCCACGCCCGCTACGCCGCACAAGTGGCCCCTGGGGCCCGCCTCTTCGTGGAGAAAACTGGGCTGACCTACGCCCTCACCGCCGGGCTGCCGGGCCACGGTCCCATGAAAGCTGACCGCGCCAATGGCCAGTTCCCCGCCCACGGCCTGCGCCTGGAGTTTGTGCAGCCCAGCCCCGCTGCCACCCTCGCCCCCGAAGCCGAAACCGAAGCGCCCGGCCGACACCACTACCTGCGTGGCACCGCCACCGACTGGGCCACCGACGTGCGCGCCTGGCGGCAACTACGCTACCGCCAGCTCTGGTCCGGCATCGACCTCGTATTAAAAGAAAGCCCCGCCCAGCAGTTTGAATACGACCTGCTGCTGAGCCCCGGAGCCGACCCCGCCCAGGCCCAGTGGCGCTACCGGGGGGCCGAGAGCCTGCGCCTCGACCCCGCCACCGGCCAGCTGCGGGTGCAAACCTCGTCTGGTGTGCTGACCGATTTTCGGCCCGAGGCTTGGCAAACGGACCCGACCACGGGCGCGCGGCAGCCGGTGGCCTGCGCCTTCGTGTTGCGCGGCGAGGTAGTGAGTTTTAAGTTGGGAAAGTATGATACGGGCCGGCCGCTGGTGATTGACCCGGCCGTGCAGTTTGCCAGCTACACGGGCTCGCCGGTGGAAAACTGGGGCTTTGCGGCCACGCACGACGCGGCGGGCAACCTCTACACGGCGGGCGTGGTGTTTGAGGCCGGCTACCCGGTCACGACCGGGGCCTACCAGACGGCCTTTGCCGGCAGCACGGATATTGCCATCATGAAATTCACGACCAGCGCCACCGGCCCCAGCGCCCGGGCCTGGGCCACCTACCTGGGTGGCAACAACCTCGAATTTCCCCACAGCCTGCTGGTGAACGACCGCAACGAGCTGCTGCTGCTCGGCACCACGGCTTCTACTGATTTTCCCACCACAACCACCGCCCTGAGCCATGCGCTGCGGGGCGGCCCGGCCGTTTCTCCGTTCGGGGGCAACTCGCCTTTCGTGCTCAGCGGCGGCTCCGACCTGGTGCTGACGCGCCTGAGTGCCACCGGCGGGCGGCTGCGGGCCAGCACCTACCTGGGTGGCACGGGGACTGATGGTTTGCTCGACCCCACCGCCGCTGCGCCCCGGCTGCGCCACAACTACGGCGATGCCTTCCGGGGCGACCTGGCCCTCGACCCGCAGGGCAACGTGTACGTGGCCAGCGTGACGGGCTCCGCCGATTTCCCCGGCCTGGTGGCCGGCAGCTACCGGGGCGGCAGTTCCGATGGCTTGGTCACCAGCCTCGATTCCAGCCTGAGCCGCGTGCGGTGGACCACGTTGCTGGGCGGCACCGGGGCCGATGCTGCTTACTCCCTCCAGCGGGAGGACGTGGGCGGCGGGCTGCTGGTGGCCGGCGGCACCACCAGCCCCGCGCTGGCCGGGGCCACGGGCGGCTACCGGGCCGCTCCCGGCGGCGGGGTGGATGGATTCGTGGCGCGCCTCACTGCTGGCGGGGCGCTTCAGCAAAGCACCTACCTGGGCACCAGTGCCTACGACCAGGCCTTTTTTGTGCGGCAGGGGCCGGGCGGGCGGGTGTACGTGCTGGGGCAGACGCTGGCCCCGGCCTGGCCCGGTGTCGACACCACCCGCTACCACGCGGCACACGGCCAGCAGTTTATTCAGCAACTGGCCGGCGACCTGCGCTCGGCCACGTTTGCGACGGTGTTTGGGACCGGGCGGGCTACTACTGATATTTCCCCCACGGCGTTTGGGGTGGACTGCTACGGGCGCATTCTGCTGGCGGGCTGGGGCGGCGGGCTCGACCCCAACAACGGCTCGACCACTGGCCTGCCTACCACGCCCAACGCCCTGCAAACCGCCACCGACGGCCAGGATTTCTACCTGATGCAGCTCTCCGACGAGGCGCGGGTGCTGGACTATGCCACCTTCTTCGGCACCTCGGCCGATGACCACGTGGACGGCGGCACTTCGCGCTTCGATGCCCAGGGCAGCCTCTACCAGGCCGTGTGCGCCTGCGACCAGGGCAGTCGCGGCGGCCTACCCATTCCGCCGGGGGCCTTCACTTACGCGGCGGCCAATGGCTCACCCCACTGCAACAATGCCGCGTTCAAGTTTGCCCTGCTGGCCAATGCCTCGCCGGCGGGGGCCGATACGGTGTCGGTCTGCGCCCTGGCTAAGCCGATGGCGCTGGGCGGCTCGCCGGCCGGCGGCACCTGGACGGGGCCGGGCGTGTCGGGCAGCGTGGCCACGGGCTTCCTCTTCGCCCCCGATGCCCTGCGCGTGGGCCCCAACGTGCTCACCTACGTGAGCCCCGCTGCGGCCAACGGCTGCGCGGGCACCAGCACCCGCACCATCACCGTGCGGCCGCAGGGCCGGGCCACGGCCTCGGCTCCGAACCAGTTTTTTTGCCTGCGACCGGGGGTGCCGGTGGCCCCGGTACCCCTCAGGGGCACACCGGCCGGCGGCACCTGGATAGGGCGCGGCGTGGTGCCGGGCACGGCCTTTTTTGACCCGCGCCTGGCGGGCAAGGGCACTTATGTGGTGGCCTACGAAGTATCGGGCGGGCAGTGCCCGGTGGTGGCCACCCTGGTGATGACGGTGAAGGAATTACCGCAAATAGAGCCCATGGCCCCGCGCGAAGTGTGCCTCAACGACCCATCGCTGCAGTTGAATGGTACGCCGCTGGGCGGCATCTGGACGGGGCCGGGCGTGTCGGGTTCCATCGGCAACTTCTTGTTTACGCCCACGGCGGCGCTGCTGGGCGGGCCGCACCACCTCGTGTATACCGTGCAGGGCGACGCCGACTGCGAGCCCGTGACCGACACCCTGCGCGTGACCGTGCTGCCGCCCGGCCCCGATGGCTCGGCCCCGCCCGATACTGCTGTTTGCCTTTCGGCCCCGCCCCTGCGGCTGCGGGGCGGCCTGCCCCTGGGCGGCTCCTGGAGTGGCCAGGGGGTGACGGGCTCGGTGGCCGGCGGGTTCTTTTTTACCCCCACTCCCCTGCTCACGGGGGCGCAAGCGCTGACGTACACCGGGCCGCCCGGCACCTCGCCGGCCTGCCCCGGCCGGGCCCGGCGCACCATCACCGTGAACACCAGCGGGCGGGCCGTTGTGTCGATGCCCGATACGGTGGTGTGCGCCGTGGCCGGGCCGCAACGCCTGACGGCCGCGCCCACGGGCGGCACCTGGACCGGGCCGGGCGTGAGCGGCACCGTGGCCGGGGGCTTTTTCTTTACCCCCACCGCCGCGCTGGCGGGCGTGCAGGTGCTGGGCTACACCGGCCCGGCCCCGGCCAATGCCAGCAATTGCCCCGTGGCCGCCACCTTGCGGGTGCGGGTACTGGCCCTGCCTACGCTGCAGTTCACGGCGCTGGGGCCAGTCAGCTTTTGCCTGGCGGCCCCGCCGCACGGCATTGTGCTGTCGGCCACGCCGCCGGGGGGAATGTTTAGCGGGCCGGGGGTGGTGGGCAACCGCTTCAATCCCTCCGATGCCGGGCCGGGCCGCCACGTGCTGGCCTACACCTGGGATTTTCCCACCATTCGCTGCCCCATCACCGTCACCCAAACCGTGGATGTGGCCCTGGTGCAGCCCGTGCAGCTGCCCGCCGATACCGTGCTGTGCAACGGCTCGGCCCCCTTTCAGCTGCGGGCCCGGCCGGCCGGCGGCACCTGGACGGGGCCGGGCGTGACGGCCGCCGGCTACTTCTCCCCACCCGCCACGCCGGGCACCACCGAATTGCACTACGACCTGCCCGGCAGCTGCGAAACCCCGCCCTACCGCATAACGGTGCCCGCCCAGCCCACCACCCTGGCCCGCTGGCTGCTGCCCACCTGCCCCGAGAACCGCTTTGCCCCCCGCCTGCTTCGCTTCGAAGCCAAGGGCACGGCGGCGGCCCAGGTGCGCTGGGATTTTGGCGATGGCACCGCCCCGGCCACCGGCGCGGTGGTAGAGCATACCTATGCCGCAGCCGGGCGCTACCTGCCGCAGGTCACGCTGCCCGGTCCCGCCGGCCCCTGCCCCAGCCAGCTGGCCCTGCCGGCCGTGGAGGTGCAGGCCGCCCGCGTGCCCAACATCATCACCCCCAACGCCGACGGGCGGAACGACACCTTCGCGCCGGAGCTGGGCGGCTGCCCGGGCCGCTTCCAGGTATTCTCGCGCTGGGGCCAGCAGGTGTTCGATACCCCGGACTACCACAACGACTGGGGCGGCGCGGGCCTGCCGGCCGGCCTCTACTACTACCTGCTGCACGATGCCGACGGCACGACGCGGGTGAAGGGCTGGGTAGAAATCGTGCGCTAGGGCCGGAATGTTCCTGGGTCGTGCCGTCGGGCGCGGGGGGAATACCGGAACATTCCGGGGCCATGCCAGCGGGCGTTAGGGGCACCCCGGAACATTCCGGGGCCAACTCTTTGGCCCCGCCCACGGTTTCCTCCCGACCTTTGCCCTACTTATGGACCCCACCACTTCCGCCACCAAAACCGGCCAGGTCTTCGACTGGACCGTGCTGCGCCGCCTGCTCGGCTACGTGCGCCCCTACCGGCGCGTCTTCATCGGCCTGATTGTGCTCACCGTGGCCACGGCCGTGCTAGGCACGCTGCGGCCCTTTCTCATCCAGCGCATGGTCGATGTCAGCATCGAGCAGGGCGACATGAAGGGGCTGAACTTCATGTTTCTGCTGCTGCTGGTGCTGCTGGTGGCCCACGCCGGCGTGAGCTATCTGCAGACCTACTACGGCGGCTGGCTGGGCCAGTACATCGTGCGCGATATCCGCACCGACCTCTACCGCCACCTGCTCAGCCTCAAGCTCAAGTTCTTCGACCAGACCCCCATCGGCGTGCTCGTGACGCGCAATATTTCCGATGTTGAAACCCTATCCGACGTGTTCAGTGAGGGCCTGGCGGCCATGGTGGGCGACATTCTGCAGCTGCTCTTCATCATGGCCTTCATGTTCTACATCGACTGGCGGCTCACGCTCATCAGCCTCTCGGTAATTCCGCCGCTGCTGTTCAGCACGTATGTGTTCAAGGAGAAAATCAAGGGCTCGTTTCAGGATGTGCGCACGGCCGTGGCCAAGCTCAACTCCTTCGTGCAGGAGCATCTCACGGGCATGAACGTGGTCCAGATTTTCAACAACGAGGAGCGCGAGTACCGCAAGTTTGCCGCCATCAACAAGGAGCACACCGAAGCCAACATCCGCTCGGTGCTCTACTACAGCATCTATTTCCCGGTGGCCGAGGTGCTGGGGGCCATTGGCGTGGGCCTGCTGGTGTGGTACGCCGCGCAGGGCCAGATTGAGGGCTCGATTTCGAAGGGCGCGCTCATCGCCTTCATCATGTACAACGCGCTTTTCTTCCGCCCCATCCGCCAGATTGCCGACCGGTTCAACACCCTGCAACTCGGTCTGGTAAGCACCGAACGCCTCCTCAAACTCCTCGACAACCAGGAGCTGGTGGCCCCCAGCGGCACCTTCGCCCCCGCCGAGCTGCAAGGCGACGTGGAATTCAAGCACGTCAAATTTGCCTACAACGAGCCCGACTGGGTGCTCAAAGACATCAGCTTCCACGTGAAGCCCGGCCAGACCATCGCCTTCGTAGGCGCGACCGGCGCGGGCAAGACCAGCATTATCAACCTACTGAGCCGCTTCTACGACATCCAGAGCGGCAGCATCCTCATCGATGGCCGCGACCTGCGCGAATACGACCTCAGCCTGCTCCGCCGCCAAATCGGCATTGTGCTCCAGGATGTTTTCCTCTTCGCCGGCAGCATCCGCGACAACATCACGCTCGGCAATAAAGCCATCACCGACGCCCAAATCTGGGAAGCGGCCGACCTCGTAGGGGCCCGCCGCTTCATCGAGCGCCTGCCCGAAGGCCTCGGCTACCCCGTAATGGAGCGCGGCGCCACGCTTTCCGTGGGCCAGCGCCAGCTTATCAGCTTCGTGCGGGCCATGGTGTACCAGCCCCACATTATTGTTTTGGATGAAGCCACGTCATCCGTCGATTCCGAAACCGAGGAGCTGATTCAGCAGGCCATCGAAAAGCTGATGCAGGGCCGCACCTCGCTCGTCATCGCCCACCGCCTGAGCACCATCCAGAAAGCCGACAAAATCATCGTCCTCGACAAAGGCGAAATCAAGGAAACCGGCACCCACGAGGAGCTACTGCGCATTGCGGGCGGCTACTACGCCCAGCTCTACCGCATGCAGTACATCGTGGCAGATGCTTCGCTGAACGAGGAATAGCCGGCTGGCTCAGAGCGTCTTTCCAAATTGGTAGCTCACGCCCGTACTCAGGGCCGGGGCGAAGGCCGAGATATTGTTATCGATGCCGTGGTTCGTCAGATACGAGCCAACCAATGCCAGCAGCAACGAGAACGTTACACGGGCATCGGCGGTCAATTTCAGATTGGGCGTGAGGGCATACGCGCCGCCCAGGCCGCCGACGAGCAGGAAGTCGTGGTAGGATGTACTCATGTCGGAATTCGATTGCTGGCCCGTCCGGGCATCGGTATAGGTGCTTTCCTCGCGGTAAGTCGCGGCCAGGGGCATGAACCCAATTTCAAAATCGGCCTGCCAGCGCCCACGGTCGGGCAGTGGCAAGTGCGACCGGATAATTATCGGCACGGCCCAGGAATTGGCACTGCGCTGCCGGATACTCGTACCATAACTGTCGGCGACGGTGGCGGTACGCCTCGGCATCGTTCGCAACAATAACCCCACTTCGAAGCTCCCCACTTGCCTTATTTGGTAGGTGATGGCCGGCATCACGGGCCAGGGCCGGACGGATTCTATGCCACGCTCATCGGCCGCCTCGACAAAGGCAAAGCGCGGATAAAAGGCCAGTTGGGTGCCTACCGACCACCGACGCGCCGGCCATTCGGTAGGAGCCTCGGTGGTTTGGGCCACCCCGCGGTGCCCGGCCAGCACCAGCATCACGAGTAGTATCCGGTAGAGCTTCATGAGCGCACGAGTAAGTTTGTAGCTTGGTAGATAGGCCGACCGATTTCGTGTTTTCGCGCTGCCCTACTGCAATGTAAACCGTTTCCCCACGCCGTGCGCTACCTCTTTCTCGCCATCATCCTGCTCACCATCATTGCGGCCGGCACCTACGCCTACCTCGGTGGCACCCGCGAGCCCAAAGTCACCCTCGAAACCACCGTCGCGCCGCTGTACCTGGCCGGCCAGCCCTTCCACGGCAAGGTCACCGGCGATGCCTTTGGTACACTGTTTCGCCAGGCCAAGGATGCCCAGGCCCGCCTGCACGGCGACCTCGCCAACCTCTACCTCAACGACCCCGAAACGGCCCACGATACCATCCAGGCCTTCATCGGCCTGGCCGTGGCCGATACCACGCAGGCCTTGCCCACCGGCTTTCGCTACCGCGTGGTGCCGGCCGGGCAGCGCATCCTGGCCGCCCGCCTCAGCGGCGTAAGCTACCTGCTGGCCCCCAACAAGCTCTACCCCGCCGCCCTCGAAGCCGTGAAAGCCCAGAAGCTCACCCAGCGTGGCGACTTCTACCTAGAGCGCTTCGGGGCCAACGAGGAATCGGAAGTGTGGGTGGGCGTGAAGTAGCCGGCCGCCTTAGCGCTTGCGCGTAATGTCGGGCACGCTCACTCCCACGCTCAGCAGGTAGGCCGAAAACTGGTCGGCCGTGCCAAACGGCGCGCTGGCGTACCACTGCCGGTAGCCGCCGCGCAGCGTCAGCCACGGCCCATCCACGCGCCGTAGCTTGTACGTGGCCATAAGGCCGATTTCCGTCACCGGGGCCACGGCCGTATCGAGGCGCTTGGCCGTGGTGCAGCCGCAGCCCTGCCCCTTGCGCTGCACCTGCTGGGCATTGTCGTAGAGGCTGGCCCCGCCCAGTCCCGCTCCTGCTTCGGCGGCCAGCCGCCAGCGAGTGTTTTCGGCCAGAAGCAGTTGGTTATTCCAGGTAGCGCTAAAAAGTGCCAGGCGCGGCTGCGTCGCCCCGGCATACACCTCGGCCGGCGCGTGGGCAGCCGGCATTTCGCCGGTGAAGCTGCCGCGCAGGCCGGCGCTCCAGCGGGGCAGCAGCCAGTAGTGCGCTTCCGCCTCCATCCCCAGGTAAGGCGTAGCCGCCCGGTCCGTAGCTCCCAGCAGCCCAATAGAACCGCCCCTGCGGATTGGCACAAAGGGCTTTTTCACCTCACAGGAATCGTGGTGGCTGTGATGGCAGGCAGTGTAGGGAACAAAGGCCGCGTGGCACTGGGCCTGTGCGTCCAGTGGGGCAAAACCGGCGGCACTCAGCAGCCCCAGCAGCGTAAGCAGTATTTTCATAAATCCTGGACTAACTGAATGATGCTATGAATATAAGCCGCGAAACTGTCGATTTCATGAACTCATGAAAAAGCCCTGGCTGCTATTGCAGCCAGGGCTTTTTCATGTGCTTAGAGGTCGAACGGCTACTTACGGCCGAAATAATAGTTGGCCCCAAACTGCAGTTGACTTAAGCCAAACCCAGCATCGAGCGCGCTAAGGTACCTGTCGGCCGAGCCAGTATCCTTAACCTTTAACCGATTGTAGCTCAGGCTGCCAATGCTAGCCGTCAAGCCAAACTTCGGCACCGGAAAAAAGACGATACCCGGCGTGAGCGCCACGTAGTAGCCGCTCACTTTCAAGTTCGAATAATAGTAGTAAGGCGGGTAACTGGATGTCCGCTGGGCCCATTGCGAGTCCGATTCGTAGCCCGCACCGAGTGTAGCCGTCATGCCAAATTGCTCGCTAAACATCTGGTAGTATTGGGCCATTGGTCCCACCCGTAAAGTGGAAGAAGTAGGAGGCCCCGATTGGTTGTTGCTGCTTGACGAACTATACGAACCACCCGTCACCGTATGCTGAAGCTGCACGCCCAGCGCCAGATTATCAGCCACAAAGCCTCCAACGGCAAAATCAAGCCGGAAAGTGCGGTAAGTATTTTTGCTATTGAGCCCACCATTGCCGTTACTGGTCAAGTCATCGGTTTCGGTGTGGAAGCCCACGCTACCGGTGAGCAGGCCCGTGCCTTTGCCGATGGTGGTTTGGGCCTGTGCGGCCGTCAGCGTACTGCCTAGCGCAGCCAGTACAAGTAGAGGGGTTTTCATGAAGAAAGGATTAAAATTTAACGCAAAGCTCTTGCGATTTCACCCATTCTCCATGCCTTTCTTCAAGCAATTTGGTTGTAGTGCCAATAAACACCCCGTAAAGCAGCCTTTGCTTGTTGTAATCAGCACTTTATTTTTGCTACCCGTCTTGGCTTAAACGCACAACGCCCCCGCCGATGAGGCGGAGGCGTTGAAGCTTGCGAGAAATGTCGGGGTGGCAGGATTCGAACCTACGGCCTCGTCGTCCCGAACGACGCGCGCTACCGGGCTGCGCTACACCCCGAAAGCCGGCCGATGGGGCAGCCGGTTTTCTTGTTCCAATATTAGCGGCCGAAAAAAGCCTCCGAACCCAAAAGTTCGGAGGCTTTACAAGAGCGGCTGCTCTTCCGTCGGAGTGGCAGGATTCGAACCTACGACCTCCAGCACCCCATGCTGGCGCGATACCAGGCTACGCTACACCCCGATTGGTATTGGAGCGACAAAGGTAAGATTATTTTTGATTCCTGTGCAAGCCCGACGCAAATAAAGTTTTGCCAATGGTGGCTTAGGACCGGTTTTTGGAGCGGTTTTGGCCCAAGCAGTCCCGGAATTGCTTAGCTTTACGCAAGCCGTTTTACCTCATCTTGTTCTTATCCTACTTATGAAAAAGTTATTACTACTTGTGTTGGCCAGCACGTTGGCTTCGGCAGCGGCGCAGGCCCAGACTCCGGCCAGCCCCACCGCAGCCGCTGCGGCCCCGGCCAAAGAAGAAGCAATTTTGCCCAACGGCGTAGTGGCGGCCCCCGCCACGGCCGTTGCCGCCGCCGCGCCGGCCGAGGGCACGAGCCGCATCGCGCTGGCCCCCGAAACCCCCGCTGCCAACCCCAACGCCATCAAGGTGAAAGCCGATGCCGTGGCCGGCAAGCTCACCGTCAAAACCGATAACCCCGGCCCCACCCGCGTGGAAGTGAGTGATGCGGGCGGCCGCCCCGTCATCACCTACACCATGATGAACGGCCAGACCCCGGCCGTGCTCAACGTGGGCCAGCTGCCGGCCGGAGCTTACATCGTGCGCTGCACGGCTTATGAAAAAACCGGCATGCGCCGCGTCATGATTGGGCAGTAAGCTCGCGCTTGAATAAATTAAAAGGGCCGTTACGCTAAGCGTAACGGCCCTTTTTTGTTACCTGACTATCCGGCCAGCGGCTCCAGCAGGTCCCATTTATTACCGTACAGGTCCTCAAAGACGGCAACGTGGCCGTAGACCTCGGAGCGTGGCGTTTCGAGGAAATGCAGGCCGCGGCTTTGCAGCACGGGGAAGTCGCGCCAGAAATCGTCGGTATGCAGGAATAGCCAGACGCGGCCCGCGCCTTGGTGGCCCACGCCGCGCTTTTCTTCGTCGGTTTTGGCTTCGGCCAGCAGCAGGCTGCAACCGGCCGCGCTAGGCGGCGCTACTACCACCCAGCGCTTGCCGCCGCCCATGTCTAGGTCAGAAGCCAGGGTAAATCCGAGCACGTTGGTGTAGAAGGCAATGGCTTCGTTGTAGTTACGAACGAGCAGGGTGACGTGAGCCAGGCGTTGATTCATGAGCAGTTAGGCTTCTTCGGTTTGCAGCTGCCGGTCATACAGCGCTTTATACAATCCCGCCGCGTCAGCCATGAGCGCATCGTGGGTGCCGTGCTGCACAATCACGCCATCGTCAAGCACCAGGATTTCATCAGCCAGCTTCACCGAACTCACGCGGTGCGAGATGATGAGGCTGGTGCGGGCGGCCATAATGCGCTGCAGGCTGCCCAGAATGGCATTCTCCGTCTTGGTATCAACGGCGGAGAGCGAATCATCCAGAATCAGGATTTTGGGCTCCTTCACCAGGGCGCGGGCCATGCTCACGCGCTGCTTCTGGCCGCCGGAGAGCGTGATGCCGCGCTCGCCCACTTTGGTATCGAAGCCTTCGGGGAAGGCGAGGATGTTTTCGTACACATCAGCATCGCGGGCGGCTTGCAGCATCCGGGCTTCATCAGGCTGGTCGAGGCCAAAGTTGATGTTGTTGCGGATGGTATCGGAGAACAGGAATACGTCCTGCGGCACGTAGCCAATCTGGCCGCGCAGGGCGCGTAGCGAGTAGTCGCGCACGTCGGTGCCGTCGATTTTGATGTCGCCGGCCGAGACGTCGTAGAGGCGGCAGAGCAGGGCGGCTACCGTGCTTTTGCCTGAGCCAGTGTTGCCGATGACGGCCAGCGTCTGGCCCGGCTTCACGCGGAAGCTCACGTTTTTCAGGGCCTGAATACCGGTGTCGGGGTAAGTGAACGACACGTTTTCGAACACGATATCACCGTCCAGTTCACGCTGCACATTTTGGCGCGAGATGATGTCCGTTTTCTGGTCCAGGAATTCGTTGATGCGGGCCTGCGAGGCCTCGGCGCGCTGCACCAGAGAGGAAGTCCAGCCTAGCGCCGTGACCGGCCAAGTGAGCAGGTTCACGTAAATCAGAAACTCGGCAATGGTACCCGTGGTGATGGTGCCGCGAATGACCTCCTGGCCGCCCACCCACACGGTAATGAGCGTGCTCAAGCCGATGAGGAACAGAATAAGCGGAAAGAACAGCGAGTTCACGAAGTTCAGGCTCAGCGACTTCTCTTTATACTCGTTGCTGGCCGCCGAGAATTGCGCGTGCGAATCGGCCTCGCGCACGAAGGATTTCAGCACCCGAATCCCCGAAAAAGCCTCCTGCACAAAGGTCGTCATGCCCGACAGTGCCCGCTGGATTTCGTCGGACTTCCGCTCAATCAAATTATTGACATAGAAGATGCTGACCGACAAAACCGGCAGCGGCAGCAGCGTGTAGAGCGTCAGCTTCACGTTCACCATGAGCATGAGCGGCACGATGAGCAGGAACAGCAGCACCAGCTGCAAAAAATACATGATGGCCGGCCCGAGGTACATCCGCACCCGGCTCACGTCCTCCGAAATGCGCGACATCAAATCCCCGGTGCTGTGGCGGCGGTAGAAGCTGAGCGGCAGCGACTGGTAGTGCTGGTAAATCTGGTTCTTCTGGTCGTTTTCGATGTGGCGCGACATGACAATGAGCGTCTGGCGCATGAAGAACAGGAAGATGCCGCGCCCCAGCGCCAGTGCAATGATGAGCACGCCGTAGAACAGCACGTTGCGCCCAAATAGCTGATACACGCCCTTCTGGGCTTCGGTACCAGCGTAGAGGTGGTAGAGGTCGATGCCCTCGTTCACCAAATCGAAGGCGTAGCGCACCAGCTGGGCCGGAAAAATGGCCAATAAGGTGCTTAGCGCTACGAACAGCACCCCGGCGAGGAAATGCCACTTGTAGCGGAAGATGAAGGGATTAACGGCGGATAATGCGCGCACGGGCAGGGTGGAAAGGGGGCCGGTTCGGGAAAATAGCGGTACTTTTGCGGCCTGAAACGATGAGTCAATGGTCAAACCGAACGTCATGCTGAGCTTGCCGAAGCATCTCTACCGCAGTAGTAATTATTTACTTACGCGGTAGAGATGCTTCGGCAAGCTCAGCATGACGTTCTGGATTTTCGTACAAGCCCAAAGACCCAACAAAGTTACGCCGCACTCTTCCCAACCATCCATCCCCAAATTCCCACCAACCTTCAATTCATCCCCATGATTGAAACCCAAATCATCGCCCCCGAGTCGATTTTCGGCCAGATTGCCGAGCATCAGCACGAGCAAGTCGTGTATTGCCACGACCACGAAACTGGCCTCAAAGCCATTATCGGCATCCACAACACCGTGCTTGGGCCGGCCCTCGGTGGCACGCGCATGTGGCACTACGCTTCTGATGCGGAAGCCCTGAACGACGTACTGCGCCTCTCGCGCGGCATGACCTACAAGGCCGCAATCTCGGGCCTGAACCTGGGTGGTGGCAAAGCCGTCATCATCGGCGATGCCAAAACGTTGAAGACCGAAGCCCTGCTGCGCAAATTCGGCCGCTTCGTGCAGAACCTGAACGGCAAGTACATCACGGCCGAGGATGTGAACATGACCACCAAGGACATGGAGTATATCCGCATGGAAACCAAGCACGTAGCCGGCCTGCCCGAGAGCATGGGCGGCTCGGGCGACCCCTCGCCGGTGACGGCCTACGGCGTGTACATGGGCATGAAAGCCGCTGCTAAAAAGGCATTCGGCTCAGAGAGCCTGGCTGGCAAGCGCATTGGCGTGCAGGGCACGGGCCATGTGGGCACCTACCTCCTGGAGCACCTCCAGAAAGAGGGCGCGAAGCTCATCGTGACCGATTACTACGAAGACCGCGCCCTGGATGCGGCCAACCGCTTCGGTGCCACCGCCGTAGGCCTCGACGATATTTATGACCAGGAAATGGACATCTACTCGCCCTGCGCGCTGGGTGCCACGCTCAACGATGACACCATTCCGCGCCTGAAGGCCCGCGTAGTGGCCGGCTGCGCCAACAACCAGCTCAAAGTAGAAAACCAGCACGGCCCCGAGCTCGTGCGCCGCGGCATCGTGTACGCCCCCGACTTTCTCATCAACGCCGGCGGCCTCATCAACGTGTATTCCGAAGTGACGGGAGCCAGCCGCCAGGGTGCCCTCACCCAGACCGAAAAAATTTACGATTTCACCCTCCAGGTTTTGGCCAAGGCCGAAGAAGAAGGCACGCACCCGCAGGCCGCCGCCATCCGGCAGGCCAAGGAGCGCATCGCCAGCGTGGGCCGGGTGAAGTCGACGTATTAGTTAGCCTGAACGAAAAAAGAACGTCATGCAGAGCGCAGCGAAGCATCTTGCCCGCGCAACGCAATTCATTTAATTGGATTACTGACTGCGGTAAAGATACTTCGCTGCGCTCTGCATGACGCGCTTTCTTCGTTCAGATTAACCTCTGACAACCAACAACTGATTACCAGACCAATATGCTCAATCGCCGCCTCCTCCGTATCAAAGTCATGCAGTCGCTCTACTCCTACCACCAGGCGGTGGGAGCTGATTTAATGCTGGCGCAAGACCGCATCGCGGCGGCTTTCGAGCCCGACCTGACGGCCAAAGAGGCCCCCGACCGCCGCCTGCTGGAAGGCCAGCGCAAGATGGGCGAAGCCCAGCTGCGCGACTGGTACCGCACCGGCGTGATGCCCGAGAAAACGGACGACAAAGCCGTGGACAAGGCCGTGACCGATGCCATCAACTCCTTCCAGAACCAGGTGAAGAAGGACGGCGAGTTCTACGCCGGCCAGCTGCTGGTGGGCGCCGAAAGCATTCACGACCAATACCTGCACCTGCTGAACCTGCCCGCCGCCCTGCTCGGCGTGATTGAGGAAGAGCAGAGCCGTGAGGAGCGCCGCCGACTCGGCCCGCGCGAGGATGCCCAGGATGCCACCCGCCTGCACCAGAACAAGGCCATTGCCAAGCTGATGGCCAACGAGCAGCTCCAGAGCCAGACCATCCGGCGCAAGCTGGCCTGGGAAGGCAATGAGGAATTGGAGGCCCTGCGCGCCGCTTGGGAGGAAATGAAGGCCGACGAAACCGTGCTGGCCTACCTCAACGGCAAGGATATCGACCAGCCCGAGATGGACTACGACACGGACCTCGAAATCCTGCGTCACATTTACAAGGACTTCGTTTTCAAAGGCGAAGCGCTACCACGCCAGCTCGAATCCGATGATTTGAACTGGGAGGAAAACCGGCCCATCGTGCGCAACCTGGTATTGAAGACGCTGAAAATGCTGCCCTTCACCGCCGAGCCCACGCAGGAGCTGATGAACCTCTCGGCCAACTGGGCCGACGACCGCGAGTTTGCCGAAACGCTCTACAAGCAGACGCTCATCGAGGACGACAAGATGGAGAAGCTCATCGCCGGCTCGGTGCAGAACTGGGACGTGGAACGCGTGGCCCTGCTCGACAAAATCATCCTGAAAATGGCCCTTACCGAGATGCAGCTTTTCCGCGGCATTCCGGTGAAAGTCACTATCAACGAGTACATTGAAATCAGCAAGCTTTACAGCACGCCCAAAAGCAAACAATTTGTTAACGGCATTCTGGACAAGCTGGCAACGGATTTGGCCGCCAGCGGCGACATTCGCAAATCGGGCCGCGGCTTGCTGGACAACCAGTAAGCGCCGGGCGCGGGCGAACGGCAACATTATGGCCTGCGGCTGAACATTGGGCCGATATAGCCACTTTTGCATCTACGGCCGCGTTTCTGCGTACGCAGCTCTGAAAACATTCTCACCTCTCTTCCCCAATCCTCGACGACCATGGCTAGCAAAACCACCACCGGCATCCTGTGCTTCGCGGGCGGCGCCCTCACCGGCGCAGCCCTTGGCTTGCTCTATGCCCCCGAACCCGGCACCGAAACCCGCTCCTGGCTCAGCTACCAGCTCGAAAAGTACCGCTCGGTGCTCGCTGACCTCACCGATAGCCTCGTGACCAGCCGCGAAGGCGTGGGCCAATCGACGGCCAAAAGCGAAGGCCAGCGCGTGATTTCCGATGCCAAATCCAAAGCCGAACAGTTACTCGGCGATGTTGACCAACTCATCAACCAAATCAATTCCCGCAAGGGCGCTTAATTTTTTTTACGGGTGCCTAAGTACTTGACGGAATGGGAGAATGGGTGAACAGCTGATGAAAATTCAGTCTTCGCTCATTCACTCATTCCGTTCTTTGCTTTCTCATTCAGTCATTTATTACCAGTACGATGCACGTAGTAACCCTTATTCCCGGCGATGGCATAGGCCCCGAAATCACGAAAGCGGTAACCGATATTTTTGCTGCCGCGCAGGTGCCCATTCAGTGGGAGGAGCAGAATGCCGGCCAAACGACGTTTGACCAGTCGGGCGAATTGATTCCGAATGCGCTGCTCAAGTCACTGGAAAAGAATAAGGTGGCCCTCAAAGGCCCGATTACCACGCCGGTCGGCAAGGGCTTCCGCAGCATCAACGTGACGCTGCGCCAGAAGTACGACCTCTACCAAAACGTGCGGCCCAGCAAAACCACGGCCGGCATCCACACCCGCTACGAAGGCATCGACCTGGTGCTCTTCCGCGAAAACACCGAAGGCCTGTACTCGGGCCTGGAAGTGTACGACGAGCGCCTCGGCATCGCCGACGCCATTGCCCGCGTCACGGTAGAAGGCTCGCGCAAAATCTGCCGCGCCGCCTTTGCCTACGCCGCCAAGCACGGCCGCAAAAAGGTGACTCTGGCCCACAAGGCCAACATCATTAAAATGGCCGGCACGCTGATGCTCAATGCCTGCAAAGAGGCCAGCAACGAGTTTCCGGGGATTGTGTTCGAGGACAAAATCATCGATAACATGTGCATGCAGCTCGTGAACAAGCCCGAGCAGTTCGACGTGATTGTGACCACCAACCTGTTCGGCGACCTGCTGTCCGACCTCTGCGCCGGCCTCGTGGGCGGCCTGGGCGTGGTAGCCGGGGCCAACATCGGCGACAACATGGCCATTTTTGAAGCCGTGCACGGTTCGGCCCCTGACATTGCCGGCCAAGGCAAAGCCAACCCCACCGCCCTGCTCCGCTCGGCCATCATGATGCTGCACCACCTCGGCGAGCACGCCAAGGCTGAGCAAATCGACAAAGCCCTGGAAGCCACCCTGCTGAACCAGGAAGAATGCACCGGCGACCTCGGCGGCAAAGCCAGCACCAGCCAGTTCGCTCAAAGCATTATTGCCAAGCTGTAATTTTATACGGTTGTGTGCCGTCTGTCATCCTAAGCGGAGCGAAGGACCTTATCAAGTCAGAACGAATTGTTCGGCTGTGATAAGGTCCTTCGCTCCGCTCAGGATGACAGAATAAAACACCTTTTCAATTCAATGAAATACCCGATTTTCCTTGCCGCATCGCTCCTACTCGGAGCCTGCAACCACGACAAAACCGCCGAAGTAGGCACCGAAGGCGTTAACGCCGCCGCAACCGTCGAATCTGATGCCGCCAACCCCACCGTGGACAACCCCAACGTGGTGAGCGACGAAGCCGCGCCCAATCCCAATGCTCCGGTGATGAAATTTGCCGAGGCTGAGTTTGATTTTGGTGACATTCAACCTGATTCTAAAGTCCACCACACGTTTACCTTTACCAACACCGGCAAATCGCCGCTGCTGATTGAGGACGCTACCGCTTCCTGCGGCTGCACCACCCCCAGCTGGACCAAGGAGCCCGTGGCTCCCGGGGCCCAGGGCAAGATGGAAGTGCAGTTCGACAGCCGCGGCAAGCAGGGCATCATCAGCAAGCAGGTGGCGGTGCGGGCCAATACGCAGCCTACCATCACCACCATTCTCATCAAAGGCAACGTACTCACTCCGAAGGCCAACTAGCCTATTCCCGCTTCTTACTCCAACGCCATGTTCCTGAACCTTATGCTGCAAGCCGCCGGCGGCGCCGACTATGCCCAGCCGCTTTTCCTGCTGATTGCCGCTGGCGTCTTCTATTTCTTCATGATTCGGCCGCAGCAAAAGCGGGCCACCGATGCCAAGAACTTCCGCCAGTCGCTGGCCAAGGGTTCGCGCATTGTCACCATCGGCGGCCTGCACGGCCTGATTGTGGAACTCACCGACGACACCGTGGTAGTTGAGGTAGACCGTGGCACTAAGCTGCGCTTCGACCGCTCGGCCATTGCCCGCGAAGTGGGCAACAAAGCCAACACCGCTACCGGGGCCGACACTATCGGCGCTTAAGTCATGGACGGGCCGCTGAATCGGGCAAGCTGGCTGCTGCGCTGGTTCGTGCGGCCCTTCGCGGGCCAGGAGCCCAGCTTCTACCGGGCCATTACGGCCTGCCTGCTGGCGGCGGGCCTGTTCTGGCAGATGAATGCCCTGAACAAGACCTACACCACCCGCATCAATTTCCCGCTGGCCTGGCACTACGACTCGGTGCATTACGTGCCCATGCGGCCCTTGCCCACAGCGCTGCCCGTCACGGTCACGGGCCAGGGCTGGCGCTTGCTGCGGGCCAACCTGGGCTGGGGCACTCACCCCGCCGACCTGCGCCCTGTGCCGCTGCCCGGCACCCGCTATCTGCCTGCCACCGCCTGGCGCCGGGGCCTGCAAAACGCGCTGGAAGGGGTACAGGTAACCGAATGGGCCGGCGATACCCTGCGTCTTACCTTCGACCGCTACGCCAGCCGCCGGCTGCCGCTAGCGCTGCCGCCCGATTCGGCCAAACACTACAAGGCCAGCTTTACGCCCGCCATGGTCACGTTTCGGGGGCCGGCCAGCCTCGTGAATGAGTTACCCAGCCCCTACCCCATTGTGCCGCCGCAGCCCTCGGCGCGGGGCAAGGCCGAGGAAGTAGAGGCCGATGTGAAAACCCCAGCCCGGATTCGGGCCTCCGTGCCCACGGTGCGCCTGCGCCAGACGCGGCGCTAAGTCCCCTCTTTTCCTTTAAATCAATTCCTCACCCATGTTGCGCATCGGCATTACCGGCGGAATCGGCTCGGGCAAAAGCATTGTCAGTCGCTTGTTTCATGCGCTGGGCGTGCCCATCTACGATGCCGACACCCGCGCCCGCTGGGTGATGGAAAACGACGCGGAACTGCGCCAGCAACTCACCGCCGCCTTCGGCCCCGACACCTACGATGCCGCCGGCCGCCTCAACCGGCCCGTGCTGGCTGGCACCGTGTTCAACAACCCGGCGTTGCTGGCCCAACTCAATGGCTTGGTGCACCCGCACGTAGGCACTGATTTCGAGCGCTGGGCCGACGCACAGGCGCAGGCCGGCCACGCCTACGTGCTCAAAGAAGCCGCTTTGCTGTTTGAAGCCGGCTCCTACAAGCAGCTCGACCGCATCATCACCGTGTTTGCGCCGCTGGCGGTGCGGGTAGCCCGCGTACTGCGCCGCGACCCGCACCGCTCGGCCGCCGATGTGCAGGCCATCATGGCCAAGCAGCTCAGCGAAGAAGAAAAAATGGCGCGGGCCGACTACGTGCTGACCAACGACGATGTGCAGCCGCTGCTGCCGCAGGTGCTGGCGCTGCACGCGGCCTTCAGCGCCCCGCCAGCCACCCCCGTAAACAAAGAAAGACCGCCTCTTCCGGGGCAGCCTTTTTCTTTTTAATGCTGGAGAGCCTAAATGCGGCCCGAGTAATCTTCCAACGTATCAATCACTTTCAGGAGCTGGGGCACCGCCAGTGAGTAATAAATCTTCGTACCGATTTTACTGGACTTCAACACGCCCCGGTCTTTCAGGGTAATGAGATGCTGCGAGGCGATGGCCTGGGGTAAATCAAGAGCCTGGTAGATGTCAGTTACCGACATTTGGCTGTCTTTGCCCTTGGTCTTTCCCAGCAAGTCTACAATGGCAAGACGCTTGGGATGAGAGAGAACCTTGAGCATAGCCGCAGCGCGGTCCAACTGTTGCGCTTCTACACGCGAGTGTAATGGTTTCATGAAGTCAATAAAAAGTGAGGGGAAAGTGGAAGAGTAGAATAAGTGCAATACAGCCGTACTGCTGAGCTAGTTCCTAACGATTACGCAAAATAGCGTTAAAGGGGTTTGTTATTCCTAAAATACCTTAATATTTATTCATTTTCATTTCTTATAGAAATACCATTTCTGTATTCTGCCCGCTTAATAAGGATGCTCCTACCTTTGTAGTTCTGCTTATCGGCAGTTTTTCTCATCTATTTCGTCCTATGCTCGACCTGCTCACCAAGTTTGAAAATAAGCGCCCCGAAATCGTCTTTGAATGGAAAGATGCCGAAACCGAAGCCGAAGGCTGGGTCGTCATCAACTCCTTACGGGGCGGAGCCGCCGGCGGTGGTACCCGCATGCGAAAAGGCCTCGACAAGCGCGAAGTAGAGAGCCTGGCCAAGACCATGGAGGTGAAGTTCACAGTGTCCGGGCCAGCCATTGGCGGGGCCAAGTCGGGCATCAACTTCGACCCGCAGGACCCCCGCAAGCGCGGCGTGCTGGAGCGCTGGTACCGCGCCGTATTTCCCCTGCTGAAAAATTATTACGGCACCGGCGGCGACCTCAACGTGGATGAAATTCATGAAGTCATCGCCATCACCGAGGAATACGGCCTCTGGCACCCGCAGGAAGGCGTGGTGAACGGCCACTACCACGCCACTGAGCCCCAGAAGATTCAGAAGCTCGGCCAGTTGCGCCAGGGCGTCATCAAAGTGGTGGAAGATGCCACGTTTTCGCCCAACCTGGCCCGCAAATACACCGTGGCCGACCTCATCACCGGCTACGGCGTGGCCGAGGCCGTGCGCCACTACTACCGCCTCTGGCCCGGCACCGAGATGGCCGGGCAGCGCGCCATCATCCAGGGCTGGGGCAATGTAGGCGCGGCGGCGGCCTACTACCTGGCTGGCCAGGGCGTGCGCATCGTGGGCATCATCGACCGGGCCGGTGGGCTGCTGAGCACCGAAGGCTTCGGGCTGGAGGAAATCCGGGCGCTGCTACTGGCCCGCCAGGGCAACGCGCTGACGGCCGACAACCTGCTTTCCTTCGAGGAAGTGAACGAGAAAGTGTGGTCCATGGGGGCTGACATTTTTATTCCGGCCGCCGCCTCGCGCCTCGTGGCGCGCTCGCAGGTGGAGCAACTGGTGGCGGGCGGCCTCAAGGTCATCAGCTGCGGGGCCAACGTGCCATTTGCCGACCCCGAGATTTTCTTCGGCCCCACCGGCGTTTTCGCCGATGAGCGCACGGCCGTCATCCCCGATTTCATCGCCAACTGCGGCATGGCCCGCGTGTTTGCCTATCTGATGGAAACCGGCGCTGAAATCACCGACCAGGCCATTTTCGCCGATACCTCGCGCATCATCGGCGCGGCCCTGGAGCGCACCCACGCCGAGAACGCGCAGCCCACCGGCATCGCGCAGCGCTCATTCGAGATGGCGCTGCGGCAACTGGTATAGAGCTCATTAGCGGCACAGAATCAACGTTTGTCATCCTGAGTGTAGCGAAGGACCTTATCGCGTTTGCAGCAGTTCGTTTACCGCAAACGATTTGGGCGCGATAAGGTCCTTCACTGCGTTCAGAATTACAGACAAAATTCCTTTCAACCGGCAGCATTTTTATTTGGCAACAATTCGATAACTTTGACGCCCTACTTTTGGTCGCCCCACATTTGGGGCGATTTTGTTTTTGAAGGAATTCCCAATTGAATAATATGTCTACACTGAAAAAAGCCAAGACCAGCAAAACTAAGGTCTCCGACGACATGCTGAATGCCGGTAGCGGCAAAACCATTAAGCAGCCCAACGTCAACGACGACAAGCTCACCTCCATCACGGAGATGCGCCAGACCACCAACGGCCAGACCACCATGGCCCTTGAAGACGAGCAGCGCCTGCGCAAAGCCTTCGTGGACAAGGACTGGAACGAAATCAAAATCGCCGATAGCTGGCAGATTTTCAAGGTGATGGCCGAGTTCGTGGAGGGCTTCGAGAAGATGTCCAAAATCGGCCCTTGCGTGAGCATTTTCGGCTCGGCCCGTACCAAGCCCGACAATCCTTACTATCAGATGGCCGAGGAAATTGCGGCCAAGCTGGTGCGCCACGGCTACGGCGTTATCACGGGCGGCGGCCCTGGCATCATGGAAGCCGGTAACAAAGGTGCCCGTGCCGAGGGCGGTAAGTCGGTGGGCCTCAACATTGAGCTGCCCTTCGAGCAAACCCACAACATCTACATCGACCAGGACAAGTGCATCAACTTCGACTACTTCTTCGTGCGGAAGGTGATGTTCGTGAAGTACGCGCAGGCCTTCGTGGGCATGCCCGGCGGCTTCGGCACCCTCGATGAGCTGTTTGAGGCCATGACGTTGATTCAGACCAAGAAAATCAGCCGCTTCCCCATCGTGCTGGTGGGCTCGGCCTACTGGAACGGCCTGTTTAAGTGGATTGAGGACGTGATGCTGCACGAGGAGCACAACATCTCGGCCGAAGACATGAACCTGGTGCAGATTGTGGACGACGCCAGCGAAGCTGTGAAAATCATCGACGATTTCTACCACAAGTACCTGCTGTCGCCGAACTTCTAGGCCATTTGGTCGTTATTCAAATACCGAGAAAGCCGGGCCGTATGGTTCGGCTTTTTTGTTGAACGCTGTGCCATTTTTGCGTTTGATATTCCTTATTCAATGTCCAACGCCAATTCGCTGATTGAGTACGACTACCTCATTGTGGGCGGCGGCGCGGCGGGGTTGAGTCTGGCATATCACATTGCCCAAGAGCCTCGGCTGGCTGATAAGCGAGTGTTGATTATCGAGCCCGAAGCCAAAACGCAGAACGACCGGACTTGGTCGTTCTGGGCCGATGAGCCGGGAATATTCAATAGCATTGTGGCGCACGAGTGGGGCAAAATCGCCTTTCGCAGCCCCGGCTTCGAGCGCGTGATTGACCTGGGGCATTACCGCTACAAAACCATCAACGGACTGGATTACTACCGCTTCGTGCAACAAGCACTGGCCGATAATCCGCAATTCACGCGGGTAAGTAGCAATGTTGAGCAATTAGAGAACACGCCGATGGGCGTGCGCGCAACAACTGCTGCCGGGGGGACTTACACTGCCCGCTACGGCTTCGATAGCCGCCCGCCAGACCTGGCGAAGCTGAAGCAGCCAGAGAAGCACCGCTACCTATTGCAGCATTTCGTGGGGTGGGAAATTGAAACCGATGCCGATGTTTTCGACCCAACCACGGTGGAGTTCATGGATTTTCGCGGCGAGCAGCAGCACGAGGCGCGGTTCATATACGTGTTACCTTTCGAACCACGTAAAGCATTGGTTGAGTACACGCTATTCTCAGAAATCGTTTTACCAAAGGCGGAATACGAAGCAGCTATTCGGGAATACCTGAGCAACACGCTGGGTTTGAAAACCTACCGCATTGTGGCCGAAGAAGTAGGCGCGATTCCGATGACGGACCATCCGCTGCCGGCCCGCAATGGCGCGCACATCATCAACCTGGGCACGCGGGGCGGCCGGGCCAAGCCCAGCACCGGCTACGCCTTCAAGCGCATTCAGCAGCACTCGGCGCGGCTGGTGGCGGCGCTGGCCGAAACCGGCCACCCGCCCGTCGATGCGACGGGCGATAAATGGCAATTCCGGTTGTTCGATACGCTGCTGCTTGACATCATGCAGCGACGGGGCGAAACCACGCGCGACATCTTCCGGCAGCTATTTGAGCGCAACCCGGTGGAGCGCATTTTCCGGTTTTTGGATGAGAAGACTTCCTGGGCCGATAACCTGCGGGTGATGAATTCAGTATCGGCGGGACCTTTTATGCGGTCCATCGGGCAGGTACTACGCGGCCGGCCAGGCCGGCGTTGATTCCTTATTCTACCGGCCGTGGGGCTTGTTCCAGCCATGCCCGGGCCTCACGCACCGTAGCCTCGGATATGGGGCGCAGCTGCGGCTCCGGCTCCGAAAGATTCAGCAGATAGCCAGTGAGTGCCGGAAGGTTGTCGAGGTCGTGGGTGCTGCACAGCACGGTTTTACCCTGCTGGGTAGCCCAATCGTGCACCAAGCTGAATACTTGGCGGCGGTAATACACATCGAGCTGCTGGGTGGGCTCATCGAGCAAATACACCTGGGCATCTTGTAGGCTGAGCTGCGCCAGCCACACCAATTGCTGTTCGCCACCAGACAATTGCGTGAAATCACGGGCGGCTAGGTGGGCCATGCCCACGCGGGCCAGCGCGGCATCGGCCAGGACATAATCGGCTGGGGCGTAGGCGCTGAGCAGGCCGTGGTGGCGGTAGCGGCCCATCACCACCAGCTCGCGCACGGCAATGGCGAAGTCGAGGCTACCGCGTTGCGGCAGGTAGCCCAGAAGGCCGGCCGTGGCGGACCGGCGCAGGTCGCGCACTTCGTGGCCGAGCAATTGGATGCTCCCCTCATAGGGCAGTTGCCCCGTGAGCACCCGAAAAAGCGTGGTTTTACCACTGCCGTTGTGCCCCACCACGGCCACAAAAGCCGGCGCGGGCAGGCACAAAAAAAGGTTGCGGACCAACACCCTACCGGGGTAGCCCGCAACCAGATTTTCCGCGCTAAGCGCGGGAGTTATGAGCTGAGAGTTATGAGTTATGAGTTCAGGAGATGAATCACCAGCCAACTCATCATTCATAATTCAAAACTCATAATTAAAGCTTAGTACTCGTCCTCGTTGAACATGAAGTCCTCCTTGGTCGGGTAGTCGGGCCATACTTCTTCGATGTTTTCGTAGGGCTGGCCGTCGTCCTCCAAGGCTTGCAGGTTCTCTACTACCTCCATGGGCGCACCCGAGCGGATAGAAAAGTCAATCAGTTCGTCTTTGGTGGCGGGCCAGGGAGCATCTTCCAGGTAGGAAGCCAGTTCGAGTGTCCAATACATAGTGAAGCGAATAAAAAAGGGTGGGCGAAGGTAACAGTTTCCCGTCAAGATACAAACGAGAGGGGCGTTTCAACCGACAACGCAAAATATTAGCCAAGGTTAGCCGGCAGTTTGCGCCTGCTGGCTGAACAAGGCAATCAGGTCGTTTTTCGTGCGAATCTTGCGCTCAAACGACCGGATTTTGGTTTGCAGCATCTGCCGAAAAGCATCGTTGGCGGCACTAGGGCTGAGGTTGTCGAGGTTGGCGCGGAGCGTGTTCAGTTCCTCGTGGTCGTCCTTGAGGAGCTCGCGCAAAGTGCTGGCCCGGAAGCGGGCGCGTTCGGCTGGGGCCGTGGGCATGGGAGTGCCTTCGGCACGCTTACGCAGGTGGTATTCGAGGGCGCTGAGCTCAAAAATCTTGTCGCAGGCCACCATAAAGCGCTGCCAGATGCGGTCCGACTCCTCGCCGCGCACGGTGCCCACCTGCTTCCATTCGGCTTGCAGGGATTTGGCCTGATGGATGGCTTCCTGGGGCGGAATGGCCATCAGGGCTTCGGCGCGCTCGGCCAGGGAGCGTTTGCGGGCCAGCAGCACCTCGGGGGTGGCGGGGGCACCGGGCGCACCCGCGGCCTGCTGCGCGGCAATATGCACCTTGAGGCGCTCGAAAAAGTGGTTGTTAGCGGCGCGGAAGCGCGTCCAGAGCTCGGAGGCCTGCTTCTTGGGCAGGTTGCCGTTGACATCTCGCCAGGCTTGTTGCAGCAATTTGAGCTGGCGCGAGGTGGTTTCGAACTGGTCGGAGTTTTTAAGGGCTTCGGCCTGCTGAATGAGGTCACGGTAGCGGGTTTGCACCCGGTTAGTCATGGCCTTTTTATCGGACTGAAAGGCCTTGCGGCGGTCGAAAAACACCTGAATGGCGGTCTGGAAGCGGTGCTCCAACTCGTCGGTCATGGCTTTGTCGACGGGGCCGGTTTTGAGCCAGCCCTGGCGCAGGTCTTTCACCTTTTCGCTGGCCGAAATCCACTCCACGCTTTCGCTGAGGGCTTCGGCTTCGTGAATGAAGCTGATTTTGGTGGCCAGGTTTTTTTCGCGGTTGCGGACTACGGTCACGGCAATGGCATCCTCGGCCTCGGTGAGGCGGCGGTGCAGGCTGGCGAAATCGCCGAGGCCGTCGTAGCTCAGGAGCTGCTCTTTGAGGTGCAGGGCCTTCATCAGGAAGGAGCCTTTGTTCTCGCTAGCCGCCATTTTTTCGAGCAGCGAATCGACTTTGGCACGCAGGGTTTCAAAACGTTGGCTGAAGTACCGCAGGGCGGCATCGTCCGAATCTTTGACTAGGCCAATCTGGCGAGCGGGCTGGCCCAGCACGGGGCGCAGCCATACACCATCGGCTTCCACGTAGCCGTAGCGCTTGGCTTCGGCCAACAAGTGGTCGGTTGGTTCCATATAGATAGTAAGCTCGTGGGTAGGAAGGTGGGGTATTGGGGAGGGGAAAGGCAAAAAAGAACGTAGGGGCTGCAGCTGAAATGCGTACCGGGAAGGGAGTACAAGTTTACGGTAAAAACGTGATGAATAGATGTAGCTTTCGTTAAACCCCGGCCAAACCGGCACATTCAACGACCAGGGCCGGACCAACCCGCTCACAGAACCCGGGGTCGGGGCATGGGTTGCAAGCGGCGGCTGTCGTTCTTTGTAGTCGCATTTCTTTCATTAGCCCCACCCCCACCCCATGAGCGACCAGACCATCATCTTCAGCATGGCCGGCGTGAGTAAGATTTACCCGCCGCAGAAGCAAGTTCTTAAAAACATCTACCTCTCGTTTTTCTACGGGGCCAAAATCGGCGTGCTGGGTCTGAACGGCTCGGGCAAGTCGAGTTTGTTGAAAATCATTGCCGGCGTTGATAAGCAGTTTCAGGGCGAAGTGGTGTTTTCGCCGGGCTACTCGGTGGGCTACCTGGAGCAGGAACCGCACCTCGACCCCACCAAAACCGTGCGCGAGGTGGTGGAAGAAGGCGCGGCCGAAACCGTGGCCCTGCTGAAGGAATACGACGAAATCAACGAAGCCTTCGGGGCCGAGGATGCCGACTTCGATAAGCTGCTCGACCGCCAGGGCAAGGTGCAGGAGCGCCTCGACCAACTCGATGCTTGGAACCTCGACACCAAGCTGGAGCGGGCGATGGATGCCCTGCGCACCCCGCCGCAGGAGGCCATTATTGGTAACCTCTCAGGTGGCGAAAAGCGCCGCGTGGCCCTGTGCCGCCTACTGCTGCAAGAGCCGGATGTACTGCTGCTGGACGAACCCACCAACCACCTCGACGCTGAGAGCGTGCTGTGGCTGGAGCAGCACTTGCAGCAGTATAAAGGCACGGTCATCGCCGTGACCCACGACCGGTACTTCCTGGATAACGTGGCGGGCTGGATTCTGGAGTTGGACCGCGGCTCGGGCATTCCGTGGAAAGGCAACTATTCCTCGTGGCTGGAGCAGAAAACCGACCGCATGGCCAAGGAGGAAAATACCGAAAGCAAGCGCATGAAGACCCTCCAGCGCGAGCTGGACTGGGTGCGGATGTCGCCCAAAGCCCGGCAATCGAAAGGCAAAGCCCGCCTGGCCAATTATGATAAGCTGGCCAGCGAGGAAGCGAAAGACAAGGAGCAGAAGCTGGAATTATTCATCCCCGACGGCCCGCGCTTGGGCGCACAGGTGATTGAGGCCGAGGGCATCACGAAGTCGTTTGGAGATAAGCTGCTGTTTGAGAACCTGAGCTTCTCGCTGCCGCAGGGTGGTATCGTGGGCATCATCGGGCCGAACGGCGCAGGCAAGACCACGCTGTTCCGCCTCATCACCAACCAGCTAAAGCCCGACGCGGGCACGTTTGAAGTGGGCCCAACGGTGCTCACGGCCTACATCGACCAGCAGCACGACACGCTGGACGGCAGCAAATCGGTGTTCGACACCATCACGGGCGGGACCGAAACCATGCTGCTGGCCGGCCGGCCGGTGAACTCCCGCGCTTATGTAAGCAAGTTCAATTTCGGCGGCGGCGACCAGGAGAAGAAGGTAGGTACGCTCTCGGGCGGTGAGAAAAACCGCGTCCACCTGGCCATGACGCTGAAGCAGGGAGCTAACTTATTGCTGCTCGATGAGCCGACCAACGACTTGGACGTAAACGCCATCCGGGCGCTGGAAGACGCGCTGGAGAACTTTGCCGGCTGCGCCGTCATCATCAGCCACGACCGGTGGTTCCTGGACCGGCTGGCCACGCACATTCTGGCCTTTGAGGGCGACTCGGAAGTGGTGTGGTTCGAGGGCAACTTCTCGGACTACGAAGAGGCCAAGCGCAAGCGCCTGGGCGACGTGGAGCCGAAGCGCGTGCGGTATAAGAAGCTGGGGTAGTTAAAATCGATTCACTATTAAAAAGCACGCGGTGCCGGATGACTCCAGCACCGCGTGCTTTTTATTTTAAGTAGAATTAGGTAAACGGTTTGGCGCGATTCACACCATTCACGCCACCCAGCCCTCGCGCACGGCGCGGGCGGCCAGGCCCACCAGGGTGCGGGTGCCGGCTTTCTGGAGCAGCATGCGGCGGTGGCTTTCCACGGTGCGCACGCTCAGGCAAAGCTGGTCGGCAATTTCCTCGTTGCAATGGTCGGCCACCACCAGGCGCAGCACCTCCAGCTCGCGGCGGCTGAAGGGGTCGGGCACGGTACAGGCCCGTAGCGAGCGGCTGGCCCCGGCGGTGCAACCCGGCGCATCGAGCCACTGCGCCAGCGCCCCAACCAGGGCGTGGGGCAGCACATGGCGCGATAGCTGCAGGAGCTTGCCGAGGGCGGCCGGCGGGGAAACGGACACCTGGTGGTCCGTGAGCACCACCAGACGTAGGCTGGGCCTGGCGTGGTGCAGCCGGTTCAGCAGCTCGGGCAGGTGGCGGCCGGCCAGCTGCTCATCCAGCACCAGCAGGCAGAAGGCGGCATGGTCGACCAGTTCCACGACTTGCGTGGCATCGGCGGTGAGGGTGAGCTGGAGCTGGGGCCACTGCTCCTTCAGAGTAGCTACCAGTCCTTGCCGGAGCAGCGTTGGGGCGGCGGCCACCAAGGCTGTGGGGGTAGAAGAAATCATGACACGGGCAGACACAACGCGGTGAACCCGCTGACCAGTAAGCTTTCGGAGGCAAAGCATTGGCGCAGGCAACAGGCGGAAGGGGCTGCCAAAGTAGTATTTTAGCTTCGATAAACAATACTACTCATTATCTAAATAATTGAATCCTGAAAAACCAGGCTTTTAGGCCACTTTTTTCCCGTCCTCGGCGGCCGGCCATAAAAAAGAGCCGCCCCTCTGCAAGCAGAAGGACGGCTCTTTTTGGTGAAAAACGATGCGGCGGCTTACCGGCGGCGCAGGAAAATGCCCACGTAATAAAGCAGGGTGGCCAGCGAGGCCAGGGCCGCTACCACGTAGGTCATGGCCGCCCACCACAGCGCGTCTTTGGCCATGGCGTGTTCCTGCACGGTCACCACGCCGCGCCGGTCCATCCAGGCCAGGGCCCGGCGCGAGGCATCAAACTCAACCGGGAGCGTGATGAACGAAAACAGCGTGGTGAGGGCAAACAGGCCAATGCCCACGCCCAACGGAATGATGCTGGTACGCAGCATCAGAATGCCCGCCATCAAAATCCAGGGCATGAAGCGCGACACGGCGCTGAGCGTGGGCACCAGCGCCGACCGGAATTGCAGCATGGAATACGCTGTGGCGTGCTGCACGGCGTGGCCGCACTCGTGGGCCGCGATGGCCGCCGCCGCCGCACTGCGCTCGGCGTACACGCCTTCGCTCAGATTTACGGTTTTGTCGGTGGGGTTATAGTGGTCGGTGAGCTGGCCGGCGGTGCTGATGATGCGCACGTCGTAGATGCCATGGTCGGCCAGCATTTTGGTGGCGATTTCGGCCCCGCTCAGGCCCGAGCTCAGGCCTACTTGGGCGTACTGTTTGAACTTGCTGCGCAGCCGCCATTGAATGGCCCAGCTGGCCGCCATCAGCACGATGATGAGCAAATAGGAAGAAGACATGGGAAGAAAGTGAGATGAAGGGATATTCGCAGCCGGACGCCGAGGCATGGACCTACTGGCCCACGCTTCGGCCGCTACCCGGCACTGCTATCAAAACACCTGCTCTGCAAAAAAGATGCAGTCTTTCGGCCCTGCCAAAGTGGCTACTGCGTGGCAATAATGTGCTCCACGATGCGCGAGGTGCTGTAGCCCGCCACCAGCGGCACCGTGAGCACCTGCCCGCCCCGGGCCAGCACCAGCTCGTGGCCCACAATGCGCTCGATGGCATAATCGTCGCCCTTCACCAGAATATCCGGCTGCACCAGCTCGATGAGGGACAGGGGCGTGGGCTCGCCAAAGAGCACCACGGCATCCACAAACGCCAGCGCGGCCAGAATGCGGGCCCGCGCCTCCTCGTCCTGAATGGGCCGGCCGGGCTTGAGGCAGCGCACCGAAATATCGGTATTCAGGCCCACCACCAGCGCATCGCCCAGGTGCCGGGCCTGCTCCAGATAGTCGACGTGGCCGAGGTGCAGCAAATCGAAGCAGCCGTTGGTGAACACCACCTTGCGGCCTTGCGCGCGCCAGTCGGCCAAGGTGGCCGGCAGTTGCTCGCGGGTCAGGATTTTATCTTTCGTCCACATGGGATGGGAGTTAAGAGTTATAAGTTAAGAGTTAAAGGACATTGCCTGCTTGAACAAAGGCTCGGCCATTCATTCAAACGGGCAACTCTTAACCCTTAACTCATAACTCAGTGGTAAGCGGTTCCTCGGCCAGGGCTTCAGCTTCGGTGAGCAGGCTGCGCTTGTCGGCCGCCGCTACGGCCACGAAGCTGATGCCACCCATGAGCACCACCAGCAGCGTTTGGGCCCCGTGTACCACCAGCGCGTAGGCAATGCCGGCCTCCTTGCTCACGCCGTACACCAGCAAAATGCCCTGCACCATCACGTGAAATGGCCCGATGCCGCCCGCCACCGGCGCGGCCATGCCAAAGGCACCGAAGGTGAGCACGGCCAAACCGGCCTTCATGTCGAGGTTATAGGTTTCAGGAAAGCAGAAGAAGGCCAGGTAATCCATGAGGTAATACACGGCCCAGGTGAACAGCGTGTGCAGCAGAAACACGCCTTTTTTCTCCAGCTTCAGCACGCTGAACACGCCTGCCAGTAGGCCCTTCACAAATAGGATACCCTTGTTGAAAAACGCATTCTGCCGCAGCCGCTCCAGGTTGCGAAACAGGGCATAGCCCGCCGCCAGCAGTAGCACGCCCGCAATGACGGCCGCAATGAGCAGGGGCGTGCGGTTGCGGGCCAGCGCCTCGTAGCGCCCGCCCAGCACCTGCACGGTCACGAAGTTCCAGAAGGTATTAAAATCAAGCAGCAACAGGCTCACTACCAAGCCTAATAGCACCAGCACATCAATCACGCGCTCGGTCACCACCGTGCCCAACGCCACCTGCACGGGCACGCCGCTCGTGCGCCGCAGCACCGAGCAGCGGATGACTTCGCCCATGCGCGGCAGCACCAGGTTGGCCAGATAGCCCACCATCATGGCGTGGTACACGGCCCAGTACGGGGCCGGCGTTTGGGAAGCGTCGAGTTGCATCTGCCAACGGTAGGCGCGGCTGAAATAGCCCAGCGCCGACAGCGTGAGCGTGAGCGTGAGCCAGAAATAATTGGCCGTGGCAATGTAGTGCCCAATGCGCGACAGGTCCTGCCCGCGCACCGCGTACCACATCAGCGCCACCGAAATGCTCAGCAGCAGCACGTATTTAACAATCGTCAACAGGTGTTTCATCAATACAATGAGTGAATGAGTAAATGGGCGAAGGAGTGAAGGAGGAATGGCCGCGAGAGTCATTCGCTCATTCACTCATTCGCCCATTCAATCATTGGTTTAAGCCAGTCGGTTATGCTCGTTGGGGAAAATAACCGTAGGCTTGTGCTGCCGGGCTTCGGCAAAATCGACCAGCGCGTAGGAAAAGATGATAACCACGTCGCCCACCGCCACTTTGCGCGCCGCCGGGCCGTTCAGGCAGATGGTGCCCGAGCCCCGCTCCCCGCGAATGGTGTATGTTTCGAAACGCTCGCCGTTGTTCACGTTCACTACGGTCACCTTTTCGTTTTCCACGAAATTGGCGGCATCCAGCAGGTCTTCGTCAATTGTCACGCTGCCCACGTAGTGCAATTCGGCCTGCGTGACCGTTGCATGGTGGATTTTGGACTTCATTACTTCAATGTGCATAGCATTGGCCCGCAGGCTTTGGTTGGGGCCACAAAGATAACCTCCTCCCCTGCCCCGCTTTGGTTGGGGTCACAAAGATAACCTCCTCCCCTGCCCCGCTTTGGCCGGGCCTAGCCGTCCACCACCACGTTGTCAATCAACCGCACGCCGCCCAGGTGAGCGGCCAGGCACAGCACCACGGCCCGGCCGGGCGCATATTCGGCCAGCGGCTGCAGGGTTTGGGCATCGGCTATTTCCACGTATTCAGAGGTGATGCTTGGCTCCTGGGCCAGCGTAGCCAGGGCATCGGCCTGCACCTGGGCCGGCCGCACGCCCTGCCGCACCTGGGCGGCGGCGGCGCTCAGCACCTGATAGAGCAGCGGGGCCACGGCCCGCGCCGGCGCATCGAGCCGGCGGTTGCGCGAGGACATGGCCAGCCCGTCGGCTTCCCGAATGGTGGGGCAAGCCACTATCTCCAGGTCGAACGACAAGTCGGCCACCAGCTGGCGCACCACGGCCACCTGCTGCCAGTCCTTCTGCCCGAAATACGCCCGGTGCGGGCGGGCCAGATGGAACAATTTGCTCACCACCGTGGCCACGCCGTTGAAATGGCCCGGCCGGTGCGCCCCTTCCATCACTTGTTCCAAAGCCCCGAAATCGAACCGCAGCACCGTGGGCCGGGGGTACATTTCCTCTACCGAAGGCACGAATAAGGCCGTGCAGCCGGCCGGTTCCAGCAGGGCCGCATCGGCCTCCGGCACCCGGGGGTAGAGCCGGAAATCATCGGCATTGTTGAACTGCGTGGGATTAACAAAGATGGTGGCTATCACCTCATTGCAATCGGCGCGGGCAGCCTGCACCAGCTGAATGTGGCCGGCGTGCAAGGCTCCCATCGTGGGCACTAGGCCCACCCGTTTGCCGGCCTGGCGCGCCTGTTCGGTGTAGGCTTGCAACCCGGCGGCGGTAGTTAGTATCTGCATAGGAGAGGAAGGCAATTGGAACGGCCCCCAAAGTAGCTTATGTTGAATTTCCGCTCAAAATTGTTTAATTTTGTGCACCCATAGCATGGCCTTGTTCCATTCTCTTCAATAATTCCTTTATGTCGAAGCTACGAATCCTATACGCGGCCACCGAAATTGACCCCTTTCTCCAGACCACCAAGGTGGCCGAAATGCTGCGCCGCCTGCCCGCCAGCATGCAGGAGATGGGCTGCGAAATCCGGATTTTCGTGCCACGTTTTGGCATTATCAACGAGCGCAAGAACCGTTTGCACGAAGTAGTGCGCCTCTCGGGCATCAACATCGCAGTCGGCGACGACGAAAAACCGCTGGTCATCAAAGTCGCCTCGATTCCGACGGCAAAGTTGCAGGTTTATTTTATCGATAACGAAGATTATTTCCACCGCAAGTCGGCTTTGGTCGATAAAAACGATAAATTCTACGCCGACAACGACGAGCGCGCCATCTTTTTTTGCAAAGGGGTGCTCGAGACGGTGAAGAAGCTGGGCTGGTCGCCCAACATCGTGCACTGCTCCGACTGGATGACCGGTCTGATTCCGTTGTACCTGAAAACCACCTACAAGAAAGACCCGGTGTTCAAGGATGCCAAGTCGGTATTCTCGATTTACAGCAACGAGTTCATGGACAAATTTGAGGGCAACATCCTCGAGAAAGCCAAGATGCTCGACATCGACGATGCCATGATGGCCTCGTTGAAAACCGCTGATTTCAGCGGCTTTATCAAAATGGGCATGGAGTATGCCGACACCGTGGTGCGTTCCGACGAGGATTTTTCGGAAAACATGAACGGCATGTTCCACGAATACGCCCTGCACAACAAGCTCAGCCAGGTGGCTACCGACGAAAACCTGCACTCTTCTTACCTAGCGCTCTACAATGAATTGGCTAACTAGCCGCTGTGCCCCTTTGGTGGCATTTGCCGCCCTGGCCCTGACGGGCTGCGACACGGGCACCGCCCTCAACGTGGACCTGCCCGACACCACCGGCATCAGCACCCAATACCTGGACCTGCCCGTGACGAGCGGCACCGTACGCCTGGCGCCGGTGCAAAGCCTCAAAACGGACCACTTCCTTATCGGCCGCCTCAACGACAACGTGGCGGGCGTGACCGAAGCCCGGGCGTATTTCAACTTGGTGAACGGGGGCGTAAACGACTCACTGCCATCGAAATTCAATGCCCCGGTGCTTGACTCGGTAATAATGGTGCTGGGTTTCGACAAGGTGAATGGCAGCACCACCCCGGTGGCGTACGACCTTTACCAGCTTCCTGCGGCGCTCGACGACCGGCAGGTGTACGATGCCGGCACTACCACCCCGCTAGGGCCGCTGCTGGGCCAGAACCTGACCAGCCGCCTCGACCGCACGCAGGTGCAAACCGTGACCGCGGCCGTGCCAGCTACCGCTACCACAGCCGCCATTCCGGCGGTAACGACCATTGTGCCCGACCCAAGCGTGCGCCTGATATTGCAGCGCACCACGGCCACGGCCGGCAATCCCGCGGTAGCGTCGCCGTTTTTCACCGCGCTTTTTCAGAAGCTCCAGCAGTCGTCCACCTTTTCGCAGGACCAGCTTAATGCCTTGCTGAAAGGGCTGGCCATAGTTCCCAGCGCCAGCCACACGGGCAATATTGTGAGCTTTGGCCAATCCAACATTCCGCGCATTGTGGTCTATTTCCACTCCGTGGGAGCTACCAGTAATGTGCTGTCGCACTACTACCCGATATATTTCGGCTCGATATATGGCAGCGGCGGCACGGCCACGGCCAACGACCCTCGTTACTACACGCAGATTACCAACATCTTGCCGCCTGCGCTGCAAGCCCTGGCTACCCGCCCCGGCTTCGTGGCTTCGGGCGACCTGAACAATACCAGCTACGCGCAGGAAGGCACGGGGCTGGGCACGCGCATTACGCTTACGGGCCTGGCCGCCCTGGCCGCCAAGCCCGGCCTGACCGTGAACCGCGCCGAGTTGCGCGTGCCGGTAAAGCCTTTTTCCAACGCCCTATTTACCAACCCTGCGCGGCTCTTCGCCTTGGAAGTGAACACCGCGAACCAAGTGTTGCAACGAATAGTGAACTATACGACCGTGGACCGGGTAGTGCAGGCCGACGGTGCAACCCAGACAGGAGCCGGCAACCCCGCCTACAGCTTGCTGGTTGATGGAACCTCCACTCAGCCGTATTACAGCATTCCCGTTACCACCTACCTGCAAGCCTACCTGACCAACAAACTCGATACCACCCCCGATGCCCTGGTGCTGGTGCCCAACCTCCGCTCCTACGGCAACCTTGGCACTAATACCCTGAGCCTTGACCGGGCAGCTATTGATGCCGCAAAAATAACTTTGCGCGTATACTACTCCCAGCGCTAGTGCCGGGCGAGGGCCTACCAATAGCCCTTTTACTTTCTGATTTCTAATAACTTTAAACCCGTTTGCCATGTGCGGCATTGTTGCTTATTTGGGCCATCGTGAGGCCTGCCCTATCATTCTCAAAGGCCTGCATCGGCTCGAATACCGCGGGTACGACTCGGCGGGCGTGGCGCTGCTCAACGGTGAATTGAGCGTTTATAAGAAAAAGGGCAAAGTCGCGGAGCTGGAAAACTTCCTGAGCGACAAAGACACGCACGCCAACGTAGGCATGGGCCACACCCGCTGGGCCACCCACGGCGAGCCCAACGACGTAAACGCCCACCCGCACTACTCCACGTCGGAGCGCATTGCCATTATTCACAACGGCATCATTGAAAACTACGCGGCGCTGAAAACGCACCTGGAATTGCAGGGCCACGTTTTTCATTCCGATACGGACACGGAAGTTTTCGTGAACCTGATTGAGGAAATTCAGAAGCAGAACAGCTGCTCCCTCGAAGAAGCGGTGCGCCTGGCCCTGCACGAAGTAATTGGTGCCTACGCCATTGTGGTGCTCAGTAAGGATGCGCCCAACCAACTCATCGCCGCCCGCAAAGGCTCGCCGATGGTGATTGGTATTGGCGAAGGTGAGTTTTTCATCGCCTCCGATGCCACGCCCATCATCGAGTACACCAACGAAGTGGTGTATGTGAACGACTACGAAATCGTAGTTATCCGCGACGGCCAGCTGGAAATCCGCAGCCGCGAGGACGTGAGCCAGACGCCCTACATCCAGAAGCTGGAGATGGAGCTGGACTCCATTGAAAAGGGCGGTTACCCGCACTTCATGCTGAAGGAGATTTTCGAGCAGCCCCGTTCCATCCTCGACTCCATGCGCGGCCGCTTGGAGCTGGAAGCCGGCCACCTGAACATGGGCGGCATCCGAGCCTACGAGCAGAAGTTTATCAATGCCCAGCGCATCATCATCGTGGCCTGCGGCACCAGCTGGCACGCCGGCCTAGTGGCCGAGTACCTGATTGAGGACCTGGCCCGCATTCCGGTAGAAGTAGAGTACGCTTCGGAATTCCGCTACCGCAACCCGATTATCACCGAGCGTGACATCGTAATTGCGATTTCGCAGAGTGGTGAGACGGCCGATACTTTGGCAGCCATCGAGCTGGCCAAGAGCAAGGGTGCTACCATCTTCGGTGTATGCAACGTGGTGGGCAGCAGCATTGCCCGCGCTACCGACGCTGGTGCTTATACCCACGCCGGACCTGAAATCGGGGTGGCTTCTACAAAAGCCTTCACGGCTCAGGTAACGGTGCTCACCCTGCTGGCCATGATTATGGGTCAGAAGCGCGGTACCATCACCGATACCAAGCTACGCGAGTTGATGGTGGAGTTGGAGACGATTCCGGCCAAAGTGACCAAGGCCCTGGAGCTGGATGCCCAGATTCAGGAGATTGCCGAGGAGTTTAAGGATGCCACCAACTTCCTGTACCTGGGCCGGGGCTACAACTTCCCCGTAGCGCTGGAAGGTGCCTTGAAGCTCAAGGAAATCAGCTACATCCACGCCGAGGGTTACCCTGCCGCCGAGATGAAGCACGGCCCCATCGCCCTGATTGACGAGAACATGCCGATGGTGGTGATTGCCACCCGCGACAGCTCGTACGAGAAGGTGGTGAGCAACATTCAGGAAGTGAAAGCCCGCAAGGGCCGCATCATCGCCATCGTGAGCGAGGGCGACACCGTGATTCCGGCCATGGCCGAATACGTGATTGAAGTGCCTCATACGTCGGAAGTACTGATGCCGCTGGTATCGGTAGTTCCGTTGCAGCTGCTCTCCTACCACATTGCCGTGCTGCGCGGTTGCAACGTTGACCAGCCCCGCAACCTGGCGAAATCGGTGACGGTGGAGTAGTGGATTATGAATTGGTGAGTTTTTAAAGCTTGCCCAAGAGAAGCCGCTTCTGGAAACAGGGGCGGCTTTTCGCGTTATTTGCGCTCCATAATCCATTAATTCACCAACCCAAAAATCCACCAACCCACCATATGTCCCACCAGATTATTCTCACCGACCAGGCTCCGGCCCCCATCGGCCCCTACTCACAAGCTGTGAAGGCGGGCAATACCGTGTACGTTTCGGGCCAGATTCCGCTGGATGCGGGCGGGCAATTGGTGGCCGGCGACGTGGCTGCTCAGACCCACCAGGTGCTGAAGAACCTGACCACTGTGCTGGCCGCTGCCGGCCTCGCCCTGACCGATGTGGTGAAGTGCAGCATCTTCGTGAAAGACCTCGGCAATTTCGCCACCATCAATCAGGTGTATGGCTCTTATTTCGACGATGCGACGGCCCCGGCCCGGGAGACGGTGGAAGTAAGCCGGCTGCCGCGCGATGTGGAAGTGGAAATTTCCTGCATCGCCGTAGGCGCATAATATCCCGGCAATGTGGGCGTTGGGTTGGAAAATTATTTCAGCCTAACGCCCACATCGCATGAAAGAACTTGGACTCGGCCTGCTCATTATTGGGCTTATTTCACTGGCGCTGCCATTTATTAACCCCAACATTCACTACGTTTTTCTGACGTGGATTGACCAGTGGGGCACCGCCGTGGCGTGGGGTATTCGGGGCGGCATCACGCTGCTGGGACTGGTGCTCTGGCTGGGTTTTAAGAACCGGGGATAGGATGGCAATTGAAGGGCACCACCGGCAAGCTCGTCGTTAACTCACAGCAGGCTAACCACGTAGGCAGAATAATACGACCAGGCAACGCTGCCCGCGCCTATCCCTGCCAGCCATGGCAACCCCCTTCCCTACCCACCCACTCCGCACGGCGGCCGACCTGGCACCCGTGCTGGCTGCTATTGGCGATGCCCGTGTGGTGCTGCTGGGCGAAGCCTCGCACGGCACCCACGAATACTACACCTGGCGCACGGCCCTGAGCAAGCGGCTGATTGCGGAAAAAGGCTTCGACTTCATTGCCGTGGAGGGCGACTGGCCCGACTGCTTCGAGGTGAACGCGGCCATTAAGCAGGACACGAACACCTACGGCACGGCCGCCCGTCTGCTGGGCACCTTCAACCGCTGGCCCACCTGGATGTGGGGCAACTGGGAAATCGCGGCTTTGGTAGAATGGCTGCACCACCAGAACCAACGCCGGCCCGCCGCGGGGCGCGTGGGCTTTTACGGCCTCGACGTGTACAGTCTTTGGGAGTCGTTGCAGGCGGTGCTCCAGTACGCCGAGCAGCAGGGCGACGGCGCGATAACCGCCGCCCGCCAGGCTTTCCGCTGCTTCGAGCCCTACGGCCACGACCCGCAGGAATATGCCCGCGCCGTGGCCTTCATTTCAGAAGACTGCCAGGATGAGGTAGCGGCCGTGCTCCGCGCCCTGCGCCGGCAGGCCGCCACCCGCACCTACGCCACCCTGCCGGAGCGCGAGCAAGCCTTCGCGGCCGAGCAAAATGCCCTGGTGGCCGTGAACGCCGAGCGCTACTACAAGGCCATGCTACGCGGCGGCGGGGCCTCGTGGAACGTGCGCGACGAGCACATGATGGAAACCCTCAACCGTCTGCTGGGCCTGCACGGGCCGCACAGCAAGGCCATCATCTGGGCGCACAATACGCACGTAGGTGACGCCCGCTATACCGACATGCGGCGCGAAGACATGGTAAATATCGGGCAGCTGGCGCGGGAGCAGTTGGGCCGCGCGCAGGTGTTCAGCTTGGGCTTTGGCTCGTACCAGGGCGGCGTGGTGGCGGGCAAGGAATGGGGCGCGCCACTTGAGAAAATGCCCGTGCCCGCCGCCCCGCGTGATTCCTGGGAGGCCATGCTGCACGCGCAACTGGGCGGTGAAAATGCCCTGCTTTTTTCTTCGGAAATACGGGGGGATGCGCGGCTGGCGCGGGCCGTGGGGCACCGGGCCATCGGGGTGGTGTACCGGCCGCAGTTCGAACATTTTGGCAATTACGTGCCCTCACTTATTCCCGACCGCTACGACGCCTTTGCGTTCCTGGACCACACCAAACCCCTGCACCCGCTGGCAATTCACGCCGAAGAAAACGGGCCGCCCGACCTTTACCCCTGGGGCGAGTGAGTAGCGAAGCTCCCTAAGCGCTGAATTTTGAGCTTCGTGCCGACCGGCCAACCGTCTTACCTTTGCAGCGCGTTCCGAACCCCGGGGCGCGCTTTTTTTCTGTTATGACCGAGAGAGAAGTCCGGGTGCGTTTCGCACCTTCGCCCACCGGGCCGCTGCACATTGGCGGCGTTCGCACCGCCCTGTATAACTACCTGCTGGCCCGCAAGCTGGGCGGCAAAATGCTACTCCGCATCGAGGATACGGACCAAAACCGCTTCGTGCCCGGTGCCGAGGAGTACATTCTGGAAGCGCTGGCCTGGTGCGGCATCGTGATTGACGAAGGCCAGGGCGTGGGCGGCCCCCACGGCCCCTACAAGCAGAGCGAGCGCAAGCCCATGTACAAGCAGTACGCCGACCAGCTCATCGCCGACGGCCACGCCTACTACGCCTTCGACACGCCCGAGGAGCTGGACGCCATGCGCGCCCGCCTACAGGCCGCGAAGGTGCCCAACCCGCAGTACAACTCCATCACCCGCGCCCAGATGCGCAACTCCCTCACCCTGCCCGAGGACGAGGTGAAGGCCCTGCTCGACGGCGGTGCGCAGTATGTGATTCGCCTGAAAGTGCCCCGCAAGGAGGAAATCCGCTTCCAGGATTTGATTCGTGGCTGGGTGGTGGTGCATTCTTCGGCGGTTGATGACAAGGTGCTGATGAAGTCGGACGGCATGCCGACCTACCATTTGGCCAACATCGTGGATGACCATCTGATGGAAATCTCGCACGTAATCCGGGGCGAGGAGTGGCTGCCGAGCGCGCCGCTGCACGTGCTATTATACCGCTATTTGGGCTGGGAGAAGACGATGCCGCAGTTTGCCCACCTGCCCCTGCTGCTGAAGCCCGACGGCACCGGCAAGCTGAGCAAGCGCGACGGCGACCGCCTCGGCTTCCCTGTTTTCCCGCTGGAATGGCACGGCACCGATGCCGAAACCGGCGAAGCCACCATCAGCCGCGGCTACCGCGAAGACGGCTACCTGCCCGAAGCCCTGGTGAATTTCCTAGCCTTCCTGGGCTGGAACCCCGGCACGCAGCAGGAGATTTTCTCGATGGATGAGCTGATTCAGGCCTTCTCGATTGAGCGCGTGAGCAAGTCGCCGGCCAAGTTCGACCAGAACAAGGTGAAGTGGTTCAACGAGCACTACCTGCGCGCCAAAACCAACGCCGAGCTGGCCCCCTATCTGCTCACGGCCCTGCACGAGCACGCCATTGTGTGCTCGCAGGAGAAAGCCGAGCAGATTGTGGGCGTGATGAAGGAGCGGGTGAGCTTCCCGAACGACTTCTGGCAGGAGGCCAAATACTTCTTCCAGGCCCCGGATACTTACGACGAAACCGTGGTGAGCAAGAAGTGGAACGGCCCCGTGGCCGCCGCCCTCACGGCCTACGCTGAGGCCTTGCCCACGGCCCCCGAAATTTCGGCCGAAGGCCTGAAAACCCTCTTCAACGACACGATGGCGGCCCAGGGCCTCAAGCCCGGCCAGGTGCTGCAAGCCCTGCGCGTGGCGGTGACCGGAGCCGCCGCCGGCCCCGATTTGTTCGAGACGCTCGTGATTCTGGGTGTGCCCGAAGTGGCCGAGCGCCTGCGCACGGCCGTGGCTACCATTCCCGTAGCGGCATAAATTCGGTTTCGACTGCGGCTTATAGCCCGGCTGCCTGATATCAGGCGGCCGGGCTTTTTTTTACTGAAGCGTAGGAGCTTGCATCCCATTGAAGATAATAGAGAAAGCACCCGAGTTATCGTTTCATCCAGCTATAGCCATTGGCTGCTTTCGCATAACTTTGGCAGGTATTTGTTTTCAACTACCAACCTGGCAATATTCCCTAAACGTCTACTTAATCCGACGGCTGGCACCCGGAAGTCCTTATTTGTTCATTCCGTGGCTGTATACGGGCGTTACCTGCTGGCTTTCCGCACTTCGGTTGCCGTTATCTGCGGGCTGCTGGGCGTGGGCGCTGGGCTGCCCCGGCAGGCAGCAGCTCAAACGTCGGCAGCATTCCAACGCATCGACAGCCTGAAGAACCTGTTACGCAGCCATTCGCAGGGCGATACGGTGAGAGTGGAACTATTGTGTGACCTGGGCGATGAGCTGATGGAAGTGGATGCCGGCGAGGCCGGTCCCTTTCGCCGGGAGGCCGTTGGGCTGGCACGCCGCGTGGGCTACCGCGATTTCCTGGCCGAAGCCCTGCTGAACCTGGCCGACTATCACATTGCCCTGGCCCAATACGACTCGGCCTGTCTGCCGCTGCAGGAGTCCCGTCGCGAATTCACCCGTCTGCACGACCTGGGCGGGCAGATGCGGGGCCTGGGCCGGCTGGCCCGCATTGCCGACCAGCAGGGCCGCCTGGCCGAGGCGCTTGATTACTGCCTGCGCGGCATGGCCATCAGCTCGACGGGCAATGAGCGGCGCTTCCATACCAGCCTGAAAATCCACGCGGCCAGCCTCTACACCCGGCTGGGCGAGTTTGGTTCGGCCCGGCAGTACTTGCAGGAGGCTTTGGCTATTGCCCGCCACTACGACTACCCCGACCGCATCAACCTGATTATGGCGGAGTTGGGTGAGCTCAATCGCGCCCAGGGCAACTGGGCCGAAGCCCGTCGCTTCTACGGCCTGAGCATTGCCGTGAGCCACCGCATTGCCGTGGCCGACCAGGCCACGGTGCGCACCATGCGCTTCCACCTGGCCGATGTGACGGAGCGCCTGGGCGACCATGCCACCGCCCTGCCTCTGGCCCGCACCGCCCTGCACGAGGCCGCCGAAGCCCAGGACGTGCTGCTGGTGCCGCAGCTGCTGGCGCTGCTGGGCCGCACCTGGCTGCACCAGGGCCGCCCCGACAGCGCCCTGGCCTACGCCACCCGCGGCCGCCAGGCCAGTGCTCAGGCCCGATCCCTCGAAGGCCTGCACTCGGCCTATGAGGTGCTGGCCCAGGCCCACGCCGCCCAGGGCAACTGGGCCGCCGCCTACCAGGACCAGCGCCGCTTCGACACCTACAACGACAGCCTGCACGGGGCCGATGTGAGCCGCCGCACCGCTGCCCTGCGTTTCAACCACGCGGCCGCCCAGCACCGCGCCGAGCTGCAGCTGCTGGGCCAGCAGGAGGAGCTGGCCCGCCTGCGGCAGCAGCGCTTGGCCGCCGGCCTGCTGGTGCTGCTGCTACTGGCCACCATGGGTGGCACCGCCCTGCTGTGGCGCTACCGCCAGCACCAGCGCCGCCGCGAAACGGCCCTGCGCAATACCCTGGCCGCCGACCTGCACGATGACGTGGGCACCCTGCTGAGCCAGATTTCCTTGCAGAGTAGTCTGCTTCAGGAAGGCCTGGCCGATGCGGCCGGCCAGCGCCAGCAGCTGGGCGAAATCACCGAAGCCAGCCGCTCGGCCGTGCGCCAGCTCAACGATGTGGTGTGGAGCCTCGATGCCCACAACGACCACCTGCCCGACTTGCTGGACCGCATGCGCGACTACGCCTACGAGGTGCTGGGCCTGGCGGGCCTGACTGTAACATTTGACTTCCCCGCTGACCTCCCCGACCAACGGCTGTCGGTGCTGCTGCGCCGCAATCTGTACCTCATCTATAAAGAGAGCCTGCATAATGTGCTGAAGCACGCTGCCGGTGCCACCGCCGTGGCCGTGCGCCTGCGCTACGTGGCCAGCAGCCTGCCCCAGCTGGTGTTGGAAGTGCAAGACAACGCCCCCAGTCCCGCCCCGACCCAGGATGGCACCGGCCGGCGCTCGGGCCACGGCCTGCGCAACATGGCCACACGGGCCGAAGCCATGGGCGGAGCGGCCACCGCCGGCTCCGTAACTGGCGGGGGCTTCCGGGTGCAGGTGGCCGTGCCGCTGGCCAGTCCGCGCCGGGCTTTTGGGCTGAAAAAGAGCGCATAAGCGACATTCCGGCCCGGCCTTGAAAGGGCCGCGCCACCACCGGGCATCGCATCAACATGCGATACCGCTGCTTGCAAATACGCCGGACCTTTGCTCTATGAAAATTCGCCTGGCCATTGTGGAAGACCAGCCTGCCATCCGCGAGGCGCTGCATACGTACCTGTGCGCGCAGCCGGAGTTCGAGTGCGTGGCCGTGGCGGGCTCGGTAGAGGAACTGCTGAGCCTGCTGGCCGATGGCACCGTGGCCCCGCGCTTGGTGCTGTCCGATATCGGCCTGCCCGGCGCTACCGGCATTGAGGGCGTGGGGTTGATTCGGGAGCTGGCCCCGCAGGCCGAGGTGGTGCTCATCACCGTGTATCAGGATGCCGAGCGTACCTTCCAGGCCCTGTGCGCCGGGGCGGTGGGCTACCTGGTGAAGAGCACGCCGCTGCCGGCCATCAAGCAGGCCCTGCTGGATGTGCTGGCGGGCGGCTCGCCGATGTCGCCGGCCATTGCGCGGCACGTGATGCGCTACTTCCGGCCCGCCGCGCCCGCTACCGCCCTCACCCCGCGCGAGCAGCAGATTGTGGAGGCCCTGGAGCAGGGCCTGAGCTACAAGCTGGTGGCCGACCGCCTCGGCATCAGCCTGAACACGGTGCGCGCCCACATCCGCACGGTGTACGACAAGCTGCAAATCAATTCCAAATCCGAGCTGCTGGCCCGCAGCCGGCGCGGCTAAAGCGCGGGCCGAAAGCGCCGCCCCGCACCCGCCTTGCGGGAGCCGGCACACTCGCTTTTTTGTCCTTGAAGCCGGCTTGCTGGCACCCAAACCCGTGATTTCGCGTACAGCAGCGGAGTATTTCTCCGTCTCTGCACCCCGTCATGGCCAAGAAACCCGTCAAACCCAAGAAAGCTGCCACCGACCCCGCCAAAAAAGCCCGCGTTCACAAAGAATTGGAGGGCTTTGAGATTGGGGTGAATCCGCTGGGCGAAATCACGTCCAACTACTCCATCGAGCAGATAAACCAGTTTCTGGGCCGCCACGTGCGCGATAAAAAGCTCGTGGACCGCGCCGGCCAGTTCGGCGAAAAGCCCGGCGATGATGACGCCGAAGATGCCAACTTCCCCATCGAAGACGGCCACGCTGCCGAGCCCGAAGAATCGGATGAGGACTTCATCAAACGCACCAGCCGCGAGGCCAAGCGCAAGAAAACCGTAGGCGACCCCGACAAGGAAGCCGCCGAAACGCGCGGCGAACTCCCGCAGGAGGAGTAAATTTCAATTACTTACAGCGTGTTGGTGGTGCCTGTGCGCAAACCCTTTTCGAAGGATTCTACTTTGATGAGCTGGCCGTCGGCGTAGGTTTCAACGCGGGTGCGCTTGTCTTTATCGAAGGTTTCGACCTGCGTGAGCTGGCCATTTTCATAGGTTTCGGTGCGGGTCAGGGTGCCGTCGGCGTAGGTTTGGAGACTGGTAATCTGGCCGGCTTCGTTGTAGCTCGTCCAGGGGCCAAACCAGTAGAAGCGGGGCGTTTTGCCGCTGCCCGTCACCCACTGGGCGTGTCCCCGGCGGGCCACCTGCCCGTCCGGGTGCCAGTACGTTACCTCACAAAATCCTTCGCGCCGGTACTGCTCGCTGCGGTCGAGCTGGCCTGTGGGGGCATAGTAGCGGAAGGTGCGCACCGGCCGGCCGTGGCGGTAGCGCCCCGCCGTGAACGGCTGCCGGTCGGCCGAGTCATAATACGTGCGCCAGCGCCCGGTTTCCAGCCCGTGTCGGTCGAAGCGGTTGGGCCGCCAGAAGCCCCGGGGGCCGTAGTGCGCGGTGCCCCGCGAGCCGGCACAAGCGCCCAGCAGCAAAGCAAAACAACCCAGGAGGAACAGGCGAGTAATGTGCATACGGCAAGGAAGTTAAGTTTAACTATAAAATTAGTTAAAAGAAACTATCCAACGCAAGCCCGCCGAAATATTGTGCGCCGGGCTGCTCTCTTTCGTCCCAAATTATACAGGGATAAAAACCGGCTGGCCTATGCGTAGATATGGCGGCGGCTCTATCTTTGGCCGCACCAAATATTCTCCCCGCCATGACTTCCCACGACGTTGACTACCGCATCCTCGGCTCCGATATTCAGGTGCTCGAAATTGAGCTCGACCCTAATGAGACGGTCATTGCCGAGGCCGGAGCCATGGTGTACATGGAAGAAGCCATTGCCTTTGAAACCAAGATGGGCGACGGCTCCGAGCCCGACCAGGGGCTGATGGGCAAGCTGTTTTCGGCCGGCACCCGCCTCATCACCGGCGAGTCGTTGTTTCTCACGCACTTCACGCACCGGGGTGGGTTTGGCAAGAGCAAGGTGGCCTTCTCGGCTCCATATCCCGGCACCATCATCGCGGTTGACTTGCGGGACATGCCCGCCGGCCTCATCGTGCAGAAAGACGGCTTTCTGGCCGCCGCACGGGGTACCAAAATCAGCCTGCATTTCAACCAGAAATTCGGGGCCGGCCTGTTTGGCGGCGAGGGCTTCATCCTCCAGAAACTGACCGGCGACGGCAAAGCCTTCGTGCACGCGGGCGGCACCATCATCGAGAAGCGCCTCAACAACGAGCTGCTGCGGGTGGATACGGGCTGCGTGGTGGCCTTTGAGCCGGGTATCGACTTCAGCGTGGCCCGGGCGGGCGGCCTCAAGTCGATGATATTCGGGGGCGAGGGGCTGCTGCTGGCCACGCTGCGCGGCAGTGGCCGCGTGTGGCTGCAGTCCATGCCCGTCAAAAAACTTATTCGGGCGCTGGCCCCGGGCGGCGGCAATGCCCAGAAAGAAAGCGGCGGGGTGTTGGGTGGCCTCCTCGGCGGAATGCTCGACGAGTAGGGGGCCCAAAGACCTTTATTGCAACGCTTCAGTGGTGGCGGGTCCGGCAGGGCTCATGGCGCCTTTGAGCACAAACGCCAGGGCCACGGCCAGCACCAGGGCCACGCCCACGGCTACGCGCACCAGAAATTTCATGTCGCTGGACTCGTCGTGCTTGCGACGGTCGGCCTCGCGGCGCTGCTGTCGCGACTTGTAGGGACGTTTATAAGCTGACTTTTGGGCGGTTGACAATTCGGTGGTATAGGACATTGCGTGGGAATATGATGGTAATATTACCACTTCTAACTCAATATATACAGGTTCTATTCGACTAAAATCCAAATCCTCTATGCCAAACGCATAATTGACACCATAAATGGATACAGGAAGCCCCCAGAATTAGCCGTTATACTGGTCCCGCCGCCAAGCTGGCGGCACGCAGCACGGCCTCCAGCACGTCGCGCGAGTTGAGCAGGCGCGGCACTTTATGCTGGCCGCCCAGCTTGCCCTGGTGGGCCAGCCACGCGTCGAAGGTGCCGCCGGGTACGGCCCGCACTTTGGGCGGGGCCAGTGCCAGGCTGCGGTGGCGCTTGGCCGCGTAGTCGGAGTTGAGGGCGCAGAGCGTGGCATCGAGCACGGCTCCGAACCGGGCCACATCGGGCGCGGCGGGCGCGGTAGCAAATTCAATCACCCACTCGTGCCCGCCCCGCGAGGTGGCGCTGTCGGCCGTGAACCAGACCGGGGCCGCCGTGAAATCGCGCACTAGCAGGCCGGTGGCCTGGCTGGCGGCGGCCACGGCGGCCTCGGCCGTTTCAATCACCACTTCTTCGCCGAAGGCATTGAGAAAGTGTTTGGTACGCCCCGTGATGCGCACTCGGTAAGGGGCCAGCGAGGTGAAGCGCACGGTATCGCCCACCACATAGCGCCACAGGCCGGCATTGGTGCTGATGACCAGGGCGTAGGGCCGATGCAGCTCTACTTCGGCCAGGGGTACGGGGCGCGGGTCGGGCGCGGTCCACTGGTCGGCGGGCAGGAATTCGTAGTAGATGCCGTGGTCGAGCAGCAACAGCAGGTCTTCGCTTTCGGGCTCGTCCTGCAAGGCGAAGTAGCCTTCCGAGGCATTATATATTTCGAGGTAGCGCATCCGGGCATCGGGAATGAGCTGGCGAAACAGCTCGCGGTACGGCCCAAACGCCACCGCACCGTGCAGAAACAGCCGCAGCTGCGGCCACACTTGGGTAATATTTTCGGCCCCGGCCAGGGCCACCACACGGCGCAGCAGCACCACCGTCCAGGTGGGCACGCCGGCCAGCACGCGCACGTCCTGCCGCAATACGTGCCGGGCAATGCGCTCAATCTTCTCCTCCCATTCATCCAGCAGAGCCAGCTTGAGGGGCGGGGTGCGCAATATTTCGGCCCAGGCCGGCAGCTGCGCCATGATGACGGCCGACACATCGCCCACCCGGGAGGCCGGCTCGTGGGGCCGGAAGGGATTGGGGGCATGCGCGCCGCCCAGCGAGAGGGTTTTGCCGGCCAGCAGCCGCTCGCGGGGGTAGAGGTGCGTGCTCAGGGCCAGCATGTCGCGCCCGGCGCGGTAGTGGCAGTCGTGCAGCGCCTCGGCCGTGACGGGGATGAACTTGCTGCGAGCGTTGGTGGTACCGCTGCTTTTGGCAAACCACTGCGGGCGACCGGGCCAGAGCACGTCGGGCTGGCCGCGCAACACCTTTTCCAGCTCCGGGTACAGCTGCTCGTAGGTGCTCACGGGCACGCGCCGGGCAAAGTCGGCAGGCGTCATTTTCTCCCCAAAGCCGTAGCGCCGGCCCCACACCGTGCCCTGCGCCCGGCGCAGCAACCCCCGCAGCAGCCGCGCCTGCACCTCCAGCGGCTGCTGCCGGATGCGGGCCAGCCGCGGCAGGCTGCTGAGTTGGACGGCATGAGCGAGTAGCTGGTCGAGCATAGGCGGGTGGGCGGGTTGGTGGGTTAAAAGACCGTCATGCTGAGCGCAGTAGAGATGCTTCGACTGCGCTCAGCATGACGGTCTGTATTATTCAGCAAAACTGCTGCTCATCACACATTCCGCTTCAGCTCGAAATTCTTACCCAGGTACACGCGGCGCACGGTTTCGTCGCCGGCCAACTCTTCGGCGGTGCCGGCTTTGAGGAGCTTGCCTTCGAAAAGCAGGTAGGCGCGGTCCACGATGCTGAGGGTGGAGTTCACATCGTGGTCGGTGATGAGCACGCCGATGCCGCGGTGCTTGAGCTTGGCCACAATGCCCTGGATTTCTTCGGTGGCGATGGGGTCGACGCCCGCGAAGGGCTCGTCGAGGAGCACGAATTTGGGGTCTACGGCCAGGGCGCGGGCTATTTCGGTGCGGCGGCGCTCGCCCCCGCTCAATACTTTCCCCAGATTTTTGCGCACGTGGGTCAGGCTGAATTCTTCGAGCATTTCCTCCACCTTGTCGTGTCGGGCCTGCTTTTTCATGCTGGTCATTTCGAGCACGGCCATGATGTTTTCCTCCACGCTCAGGTCGCGGAACACGCTGGCTTCCTGGGCCAGGTAGCCCACCCCGAGGCGTGCCCGCTGGTAGATGGGCATGGTCGTTATCTCGGTGTTATCCAGAAAGATGCGACCACCGTTGGGCTTTACCATGCCCACCATCATGTAGAAGCAGGTGGTTTTCCCGGCCCCGTTCGGCCCGAGCAAGCCCACGATTTCGCCCTGCTCAACGGTCACCGACATGTCGTTGACGACGGTGCGGGCTTTGTATTTTTTAACGAGGTGGTCGGCGCGAAGAATCATAGGGGCAAAGGTACGGGCTGGGCGGAAGGCGGGCGAATGCCGCGTCAAACGATTGAAACGGGTGAAATATTCGGCTTGCCTAACAAATGGCGTGAAATTTTCCGTTACTTTTAAGCCCACAACCTAACCCACCTAATTTTTCTTTTTTTTATGACGGTAAAAACACTACTCCTTGCGGGGGGCACGCTGCTGGTCAGCGCGTCGGCCGCGTCTGCCAGTGGCTTTCAGGTGAACCTGGGCGGCCAGAAAAACATCGGCATGGGCGGTGTCGGCGTGGCGTTGACGCTTGACCAGGCCGCCATGTTTTACAACCCCGGCGCGCTGGCCATGGTGCGCGAAAACGGCGTGCAGGTAGGCTTCAACGGAGCCATTGCCCGCAGTGCCTTCCGTCCCGAAAGCGGCGGCGGTCAGAGCGAACTCAACAACAAGCTGGTGACGCCCTTCAACTTCTACGCCGGTTTCGGCCCGAAGGAAGGCAAGTGGAAAATCGGCATCGGCGCCTATACACCCTTCGGCAGCGAGCTGCACTACGCCAGCAACTGGGAAGGCCGCTATTCCCTCACGGACATCAACCTGCGCTCCATCTTCGCCCAGGTTACGGGCTCCTACGCCATCACGCCGCAGCTGAGCATCGGCGCGGGCCTGGTGATGCTGGCCTATGGCGACGTGGACCTGCAAAAAGACGTTCCGCTGTCGGCCCAGAGCGGTGCTCCTACGCCTCACGTCACTCTTAACGGCAAGGCCAAGCAGACGTTTGGCTACAACGTGGGTATCTTCTTCAAGCCCAGCGACAAGCTGAGCGTGGGCGCCAGTTACCGCTCGCAGGTAGATGCCAAGATTGAAAACGGTGACGTGCGCCTGCGCGACGTGATTTATTCGACCGGGGCCGCCTTCACGGCCACCAACTTTTCGGCCACCCTGCCCCTGCCTGCCACGGCCAGCGTGGGCGTAGCCGTGATGCCGACCGAGAAACTGACGGTTTCGCTGGATGCCAACCTGGTGTTCTGGAACGTGTACCGCACGCTCGACTTCAACTACAGCGGCAATAATGGCTACGCGAAGGATTTCGCCAAAGCCGGTGAAAACACCGACAGCCGCCTGGGCAGCACCACAACGAATGGTGTAACCACCTATAATACTTCTTCCTCGGCCAAGCGCTACTACCAGGATGCCCTGTGTTTCCGCCTCGGTGCCCAGTACAAAGCCACGGAGGCCCTGACGGTGCGCGCCGGCGGCTTCTTCGACCAGGCGGCGGTGAAAGATGGCTACGTGAGCCCCGAAACCCCGGATGCGGACCGCATTGGCCTGTCGGCCGGTGTTTCCTACGAGTTTGCCAAGCGCTTCGGCGTTGATGCGTCGTTCCTGTTCGAGGATTTCCTGAAGCGCAGCCAGAGCCAGGCCGACCTGGTGAACAACGGCACCACCGACCGCGTGGCCGGCACCTACAAAACGACCATTGCCATTCCCGGCGTGGGGCTGTACGTTAAATTCTAATTCCCACCCCCGCATTCCGACGCATAACAATGAAACGCACTTTTAACTACTCGCTGCCCGCTCTGGCCCTGCTGGGGCTGACGCTGGGCAGCTGCCAGCCCACGCTGGAGGACAACCGCCCTGCCGCCGACGCCGGCTCGCTGAACTTCAGCAGCTACGTAGCCGTGGGCAACTCCCTCACCTCGGGCTACTCCGACGGTGGCCTGTACAACGAGGCCCAGGCCTCGTCGTACCCCGCCATTCTGGCCCAGCAGTTTGCCAAGACGGGCAAAGGCCCTTCGGCCTTCGTGCAGCCTTCGTTTTCGGCCACCAAGAAGGATGGCTCGGGCTACGTGCAGCTTCGGGTCGTGAACGGCACAACTACCCCCGTGCAGCCCTCGGCAGCCAACAGCTTCCTCGGCGAGCAGGTGGCCTACACCAATAACCCAGCCTTCCCAACGGAGCTAGAGGCCTACACTGGCAACCAGCCCGATAACCTGGGCGTGCCCGGCATCTCGGTGCTGAGCGCCGATAAAACGGCTTCTTCGAGCGGCAACGCAACCGTGGATGCCCAGACCCGGGGTGCCGCGGCGGCCTACGGCGTGCTCAACAACTTCTACCAGCGCATTCTGCCGGCGGCTGACCGGGGCACGAAAGACTACGTGACTTACATCGGCCAGAAAACCCCGACGTTCTTCACCTGCTGGATGGGCAACAACGACGTGCTGACGTTCGCCACCAACGGCGGGGTTGCCAGCGCCACCAACCCTTTCAGCGGCATGACGGATACCACCAGCTTCGGCCGGGGCTACCGCAACATCCTGTCGACCATCTCGAAAAACGGCACGGTAGCCGGGGTTGCGGCCAACATCCCGAACGTGACGACGATTCCGTATTTCACCACGGTAACCGTCGCGGCTGTTGCGGCCTCGTTTAAGGCGGCCAACCCGGCATCGCCGGGCGTGTTTATCACCACTGGTACGGCCGCCGCGCCCGTAGTGCGTCTGGCTACTTCGGCTGATTTGCTGACGCTGACTACCCAAGGCTACATTGCCGCCGTGGTAGCGGCCGGTGGTACGGCCCCTGGTAGCCTGCCCACCAGCCCGTTGCCTAATAACTACGTGCTCGACGCTACCGAAGCGGCGGCAGTGGTAGCTCGTACTACGCAGCTGAACAACATCATCGCCAAAACGGCCCGCCAGAATAAGGTGGCCCTGGCCGATATGAACACCTTCTTCACCAGCATTGCCCAGCAGGGCATCGTGACCAATGCGGTGAACAACACGGCCACGTTTGCCTCCGGCAACCTGTTCAGCCTCGATGGCGTGCACCCCACGCCGCGCGGCTACGCCGTGGTGGCCAACGAGTTTATCCGCGTTATCAACTCGTACTACGGCTCGGCAATCCCGGCCGTGGCACCGAACGACTACCGCGGCGTGCTGTTCCCGTAAGCGAACGGCTTTGCCTGGAAAAAAGGCCTTCCCTGCTCCAGGGAAGGCCTTTTTTTTATGACTACGCCGGTATCTGCGTGCTCAGGTGCGCCGCAATAAGCTGCGCATGGTGCCGGCCGTTCTCGATGAACCAGCGGCTGGTGGCGCGCCCGCCGCACACGGTGCCAGCCACGAACAGGCCGGGCCGGGTGGTTTGGTGGGTGGCGGGGTCGAAGAGCGGGGCGCAGGCCTCGTCATCGGGGTCGGGCTGCACGCCGAGGCGGCCGAGCAGGGCTTCGTCGGGGTGGTAGCCGGTGAGGGCGTACACGAAATCGGTGGGAATGGTGAGCGGCCCGTCGGGCGTGAGGACTTCGATGGCCGCCGGGGTGATGGCGGTGACGGTGGTGTTGAAATGCGCCGTGATGCGGCCTTCGGCAATGCGGTTGACGAGGTCGGGGCGAATCCAGTATTTGACGGAATCGCTGATGGCGGGGCCGCGCACGATGAGCGTGACCTTGGCCCCGGCGCGGGTCATTTGTAGGGCGGCTTTGGCCGAGGAGTTTTTGGCCCCGATGACGACGACGTGTTGCATCACGTGCTGGTAGGGCTCCTTGTAATAATGGCTTACGTGCGGCAAATCCTCGCCGGGCACGTTGAGCGGGTTGGGCAAGTCGTAGAAGCCGGTGGCCACGATGACGTTGCGGGTCGGGATTTCACCTTTGCTGGTAGTGATGGTGAAATTGCCCTGCTCGCCTTCCAGCTTCAATACCTTTTCATGCAGGCGGATATCCAGCTTTTCGTCGCGGGCCACGCGCTGGTAGTAGTCGAGGGCGTCTTCGCGCAGGGGCTTGTAGTGCGCCGTGGGGAAGGGGTAGCCGCCGATTTCGAGCAGCTCGGGCGTGGAGAAAAACTCCATGTTGGTGGGGTAGCCCACCAGGGAATTGACCAGTGCGCCCTTTTCAATGATGGCGACCTTGAGGCCTTTGCGCTGGGTTTCGAGGGCGCAGGCCAGGCCCACGGGGCCGGCTCCGATGATGAGAACGTCGAGCATATGATGTAGAGACGCATACTTGCGTCTTGTCGTTGAACGGTTAATGGGGTACACCTTCTCTCGAAACCAACTGGCCCAGACGCTGAGACGCAAATATGCGCCCCTACCTTTGCGCCATGCGTACCTGCGACTTGTGCGGCAGCACCGATTTTAAGAAGCTGCCTTTCTATTACGAATTTGAAGGCCAGCGGCTGCAAGGCACCCAGTGCCGCAGCTGCGCCCTGATGTTTCTCGACCCCCAGCCCACGCCCGCGCAGCTGGAACGGCTCTACGGGAAGGACTATTTCACCGAGCGCCCCAACTACGACCGGACCCAGCAGGAAGTAGTGTTCATCGAAGAAGGCCAGAAGCAGGCTGCTTTAAACCAGGTTCGGCCCGACAAGTTCACGAACTACATTCTGGCCAAGTACCCCGGCCGCCGGTTCCGTTACCTCGACGTGGGCTGCGGCCCCGGCTACACCCTCAAAAGCCTAGAGGCGCTGGGCTGGGAAGCCCACGGCCTCGAAATCTCCGAGCACGCCGCCGACTTTGCCCGCCGCGAGCTGCACCTGCCCGTGGTGACGGGCAACATCGAAACCACCGAGGACTTCCACGAAAACCAGTTCGACCTCGCCTACATGGGCGACGTGCTGGAGCACCTGCTTTCGCCCAGCGCCACGCTGGCCAAGTTCCACCTCATTCTGGAGCCGGGCGGGCTGCTGGTGCTGGCCCTGCCGGCCACGCTCAACCTGCCCACCGTGCGCCTGGGCTTCGCGGCTTATGGCGCACTGGGCAAAGAGCGCAAGATGGACATTCCGCCCTACCACCTGTTCGAGTTCACCCCCGCCACCATCACCAAAATGCTCAAGAAGCAGGGCTTTGAAGTGGTGGAACTGCTGAACCCGGTGAAGCCGCCGAAGAACATCCGCCTCGGCGGCAGCGTGGTAGAGAAGGTGAGCAAGTTGGCCGGGCAATACCCGACGTATTACCTGAACAAGCTGACGGGCCGATTTGGCGACCGCATGTTTGTGGTGGCGCGGAACGTGAAGTAGCGCGGACTTTTAGTCCGCGGCCCCAATATTAAAACAGCACCCTAAAGCAGAAAACACCTGAAGCTTAAAGCCTCAGGCGTTTTTTTGCTATTCGGTCGCGGACTAAAAGTCCGCGCTACGGCTACAGCAGCTCCGTGCTGCGCTTCACGAAGGCAGTCAGGGCCTCGCCTTTCAGCATGCCTTGCGACAGCAGCGCCAAATCAAACGCTTGCTTGGCCAGCTTGTCGCCGCCGTCGGCCAGCACTTTGCTCACCAGCGGGTGGTTGGCGTTCACGGTCACATCGTAGGACTCGGGGAAGGCCCCGAACATCTGCATGCCGCCGCCCCCGCCAGTGCGCTGCATGTCCTTCATGCGGCGCATGAACTCGTTTTGGGTGATGACCACGGGCGCATCCTGCGGACTGAGGGCGGCCACTTTCACGTGCATAGCCGGGTTGGCAATAGCCGTGGTAAAGGTTTCCTCCAGCTTCTTGGTGTCGTCCTCGCTCAGCACGCTTTCGGTGGTGTCGTCCTTCTCAATGAGCTTGCTCAGCGTATCGGCATCCACGCGCTTGAAGCTGGTTTTTTCCAGCTTCTGCTCCAGCTGGCCCACGAAGTGCGGGTCGAGCACCTGGTCGAAGTTCAGCACGTCGTAGCCACGCTCCTGGGCTGCCGCCACGAAGCCGTGCTGGTGCTCGGCATCATTGGTGTAGAGGATGACGGTATTGCCGTTTTTGTCCTGCTGGTTGGCCTGGATGTGCTCGGTGTACTCGTTGATGGTAAACAGCTTGCCGTTCACGTTCTTCAGCAGCACGAAGTCCTTGCCTTTGTCGTAGAACTTCTCGTCGCTCAGCATGCCGTACTTCACAAACATACCGATGTCGCCCCATTTCTCCTCGTAGCCGGCGCGGTCCTGCTTGAACAGGCTGCTGAGCTTATCGGCTACTTTCTTGGTGATGTAGGTGTTGATTTTGCGCACCGCCGCGTCGGCCTGAAGGAAGCTGCGCGACACGTTCAGTGGGATATCGGGCGAGTCAATCACGCCGTGCAGCAGCATCAGAAACTCGGGCACCACGTCCTTCACCTCGTCGGTGATGAACACCTGGCGCGAGTAGAGTTGAATCTTGTTGCGCGAGAACTGCAGCTCGTCCTTCACTTTCGGGAAGTACAGAATACCAGTTAGATTGAACGGATAGTCCACGTTCAGATGAATCCAGAACAGGGGCTCGTCCATGCTCATGGGGTACAACTCCTGGTAGAATTTCTTGTAGTCCTCATCGGTCAGCTCGCTCGGCTGCTTGGTCCAGATGGGGTTGGTGTCGTTGATGAGCTCACCTTCGAACTCAATCGGAATGGGCAGGAACTTGCAGTACTTGGTGAGGATGCCGCGCAGGCGGGCCTCCTCCAGAAACTCGTCTGAATCTTCGGCTACGTGCAGCACCACGTCGGTACCGCGCTCGGCTTTCTCAGTGGTTTCCAGGGTGAAGGAGGTGCTGCCGTCGCAGGTCCAGTGAGCGGCTTCGGTGCCCTCCTTGTAGCTCTGCGAGAAGATTTCGACCTCGCTGGCCACCATGAAGGCCGAGTAGAAACCGAGGCCAAACTGACCGATAATCTGGTCTTTCGTGGCGGCATCCTTGTCCTTGTACTGCTCCACAAACTCAGTGGCGCCGCTGAAGGCAATCTGGTTGATGTACTTCTTGATTTCCTCGCCGGTCATGCCCAGGCCGTGGTCAGAAATCGTGATTTTGCGGGCTTCCTTGTCCACGGTCACGCGCACTTTCAGCTCGCCGAGCTCGCCTTTGTACTCGCCCAGCTGGGCCAGGCTTTTCAGCTTTTGGGTGGCATCGACGGCATTGCTGACCAGTTCCCGCAGGAAAATCTCGTGGTCGGAATACAAGAACTTCTTGATAATCGGGAAGATGTTCTCGGTGTGGATGGAGATGGAGCCGGTTTCTTGCATGATATAAGATGGAAACGGTTGAATACAGACGGAATGGCTGGGCGCAGAGGCCCCGGCCACGGTTTCCGTAGCTTTCAAAGGACGTTCCAAGGGGTAATCAGCTGTCAGATTGACAGCGGCCGGTTGCGGCCCATACTTGTCATTCCGACGAAGGAGGAATCTGAGTAAAGCCGTCCAGGCATCGTCCTCCTTCGTCGGAATGACAAGTATGTGGTCTGGCTACAGCAACTCGGGCTGGCTCCGGTGCGGAGCTTCGAAGCTACCAGCCGAAACCGGGCCGGACCCAAATACGGCGTCCCATTCGGCCTGCAGCTCGGGCAGGCGCGCCGAGTAGTCGGACAGCCATTGCAGGCCGGGCTCGGGCTGGGGGAAATACTGAATATCAAACTTAATAATGCTCCGAAACATGGCCAGCAGCGAATCGATGGCCAGCTGGTTGTGCACGCGGTGGCGGTGGTTCACAAGCACCACGCGCTCCAGCGGCAGCTTCACGATGCCCGGCATCCAGCTCACGCCCAGCCACACCTGGTCGTAGACCGAGATGTCGGGAAAGGTATTCATGTTGAGCAGCAGGTGGCGCGGGCCCAGCTCCCGGTCCAGGGCCAGGAGTTGTTCGGCGCTTTGGCGCAGGGTACGGGTGTCGGCTCCTGAGGCCCATTCGATACGCAACAGGCTCAGCTGTTCGTCGTATTGCAAAGAAAAGTCAGGAATATTGCTAATTATCACAGAAAAAGGCGCTAAAAGGCCGCTCGGGCAGCAAGTTACGGCACCATTACGGGAAATGTAGCGCGATGGATTGGTGAACAGTAACCACTCGTAAAATTTATTTACTGAGCAACTTCCGGCCTTTACCTCCATCTTTGTATTGTGCAAGCCATCCGTTCCCATCTAGCCCTGCTGCTGCTGCTCTGCCTCGTGCGGACGCTGCTGCCCGAGGCGTGGATTCTGGCGATGCACCCTCACGCCCACACCATTGAAGAGCCGGCCCAGGCCCCGGCATTCCGCCACAAGGGCAAGGCACTTGTCAGCGCCAAGCACCAGCACTGCGACGTAGAGCAGTTTTATGACGTAGCGTTTCAGGCCGCCGTGCCGGTGGCTGCGCCCCAGCCCCGCGTGGCCATACGCTACGCCGCTACGCCCGCTTTGCCGCCCGTGCGGCCGGCGGCGGGCGAAGTGCTTTTTGCGCGGTCGTTGCGCGGCCCGCCCGCCCTCGCCTAACCTCCGGCGCATTCCTTTTTCTTCTTGGTGTTACCCTGCCTCGCCCGCAGCCGCGCTTTTGCGCGGTTGGCGGGCCGGGCTGCTTTGGCTTTTTTCATGTCATTCCTTATTCCCCGTTTCTCTTTATTAATGGGCCTGGCGATAGCGCCGACAGCTCTTTTTGCTCAGAATACCCAGCCCGTTGCGCCGCGTGTGCGCATGGCCGCCCCGCCCCTCACCGGCCGCATTACCGATGCAGCTACCGGTGAGGGCCTGCCGGGAGCCAACATTATTTTCGACGACCTAAAGCAGGGCACGGCCGCCGGGCCGGACGGCTCATTCAGTTTCAGCAGCCTGCCGCGGGGGCGTTTCACGGTGCAGGTGCGCTCGCTGGGCTACAACACCGTGACGCAGACCGTGGACACGGGCAGCGGCCAGCCGCTCGATTTCAAGCTGACGGTGGCGGCCACCGAGATTGGGCAGGTGGTGGTGACCGGGGTGTCGCAGGCCACGCAGCTGCGGCGCTCGCCTATTCCGACCTCGGTGGTCGACCACACGCGCTTGAACCAGACGGCCGGCTCGAATCTGGTGGATGCCATTGCGCACACGCCGGGCGTGAGCCAGATTACGACCGGCGCGGCCATCAGCAAGCCTGTCGTGCGCGGGCTGGGCTACAACCGCGTCATCACCCTAAACAACGGGGCCAAGCAGGAAGGCCAGCAGTGGGGCGACGAGCACGGCATTGAGATTGACGAGTTTAGCGTGGACCGGGCCGAGATTATCAAAGGTCCGGGCTCGCTGCTGTATGGCTCCGATGCCATGGCCGGCGTTATCAACTTCGTGGCCCCTGACCCCATTGCCGAGGGCCACATCACCGGCACGGCTACGGCCAACTACCAGACCAATAACCACCTGCAGGCCTACTCTTTCCAGAATGCGGGCAACCTCAACGGCTTTAACTGGCTGGCGCGGGGCACCCGCAAGGTGGCCGGCGACTACCAGAACCGCTACGATGGCCGGGTGTACAACTCGGGTTTTAATGAGTGGGATGCTAACGGCTACGTGGGCGTGAATAAAAGCTGGGGCTATTCGCACCTCACCTTCAGCACGTTCAACCAGCGACTGGGGCTGACGGAGGGTGCCCGCGACCCGCAAACCGGCCGCTTCGTGAAGGACGTGCCCAGCGGCGACTCGACCCTGAGCGTACCCGTGACCGACAGCGACCTGCGCGGCTACGGCCTGGCTGTCCCCCAGCAGCAAATCAACCACCTGCGCATTGGCACCGACAACAGCTTCATTCTGGGCTCGAACGGCGGCCGTATTGGCCTGCAGGTGAGCTACCAGCAGAACCTGCGCCGCGAGTACGGCAACGTGCTCGACCCCGCCGAAACCTCGCTCTACTTCCAGTTGCGCACCGTGGACTATTCGCTGCGCTACTTCCTGCCCGAAAAAAATGGCTGGAACCTGACCGTGGGCACCAGCGGCCTGCACCAGCAAAACCAGAACCTAGGCCAGGAATTCCTGATTCCGGCCTACCGCGTGAACGAGGGCGGCGTGTTTGGCGTGGCCAAGAAAACCATTGGCTCGCTCGACATCAGCGGCGGGCTGCGGTACGATGTGCGCCAGATTTCAGCCGATAAGCTGCTGCTCGACAGCAATGAGCGGCCCAGCAATGCCCCCACGGCCGAAACCAAGTTTCCAGGCTTTCTGAGCACCTTCCGCAACTACAGCGGCAGCCTGGGCGCGGCGTATAATCTGAACGAGAAGCTGACGGTGAAGGCCAACCTCTCGCGCGGCTTCCGCGCGCCGAATATTGCCGAGTTGGGCTCCAACGGCAAGCACGAAGGCACCATTCGCTACGAAATCGGCAACGACAACCTTAGCCCCGAAACCAGTCTGCAGGTGGACGCCGGTGTGAGTTACGTCACGGACCACGTTCGGTTCAGCGTCGATGCGTTTGAGAACAGCATCAGCAACTACATTTTCACGCGCCGGCTGCTCACGGCCAGCGGGGGTGATTCGCTCCGCGACGACACCCGGGCCTATAAGTACGACCAGGGCCAGGCCCGCCTGGTGGGCGGCGAGGTCAGCCTCGACTTCCACCCCCACCCGCTGGATTGGCTGCACTTTGAAAACTCGTTTTCGATGGTGCGCGCTGAGCAGTTGAACGTGCCCGCTGCCGAGAAGTACCTGCCCTTCATCCCCGGCGACCGGCTGCAATCGGAGTTGCGGGCCAATTTCCGCCGCCAGGGCAAGCGCATCACCAACCCCTACGCCCGCGTGCAGCTGGAGCACACCTTCGCCCAGAACCGCTACTTCTCGGCCTTCGACACCGAGACGGCCACGCCCGGCTACACGCTCATCAACGCCGGCATCGGCACCGATTTGGCCGATGCCAAAGGTCGCACGCTGTTTTCGCTGTTCATCACCGCCAATAATCTGTTCGATGTGGGCTACCAGAGCCATCTGAGCCGGTTGAAATACGCTGATTTGAATGTGGCCAATGGCCGCTACGGCGTGTTCAATCAGGGGCGTAATGTGAGCGTGCGGCTGGTGGTGCCGCTGGCGTTCAAGTAGCGGCGCGCGGCTTTCACAGGCCGGGCGAAACTGGGCCCTTATTACTCGCCGACTAATCACCAACCGGCAATTTGCAACGGTCGGTGGCTTCCAGATGGAAGTCGCCGACCGTATTTTTTTATCCCGATATAAAACTGTTTCTTTCGATAAATTTCATAAATCCCGCCCTTTTCCAGTTTATATGTCCGAACTCTTTACGAACATTCCCAAGGCCCGTACTTCGCTGCTGCGCTCATTGCAAAAAGCCTTTCAGCTGGCCGTGGCGGCCAACGAGCCCGGCGGGCCCTCGGCTGAGGAGCTGGCGGAGCTGGCCACCGGCCAGAGCCGGCGCGATTTCCTGGCCATCACCACCAAACTGGGCGTGCTGGTGGGAGCCGGTGGCCTGCTGGCCGCCTGCGAAAAGGTAGCTATTGAGCCTGCTGCGCCCGACGCTATCGGCTTTGCCGATGCCAAGGCTACCGCGCCGCGTATTGCCATTGTGGGCGCGGGCATGGCCGGCCTCAACTGCGCCTACCAGCTGAAAAAAGCCGGCGTGCGGGCCGACATCTACGAAGCCAGCAACCGCGTGGGCGGCCGCATCTTCACGGCTTCCGGCTTGATGGGTCCGGGCGTGACCACGGAGCTGGGCGGCGAGTTCATCGACTCGGGCCACGCCGATATGCTGGGGCTGGTGCAGGAGTTCGGCCTACCGCTCTACGACGTGGAATCGCCCAGCGAAACGGTGCTCACCAAGGACGCCTACTTTTTTGGGGGCCAGCACCATAGCGTGGCGCAGGTCATTCAGGCTTTCCAGCCGTATGCCAACCAGATTCAGGCCGACTGCCGCTCGCTGCCCAACAACAACATCACCTACGACCACCTGAGCGCCAGCGCCGCCCGCTTCGACCAACTCTCGATTTCGGCTTATTTCGATTCCATCGGGATGACGGGCTGGATTCGGACGCTGCTGGAAGAGGCGTACGTGACCGAATTTGGCCGCGAAGCCAACGACCAGACGGCCATCAACTTCCTGTGGATGTTTCAGGCTGATGCGAGCAAGGGCACGTTCGACATTTTCGGCATCAGCGACGAGCGGTACAAAATCAAGGGTGGCAACCAGTTACTGGTCGATGCCGTGGCGGCGCAGCTGCCCGGGCAAATCACGCTCCAGCGCAAGCTGGTGGCCCTGAGCCAGTCCGGCGCCGAGTACCAGCTCACTTTCGAGCTGCCCGACCGCACCCGCACCGTGGTCACGGCCGATTACGTGGCCCTGACCATTCCCTTCACCATTCTGCGCACGGTGGCCCTCAACCTGCCGCTGCCCACCTGGAAAACCAACGCCATCCAAAATCTGGGCTACGGCACCAACGCCAAGCTTTTCCTGGGCTTCAACGGCCGGCCCTGGCGCACCAACGGCTATACCGGCTATTTCTTCTCGGACACCGTGACCCAGGGCGGCTGGGACGGCTCGCAGCTGCAGCCCGGCAATGTGGGCACCTTCACTGTGTTTGTGGGTGGGCAGGTTGGCATCGATATGGGCACGGGCACGCCGCAGTCGCAGGCCAGCCAGCACCTCACCGTGCTCGATGCCGCCTGGCCCGGCACCCGCGCCGCCTTCAACGGCAACGTGCAGCGCTTCCACTGGCCCACGCACCCGCACACGCTGGCGAGCTACGCCTGCTACCGGGTGGGCCAATACAGCACCATTGCCGGGGCCGAAGGCAAGCCGGTGGGCAACCTCTTTTTTGCCGGCGAGCATTGCAGCGCCTGGTACCAGGGCTACATGAACGGGGCTGCCGAAACCGGCCGCCTAGCCGCCAGCGGCATTCAGGCTGCCTTGCGGAGTGGCACCACCGCCTTGGTGCACCGCTTCCTGCGCCGGCGCGAGCAAGTGCTGGCCGTGTAAGCCCGTCGGCAATACGTATAGAGCCGGCCGCATCCCGTTTGGGGTGCGGCCGTTTTTTTTGGGGTGATGGGTGATAATTGGGCCGGAAATGGATTAATTAGTAAATGGCTGCTCCAATGACTGCTTCCCTCCCACTTCCAATGCCCGCGCCATCCGCCACGGCCCTGCGCGATGCCCTGCTCGCCGACCGCGAGCAGGCCCTGACGCGCCTATACCATCGGGCCTTCCCGCCGGTACGGCGCTACGTGGGCAACCACGGCGGCACGGCCCAGGATGCGCAGGACGTGTTTCAGGATGCGCTGGTCATTCTCTACGAGCAGGCGGTGGGAGGCACGCTGGTGCTCACGGCATCGGCCAGCACCTACCTGGTGGGCATTGCGCGCAACCTGTGGCACCACGAGCAGCGCCGCCGCGCCCGCCTGCCGCACGAGGCTCTGCCCGATGACGCGGAACCCTTAGCCGTTTTAGCCGCCGAAGAAGTCGAGGATTCCGCCGAGCCCGCTTTTGCCGTGCTGGACTATGTAGAGCGTCTGGGCGAGAAATGCCGGAACGTGCTGCTGGCCTTCTACTACTTCCAGCAGCCGCTCACGCAGATTGCCCAGGCCAATGGCTACCGCTCGGTGCGCTCGGCCACGGTGCAGAAATTCAAGTGCCTGGAGCGGCTGCGAAATTCGGTGCGCCGGGCATTCACGGCTGAGAATATCGAATATTAAACCATGCGTACCGAACTCGAACGCCTGCACCTAATTGAGCAGCAGCTCCTGAACGGCCCCGCCGCCCTGCCGGCCGAGGATTGGAACGTGCGCCTGCTGGTCGATGGCGAGCTGGCTGCCGATACCGATGCCCAGCGCCAGCTTTACCACGGCCTGCGCTTGGCGGGCCGCCAGCAGCTCCGGCGCGAGTTGCGCCTAATTCACGAGCGACTGCACACGGGCCGGTTTGCCTGGCTCCGCCGCCTCTGGCCAGGGTAGATAACCCAACCTCCATTACGGGCTTTCCTTCCCTGCTTTTCAGCCGGGCCGGCATCGCCATACCTTTTTCCACCCCATCCTCATCATGCTCAACCAAACCGAATTCCGAAAATTCGCCGTCCACGGCCAGGGCCTCAACGGCCTCATCGTCGACCAATACCTCACCCGCACCGAAGCCCTGGCCCGCCCCTTCATCACCAACATGACCCGCTCCGTCATCGAAGAGCGGCCGCAGAACTTCCGCGAAATCGACGTGTTTTCGCGCCTGATTATGGACCGCATCATCTTCCTCGGCCAGGCCGTGGACGACAACATTGCCAACATCATCAACGCCCAACTCCTGTTCCTTGAATCGGCCGATGCCCGCAAGGACATCCTGCTCTACATCAACTCGCCGGGCGGCTCGGTCTACGCCGGCTTCGGCATGTACGACACCATGCAGTACGTCACGCCCGACGTGGCCACCATCTGCACCGGCTTGGCCGCCAGCATGGGCGCGTTTCTGCTCTGCGGCGGCGCTATTGGCAAACGCTCGGCCCTGCCCCACGCCCGCGTCATGATTCACCAACCCTCGGGCGGCGTGCAGGGCCCGTCGGCCGACATCGAAATCACCGCCCGCGAGGTCATTAAAATCCGCGAGGAGCTCTACGGCATCTACGCCGAGCGCACCGGCAAAACCTACCAGCAAATCCACGCCGACTCCGACCGCGACTACTGGCTGCGGGCCGACGAAGCCAAAGAATACGGCCTGATTGACGAAGTGCTGACGCGGCCGTAGCACAGTAGCGCGGACTTTGTAGTCCGCGTCCCCGCGTCATTCGGGTGTCGTTCCGGGGCGCGGACTACAAAGTCCGCGCTACTTCATCGCACCCAAAGCCCAACCGTTTACGTTCTTCGCGCAGCGCCAACGCTTCGCCCCATGCCTCACGACCACGACCATTCCGCCCCCGGCCACTCGCACGCCGGCCACCAGCACGCCGCCCCGCCTCCCGGCGGCGGCTTCAGCGCTGCCTTCGCTATCGGCATTGGCCTCAACTTGGCCTTCGTGGTTGCCGAAACCATTGGCGGCTTCTGGGCCAATTCCAGCGCTCTGCTCTCCGATGCCGGCCACAACCTGAGCGACGTGCTCAGCCTGGCCCTGGCCTGGGGCGCGGCCTGGCTGGCGGGCCGGCCCGCCACCCGGCGCTACACCTTTGGCTACCGGGGGGCCACCATCCAGGCCGCGCTATTGAACACGGCCCTGCTCTACGCCGCGCTGGGCTTCATTCTCTGGGAAACCATCGACCACTTGCGCCACCCCGCCCCCGTCAACGGCCGCTGGGTGATGTTGCTGGCCGGCGTCGGCATCCTCATCAACGGCATCACCGCCCTGCTCTTCCGCAGCGGCCAGTCCGATGTGAACGTGCGCGGCGCTTACCTGCATATGATGACCGACGCCCTGGTGAGCGTGGGCGTGGTGGCCGGCGGCGGCCTCGTGCTGCTCACCGGCTGGGCCTGGCTCGACCCCGCCATCAGCTTCATCATCCTCGGTCTCATCGCCTATAGCTCGTGGGGCCTGCTGCGCGACAGCCTCCGCCTGGGCCTGCAAGCCGTGCCCGACGGCATCGACCCCGAAGCCGTGCGTGCTTACCTGCTGGCCCAGCCCGAGGTCGAGTCCGTGCACGACCTCCACATCTGGAGCCTCAGCAGCGCCGGCCACGATGCCGCCCTCATGGCCCACCTCGTGCGCCCCGGCCAGGCCGATGCCGCTTGGCTGGCCACCCTCACCAAGGGCCTCGAAACCGAATTCAACATCCGCCACAGCACCGTGCAGGTCGAGGACGGCCCCCTGCCCGGCGGCTGCCACAGCCACTGCGAGCTGGCCGCGCCGGCCGTGTCGGAAGCGGCGCACGCTCACTAATGCCTTAGGGAGCTGGCGAGCCGCTTGTGGCACCACAAGTTGGTGCTACATTTCGCCATGCAAGTTTCCCACCCTACTAAAACCACCGTTCTCAGCGCTGCCGTCATCGTAGCCGCGCTGGGCTATTTCGTCGACATCTACGACCTGATTCTGTTCAGCATCGTGCGCGTCAAAAGCCTCAATGACCTCGGCATTATTGACAAAGCGGCCGTGACGGACCGCGGCTTGTTTCTGATAAATATGCAGATGGGCGGCATGCTGCTCGGCGGCATTCTGTGGGGGATTTTGGGCGATAAAAAGGGCCGGCTCTCGGTGCTGTTTGGCTCTATTCTGCTCTATTCGCTGGCCAACATTGCCAACGGCTTCGTCCAAACCATCGACCAATACGCCTGGCTGCGGCTCATCGCCGGCATCGGACTGGCCGGCGAGCTGGGCGCGGGCATCACCCTCGTCAGCGAAAGCCTGCCCAAGGAAAAGCGCGGCTACGGCACCATGATAGTGGCCACCGTAGGCGTGAGCGGGGCTATGCTGGGCTACTGGGTGGGCGAAAAACTGGGCTGGCGCAACGCCTATTTCGTGGGCGGCGGCCTGGGCCTGGCCCTGCTCCTGCTCCGCGTGAGCGTGTTCGAGTCGGGCATGTTCCAGCAGGTGCAGGCCCAGGCCGAAGTATCGCGCGGCAATTTCCTGAGCCTCTTCACCCACCCCACCCGCCTGGGCAAGTACCTGCGCGTGCTGCTGATTGGGGTGCCGCTGTGGTTCGTGGTGGGCATCCTGGTCACGCTGGCACCGGAGTTTGGGCGGGCCCTGGGCCTCACGGGCGAGGTCACGGCCGGGCTGGCGGTGTTCTGGTGCTATTTCGGGCTGGTGTTTGGCGATTTCATGAGCGGGGCGCTGAGCCAGCTCTGGCACTCGCGCAACAAGGCGCTGCAGGTGTTTCTGGTGTTTTGCGCCACGCTGGTGGCCGTGTATTTGTTTGGAATAAAAGGCGCCTCACCGGCCACGTTCTACGCCGTGTGCTTCGTGCTGGGCATTTCGGTGGGCTTCTGGGCCTTGTTTGTGACGGTGGCCGCCGAGCAGTTCGGCACCAACCTACGGGCCACGGTAGCCACCACCGCGCCCAACTTCGCACGCGGCGCGGTGGTGGGCCTGGTGCCCGCCTTCAAGTACCTGAGCGGGCAGTTGGGCTTCGTGCCGGGCGCGGCCGTGCTGGGCGGCGTGTCGCTGCTAATAGCCTTCTGGGCCGTGAGCACCCTGCCCGAGAGCTACGGCAAAGACCTGGACTACGTGGAGGAATAGCCCCCAGGCCGTCATGCTGAGCGCAGTCGCAGCATCTCTACCGTTTAACTAATCCTAATCGACAGGTTTAGCATTGCGGTAGAGATGCTGCGACTGCGCTCAGCATGACGTGCTATTTCCCCCTGGTTCTGAAAACCTTGCGGTAGGCGCGGCGTACACAGGCCATACCTAACCGGGTTTCACAACCCGCCCCCATGAAAAAGCTCCTCGGCCTTTTGGCCATTATCGTGGCCTCCTCCCTCTCGGCCCACGCCCAAACCCCCATCACCCCCGAAGCCCAACAGCCGGCTCCGCTCACCATTGAGCAGCAGCAGCAGCGCGCCGCCGATACCAAAGCCACCTACGAGGCGCAAAAACAGCAAAGCAACAACAGCGACCAGGCCGTGCGCGACAGCAAAAACCAGCTTCAGCAAAACGCCAGCCAGCAGTCCGACCTCAAAAAGCAGCTCCGCGAGCAGCGCAACCAGGAAAAAGCGCAAAAGTCCCAGCTGAAAGAGCAGCGCCACGCCGCCTCCGAAGCCAAGAAGCAGGAGCGCGCCGCCCGCGACATGGCCAAAGCCGAAAAGAAACGCGCCAAGGAAATGAAATAAAGAAGTCGGCCCGCCGTCTTTCTATGAAAAAAACTCCGGCTTCGGCCGGAGTTTTTTATTGCCCGCTTTCCAACCCATCTCCCCTGCTTTAGTCCCCATCACCTCATTTCGCATGCCCACCCCCACCAAAAACACCGCCCAATATTATCCCTGGCACCATTTCGTGCTGCTGCCGCTGGCCGGGCTCATGGCCGGCTACGCCATTCTGCGCTACACCAAAGTGGCCGGCGACGACGACCAGACGGCCCGGCTCTGGTTCACAGTGGCCGCCCTGGCCATCATCGGCCTGGGCGTGCTCCTGATGCTGCGCCAGCACTACGCCCTGCAATTGCAGGACCGCATCTGCCGGCTTGAGGTGCGCCAACGCTATTTTGAGGTAAGCGGCCAGCGCTTCAATGCCCTCGAAAAGCAGCTCAGCCTCAGCCAAATCCTGAGCCTGCGCCTGGCCGGCGATGCCGAGCTGCCCGCCCTGGCCCAGGCCGCCGCCACGTCCAATCTTTCACCCAAAGACATTCAGGCCCGTATCACTGATTTTCAGTTCGACACCATGCGCGTCTGAAAAGAGCAACTGCGTGAGGGAGCGGCTGAGTGCTTTATTCACCGTTTCTTCACTCAGTCACCTCCTCACTCAGTCACTCCATTCCTATGATTCTCTACAACGTCACCAGCAGCATCGAGCCCACCGCCGCCGAGGCTTGGCTGGACTACATGCGCTCCACCCACATGCCCGAGGTGATGGAAACCGGCTTTTTCATCAAGAGCCAGCTCTGTCGCCTGCTCAACGAGGAAGAAGGTGGCATCACCTACGCCGCCCAATACTACTGCCTCAGCTTGGAGCAGCTCGAAGAATACCAGGCCATCTGCGCCCCCTCCCTCCGCGCCGATATGGAAAAGCACTTCGCCGGCAAGTACGTCTCGTTCCGCACCGTGCTGGAAGTGGTGGAGTAAAGCCCTGCCTCAGCTTAATTTAAGAACGTCATGCTTCGACTCCGCTCAGCATGACGTTCTTTCTGGTTCTTGCCGACCCCACCAGTCGGGCACGAAAAAGTCTACTGTGCTGTTTAAACAGCACTATATGAAAAATATTATTTTCTTTGGCGACAGCCTCACCGCAGGCCACGGCCTGCCGGCCGCCAACAGCTTCCCCAGCATCCTCCAGCAGCGGCTCGACGAGCACCCGCTTCCTTATAAAGCCTACAACTACGGCGTGAGCGGCGAAACCAGCGCCGGCGGCCGCCAGCGCCTGTCCGCCGTGCTGGCCCGCCACCCGATTGACGTATTCGTGCTGGCCCTCGGGGCCAACGACGGCATCCGGGGCATCCCCGTCCGCGAAACCACCCAGAACCTCCAGTTCATCATCGATGCCGTGCGGCGGCAGTATCCGCAGGCCCAAATGGTACTAGCTGGCCTGGAGTTTCCCTTCGACCTTGGCCCGCTCGGCGGCCACCGCCTGGCCCACTACGCCACCGAGTTCAAAGCCCTGTTCCGCACCCTGGCCGATAAAAACTCACTGCCCTTCGTGCCCTTCCTCTTACAAGGTGTGCTGGGCCGCCGTGAGTTGAACTTGGCCGACGGCGTGCACCCCAACGCAGCCGGCCAGAGAATCCTGGCCGAAAACGTGTGGCAGGTGCTTGGGCCGCTCTTGCAACAGCCGGTTAGTTTGTGACTTAACACCTCTGTCATCCTGAGCGCAGCGAAGGACCTTATCACATTTGGACGAAAGCTGTTTGAACGTAATAAGGTCCTTCGCTGCGCTCAGGATGACAGATGGCTGATAGCAAGCACCTCCTAAAACCCAAACAGGTTCCCCTGCACCGGCTGCGGAATGATGTGCGGCGGCGGCACCACAATTCCCGTTAGCCTCCGGATTTTCTCCAATAAATACTGAGCGAATACCGGCGCGTGACGCACGTCTTTTTGGTGGATGAAGAAGTAGACCTCGTGCACGCCCTGCGCCACCCAGGCGGCAATGCGCTCAGCCCAGGCATCAGCCCGGTGGTAGTCGGTGGAGTGCAGGCCGTGGCCGTTGAAACGGATGAAGGCGGTGGGCGTGGTCAGGCGCAGGGGCAGCACGTCGCGCCGGCCGGCCACATCGGTTATCACCAGCGTTTTGTTGAGGGCTTCGAGGGTTGCGAATACGGCATCGGCCAAAACGCGGTCGGCAAACCAGCGCGGGTGGCGCAACTCTACGGCCAGCGGCACGGTCTCGGGGAAGTCGACCAGGAAGCGTTCCAGTCGCGGCAAATGCTCGGGGCCGAAGTGCGGCGGCAACTGCAAAAAGGCCCAGCCCAGGTTGTCGCCCAGCCCTTCGAAGGCTCGCGCCGTGGTCACCACCAGGTCATCGGCCTGAAATAATTCCCGCTCGTGGCTGATGCTGCGCGGCAGCTTGGGGCAGAACTTAAAGCCCGAATCCGGCCCCACGGCCTCGCGCCAGCGCCGCACTGTGGTGGCATCTGGAATGCGGTAGTGGGTGGTATTCAGCTCAATGCTGTTGAACTGCTGCGCGTAGTAGCGCAGGTAGTCGGGCTCCTTGATGCCGGCGGGGAAATACGTGCCCAGCCATTCCTTATTCGTCCAGATGGGACAGCCGACGTAAATGCGGGCCGGCGCAGGCTGCGTGAGCCGGGCGCGGGCCAGCACCCGGGCCGTCTCGGGATGGTCGGGCGGCAGGCTGAAATCAACGTAGCGAAGGTCGGGTAAGCGGCCAAAATCCATGGGACAAAGGTAGGGTTAGGGCCCGGCGGCGGGCTACTGCTCTTACGATAAAAACCGGACTTATGCAACCCGGTTTCAAAGGTAGTCGTAGGGCCGATGCCCAAATTTTATACCCGTCGCATAATCTAATTTTGGTACCTGTGCAATGGCAAAGGCCCAATTCGGCAAAATATACTTTGAGGCAACCTCACGGCTACTTTTCAGGCCAACATGAAGATTAATTAAATGCAAGTTTTCTGGATAAAGGACAATTTTTAACCTAATTCGGTTAGTAGAGGTCAGCGGATTTTTAGCATTGCTCAAATGGATGGGTCTATGTTTGTCCTGCTCACCATCTGCAAATCGCATGATTTTATCTCGTCGCCTTAAAGTACTCGTCCTTTCCAGTTGCTTCTTTTTTCTACTGACTTTGCTGGGCGCTTCGGCGCGCACCGCCCCCGGTACCACCAAAGCAGTTCCTGCCACTAGCACCGCCACTACGGTGTTGCGCGGCCGGGCCTCCTGGTATGGCAGTTACTTCCAAGGCCGACGCACCACCAGCGGCGAGCGTTACAACCGCTTCAAATACACCTGCGCCCACAAAACCCTGCCCTTCGGCACCCGCCTGCGGGTTACCAATGTGAAAAACGGCAAGTCGGTCGTGGTGCGGGTTTCCGACCGTGGCCCGTTCCGCCACCAGCGCATCCTCGACTTATCCGAAGCCGCCGCCAAGCCCCTGGGCGTGGTTGACTGCGGTGCCGCTACCGTGGTAGCCGAAGTAGTAGCCCCCGAAACACCCCTCGGCCCCGCTTCTACCCCCAACAACCTGGCCGCCCTCTTCGCCGCCGACCCCAACCCCGAAGCCGCGTTCACGACCTACACGGTAACCCCGGATGCCCCCATCAGCCCCGCTGACTCAGCAGCCAGAGTCAACGCTACGGCCACGCTCATCGCCGCGGCGCACGCCACCAAAGCCGAAGTCATCAGCACCACCGAATCGGTGAATTGCCCGGCCGGTTTCCTCATTCAGGCCGGCTCTTTCATTGATGCTGCCAATGCCCAGACGGTGCAGGCCCGCATCAAGTCGCTGATGCCGGAGCTTAGCGTAACCATCTCCCAGGATTTGCTCGATGGGCGCCAGCGCAGCCGCGTGCTCGTGGGCCAGTTTGGCGAACGTCCCGAGGCCGAAGCCGTGCGCCAGCAATTGCTGGTCTGGGGTATCGGTGGGCTGGTGCGCGAAGTTGCGCTTCGATGAGTTTAGCATTGCGCTGATACGCCAACACTGCCCGCAGCGCGGAGGCATATTGGTAGTAGCACCGTTTCTAATAATTTTAAAGCCCTGGTGGGGCGACACTCATAATGTGAGTGTCGCCCCACCAGGGCTTTTGCTATTTTGTCTTCCCTGCTTCCTACCGACATGCCGCCGCTCTGCAGCTTCGCGCAGTAGCTTGCGCTCGGAATTCCAATTCATTATCTACCATGATAAAAGCCATACTGGCCCTGGCCGCGTGCCTTACCCTCGTTTGGGTGCTTAATACCAAGCAGGGCAACCTGCCGCCCTTCGGCAAGCTGCTGAGCCCGTACCGGGGCTTCTGGCTGAACGGCGAGCGGCCCGAAGACTTCCCGGCCCAACAAAAGCTAGCCATCGCGGGCCTGCAACAACCTGTGACGGTGCGCTACGACGACCGCCGCGTACCGCACATCTTCGCCCAAAACGACCACGACTTGTACCTGGCTCAAGGCTACCTCACGGCCCGCGACCGGCTCTGGCAGATGGATTTCGTGGCCCACGTAGCGGCCGGGCGGCTGGCCGAAATCGTGGGGCCGGAGCGGCTCGAAACCGACCGGTTTTTCCGGCGCATGGGCTTAGGCTTCGGAGCGCAAAAGTCAGTGGCCGCCGTGCTGGCCGACCCCGTGACCCGCGTGGTGGCCCAGTCCTATTCCGATGGCATCAACGCCTACATCAGCAGCCTTACGCCCGCTACCTACCCATTCGAGTACAAGCTGCTCGACTACGCGCCCGAGCCCTGGAAGCCGCTAAAAAGCGCCCTCATCCTCAAATACATGGCCTTCGACCTCACCGGCCGCTCCGACGACCTGCGCATGAGCAACGCCCTGCGCAAATACGGCCCGGCGGTGATGCGCGACCTGTTTCCGGACTACCCTACCCGCGAAGACCCGGTGATTCCGGTGGGCACTGCGTTAGATTTTAAGCCGCTGGCCACGCCGCCCGTGCCACCGGCTTTTGTGGCGGCTGAAGCGCCGTATGCGCCCACGCAGGAGCCCTCACGCGACTTGGGTTCCAACAACTTTGCGGTGGGTGGGGCGCGCTCGGCTACGGGCTTTCCAATGCTGGCCAATGACCCGCACCTACAGCTCAACCTGCCCAGCATCTGGTACCAGGTGCAAATGACCGCACCGGGCGTGAACGTCTACGGCGTGTCGATTCCGGGCGCGCCACTGGCCATCATCGGCTTTAACGAGCAGGTGGCCTGGGGCGTGACCAACACCTACGCCGATGTGCTCGACTGGTACCAGGTGCAGTTTCGGGACGCCCGCAAGCTGGAATACTGGCACGCCGGCCGCTGGAAGCCGGTGCGCCGCGTGGTGGAGCACATCAAAGTACGCGGGCAGGCTGACCGACTTGATACCGTATTATACACCCACCACGGCCCGGTGGTGTACGACCGCGTCGAGAAGCCCTTCCTGCCCCAGACGCCTATCGGCTACGCGGCCCGCTGGACAGCCCACGACGCGGCCAACGAGTTCAAAACCTTCTACCAACTCAACCGCGCCCGCACCTACGCCGACTACACGACCGCACTGGCCAGCTACGGCGCGCCGGCCCAGAATTTCGTGTTTGCCGATGCCGGCCAGGACATTGCCATCTGGCCCAACGGCCGCCTGCCGCTAAAATGGCACGAGCAGGGCAAATACCTGCTCGATGGCCGCGACCCGGCTCAGGACTGGCAGGGCTGGATTCCGGCCGCCCAGAACCCGCACGCCAAGAACCCGGCCCGGGGCTTCGTGTCGTCGGCCAACCAGTCGTCGGTGCGGCCGCAGGACTATCCATATTATATGAACTGGGACTACGGCTCGTCGGAGCGCGGCCGGCGCATCAACCAGCGCCTCGGCCAGATGCCCATAGTGACGGCCGACAGCCTGCGCCTGCTGCAGAACGACGTGCTGGGCCTGAATGCGCAGCTGATGCTGCCGCGAATGCTGGCGCTGGCCGGCACGCAGGCAGCCACTACACCCGAGGGCCAGGCCCTGGCCGCGCTGCGCGCCTGGAACTACCAGTACACGGCCGATGCCGTCGGCCCCAGCCTGTTTGAGCTGTGGTACGACAACCTGGTGAAGCGTCTCTGGGACGACGATTTTCCCCTCGACCCTAAAGGCCCGGCCTACCGCTACCCCGCCCGTGACCGCACCAACAACCTGATTCTGAAGGAAGACAGCAGTCGCTGGATTGACGACCGCCGCACCCGCGCCCGCGAAACCCTGCCCCTGCTGGCCCGCCAAAGCCTGCGCTGGGCCGTGGACAGCCTCACCCGCAAATACGGCGCACAAGGCCCCAAATGGCGCTGGGCCAGTCAGAAAAGCACCGACATCCTGCACCTGCTCAAGCTCCCCGGCTTCGGGCAGCTAGACGTGGATTGCGGCGGCGGCGCGGGCATCGTGAACGCCACCACCGAGCGCAACGGCCCCAGCTGGCGCATGGTGGTGGCGCTGGGCCCGCAGGTGCGCGCCTACGGCGTGTACCCCGGCGGCCAGAGCGGCAACCCCGGCTCGCCCTTCTACAGCAACCTACTGGAAACCTGGCGCGTGGGCCAGCTTGATGAGCTGGTGTTCCTGCGCAGCGCGGCGGAGCCAAATGCGCGGGTGGCTACAAGCTGGACGCTGAAAGCGAAGTAATTTGCGAGTATTTAAAATTTATCAATGGTGCCGTTTCGCACCCGTTTTGTCTCTTTTCACCCAACAACTTCCTTTGAAATCTACCTTGTTTAACCCCGCCTTGCGCACACTGCGCACCGTGCTGCCGTTTCTTATTATCTGCGCTGCGCAATCGGCCTTGGCGCAAACCACTCCGCCCCCGGTTCCGGCGTCTGATACCGCACGGATTGGCGGCAAAATATATACCTACGTCGAGCAAATGCCGCAGCTGCCCGGTGGAGGCGGTAATGCCTCCATTATCAATGCCATCCAGAGTCGGGTGGTGTACCCGGTCCAGGCCATTCAGCAGCATGTGGAAGGGCGGGTATTCGTGAGCTTTACAGTGGGCGAAAACGGGATGGTGCGCGATGCCAAAGTCGTGAAGGGCATCGGGGCCGGCTGCGACGAAGCGGTATTGGCGGCCGTACAGCAGCTGCCGCAGTTCAACCCCGGCCGGCAAGTGGGCCGGCCGGTACCAGTGCGCTTTACCGTGCCCGTTACCTTCCGCATGGTTGCGCCGGCTGGTAGCCTCGCTGCCCCAACTGACACCCTTAACCGGATTTACACCCTAGTGCAGCAGATGCCGGAGTTGCCCGCGGGCGGCGGTTCCGAGGCCATCTTACAGGCCATTCAACGGGCGTTAGTTCAGCCCGCTGCCGCGTTGGCCAGCCGCAAAATGGAGAAGGTGTTTGTTGCCTTTGTTGTAGGCCCCAGCGGGGTGGTGCGCGATGTCAAGGTTGTGAAGGGCGTGAATCCTGACTACGACGCTGCTGCGGTAGCCGCCATCCATAAACTTCCGCGCTTCAACGGCGGCAAAATGCTGGGCCGGCCTGCGTCGGTAAGCTTCACCGTGCCGGTTGAGTTCGGGCGGGCTGCTCGTTTTCATTGATTCCTGCAGTTCGCTCCCGCCAATAAATTTGCGGTATGAATTCCTGCACTCCTTACTTCAACATCCTTAGCAGCCAGCATTCCCAGCGGCTCTGGTTGCTGTTGGCGCTGGCGTTGCTGACCACCCACCCCGCCGCCGCCCAATACTACGGCCAGTATGCTACCGATACCACCCAGATATTCAACTACGTAGACCAAATGCCGACCCTGCCCGGCGGGGGTGGCAATCTGGCGCTGGTGAAGGCCGTTCAGAAGCACCTGCAGCTCCCGATTGAAGTTCGCGAGGGCCGCACCGAAGGCCGGGTGTTCGTGCGCGTCGTCGTGGGGGTGAGTGGGGTGGCCCGGCAGGCGGCCGTAGTGCAGTCCCTTAGCCCCGCCTGCGATGCCGCCGCGCTGGCCGCGGTGAAACGGATGCCGCGCCTGTTGCCGGGCCGCTACCAGGGCCAGCCGGTGGCGGTGCTGCTCACCGTGCCGGTCATGTTTCTGTCGCCGCGCCATGTGTTTGCCAGCGCGGAAGTGGCGCGGCCAGCTCAGTTTCCCGGCGGCGACGCGGCCCTGGAGCAGTACCTGCAAAAGAATAAAGCCACGCCCCCCGAAGTAAAGCAGCGCGACCTTAAAGGCCGCGTTGTGGTGCGCTTTGTGCTGAAGCCTGATGGCCGCGTGGGGGCCAGCGAAGTCATCAACTCCCTCTGCCCCAGCTGCGACGACGAAGCCCTGCGCCTCGTGCGCGGTTTCCCGCGCTGGCAGCCCGCCCTGGGCTACGACGACCAGCCCGTGGCCATGTACCAGGTGGTTAACATCTGGTTTAGCCCGCCCGCGCCGCCTACCGGCCAGGCCGCGCCGGTGCCCGAAAATCAGGTTTACAGCCAGGTTGAGCAGATGCCCGTGCTGCCCGGCCGCAGCGGCCCCGACGGCCTGCAAGCCGCCCTGCAGGAACTGATTGAGTACCCCGAGCGGGCTAGTAGCGGCGAGGGTCAGGTCAGCTTCGTGGTGGAGCCCGATGGCCGCATCACGCGCCCGGTCATGCTCAAGCCCATCAACAGCGCCCTGGATGAGGCGGTGCTGGCGGCAGCCCTGCGCCTGCCCCGTTTCGAGCCCGGCCGCCACAACGGCCAGCCGGTAGCCGTGCGCCTCACTGTCCCGGTCTTAGTTGACATTCGATAAGCAGCTTTTTCTCCGGAAATCAGCACTGTAAAAACACAGAAAAGGCGACCTCCAGTAGAAGGTCGCCTTTTCTGTATCGCATTGGTCCTGTACCGTTTTGCAGCGGCGGGCCGATAAATAGCTAGTCGTGGCTGGCGCGGTTGATGAGCAGTACCGTCACAGCCGCAATCGCCGCGATGCCGAGCACCATTTGCGTGGGCGTGAAGCGCTGAGCGGCTTTGCGCAGTAGTACGCCGCCGTTTTTCAGCAGGTCGTCTACGTGCTCGGTCTTGCCTTGAAATACGTGGTAGGCACTCTCGAAAGTACGGGCAAGGTCTTCGGGCAGGATGTCTTCGAGTTGTTTTTCGATTTGCGCTTCCATAAAGCTGGTATTGAGAAGGGAGAGGTGAAAAAGGGCAATTACCGCCCCGGATTCGCTGTACGGAAAAGTGCGGGGCCGGGCTGTCTTTTTTCTATTTATCAAACGAAAAAATCCACAACAACGAATACCAACCATCTCATTATAAGCAGGATTTATCAATAGATATTACCCCACAATTCCCGACTTTACTCCACCACCACGATGCGTGAGCCCGTGCGCCGGTCCTCCCGTACCTGGCAGTAATAGGCCCCCGGGGCCAGTCCGTTCAGGTCCACAGGCAGCAGTTGGGTGCCACGGGGCAACACCTGGTCCACGGCGCGGCGCACCTCGCGGCCCAGCGCATCGAGCACCACGATTTGGACGTGGCCACCGGCGCTTTCGTAGGCCACGGTGGTGCGGCTATCGCGCGCCACCGGGTTGGGGTACACCGTGAACTCGGCTACCTCGGCCGCGGCAGCCGTAGCTGTAGCGGCCCCGGGCCGCAGCACCGGCACGTAGGTGAAGGATTGCCCGAAGAGCTGCGTAAGCGTGGCCGGCGTCACCTGGAACCAGTCTTTGAGGATGCTGGTGTAGATGCTGCGGAAATCGAACTGCATGGGAATGTTGTCGTTGACGCCGGCGCTGGTGGGCAGCGTGGGGTTGGCGCCATGCACGATGGGGTTCACCTTGGAGCCAAACACCAGCAGCGGGGCAGCCGCGCCGTGGTCGGTGCCGAAGCCCGAATTGGACCGGATGCGCCGCCCGAATTCCGAGAACGTCATGCCTACCACTCGGTCCTGGATTGCTAGCCGCCGTAAATCATCCTGAAAGGCATTCACGGCCTCCGCAATCTTACCCAACAGCGTGGCGTGGGTGCCCACCGTGGTGCTGCCCGTGCTGGGCACCTGCAGCGTGTGCGTATCGAAGCCGCCGAGCTGGCACACGTAGATGCGCGTGCTCAGGCCACCAGCCACCAGCTGAGCCACTATTTTGAGCTGGTCGGCCAGCGAATTCTGGCCCGCCGTGGGGTATAGTGGCGAGAGGTTCTGGGCCCGCCCGGCCGCCGCCTGAATGGCCGTGGTGTACACCTGCGTCTGGCTCACCACCTGCCGGATAAACGTCAGCTCGTGCCCGGCCGGCGTATTCGGCGCGGCATCCACGCCGCCGCTAAGCAACTGATAGAAAGACGACGTGCTGGCAATGGCCATGCCCATGTTCACCGTGGGGCCCTGCACGCAGTTGCTCACCACCGAGCCGATGCTGATGGCCAGCGGGTCGGGATTCGTGGTGCTGGGGTAGCCGGTGGGGAAGCCCGGAAACTCGCCGTCGAGGTAGCGGCCGGCCCAGCCGGTGGTCCAGGTCACGTTCGAGTCGGAACCCGAAGTCCAGATATCGGTGGCCCGGAAGTGCGAGAAATTGGGGTTGGGGTAGCCCACGCTCTGCACCACGCCCAGCTTGCCATTCTGGTACAGGTTCTGGAGCGAGGCCATGGCCGGGTGAATGCCGGTAGCCGTGGTGAGCGGCAGCACCTGCGCCTGGGGCAGCGCAATATTGCTGCGCGCCGCCAGCAGGGCCGGGTACTGGTCCAAGGGGATAATCATGTTCAGCCCATCATTGCCGCCCTGCAGCTGAATGATGACGAGCACCTTATCCGTAACCGTGGTGGCATTGGTGAGGGCCGCCAGCTGAGCCGAATAGCCATAAGCTCCAATCGGCAGCCCGCTCAAAAAAGCAGTGCCAACTGAGGCCGCAGCCGTAGTCTGTAGAAATTCGCGACGTTTCATGGTGTGGCTGTTGGCGTTAGGACAAGTGGTATTCGGCCAGGCCCATCAGGGCGCGTAGCATGGCTTGCAGCTTGGTGGTCACGGCGGCTTTCTTGGCCGTGTTGGTGGGCGCGGCCAGGTACTGCTGCCACTCTATGGTCCACTCAAAATCGGGCAGGCCCGGCAGCAGCGCGGTTTTCAGAAAGGCAATTTGATTGGTGGTGAGGGCAATGGGCACCATCAGCTTCACATACTCAGCAATCAGCAGGTTGCAATCGGCCGCCGTAGCGGCCGGGAATGACTGCGTGAGCGCGAGCACGTCAATCACAATTTTGACCCCGCTGCGCGTGTAGCCCGAGCCAATGAACAGGTCCGTGACCTGGTTGCGGCGCGGCAGTGTCACGGCATTTATCCAGAGTTCGTGGTACTGCGGCGTCTGATAGTAGGCAGCCCAGCCGGCCACGTTGGGCGGGTCGCCCAGCGTCTGCTGCTGCACGAAAGTGAGGCTGTTGAGGTAGTCCCACATGGTGTACTGCACGGCCGCGTTGGTGGCGGGCGGAAACACCATTTCCATCTGCCGGCACAGGCCCACCGTGAAATCGAGCGGGCTTTTGATGAGGCAGCCCACGTTCAGCACATCGAAAAAATGCTCGGAGCTAAACAGCGCCCGCAGCACCGGCACGATGTCGAAACCATTGTTGATGAGAATAGTAGCCAGCGGCCGGATAATATCTGTCTCCACCTGCGTGTCAATCAGGTAGTACACAAACCAGCGGTACAGCTTGCGCACGATAAAGCGCGCCGTCTCGACCTGCTGAAAAATCAGGTTGATAAGGGCTTGGTATTCGGTAGCGCCGCCGTTGGCAATGCTGGCATTGCCGAAGGCCGACGAAAACACTTTGGTCGTAGTATCGTGGCGGCTGGCCGTGAAGTAGCTGCTCACGGGCACGGTGGCCAGGTCGCGCCAGCCGGTGAGGACTTTGGCGGCGGCCTGCACGTCGGCCTCGGTGTAGTTGGTGTAGTTGCCGACGCCAATCAGCGGCCCCTTGCCCACCGTGAACAGCTCCAGCAACTCCCGGCCGTAGTTCTCGTTGGGCGCACCGGTTATACTCTGGTTGCCATTTAGATAGCGCAGCATGGCGGGCGTCACGGTCACGTCCTTGGCCAGCTGCTTGAAATTGCCCAGCGCGTGCTGGCGCAGCAGGCGGCAGTATTCGTAACCCATGCGGGCATCATTGATGTCGCCCAGCTCCACCACAAAGTGGTTGTGCCAGAACAGCGTCATCTTCTCCACCAGCGTGGTGCTCTGGCCCAGCAACTGGCCCAACCACCAGTCGCGCAGCGAAGCCCGCCGCACGCCCTCAAAATTCTGGTCGAATACCTGCGCCGTCCAGGTCTGCCCGATGGGCACGCTGGTATCAGTGGCCGACACATTCACGGGCGGGTCGGGCGCGGTGGCCGGGACCGTCAGCAGGCCGTTGAGCACCGCTGTGAGGTTGGAGCCCGCCGCCGTCATAATCTCCGTGCGTGTGGGGCCGAACAGGCAGCGGCGCAGCAGGTGGGCGGCCTGCGCGTAGCCCCAGGTACCAGCGTAGGGCGTGAGGGTGCTGGTGGTGCGGGCCAGGCCGGTAGGCAGCGCCTTGTTGGCATAGCGGCTCACGGTTTCGGGTGGGTCCTGCTGGGCCTGCGCGGCGGCGGGGGCTACCGGTGACGCGGGCCGCTCAGCTACGGCCGCCGCCGGGGCATTTAGGACGGCCGCGTTTCGTTGGAGGAAATGTCGACGGTTCATAAGCAGGGCGTAATGATGGAATCAGCAACAACAATGAAACGAGTCCTGGCCCGGCGTTCTTTCTCTTATGGGCCAACGGTTTAGCATAGACTAGCCAACGCCTGGCGAGTTTAATACAAGTATCCCATTTCTTACTGAGTAATCGCTGAATTATCAGCCAATGGAGCCAATACCCCGGCGAAGGGCACAAAAAAAACGCCCGGCTGCAAGGCCGGGCGTTTTGCTTGAACTTCTGGTCTAAATCCGAAGGCTATTGAACCGAGGCAATTGCTGATTCGGTGGCAGCTTCGGTGATTGCCTCATCGGCCGCAGCAGCGGCGCGTACGCGGCCGGCGGCGTAGAAATTGCGGTGGTAGTAGGGCTGGTTCAGCGAGCTCACCATCACGCCGCCGTTGCAGGCCGAGTGGGCAAACTTGCCGTCTTTCAAATAGATACCAACGTGGTAAATCGGCCCTTTGCCCCGGCGGAAAAACACCAGGTCACCGGTCTGCATCTCGGCCTTGGCCACGCGCTGGGTGTTGCTGAACATGGCCCGCGAAGAATGAACCAGGTTGATGCCGTACACCTCGCGGAACACGCGCGTCACGAAACCCGAGCAGTCGGTACCACGGCGCGAGTTGCTACCGAAGCTGTAAGGCGTTCCAATCCAGTCCGTTACCGTACGCAGCAGGTCCTTGTTCTCATCGAAGGCCAAGTGCAGGCCCAGGGTCTGGGCGTAGTAGTGGTAAGTGAGCGAGTCGCGGGAGGCGGCCAGCTCGGCGGCAGTGGGCTTGGTGGCCGGTGGGTTGCTGGGGTCGCTTTCGGGGGTAGTCTCTCCTATCGTCAGGGCCGGAAGCAGCGAAGCTTCGGCCACGACCGGTGCCGAGATGGCACGGGCCGTAGCCGAAGCTTCGGGGGCGCGTTCAAAGAAGAAGGAGAGGGCCAGCGAGGTAGCGGCGAGGCAATACAGGAGGCTGTGTTTCATTGTCCGTCGTTAGGGTTGGGGGCAAAAAACCGGGTTCCAAAGTGAGGGCGGAAGAGCCGGAGTAGTAGCTTTCTTAGGCGATAGGCAAGGCTGAGTGTAGCCGAGTGAAGAGGTGGTGAAAAGAAGTCGTACCCGATAATTTCTATTGTTCGTAGAATAGGTCGCAGGGTAAAGCTAGGTTAAACTTTTGGTAAGTCCGGCACTTTTTCTCAAAAAAAAGCAAAAACACTTTTCAAAAGATAATTTTATCAATAAATATTAACTGAACAGCTTGCAACCAAGCTCGTCTTTGCTTCGTATCTGCGCGACCAAAATATTCCTATATCTTCCCCTTATGAAAAAGCTCCGGACCTGGACTAACTCGCCCCTCGCCCTCATCGCTCGCCGCGTGCTCAAGGCCCAGCGCGTGGCCATGGTGGTGGGCCAAACGGTGCACCTGAGCGGGGCCTCCCGCGAGGAATTCTTGGCCGATGCCGAGTGGGTAGCCCACGAGGCCGTGCACCTGCGCCAGTACCAGGAGCACGGCCTGTTCCCCTTCCTCTGGAAATACCTCCTGGAGTCGGCCCGCGTGGGTTACTACCACAACAAGTATGAAGTGGAAGCCCGTGAGGAAGCCCGCCGCGTGGTGCTGGCCGACCCCAACCATGTGCTGCGCCCCCTGCCGCGTCACTCCCAGCCCAGCCCCGAAACGACTTGATAAGACTAGCATTAGCCAAAATAAAACTGGCGAATTGCAACTAACCGGCAGTTGATTACGAATAAACCCAACGCCTTTGGCGCTCCGGCGCAGGACTCTCTTCTTTTATTTCCACTTCCAATTCCCGCTCATACTCATGGATAACCAGCAAGACCAGTTCGGGACCCCGAACCCAGCTAATACCGGCCGCACCGGCCAGAACCCCACCACGCCGGGCACCAATCCCAGCACTTCCAGCGGCGCTTCCGCCGCTTCGCGCAAATCGGCCCCCACGCCCAGCGCCCAAAGCTCCTCCCCTGCTTCCGACGCTCAGAATCAAACCACGGCCAACGCTGGCGACAACCGCCAGGGCGAAGGCCAGCAAACCAACTCCCAGGAAGGCACCCTGCTCGACACGGCCCTGAACAGCGGCAAAAAATGGATTGAAGACTCGGGCGTGCTCGACAGCGTGAACCAGCTGCCCCAGTCGCTCAAAGACCTTGGCAACCGCGCCCTCGACCGCGTCAACGGCCTCAGCACGACCCAGAAAGTGGTAGGCGGCGCCATCCTGGCCGGCGGCATTGCCTGGCTAGCCACCCGCAAGGGCAAGTCGGGCAGCAGCGACAGCAGCGCGTATAACTATGGCCGCCAGCGCGATGCCGGCAGCTACGGCCGCCGCAGCTATGGCTACCAAGCCCCCGACGCGAGCACCAGCCGCCGTCCGGCCGCCGGCACCACCGGCCGCACCGATAGCGGCGCGCCCTACGCCAACAGCGGTAGCCGTTTCGGCAGTAGCGGCAGCTACAGCAGCGATGCCAGCGCCTCCAAGTCATCCAGCAATACCGGCATCCATTCGGGCAGCGGCCGCAGTGAAAGCAGCCCCAGCGCCTCGGCATTCACCGACCACGGCGCACAAGCTTCCGAGCACCGCTCCCACTCGAAAGACGACGGTTTCCGTAGCATCGAATAACCTCGTAATCTGCTAAAGAAAAAGCCCCGCTTCTCCTCGAAGCGGGGCTTTTTCTTTGCTATCGCCTTTAGGGCGAACAAACTATTTAGATGTTCATGGCCGACTCGCGGCGGCGCATCTTACCGGCCGGGATGCCGAACATCATCTTGAAGCGGCGGCAGAAATAGGCGGTGTCTTTGTAGCCCACTTCCTTGCCGATGTCGCGGATGCTTTTCTTGGTGGTGCGCAGCAGGAACACGGCGCGCTCCATGCGCTGGTATTCGATGTAGTCCTGCGGGTTGATGTTGGTCAGCATCTTGAAATACTGGCCCACGTAGTCCTCGCTCACGTTGGCTACGCCCGAGAGGACTTTGTTCGACAGGTCGCCGCCCAGGTTCTCCTTGATGTAGTTGAACAGGTCAATCAGGCGGGGGTCTTTGAAGTAGGTGCTGTTGGTGGCCAGCTGCTCCACAAACATGTTGTTGCGCAGCACGTAGCGCACCACTTCCACCACGATATTCTCGGTGTAGATGTTGATGAGACGCTCGCGGCCGGGCAGGTCCTGCATGCTCTCTTCCACCACCTTAATCACCAGATTGGCGAGCTTGGGCTGGCCCGAAATGAGGAAGGCCGGCACATCGAGCGAGGCGAAGAAGTTCACCGAATCGAACACCTTGGCTTCGAAGCTTACGAAGCTGTGGCTCTCTTCGGCGTCGCCGATGAGGTCGAGGTTGTCGTTGGAATGGAAGAACTTGTCCTTGTTCGAAATGAGGTCATCGTTGGTGATGACGCGGTTTTTCGTGTCTTCGCCGTAGCTCACGCGGGTGGGCCGGCCGCCGGGGATGAAGAGCATTTCGCCTTCTTCCACCACCATAGCCTCTTCGCCAAACGTGAGGTGGCCTTTGTGGAGAAGAATCAGATTATTGCCGACATCGTAGGAGTTGCGCACAGTAAAGGGCTGATGCAGCACCAGGTTTTTGGCCTTGATGTATCGAACGCCCAACGACTCGATGACTTTATTGTAATCTTCCATAATTCAGGTGGCCCGGAAGGCCGTTGAGGGGTGCGGACGAGGTAACTGGGTGGCTACCGCAATGCAATATAACAGCTTGAAATTCACAAAAACTAAAAACCCAGCCAAATAGTGGCTGGGTTTTGTGCAATGAATCTGAATTTTAGGCAATTCCCCGTTTACTTGAGGATATCCCGCGAAATCACAATTTTCTGAATTTCCGAAGTGCCCTCGTAAATCTGGGTAATCTTGGCGTCGCGCATGAAGCGCTCGACGTGATATTCTTTCACAAAGCCGTAGCCACCATGAATCTGCACCGCTTCTACTGCCGAGTCCATGGCAACTTTGGAAGCGAACAGCTTCGCCATGGCACCCGACTTGCCGTAGTCGGCGCCGTTGTCTTTGTCGGCGGCGGCTTGCAGGCAGAGCAGGCGGGCGGCGTCCACATTGGTCGCCATGTCGGCCAGCTTGAACTGGATGGCCTGGTGCTGGGCAATCGGCACGCCGAAAGCCTTGCGCTCCTTAGCGTATTTCAGGCTGAGCTCCAGCGAGCCCGAGGCAATGCCCAGGGCCTGCGACGCGATGCCGATGCGGCCGCCGGCCAGCACCTGCATGGCGAACTTGAAGCCGAAGCCGTCGTCGCCGATGCGGTTTTCCTTGGGCACCTTCACGTCGGTGAACATCAGCGAGCAGGTATCGGAGCCGCGAATGCCGAGCTTGTTCTCTTTCGGGCCCTGGATGAAGCCGGGCATGTCCTTGTCCACGATGAGCACGTTGATGCCACGCGACTTCAGCTCGGGGTGGGTTTGGGCGATGACGAGGTAAACCGAGGCGGTGGTGCCGTTGGTAATCCAGTTTTTGGTGCCGTTGAGGAGGTAATGGTCGCCCATGTCCTCGGCGGTGGTGCGCTGGCTGGTGGCGTCGGAGCCGGCTTCGGGCTCGCTCAGGGCGAAGGCACCGATGATTTCGCCGGAACACAGGCGGGGCAGGTATTTCTGCTTCTGCTCTTCGGTGCCGTACTTCTCCAGGCCCCAGCACACCAGCGAGTTGTTCACGCTCATGATAACCGAGCACGAAGCATCGACTTTGCTGATTTCCTCCATCGCCAGCACGTAGCTCACGGTGTCGAGGCCGGAGCCGCCGTACTCGGGGCTCACCATCATGCCCATAAAGCCGAGCTCGGCCATCTTCTTGATTTGCTCGGCGGGAAATTTCTGGTGCTCGTCGCGCTCGATTACGCCGGCCCACAGCTCGCTTTGGGCGAAGTCGCGGGCAGCGTCGCGCACGGCCAGCTGCTCTTCGCTGAGCTGGTAAATATTGGATGAGGTGGCGGTTTGCATGGGCGGGGTGGGAATAATTGATTTAATGGCACAAAAGTACGGCCCTGGGGCACGACGGGCAAGGTGAACGGTATGCGCCCAGTGTGCCTAACAGCCGTTAGCCAACAAAAGATTCTGGCCTTTCGCCCCAAACAACCTCTTGGAGCGACCCGGAGTTTTTGCCCGACTTTTACCCAGATATGACTATTCGCCTCCTCAGCCGCTACGTGCTGGCTTTGCTATTTGTGCTGGCCGGCATCTGGCATTTTGTGCATCCGGCAACCTATATGGCCATTATGCCGCCCCAGCTACCGGCCCCGCTGGCACTGGTGTACGTGAGCGGCATTTTTGAAATGCTGGGCGGCCTGGGGCTGCTGCCGAAGCGCACGCGACGGCTGGCCGGCTGGGGCCTACTGGCGCTGCTGGTAGCCGTGTTTCCGGCCAACGTGTACATGGCCCTGATTCATGAGCAGCTGCATATTCCCGGCTGGGTGGCCTGGGGCCGGCTGCCCCTGCAATTGCCCTTGATGTGGTGGGTGTGGCGAGTGATGCACCAGCGGTAGCGCACCCTATCTTGCGGCCGCATTTTCTACCATTTGCTCCATGTTAACAAACGCAAAAAGCAATTTCCTGGGCCTAATGGCCTTGGCACTGAGCACCTGCTCGCAAGCCCACGCACAGAACCTCTCAACTGCTCCGTCAGCTTCTACGCCGGTTGCTCAGCCAGCCGTGCTCACCCTGAATTCCTTTGCAGCGGCCAATGACTCGCTCCTGCACCGCGTGGCGCGCACGCGGGCTCAGCTTGAAGCCCGCATCTCTTCTTTTAAAGCCACGCAGGGCTCTTTTGGTGGGCTGCACCGCAAAGTACGGAGCTACACCGGGGTGCCAAAAGGCGTAGTCGATGCCGTGGGCGTTCAAACCAGTTCGGGTGTGGTCAAGCAGCAGACTATCAAGCACCGCTACGGTATCGAGCTGGAAAAAATAGTGTATCGCGATGCCAAAGGCCGCAAGGTGCTCACAGAGCGCTACGAAGGGCGCCAACTGACCCGCCTCGAACTGTTCGAATACACTGAGCCGTTCAGCGCACCGGTGGGCAGCTGGCTGCTCGTGCGCGGCGATTATCTGCGCTATATCTTCTCGCCGGTTTCGTTAATTTACAAAGGCAGGCAGCAAAAGAGCTACTTCTTCCGCCCTCGCCCGGCCGGCGAATAGCGGAAGAAGTTTAGCGGCTTACTCCCAGCGCACGTCCAGCAGACGCAGCTGCACGCTGCGCTGGCCCCGGTACTCGTTCAGCTCCACGGTGTAGCAGGCGCTGAAGGGCCGGCCCTGCTCAATCTCGGGCAGGTAATCGGCCAGGCCGAAGCCAATGGCATCCACGGCTGGCCCTTGGGCATCGGCCGAGGCCAGGCGCAGCTTGAGGTGTCCCTGCCCCACCACGCGGGCGCTATGTGGCACGGCAATCAGCCGTTGCGAGGCGAATACCGGGTTGGGGTTGCCGGGACCAAACGGCTCCATGCGGCGCAATTCGCCGAAAAACTCTTCGGTGATGCGGCTCAGGGGCAGCACGGCGGCTATTTCCACGGGCCGCACCAGGTGCTCGGTGGTGAGCGTATCGGCCACCACTTCTTCGAAGCGGCGCTGAAAAGCGGGCACGTTTTCCACCTTCAGCGTGAGGCCGGCGGCGGCGCGGTGGCCCCCAAACTGGTCAAGCAATGAGGAACAGGCTTCAAGAGCCGTGTGCACATCGAACCCGGCCACGGAGCGGGCCGAGCCGGTGGCCTTGCCGTCGCGCTGCGTGAGGATGACGGTAGGGCGGTAGTACTGGTCGAGGCAGCGCGAGGCCACGATGCCGAGCACGCCCTGGTGCCAGTCGGCCTTGTAGAGCACGGTGGCGTGGGCGTTTTGCAGAATGGGGTCGCCGGCAATCATGTCCAGCGCCTCCTGGGTGGTGTGCTGGTCCGAGCCGCGCCGCTGCTGGTTCATCTGGTCCACCACTTCGGCGGTGTAGCGGGCTTCCTGCTGGTCGGGGGCCAGGAGCATGGCCACAGCGCGGCGGGCGTCGCCCATGCGCCCGGCCGCGTTGATGCGCGGTGCAAAGCCGAATATCAAGCTGCTGATGCCCAACGGGCCTTCGCGTAGGGTGGCCAACTCGCGCAGCGCGGCCAGGCCGGGGCGCAGCAAGTGGGCATCCTCATTGAAGCGCCGAAGGCCGTAGGAGGCCAGAATGCGGTTTTCGCCGGTGATGGGCACGATGTCGGCGGCAATGCTCACCGTCACCAAATCCAGCAAGTCGTGAAGCGGAGCCTGGGGCAGGCCAAGATGTTCGCCCAGCGCCTGCATCAGCTTGAAGCCCACGCCGCAGCCCGAAAGCTCTTTGTATGGATACTCGCAATCGGCCCGCTTGGGGTCGAGCACGGCCACGGCGGCCGGCAGCTCGTCACCGGGCAAATGGTGGTCGCAGATGATGAAATCGACGCCCCGGCTGCTGGCGTAAGCCACCTGCTCCACAGCTTTAATGCCGCAGTCGAGCGCGATGATGAGCGCGAAGCCATTATCGGCGGCCGTATCAATGGCCTTGTGCGAGATGCCGTAGCCCTCGGTGTAGCGGTCCGGGATATAGTCGCGCAGGCGCTCGGCCCCGAACAGCGGCGTTAGGTAGCTTATCACCGTGGCCACCGAGGTGATGCCGTCCACGTCGTAGTCGCCCAGCACCAGCACTTTTTCGCCGGCTTGCAGGGCGTGGGCCAGGCGGGCCACGGCGCGGTCCATGTCGCGCATCAGCAGCGGGTTGGGCAGCTGGCGCAGGTCGGGGTGGAAGAACGCGGCGGCGGCTTCGGGCGTGGCAATGCCGCGCTGCACCAGCAGGGCGGCTATCTCGGGGGCAATGAAGAGAGCCTGGGTGAGGCTATGGACCTGGGCAGGGTCGGGTTCGGGGATATAATTCCAGCGCTTACCAGCGGATACGGACATTGGATACTTCGTCAAAATGGGTCCAAAAGTACGACCAAACCCCTCCCCCGCGCCGATGGCCGTACCTTCGCCCTCCGTTTTGCCAGCCCCGCGCACCATGAAGAAGCTCCGAGATTTCTACCGCCAATACCGCCAGTACATCGGGACCGATGTGCTGATGTACGGGGTATTTATCCTCGTGCTGGCGCTGATGTTCGTGTTTTTCCGGTAGGCGGACCTACTGCACCCCATCGCCCCGCAGCTTGCGGAAGCGCTTGCGGGCCTCGGCCACGTAGATGCTGCCGGGGAACTTGGTAATCACCTGGTTGTAGAGCTCTTGGGCTTTCCCCTTGTCCTTCACGTCTTCCTCCTGAATGCGGGCCAACAGGAACAGCGCATCGTCGCTCAGCACGTCCGTTTTCGGGTTGGACGTGATGCGCTCCAGCGTGGCAATGGCCCCGGGGAAGTCGCCGGTGCGGCGCTGGAGCTGCGCTTTCAGGTAGTAGGTGTCATCGGCCAGCGAATGGCCAGGGAAGCGTTCCAGCAGCGCATCCAGGCCTTTAATGGCCTCCGGAATCTTGTTCTGAAACACCAGTTGCTCCACGGCGGCGTAGGCTTTCAGCCCCAGGCCCAGCGTGTCCTCCACGGTGTTGTCCTGAATCAGCAGCGAGAGCTGCATGGCGTCGTTGGCGATTTCGCGGGTGGTGGCTTCTTTCAGGATGTCAAGGTGGCTTTGGGCTAACTTGAAATCACCCGCATAATAGCTCAAGCGGGCGTTGCGCAGCTTGGCTTCGTAGCCCAGCGGCGAGTCTTTGTGCGACTTCTCCACTTGCGAATACAGCAGCGTGGCCTCCCAGGGCTCCCCTTTCAGGATATATAAATCGCCCTGCGTGACCTTGGCCTCGTCCACCACCTCATCGCTGGCGCGGGGCATGTCGATGACTTCCTGGAGCAAGGTCATGGCCCTGGCCCGGTCATTCAGCTGGAAAGCGTAGAGGTTGGCCAGGTTGCGGATAACGGGCGCGGTATCGGGCGTGCGGCCCAGCTCGGCCAGCAGTTGGTCATATTCCGTCACCAATGCCCGCACCTTCGCCACATCCACGGGGTAGGTTTCGCGCACCTGGGCCTCGCGGGCTTGCAGCAGGCGCTGGCGGGCCCCGTTATAATACGGGCCGTTACGGTACTCCTTGGCCACATAGGAGAAGCCTTCGATGGCCGTTTCGTAGTCCTTATTCTGCTGCGCAATGGATGCCAGCTCCATCACCCGCACACCTTCGCTGCGGCTGCGGCGGTCCAGGGCGCGGGCCTGCATCAGCGCGCCACCGAAATCGTGCCGCTGCACCTGCAGCCACAGCAACAGCTCACTGTAGGCCGCCTGGTCGGGGTGCTCCTGAATGGCGGTAATCAACTGCTTTTCCAGCGCGTCGAAGTCTTTTTCTTCGTGAAGGGCATTTTGCAGCATGTTGCGCACGTAAGGCAGCTGCTTGTCGTCCTGGGCTATCAGGCGCAGGGTTTCGGCCAGTACCTTGGGCTGGTCCTGGCTTTGAGTGTAAAGCTGGATGAGCTGCGGAGCGTACTCGGTGTCGTTTTTGGCCAGGGCGCGGCCGCGCAGGTAGGTGCGCTCGGCCCATTCGGGCAGCTCGCGGCGGCTGAATTCGGCCGCTACCGGCTGCACCTGCGTGGGCGTGAGCTGGGCCAATACCTTTTGCCACTGCTTTTCGGCTGCCGGTTTATCTCCAGCCGCCAGATATGCGCCGCCCAACGTCACGCCCAGCGTGGCATCTTCGGGACGCAGCTTAATGGCTTTTTTAGTCAGCTTTTCGGCATCCTTGTAGCGCTTCAGCGCCTGCAGCGACGCGATATAGACCGGGAAGGTCGCCAGGCTGGTTTGCTCTTCCAGCGGCAGCTTTTCAAACAAAAAAACCACTTTCTCATGCTCGCCCCGGCGGGCGTAGTCCTGGGCCAGCGCGGTATTGCTCACGGGTGCCCAACCCTTAGAGGGCTGCGCATGCGCGGGCAGGCTCAGGAGTAAAGCAGCAGCAACGAGGAAGGAAGACGAACGCATAGATTCAAAAGTCGATTCAGGAAGCACTAGCCGACCGCAAAACGCCACCAGCTAACGGCCTCAAAACGCCGGACCGCAGGCGCTTCGTTCAACGCTAACGCACTGGCCCGGCCCCGCAAAGCCCACGCTTAGAAAACGAAAAAGGGCCGCCCCCGAAGGTACGGCCCTTTTCAAACTCGCGGATTGACGTCCTAGAAAAACTTCGTGCGGTTGTCTTTCACGTTGGCATGGGCCTTCACGGCCTCGTAAATCTTGCCATCCTGCGCCTGAGCACGCTGCTGGGCCAGCTGCTTCTGCACGGCTTTCACGTCGCCGGTAGCCGCGCCGGGCGTCACGCTCACCGGCTCAATCACCAGCACACCCTGCTCGCCCTGAATCGGAGCCGATTTCTGGCCGGGTTTCAGCGCGTAGGCTTTGCCCACGGCCAGCGGCTCGAAACCGATGTTGGCAATGCTGCCCTGGCCCAGAATCACGTTCTCGGCGGTACCTACCTGGGCGGTGGGACCGTATTTGGCGGCCATCTCTTCCAGAGTGCCGGCTTTGGGCAGCTTGGCGATGATTTGCTTGGCTTTCTCCTCGTTGCGCACCATGGCCGACAGCTCGGGCTTCAGGTTGGCTACGGTAGCGGTGCCTTTGGCGCGCTCGTCGGTGAGGGCGGCAATGACGTACTGGTCACCCATTTCGTACACTTCCGAAACGTCGCCCACCTTGGTTTCGGTGCCGTTCGGGTTGAAGCCGAAGGCCCAACGCACCAGCTCGCGGGCGTTCTGCAGGTTGTTCACGCTGCGGGCACCACGGTCCAGGTTTTTGGCTTCCTGCTTTTGCAGGGTTTTGTCTTTGGTAGTCAGGGCGCGGAAGCTGGCGAGGTCCGTGGCCTGGCCTTTCAGCTCCTGGGCCTTGGCGTAAGCAGCTTCACGAGTGGCATCGCTCGGGGCGATGGTCTTCTTCACCTCAGCCACCTGATAGGTCTGCTTGGTGGGCGCGGCAGTGATTTTGATGATGTGGTAGCCGAACGAGGTTTCTACCACGTTGGGCAGCAGGCCGGGGGCCGTAGCGCCGAAAATGGCTTTCTCAAACTCCGGTACCATCCGGCCTTTGCCGAACCAGCCGAGGTCGCCGCCCTGCTCCTTGGTGCCGTCGGTGCCGAACTGGCGGGCCATGGCCGCGAAATCAGCGCCGCCCTTGATTTTGTTCAGGATGTCCTGAGCCTTTGCTTTCGCGGCGGCTTTGGCTTCGGGCGTAGTGCCTTCGGCCTTGATGAGGATGTGGCTGGCCCGGGCGGCGGGCTCTTTGCCCACACCGGTACCGGTCACTTTAAACAGCGAGTACGTGCCGTTTTCGGCGTACGGACCGTAGATTTTGCCAGCAGTCAATGGCAGCTGCTTGCGGAGCTCCTCGGGCAAATCGGCAGGGCTACGGAAGGCCTTGTTATAAGGCTGCTCCGAGTTCTGCATCACAAACAGCGAGTCGACCGGGGCCGAGGCAAACTGCGTGGTCAGCTCGGCCATCGAAGTTTTCACAGCGGCGCTGTCCTCTTTCGAAGCCACCACCGGCACGGTGATGTACTCCACCGAGCGGCCGTCTTCTACTTTGTATTTGCCTTTGTTCTTGTCGAGGTAAGCCTGCAGCTGCTCGTCGGTCACTTTCACAGCCGAGTCGGAGATGCTGCCGTAGGGCACGAACAGGTACTTCAGCGTTTCCTTGGTGTTCTGGGCGGCATCGAAGCGCTTGGCTTCGGCCGTGGTCACGTACACCGAGTTTTTCAGCAGGGCGTTGTACTTGTTGGCGAGGCGCTCAGCGGGCAGGTTGGCTTCGAAATTGTGCCAGGCGGCCTGGTTTTCGGGGGGCAGCTTGTCGAGGTTTTTCAGGTACTCCACCAGGCGGGCTTTGTCGAACTGACCCGTTTTCTGGTCGGTAAAGGCCTGCTTGATGCCGGGGCTGATGTTGTCGCCCTGCACCATGTCCACCAGCTCGTCGTCGCTCACGGTCAGGCCCAGCTTGTCCCACTCCGGCTTGAAAGCCATGCGGTAAATGGTCTGGTTCCAGGCCTGGTCGCGCAGGTAGCCGAGGGCTTGCTCGTCGGGCTGGCGCTGCTGCTGGGCCACGAAAGCCTGCTTGGCTTGCTCCAAAGCGTTGTTGTAATCGGCCAGCTCTACTTTCTCGCCCGCTACCTCACCCACGGTTTGGTCGTTGCGGTTGAAGAGCCGGTTTTTGCCGCCCACCAGGTCGCCGCCCACAATGAAGAGCAGCATCCCGACGGCCACGGTACCTACCGCCCAGCCAGATTTTTCCCGAATCGTGTTAATTAAAGCCATTTACTTGTCAAAAGAATCGAAGTCTGTGTTGGTCAAAAGAGGCGCAAAATAACCAGAATTTGGCCGGCAATCAAAGTTTTACGGTTTTTAAAGTCCTCACTCAAGCTGTCCCAACCGATTGCAACGCCCTAGTCGCTCCAGTAGCATTATAGCCGAATACTAGCCTAGCGGCGTTTTTTAGTCGATTTGGCCGGGGTTTTGGCGCGTGCCTGCTGGGCCAGCTTGGCTTTTTGCTCGGCGATTTTTGCTTCCAGCCGCTCCTGCTGCCGCCAGTATAGCAAGGGCATCCAGCAGGCCATCGCCACCATGAAAATCCAGTAGTTGCGCATCAGGTCGTTGAACAGCAACGTCTGGTAAATGCCAATAACCATGGCCACTACGCCCACGGCAAAGAGCACGGTGCGCAGCAAGTCTTTATCAAATTTCATGGGAGTTGCGGTTTATGGGCCGTTAGCGGGCGGGCGCGGGCGCTGTCACGGCCTGGGGCGCGGCAAACACGCCGGTGGGCCGGGTAATCTTGTACCGCGAGAAATTCTGGTTGGCCTTCAGGCCATAGCCGGTCAGGTATTCCGTAGGCGTGGTGACTTTCACAAACATGGCCGAATCAGTGTAAATCAGCTGCTTGGTCTTGTCAAAGAACAGCTCCTCGGTGTCCATGTTCTGCTGTTCGGGCACGTTCATCACGTGTACCTTGCCGCGCATGATGTAGAGGTTCTTGCCCTTATCGGATTTGCCGTAATTGGCTTTCAGCGTATTGATGACGTTCTTTTTGCCATCGGCCGAGTAGAACGTGACCAGCATGCCCTTGGGGTAGATGATATCGCCGTTCTCGAACTGCTGCTCCAGTGGGGCCGTCAGTTGAAACTTCAGCTTGGCCGAGTCGCTCACCAGCGTCAGTACGTTGGTGGTTTCCATCAGCGGGCCGGTGTAGACCTGCATGGGGCCGGTGGCGGCTTTTTTTTCGCAGCTAGCCAAGGCCAGTGCGGCCAGCATTGCCCCCACTCCTGCCGCGTGCCACGATGCTTTCACTTAGATATTGGTTAGATATTCTCCGCCTTATTGCAGGCGACGCTTGATAAACCACCGGTTGTTGAGCGTGATGCCCAACTGGCCGCGGATGTAGTTTTCCTGCACGTTGCTGCTGCCCGTGGTGCCGCCCACCAATTCCGTATTGCCACGCACGCCGTAGGTAAAGGCCAGGCTGATAGTAGTAGCCTCCAGCGGAGTAGCGGTGGGCAGCGGGAAGCCGAAGCCCCAGCTCACCGACCGGTCGTAGAGCATTTTGCCGCCCGGCTGGTATGGCAGCTGTGCCAGCGAGATGCCGGCCCGGTACGATACCCGCTGGAAGTAATGCTCCACCGAACCCGGGTCAGGACTAATTTCCCCGCCCAGCCCGAAACGCATGGTATTGCTCAGCACCGGGCCCGTGGAGTTGAAGCTCCGGAATTTCGACCACTCCTGCTGGGCCACATCCAGGTTCAGGCTCCAGTTCTTGTCATTGTCGAAGCTGATGCCGGCCTGGGCCAGTGCGGGCACAAACGTGCTGCCGCGGCCGTCGCTCACAATCGTAGCCGCGCTCACGAGCGTGCCGTTGGTATCCTCCCGCTCCTGGGTATTGGTTTGCTGCCCGTTGAGGTTGTGCGCGAAGCTGTAGACGCCGCCCACGTTCATATTGAGGTCTTTGCCGAGCTTCTGGCGGTAGTGTGCGCCGGCCCGGAAGGCGAAATCCGAATAGCGGGTGTGCTGGCGGTCCACCGCTTTTTCCAGCGTATTGTTGGTGCTGTTGGTCACCACCACGGTGGTCCCCGACGTTTCATCCACCACGCCAAACACGTAGGAGGCCGTGAAGCCCAGCGTCAGGGCCTTCGTGATGCGAACCCCCTGACCCAGATAGGCCTCCGAAACGCCGCCCGTGCCTTTCAGCTGCGTGAGCGACTGTGCCGGCTGCCCGGTGGGGGTGTTTATCACGTCCCGCACGATGTTCGATTCGTAATCCACCGCGCTGAGCGGTTTCAGGCCCACGGCCGCGCCCCACTTCGTGCTCAACGGTACCGACATGGCAAAATAGCCCAACGTACCATTGCCGGTGCGGCTGGAGGCGCTGGCATTTTTCACCGTTTTGTATTGCCCGCTGTAGCCGGCCTCAAACGTGGTCCGGCCGGTGTAGTACAGCATAGCCGGGTTCAACTCATTCACGTTGACAGCGTTGGGCGCAGCCAGCCCAACGCCGCCCATGCCCATCTGGCGCACGCCGCCAGTGTTGGCGTTGTATTCGCCCAGGCCGATGCGCGAGTACGGCGAGTTGCCGAGGCCCTGCGCCTGTGCGCTGCCAACTGCCACTACCGCCAGGCTTGCCAGCACCAAACGCTTCATCTCTTTATTTGTCAACATGATAAACTAAAATCCGATTAAGACCAAGCAGCACCAGCTCGGGAACTACAAAGATACGAGCCGGGAGCCGGGCCGCCAGAAACGCGGCATCGCCCCCGGTCAGCAATACCCCAATGCCGGGGTGTCGCTGTTGATATTGAGCCACTAAGCCGTTGATTTCGGCCACCGTGCCATTCACTACACCGCTCAGCAGGCTCCCGGTAGTGGAGTCGCCCACCAGCGGAATCGTTGCATCGGCGGCGGGCAATTCCAGCAACGGCAGCCGCCCCGTGAAGGTGTGCAGCGCCCGCAGCCGCATGGCCAACCCCGGCGCAATGCTACCGCCGTGGTAAGTGCCGTCGGCCGTCACGAGGTCGAATTTCAGCGCCGTGCCCGCGTCGATGATGAGCGTATCCTGGCCCGGCCGCAGCCCGGCCGCACCCACGGCAGCCGCCAGCCGGTCGGCCCCCAGCGTGTGGGGCGTGGCGTAGGCATTGCGCAAGGGCACGGGCGTGGTGCCGGGGCTGAAACCAAGCACCTGGCCCGGCACCAAATCCTGCAATTCCTCCACGGCCAGCACTGCCGCCTCCGCCACCGAGGCCACGATGACGTGCAGCGGCTGCCAGCGTTGCACCAGCTCCCGCACGGAGGCTGGCGTGAGGCCGGCCAGCATTTCTCGCATCAGCGGGCCATCGAAGCAGCCCGCCTTCACGGCCGTATTGCCAATGTCCAGAACCAGAGTCCGCATCAGGTCAGTGTTGAATGAAAAGAACGTCAGGCAGAGCGAAGCCGCAGCATCGTTCTACCTGACGTTCTATGTCAATTTATTCGACAAACCCTTACAGGAAGTATTTCATGCGAATAACCTCCTGCTCGCTCAGGAAGCGCCATTTGCCACGCGGCAAGTCCTTCTTGGTGAGGCCAGCGTACTGCACGCGGTCCAGGGCTACCACTTCGTAGCCGAGGTGCTCGAAAATGCGGCGCACGATGCGGTTACGGCCAATGTGGATTTCAATGCCCACAAAGTGCGCGTTGCCCGCCACCACGGCCACGTCATCAACAATGGCTTTGCCGTCTTCCAGCTCCAGGCCTTCGGCAATCTTGCGCAGGTCTTCTTCGGCCAAAGGCTGGCTGAGCTCTACCTGGTAAATTTTCTTGTTCTTGTGCGAAGGGTGCGAGAGCTTCTGAGCCACTTCGCCGTCGTTGGTAAAGAGCAGCAGGCCGGTGGTGTTCCGGTCGAGGCGACCCACCGGGAAGATACGCTCCTTGGAGGCGCTGGCCACCAGGTCCATCACCGTGCGGCGGCCCTCCGGGTCCTCCGTGGTCGTGATGAAGTCCTTGGGCTTGTTCAGCAGCACGTACACCGATTTCTCGCGGTTGAGGTTGGTTTTGCCGTACTGTACGGTGTCCTCGGGCAGCACTTTGTAGCCCATCTCGGTCACCACTTCGCCGTTGACCTTGATTTCACCGGCCGCAATCAGCGCATCCGCTTCGCGGCGCGAGCAAATGCCTGCGTTGGCGATGTAGCGATTCAGGCGCGTCTCGTCGGGGTTGGAATCTTCTTCCTCTTCACGACGGCGCTTGTTGCCGCGGGTTTTGTCGTTTTCGTAGTGCTTCAGGTTCTTGTAGTCGGGAGCCTCGCCGGGGCGCTCGCCGAAGCGGGGCTTGTCGGCGCGGTTCTCCTGCACCGTGGGGCGGGCGGGACGGGGCTTGTCCACGCTGGCACCATAGCCAGTGCCCGAGCGGCGCACGCTGCGCTCCTGAGCTTTCAGGGCTTCGCGGCGCTCGGCAAAGCTGCCGGGAGCCGGCGTCCAGCGCTCGGTGCTACGCTTTTCGTAGCCACCGGGGCGCTCGCCGGTGCTGCGGCCCGAGGCGGGCGCACCATCGCGGCGGCCAAACGCACCGGGCGTGAACTTGCGGCCAAACGCGGCCTGGTCGGCGCGGTAGTCGGCATTGCCGGCATCGGCGCGCTCGATGTTGGCATCGCGGCGCTCATTGCGCTCGCCACGCTCCTCGCGGGGCTGGGGCGGGTTGGCCTCAAACGGGCGGGCCGAGCGGATGGGCCGGTTCGGACCGCGCTCGTCGCTCCGGCTTTCGCTGCGGTCGAAGTTCTCCGTTTCACGGGGATTGCTGCGGCCAAAGCTGCCACCGCTGCGTGGGGCGCGGTCTTCGGCCGGCGCGTAGGGGTTGCTCTTCTGGAATTTGCGGTTGCGCTCGCCGGGCTCGCCCCGGGGCACGGCCTTTTCGCCGTCGCGGCGGTAGGGCTGGCCATTCCAGTTCTCCTTGGGCTGGTACTCGCGAATGGGGCGGGCATCGGCCGACTGGTTGCGCTGCTCGCCACGGTCGACGCCGTAGTTGCGGGGCTCGGCGCTGCGGCCGTAGCTGGTGCCGGTGCGCTGCTCCTTGCCCAAACGGGGCCGCTCGTCGCGGCGCTCGAAGGGACGGTCATTGCCGAAGCTTTTGCCGCCACCAAAGCTCTTATTGCCGCCGCCGAAACCGCTGCCACCTTCGCGCTGGCCGCCGCCGTAGCTACTGCCATAAGGGCGCTTCTCACCACCGCCGTCAAATTTCTTCCCGCCACCAAAGGCTCCGCCCGATGGGCGGCCAAACGCGCCACCAGTCGCGGGGCGACCAAATGCGCCATTCGAAGCCGGACGGCCGTTGCCGTAGGCTGGGCGGTCGCCATTGCGTGCACCACGGTCACTGCCGTAGCCGCCGCGGTCACTGCCGCCACGCTCGTTACTGTTGCTACGGCCGGCGCTACCGCCACCAAAGCCGCCAGGACCGCCGGCACTGCGGCCGCCGCGACGGTCCGCTTTATCTTCTGAAAAATGTTTCTTGCCCATGGGGAGAAAAGTTGCGTGCCGTATCGCTACGGTACAGGTTAAAAAAAGGTCGGCATTAAGAAGCCGGCAGTCAGAAGGGGGTCAACAACATCAACCCAAATAAAATTCTGACCACCGGCTACTTAATGCCGACTACCAAAAAAGCTACGGCTTAGTCGCGCCGGGCCATTTTGGCTTCAATAGAATGCTGGGTGTGGGGCACGGCCCGCAGGCGCTCCTTGGGGATGAGCTTGCCCGTACCGATGCACACGCCGTAAGTACCGTTTTTGATGCGAACCTGGGCGTTTTCGAGCTGCTGGATGAACTTCATCTGGCGCGAAGCCAGCTGGTTCATGCTCTCCTTCTCGGCCGTTTCGGCGCCATCCTCCAATACTTTGGCCGAAGAGGCCGTGGTGTCGGTGCCCGAGTCGTTGCTGCGGTTCAGGGTTTCTTTAATGAAAGACAGTTCCTTGCGGGCCGCTGTCAGTTTTTCCTGGATAATCTGGTCGAACTCATTCAAGTCCTCCCGCGAATAGCGAATGTTGTCGTCGTTCATTTTTTGAGAAAAAAGGACTGCTAGAGAAAGTTAAGAAATTGTCATCTGTAACTACCGCGCAACGCCAACGGCTGCTAATTGGTTTGGCAAGTCAAAAAAGCCTTTATTAACACCAATCCAAGCCCTTGGATGCTTGATTTTGCGGGTGCAAAGTTACGCGGTTCGGCGCGCTTTTCCTCCGAATGCTAAAAGCCCAGCATTTGGATGGCTGCCACAGCAGCTTCCACGCCCTTATTGCCGTGCTTTCCGCCAGTCCGGTCCCAGGCCTGCTCCAGCGTATTCGTCGTCACCAACCCAAAAATAACGGGCTTGTTGAACTTCAGGCCAACCTGGGTGATGCCCTGCGCCACCGCGTGGCAGATGTAGTCGTCGTGCTTGGTTTCGCCCTGAATGACCACGCCCAGACAGATAACCGCATCAATCTCCTCGTGCTGGGCCAGAAACTGCGCCCCCAGTGTCAGCTCGAAGCTGCCGGGCACGCTGTTGCGGTAGATGTTGTCGGCCACGGCCCCGTGCTTTATCAAGGTATCGTAAGCCCCGGCGCTTAGGATGTCGGTTATCTCGCGGTTCCAATCGGCCACTACTAGACCAAACCGTTTGTTGCTGATGTCGATGAACGTAGAAGCGTCGTATTCGCTCAGGTTTTGCAAAGAAGTTGCCATATCGCGGTTTTCGTTCGGAAAAGTTTTTTTGTACAAAGGCATTGCGCAGCCGTGCCAGTAAGCCGGAAGTGCCGCGATGGTTTGTGTTTCCCTTGATTTAAGTAAAAAAATTGCGCTTCCTCAAAGATGAGAAAGCGCAATCAATAGTTGTGATGCCTGCCCGAGTTGGCAGCTCACGCAGCTTATTTCTCCAGCTTGGCTTTGTACTGGCGGGCTTCCGCTACTTCCTGGGCTGTGGGGTACTCGGTGATGATGCGGTCGTAGGCTTTCACCGCGCCTTCGTCGTCCTTGGCCAGCTCGCGGGCCGTGCCTTCTTTCAGCAAGTAGCCGGGCGAGAAGAATTCGTTGGCGTTGTGCTCGGCAGCTTTGGCGTATAGGTCGGCGGCTTCCTTGGGCTTGTTCAGTTCCAGCTGCGCATCGCCCATGAGCGAGTAGGCGCGGCTTTGCACGAGGTAATCGTCCGAGCTGAAATCTTCCAGGTAATCGAGAGCGGCTTTGTAGTCACCCTTCTTCAGCGAAGCCACGCCGGCGTAGAAGTTGGCGAGGTTGCCAGCCTTCGTGCTGCCGTACTCATTAGCCACGGTGGTCAGGCCGGGAGCCTTGCCGTCGCCTTTGATGGCTTTGTTCAGCGAGTCAGCCTCCCAGTTGTTCACAGCGCGGAACATGCTGGCCTGGGCCTTCGAATCCTGCTGGTTGCGCCAGGTGTAGTAGCCGAAGCCACCTACCACGGCCAGCACCACCACGGCCAGAATGCCCAGCAGCAGGCTGCGGTTGTTGCGCACGAAATCCTCGGATTCGGCCAGGCGAGCGGCCAGAGCATCCGGGTCTTCCAATAGTGGGTTTTCGGACGGCACAAATTCTTCAGCCGGGGCCAGCGGGTCGGCGGGCACGTTGGTCGGCTGGTTGGCTTGCCCCTGGCGGGCCTGCTGGCTCTTGCCAGTGTACGGAATCTTCGACATTACAATGGGTATTGCTACGGCGGCCCGCAAGCAGGCCGGGGGCCTGGGGCCCGGTTAATTAGTCGTGGATGTAGGGATAATCGGCCTGCACGTACACGTCCTTGTACAGTTCGTCGGGCGTGGGGTAGGGCGAGTTTTCGGCAAATTCAACCGACTCCTGCACCGCGGCCTTGATGCGCTCATCAATGGCTTCGAGGTCGGCTTCGGTGGCGAAGTTGTTCGTCAGAATGGTGTGACGCACGCCCTCGATTGCATCGCGGTGGCGGTAGTCTTCCAGCTCTTCTTTGGTGCGGTACTTGGCGGGGTCGCTCATCGAGTGGCCCTTGTAGCGGTAGGTCTTGAACTCAAGCAGCGTGGGGCCTTCGCCGGCGCGGGCGCGCTCGGCGGCACGGGCCACAGCCTCGTGCACATCCTCAACGCGCATGCCGTTCACAGGCTCGGAGGGCATGTCGTAGCTCAGGCCAATTTTGTAGAGGTCCGTCACGTTCGACGTGCGAGCCACCGACGTGCCCATGGCGTAGCCGTTGTTCTCAATCACGAAGATGACCGGCAGCTTCCACAGCATGGCCATGTTGAAGGCCTCGTGCAGGGCACCTTGCCGCACCGCGCCATCGCCCATCGAGCAGATGCAAAGCTTGCCCGTCTTGTTATACTTCTCGGCGAAGGCAATGCCCGCGCCCATCGGCACCTGGCCGCCCACGATGCCGTGGCCGCCCATGAAACCAACTTCCTTATCGAACATGTGCATCGAACCACCCTTGCCTTTCGAACAGCCGGTGGCTTTGGCAAACAGCTCGGCCATCACGGCATTGGGCGAGGTGCCCAGGGCCAGCGGATGGGCGTGGTCGCGGTAAGCGGTGATGTATTTATCGCCCTTTTCCAGAGCCGATACCTGCCCGGCCACACAGGCCTCCTGGCCGATGTAGAGGTGGCAGAAGCCTTTGATTTTCTGCTGACCGTACAACTGCCCTGCCTTGTCCTCAAACTTGCGCATGAGCTGCATTTGCTCGTACCACTGCAGGTACGTTTCCTTCGGGAACGTAGCCGTGGAGGCGGGCACAGTCGTAGCCGAACCTGACGCAGCCGCCGTGGGCTTGTCGGTTCCGGGCATGACGGGGTCGGGCTGGGCCACGGTGGTTACACCGTTGCTCTTTCCTTTGGCAGCTTTGGCGGCTGAACCATTGGTAGCCTTCGAGGCCGTCGGTTTTTTAGAAGCAGCTTTTACTTTCGTATCCGCCATAGCACTTTTAAGGAAAGAATAATTCGCGTTGGGAGGGCGAAATTACGTAAAACTGCTGGCAAATCCGCACCTTATGACTCTTGACTCCCTCCAGCTTCTTTTTTTTAAAAATTACGACGACGCCGCGCTTCGTTTATCGCCCGGCCTCAATTGCTTCATCGGGGATAATGGGAGCGGCAAAACCAACTTATTGGACGCAATTCACTACTTATCGCTGACCAAGAGTGCCATTACCGCTTCTGACGCCCTTTGCATCAAGCAAGATGCTGATTTCTTTGTAGTTAAGGGCGTTTTTTCTTCAAATAACACTTCTGACAAAGAAACCATTCAGGTAAGCCTCCGTCAGGGCCAGAAAAAGACCGTCACGCACGATAAGCAGGCCTATGAGCGCATGGCCGACCACATTGGCCGCTACCCCGCCGTGCTTATTTCGCCCTACGACACGGACCTGATTCGCCAGGGCAGCGAGGAGCGGCGCAAGTATTTCGACAGCCTCATGGCTCAACTCGACCATGAGTTTCTGGAGCAGCTCATCTCCTATAACTCCTTGCTGCGCCAGCGCAATGCCGTGCTCAAACAAGGTGGGCATAGCAATGCCCACGGCTTCGACCGCGACTACCTGCTGGCCATTGATGAGCAGCTTGCGCCATTGGGCCAGCAGCTCACGGCGCTACGCGAGGCTTTTCTCATCGACTACCTTCCCATCTTTCAGCGGCACTACGAGCAGTTGGCCGACGGCCGCGAGCAGGTCATGCTCACCTACAAAAGCCAGTTGGTCGGGGCCGACTTTGCCCAGCTGCTGCGCCTGAACGAGCGCAAAGACTTCGTGCTGCAACGCAGCACCATTGGCTCGCACCGCGACGACTTTGTCTTTGTGATGAATGACCAGCCCGTGAAGAGCCACGCCTCCCAGGGCCAGCAGAAGTCGTTTGCTATTGCGCTCAAGCTGGCCCAATTTGAGTTGCTGGCAGCCAAGCAGCAGAAAAAGCCCCTGCTCCTACTCGACGACATCTTCGACCGCCTCGATGATAAGCGCATTGCCCGCCTGCTAGAGCTGGTTGCCGATGAGACTTTCGGTCAGGTTTTTCTGACTGATACCAACTTGGAGCGCACCGACCAGGCCCTGGCCCGGGTGACCGTTCCCATCCTCCGATTTCGGGTGCAGAATGGCACCGTGGCACCCGTTTAGGCACCACACGGCAGTACCTTTGCAGGCCCTCAACCGGCATCCTTTCGCTGGTTGAAGTTGCCCATCAGCTCCGTGAAAAAACCCTCCGCTCCTTCTCGCTCCGGCGATATTATTCCGCTCAAGGAAGGCCTCGAAGCATTGGTCCGGGCTTACCGTCTTCAGGGCAAGTTGAACGAGGTAACGGTGGTATCGAGTTGGGAGCGGGTGATGGGCAAAGCCGTGGCTTTGAAAACCCAGGAGGTCTACGTGAACAAGGGCCGGCTCTTCGTGCGGCTCAGCTCCGCGCCACTCAAGCACGAGCTGCTTATGGCAAAGACACGCGTAGCCGAACTCATCAATGCGGAGGTTGGAGCAACGGTGGTAACGGAGGTCATCTTCCTCTAACTGTCCCGTTCTGAATCAAAGCTGAGGTGCGTAACTGAGCAGGAAAGTTGCCCGGCATTTCCGATGCCGCGTTGCAAAACTTCGTTGATGCACGGCGGACAAAATGCTTGTTTGCCCTTGGCCGTTTGCATCCCAATACCCCCCTGCTTTTTTATTCAGGCGCTTTATCTAAAACGCCCAAAGAAACGTGTCAGGACAAAAATGTTTCACGTGGAACATTTTTGTCACTTCGGCCCATACACTTTTAGCAGTAGCTCATTGTAGGCTTCCAGAAGCGCTATGTACTTAATCTGAAGGGCTAAAAGCTGTTTAGACAGGTCGGCATCGGCATTAAGTGTCTGCGTTACACGCGGCGTAACAATATTTGTAACGGCTGGTTTTGGAACAGATGTTACGAATGATAAAACAGATTGTTGTGTAACCGTAAAATCATTTGAAAAATCATGATTAATGATTTCGCCAATTCTTTTTACAAAGCTGTAATCAATTGTTTCATCCTTGAATTTACGGTAGATGGTTGGACGTGTAATACCCAATTCCTCGACAATGCGAGTGATTGAAATACCACTGTTTTTGATGGCTTCTTGAAGGATTTCGCCCTGATGTGGCATATAAAGAGTGTTGCGTAACGCTGATGCAAATATGTATAATGTAACCTAATTAAACAAATGGGGGCGAACAATAATTACACCTGTAACGATGACAAACTGTTTAAACAACACTGTTACATCGTCACGAAACACATGATACAAGGCTTACAATTACACGTTACAAATCATATTTGTAATGCAAGCGTTGCTACTCCTTGATACATCACCCAAGTATTGCTCAAGGCTTGCTAGAGCGAAGCTGAGCACAAAACACTGCCGCCAACCAGGCCGGGCCGATGTTAGTCGGTTGTCAAAGTCAAAAAATGGTTGGGGTAATCAGTCGTTATTCCATCGACGCCGAGTGCGATTAGGTTTATCATATCGGACGGTTGGTTTACGGTCCATGGTACAAGCCGGAGGCCGGGATACCGGCTACGCAACTCCTGCACCGCCGCTGCTGTAACAGTAGTAAAATCGGGACCTAGTGTGGTGGGCACGAAACCCAGCTCCTGGATGCTGGCATCCCAGGGTTGGTCGGCTTCGAGGAGCAGGCAGGTGGCCAGGTCGGGTTGGTACTGATGGACGAGCCGAAGAATCCGCGGGTCGAAGCAGAGCACGGTGGTGCGGGCTGCAACCTGTGCCTTATTGATTTCAGCCAGGACCAATGACAGGAATTCTTCGGGGGCTGGCTGGAAGACATTATCATCGGCCGGGCTGCTTTTTATTTCGATGGCATACCGGATTGATGAATGGCCGGCGGGGCGGATGAAGGCCTCGCTAGCAGCTAGCACTTCGCTGAGCAGAGGCTTATATGCCGGCTCTGAAATCTGCTCGGGAAAGGCCGGATGACGCCGCAGACCGCAATCGCAGCGGCGAATGGTGGTGTAGGGCATCTGGTAGAGATTGAAGCGCGGAGAAGGGCTGTTTTCGATGATTTGACCCTCAGGAGCGAGGCAAATGGCCGGATTGAGCCAGGGCTCGTGCGAGACGACGACCTGATGGTCGGCAGAGATAACCACGTCCATTTCCAGCACATCGACGCCCAGCGCGAGGGCGTGCAGAAATGCAGGTAAGGTATTCTCGGGGCGTAGGCCCCGGCAGCCACGATGGCCGTGGAGTTCCGGAAATCGGGGGTGAGGAGAAACGGGCATGGAATAGGAGCTAAAGGGCATGATTAAGGAGCGGGAAGAGCAATGGGCCAAGCCATGCGGGCCGCTAATGCAGCACGGTGTTCGCTACGTGGTTTGGGCTAATTTTGTAGCTCATCCTAACCGTTTACGATTTCATGAAAAAACTACTGCTACTTGTTGTGTTGCTAGCCCTCGCAGCCGGCGGGTACTATTACTACCGAAGCCTGAAGCAGGGCCCGAGTGGCGCACTGGTTTCGGCCGCCGCCGCGGTGCAGACGCACGACATGGCGATGTTTGAGAAGTACGTCGATGTGAACAGCGTGACTACCCACCTCGTGGATGATGTGGCACAGCAGAGCTCGGCCTTGACTTCGCTGCTGCCCGGCGGCAGCCTGGTGATGGGTGGAGCCATGCGGCTGCTGAAGCCTGCCCTGGCCAAGGCCGCGCATCAGGAAGTGCAGCGCTATGTGGAAACGGGCTCGCTGGAAGCGGCGGCGGCAGCGGCTCCGAAGCGTATGGTGAACATCTCGCTCACGGGACTGGCCAGCAAAGTTGTGAGCCCGGAGAGCGAGTTTAAAGGCATCAAATACACCCGGGAGGAGGGCGACAATGCTTTCGTGGGCCTGGAGGTGACGCAGCCCAAATACGACACCACGATGGTGGTGGAAGTGAAGATGCGCCGCCAGGGCGACCATTGGCAGCTGACGCAGATTACGAACAGCGGCGAGTTGCTGCGTGGCGTGGCACGGCTGGAGAAGAAGCGGCTGCTGAATTAGATTAACTGGCGTTTTCAGGAATGCTTTAGAAACGAAAATGCCCCGGCCAGATGGTCGGGGCATTTTCGTTTCTAAAGCATCGGTGGAGGCTACACGATGCCGGTGTTTGACTTGCCGCGACCGGCGAAGATGTAGTAGATGATGAGGCCGCCCAAGGGGAAGATGAAAATGATGACGGCCCACAGCAGCTTTTTGCCAATAGTCCAGGGCTGACGGAATACGTCGAGCATAGCTATGATATCGAGGGCAAGCAGGACGTAGCCCCATGTGGCCAAGCTGCCATCGTTGTTGAAGCGGCTGCACGAGGTGGCCAGCAACATCAGCGGGAGAAGAAGGGCCGCGAGCGGGAGGCGGGAGGTGTAATGACGAAGGGTACGCATGACAGGGGAAACAAGGTGAAAGAATGTGTCTGAGTTTCCCTTACGCAATGGGTTTCAAATAAGATATGAGAATTCGATTTTTTTAATGTTAATTAATTGGTAATCAACTATTTAAACCAATAAATCGACTGATTTGGCGAACAAACTCAATACCAGCAGCAGGCATGAATAGCAACGTGAGTACCACGCCGTAGATGGCGCCATAGAAGTGGGCATCGTGATTGATATTGTCTCCCCGGCGGCGGCCCTGATAGTAGGAATAGGCCAGGTAGAGGAAGCCGAAAATGAAGCCGGGGATGCCTACCGGGATGAACATCATGTAGATTTTGTTCAGCGGCGAGTAGATGACGCCGGCGAAAAGCACGGAGGCTACGCCGCCCGAGGCCCCGAGGCTGCCGTAATTGCGGTCGTCGCGGTGGCGGAAATAGGTGGGGATATCGGATACCACGATGCCGCCTAGGTAGAGCAGCAGGAAGCGCCAGATGCCGCCCATGGCCCCGAAGCCATCGAGGCCGGGCGCGCCGGTGCCGTTGGCCAACACGTCGAGTACGAGTTGCCCGAAGGAGTAGAAGGCAATCATGTTGAAGAGCAGGTGGCCCCAGTCGGCGTGCAGGAAGCCGGAGGTGAGGAAGCGGTACCACTGGCTGTTGTCGCGGGCCATGCGGTAGGGGCGCAATATCCAGGACTCCATGAGGTCGTGATTGGACCAGGCGTAGGCGGAAACGAGGACCGTGAGGCCGACGAGTATCAGGATGGGGTTGAACACTGAGGGGTTAGTTTTCGCGGTCCATGAGCTGGAGTGCGAGGCGGTGAAGGGGTTCTTTGCGGGCTGCGGGGGCCGCTACGCGCTCCAGATGCTGCAAGGCATCCTGGAAGTAGTCGTTGATGAGAACTTCCGTCTGGGGGCGAATTTCGAGCTCGTCGTAGATGGCGCGCACGGCCTGCACTTTGGCTTCGGCATCGACTACGGGCTGGCCGATGTGCTGGGCCAGGGTGGTTTGCTGGGCGGCGTTGGCCTGGGCTTGGGCGGATAGCAGGAGGAAGGTTTTCTTGTCGGAGATGATGTCGCCGCCCACGCGCTTGCCGAAGGTGGCGGCGTCGCCATACACGTCGAGCAGGTCGTCGCGCAGCTGGAAGGCCAGGCCGATGTCGGTACCGAACTGGCGCAGGTGCTCGGCATCTTCTTCGGAAGCGCCGGCGAGGCGGGCGCCCAGCTCCAGGCAGAAGCCAAGGAGGACGGCCGTTTTCAGGCGAATCATGTCCAGGTATTGGGCGATGCTGACCTGGGGCTCGGTTTCGAAATTCATGTCCCACTGCTGGCCTTCGCAGACCTCAGCGGCCGTCTGGCTGAAGCGGGCGAGGATGCGGGGGAGCAGCGCGGGCGGCACTTCCAGGAACAGCTCATAGGCCCGCACCAGCATCACGTCGCCGGAGAGGATGGCGACGTTGGGGTTCCACTTTTCGTGCACGGTGGCCTGGCCGCGGCGCAGGGGCGCCTGGTCCATCAGGTCGTCGTGGAGGAGGGTGAAATTGTGGAAGACTTCGGTGGCCAGGGCGGGCTTGAGGATGCCGCTGAGGTCGTCGGTGAAGAGGTGGGCGCCAAGCAGCGTGAGCAGCGGCCGGATGCGCTTGCCGCCCAAACCCATGATGTAGCGAATGGGGGCGTAGAGGGTATCGGGGGCTTGGCCGTAGTCGAGTTGGGCGAGGGCGGCAGTGATGTTAGCGGGGAAGTCGGCTGGGGTCATAGGTGGTGCAAAGAACGGGGGCATCTGTCATTGCGAGTGAAGCGCAGCGGAACGCGGCAATCCGTCCTCTCAAAGCCAGATGCCTGATAAAGCGACAAGCCCCGGTTCTGGTTAGAACCGGGGCTTGTCGAGCTTTGGTTTGGAGCTCCTCATTGTTCGTGCATCGCTGCCCCGCTATTAGCACAATAAATCCAGTAGCCAAGGTGCAAGAGAAAGGCAAGCGCGAAGAACATATCGGCTTTTTCAGGCCTGCCTTTCCGGAGGACTACGGTCGCCAGGAAGATGCTGAAAAGGTGCACAAGCAGCAAGAAACCGGACAGCATCATCCCGAAGAAGATGGAATCATCATTGAAGTACTCCCGCCCATGTTCACCGTAGTGCAACTTGTATGCTGAGTTGAGAAACGTCAGATACAATAAGCCGATTGAGGAGAAAGCGTACTTGATAAATCGCAGCATTGGGCTGTGGAATTACTGATAAAATTAAATAACAAGCCCCGACTCTGGGTGGAGTCGAGGCTTATCACATCTCGGGGTTGGTCGCATTGGGAGGAAAGATTGCCGCGGTCCGCTGCGCTCCCCTCGCAATGACAGGCGACGGCTAGCGGCGCTTGTTGCCCTTGTGCCCCCCCTTGCTGTGACCCTTGCCGCCGCTGTGGTCGCGGTAGCCGCGGGGCTCGCTGCTGCGCTGTTTGCGCTCGTCGGCTTCGCGCTTTTTCACGAAGTCGGGACGGTCGTCGACCAACTCGAAGTCGATGGTGCGGTCGAGGAGGTTGGCGGATTTTACGACTACCATCATCTCATCGCCGAACTGGATGATGCGCTTGTTGCGGCGGCCCACGATGCGGTAGTTGTCCTTGTCGAGCTCGTACTCGTCGCCGGGAATGTCGCTGATGCGGACCATGCCCTCGCACTTGTTCTCCTCGATTTCGATGTACATGCCGCGCTCGGTGAGGCCCGATACGACGCCCTTGAAAGTGTTGCCAATTTCATCGGCCATGAACTCGACCTGCTTGAATTTGATGCTGGCGCGCTCGGCGTTGGCCGCTAGTTTCTCACGGGCCGAGGAGTGCTTGCACTCTTCTTCCACAGGCTCGACGGCCACGTTCTTGCCGCCGAGCAGGTAGTGCTCTAGCAGGCGGTGGGCCATCATGTCGGGGTAGCGGCGGATGGGCGAGGTGAAGTGCGAGTAGTGGTCGAAGGCCAGGCCGAAATGGCCGAGCGGCTCGGTGGTGTAGATGGCCTTGCTCATGGTGCGAATGGCCAGGCCCTGCAGCACGTTTTGCTCGGGCTTGCCCATCACCTCGGAGCTGAGGTTGTTGAGCTCGGTGCTGATTTTCTTCGGGTTTTCGAGCTTGAGCTTGTAGCCGAATTTCTGGGCGAAGAGGGCGAAGGTCTGGAGGCGTTCGGGCTCGGGCGCGTCGTGGGTGCGGTACACCATGGTGAAGCGCGGCTTGGTCTTTTTGAGGTTGAACACGAACTCGGCCACCTTGCGGTTGGCCAGCAGCATGAACTCCTCAATCATCTTGTGGGCATCCTTGCGCTCCTTCACGTACACGCCGAGCGGCTTGCCGTGCTCATCCAGCCGGAACTTCACTTCCTGGGTTTCGAAGGTGATGGCCCCCTGCTTGAAGCGCAGCGCACACAGCTTATGCGCGATGCCGTTCATCAGATTTATCTCCTCGGCGTAGTCGCCCTCCTTCCTTTCGATGCGCTCCTGCGCCTCCTCATAGCTGAAGCGGCGGTCGGAGTGAATGATGGTTTTGCCGAACCACGATTCGTAGAGCTTGCCGTTTTCATCCAGCTCGAACACGGCCGAAAAGGTGAGCTTGTCCTCGTTCGGGCGCAGCGAGCAGAGGCCGTTGGAGAGGCGCTCGGGCAGCATCGGAATCACGCGGTCGACGAGGTAAACCGAGGTGGCGCGGTGCTTGCCCTCGCGCTCCAGCTCGGTGCCGGGGCGCACGTAGTGGGTGACGTCGGCGATGTGCACACCGATTTCCCAATGGCCGTTTTCCAGCTTCCGGATGCTCAGGGCATCGTCGAAATCCTTGGCGTCGGCGGGGTCGATGGTGAAAGTGGTGATGTTGCGGAAGTCGCGGCGGCGGGCAATCTCATCCTCCGCAATCACCTCGCTGATGCCTTCCGATTCCTCCTCCACTTCCGAGGGGAATTCGAAGGGCAAGCCGAACTCGGCCATGATGGCGTTTATCTCGGCCTCGTTGCCGCCGGCCGCGCCGAAGTTGCGGATGACCTCGCCCACCGGCTGCCGGCTGCTGTCCTCCGGAAACTCGTTGATGCGGACCAGCACCTTGTCGCCGTTGCGCGACTCGTGCAGCAAATGCGGCGGCACGAACACGTCGAAATACACCTTGCGGTTGTCCGGCTTCACGAAGCCGAGCGTGCCCTGAATCTGGATGCGGCCCACGATTTCGGGGCGCACCCGCTTGAGGACTTCCACCACGTCGCCCATCGGGCGGCCGTCGCGGGAGCCGCTACGCAGGCGCACCCGCACCACGTCGCCCTGCAGGGCAAACTTGAGCTGGTCGGTGAACACGCGGATGTCGTCGGATTCGCCCGTGCCCTCCGGCACCACGAAGGCGAAGTTGGGCGTGGCCAAATCGACGGTGCCGATGACGGTGTTCGACGGGGCGCGCTCGGGGCGGTCGTCGCCGTCCACGTAGTCGAAGCCAGCCGAGCGGCGGCGGTGCACAATGGGGTCCTGGCCGAACTCGGCCTGCACCGAACGGTTGCGGGGCGGGGCAATGGGCGAGTCGCCTTTTTTGGTTGATTTTTTGGCGCTGGACGGCATCAAAGCTGCCGCTACGGCGTCCGCATCGGCGAGGCGGTATTCGTCGTTTTGGAGCAGCGTAATGAGGCCGTTTTTGCGCAGCACCTTGATGTGGGCAAAAATCTCCTCGCGCTGGCCCTTTGTCGTGACGCCGAGGCGGCGCGAGAGCTGGCGGTAGGCGAGAACTTTGGTGGGGTTGTCGGCGAAGACGCGCAGGACTTGGTCTTGGGTGATGGCCGCGGGTTCGGGCTTTTCGCGCTTGGCGCGGGGAGCCTTGGGGTTTTCGGGGGTATTCATTTGGGGTAAAAGTGGCCGCCGAAAAGTGGTTTGGTCGCAGGCGGCGAGAGCGGAAAAATGAGTGGCTGGCTGGGCCGCGCCGCATAGTGAAACGCGGGCCGGGCCGGGAGGTTGTAGCGTGGACTCTGCGAGTCCGCGCGGGATTGGGATTGACGCAGTAGCAGCCAGCATCTGGAGCTTCATCAGCGCTGCTCAAGTAGCGTCTGGCGGCGCAAGGTATTGAGGCAAGCGCGGAGTAGCGCGAGTGCTGTAGCGTGGACTCTGCGAGTCCGCGCTTGGGCGAACGATATACCGCCCGACGATGCGCGGACTCGCAGAGTCCACGCTACAGCTACGCCCGGCTGGCTACGGCGGCTTCGATGTCGGCCAGGCTGTCCTTCGGGATGGCGGCTAGCAAGCCTTGGGTGTATTCGTGTTGGGGAGCGGCGTAGATGGCCGCCGCCGGGCCGCTCTCCACGATGCGGCCCTGGTGCATGACCAGCAGCCGGTCGCTCATAAACCGGGCCACGGACAGGTCGTGCGTGATGAACAGATAGGTGATGCCGAACTCACGTTTGAGGTCGTTGAGCAGGTTCAGGACCTGCGCCTGCACCGAGACGTCGAGGGCCGAAACCGACTCGTCGCAGACAATCAATTTGGGCTGCAAGGCCAGCGCCCGGGCAATGCAGATGCGCTGCCGCTGCCCGCCGCTGAACTCGTGCGGGTAGCGCTGGAAATGCTCATCGCGCAGCCCCACGGTGCGCAGCAGCTCCAGCACTCGGGCCTTTTGCTGCTGGCGAGTGCCGCCCACGTTATGCACGCGCATCGGCTCCCAGATGGCCTCGCCCACGGTCAGCATCGGATTCAGCGCGGCGTAGGGGTCCTGAAACACCAGCTGCAAATCGCGCCGACGGCGGCGCAGGTCCCCGCTCGACAGCTTCGCCAAATCGGTTCCTTCAAACAGGATGCTGCCCGCCGTTGGTTCCGTGAGGCGGAGCAGGGCCCGGCCCAGCGTGGTCTTGCCGCAGCCCGACTCGCCCACGAGGCCGATGGTTTCGCCGGGGTAGAGCGTGAAGCTGACATCGTCCACGGCCCGCACGTAGTCGGTGGCGCGGCGGAAGAAGCCCTTGCGAAGCGGGAAGTAGACCTGCAGGTTTTGAACCTGGAGAAGCGGCTCAGAACCGTTGGACGCGGCGGCCCCGACGGGCGCGGCAACGGGTCCCGGAGTAAGCCCGGCAGGGCGTGGAACATCCTCCAAAATGCCATGTTCCACGGGGAACGTTTTGGCGGTTTCGCTTTTATCGTGTAACTGCTGGGCCTCCACTTCGGGCGAAGATTCCGCAAGTGCCTCATCTGGCAGCGGAAGCACGGGCGCGGGCTGGGCCAAAAGTTGCCCGCTGGCGTCTTCCCGCATGAAATCAGCCACCACGGGGAGGCGTTTTTTGCCCACCGAGAGGCGCGGACGGCACGCCAACAGGCCTTTTGTGTACGGATGTTGCGGATTTGAAAAAATATCCAGCACCCTCCCCTGTTCCACGACCTTGCCCCGGTACATCACCAGAATGCGGTCGGCGATTTCGGCCACCACGCCGAGGTCGTGGGTGATGAAGAGGACGGCCGTGTTGTGCTGGCGGCGCAGGTCGTCAATCAGGCGTAGCATGCGGGCCTGCACCGTCACATCGAGGGCCGTGGTGGGCTCGTCGGCGATGAGCAGGGCCGGGCGGCAGGCCATGGCCATGGCAATCATGACGCGCTGCTTCTGGCCACCCGAGATTTCGTGCGGGTAGCTGCCGAAAATGGCTTCGGGGCGCGGCAGCTGCGCCTCGGTGAATAGCTCGATGGTGCGGGCCTTGGCAGCGGCCTCGCTGAGGTCGGTGTGGAGGCGCAGGGCTTCCACCACCTGGCTACCGCAGGTGTACACGGGGTTCAGCGAGGTCATCGGCTCCTGGAAAATCATGCCGATGTCGTTGCCGCGCACCTGGCGCAGGTCGGTTTCGGAGAGTTTCAGCAGGTCGGTCTGGCCCAGCTTTTCGGACTGGAAGAGGGCCTGGCCGCTGGCAATGCGGCCGGGCGGCATCGGAATCAGCCCCAGCAGCGCCAGCGACGTCACGGATTTGCCCGAGCCGGATTCGCCCACTATGGCCAGCGTTTCGCCCCGGTGCAGCTCAAACGACACGTTGTCCACGGCCCGCACGTCGCCGCGGTGGCTGGAGAAGTCAATGGTGAGGTTGGAAACGGTGAGCAGCGGGTTGGGCACGGAGGGAGTTATGGGTAACGGTTGGGGGTGGTTTTGAGCGGCTGTAGGCTGTTTTGAGCTATTTAGGTACGCAAGAACGTCAATACACAAGAACGGTCATGCTGAGCGCAGCCGAAGCATCTCTACCGAACGATGTCCCTAATCAGGCTTCTTTACGCCTGCCGGATAAATATTCTTTTCATCAAAAGGGTCGAAATACGGCTCAAGACCTTCTGCGATTATCCGTCCAGGCTCATAACGTCTGCCTGTTTTGTCAATAAGGTAGGGAAAACAATAGATTCCGACCCAATAAATATTGGGGTTCAGAAATTGAAAATTGATATGTGCTTCCGTTATAAAATCCGTGTCGAACCCATTTGCGAGTAACTCTTTGTCAATTATCGTTTTCAAGTTCTTCGCATGAAGAACCAACGGATAAAGATTTAATTCGGCGGGCTCAAAAGAGGCTTCCAGAACATTGAGAGAGGCGTTTGTTAGATTCAGCTTTCTTGCTGCATGCAACAACCAATCACCCATATAGCCGCAGCTATAGAACCTCTCAGTTCCAAAGAAACTTTGAGTGATGTTGTGGGGAATCCCATTTAAATTTCTCCACTTAGCCATAGAGTATGAGGTCTTTGCAACGAAGCGGTAGAGATGCTTCGACTGCGCTCAGCATGACGTTCAAAGATTCCACCGTCTGCCCCTCCCCTGCTACGCCAGCTTCTCAGCATCGGCAGCGACTAGGGGCTGGGGCTCGTTGGGAGCGGCGGCGGGCTGCGATTCGTTGAAAAAGCGGCTTTGGTTGAGCAGAATCAAGGCGACGCCGATGAAGATGGAGGAATCGGCGATGTTGAAGATGGGGAAACCGTTGCTGTACGAGCCGCCGATGAGGGGCCAGGATTTGGGGAAATAACCCACGTACAGTGGCACGAAAATCATGTCGATGACCTGGCCGTAGAACCAGCGCGTAGGCGAGCCTATAGGGGCATTATTGTAGATAATTCCGTAGAAAATCGAGTCAATCAGGTTGCCGACCGCGCCGCCGAGGATGAGGGCCATACAGGCGATGTAGCCGGCCGCCACGCGCTGGCGGCAGAGGCGAATAATGTAGTAAATCAGCCCGCCCACGGCCAGCATGCGGAAGCCGGTGAGCACCAGCTTGCCGTAGGGCGCGGGCAGCTCGGCCCCGAAGGCCATGCCGGGGTTCAGCGTGTAGGTGAGCTTGGCCCACTGGCCGAAAATCGGAATCTCACCAGCCGAACCGAGCTGCATGTAGGTGTGCACCAAATACTTCGATAGCTGGTCGATGGCAATGATGAACAGGGCCAGCAGGAAGAATTTAGCCGCAGAATGCTGGCGGGTGGTGAGCGTTGGGTGCATTTTGGAGGGTGCCCGGGGGCAGAATTGGCGGGCAAAAGAGAACACAAAAGAACGTCATGCAGAGCGTAGCGAAGCATCTCGCGTGCCGAAGTAATCCATTCGATTGAGTTACTACCACACGCGAGATGCTTCGCTACGCTCTGCATGACGTTCCTTTTCGTTCAAGGATGCGCCGCTACCCCAGATTTTCCGAGTCAGGAGCTACCAGCGGCTCGCTGTGTTTCTCGGCTACGGCCACAGGCTCTTCCTGCTTGAAAAAGCGGCTCTGATTGAGCAGAATCAACGCTACACCGATGAAAATGGAGGAATCGGCGATGTTGAAGATGGGCCAGAGCGAGACGTACTTCCCTCCTATCAGCGGCCAGTTTTGGGGCAGGAAACCTTCGTAGATGTCGACGTAGAGCATGTCGATGACCTGGCCGTAGAACCAGCGCGTGGGCGAGCCAAACGGCGCGTTGTCGTAGATGACGCCGTAGAAAACCGAGTCAATCAGGTTGCCGACCGCGCCGCCGAGGATGAGGGCCATGCAGGCGATGTAGCCGGCGGCGGCGCGCTGCTTGCAGAGGCGGATAATGTAGTAGCTCAGGCCAAACACCGCCAGCAGCCGGAACCCACTGAGAACCAGCTTGCCATATGGCGCGGGCAGTTCGGCCCCGAAGGCCATGCCGGGGTTCAGCGTGTAGTGCAGCTTGGCCCAGTCGCCCATCAGACGGATTTCGCCTGCCATGCCGGGCTGCATGTAGGTGTGCACGGCCCACTTCGAGAGCTGGTCGAGGGCAATGACGAACAGCGCCAGCAGGAAGAATTTGGCAGCGGTTTGCTGGCGATTGGTGAGGGTTGGGTGCATTCAGGCAGGGCCGAAAATCGAAGAGATTGAAGCCAGAAATCGGTACTAAAACGGCATTTTCAGAACGGACAGTTGCCGACCTTCTTTCTATCGTTTTTATACTTTTTATAACTGACTGTCTGATGTTTTGAACGGATAAAGACGAGCTTATCGACTGTTTGTGCGGCGGAGGACTCGCCGGGGATTTCACCTCCTGGCGAGTCATTCATCCTCAGCTAGTTGCGACCTCCAAAAAGACCGGCACGGAGTAGTCATCAAATTCGAGCACCGAGCCACCGTTCACATCGGCCGCGAAGGTGAGGACGAGGGCCTGCGTTTCGGTGCGGATGTAGTCGCCGAACGCGGCCACGGCGGCCGTGAGCTCGGGCTGCTGGTCTGCCATCGTGACGCGGATTTTGTCCTGCACTTCCAGGCCCGAGTCTTTGCGCAGGTTCTGCAGGCGGTTCACCAGCTCGCGGGCCAGGCCCTCCTGGCGCAGCTCGTCGGTCAGGGTCACATCGAGGGCCACGGTGAGCGGGCCGTCGGTGGCCACGAGCCAGCCGGGCAGGTCGTCGGTGCGGATTTCCACATCGTCCGGGGCGAGCGTGATGGGCTGGCCATCGACTTCCACGGCGAGGCTTCCCTCCTTCTCCAGCTTGCTAATTTCAGCCGCCGTCATCTGCTGAATGCGGGCACCCACGGCCTTCAGGCGCGGGCCGTATTGCTGGCCGAGGCGCTTGAAATTGGGCTTCACCGACTTCACCAGCACGCCGCTTTCGCTCTCGTCGTCGAGGAATTCGATGTGCTTCACGTTGATTTCGGCGCAAATCAGGTCCTCCACGAGGCCGACTTGCTCCTTGGTCGAGTCGTTCAGCACCGGCACCAGGATGCGCTGCAGCGGCTGGCGCACCTTCAGCACCGACTTTTTGCGTAGCGAGTGGGCCAGCGAGCTGATGCGCTGGGCCAGCTCCATGCGCTCCTCCAGCTTCGGGTCGATGCGGGCCGTATCAGCTTCTACGAGCAGCGTCAAATGCACCGATTCCGGAGCCAGGGGCGTGTTCTTGGCTACGGCCTCGGCGCGCATGCCGTCGGTCATGTTCTTGTACAGCCACTCACCGAAGAAGGGCGCGATGGGCGACATCAACTGCGCCACCACCACCAGGCATTCCTGCAAGGTTTCGAATGCAGCGCGCTTATCCTGAGTGAGTTCGCCTTTCCAGAAACGGCGGCGCGAGAGGCGCACGTACCAGTTCGAGAGCTGGTCGGTCACGAAATCCTGGATGGCGCGGGCGGCCTTCGTGGGGTCGTAATTGTCCAAGTGCCCGCGGGCTTCCACAATCAGCGACTGCAGTTTGCTCAGCACCCAGCGGTCCAGCTCGCTCAAATCCGCGTGCGGAATGCGGTTGAATTCGCTTGTCTGAAACTCGTCCAGGTTCGCGTAAAGCGCATAGAACGAGTACGTATTGAAGAGCGTGCCGAAGAAACGGCGCTGCACTTCGGTCACGCCGGCGGGGTCGAACTTGAGGTTGTCCCACGGTGGCGCGTTGGCAATGAGGTACCAGCGGGTGGCATCGGGGCCGAACTGCTTGATGGTGGCAAACGGGTCGACGGCGTTGCCGAGGCGCTTGCTCATCTTCTGGCCGTCCTTGGCCAGCACCAAGCCGTTGGCAATCACGTTTTTGAATGCCACGGAGTCTTCCAGCATCACGGCCAGGGCGTGCAGCGTGAAGAACCAGCCGCGGGTTTGGTCCACGCCTTCGGCGATGAAATCGGCAGGGAAATTCTTCTGGAACTGACCCTCGTTTTCAATCGGATAGTGCCACTGCGCGTAGGGCATGGCCCCGGAGTCGAACCACACGTCGATGAGGTCGGCCTCGCGGTACATGGGCTGGCCGGTGGGCGAGACGAGGAAAATATCGTCGACGTAAGGCCGGTGTAGGTCCACTTTTTCGCCGTTGGCGTAGGGGTTGTGGGTCATGATTTCGGCCGCGACGGCCTTGTCAATCTCTGCCTTCAGCTCGGCGATGCTGCCGATGCAGATTTCCTCCGTCCGGTCCTGGGTGCGCCAGATGGGCAGCGGCGTGCCCCAGTAGCGCGAGCGGCTTAAGTTCCAGTCTACCAGGTTCTCCAGCCAGTTGCCAAAGCGGCCGGTACCGGTACTTTCGGGCTTCCAGTTGATGGTTTTGTTGAGCTCGATGAGCCGGTCCTTCACCGCCGTGGTCTTGATGAACCAGGAATCGAGCGGGTAGTAGAGCACGGGCTTGTCGGTGCGCCAGCAGTGCGGGTAGGTGTGCTCGTACTTCTCCACTTTGAAGGCCGTGCCGTCGCCCTTCATCTTGATGACGATGCTCTCGTCCAGCGTTTTATAGTCGGCGCCGGATTCGTCGTGGCCGTCGTAGTTCTTCACCCAGCGGCCCGCAAACTCGCCCATTTGGGGCACGTAGCGGCCCGTCCGGTCCACGATGGGGCCGAGGGTGCCTTCGGCATCCGGCACCATCAGCGCCGGGATGTCGGCCAGCTGCGCGGCCCGGAAGTCATCGGCGCCAAACGTGGGCGAGATGTGCACGATGCCCGTGCCATCCTCCGTGGTCACGAAGTCGCCGTTGATGACGCGGAAAGCCCGCTCCTCCCCTTCAAACGGCGTGAAATCGAACAGGCGCTCGTACTTGATGTCCACCAAATCAGCGCCCGTAAACTCGCCTTCCAAGCGCCAGGGCAGCACCTTATGGTCGCCCTCGGCATAGCCTTCCAGCGGTGCCGCAGCGCCCTTTTCGTTGAAATAACGGCTCACTAACGCCTTTGCTAACACCACGTGAATGGGCGCGTAGGTGTAGGGATTGAAGGTGCGGATGAGTTGGTACGGGATGTTCTTGCCCACCGCCAAACCGGTGTTGGCGGGCAGGGTCCAAGGCGTGGTCGTCCAGGCCAGGATGTACACGCTGGCATCATCGCCGGCAGCGGCGAAAAGCTTCTTCGAAACCTCCGTGTGCTTCACCTTGAACTGCGCCACCACGGTCGTGTCCTTCACGTCCTTGTAGGTGCCGGGCTGGTTCAGCTCGTGCGACGACAGGCCGGTGCCGGCAGCCGGCGAATACGGCTGGATGGTGTAGCCCTTGTAGAGCAAGCCTTTGTCGTAGAGCTTCTTGAGCAGCGCCCAGCAGCTTTCGATGTACTCCGGCTCGAAGGTCACGTAGGGGTCGTTGAGGTCGACCCAGTAGCCCATTTTCTCGGTCAGGTCGTCCCACTGCGCCTTGAAGCGCATGACGGTTTCCTTGCAGCGCTGGTTGTAGTCCTCCACGCTGATTTTCTTGCCGATGTCCTCCTTCGTGATGCCCAGCTCCTTCTCCACCTGCAGCTCGATGGGCAGGCCGTGGGTGTCCCAGCCGCCTTTGCGGGGCACTTGCTTGCCGAGCAGCGTCTGGTAGCGGCCGAAAATGTCCTTCACCGTGCGCGCCATGACGTGGTGGATGCCGGGCGCGCCGTTGGCCGACGGGGGGCCTTCGTAAAACACGAACGTGGGCTGGCCTTCGCGGCTGCTAACGCTCTTTTCAAAGATGCCGTGCTCCTTCCACCAGGCGAGGATGTCCTCGCCGAGCTGGCCGTAGTTGAGCGGCTGCTTGTATTCGGGGTATTTCATTTATGTAGAGCAGTTTGCACGATGTAGAGACGCAATATTTTGCGTCTCGTCGTTGCTGATGTTGTTTGTTCTGCGCGGGTTTGGTCGTTCTTTTTGGGTCGTTCTGATGGGGTCGTTCAACGCGAGTCGTTCAACGACGAGACGCAAAATATTGCGTCTCTACATCGTTCTAAATCGAATAATCGCCTTCGTAATCGGAGGCTTTGTGCATTTCTTTCAGGTTCAGGTCGGCGTCATCGTCCTCCTCATGGTACGACTCATCGTAGTGCCGGATGAGGGCGTTGGTGTCCGTGTCGCCCTTGCCGTGCTCAAATGTCACGAGCAAGGAAGGCAACAGTATCAGGTTGGAGAAGTTGGTTATCAACAGCGACGCCGACATTAGCATTCCCAGCGCCTTGGTGCCGCCAAATTCGCTGAAGGCGAAGATGCTGAAACCCACGAACAACACGATGCTCGTGTAAATCATGCTGGTGCCCGCTTCGCTCAGCGTCACGGATACGGCTTCGCGCACCCGGCCGCCGTTCAGGGCCATTTCCTGTCGGAATTTGGCCAGCAAATGGATGGAGTTGTCCCCATCAATCCCCAGCGCAATCACGAAAATCAGGGCCGTGCTGGGCTTGAGCGCGATGTTGAAATAGCCCATAATACCTGCCGTGAGAATAAGCGTGACGGCGTTGGGGATGAGGGCAAATAATACCGTTTTGAACGAGCGGAACAGGATGAGTACCACCAAACCCACCAGCCCGAAGGCCATAAACAGGCTGTCGCGCAGGGTGTGAATGACGTACTCGTTGCCCTTCGTGAAAATGATTGTCGTGCCCGTGGGGCGGATGTCCATGCCCGTCCCTTTGAAGATGCGATTCATCTCCGGGATGATTTTCGTGTTCATCAGCGTGTCCAGGTTCTGGGAGCCGATGTCAGCGATTTTCAGACTAATACGGGCCTTCTGACTAGTGCTGTCGATGAATGAGCGCAGCAGCTTGCTGTTCATACCCGCCCCGCCGGCCGAGCCGCCGGAGTTAGCCAGCGCACTCAGAATGAAGTTCTTTTCCGAGTTATCGGGCAGGCGGTAGAACGACGGGTTGCCGTTGTAAAATGCCTGGGTGCTGGCCTTGAGGAAGGTCACCAGGCTGACGGGTGGCGACAACTCCGGCTGGGTGCGCAGATACTTCTCGAACTGGTCGATTTTCTCCAGGTTTTTCAGCTTGAATAGGCCTTTTTTCTTGTGGGTATCAACTTCAAATTCCAGCGGCATCACGCCGTTGAAGTGACTCTCGAAGAAAGCCAAATCGGAGTTTACCGAGCTTTTCTTGGGCAGGTCATCCACCATGTAGGACACGGCTTCGATGCGCGAGATACCGATGGCGGCGCCCGCCACCAGAACCAGCGCGGCGATGTACACGGTGGGCCGGCGGTCGAGCACGAGGTGGTCGAAGAACTCCAGCAGCTTGGTGAGGGGCGCGGCATCAAGATGCTCCAGCTGCTTGGCGGTGGGGGGCGGCAGGTAGGTGAAGGCGGCCGGAATCAGGATGAAGCTGATGATGAAGGCCGCGAAAATGTTGATGGTGGCGACGAGGCCGAACTGGTAAAGAATGGCAATGTCGGTGAAGGCAAACACGATGAAGCCCACGGCGGTAGTCGTGTTGTTCATCAGCGTGACGAGGCCGATTTTGCGGATGACCCGCGTCATGGCCAACATCTGGTTGCCCGATTTTCGGTAGTCGTAGTGGTAGCGCGAGAGCAGGTAGGTGCAGTTCGGGATACCGATAACGATGATGATGCTCGGAATCAGACCCGTCAAAAGGTTGATTTTGAAGCCCAGCAGCACAATGGAGCCAATGCACCAGATAACGGTGACGCCCACCACCACGAGTGGAAACAGCACCGCCGACCAAGTTCTAAAGAAAACCAGCAGCGTAATCCCGGTCACAATCATGGCCAGAATGGTGAAGAACTTCATCTCCCCGGCCACTTTGCTCGTCATCGTGGAGCGGACGTAGGGCAGGCCGGCGTAGTGCAGCTTGATGCCCGTTTTCTTCTCAAACTGCGCCGAGAAGCCCAGAATGTTGTTCATCACCGCCTGACGCTTTGATGAATTCAGGTATTTCGGGTCCATCGTGAGGGCCAGCAGCGTGGCCCCGGTGTTCGGGCTGATGAGCTGGCCCTTGTAGAACTCCACGCTGTTCACGACGCGCATCAGGCTGTCGAGTTCCTTCTGTGAGCGCGGCGGCGTTTTGAAAATGGGAGCGGCTTTGAAGCTGTTATTAGCCGTGTCCTTGCTGATGTTCAAGAGTTTGCTCACGCTCAGCACGCCGTTCACGCCTTCTACTTTGGCCAGCGTATCGGTGAGCAGGCGGAACTCGTTGAAGTTATCCAGCTTGTAGACTGAGCTGTCCTGTAAGCCTATCACCAGCACGTTGCCATCTTCGCCGAAGGTCCGTTTGAACTGCTTGAAATAGAGCATGTCCGGGTCCTTCTCGCTCACCACCTGGGCAAAGTCGTAGGTCATTTCCACGTCCTTGGCTTTCCAGGCCATGAAGACGGTGATGACGGCTAATATCGCAATCAGCGAAATGCGGAATCGGATGATGAATAAGGCGAGGTGTTGCCACATAAATTCCTTGTAAAGAGGCAAAGTTACGTAAGCACGGCGCTGGGCAACCGCACGAGACCCCTACGGGGCTGGCCTCTCTCCCACTGAGAAGGGAGCCTGACGGATGTAGGAGCGGGGCTTGCCCCCGCCCGCCGTTCGCACCGTCTCAACGATTCCTTGCAACGACGGGCGGGGGCAAGCCCCGCCCCTACACGCAAAAAGCCCCGTTTCAGGCAATGAAACGGGGCTTTTTGCTTTTAAAACAACTATTCCTACAGCTGCTCGAAGATGCGGCGGAAACTCACCGCCTCGCCGATGTACTGGCGCAGCTCCGAAATCGGCATGCGGGTCTGCTCGCGGGAGTCGCGGTGGCGCACGGTCACGGTTTCGTCTTCCAGCGTCTGGCCATCAACCACGATGCAGAAGGGCGTGCCGATGAGGTCCTGGCGGGTGTAGCGCTTGCCGATGGCGTCGCGCTCTTCGAGCACGAGGCGGAAATCGAACTTCAGCGCGTCGAAGATTTCCTGGGCCTTCTCCGGCATGCCGTCTTTGCGGACGAGCGGGAAGATGGCCGCTTTCACCGGGGCCACGGCGGGGTGCAGCTTCAGCACGGTGCGGGTTTTGGTGGTTTGGGCGTCGCCCTCCCCTTCCGTGATGGTTTCTTCCTGGTAGGCGTTGCAGAGCGTGGCCAGGAAGAGGCGGTCGGCACCCACCGAGGTTTCGACTACGAAGGGCACGTAGTTGCCGTAGGCCTTGCCGGTGGCGGGGTCTATGTCGGCATCGAAATACTGCTGCTTTTTGCGGCTCAGGTTCTGGTGCTGGGTCAGGTCGAAGTCGCCACGCGAGTGGATGCCTTCCATTTCCTTAAAGCCGAAGGGGAATTCGTACTCGATGTCCACTGCCGCCTTGGCGTAGTGGGCCAGCTTATCGTGGTCGTGGAAGCGCAGCTTTTCGGCGGGCAGGCCCAGCGCCTCGTGGAACTTGCGGCGCGAGGCTTTCCAGGTGTCGTACCACTCGCCTTCGGTGCCGGGGCGCACGAAGAATTGCATCTCCATCTGCTCAAACTCGCGCATTCGGAAAATGAACTGCCGGGCCACAATCTCATTCCGGAAGGCTTTGCCGATTTGGGCAATGCCGAAGGGAATCTTCATGCGGGCCGATTTTTGAACGTTCAGGAAGTTCACGAAAATGCCCTGGGCCGTTTCGGGGCGCAGGTACACGGGCGGCGCGTCCGAATCCACGGCCGAGCCTTGGGTCGAGAACATCAGGTTGAACTGGCGCACTTCGGTCCAGTTTCCGGTTTTGGAAACGGGGCAGAGAATTTTCTCGTCGATGATGAGCTGGCGCACGCCGGCCAGGTCGTTGGCCGTGAGCAGGCGGCCCATTTCGGCGGTCAGGGCGGCACCACGGTCGGGGTTGCCGGCGTTTTCGTACTCGGCGGCTTTTTCTTCGAGCAGCACATCGGCGCGGTAACGCTTTTTGCTGTCGAGGTTGTCGATGAGCGGGTCGTTGAAGCCGGCGATGTGGCCGCTGGCTTCCCAGGTGCGCGGGTCCATGAAAATAGCCGCGTCGATGCCCACTACGTTGCCGTTCAGCTGGGTCATGGCTTCCCACCACAGGCGCTTGAGGTTGTTTTTCAGCTCCACGCCGTTGGGGCCGTAGTCGTACACGGCGGCCAGGCCGTCGTAGATTTCCGATGACTGAAATACGAAGCCGTATTCCTTGGCGTGGGCCACAATATCCTTAAGCTGGGTGGTTTCGATTGCTGGGTTCATATCTGCAAAAGTAGGCCGATGCGGCTGAAGCTGAAACTTGTGCGTAGAAGGCCCAAAATCCCTTTCCCCGTAGCCTGGCCAACCGGAGGTCACAATTCGGTAACATAGCGTCTGTAAGCTACCTCCCTACCTTTGACCCATGATTCAACCTAAATACCCACCAACCCCCTCTTTATGTTTGGTTTAGAACCTCACGTGCTTCTGCTCCTCGGCGTGTGCCTGCTGGCCGCCTGCGCGTTCGAGTTCGTGAATGGCTTCCACGACACGGCCAACGCCGTGGCCACCGTTATTTACACCAATGCCCTCCGGCCGTGGGTGGCCGTCATCTGGTCGGCTTTCTGGAACTTCATCGGCGTGTTTGCCGGCGGCATCGGCGTGGCCATGGGCATCGTCTACCTGCTGCCCGTCGAAAGCCTCGTCGATTCCAACGTGTACCACGGCATTGCCATGGTGGGCGCGCTCATTCTGGCCGCCATTATCTGGAACGTGGGCACCTGGTACTACGGCATTCCAGCCTCCAGTTCGCACGCGCTTATCGGCTCCATTCTGGGCGTCGGCATTGCGTATTCGCTGCTGCCCGAGTCGCGCGGCACAGCCGTGAACTGGTCCAAAGCAGGTGAAACGGGCATTGCCCTGCTGGCAGGGCCGCTGCTGGGCTTCGCGCTCACCATTGGCATGATGTTCCTGTTCAAGCGCTTTGCGCCCAGCAAGGCCATTTTCAAGGAGCCGCACAAGCGCAAGCCCCCACCCCTCTGGATTCGCCTGCTGCTTATCACCACCTGTACGCTGGTAAGCTTCTTCCACGGTTCCAACGACGGCCAGAAGGGGGTGGGCCTTGTTATGCTGATTCTGATTGGCATTGTGCCCTTCCGCTTCGCCCTCGATGAAAGCAAAAACCCGCTCGACCTGCGCGAGTCGCTCGGCAAAGTGGAGTACGTCATCAGCCGCGTAAACCGCGCCGACCTCAGCCCCAACGACCAGAAAAGCCTGCTTGAAATCCAGGAGAAAACGGCCGACCTCGACCGCATTTTTGCCGGCAAAACCGAAGTAAAAGAATTGCCTCAGCAGACGCGTTTCGAGATTCGCCGCGACGTGCTGCTGCTCGCTAACCGAGCCAAAAAGCTGCTGGCCTCGCCCAACGTCAGCCTAAGCACCCAAGACCGCAACATCTACGACGCGGCCGCCAAGGAAATGAAAACCTTCACCGACTACGCCCCGTGGTGGGTGCTGCTCATGGTGAGCCTGTCGCTGGCCGTGGGCACCATGATTGGCTGGCAGCGCATCGTGAAAACCATCGGCGAGCGCATCGGCAAGGAGCACCTGAGCTACGCCCAAGGTGCCTCGTCGGAGCTGGTGGCGGCGGCCATGATTGGCGTCAGCACGCAGTTCGGTTTGCCGGCTTCTACCACGCACGTCCTCACCTCGTCCATCGCGGGCAGCATGGTGGCCAGCCGTGGCGTTAAGAACATCAACCCCGGCATGGTGCGCAATATTGCCCTGGCCTGGGTGCTAACCTTGCCAGTAACCATGGTGCTGTCGGGCGTGCTGTTCCTGCTGTTCCGGGCCCTGCTGTAGCCGCTAAGCCCAACAAGTCAAAACACAAAAAAGGCTGCTCCTTAATCGGGAGCAGCCTTTTTTAATGCCTGAACGAATAATCGGGACTCTTTCTCGATAAACAGCCGAAAGTGCGTGTTAAACCAGCTGATATCACCGACTTATCCACTTATCCACAGCCAAAAAGCGTCGAAATGTGGATAAGCAAGATTATTTGGGCCACTGCACTTCCATGTCGTCGTTGATGAACACGCCGAAATTGACGAACTGCAGCTCACCCTCTTCGAAGTATAAGTCAATCATCGACTTCTCGTAGGACAGGCGAATGGCACCTTCTTCCATGGTTTCCAGCTCGGGCGTAGCCTGACCGTGGCGCTCCATGAGGGCCTTCACCTGGTCCACGCTCAGGCCGTAAATGGCCTCGCCGTAGAGGCGCATGTTGGGGTTGTCAGTTTCGATGCAGCTCAGGCGGAAGTCGTCTTCGCGGTCGAAGTAGAGCGAGAGCAGGTAGTCTTCCTCGTGGTAGTTCCAGGCCTGGTGCTCGAAGTCGTCGTCATCGTCCGACTCTTCAATTTCCTCGGGCTCGCCCACGAGGGTGCGCACTTCGTCCATGGTGGCGCCGAAGCGCAGCGGGCCCATGCCGGTGCCCAGAATGATTTCGTTTTCCTCGATGCTGGAGGGTTGGGGGGTGCTCATGCGGGTTGGGGTGAAGGGTAGTAAGCAAAGGTAGGGTTGAGGCTTGGTTGTTGGTGCGTGGTGCCTGGTTGCCGCCTGTCATCCCTCATCTGGCGTCCGCGCAGCGAAGGACCTTATCACGTCGAAACGATTGGCCGTAAACCCAAACGAAACAGCCGTGATAAGGTCCTTCGCAATCTCAAGATGACAGGCGGTTTTATCCACACACTTATCCCCTACTTCCCGTATTTCTCAATAAATGCTTCCTTCTGCCGCAGGTATTCTGGGTTGGCTTTGGCCTCGTCCCACTTGCGCTTGAAAATGGCGGCGGCTTCCACCTTATCCACATCGGGATGGGGATTGCGGGGCAATTCGGCGCGGCCGTGGGCTCCGCTTTGGCCTTTTTTATCGGCGGGCACGGGGCCGGCGTATTTCTTGCCGCCGGCGTGGTTGGCGTAGCGCCGGGCGCGGGTAAAACCCATCTGGATGAATTTGCGGGCCATGTCGGCTCCCACAAAGTCGTGGGCCTTCAAATAAGCCTCAAACAGGCCGTAAATCGTCTCGGATGACTCCCGGGCCGCCGCCGCGTCTTTGAAGCGCCAGTGGGGCAGGATTTCGGCCTTGTAGGGCTGCACCAGCAGCACGCCCTGCTCGCCCCGGCCCACGCGGTAGAGTTCGGGGTGCTGGCGGAAATCGACGGAATGGAAATCGAGGGTGTAATCGAACGGCATGGGGAAACCTGAATCAAAGGTTTGGTAGGTCTTTGGGCAATGTGCATAACCCATACGGATTCGCGCAAAAACCGGGATGGCGCTTTTTGAAATTCAAAACGCCCGGGCCTTTCCATTTTTTTGAGCAGCGCTTTTGGCTAAACGGAACAGGAAATCCGAAAAGCTTTTCCCACTCGGGTTTTCCCCACTTTTAATTTTTGATTAAATTTTTTTCTTAAAAACCTTTTTTATTTCCACTCATTAGGTCGGTTGATAAGTGGAAAAGCCGACGAGGTTATCCACGCTGGGGATAACGTGGGGGTAATACCGGTTTTATCCACGGGCTATACACCGGCATTGTGGAAAACAAGAGGCTGTTTTACAGTGCGTTGAATCGATTTTCAACATGTCCACCACGTTTCCACATTTTTATTATCCCCTGAAAAATGACGGTGTGGGAAGGCGTTTTCCCCGGGGAAAGTTATCCACGGTTATCCCCGCCCGATTTGCCCTGTGCGGACAGCCTACTGGCCAAAAAAACTTCTACCCCACTTATCCCCGAGAGGCCGGGGTGTTTCCCCCAGGTTATCCCCGAATTTATCCTCAACCGATAACCGATGTGGAAAACCCCGTGGAAAAGCGGTGGATTAGGGGCGAAAAAGCGGCTCAGTAACTGGAAAAGAAGGAAAGTTATCCACTAATGTGGACAGCTTAATGGGTTTTAGCTGATTTTGCTATCGGAACCAAGCCTGCCGAAGAGACTTGGCTAAGCCAGGAAAAGGGTGAAAACCGGAGGGCAGCGGCACCGCCCGCGAGCGAAATGCCAATCTAAATAGCAACGCCGAAATGCCGTAAGGAACTGCCTGCTGCAAAATCAGACAGATTGGCACCCCGACAAGAAAAGGGCATTGCGGTTAAAATTTCAGCGGCTCCACAATATCGAAGCCGGCGCGGACTTGCTGGGGCTTGGGGTCGAGGTACACGGGTTCGGGCACGAGCAGCAGGTTGGAGTCGCCGCCGCGCCAGCGGCCGTCGCCGTCTGTGTCGATGAGCACGCGCAGGCGGTAGGTGCCGGGAGCCATATCCGAGAACAAATAAGTGCCCTTGGGCGAAACCAGGCTGGCCACCACCTGAAACTTCTCATCGAGCAATTGCAGCTCAAAGCTCTTCTCCTTGGTGGTGATAGTGCCCGAAAGACTGGTCGACACGTCCTGCTCACTGATGCCGAGGCGCAGGGGCTTCAGGCGCAAGTCTTGGGCGGTAATGGCCGTGATGGCGGTGCTGTCGAGCAGGATTTCAAGCCGTTTTTTGGCTTTAGAATTGAAGCGTACGGCCAGCTCGGTGCGGTCGGCGCTGAGCACGCCGTCGGCGGGCAGGCGCAGCGGGCGGCGCTTCACCGAATCCTCCACCAGCGTGCCAAACGGCCGGTCTTTGGCAATGCGCACGGGCACCGAAAACTGGAATTTCACCTGGCCTTCGGGGTACACGTTGCGCGTGCCACCCTCCACGGTATAGAGCGACGGCGCGGGTGCTTTTTTGGCCGCAGCTGGCACTGGGAACTTGACTTGCAGAGTATCATGGCCCACGTTGCCGGTGCTGTCGGTAGCGGTGAGGACGTAGCGGCCATCACCCACTTCCGGGGTTTTGAAAAGCACCACCGAGCGGCCCCGGTCGGCTAATTGAACGGCCTCGGCTACGGCGGCTGGGGCGGCTTTGCTGTCCAGCGCGACCAGGGTGGCAGTGCGCACGCCTTCGCTCAGGCTGAGGCGCAGCTGCGTGGGGCTGGGGGTGCGCGAGGTAATCAGCGGCGGGCGCTTATCGGGCTGGGTGAGCACGAGGGCGATGTCTTTGCTGGTATTGCCCTCGATGGTGATGGGCGTGGGCAGGTAGGCAATTTTCTCGCCTTCATCGTAGTGGCCGTTGTTGTTCTTGTCGGCCACGGCGTAGATTTTGTAGGTGCCGGCTTTGAGGAAATTCAGGCTGAATTTCCCGGCTTTGTCGGTGAGCACAGTGTAGTACGGGCGGCCTTTGCGCACGCCCAGCGTGTCGCCTTCGCGGTAGAGGCCGATGCTGGAACCCTCCACGGTCTTGCCCGTGAGCACATCGGTGAGGGTGCCGCGCACCTTGCCCGAGTCGAGCACGGCCCCGGTGCTGAAGGTGAGGTAGGCGTTTTTGGCCGGCAGGGCCTCGGTGATGTCCACCACAGCCTCGCGGAAATTGAAGCTATAGGTGGTGTTGGCATCAAGCGGCTTATCGAAAAGCAGCGTGATGGAGTTGCGGTCTTCGCGCAGCTTGTAGGGGTTGTCTTCGGGCAGCTGGGGCGTGATGAGCAGGTTTTTGCTCAACTCCTTAGTCACCACAGGCTCCGAGAAATTGAGCCGCACGAACTGCTGCTTCACGTTGCGGGCCGCGCTGTCGGGCGAGCTGCTGATGCGGCGCGGGGGGGTGCGGTCGCGGGGGCCGCCCAGGGGCGGGGCCACGGCGGCGCAGCTTTCAAGCAAGGCAACCAGCGCCAGCAAAGCCAGCAATTCAGCGCGAACGGACATTATACAACAGCAGCGTGGTGAGCGTAAGAACAACAATGGCCGCCCCGATGCGCAGCCCCGTGCGGCGCGTCACCTCGGAAGTCGGCTCGGTGGTGCTAACGACCACAACGCGCCGGGCGGTATCGGCCACAAAGGTCGGCGGTGGCTTTTTGATGGAATCGGGCAGCGGCACGGGCACGGTTTGGGCACGGGCGGCGGTGGCCAGTAGGCCCGCCGCAAGCATCAGCCGCCACTGTACCGCCGGCCGCATCAGGTGCTGGCTAGGGTGCGCCGCCCGGCCACGTACAGCAGGCTCGAATACTGCCCCTCGTGCTCCTCCGCGTAAGCATTCGACTTGTAGCCGGCCTTGAGCACGGTGAGCAGGCCGCCGGCGCGCTCAGCCTTGTGCTTCTCGCTGAGCATACTCACGTAGTAGGCATCGAGCGGCATGGGCAGCGTCTGGCGGATGGTCAGCTTATGCTTTTTGAGCAGCTGGGCCATGGTTTTGGGCGCGAAATGGTAGAGGTGGCGCGGCACGTCGTAGGCCGCCCACAGCTCGCGGTAGTGCTGGGCATCGAGGCTTTCCACGTTGGGCACGGCGATGAGGATGACGCCGTCCGGTTTCAGCAGGGCCACCAGCTGGGCCAGCGTCTCGTTCAAGGTATGCACGTGCTCCAGTACGTGCCACAGCGTAACCGCATCAAACGTGCCGGGCTGAAACTGGGCCAGGCTCTCCTGACCTATCGTTTGGCCGAGGCGCCGGCTGGCTTCGTCGCGGGCGCGGGCGTTGGGCTCCAGGCCGGCCACCTGCCAGCCGGCCGACTTGGCGGCGGCCAGAAAATGACCCGTGCCGCAGCCGTAATCCAGCAATTTTCCGCGGCGCGGGGCGAGTTTGTTCAGCAGGCTTACTTTGCGGCGCATGGTGAAAAACCGCGCCATTTTGTAGGCCTGGTTCACGAAGCCCTGAGCCGCGCTATTGTGCGACACGTAAGCGTCGGACTCGTAATACTTGCCGATTTCAACCTCATTCGGCCGCGGGTTGGTGAACTGGAAGCTGCACGCCGCGCACTGTACAATGGCGAAGCTTTCGTGGCTCACCGTGCGGTCTTCCACCACCAGCTTGTTGCGGAATTCGGTTTTGCCGCAAACCGGGCAATTATCAATTCGTTCGTAGGACACGGATACTTCTAAAGGCAAAAACCGGCCGGCACAGGTGCGGCGCGGCTCATTTTATAGCTGTGCAAAGCTCGCAAGATTTTAGGTAGCGCGGACTTTGTAGTCCGCGAGGGGAATTAGACCACTCGCGGACCACAAAGTCCGCGCTACATCTTACCGCCCAAGGTACACCATCAGCACCGACACGTCGGCGGGCGAGATGCCGCTGATGCGCGAAGCCTGACCAATGGTTTCGGGCTGAATCTTGAGGAGCTTTTCCCGCGCCTCGTGGCTGAGGGCGGGCATGGCGCGGTAGTCGAGCCGGCCCTGAATTACAAAGTTTTCCAGCTCCTGCATGCGCTCGGCCTGCTGCTGCTCCTTCAGCAAATACGTTTCGTACTTGATGTTGATGATGGCCTGCTCCAGCGCCTCGGCGTCGAAAGAAGCCAGCGCTTCATCCAGCGCGGGCAGGGCGCGACGTAGGTCAGCCAACTCCACGTTAGGGCGGCGCAACAAGTTTACGGCGCGGGTTTTTTCGTGGATTTCGGCCGAGCCCAGCTCCACCAGCAGCGGGTTTATTTCGGCCGGCTCGATGGCGAATTTCAGGAATATCGTGCTGATTTCGGTGGTCTGGGCTTCCTTCATCCGCACGCGTTCCAAACGTTCATCCGAAGCCAAGCCCAACTCGTGGCCCAGCGGGGTGAGGCGCAGGTCGGCATTGTCCTGACGTAGCAGAATGCGGTGCTCAGCGCGGCTCGTGAACATGCGGTAGGGCTCATCTGTGCCTTTGTTCACCAGGTCATCAATGAGCACGCCGATGTAGGCCTCGCTCCTTTTGAGAACGAAGGGTGCTTTGCCGTGCACCTTGTTGTGCGCGTTAATGCCGGCCATCAGGCCCTGACAAGCGGCTTCCTCATAGCCCGTGGTGCCGTTGATTTGGCCCGCGAAATACAGCCCCGCAATCAGCTTGGTTTCGAGCGTCAGCGCCAACTGCGTAGGCGGGAAAAAGTCGTACTCAATGGCGTAGCCGGGGCGGAACATCTTCGCGTTCTCGAAGCCCGCGATTTCGCGCAGGGCGCGGTATTGCACATCCTCCGGCAACGAGCTGCTGAAGCCGTTCACGTAGCATTCCACGGTGCTCCAGCCTTCGGGTTCCACAAAAATCTGGTGGCGGTCCTTATCGGCGAAGCGGTTGATTTTGTCCTCTACGCTGGGGCAATAGCGCGGCCCCAGGCCCTTAATGCGGCCCTGGAACATGGGCGACTTCTCGAAACCCTCGCGCAGGATGTCATGCACCCGCTCGTTGGTGTAGGTGATGTAGCAGGGGCGCTGCTGCGTGAGGCGCGGCGTGTCGAGGTAGGAGAATTTGCAGGGCACCTCGTCGCCGCCCTGCGCTTCCATTTTGGAGTAGTCGAGACTGCGGCCGTCCACGCGGGGCGGAGTGCCGGTTTTCATGCGCCCGGCTTCAAAGCCCAGCTCCACCAGCTGCTCGGTGATGCCGCGGCTGCCCTTCTCGGCCGCCCGGCCACCGCCAAAATTCTTCTCGCCAATGTGAATGAGGCCGTTCAGGAAAGTGCCGTTGGTGAGCACCACCGACTTGCTGCGAAACTCGATGCCGAGGGCAGTTTTCACGCCCACTGCGGTGTCGTTTTCTACCACGATGCCGGTCACGGCTTCCTGCCAGAAATCCACGTTGGCGATGCCTTCCAGGGTCAGGCGCCAGGCTTCGGCGAAGCGCATGCGGTCGCTTTGCGCGCGCGGGCTCCACATGGCGGGGCCTTTCGAGCGGTTCAGCATCCGAAACTGAATCATGGTCTGGTCGGTAATGATGCCCGACTGGCCACCCAGCGCGTCGATTTCGCGCACAATCTGGCCCTTGGCCACGCCGCCCATGGCGGGGTTGCACGACATCTGGGCGATGGTGTTCATGTTCATCGTCACCAGCAGCACTTTCGAGCCGAGGTTGGCGGCGGCGGCGGCGGCTTCGCAGCCGGCGTGGCCCGCGCCCACTACAATGACATCGTAATCTTCTTGCTGAAACATAAGCGCAGAGGTTCGCGGAGGGAGCTGAGTTCCGCAGAGTTTATAAAGTTCAGGACGGTCGAATCAGTTCAAAGCCGCACACTGCGCAACTCTGCTATCTCCGCGAAACGCTGCGCGAGAATAGATTTTCCGTCTTTAACAGCTACAAAATTACGCAATTCGGCCCCGGCCGCCAGTTTCACGTGAAACGGCTTGCCGCTTTCAGGATTTGGGACTAAAGTTGCCCTGTAAATCTTCCGGCAACCACTCAGCAAAAAGCTCGGCGGAATTGGCCTGCACGGCCTCCCAGGCAAAAGGCAGCCACTGACCGTTGATGCTGTCGAAAACCTCCGTGGCGGTGGCGCAGGCAAAGAGCTTGTAGTCGAACTTCGGATAATTATTCACCAGGTAGCCGGGGTAATAGTAGTCGAGGCGCTGGCGACGGGCATAGTCGGTTTTCAGCAGCAACAGATACTTGCCGAGGCTGTGGCGGTGGTAGGTGGGGTCGTAGAAATTGAGGATGCCGGCCAGGGTGCGCTCGCCGTAGTCGAGGATGCCGGCGGCGATGAGGCGGCCTTCGTCACGGAGTTCGATAATCTGGGTGTTGAAGACGTTGTGCGTGGATTCGCCCAGCAGCACGGCCGCAATAGTCGGCGCGGCATCGAAGGTGATGGCGGCGCGGTAGCGGGCGTACAACTCCTCGTACTCGTCGGTGAGGCGGAAGGACCGGATGGTGGCTTTGAAACGGGCATTGCGGCGCAACAGGCGGCGCTGCTCGGGGCCCCACTCCACGCGGGCCAAGTCGATGCGCAGCCAGTGAGCGGTGTAGAGGCGGCCATCGAAGGGCACGAACTGGCAGGTGAACAGGTCCTGCTGCATCCGGTAGTAGCCCTGGGCGAGGTAAAAATCCAGGGCATCGCCCCGAATGATGGGGAAATCGGCAGAAGAAGAGGCGGCCATAAACGGAAGCAGCAGCGGATAAAAAGAACGTCATGCTGAGCGAAGTCGAAGCATCTCTACCGCAATACTAAAATTGATTAGTTGCACAGTGGAGATGCTTCGACTTCGCTCAGCATGACGTTCCTTAATTCAGAATCAAGCAGCCTAGAATTCGCGCATTGCCAGGCAATAGTCTTCCTTGGCGCGCATGGCCGTCTGGCTCAGCAGGTCCTTATCGTGGTAGCCGAGCAGGTGCAGCACGCCGTGAATCATGACGCGGTGCAGCTCGTCGCGGAACGGGATGCCGAGGTCCTTGGCATTGTCGCGCACGCGCTCTACACTGATGAAGATGTCGCCTTCGAGGATGTCGGCGTCGTCGGAATTATCAAACGTGATGACGTCCGTCAGCGTGTCGTGGTCGAGGTACTCGACGTTGAGGCGGTGCAAGTAGTCATCGGAGCAGAAGATGTACGTGAGCTGCACGATGCGGTGCTCGTGCACCTTGGCCACGCGCTCAATCCAGCCCAACAGCTCTTCGGCGTCGGAAAGCTCAAAATCGGGCGCGTCTTCCACCATGAACTCGATGCCGGGGGCCTCGTGGTGCAGCTCGCCGGGAGGGAAATTTTCGTTGTGGGGCGGGCCCAGCGGCGGGGTGCTGTTCATGCGGAATCAGGCAGCTTTAGGCAGCGAGGTGGTCGGCGGTGGTGGCTTCGTCAGCGGGCGCGGGGGCTAGCTGGAAGGTGAGCAGCAGGCAACGGCCTTCTTTGCTGAACTCCACTTCATCGGCCAGGTGGCGGATGAGGAAGATGCCGCGACCACCCGGGTTTTCCAGGTTTTCGGGGGCCGTGGGGTCGTCGAGGTTGTCGTAATTGAAGCCCGTGCCTTCGTCCTCAATCTCAAACTTAAGCTGCTGGGGCTCCACGTAGAGCGACAGGTAGACGTTCTTGTCTTTGTCGAACTTGTTGCCGTGGCGGATCGCATTGTTCACCGCTTCGGTCACGGCCACCATGATGTTGCCGTAGATATCGTCCTCAATCTGAAAGGTATCCTTGGAATTGTCGATGAAGCTCTCAACGACGCGGATATTCTCAACGAGCGACGGAATCTGAATTTTTACCTGCTTCATAAGGCGGTTTGATGGGAAGGACGGCAGCGAGTTTGGGGCGGCAAAAATAGTCTTTTAACGGCAAAGCGCCGCAACTATTTCTGCTATCCTCAAATGCTTGGTTCTAACAGTACACTAATTGGTTAACGAAACAGCGGCCCGCTTGGATGGGAAGCCGTTCGGATTATTTGATTTTCTGAAAGTACTCGCCCACCTCGCGCTGGTAGTACGGGGTCAGGTTCGGGGGTGTACTACGTAATAACTCGGTCTGGCGTTCCTTGCTAACCTTGTATTTGTCGAACGCCGGCGGGAATACCGGGGGTTTATACTGAGCCGCTTGGGCCTCGCGCTTGGTGTCCTGGTCTCGCTCACGGGCCGATTTTTCTACTTCCAATAGGCGAGTGAGGATTTGCTGCTGGCGCATCATTGTCTCCTCGGTGAGGCGCTTGTTCACGAGGTCGGTTTCGGTTTGTTCCATCATTTTTTTGATGTCGCCGGTGCCGCCCGCGCCCTGTTCGCCTTTGCTATCCTTGCCGTTCTGGCCGCCTTCTTTGCCGTCTTTTCCCTCCTTGCTCTGCCCTTGTCCGGGCTGGCCGCCACCCTGGCCCTGCGAGCCGCCGGGCTTGCCGCCTTGCTGTAGCTTGTCGAGCTGCTGCATGGCTTGGCGCAGCATCTGCTGCTGGCCGGCCAGCTTGGCCAGCTCCTGCGACATTTCGCGGCCCGATTTGCCCGACTTCGACAGCTGCTGAATCTGCTCGTTGAGCTGCTGCTGCATTTTGCCCATGTTGCCGGGGCCTGGCTTGCTGCCCTGGCCCTGCCCTTTGCCCTTGCCTTTTTTCTTGCCGGGCTTGCCCTGGCCGTCCTTGGGCTGGCCTTTGCCGGACTGTGCCTCCTGCTGCATCTGGTCGAGGGAGCTTTGCAGCATTAGGGCCAGGTTGTTCATGCTGGTCATGGCCTGCTGCTCGGTGGCGGTGGCGCGGCCCAAGTCGCGCTGCTGAATGTGGGTGAGCGACTCGTCCATGCGGCCGTTCATCTCGCCCACCTCACGGGTCACGAAGCTCTGAATCTTAGGCTCTTTCTTTGCCAGAGCATACAGCGAATCCTGAATGATTTTAGCGTCGTCGCGCAGCTTGCGCTGCGTCTGGCCCAGTTGCACGAAGCGCGGGTCGGACTGGTCCACTTTACGGAAGTCCTTCATCAGCTGCTCCTGGTCAAAGCTCAACGTCAGAAGGTTGTCCAGGATGTCGCGCAGGTCATCGATGTTCTGCTGGGCCTGGTCGCTCTCCTCCTCGCTCATCTGGTCGCGCATTTTCTGCGCCATTTTCTTCATGCGGGAAGCAGCACTTTTCTGCTGGCCAGCGGCTTTTTTGTTCTGGTTTTTGCTTAGGCTCTGCTGGCTTTCCTGCATGTCCTGGTCGGTCTGCTCCTGGTCGGGCTTCTGCTCGTCCATGCCGTTCTGGTCGCCCAGTTCCTTGTCCATCTGCTTCAGGTCCTGGAGCTCTTTTTTCAGGTCTTCGAACTCCTTTTGGTTCTGGGCCTGCTCTTTTTTGAGCTCCTCCTGTTTGGCTTTCTGGTCCTGATTCGACGCCTTGTTATCGGGGTTTTCCTTGTCGTTCTGTGCGGTTTTTTCGGCCAGCTTATCTTCCTGCTTGGCCAGCTCGTCAAGCTTGTTGGCAGTTTCCTCGGCCTTCTGCTCCAGCTGCATTTGCTTGAACATTTCGAGGGCGCGGTCGAGCTCCTTTTGCAGGGTGTCCTCCTTATTTTCGAGCTGCTGCAGTAGCTTTTGCATCTCGGCGTCGGGCATCTTCTGCTCTTCCAGCAGCTTGCGCAGCTTCTCGTAGAGCTTCTTGGTTTCGGGGTCGAGCAGGTCGGCCATCAGCTTTTTCAACTCCTCGGCCTTTTTGGCCAGCTCCTCACTTTTGGGGCTGAGCTGGTCCTGCTTCTGCTGCAGCTGCTCAAACATCTTCTGCATCTGCTCCATCTGCTGGTTCAGCTGGTTTTTCTCGTCCAGCATGTTTTCCAGCTGCTTGCGGTCCTGAAAGCTCAGGTCGCGCTTGGTTTTGAGCTTGTCCTGGGTTTTGGCCAACTCGCGCTCCAGCTTCTCACTTTGCTTGGCAGCCTGGCTCATCTGGCTGGCCACGGATTGCGCCTGGGCCTGCATCTCCTGCCGCAGCTCGCGGCGGCTGGGCAGGCGGAACTCGGCCGGCCGGGTGCGGGTGGCCTTGGGGCCGTGCACACCGTCGTTGTCCCAAGCCTCCACAAAGTATTCGAGGCGGTCGCCAGGCTGCATGTTCAACGCGCCCAGGTTCCAAGTGTACGCGTAGGTACCGGCGCTTTCGCGGGGCAAGCCCAGCGGCGTGGCACCCTGGCGGCTGGGTGCGGCATTTGGCCCCTGCCCTGCCCGCCGCAACGCGTAGTGCAACTCCAGCCGGGTCAGGCCATAGTCGTCGCGCACGGTGCCGCCCAGCGCCAGGAAGCGCCGCGTCACCGTATCCGAAAACGCCTCAAGTGTGAGCGAAGGCGGCAAATCGGGTACCGCCGTGAGCTGATAGGAAATCGGGTCGCGGTTGAGGCTGGCCGGGTTTTTCAGGCGCAGTAGGTAAGGCTGCGAGCGCATGATGCGCCGCTCAGCGGTGAAGGTGCCATCGTCGCCGGTCGCGGCCAGCGTCTCGTCAGGGTTCTGGAACACCAGCGCCAGCTCATCGGTAGCGGCCGTGGCAAACTCCCAGCGTACGGTGCTGCCTTCGGGCACGGTCAGGTTGCCGCCGTTCTCGATGGTTTCGGCCGGCTTGCCAGTATAGGGCGGGTAGGTGATATTGACTTTGAAATCGCGCAGATTGGGCCGCTCCAGCACCGTGAGCTGGTATTCTGGCGAAGCAAACCCCGCTCCTTTCAACTGAAACGTCACGTCGCCCTGCGGCTGCTCAAACGTGTAGCGGAACTGGTCGCCGTGCCCGGCTATCTTGCTCAGCCGTCGCTCGCCGCCGTCCATTGCAATACTCACCTCGGCCGGCAAAGCCGCACCCGCTACGTCTACATTGAGCGTGAAATCTTCACCCCGGAATGCCGTCAGCTTGGGGTTCTTAATCAAAAACTGAAACGGCGCGGGCGGCGAATACGCCCGCTTGTAGTGCCAGATGCGCTCGGTGCCCTGCACCAGAAAGCTGGGGTAAAACGCCAGCAGCGCCAGCAGCACGGCCGCCGGAATGGCTGCGTACTTCCACAGCGGCTTGCTCTGCTGCTGAATATTAATGCCCTCGGCAAACGAGTACTGGCCGAATTGCGCGGCGCGCTGCTCCAGGCTGGCCGCAATCAGGGCGTTGTCGCGGGCCTGGCCTTGCAACTGCAGCGCGTTCAGCAGGCGGTCCTGCACTTCCGGAAATATCTCCCCTACCCGACGAGCGGCCTGCTCATCGCTCAGCAGCCGGCGCAGGTTGGTGAGGGCCGCCAGCGGCGTCCAAATCCAGCGCACAAAGCTGTAAATCGTGAGGCCGATGAAGCCAAACAGCAGCCCGGCCCGCACCACGGTGGGCAGGTAGAGGAAGTATTCGAGCCCGTTGAACACCACGAAAAACGTGAGCAGCAGGCCGCCGGCCACCAAACCACCACGCACCAGCAGGTTCAGGTAAAACTTGCGCTTGAAAGCCTCCAGCTCCGTTCGTACCCGCGCCAGGGCGGGGTACTCGGCCGCCGCAGCGCCGCGCTCCATCAGCATCGCCATAAATCAGGTCTTAGTCGGGAAAGATACATCAGGAGCAGGCTGCTTGGTTCAGTGCTATAGCGTGGACTGTGCGAGTCCGCGTGTTGACCGAACGACACGCGGACTCGCGCAGTCCGCGCTACAGTACTTCCACCCAAGCCGGGCAGTGGTCCGAATGCACCACGTCGGGCAACAGACCCGCGCCGGTCAGGCGCGGTTGCAAGGCCGCATCCGCCAGCCAGTGGTCGAGGCGCCAGCCTACGTTGCGGCTGCGCGAGCCGGCACGGTAGCTCCACCACGAGTAGTGCCCCGTGGCCTCGCCGTGGTGGTGGCGGAAGGTATCCACCAGCCCATCACTCAGGAAATCGGAGAACCACTGCCGCTCCTCCGGCGTGTAGCCGGGGCTGTTCTGGTTGGCTTTCGGGTTATGCAGGTCAATAGCCGTCTGGCAGCAGTTGAAATCGCCGCCGATGAGCAGCGGTGGGGTTTTCCCGTCGGCCCGCAGCTTGGCCACGTAGTCTCGGAAAAAGTGCAGCCACTCAATCTTGAACGCCTGCCGCTCCGGCCCACTCGTGCCCGATGGCATGTAGGTGTTCAGTACCGATACATTCTCGAAATCGAGCCGTAGCACGCGGCCTTCGTCGTCGTAGCAGCTCTGCCCGCAGCCGTGCACCACGGCTTTCGGCTTCACTTTCGAGAAGATGGCTACGCCGCTGTAGCCCGGCTTCTGGGCCGGGTGCAGATAGGCGTGGTAGCCCAGCTTTTCGAATCCGGAAATATCCATCGGCTCACGACTGGCTTTGATTTCCTGGAGGCACAGCACGTCGGGCGCAGCCTCGGCCACCCAGTCCAGCAGGCCCTTGCTCAGGGCCGAGCGCAGGCCATTCACGTTGTAAGAAACAATTTTCATAGTTCGTCTCCCGGGTCCAGCGAGAAATATTCCAGCACGTGCCATTTCAGCATCCGCTCCTGCTCCTTCAGGTTGGCGAAGGGCACGGGGCGCAACAGCCTGTAGTGCGGCCAGCCGTCGGCGTCCACGTGCGTCTTTTCGTAGTGGCCGCTGAGGCTGAAGAGGCGGCAGGTGGCAATGTGCATCAGGTCCTGTTTTTCCTCCTTGGTGAAGGTGGTGAGGCCTTGGTTCAACTCCTGAATGCCGATGAGCAGCAGCAGCGCATTCAGGTCGGGGCGCTTACCGAAACGCTCCTCCATTTCCACCATCAGGGTTTCCCAGCGGGCGTCGAAGTCGGCTTCGGCCTCGGGGTGCTCGGCCGGGGCGGCGTGGTTCAGGTCCTCGCTCATGCGTGGGGCTGGCCGTCGTGTTCGGCTTTGTGGGCGGCCAGGGCCGCGCCATCGTGGGCACCGGCTTCCGATTTCAGGATTTCCCAGTACTCCACCGCGCGGCGGAAATGCGGTATCACGATGCTGCCGCCGATGATGTTGGCAATGGCAAACACCTCATAAATCTCCTCGTCGGTCAGCTTCTCATCAAAGCATTTGCCCACGTGGTACTTGATGCAATCATCGCAGCGCAGTACCATAGAGCAGGCCAGGCCCAGCATTTCCTTGGTTTTCACGTCGAGCGCGCCGGCCGCGTACGTGTTGGTGTCGAGGTTGAAAAACCGCTTGATGACCTTGTTATCGGCTGCCATGATGGTGGCATTCATCCGCTGGCGGTACTCGTTGAATTCGGTTACTTGGGACATTTTTAGGGAATATTCTGAGAAAGAAGGAACATCATGCTGAGCGCAGCCGAAGCATCTCTACCGCAGTCAGTAATCAATGCAACAACAACGAAGCGGTAGAGATGCTTCGGCTGCGCTCAGCATGACTGTTCTGGTTCAGCATAATGCGCCGGTTTAAGCTACATTGCTTCTCCAAAATTACTCCCAAACCCTTCCCCCACTCTACCGCCATGCTCCGCACTCTGTGGGCCGATTTCCTTGGTCTCATCTACCCCCGCCTGTGCCTGGCTTGCCGCGAGCCTCTGGTAACCGGCGAAAACCACCTCTGCACCGGCTGCAGGGCCGAACTGCCCTACACTGACTTTCACCTGCTGCCGCCCGACCAAAACCCGCTGGGCCGTCGCTTCTGGGGCAAGCTGCCCATCCGCCATGCCCTGAGCTATCTGCGCTTCGTGCGCCACGGCCGGGTGCAGCACCTGCTCCATGAGCTCAAGTACCAAGGCCAGCGCGACGTGGGCAGCGCCCTCGGCCAACTCTACGGAGCCGAGTTGCACGCCGCCGGCCTGGCTACCGATTTCGACCTCATCATCCCCGTGCCGCTGCACCCGCGCAAGCTGGCCAAGCGAGGCTACAACCAAGCTGCCGCATTCGCCACCGGCTTAGCCGAGGGCCTGAAAGTGCCGGCCGCCAACACCGCCCTGCGCCGCACCACCAACACCAAAACCCAAACCAAAAAGAACCGCGCCCAGCGCTGGGAAAATGTCGCAACGGTCTTTGAAGTTGAAAATCCAGCGTCGATCATCGGCCGCCGCATCCTCATCGTTGACGATGTGCTTACCACTGGCGCTACGCTAGAAGCCTGCGGCGCAGTGCTGCTGGCGGCTGGCGCATCCGAAGTAAGCATCGCAGCCATTGCGTGTGCGGATAGGTAAGTCACCAATCAGCTGAAAATATAGTCCATAAAAAAAGGTCGCTCCTGATTCAGGAGCGACCTTTTTTGCTTTGTCGAACCGATTACTTGTTCGAGCCAGCGTTAATCATTGCGCAACGGAAACCGATGGTTGCCGTGGCCGAATCCTCAGCCATGAAGCGACGCGTACCGGGCGAGAGCCAGTAGGCCACATCGCGCCACGAACCGCCTTTGTACACGCGAACGTGGTCGTCAATCAGCGACTGGTAGCCTTTCTTGTCGTACTTCTCGGCGGGGTCACCCACGCCATTACGACGGAAGGGGTTCAAATCTTCCACGTCCTGGAACGACAGGGGGCGGTACACGTCCTGCACCCACTCGTTCACGTTGCCGGCCATGTTGTAGAGGCCGTAGTCGTTGGGCGGGTAGGCGTACACCTGCTCCGTAATCATAGCACCATCGTTCAGGCTACCGGCGATACCGGCGTAGTCACCACGGCCACGCTTGAAGTTAGCCAGAAACTGGCCCTGCTTGCGGCCGTAGGCGTTGCGGGTCGATTTGCCATCCCAGGGGTAAATGCGCTTCTCCTCCTGGTTTTCATTGCCTACTTCCTGGGTGCCTACGAGAGCTTGTGCAGCGTACTCCCACTCAGCCTCGGTGGGGAGGCGGTAGTTGGGCAGCGTGTTGCCGTTTTCGATGGAAGTCGTGCTTTTGCCGTTGCCCAGGGCACCAGCGGCACCGGCAGTGCCTTCGGCACCGGCAGCAGCGCCTTTGTCTTTTTTCTTGCCAAACAGGCCACCTTTGCCCGATTTGCTGTCGCCACCAGCGGCGAGGCGCTCGTTCACCTTGGCGGTACGCCAGGTGCAATAGTCATCGGCCTGCAGCCAGCTCACGCCCACCACGGGGAAGAAGCGGAAACCGGGGTAACGCAGGTAGTAAGTAACGTAGGGGTCGTTGAACGACAGGTCGCGTGCCCAAACGGTGGTGTCGGGCAGGGCCGACTTATAAAACTCTTCGGCCGAGTCGGTGCGGATAAAGTGCAGGTATTCCAGCCAGTGAATGTTGGCTACCTCGGCTTCGTCCATGTAGAACGAGGCGATGGTCACCGTGCGCTCGATGTTGTCGTGCGTCATGGTCACGTCTTCCTCCTGCGAGCCCAGTACCGTGCGGCCACCTTCAATAAACACGAGGCCGGGGCCTTCGGGAATTTTCTTGAAGTTGGCTACTGCCATGCCCTTCTCGGTATTGTATTCGATACCCGTCGTAGAGGAATATTTACCAGGGTTCGAAGCCGTCGCCGGACCCTTTTTGCCACAGCCCGCAAGGGCCACCGCCCCCACCAAGACTAAGCGTAGATAATTATTTAATTTCATAACAAAGTTAAAACCAGTATGGGTGAGGAGGGGTTAGCAAGCGCAATTAGGACGCAATAATACAAAATATTAAAATACCGGGCAAGGGGATGCCGGATAAACGCGCCTTTTTAGGCGACGATGGGCATTTTCCAATCGGTCAAATGCCCGCAGCGCCAGCGTGACTTCATGGGCTCCGCCCAAATCGGCACTTAGGCGGCTCAGGCCCACGTCGTAGCTGTAGCCCAGGCGCAGGCCACCGGCCTGAATGCCCGCCACCGCAGCGAGTACGTGTTGGGGGCTAACGCTGCCAGGTACTGAAATATTGCGATACACTGCCCCGAGCGTGACGGGCGAAGCCGTGAGGTATACCCCGGTTTCGATGCGCTGCGAACCGCCCTGGCGGGTGTAAGCCGCCACTGGCGTGTAGCTGACCTCGCGGGTGGCAATGCCCGGCCCGGGTTTGATAACGAAGAACTTATAGCCGCCGGAAATGCTCAGCGAAAGCGGGAGCTGGCTTTGCTGGCGAAAGCCCAGGTCGGGCTGGTTGAGGTGCTGGCCAGCTAAGCTAATCCAACCCTGCTCGGAATACACCACCACCCCGGTGCCCACGCTGAAGTAGTTGACGGGCACAAAATCCAAAGCTTCGGCCGAGGGGCCGCCCACGCTGCCATCTTCCCGAATCTGGTCGCCGAACACGAAATTGTCATACCCCACACGCTGCCGGCCGTAGCTGGTGCGCAGGCCGCCGCTCAGGGCCACTTTTTCGGTGAGGCGGGTGTGGTAGGCGTAGAGGCCACCGATTTCGAGGCGGGTGTAGCCCACGGCCCCAGTGCGGTCCTGGTTGATGAGCAGGCCGAGGGCGTGGTGCTGGCCCGGCGTGTTAAGGCGCAGGTCGGCCCCGAGCTGGGTACTCACGAAGGAGCCCGCCAGGCTGGGAAACTGGTTACGGTAGCTCAGCGTGACGCTGTAATCATCGACCAAACCCGTGAAAGCCGGGTTGGTGTGCAGCCGGGTGGCGAAGGGCTGGGAAAAAAAGACATCCTGCCCGTGTGCGCCAACTGTGGTGCCCGCCGCCAGCAGCCCGGCCAGCGAGGCAGGGCGTATCAGCTTGCTAAACAACGAGGAAGAAGGCATTGGCATACGGACCGGCATAACGCCAAGCCGGCGCGAATTAGTGCGCCGGCCTGGCGAAGATACGTCCCGGCCCTGCGAAGGCCGGAACGGCCGGGGCTCATTTTTGCAGCACTTTCACGCTCAGGCGGCGGTTCATGGCGCGGCCTTCCTCAGTGGCATTGGAGGCGATGGAGTAGTTGGGGCCGTAGCCGCGGGCGTCGAGGCGGCTGGGGCTCACGCCCATTTCAACCAGGCTGGCCCAAGCGGTGCGGGCGCGGGCTTCGCTCAACGCCTTGTTTACCTTGTAGGTACCGGTGTCGTCGGTGTAGCCGCCGAGCTTAACGCGGGCGTTGGGGTAGGCGCGCAGCAGCGTGGCAATGTTGCGCAGCTGGCTGACGGACTCGGGCGTGAGCGTGGCCTTGCCAGCTTCAAAATAAACCCGGTCGAAATTGTACCAGCCCCGGGTCAGGTCCACGGAGTCTACCTGCACCTGTGGGTCGCTCAGAAAGCGGAACAGGTAGCTTTCAGTCGAGTTGGCTCCCACGTTTGTAACGGTCGCGCCGCCGGGCAGCTTGAGCGTGGTGGGCTGGCCGGTTTCGTAGAGGTAGTTGCCGGTTTTGGCATCGAAATGACCCGGCACAATGGGGTCGGCTACGCGGGCGGCGGGGCGGCGGGCCGGGTAGTGGTTGTTGTAGCGCGGGTACCGCGAAGGCGCTGCCGAAGCCGGGGCATTTGGCGTAGCCGTGGTGGCAGCAGGAGGCAGGGCTATTGAAGCTACTGGAGTAGCAACCGGGGCTGCTGCCACCGGGGCCGGCATGGGGGCTGCCGGCGTACTTGCTACGTGCGCGGCTGTTGGCTTGGCATTGGCTACGGGGCGTACGGTGTGCGCAGGAGCGCTGAGGGCCGTCACCAGCACGGGGCCCCCCACCACGGCCTCATTGGCCAGGGCCAGCGTGGGGGAGCTGGCTGGGATGTTGCGGTTGTTGTTGGCTTTGGCGGGTGCATCGCCGAGCTTGTTGAGCGTGACGGTGAAGTTGGCGGTTTTGCCCGTTTCGAGAAAAACGTTTTCCACCGTTTGTGGGCGGTAGCCGCCCTCTCCAACCCGTATCAGGTAGGGGCCGCCCACCATGAGGTTGGCCACCATGAAGCGGCCGGCCGCATCAGTAGCGGCCGCGTGGCGCACCCCGGACGGCAAGTGAATGACGGTGATGGCCGCGCCCGGCAACGGAGCCTGCGAATCGGATTGCACGCTGCCCATCAGGCTCATAGCCGTGTTTTGCGCCCGTGTGGGCTGGGCCGTTCCCAATAGCCACCCCAGCATAACCAACGGAATAGCAGGTAAAAAACGCTTCATACTGAATGCGGGAAATAATAGGGCTGAGCCTTTATGTTGGAGTTAATATTCTGAAATGCAAATACATGAGTTCAAGAGAGGCAACTGCTAGTAGTATTCAAACCCCATTGACGGTAGTTTGGACAAACAGCTGGTGCTAAATTATAAACCCACAACGTCCATTTCAGGCCAAAGATAGTGCAAAAATAAGTTTAGAATAATTAGGTAATTATTTATAAGTAATCCAATCCTAATGTTTTGCTTTTCTAACAGGATTATTATTTCGGGAGTAAAGTGGCTGGCCTGTTTGGATAACCGACCTGATGTCGCAAAAGCCAACTGTTGAGCCTATACCCGTTATTACTGCTCTATTAAAACGGCGTGCTCGTCGATTTGACCTCAAATTGTGGCACAGTCAGCGTTTTACCTTTGTTGGGATTCATTCATTTAAGAGGACTTGCTATGCGAAAGATTTTGTTGGGGTTGCTGGCCTTGGTTATCGTGCTGGTGCTGGCGGCGGTAGCGGCACCGTTTCTATTTAAAGACAAGCTGCGGGCGCTGGCCGACAAGCAGATTGCCCAGCGCGTGCGGGCCAAGGTGCTCTACAATCCGGCTGATATCGACGTGAGCGTGTTTCACTCTTTCCCGGATTTGACGCTGGATATCAAGAACCTGCGGGTGATTGGGCTCGACTCGTTCAGCCGCGATACGCTGGCCTACCTACCCAGCCTGCGTGTGGGCCTGGATGTGATGACGGTGATAAAGGGCCAGGAAATCAAGATTAACAACGTGGAACTGGAACGGCCCGACCTGAGCCTGCGCCGCCTGAAAAGCGGCCTCGCTAACTGGGACGTGGTGATTTCAGACTCGGCCGCTGCGGCTAAGGGGCAGGATACCAGCCAGGTGAGCCTGGCCATCAAGGGCTGGAAGCTGACGGACGCGCATTTGCGCTACGAGGATTTGACCCTCCCCTTCCGCATGGAGGCGCGCGGCGTGAACCACACCGGCAGCGGCGACTTCGCCAGCAACGTGTTCGATATGAAATCGCAGACCACGGCCGGTGATTTGGACATGAGCTACAACAACGTGGCCTACGTGACGGATAAGAAGCTCGACGCCGACGTGACGCTGAACATGGACCTGAATAAGAGCCTGTACACGTTCAAGGATAATAAATTTAAGCTCAATGACTTCCCGTTCAGCTTTGCCGGGGCCATTGGCCTGCCGAATGCCACGGATATTACCTACGATATCACCTTCAAGGCGCTGGAAACGGATTTCAAAACCCTGCTCAGTCTGGTGCCGGGCGCTTATACCGACAAGTTCAAGAACATTGAAACCAGCGGCAAGGTGGCGTTTGACGGCTTTGCGAAAGGCACCCAGACCGCCACGCAGCTGCCCGGCTACGGCGTGAACCTGGTGGTGACCAACGGCCAGTTCAAATACCCCGAGCTGCCCCGGGCGGCCAAAAACATCAACCTGAAAATGCAGGTGAGTAACCCCACGGGCGTGACTAATGATGTAAAAGTCAATATCCCGCAGTTTCACCTCGACCTCGGCCCAGACCCAGTGGATGGCAACATTGCCATCGACGGGCTGAACCCGATGAAGGTGGACGGCCGCGTGAAGGCTAACGTGAACCTGGAGGAAGCCCTGAAGGTGTACCCGGTGAAGGATTTAGCCATGCGCGGACAGTTTTTCGTGGATGGCACGGCGAAAGGGATTTACTCGAAAACGCAGATGCCGGTGGTGAACGCGGCCATTCGGCTGAGCAATGGCTTCGTGAAATCGGCCAAATTCCCGGCTCCGATTGAGAATATCAACCTGAGCGGTACGGTGGTAAATACTACTGGTAAGGTGAATGACACGCAGATTAACTTGCCACAGTTCAAAATGGTGTTGGAAGGTGAGCCGCTGGAAGGCCGCCTCACGGCCCACAACATCGACAAGCCGGTGTTCGATACCAACGTGCGCGGCACGGTGGATTTGACCAAAATCACGAAGATTTTCCCCCTGCAAGGCATGACCGTGACGGGCCGCGTGGCTGGTGATATTGCCGCCAAGGGCAACATGGCCGACGTGGAAGCCGGCCGCTACCAGAACGTGGTGGCCAGCGGCACCGTGAAGGCTACCAACGTGACTTACAAGAGCAAAGACCTGCCGCAAGGGGTGAAAATCAGTACCGGTACGGCTACTTTCAACAACAACCAGATTGCGCTGCAAAACGTGAATGGTATGGCCGGTAGCTCCGATTTCGCGGCGTCGGGCACCATCAGCAACTACCTGGGGTATTTGTTCACGCCGGGGCAGTCGTTGAAGGGCAACCTGACGGTTAACTCGCGCAATTTCAACGTGAACGAGTGGATGGTGGACGAGGTATCGGCCAAGCCCACGGTGGCGGCTACGGGCGGCAAGGCCCCGGCCAAAGCGGAGGGCGTGCTGCAGATTCCTAAGTTCTTTGATTTGGTGCTGAACAGCCACGTCGACAACGTGACGTATGATAACCTGAAGCTGACCGATGCCAAGGGCATCGTGACGGTGAACGACCAGACGGCCACGCTCAAGAACCTGACGTTTAATACGCTGGGCGGCAGCTTTGGTACTACGGGCAGCTACAGCAGCAAGGATTTGGCGCACCCGAAATTCAACTTCGGGCTGAACATTAATAACCTGAGCTTCCAGAAAGCATTCTCGGCGTTTAACACCATCAAGACGCTGGTGCCGCTGGCTAGTCAGGTGGAGGGCGTGTTTGGTACCAACTTTAGCGTGAGCGGGGAGATGGGGCCGGATATGTTCCCGAACCTGGCCACGCTGAGCGGCAAGGGCATTTTCGACGTGGTGAAAGCGGCCATCAATCAATCGGAGGTGATGACTAAGATTGCCAGCCTGACGACCTTGCCCGAGCTGAAAACGCTGGTGGTTGTGGACAAGAAAATCCAGGCCAACATCGTGAACGGCAACTTGGTAGTTCAGCCGTTCGACCTCACTATTGGCGACGTGAAAATGAACATCGGCGGCTCGAACAGCTTGGCTGGCGTGCTGTCGTACGTCACGGCCCTGAACGTGCCCACCGGCCGGCTCGGCACGGCCATGAGCAGCCAGCTCACCCGCCTCACGGGCGTGAGCAACATTCAGGGCACCGACCGCGTGACGCTGGGCCTCAACATCGGCGGCACGGTGAAGGCTCCGGTGGTAAAGCTCACCAGCGGCAGCATGAAGGACCAGGGCAAAACCCTGGTGCAAAACGTGGCCAAGCAAAAAGCCCTCGACCTGCTGGGCCTGAAGCCCCGCGCCGTGAGCAAGGAGGACAGCGTGCGCCGCGCCGGGCAGACCGCCGAAGAAGCCGCTGCCCAGGCCGAGCTCGACAAAAAGCAGCAGCGCATCGACGCCGCCAACAAGGCCAAGGAGCAACTGGCAAAGGGCTTCAACAGCCTCTTCAACAAGCCAAAACCCAAGCCCAAGGCCGTGGAGCCGGCCGATACCACCAAGCCCTAGTTCCGGCAAAAAGCAACTTTGGCCGAATTGTTGGAGTAGAAGTCCCGACTATCTGATTGATAGTCGGGACTTTGTATTAATTCAATAATCAACTAACGCCAACGCTATGATGTTCAAACGCCTGCTTCCCCTCACTGCCATTGCCCTGCTGGGCCTGGCGGGCTGCTCCAAGAGTTCCGACGAAAACGCTAACACGTCCAAGCTTGAAGTGCGGCTGATGGACGCTCCTGGTGACTTCCGCAGCGTGGTGCTCGACGTGCTTCAGGTGGAAGTACACCTCAAGGACGAGGCTGACCCGGACGGCTGGAAGAAGCTGAACTTCACCCCGCGCGCCATCAATGTGCTGGAGTACGTGAACGGTAACTCGGCGCTGCTGGTGAACGACGACTTCGCCCCCGGCGACCTCAAGGAAATCCGCCTCATCCTGGGGCCGAACAGCTACGTTATCGGCCGCGATGGCCAGCAGTATGACCTGAAAACGCCCAGCGGCCAAACCTCCGGCGTGAAGCTGAAGCTGGAAAAAGCCACCCTGAAACTGCGCGAGACGTTCCAGCTACTGCTCGATTTTGACGTGGCCAAGTCCATTGTGGAGCGCGGCAACTGGAAGCCGGGCAACGACAAAAAGGAGCGGTACCTGCTCAAGCCCGTTATCCGGGTGGTGGCGCAGGACCTGCGCGCTGGCCTGCACGGCACGGTGAACCCGGCGGCGGCCCGGCCCCAGATTCTGGCTATCCGCACCTCGGGCCTGCTCGCGCCTGATACGGTGAGCACGGCGGCCGATGCCTCGGGTGAGTTCCGGATAAGCGGTTTGGCGGCTGGGACTTATCGGGTAGAATTCTTCCCAACAGTCACGGCCCCGGCTGGTCAGACTTACCAGAACAAGGTGCTGACGGGCATTACAATCGTTAGCGACCAAGTGAAGGAGCTTGGCACAACAACCCTGAACTAGACGGCCAGCGCCTTACTCAACAAAAAGCCCCAACCCGCAACGGTTGGGGCTTTTTGTTGTGGGTAAGAAGGCCCGCAGCAACAGTTGGATAGAAAACGCCCGTCATGCTTCGGCAATCTCAGCGGAACGGCTCGATACATAGCAAAAAGCCGCTCATTCCAAAAATTAAAAGCGGATTAACAGGTAGTTAAAAGGGGATTAATTCGGAAAATGCCTGCAACAAAGGCTTGGAAACAGGCATTTATAGGGCTGTATTCGGCGGCGCAGGCCCTGCGCTGACCGGATGAATTACCTCCTCTTTATCTCTTTTTAATGGCTTCACACGCTAGTACTTTGCCGCCGCCCACGCCGTGGCAACGACTGACGCGAATGCTCGACACCGAGCGCAAAACGATTCGTCACATTATCTGGTACGCCGTGGTGGCGGGCATTGTCAGTCTGTCGCTGCCGCTGGGCACCCAGGCGGTCTTCAATCTGGTTTCAACCGGGGCCGTTTTTGGCTCTACCTACCTGCTTATTGGGGTGGTGGTGGGTGGCGTGCTGCTGGCCAGCATCCTGCTCATCGGGCAGCTCACGATGGTGGAAGCCATCGAGCAGCGCCTGTTTGCGAAGGCCGCCATCGAGTTTGCCTACCGGCTGCCGCGCATCAAGCCCGAGGCGCTAGCCGGCCAGAATCCGCAGGAGCTGGTGAACCGCTTCTTCGACGTGCTCACGGTGCAGAAGGGCCTCACCAAGCTGCTGATTGACTTGATGTTTGCCGGCATGCAAATCCTGTTTGGGGTGCTGGTGCTGGCGTTTTACCACCCCATTTTTATTGCGCTGGGGCTGTTCACCATCATTGCCCTCATCCTCATCTATGCCGTGAACTACCAGCGGGCGCTGCGCACCAGCATCGAGGAGTCGGCCTACAAATACGAGCTGGTGGACTGGCTGGAGCAAGTGGCGGCCCGCCTGCCCGAGGTGCGCGCCAGCCACGCCCGGGAAGACGAAGCCCTGACCCGTACTGACGAGCTTACCGCCGGCTACCTGCACGCCCGCAACGCCCATTTCCGGGTGCTGAAAACCTACTACAGCTACGCTACCGCCCTGCGCACAGTGCTCACGGCCAGCCTGCTGATTGCGGGTACGCTGTTCGTGGTGTCGCGCCAGATGACCTTGGGGCAGTTTGTTGCCGCTGAGGTGCTTATCGTTCAAATCAGCGGCTCGATTGAGAAGCTGATGACGGGCGTGAGCACCATTTTCGATATTCTGACTGGGGTCGAAAAAATGGCCGCCGTCACCGACCTGCCCCTCGATTCCCACCACGCTAACCTCAACCATGCTTAACCTCTCGAACCAACACGTAGCCAAGGAGGTATGGGAGAAAGTGCCCCGGCAGTCGCGGCCCGAGCTACTGCGCATCCACGGCAGCCGGCGGCTGGGCCGCATCCTGCTGGTAGTGGGGGTGCTGTTCGTGATTGCGCTGTTTCTGCCCTGGCGGCAGACGATTGCCGGTAACGGCACCCTCACCGCCCTTACTCCGCAGGACCGGCCCCAGACCGTGCAGAACCAGATTGCGGGCCGCATCGAGCACTGGAACGTGCGCGAAGGCCAGCTGGTACGCAAGGGCGATACGCTGCTGACCATCTCCGAAATCAAGGACGAATACTTCGACCCCAACCTGCCCGAGCGCCTGAGCGAGCAGCTGACTGCCAAGCGCGGCAACGTGGCCGCCAACGCCGCCAAAATCGCGGCCACCGACCAGCAGATGGCCGCCCTGCGCGCCACCCTGGAAGTGCAGCTCGAATCGGCCCGCAACAAGGTGGAGCAGGCCGCCAATTACCTCAACAGCGACCGCGCCGACCTCGTGGCCATCCAAAACTTTTATCAGACCAGCCAGGCCCGCCTCGCCCGCTACGAGGAGGGCTACAAAAACGGCCTGTTCTCGCTCACCGACATCGAAACCCGCCGCCTCAAGCTGCAGGAAGACCTGGCCAAAGTCACGGCCCAGCGCAACAAGGTGGCCAGCAGCCAACAAGGCCTGGCCAATGCCCGCATCGAGCTGGCCAACCTGCGGGCCAAGTACGGCCAGGATTTGGCCAAAACATTGTCGGACCGCAGCTCGGCCGTCTCAAGCCGGGCCAGCTCGGAGGGCGAAGTGGCGGCGCTGCGCAACAAAATCAGCAACGTGGCGGTGCGGCGCGGCCTGTACGTGGTGCGCGCCCCCCAGACGGGCTACGTGGTGCGGGCCCTCAAAGCGGGCATCGGCGAAACCATCAAGGAGGGGGAATCTATTGCCACGCTCCAGCCGGAATCGCCGCTGCTGGCGGCCGAAATCTACGTGCGGGCCATGGACGTGCCGCTCATTCAGCGCGGGCGGCAGGTGCGGCTGCAGTTCGATGGCTGGCCGGCGATTCAGTTTTCGGGCTGGCCGTCGGCGGCGGTGGGCACGTTCGGCGGCTTCGTGTCGGTGATTGACGTGGTGAGCAGCGGTGGCGGCAAGTACCGCCTGCTGGTGCGCCCCGCCCAGCCCCAGACCGGCGACAAGCCCTGGCCTCGGCAGCTCCGCCTGGGCTCGGGTGTGCAGGGCTGGGTCATTCTGGATTCGGTGCCGGTATGGTACGAAATCTGGCGGCAGCTCAACGGCTTCCCTCCCACTTTGCAAGCCGAGCCCGACGACGCGCCGGTGAAAGGGAAGTAAGTAGGGGCGGGGCTTGCCCCCGCCCGCCGTCGAACGAACCCCGCGCCAGATGTTCAACGATGGGCGGGGGCAGGCCCCGCCCCTACCCGCTCTTGTTGCGCCAGTCGAAATAAACGTTATTTATCAAGATGTTATCCAACATATTCAACACGCTCTTTCAACCCAAACGCAGTAGTATCTGGCTGCTGCTTTTGCTGCTTTTATTCAGCCTGACGCGCCCTGCCCTGGCCCAGAACCCCACCCTGCCCGCCCGCCGTTCCGGCCTCGAAAAAGCGCCGCTCCAAACCACGCAGCTGGCCATCGTCCGGCCCGGCGATACGGCCAAGGTGTTTTCGCTGCAAAATCTGGCCGATTTGGTGTTCGCCAATCACCCCATCGTGAAGCAGGCCGCTTTGCTCAGCGATGAGGCCCGCAGCCAGGTGCTGCAAGCCCGCGGCGGTTTCGACCCCAAAATCGGCTCCGATTTCCACCGCAAGCAGTTCGGCGGCACCGATTACTATAACAACTGGGGCAACGAGCTGAAAATCCCGCTCTGGCCCGGCGGCATCGACCTGAAAGCCAGCTACGACCGCAACGTGGGCACCTACGTGAACCCCGAAAGCCGCACCTCCGGCAACGGCCTGGCCGGCATCGGCCTGTCGGTGCCCATCGGGGCAGGACTGCTGATTGATGCCCGCCGTAGCACCCTGCGCCAGGCCCGCGTGATGCAAACCGCCGCCGAAGCCGACCGCGTGAAGCAGATAAACGAAGTGTGGCTGCAAGCCGCCAAGGACTACTGGACTTGGTACTACACCTTCCAGCAGGCCGCCCTCATCCAGGAAGGCGTGGCGCTGGCCGACCGGCGCTTCCAGGGCACCGCCCGCCGCGCCCAGATTGGCGACCAGGCTCCCATCGACTCGGTGGAGGCCCAAATCACGGTGCAGGACCGCCAGGTGCAGGCCGAGCAGCTGCGCGTGGAGCTGCAAAATGCCCGCCTCGTGCTCTCCAACCACCTCTGGACCAAAGACGGCCAGCCCGCCGAGCTGCCCGCCTATGCCGCCCCGCAAGCGCCCCTGCTCGACAGCGTGAGCCGCGCCGAGCTGGCCCGCCTCGCCGACCTGGCCGCTACCCAGCACCCCACCCTGCGCAAGCTGGAAGCCAAAATCAGCCAGCTCGGCATCGAGGAACGGTACCGCCGCGAGATGCTAAAGCCCAAGCTCAATGTGAGCGGCGTGCTGCTCAGTCAGGGTAATTTCTACCAGCCCGAAGTGCCCGCCTACTACAATTTCGGCCGTGACAATTATAAGGTGGGCGTCGATTTTGCCTTCCCGTTGTTCCTGCGGGCCGAGCGCGGCAAGCTGCAATACACCCGCATTCAGGTGAAGGAAACCACCCTGGAGCGGCAGCAAAGCCAGCGCTCCATCGTGACGCAAGTCAACACCGTGTACAACACCCTGCAGGCCTACGAGCGGCAGCTTGCGCTCCAAGCCCAAACCATTGCCAACCAGCGCCTCCTGCTTCAGGCCGAGCTGCAAAAGTTCGAGCTGGGCGAAAGCACCATCTTTCTAATCAACGCCCGCGAAACCAAGCTCATCGACTTGCGCATCAAGCAGGAAAGCCTGCGGTCCGGCTACGAAAAGTCGCGGGCGGAGCTGTACTACTACGCCGGGACTAGGTCAGTGGAGGTGGCGCAGAAATAGCGCCGAAAGAACGGTCATGCCGAGTGCCACCCGTCATCTCTGAGCGCAGTGAATGATGACAGGTGGCACTCGGCATGACCGTTCTTGCTATTGCCAGCCGCCGCCCAGCGCCCGGTACAGATTCACGCTTTGTAGCAGCAGGGCCTGCCGGGTTTCGGCTAGGCTCAACTCGGCTTCGAGCACGCTGCGCTGGGCGGTAATGACTTCCAGATAAGTGGCGTACCCGGCTACGAACAAGTCGTTAGAAGTAGCCACGGCGCTGGTGAGCTGCTCCACCTCGCGGGTGCGCAGGTTGACCACGGACTGGAAGTTTTGCAGGCCTTGCAGGCCCACTACCACTTCGCGGAAACCGGTTTGCAGGGCCTGCTGGTAACGATAGTAGCCCTCGTAATTGTTGGCCACGGCCTCGCGGAAATCGGCCCGGTACTGGGCGCGGTTGAGGATAGGGCCAGTGAGGCCCGCCACCGCGCCGTACACCACGGAGCCAGGGTCAAGCAGGACATTGGCGCGGAAGGCATTGAGGCCGGCGTAGGGCGTGAGGGTGAGCGAGGGCAGGAAAGCGGCGCGGGCGGCGTCCACGTCGGCGCTGGTGGCGCGGAGCTGCAACTCGGCCTGGCGCACATCGGGCCGGCGGAGCAGCGCCGTAGCGGGCAGCCCGGCCGAGAGCTTGGTGGGCAGGCCTGACTGGTTGGGCAGCGCCGGCCCGCGCCGGATGGCTTGCGGGTAGCGCCCCAGTAGCTGGTTAAGTTGGGTTTCAGTTTCGGTGATGCGCTGGCGAGTTTCATAAGCCAAGCTCTCAGTGCGTAGGGCCTGGGCGGCGAATTGTTGCACAGCTAGCTCGGTGACGCGGCCGGCCTGTTTCTGAATGCGAATCAGCCGCAGTCCCTCCTGCTGGAAGCGGGTATTGCGGAGCAGAATGGCCAACTGGTTATCCAGCGTCAGCAGTTCGTAGTAGGCGCGGGCCACGTCAGCCACCAGATTGGTCACCACCAAGTTGCGGCCTTGCTCCGAGCCAAGTACGCGCAGGTAGGCGGCCTTGCGACGGCTGCGCAGCTTGCCCCAAAGGTCGATTTCCCAAGAGCTGCGCAGGCCTACGAACAGGTCGGGCGTGAGGGCGGTGGGCACGCGCTGGTTGTCGGCAATATTCTGCGAGAGGTTGGTATCGAAGTTGCCGATGCCCGTCATGGTGTACTTGCCGTAGCGGTCCAGCCCCGCCGTGCCTACGGCCGAAACCGAGGGAAACAGCGCCCCGCGCCGGGCCAGGTACTGCGCCTGGAATACCTCTACCCGCTGCATGGCCACCTTCAAATCAAGGTTTTGCTGCAAGGCCGTATCGATGAGGCCAGCCAGCGCGGGGTCTTGGAAAAACTGCCGCCACGGCGTGCTGCCTACGCTGACGGTATCAGTAGGCGCGGTGGTTTGGTTGAAGGCTTTGGGTGTGGCGGGGCTGGCGGCGGGGCCGTCGGGCGCGGCCACGCGGCAGCTGGTGGATAGGGCGAGGACGGAGAGAAAGGCAGGGAGAAAACGCATGATTGGGGTAATTGTCATTGTGGAGGTGAGGTTCACGTTGTGGCATCAATGCGCCACCAGTTCCTTTTCCTCCTCTTCTACTTTGGCCTCCGCATCCAGATTCTTCACCTTCTCAAAGCTGGCAAACAGCACGTACAGCCCCGGAATCAGCACCATGCCGAACACCGTCCCAATCAGCATGCCGCCCGCCGCGGCCGTGCCAATGGACCGGTTGCCCAGCGCCCCGGCCCCGCTGGCAATGACCAGCGGAATCAGCCCCGCGATGAAGGCAAACGAGGTCATGAGAATCGGGCGCAGGCGGGATACGGCCCCTTGCACGGCGGCCTCCAGCACGGTGGCCCCGGCGCGGCGGCGCTGCTCGGCAAACTCGATGACTAGGATGGCGTTTTTGCCCAGCAGGCCGATGAGCATCACCAGCGCCACCTGGGCGTAGATGTTGTTTTCGAGGCCAAGGAGCTTGAGGCTGAGGAAGGCTCCGAACACGCCGGTGGGCAAACTCAGCAGCACGGGCAGCGGGAGCAGCAGGCTTTCGTACTGCGCGGCAAGTAGTAGGTACACGAAAATCAGCACGATGCCGAAGACGTAGAGGGCCTGGTCGCCGCTCAGGATTTGCTCGCGGGTCATGCCACTCCATTCGTAGCTGAAGCCTTTGGGGAGCACCTTGGCCGCCACGCGCTCGATGGCCGCGATGGCATCGCCGGAGCTGTGGCCGGCGGCGGCATCGCCGTTTATCATGGCCGAGGTGTACATGTTGTAGCGCGTGAGCTGGTCAGGGCCGAAGACGCGCTCCAGCTTCACGAAGGTGGAAAAGGGCACCAGCTCGCCGCGGTTGTTTTTGACGTGCAGGGCCAGCAGGTCGTCGGGGCGGCCGCGGTACTCGGGGCCGGCCTGCACCATCACCTTGTACATCTGGCCGAAACGGATGAAGTTGGAAGCGTAGTAGCTGCCCAGCAGCGTCTGCAGCGTGCTCATGGCCTGGTCCACGGTCACGCCTTTTTTGGCCGCCATGTCCTGGTCGACGTGGATGAGGTACTGCGGAAAATTGGGGTCGAAGCCGGTGAACGCGCCGTTGATGGCCGGCTCCTTTTGCAGCGCGGCCAGGAAGGTTTTGGAGGCCTGGGCCGTCTTCTGCAAGTCGCCGCTGCCCGACTTATCCAGCAGCCGCAGCTCAAACCCACTGCTATTGCCGAAGCCCGGCACCGTGGGCGGCGGCAGAAACTGAATCTCGGCATCGGCAATGCCTTTGGTCTTGTCTTCCAGCTCCTTGATGAACTCGGCCACCGACTGCTCCCGCTCGTCCCAGGCCTTGAGGTTAATCATGCCCATGCCGTAGCTGGAGCCCGCCACCTCGTTCACCAGGCTGTAGCCGGCCAGGGTCGACACCGATTCTACTGGCTTGAGCTTCTGCGCAATGCGCTGCACCTGGGCCAACACGGCCTCGGTGCGCTCCACGGTGGCCCCGGCGGGCGTGGTCACGTTGATGTATACCATGCCCTGGTCCTCGGTTGGGATGAAACCCGAGGGCAAAATCCGGCTGATGCCCCAGGTGGCCCCGAAAAACAGCAGCAACCCCGCCAGCGTCACCACCCGGCGGCCGGCCACGTTGTTCAATAAGCGCTGGTAGCCACCGGCCAGCTTCTCGTATTTGTTATTGAAACCCTTGAAAAACCGGCCCACCAAACCCGTGCGCTCGCCCTCGTGCGGCTTGAGCATTAGTGCGCAAAGGGCCGGCGTGAGCGTCACGGCATTCACGCCCGAAATGACGATGGCAATAGCCAGTGTGAGCGAAAACTGCCGGTAAAAAACGCCCACCGGCCCGTCCATAAACGACACCGGGATAAATACCGCCGACATCACCAAGGTAATGGCAATCAGCGAGCTGCTGATTTCGTGCATGGCTTCGTAGGTGGCGCTGCGGGCGTCCATGTGCTTCTCCTCCATCTTGGCGTGCACGGCCTCCACAACCACAATGGCATTATCGACCACGATACCAATAGCCAGCACCAACGCAAAGAGCGTGAGCAGGTTAATCGAGAAGCCCAGCATCTGCATGAAGGCCAGCGTGCCGATAAGCGCTACCGGCACCGCCAGCGCCGGAATCAGCGTGGAGCGCCAGTCCTGTAAAAACAGGTACACAATGATGAAAACCAGCACGAAAGCCTCCACCAGCGTGCGCAACACCTCGTGAATACTGGCGTCCAGAAACCGCGATACATCGTAGGCAATGCTGTATCTCATGCCGGGCGGGAAGCTGGTTTTTTGCAGCTCGGCCATGCGGTTTTTCACGTTTTCGATGACCTCGCTGGCATTCGAGCCCGGCCGCTGTTTCAGCATGATGGCCGCCGAGGGCTGCCCGTCATTCTTCGACGACATGCCGTAGGTGAGCGAGCCAAATTCCACGTCGGCCACCGCCTTCAGGCGCAGCACCGAACCATCGGGGTTCGAGCGGATGACGATATTACGGTACTGCTCGGGCTCGAACAGCTTGCCCGTATAGCGTAGCACGTACTGCAGCTGCTGGGCCGCGCCGCCCGAGCTCTCGCCCGATTTGCCGGGGGCCGCCTCCACATTCTGCGCCCGAATGGCCTGCACGATTTCATCAGTGCCCACCTCGTAAGCCGCCATGCGGTCGGGCTTCAGCCACACCCGCATCGAGTATTCCCGCGAGCCCATGATTTCGGCAAAGCCCACACCGTTGATGCGCTTTAGCTCCTGCAACACGTTGATATCAGCGAAGTTGTAGATGAACTGCTCCCCCGCCGTATTGTCGTCGCTCGTGATGTTGAGGTAGAGCAGCATGGAGTTTACCTCCTTCTCCGTCGTCACGCCGGCCTTGATAACTTCCTCCGGCAGCTCGTCAATCACCGTTGTCACGCGGTTTTGTACGCCCACGGCGGCCAGGTCCGGGTCGGTGCCCACCTCGAAGAAAACGGTGATGAGCGTCACGCCATTATTCGAGCTCACCGAGTTCATGTAGGTCATGCCCGGCACGCCGTTGATGGCGCGCTCCAGCGGCGTGGCCACGGCCTTGGCGCACACCTCGGCGTTGGCCCCGGTGTATCTGGCCGTCACGGTCACGGACGGCGGCACGATGTCCGGAAACTGCGTGATGGGCAGCGTGAACAGCGCCAGCCCGCCCAGCAGCACCAGAAAAACGGAAATCACCAGCGAGAGAATCGGCCGGCGGATGAAGATGTCGAACATAAGCAGTAGCGTGGACTCTGCGAGCCCGCGTTTAGGCGGTTTTAAGGATTTGCCCTGGATAGAGGCTGATTCAGAAGGTCATGCAGAGCGCGGCGAAGCATCTCGCGCGGTTTGGCAATCAGGGCCGGTGCAACGAGGCGGGCCAGATGCTTCGCTAGGCTCTGCAGGACGTTCTTTCGGGCGCGGACTCGCAGAGTCCACGCTACTGGATTTACTGCGCCGCTATTGCAGCCGTATCCATCAGCACGGTTTTGGCGTTGATTTTCTGTTGGTCGTGCAGCTCCGGCGCACCTTCGTACACCACCCGCTCGCCGGGTTTCAGGCCGTCCTTCACCACGTAGAAATCGCCGAGGCGCGTTTGCGGCACGAAGCTGCGGGTGTGCGTCATGCCCGCCTGGTCCACCACGTACACGAAGTTTTGGTCCTGAATCTCGAACACCGCTTTCTGGGGCAGCAGCAGCGCCGCGGGCAGCTGGTCGGTCAGGCGGACTTTGCCCGATGCGCCGTGCTTGAGCAGGCGGTCAGGGTTGGCAAAGCGGGCGCGCAGGGCAATGGAGCCGGTGTTAGGATTGAACTCACTTTCAGCGGTTTCGATGTGGCCCGTGAGGGGGTAAACTTCGCCATTGGCCAGAGTGAGGCGCACCGAATCGGAGTGCAGTTCGGGATGCTCGCGGCGGGCCTTGGTGTAGTTCATGTAGCTGCCCTCGGCCACATCGAAATAGGCGAATACCGCACTCAAATCCGATATCGTAGTCAGGAGCGTGCCTTCTTCCACCACACTGCCCACTTTCAGGGGAATTCGGTCAATCACACCGTCGAAGGGCGCGCGGACTAGGGTGTAGCTCAGGCTGAGGCGGGCGGCGGCCTCGCCGGCGCGGGCGGCGGCTATCTGGGCGTCGGCGTCGTTCACCTTGCTATCGGAAAGGGCCGATTCGGATTTGGCGATGACGTTTTTACCCACCAGCAGGCGCACCCGGTCGCGCTCCACGCGCACGGCGGCGGCCTGGGCCTGGGCGCTGGCTACGGCCGCGTGGGCCTGGGCCAGGCGGTTCTGGTAGGCGCTGGCGTTCAGGCGAAACAGTAGCTGGCCTTTCTTCACCGGCTTGCCTTCTTCCACGTAAATGTGCTCCAGAAACCCCGCCACCTGGGCCCGGACTTCCACGTTGCGCGCGGCCTGAATATCGGCCACGTAGTCGCGGTGCAGGGTTTGATTGGAGGTTTTCAGCGTCACCACCGGCACTTCGACCAGCACCTCGGCGGTGTCTTTTTCAGCCTTAGCCGAACAGCCGCTGAGGCCGCTGGACAGCAGGGCAGCCACTGCCGTGAGCGCGAAAGAGGGAAGGAAAGAGCGGCGCAAAAAGGAGTTCATGAGGAAGAGAATGAGCAATAGGAAGCCGCAGGCCCGCTTAGTGGGCCGTGGCAGTGGCCGTCGATAAGGCCGGTAATTCGGGGTGGAGGGCCAGCAGGCTGTCCTGCTGTTGGTGGGCGGCCTGGCAGCGCGCCAACAGCCGCTGGGTCAGGCGCAGGTCGGCTTCCGTTTCCTGCAGGTCGTCGCAGTCGCCGACGGGGTCGGGCGTTTTGTACAGTAGGAAGCCATTGAGCCCCAACGACAACGTCAGGGCCCCAGCCAGGAGCAAAACCAGAAAATTAAGGGGCCGGGGTTGGGAAGACATTGTTGTTTGCGGTGGTGGCAACTGCCCGCAAAGCACCCAACCCGACATTAAAACGGTATGAGAACCGTATTAGAATACATGAAAACGGCGCTAGAATAGATGGCGCGGGGCTGTGCCCCGTGCCAAACTATTCGCAGGCCTCCGGCCTGCAATCGTTGAACACTGCCCGTACTGTGCAGGCGGCTGCGGGCCAAAGGCCCGCTAATAATCGGCACAGGGCATAGCTCCGCGCCATCAGTTGCCATCAGCTAGCGCTTGGTGCCCACGGCCGCATCCGCTTTCAGCGCATCCAGTATCTGGCTAACCAACTCCTCCGGCGTATGCGTGATGGACAAGCGCAACGCATACTCCGGCCGCTCCAGCGTGGCCAGCTGCGAATCGAGCATATTGGAGTGCATATAGTGGCCTTTGCGCCCGCTCATGCGCTCCAGCAGCAACTCCTTTGGCCCATCGAGGAACACCCAGTGCAGCGGCTCAGCGGATTCGCTTTGGAGTGTGGTGCGGTATTTCTCTTTGAGAGCCGAGCAGGCCAGTATGGCCCCGCCGGCCTTTTCCCACTCGCCCAGCTTGGTGGCCAGCGTGGCCAGCCAGTCGCGTCGGTCGTCGTCGGTGAGGGGCGTGCCGTGGGCCATTTTGTCGATGTTGGCCGGCGAATGGAAGTCGTCGGCATCGTAAAAAGGCAGGTTGAGTTTTTGGGCGAGCTGCTCGCCTACCGTTGTTTTGCCGCAGCCCGAAACCCCCATGACGATGAAACTCATACCTGCCTGATTAATTTGGAAAAAGGGTAATACGCTGGAAATAAAGCCTCCTCAGATGCTGCGCGCGGCCACTGCCGCCACGGCTTTTCTTTACGGAATGTTGAGCTTAGCGGCCATGCGGGGCTATCGGTTCGCAAGCTAAGCGGCCGGCAGCCACACCGTAGCCGTAGTCCCCTGCCCTACCGCCGAGGCCAACTCCAGCCGGCCGCCGTGGCGCTGCACGATGCGCTGCGTGAGCGGCAAGCCCAAGCCGTAGCCAGGCCGACCCACGGCACCCGCCGCCCGGTACAGCGGCTCGTAAATGTGGCTCAATTCCTCCGGGCTGAGGCCGGGGCCCACATCGATAACGCGGATGCGTAGGGTCGCCGGGCCTTCATAGGCCAACTCCGCCTGCACGGGCCCGGCCGAGTATTTGCCGGCGTTGTCCAGCAGGTTGAGTAGCGCGGTGGTGAGCAGCTCGGCGTTGCCAGGCACCATAAATACGTCGGTTTCGGCCTCCTCTGGCAGCTCGCCGAAAGCCAGGCGAAATTCCCGGCCCGCGTACTTGGCGCGGGCAAAGCTCAAGGCCTGATTCAGGCATTCATCCAGCCGCACGGGCTCAAATTTCGGCAGCGTGCCATCAACCTTTGCCAACGATAATAAGCTGCTGGTAAGTGCTGTTAAGTGGCGCGAGGCTTCCAGTGCCTGCGCCAGACTTTGCCGCGCTTCTGGCAGCGAGGCATCGTAGGCCAGCGCGGTTTCCAGCGTGCCGGTGAGGGTGGTGAGGGGCGTGCGCAACTCGTGCGAGGCGTGGGCCAGGAAGCTTTTTTGCGCCTCAAATGCCTGCTCCAAGCCGCCCAGCATGCCGTTGAAGGCGTAGGCCAGCTGGGCCAGCTCATCGCGCCCGTTGCCTTCCGACAGCCGCCGGCCTAGGTTGGTGGCCGAAATGCGCCCTGCCTGCCGACTGATGCGCGCCACCGGGGCCAGCGCTGCCCCCGCGAAATACCAGCCCGCCAGAATAGTCAGCGCCAGCGCCCCCAAGTTGCCCACCAGCAGCAGCAGGCCCAGCTGCCACAGCCGCTCCCAGCCCGGCTTGTCCTCGGCCGAAACGAAAATGCGGTAATGCTCGCCGTCGTGCAAATAGTCCAGGCCCACGCCCTCACGCCGCTTTTCTCCTTTAAAGGGCACCAGCTTGCCCGGTTGCCAGGCACGCAGGCGCGCCCGGCTGGGCACCTGGTCGATGTCGTCGGCACTGCTGAAGCGGAGGGCGCCGTCAGCATCATAAATGCTGATTTGCTCCTCCTGCAAGGTCAGGATATCGCGGCGGCGCAGGCTGCCCAACTGGCCGGTTTCGAGCTTGCCGGTGCGCACCAGCAGCCGCGAGGCCAGCGTGGCGCTTGTGCCCAGTCGGTGCTCAAACCGCTGCGCCCGCGTGCTGGCATTGAAGTAGTAGATGAACGCCGAGAAGCTGACCTGAATAGCCAGCACGAGCAGCGTAAAGCGCAGCATCAGCTTATTGCGAATCAGCATGTTGGGGTTTTTGTAGTGTGCTCCATCAAGATGTCATGATGAGCTTGTCGAAGCATCTCTACCTCAATACTAAATCTAATTAGTTGCGCGGTAGAGATGCTTCGACAAGCTCAGCATGACTTTCTTTTTGAAACCTGCAACCAATTATTGGTCCTACTCCTCCCGCATCACATAACCCATACCCACCACGGTATGGATGAGCTTAGGCGAAAACCCGCGGTCCAGCTTCTTGCGCAAGTAGCTCACGTATACATCTATGACATTGGTGGTGGTGTCAAAATCCAAATCCCAGACCCGCTCCGCAATATCAACCCGCGAAACGACCCGGCCCCGGTTGCGCAGCAGGTGCTCCAGCAGCGAATACTCGCGGGTGGTGAGGTCGATGCGCTGGCCGGCGCGGCTCACGGTTTTGGCGTCGAGGTCGAGCACGAGGTCGGCCATGCGCAGCTCCTGGCGCTGGCCGGCGGCCGCAGCGTAGCGCTGGGTGAGGGCTCGAGCGCGCATCAGCAATTCCCTGAATTCGAAAGGCTTGACGAGATAGTCATCGGCTCCGGCGGCGAACCCGGCTTCCTTGTCGTCGAGGCTATCGAGGGCAGTGAGCAGCAGGATGGGTACCAGGCGGCTATTAGCCCGGATACGCTGGCACAGCTCCACCCCGTTGATGTAGGGCAGGTTCACATCGAGAATAACTAAGTCGTAGGGCTGCTGCTCGTAGAGCGACCAGCCGGTGCGGCCGTCGTAGGCCACGGTCAGGTCGTAGCCTTCGTGCTCAAAGCCTTTTTTGACGAACGAAGCCAGTGGCGGCTCATCCTCAACCAGCAGGATTTTCATAAACGAACTAAACGTGTGGCTGCCGCACTCGGCCATTTCCAAAAAGCAAAACAGGCAGCCCAAAGCTACGTGCCGGGCTGCCTGTTGAGGAGAAAAAGGCGTGTTTCTACAGCTGCGGCTGCACCTGCCCGCTCATTTCGCGGCAGTAGGTGATGAAGTCGGAATTGACGGGTTCCAGGCCGCCTTCGCGCATTTTGGTGGCTACTTGGCCGCGGTGGTAGGTGGCGTGCGTCACGGCGTGGGTCAGGATGTCGCTCACCAGCGAATCGTAGGCATCGCCCTGCGAGTTGGTGTACTGGATGTGGCGGTTCAACTCAGCTTCGTCGGTGGTTTCGCAGAGCTGCGCGAGGCGGGCCGAAGTCTGCTCGTGCCAGTGATGAATACCGGCCAAATCATGCTCCTGCCACACTTTTACGGGGCTTTGCGTGCCGGTGATGCGGGCAATCCAGATGGCTTGGGCATTGATGGCGTGGCTGAACAGGCGCAGCACGGGCTGCGGAACTTCCTGGCCGGCCGCTACCGAAGAATCGAGGCGGCGCAGCAGGGTTTCGTTGGCCCAAACGTTGAATGCGCCGAGCTTAGCAATAGTGTTAATCATCTGTAATTATGAATTATGAGTTATGAATTATGAGTTCAGACCACGACTTGCCAGAGCGACAACTCATAATTCACAACTCATAATTCATAATTGCTACCTTGGGTCTTGCCAGACCAGCTTTTCATTGGTTTTGTTTTTTTCAAAGTCCGGGCATTTGCCATCGCCCTTGCCGGTGATGCCGCCATCGGGGTTGCAAATCAGCTTGCCTTTGGTGTCGAATACCTGCGAAAACTGGTCGCAGCACGGGGCCGACTGGTAGTACACGGTTTTGCCCTCGTACTGATAGCGGAAAATGCGGGTGATGGGGTTGCGCTTGCGCTCGGCCAGCACGGCCGCGATGCGGGCTTTCAGCCACTGCGGGCGGGCCGTGGTATCCGATTCGGGGATGCGGGCGTACACCGGGTCCACGGTATTGGCGCTGGTGGGGGCGGCATCGGTGGCGCTCACCTGGCCGCTGGGGGGCGGCGACGTGGGCGTGGTCACGCTCACCTGTTGGTGGGCGCAGGCCGTGGTGAGGAGCAAAGCAGCAGCGAAAGAGAGCAAACGCATAGGAGTTGAGGGAGAAGCGGGGCGTGCCCCCAAGCGGGGCTCCCTATGGGTACGCCCGGCGCGGCCAATAGTTGAGGCAGGGACCGGAATCAGACGTTAAAAAAGTAGGGCCCGAACACCAGCGCCCCCACCACCACCGCGCCCAACGCGGCCAGCAGCACCGCCCCGGCGGCTACGTCCTTGGCCTTGCCAGCCAATAGGTGGTAGGCCGGCGAAGCCAAATCGGTGAGGGCCTCGATGGCCGTGTTCATCAGCTCGGCGGCCCATACGCTGGCTACCGAAATGGCCACCAGCGCCCATTCCAGGCGGGTGATGTGGCAATAAAACCCCAGCCCGATAACCACCACGGTAGCCAGGGCGTGGAAGCGCAAATGCACTTCGGAGCGTAGCGCCGACCACACGCCGCGCCCGGCGTGGCCGAAGCTGGCCACGCGCCGCCGCCACATTCGCTCGGGTGGGCGCAGCCGCTCGGGGGCCGATGGGGTTGGTTCAGCCACGGGATTCAAACTCCTGGAAAGTGGACTTGCGCAGCGTCGGCCACTCGGGGCGGATAATGCTGAAGATGACCGTGTCGCGCCGCACCCCGCCCTGCGTGGGGCGGTGGCTGCGCAGCGTGCCTTCCTCGGTAGCCCCCATACGGGCCATGGCCGTGCGCGACTTGTGGTTGCGCGAATCCGTTTCCAGTTCCACCCGCTCACAGTCCAGCGACCCGAAGGCGTGGCGCAGCAGCAGGTGCTTGCAGGCCCGGTTCAGGCCCGAGCGCTGGAACTTGGTGCCCACCCAGGTGTAGCCGATGCTGAGGCGCTGGTCGGCCTCGGCCACGTTGTAGTAGCTGGTGCTGCCGGCCAGCTCGCCGGTGGCGCGGTCGATGATGGCGAAGGGGTAGCGCAGGCCCTGCTGGCGGGCTTCCACGGCCTGGCGCAGGTAGGCGGCCAGGCTCACGGCATCGTCGCCACGCGTGAGGGTGTATTTCCAGATGTCAGCATCGAAAGCAACGGCTTTGAGGGCTTCAAAGTCGGTGAGTTCGAGCGGGCGCAGCCGGGCGCGGTTGTTTTCGAGGACTACTTGAGCGGAAAAATCCATAGGGCTGCAAAGATGCCGGGAAAAAAGAAAAGCCGCTCTTCCGTGAGCGGAAGAGCGGCTTTTTTCAACAGAAGTTAAAAGGCGCTACTTAATCTCGCCTACCATTTCCTCGGGCTTCATCCACTCGTCGAACTCGGTGGCGGTCACGTAACCGAGCTTAATGGCGGTTTCCTTCAGCGTGGAGCCGTTTTTGTGGGCCGTCTGGGCAATTTCGGCGGCTTTGTAGTAGCCGATGTGCGGGTTGAGGGCCGTCACGAGCATCAGCGACGAATCGACGTGCTTCTTGATGTTGGGCAGGATGGCGGTGATGCCCACGGCGCACTTGTCGGTGAAACTCACGCACACGTCGCCGATGAGGCGGGCCGAGTGCAGGAAGTTGTAGATCATCACCGGCTTGAACACGTTCAGCTCGAAGTGGCCCATCGAGCCGCCCACCGTGATGGCCACGTCGTTGCCCATCACCTGGGCTGCCACCATCGTCATGGCTTCGCACTGCGTGGGGTTCACCTTGCCGGGCATGATGCTGGAGCCGGGCTCGTTGTCGGGGATGTCGATTTCGCCAATGCCAGCGCGCGGGCCGGAGCTGAGCATCCGAATATCGTTGGCGATTTTCATCAGGCTCACGGCCACGGTTTTGAGGGCACCGTGGGCCTCCACGATGGCGTCGTGGGCGGCCAGGGCCTCAAATTTGTTTTCGGCCGTGATGAAGGGCAGGCCGGTGAGGTCGGCAATGTGCTTGGCCACGTTCACCGAGTAGCCTTTGGGCGTGTTGATGCCCGTGCCCACGGCGGTGCCGCCGAGGGCCAGCTCGCTGAGGTGCGCCAGCGTGTTTTTGATGGCGCGCAGGCCATGGTCGAGCTGGGAGACGTAGCCCGAAAACTCCTGGCCCAGCGTGAGCGGTGTGGCATCCATGAAGTGGGTGCGGCCGATTTTGACGATGTGCATGAAGTCTTTCGACTTGGTTTTCAGCGCGTCGCGCAGCTTCTCGATGCCGGGGATGGTGACTTCGGTTAGAATTTTATAGGCCGCGATGTGCATGGCCGTCGGGAACGTGTCGTTCGAGCTCTGGCTCTTGTTCACATCGTCGTTAGGAGCCAGGGCCTTCTTTTCGTCGGTGAGCTGGCCGCCGTTGAGGACGTGGCCGCGGTAGGCAATCACCTCGTTCACGTTCATGTTGCTCTGCGTGCCCGAGCCGGTTTGCCACACCACCAGCGGGAACGAATCGGCGAGCTTGCCGGCCAGAATCTCGTCGGCCACTTTGCCAATCAGCTCGGCTTTCTCGGCCGAAAGGATGCCCGCGTCGCGGTTGGTGAGGGCAGCGGCTTTCTTGAGGTAGGCGAAGGCGGCGATGATTTCCTTGGGCATCCGGTTGATGTCCTGGGCGATGGGGAAATTCTCGATGCTGCGCTGGGTTTGAGCGCCCCAGTACGCGGTAGCAGGCACCTGAACGGTGCCCATGGTGTCCTTTTCGGTGCGGAAAGCCATGCGGGAAGTAGGTTGGTGAAGAAGTAAAAGGGGAGGTTTGGAAGCGCCAACGCGGCGGTAGTCAGGCGCAAAAGTACACCGCAGGCCAAGCGCCGCTTTTATTTCAACCGAAATAGCCGTCAAATGGCCTACCGCGTACACAAAAAAGTCCTGCGAAACCGCATAGGTACGAGTACCCCGAATTTTTAATTCGGGCCGTTGAACGGTGGTCGTTCCGGCGGCCCGAATTAAAAATTCGGGGTACTCGTACCACGCGGCTCCACGGCCACCACACCATCATCTTATTCCTTCCCATGTCCTCCATTAAGCAAGTCATTGAAATCCTGGCCTCGTCCGAAAAGAGCTTTGAAGATGCCCTGCAGCGCGCCGTGGTCCAGCTTAGTAGCTCGGTGCCGAACATCAGTTCCATCTACATCAAAGACCAGAGCTGCAAAGTGAAGGCCAACCGCATTGTCGAGTATCGCATCACGGCCAAGGTGAGCTTCGGCACGCCGACGGAGGAATTCGACCTCTCGGAGCTGGAGCGCACCTTTGACGAAGCCCCCGTGCCCGCCGGCAACGGCGCGCCCGACTACAGTCACCTCGACCTGCACACCCAGCCCGACCTGCCCACTCCCGCCGAGCCCGAAAACGGCAGCGCCACCGAGCCCGCCAGCGGCGGCGGCTACAGCGGCTAGGGCCTGTTGGTTCCACAACAGGAACAAGTTGGGTTGCTAAGTAAACGTCTGTCATCCTGAGCGGAGCGAAAGACTTTATCACGTTCGAACAAATTGTTTTTACGTGATAAGGTCCTTCGCTGCGCTCAGGATGACAGACGTTTTTTTTAATAACTAAATAGATTCAGTTGCACCTATCTTTCGCCGGCATACTTCTGTGCCCCTTGCCTTTGCGAAAAATGAAGCTTTCGACTCCCTTGCACCTTGCGGTGGCGCTGCTGTTTGGTACGGCCGGTTTTATGGGCTGCAACCAACCCCAAGCGCCCGAAACCAGGGCAGCTCCCGCCACTACGCTGACCAGCTATTTCGCCGATTCGGAAACCGGCGTGCAGGACGGCAATGTGCGGCTGATTCCGATAACCACGCCCAAGGGCCAGTTCAAAGTCTGGACCAAGCAGTTTGGGAATAACCCCAAAATCAAGGTGTTGCTGTTGAATGGCGGGCCGGGGGCCACGCACGAATACTTCGAGTGCATGGAGAATTTCCTGCCGAAGGAAGGCATCGAATTCATCTACTACGACCAACTGGGCTGCGGCAATTCTGATAATCCCAAGGACACCTCAATGTGGAGCCTGCCGCGCTACGTGGAGGAAGTGGAGCAGGTGCGCCAGGCTCTGAAGCTCAATAACACCAATTTCTACCTGCTGGGCCACTCCTGGGGCGGTATTCTGGCCGCCGAGTACGCCTTCAAGTACCAGCAAAACCTCAAGGGCCTCATCATTTCCAACATGATGATGAGCTGCCCCGCCTACGGCAAATACGCCCAGGACGTGCTGGCCAAGCAGATGAAGCCCGAAGTGCTGGCCGAAATCCGGCAGCTCGAAGCCAAAAAGGACTTCGATAACCCGCGCTACATGGGCCTGCTCGAACCCAACTTCTACGCCGAGCACCTGTGCCGCATCGTGCCCAACCCGGAGCCCGTGAGCCGCTCGCTGGGCAAGATTAACCAGTCGCTCTACGTCACGATGCAGGGCCCCAGCGAGTTCGGCATCTCCGGCAAACTCACCAACTGGGACCGGGTGGCCGACCTGCCCAAGCTCACCGTGCCCGTCCTCAGCATTGGTGGCAAGTACGATACCATGGACCCCGAGCACATGCGGATGATTGCCACCAAGGTGCAAAATGGCAACTCCCTCATCTGCCCCAAAGGCAGCCACATGAGCATGTACGACGACCAGCAAACCTATTTCACCGGCCTCATCAAGTTCCTGAAAGCGGTGGATGCTGGCACCGTGCAGCCCGGCGCGGCGCTGTAATAGTTAACTGCCTGTCATCCTGAGCGCAGCGAAGGACCTTATCACGTTGTTGCGAGCGTGATAAGGTCCTTCGCTGCGCTCAGGATGACAGCTTAAAACGTGACGGTCAGTTCGATGGGCAGGTCGGCGCGGCGGCCGCCGGCAATGCCGGGCTGCCAGCCCGGCCCTTCGCACACCATGCGCAGGGCCTCTTCGTCGTAGTCGGGGCGCAGGCTGCGCAGCACTTTCAGGTTGCTGATTTTGCCATCGGCCCCTACCATAAACCGGAGGCGCACCGTGCCATGAAGATGAAGCTGGCCTTCCTCGGGCTCGAACGCGTCGGCTTCGCGGTACAGGTAGTTGCGGAAGGCTGGCGTGCCGCCCACCGGTGCGGGATTGATGGCTGGCGTGGCCGGCATGGGGGCATCGGCCACGCGCACGCTGGCGGTGTTGTCAGGCAGCTTATTGACAGCTATTGCCTTGGATTTAAGGCCGAATGACCGGCTGGCCTTGGCCGCTCTGTCATTATTGGCCAGCGTGTCGGGCGAGGTAGTTTCGGCCAGGATGGAAGCTTGCGGGGTTGCAGAATCGACGGTGCTGGCAGCTGCTGATGCAGATATATTTGAGGCGGTGGCAACTCTGGCTTCGGCGTTCGCCTCCGAGGCCGGAGCTTTATCCTCCATCACCATTGCATTGCCATCAGGTGTCTTGGTCGCCCGGCGGGAAAGCTGGCCGAGTGGGGCCCGATGCCGTGAACGTGCGGGACTAATAGCTGCGTAATCAGCTGCTTTTGAAGCGCCTGGGGCCGCCGCTACTACGGTTTCTGATACTTTGGTGGATTCCTTTTCTGCTTGTTCCGGCACAGCCAGGCGTGCGGCGGGTGCCGCTGGGGGCGCAATTGCAGGGGTTTCGAGGCGAGCCGTGGCCGCTGGCCGGGCCGCTTCGTGCTGCTGCCAGGTCCAGATGCCGGTGGCCATTACGCCCACCATTGCCGCCGCCACCGCGATGCGCGGCCAGGCCCAGCCGCCGGCCACGGGAGCCGGTTCTTCGGCTTCGACGCGGGTTTGCAGGCGGGCGCGCAGCTCGGCCACGGCCTGGTCGGTAGTGGCCGGGTCGCTCATTGAAAAGCCCGTCAGGATATCGGCGCAGCGCTCGCAGTCCAGCGTGTGGGCCTCAATGCGGTGCTCCTCGGCGGGGGCAAGGGTGCCGGCCGCGTAGGCGCGCAGCTCCGCCGGGGCCGGGTGGGGGCCGGGGGCGGGCAAGCGGGCAAAAGGCGAATCAGCGGGCAGCATGACGAGGGTTTGGAGAAGCGGGAAGCGAAGATTGCGGCGTCGGTTTGGGACTGGCGGGCGGCTCCAATTGGCGGCGCAGCATCCGTTTGCCGTTCTGCAAATGGCTGCGCACCAGGTTTAGTTCGAGGCCGGTTTCGGTGGCGATTTCGCGGTAGCTTTTCTTTTCGAGGTAAAATAATTCGAGGCAGCGGCGCTGGGCCGGGGGGAGCTCGGCCAAGGCCGCTTCGATGCTTTGCAGGCGCAGCTCGGCAGTTTCGGCGTCCTCGGCGGCGGCCTGCTCATCGGGCAGATGCCGGGCGGCGGCCAATTCCACATCGGCCGCGTCCGGAAAACTCAGCACGAGCGGCCCGGCGCTGGGGCCGGCCCGCTTGCGGGCGCGCAGCTGCATGAGGCAGTGGTTGCGGGCCGTGGTGTGCAGCCAGGCCGGAAAGTTTTCGGGGGCGTGGGTGCGCAGCACTTTCACCAGATGCTCAAACAGCTGCATGGCCGCATCCTGGGCATCTTCGTCGGGCGGGGCCAGGTAGCGGCGGCACACGGCAAAGGCCTCGGGCAGGTACCGGTCGTAGAGCTGGCCGAGGTCGGCCACGTTGCCGTGCGCGCGGTAGCGGGCCAGCAGCTCCTGGTCGGAGAGTGGCGCAGCGGCAGCGGGCGACGAGGAGCGGCGGAAGAACATCGGGCCGGGAAGTTAGCGCCCGCCGCCGGTATTGAAGGCGGCCGGGGATAGGGCTGCAACTATTTTTTTGGCCCCGTTGTGCAATCAACCAAACGCGGGCATCAACGGGGCATACTTCACCCCCTAACGCCGATGCCATGAGAAACCAGTTGCTGCTGCCGCTCCTTGCCGTGCTACTGGCCCCGCCGCCCGCCGCCGCTCAATCGACGTCCGACACCAAAGCCGCTCAGCCGGCCTCGAAGAACACCGCCAAAAACTGGGTTGTGTCGGGCGTGGTCACCGACCACGTCAATCAACAGCCGCTGCCCGGCGTTACGGTCCTCGTCAAAGGCACCAACTTGGGCACCAGCACCGATGCGCAGGGGCGCTACTCGCTCATGGTGCCGGGGGCAGCGCGGGCCGTGCTGCTGTTCAATACCATCGGCTACCTGCCTGTGGAGCGGGCCGTGGGCCAGGGCCACACCCTCAACCTGAGCCTGCGGGCCGATAACAAGCAGCTAAACGAGGTGGTGGTGACGGCCATAGGCATCGAGAAGCAGCGCCAGAATGTGAGTTATTCGGCCACATCCGTCGCGCCGGCTACCGTCAATGGGCTAGCAGGCAAAGTGGCGGGCGTGCAGATTCGTGGGGCGGCCAGCCCGCGCAAAGCCCGGCGTACCAGCCATCAGGTCGATTACGTCCTGGCTGATTCGGAAATGGCCCCCGGCCAGCCCCTGTCCACCTTGCCCGCCCAACAGGAAGCCGGCGACGGCGATACCTACGCCCACATCAAGGAAAATGCCTTTTTCGAGGCGAAGAAAGACCCGCTCAGCACCTTCGCGCTCGATGTGGACAACGCCTCCTATTCCAACGTGCGCCGTTTCCTGAACGAAGGCCAGCTGCCCCCGCGCGACGCCGTGCGGGTGGAGGAAATGCTGAATTACTTCCGCTACGACTACGCTGCGCCGCCCACCGCCTCGCCCGACCCCGTGCACATCAGCACCGAGCTGGCCGCCTGCCCATGGAACCCGGCCCACCAGCTGGCCCGCATCGGCATTCAGGCCAAACGCATTGAAACGGCCAAGCTGCCGCCCGCCAACCTCGTGTTCCTCGTCGATGTATCGGGCTCGATGGACGAGGCCGACAAGCTGCCCCTGGTGCAGGCGGGCCTGAAACTGCTGGTGAAGCAGCTGCGGCCCCAGGACCACGTGGCGCTGGTGGCCTACGCCGGCGCGGCCGGCCTGGTGCTGCCGCCCACCCCCGGCTCGCAGCCCCAGGTCATCCTCGATGCCATTGAGCGGCTGCGGGCCGGCGGCTCCACGGCCGGCGGCGCGGGCCTGCGGCTGGCCTATTCCACGGCCAAGCAGAGCTTCCAGAAAGAAGGCAACAACCGCGTGATTCTGGCTACCGATGGCGATTTCAACGTGGGCGAAAGCTCGGATGCCGCGATGGAGCAATTGATAGTGGACCAGCGCGAAAGCGGCGTGTTTCTGACGGTGCTGGGCTGCGGGCGCGGCAACCTGCGCGACAGCCGCATGGAAACCCTGGCCGACAAGGGCAACGGCAACTACGCCTACCTCGACAACCTGGACGAGGCCGGCCGGGTGCTGGTGGCACAGTTCGGCGGCACGCTATTCACGGTGGCCAAGGACGTGAAGCTGCAAATCGAATTCAACCCCGCCCGCGTGGCCAACTACCGCCTCGTGGGCTACGAAAACCGGCTGCTGGAAGCCGAGGATTTCAACAACGACCGCAAGGATGCGGGCGAGCTTGGGGCGGGCCACACCGTCACGGCCCTCTACGAAATAGTGCCCGTGGGCAGCGCCCAGCCCCTCATCGATGGCCTGAAATACCAGCCCGCCAAAACTGCCCCGACCAGTATGCAGCAGTTCCTCACCAACGACGTGCTGACCGTGAAGCTGCGCTACAAAGAGCCGCAGGGCAATAGCAGCAAGCTCCTGGCCCAGGCGCTGACCGGCGCACCCGTCGCTATCGAGAAGGCCTCGGCCGATTTCCGTTTTGCCGCCGCCGTGGCGCAGTTCGGCATGCTGCTGCGCCAGAGCGAGCAGCGCGGCACCGCCACCTGGGCCGCCACCGAGCAGCTGGCCGACGGGGCCCGAGGCAAAGATGCCGACGGCTACCGGGCCGAATTCGTGCGCCTCGTGCGCCTGGCTCAGGGCTTGAGCGGCAGCGGCAGCGTGGGCGTGCGCTAATTGTAGCGCGAACTTTTAGTTCGCGTCCCCGCGCTGTTCGGGTATCGTTCGGAGACGCGAACTAAAAGTTCGCGCTACATTCAACAAACTAGAAAGGCCCCTCCGTTGTAGCGGAGGGGCCTTTCTATTAACATATCTCGGATAATGACGAATGAATCGGACGCTAGAAATCGAGGGATAGAATGGCTGCTAATCAGCCTTAGAAGGAGTAGTTGAGGCCGACTTTGGCCACGCGGTTGTAGGCGCTGAAGCGGTTGTTGGCATCTAGCGAGGTGAGGCCGTAGTCGTAGCCGGCGCTCAGGCCGAAGCCGTTATCGAACTGGTAGCCCAGGCCGGCCACAGCGGCGAAATCAACTTTGCGCAGCTGGTTCGAGACATCGAAATCCTGCTTGTAGGCCGAGAAGCCGAGCACGCTGGCATCCACGCGGGCCTTGCCGCTGACCAGGAACGAGGCCTGCGGGCCGGCGTAGAGGTAGAAGCCCGGCGTGATGAACACCTTGGCCAGCACCGGCACATCTACATAAGCCAGGCGGGCCGTGCCGGTCACCTTGGCGTTCAGGAAATCGAGGGCCGGGAAGGGGAGGGTACCTTGCAGCACCGCGCCTTTTTCGGCGTAGGTGATGCCGGGCTCGATGGCGAAGCCGGGACCAATGGGCAGCGTGGCGTACAGGCCGGCGTAGAAGCCGGGGCGCAGCTGCTTGCTGATGGACCCATCGGGCAGGTAGCCGGTCAGGTTGGTGAAGCTGTTCACGGCATCGCCCTGCAAGTCGGCCACGTTCAGGCCGGCCCGGAAGCCGAAGCGCACGCCGGAGGTGGAACTGCTATTGGAAGTCGAATAGGTGGGTTTGGAATAGCTGGGAGCACGGCGCGTCGAGGAGGAGCCCATGGGGCGGGGCGAAGGGGCGGCTTTGGGGTTGCCGTAGGCATCGCGGGCACCCTGGGCCGAGGCGGTGGTGAAGGTGGCCGAAATCAATAGGCAAGCCGCGGCCAGGCCGCCCGAAAGGCGTGAAATTTTCATAACCAGCAAGGGTTTGGAATGAGTGAAAGAAACCGGCCAATCGGGGCCGGACTTCCGGCCCGGCTACTGGGCCGATGAAGAGATACATTGCAAAACCGTGCCAAACCGCGGCTCCGCAGCCCACCGCCCCGGCCCCATTTTCCAACAGAGCAGACCAACTCCGGCAATTCCCAGATTAACGGCCGCACGAAATCGACCAATGCCAGCCCTATTCAAAACGCCAAAAAGCCGGACCACTCGGCGGAGCGGCCCGGCTTGGGAGCTGGAAGTGGAAAAAGGAAGCGGAAGCTAGCGGAGCACCACCCGGCGGCTGGTGGCCGGGCCGGTGGGCGGCGTGAGGCGCAGCAGGTACACCCCGGCGGCCAGGCCGTGCAGGTCCACCAGCTGGTGGAGCGGGCCGGCGGGGGCCGTGAGCAACTGCCGGCGTAGGGGCCGGCCCAGCACGTCGAGCAATTCGATGGCGACTTTGCCGGCGGTGGCCAGGTCCGCATTGATGCTGACGGCGTCGGTGGCGGGGTTGGGGTAGGCGGTCCAGGCGGGGGCGTCGTGGCGGGCCAGGGCGGCCGTGGCCTGAAATACCGTGGTGGTGGCCACGTTGGTGATGACGGGCGCGTTGTAGTCGAACACGATGCCGGCGTGGTTGGGGATAATTTCGCCCACCGTGAGCGTGCTGCGCGGCTGCACCCGGAACCGCACGAAGCCCATCGAGCGGATGACATCAGCGTTGCGCTCGGGCAGGTTGATGTTCGGGAAACGTACCGTGAGCAGGCCCTTGTCGGGGCCGGCGGTGGCCAGGCTCCAGATGCAGCTGTGCGACTGCGCCACCAGCATCAGGCTGGCCAGGTTCAGCTTGCGGAAGTCGAGCGTGTCGCTCAGGACGACCGTGGACGCGGCGGCCGTGCCCAGGTTCTGGAAATGAATGGTGTAATCGAGCGGCTGCTGGGCCGTGACCTGGGCCGGCGTGAGGCGGTCGTAGTTCACCTCAATGTGGTTGGGGTCGTAGGCGGCCAGCACGGTCTGGGCCAGGGCGGCGGTGTTGTCGGCGGGCATCACGTCGGCCGTGAGCGGCGCGGCGGCGGCGGTGCTGAGCACCGTGCCGGCCGGGGTGTTGGTGGGCAGGCTGAAGAGGACATCATATTCCAGCCGGGCAAACGGGGCCAGGGTGCCATACGTCCACGTCAGCACCTGGCCCGCGCGGCCGGCGCTGGGCGTGCTGCTGATGTAGGCCATGCGGCTGTCCAGGGTGAGGGTGGCCGTGCCGCCGGCCACGGTGGTGGTGCCCACGTTCTCCACCGTGAGGCGGTAGCGGGTGGTGAAGCCCGGCCGCGCAGTGCCGTAGGGCGTGAGCGTGGCGCGCACATCGGCCTGGTTGGCCACCGGCACGAGGCCAAAATCAAGCCCGGTCACGGGGTAGCCCACGGCCGGCAGCGTGCCGGTGCGCACCGCCGCCGCGCTCAGCGTGTAGCTCGAATGCGGGCTGGGTACGGTGAGGCGGTAGGCCGCGCCCGCCGGGCCGAAAAAGCTGTACTCGCCGGTGCCGGCCGTGCTGGAAAAGGCGCGGCTCTGCGCCGCGTCGGCCACCACCTGCGGGTAGGGGAAGGGTATTTCGCCGGCATCGCGCTGGCCGTTGTTGTTCTGGTCGAGGTAGAAGGTTCCGCTCACGCGGGCGGCCTGCTCCAGGCGCACCACGGTGTAACCGGTGCCCAGCGGCTGGTTGTCAACTTGCAGCTGCCCGCCGCCCGTGGGGTTGGCCAGCAGGTACACGTTGAAATTCTGGTCGACGCCCAGGCCCGCGCCCCATTGGGCGTAGGCGGCCGGGGTGGCGGGAGCCGGCACGGCGTTGGCGGTGCGCGCCCAGCGCACGGTGCCCGTCGAGTCGTAGCTCACCAGGTAAAAGGCTACGGGCGGCGTGGCGCCGGTGCCGGCGATGGGGTGGGGGAGCGTAATGGTGCCAAACATGGCGCTGGGCAGGCCCAGCACGCCCAGCCGGTACACGTTGCCGGCCGCGTCGAGGGCAATGCGCGTGGCGTTGCGCGTGGTTTCGACGCGCACGTAGTCGGGCACGGTTTCGGTGGCGCGGGCCCACTGCGGCGTGCCGTTTTTCGATATTTTCACCACGTAGCCGCCCAGGCCCACGGGCAGGCCGCCGTAAGTAAAATTGCTGTTGATGGTGACGCCGGCCACGTACACCGCGCCGGTGGGACTCACCGCGATTTTCACGTGCTTGGATTCGGTGGCCAGGCTGGCCAGGTGGGTGGAGCTGAGCACGCCCCAGCGGCCCCCGCCGGCCGTGCTCAGCCGCGCCACAAAGTTGCCGTTGCCGCTAATGGACACAACCGGCGTGGTGTTGAGCAGGAGCGTGCCGTCCAGCTCCCCTTCGCAGTAGAGGTCGCCGTTGGCTCCAAGCTGCAAGTCGTTCAGGCGCAGATAGGCAGAGCCGCTCGTGCCCGCGGTGGCGCCCATCGAGCGCACCAGCGCGAAGCCGCCGCTACTGCTGCGGCGCACGATGAGCGCGCAGGTGGTGCCGGCGGTGCCCGGGAAGCGGAACGAGCCAAAGTACCGGCCCCCGTCGTCCACCGTGCTCAGGTAGCAGTTGCCAGCGGAATCGGCCGCGAGGGCCGTGATTTCGGACAGCGGGTATATCGTGCGGCGCTGCAGGTAAACGAGCGAGGCCACCGCCCCGGCGGGCGTCACCTTGGCCAGCAGGTTGCCGGCAATGGGGGTAGTGCGGCTGCCAAACGCGAAGCTGGAGCTCAGGCCCGCCACCGAATCGACCTTAAAGGCCACGTACGCATTGCCCAAGCGGTCCAGGGTGAGGGTTTGCACGCCAACGGTTTGCTGGCTGATGCCACCAATGGCCCACTGCACCACCCCGGTAGGCCCCACTTTGGCCAGAAAGCCGTTGCGGCCGCTGGCCGCGGGGGCCGGTAGCAGGGTGCCGCCCAGCTGCACCGGGCCGTTGGCGTAGGAGCCGGCTACGTAGGTGTTGCCGGCCGCGTCCGTCATCGAGCGGGTGTCGTCGGCCAGGTTGGTGATGGCCGGGTCCAGGGGCGTGGCCACCGTGGCCACCTGCGCCCGCGACGCGCCCAGGCCCGCCGCGTAGAAAAACGCCACCAACAGGTAGCAATGCCGTAAAATTTTCATCGAAATAGAATGGAAAAGGAAGGACCAAATGCGTGGCCGCGCGGTGAAATCCGTGTTGGTGCCGCCCCGGCCGGAGCGCGGCGCCGCGTTTCAAAAACTCAGACCAGCCGCTGCCCAAAAAGGCTGCCGGGACGAAAGAAAGTTTTTCGGTACCGTCATCCTGAGCCGCCCTGTCATCCTGAGTGCAGCGAAGGACCTTATCACGTTTGTGTCAGATAGAGCTACTGCAAACCGTACTGCGGTGATAAGGTCCTTCGCTCCGCTCAGGATGACAGTCGTACTCAGGATGACCGGGCGGCGCGGCTCACAGCCCGAACCGCACCCCCAGCATCAGGCCTGTGGACGTGGCCTGCTGGCGCAGCCCCGTTTCGGGCTTGTAGAGGGAGAGGGCCTGCCAGCGCATGCTTGGGGCCACGCTCAGGCTCAGGCGGGGCGTGAGGGCGTAGTTGAGGGCCAGCGAGCCGGCCAGGGCCACGTTGAGGGCGCGGAAGGGGCCGGTGCCGGCCGTTATGCGCTCGGTGCGGAAGTTCTCGCCGTCGTTGGTCACCACCTGCGTGCCGCCCAGGAAAAACTGAAGCTGTGCGCCTACGGCCACGTCGGTCCACAGGCGGCTGGTGCTGGGCGCGGCCAGGCGGTAGCGCAGCAGCACCGGCACCGTGAAGAAGCGGTAGTTGGGCTGCAGCAGCTTGGTGGTGAGGGTTTCCTTCTTGGTGATGGTGGGCGTGGTGACGCTGCGGGTGGTGTGGGTGGTGTCGTGCTGCACGGTGGTGCTGAACACGGTATCCTGGCGCGGCACATACACGGTATCGTAGCGAATGACTTGGCCGTTGCCGTTGAAGATGGGCGAGAGCTGCGGCACCTGGATGATGCGAATGGAATGCGTCTGGTAGCTCGAGGTAAAGACGTTGGTGCTCGTGGTGGTGGTCGTGTTATAGCTCACCAGCACGTCGGTGGTTTTGTTGGTGATGCGCAGGTCGGCCCCGAAGGCGGTGTAGCCCACGCCGCCGCCCACGCTCAGGCGAGGCGTAAGCTTGTATTCGGCCGTGAGGGCGGCGCTGAGGCCGGCGCGGCCGGTTTCGTGGTTGCGGCGCAGGGCCGTGAGGGAGTCGTTTTCGGCCCCTTGCAGGGCGAGGGTATTCTGCTCGGGAGTGGCCGAAAGCATCACGCTCCAGCGGCGGGCCAGCGGGCGCGGCCGGGCCGTATCGGGCGCGGCGGCCGCCACGGCGGGGGCGGACGGGGCCGCGCCGGGCAGGTCGCCGAGGGCCAGCAGCAGGCTGTCGGTGCGACGCTGGAGGCGGAACAATTCGGCCCGCTCGGTGCGCAGATTATTCAGCAGTGCGGCGCGGCCATCGGCCGGCAGCGTGCCGGGCGCGAGGGTGCCGATGCTGGGCAGCTGCTCCAGCGTTCGGCGTTCCAAGGCGGCGAGGGGGCGTAGGATGGGGGGCAGGGTTTCGGCGGCGAGCGAAACCGTAGGAGTACCCGGCAAAGTACCCATCGAAGCGCCTGGCGAAACCTGAGCCACTACTGTTGCTGTTGGGGCAGTAGTAGCGGTGCTATCCTCCGGCGAAGCTGCGGCTTTGATGGTGCGCGTCGATTCAATGACTCCGGGGCTCCGGAATGGGCTTCGTCGTTCGGAAATGGCATCTCCGGAGCTCCGGAGCAGGCTTCGCCGTTCCGATTTAGCCATTCCGGAGCCCCGGAGTAGGGTCCGCTGTTCGGAAATGGTTGCTCCGGAGGTCCGGAGAGAGCTTAGCCGCTCGGAAATGGTCGCTCCGGCGTTCCGGAGTGGGCTTTGCTGTCCGGAAATGGTCGTTCCGGAGCTCCGGAGCTTCGCCTGCGCATTATTCGAGGCAATACTGTCCATTTGGTTTGTCCCCACTGAAGTAGCCGGCCCGCGCAGCAGCCAGCCGCCCATCCCGGCCAGCAGGCCGGTGAGCACCCACAGCAGCGGCACCAGCACCGGCCGACGGCGCGGGCGTAGCCGGGGCGGCGGGGGCAGGCGCTGCTCAATGCCAGCCCACACCGGCGCGCCGGGCGGCAGGTCGAAGTCTTCGAATTTGCTGCGCAAAGACTCGTCGAGGCGGTTTTCTTCCGATTCGGGCATCATAGTCGTAAGTAGTTGGCCTGCCGCTGGTGCAGCAGGGTGAGTTGTTTGCGGGCCTTGCTGAGCTGGGCCTTGGAGGTGCTCTCCTGAATGCCCAGCAGCTCCGCGATTTCGCCGTGCGTGTAGCCGTCCACGGCGTAGAGGTTGAGGACCATGCGGCAGCCGTCGGGCAGCTGTTCCATCAGGGCCAGCACTTCGGCCACGCCCAGGCGGTCGAAGGCGTCGGCGTCGGGCGCGAAGGGCTCGGGCACATCGTCGAGCAGCAATTGCTGGCGGCGGTGCTGCCCGCTCTGCCAGTGGTTGAGGGCCGTGGTCACCACAATGCGGCGTACCCAGCCCTCCAAAGAGCCCTCGGCCCGGAACTCGCCCAAGTGGGTAAACACCTTCACAAAAGCATCCTGCAAAATGTCCTCGGCCTCGGCCACCGAGCGCGCGTAGCGGCGCGCCACGCCCAGCATCCGGCTGGCGTAGCGGGCATAGAGCGCCCGTTGCGCCGCCGGCTCGCGGCGACGGCAGGCGGCAAGAAGCTCGTCCAGTTCCGTAGAAAGGGGCATTGAGGGGCAAAAGCAGCGCAGCCCGGCCGGGTGCTGCCCGGCAGACAAGTTACCGCCCGAAAAGGCTGCTGCGAAAGGCGAAAGTTTTTTGCCAGGACCGATGGCGCGGGCCTGTGGCCCGTGCCGATTATTAGCAGGCCTCCGGCCTGCAATCGTTGAACGGCATCGCAATCGCGTCGTTCTAACATAGCGGGCCAGAGGCCCGCGAATAGCCGGCGCGGGCCGCAGGCCCGCGCCATCCCCGCTTAACTGCCCCTACCGCGGCTGCTCCCGATTCAGCAGCCGCAGCAGCACCCCATTTGTCCACCCGAAACCGTCCTGGAGCGGGTACTCACCGCCGCCGGCGGGGCGGTTCACATTCTCCACATCGTATTTCTCCAGCAGCTTGCCGGTTTGGCTATACACGCGGGTATTGAGACGTACCCAGCGGTGGGCCACCGTATCGGACAAGGCCTTCTGGTCGTAGCGCGCCAGACCCTCGATGGCCAGTTGTTGCAGCGGAGCCCAGGCGTTGGGCGCGTCCCACTGCTGCTTGGTGGCCGAGAGCGTGGTCACTAGGCCGCCGGGTTTCAGGAAGTTGGTTTGCAGGCCGGCCGCTACCCGCTTGGCCTGTTCCGGGGTGGCCAGCCCATACGCCAGCGGGTAGGTGCCCGCCAAGCTGCGGACTGTGGAACGCTGCTTCAAGCGCCAGTTGTAGTCCTGAAACCAGCCGGCTTTTGGGTCCCAACTCAGGGCCAGCAGGGCGGTTTTGCGCTGGGCGGCTTTAGTCTCGTACAGGCGCGCCTGGGCCGGCTGGCCGGCCACGCGAGCCGCCTCGGCTAGGGTCATTTCGAGATTATAGAGCAGACAATTCAAATCGACGGGCACCAAATCAGTGGTCTGAATGCTTTCCAGCCCGCCGCCGGGCTTAAACCAGCGGCTGCTGAAATCCCAGCCCGAGGCCGCGCCCGCCCGCATGTGATGGTAGAACTGCGCGGCCGGCTGCTTGCTCTTTTTGGCGGCGGCCACGTCTTCGGCGTACGATTCTTCGCGGGGCTGGTCGCTCTCGTCCCAATAGCGGTTCAGCAGGTCGCCGTTGGGCAGGCGCACCACGCGGTGGGCAGCGGTGCCGGCCTTCACGGTTTCGGCCCCCAGCATCCAGTAGCGGTACTCGGTTTCGAGGGCCGGGCGGTAGCGCAACAGCTCGCCGTTGCCCAGGTCCTGGGCCAGCAGCTTCACGATATCGGCGAAGAAGGGCGGCTGCGAGCGGGTGAGGTAATACGTGCGGTTGCCGTTGGGAATAAAGCCGAACCGGCCCAGCAGGTAAGCAAAGTTGTCGGTAATGTCCTTCATCAGCTGCGTTTTGCCAGCCTCGGCTAGCCCCAGCATGGTGAAGTAGGAATCCCAGTAATACACCTCCCGAAACCGCCCGCCCGGCACAATGTAGGGCTTGGGCAGCGGCACCAACGAGCGGAATTCCGCCAACGAATCCGTCGCATCGGCGGCCGGGGCGGCGGGGCGGGCCAGCACCGTCCACAGCGTGTCGAGGTGGTGGCGCAGGCCGGCTTTCAGGTCGCTCTGGAAAGGCACCGCCGTGCTGGTCGGCATCGTGAAACGGCTTTCTACAAAGGCCTTCAGGTTGAAGCCCGGCTGGTCTTTCTCGCGCCGCCAGGCGGCCAGAATGGTGGCCGGCCGCTGCTTCGGCGCGGCATCCACAAAGGTCTTATTGTCGGGAAAGATGCGGCCCAGCTGCACCGCCTCAAACAGCCCAGGAAACAGCTGTCGGGGCGAAAGCGGCACTGCGGCGGGCTTCGGGGCTACTGCTGGCGTGGCGGTTGCCGCTTTGGGAGCCACCGGCGCAGCGGTTTCGGTTTGGGACCAGCTGGGGTGGGAGGCCAGCAGCCCGAGCAGCGAGCAGAATACAGGTTTCAGCATGAGCGGAGAGGGAATAATACGAGACTGCCCGGCGATGCACTTAGGGCCGGCTGTCGGTGGGTTTACGGCCGGCAGCGGCTTTGGGCTTCGTAGCACCTGCTGCCACTTTCTGCCCCAGCCAGATACTGGAGTCGGCCGGCCGTTGCAAGCTACTCAATTCCTTTATTTTCATCGAATAACAATGCGAAGCAATACCAAACTAAGTAAATAGTTTGTAAACTAAAATATTAGTTATAGGTTTGCATTACCCTGACCCAACTCCCAACATGGACCCCTCCACTTTCCCCGAACTCACCCGCGCCGAAGAACAAGTAATGCAAGTGCTCTGGCGCCTCGGCCCCTCCTTCGTGAAGGACGTGCTGGCCGAGCTGCCCGCCCCGCAGCCCGCCTACAACACGGTTTCCACCATCATCCGCATCCTCGAAACCAAGGGCTTTGTCGACCACGAAGCCTTCGGACGCACGCACCGCTACTTCGTGCTGGTGGCCCAGGACGACTACCGTCGCTTCTCGCTGCGCAAGCTGCTGGGCGGCCACTTCGGCAACTCGTTCAGCCGCCTCGTTTCGTTTTTCGCCAAAGAAGAAAACCTCGACGCCGCCCAGCTCGACGAGCTGCTCCGCCACGCCGCCCAACCCCAAAATCCCGAAGACCATGAACCAACTCAGCCTGCTTAACTGGATGCTGCTCAGCACCGTGCTGCTCGGCGCGTGGTGGGCGTGCTACCGCCTGGCCCTGCGCCCGGAGCGCAGCTTTGCCTACAACCGGGCCTTTTTAGTGCTGGGGCCGCTGCTGGCCGCCGGCCTGCCGCTGCTGCCGCTGGCCTGGCCGGCCGGCTGGTGGGGCACCGGCCCGGCGGGACTGGCCGGGGTGGCCGCCGGGCTGTTGCCAACAGTGGAGGTCGGCGCGCCCGGCACGGCTGCCGTGGCCGTTGGGCCTGATTGGAGCTTTTGGTTACTAGCGGTTTATCTTGCCGGCGCGGCCCTCATGCTGGCCCGCTTATTCTACGGACTTGGGCGGCTGTGGCGCACCGCCCGCCGCCTGCCCCGCACGGCCCACGCTGGCTACACGCTGGCCGAAACCCACGGTCAACTACCCACCAGCTCCTTCGGCCGGGTCGTATTTTGGGATGAAACCCTGACCCTGAGCCCGGCCGAAGCTCGCCAGGTGCTACGCCACGAGCTAGCCCATGTTCAGCAAGGCCACACCTACGACCGGCTGCTGCTGGAGCTGCTGCGCGCCGCGCTGTGGTTCAACCCCTTCGTGCACCTCTGCGGGCGGGCGCTGGCCCTCACCCACGAGTACCTGGCCGATGAGGCTGCCCTGCACGATGATTCCTCGCCTACGCCTTCCCTTTCCACTTCCTACTCCCAACTGCTGGCCCGGCAAGTGGCTAGCCGCCTCGGTTTCTCGGTTCCGCTTGCGCACTCCTTTTCCCATTCCCAAACCCTCAGTCGCATTGCCATGATTCAGAAAACCAATCCCATCCGCCGCTGGAAACAGTGGCTCGCCCTGCCGTTGGCGGGCGTGTTAGTAGTTGCCGTAGCCTGCGAAAAAGCCGCGCCGCCAGCCGAGCCAGCCGTATCGGTAGCGACCCAAAATATCGCCACGCCCCCATCCCCGCCCGTGGTGTATGAAACCGTTGAACAGATGCCGGAGCTACCAGGTGGCGGCGGTCCGGAAGCCATTGTTCGTACCATTCAGCAGCACCTCGACTACCCCAATGTGGTACCGGCCAGCCGCAAGGATGGAACCTCGTTCGTTTCCTTCATCGTGACGGAAAAAGGGGAGGTGCAAGCCGTGAAAGTGCTGAAAAGCCTGGGTGCAGAATACGATGCGGCCGTGGTAGCGGCCATTCAAAAGCTGCCCACCTTCGTGGCGGGCCGCAAAGCCGGCAAACCGGTAGCCGTGAGCTACACCGTGCCCATTCGGTTTGTGTGGAAAGCCACGGTACGCGTTGCCAATAGCCTGCCCCTCGGCTGGCAAGGCTGGGCCGTTGACGCGCCTGGCGACGGCTGCTAAGGGCACTGTTCCCCGGCGTTCATTCCTGATTGCGAGAAACCGCTCGAAAAGCTCCGGCCCGTGCCGGGGCCTTTCTGCGTTGGAGGCATTTGGGACAGCTTATACTAAAGCCACAGAAGTAACTTTAGGGCCGGAAGTAGTGGCCAAAGCTACTTTTTAGTTATCGGGCGGTTGTTGTCGCTAGTCAGGTTTCACCTGCTTTGCCGGCGGCTTGCTAACTGATAACCAGTACCCGACCACCCGCTATGTCCCGTTTCTCTGTCGCCCTCCAGGCCCTGCGCAGCCTGGCCCGCACTCCCTCGCTGCTCAACCACGTCATTGCCGGCGATGTGGGCGAATGGCAGCGCCGGGCGCTGGCCCACGCCGGCCGCCGCCAGCTCACGGCCAAAGGCCTGCCCATGCTGCCGCTGGCTCATTTCCTAAGCCCGACCGATACCACGGTGCGCCCGTTTGCCTTTCGCGAGGGCGGCTCCCTGCCGACGGATTTGCTGCTGCTGCGCGCCTTGGCCCGCCGCGTGCCCGGCTGCCGCTACCTCGAAATCGGCACCTGGCGCGGCGAAAGCGCCGCCAATGTGGCCGAAGTAGCCGCCGAAGTCTTCACCCTGAATCTGTCGGATGAAGAAATCCGCGCCCTCGGCCTGCCCGAGCGCTACATCGAGCTACACGGCTTTTTCTCGAAGCCGCTGCCCAACGTGCGCCACCTGCACGGCAACTCCGCCACCTATGATTTTGCCAGCCTGGCCGGGCCATTCGATGTGATTTTCATCGACGGCGACCACCGCTATGAAGCCGTGCGCATCGACACCAAACGCGTGTTTGAGCATTTGGTCGGCCCTAATACCACCGTGGTGTGGCACGATGCCAGCCGCCAGCCGGGCGAGCCGCGTTGGGAAGTGCTGGCTGGCCTGCTCGACGGGCTGCCCGCTTCCGCCAAGGGCCAACTGGTGCAAATCGAGAACTCGCTGTGCGCGCTGTACTCGCCCACGCCGCTGCCCGCCCAGGTGCCCGACCCGCTCGCCGACCCCGCCACCTGGTTTGAGGTGACGCTGACACCGGTTTCGCGCTAGCTCCTAAACCGAGCCGCAGGATTTAAGCTGGTTTTAATTGCCGGGCCGGAAACAGCCCAACGGAAACGCTTACCTTTGAGGTAACTATTGCTCGCTTTGTTCTCCATTATCAGTGTCTTTAAACGCAACCTCTAGCGCGTTCGTCGCTACCCTGGGCCTGATGGCGGCCCTGGCCCTGCCCGCCTGTTCCACCCGCCCCGCCGAGGGCGAAAAAGCCCCCGATGGTACCACCGCAGCCACCGGCGATAGCGCCGCCAAGCCGGCCCCCGTCGACACCATCAAGCTGAAGATGCAGGCCATGCGCCGCGACTCGCTCAAGGCCGACAGCATTGCCCGGAAAACCGGCCAGTTGCCAGGCGCCATCCTGCCGGGCCACCGCATCGTGGCGTTCTATGGTAACATCCGCTCGAAGGGCATGGGCATCCTGGGCCGCGAGCCCAAGGACCAGATGTTCCGCAAGTTTGCGGGCGTGCTGAAGGAGTGGCAGGCCGCCGACCCCAGCATTCCGGTGCAGGCCGCGCTGCACAACGTGACCATCACGGCCCAGGGCTCCCCTGGCAAAGACGGCAAATGGCGCCTGATGAACTCCAAAGCCACCATTGAGGAGGTAATGAGCTGGGCCAAAGAACACAACTGCCTCCTTTTCCTGGACGTGCAGCCCGGCCACAGCACCCTGCAGGCTGAGCTGCCCAAGCTGGAGCAGTACCTGAAAGACCCGATGGTGCACCTCGGCATCGACCCCGAGTTTTCGCTGGCCACCATGCCCGGCGTGCGCCCGAACCAGAAAATCGGCACCCTCGACGCCAAGGACGTGAACTTCACCATCAACTTCCTGGCCCGCATCGTGAGCGAAAATCACCTGCCGCCCAAGGTGCTCACGGTCCACCGCTTCACCCGGAAGATGCTGACCAACTACAAAAACATCAAGCTCGACCCGCGCGTGCAGGTGGTGATGCACATGGACGGCCACGGCGAGCCCACCCTGAAAAAGGATTCGTACCACGACTACATCCAGACCGAGCCCGTGCAGTACACCGGCTTCAAGCTGTTCTACGAGTACGATGCCCGGCCCGCTCCCCACCACATCATGACCCCCGTGGAAGTGCTGACCCAGCTCACGCCCAAGCCGCTGTACATCCAGTATCAGTAGTCAATCCAGACCAACGAAAAAGGGCTTCCTGCTAAATGCAGGAAGCCCTTTTTGTTTATCAATAATGTAATCTAATCGTCACCTAATCAAGCCACATAGCATAGTGGTTTTGTTGATTTAGTGCGCGGCGTTCAGGTCGATTTTCTCGGTGGTTTTGGCGCGCTTGATGAGCAACACCAACGGCAGGCAAACCACGAAGAACAAGCCAATCATGGCAAACACCTGCGAGTAGGTGATGATGGATACCTGCTTCATCAGAATGCCTTCCAGAGCGTAGTAAGCCTGCTTTTGGGCTTGCTCAAACGGGAAGCCGTGCGCCATGAAGTTCTGTGTGAAAGCCTGGATGCGCTGCACCGTGGCGGTGTCGTAGAGCGAGATGTGGGCCAGCGGGCTGATGCGGTTCTGGGCAATGCTGCGCTCCAGGTACGTGCCCACAATGGCCACCCCGAACGAGCCGCCGAGCTGGCGAATCATGCCGGTGAGGCCGGCGGCCTGGCCCGCATCCTTGCCCTTCAAGCCGGCCAAACTCATGGTAGTAATGGGCAGAAAAATCAGGCCCATGCCCAGGCCGCGCACCATCAGGGGCCAGAAGAAGTCAGACTCGCCGGCGGTGGGCGAGATGACGTTGGCCATCCAGAAGGTGAAGCCGAAGAAGATGAGGAAGCCTATCGGAATCATGACCTTCTGAGGCACGCCAGCCTGTAGCATCTTCCCGATGACGGGCATCATGAAACCGGAAGCCAACGCACCGGGCAGCAGCATGTAGCCCGTTTGGGCCGCCGTGAAGCCCAGAATGCGCTGGGTGAAAATGGGCAGGATAAACACCGAGGCAAACATGCCGAAGCCCAGTACGAACGATAGCACCGAGCCCACGGCCAGGTTTCGGCTCTTGCCCAGCACCCGCAGGTCCACGATGGGGGCTTTGGCCGTGAGCTCGCGCCAGATAAAGCCCAGCAGGCCAATAGCCGCCAGCAGCGCGAAGCTGTTGATGTAGGCGCTTTCGAACCAGTCCTCGGTTTCGCCCTGTTCCAGCACCAGCTGCAGCGAGCCCACGCCCAGAATCAGCAGGAAAATACCGGCCCAGTCAATCTCGCGCAGTGGCCGGGGAATGGCATTTTTGATGCGCTCCGGGTCGCGGATGAAGGCGAGGGTGAAGATGGCGGCCAGGATGCCCACCGGCACGTTCACGTAAAAAATCCAGGGCCAGTCGTAGTTATCCACAATGTAGCCACCCAGCGTAGGGCCGATGGTGGGGCCGATAATCACGCCCATGCCAAACAGGGCCTGGCCCAGCGGCAGCTGCTTCGGCGGGAAGGTATCAATGAGAATAGCCTGCGAAGTGGCCATCAAAGCGCCCCCGCCGATACCCTGGATGAAGCGGAAGGCCACCAGCTCCCACAGATTGGTGCTCTGGCCGCAGGCCATGGAGGCCAGCGTGAAGAGCACTACCGAGAAGAAAAAGTAGTTTTTGCGCCCGAACTGCTCGGCCAAAAAGCCGGTCATCGGAATCACAATCACGTTGGCGATGCCGTAGGCGGCCACCACCCAGGTCACTTCCTGCTGCGTGGCCGAGAGGTTGCCCATCATCTGGGTCAGGGCCACGTTCACGATGCTGGTATCAATCAGCTCAAGCAAGACGCAGAGGACCACCGTCACAACGATAATCCACTTGGTAAATCCGGTTTCCATTAACTAGGTATTTATAGAGTTAAAAAGGCCGTCATGCAGAGCGCAGCGAAGCATCTTTACTGCTCAACTAATCCTGATGAATTGGATTACTTACTGCGGGCAAGATGCTTCGCTACGCTCTGCATGACGGCCTTATTGGCCACTGCCTTTTTAACTATTTCACCTTCACCACCGCATTCACGCTCATACCGGCGCGGAGCGGGTGCTCGGGGTCAACTTTATCCAGGGCGATGCGCACCGGAATCCGCTGGGTCACTTTCACGAAGTTGCCGCTGGCGTTGTCGGGGGGCAGCAGGGCGAAGCGGGCACCGGTGGCGGCCGACAGCGACTCGATGTGGCCCTGGAATTCCTCTTTAGGATAAGCGTCCACTTCCAGTTTCACGGGCTGGCCCACTTTCATGTCTTCCAGCTGGGTTTCCTTGAAGTTGGCCACAATCCAGGTGCGGGCGCTGCCCACGATGCCGAACAGCTGCTGGCCGGGCCCTACTACCTGGCCGGGCTGCACGTTTTTCTTGCTGATGATGCCATCCTGCGGTGCGGTGATGGTGGTGTAGCTAAGCTGCAGCTTGGCGTTGTCGAGGTCAGCCTGGCGCTGTTTCACCACGGCCTGGGCCACGGCAATTTGCTGCGAGGCGGCGGCTACCTGCTGGCGGGCCACGCTCACCTGGTCGGTGGCGGTGGCGCGCTGGGCGGCGGTGGACTTCAGGTTGGCCTGCACGGCGTCGTACTCACTCTGTGGGATGATGTCCTGCTTGCGCAGCATCTCGCTGCGCTTTAGGTCTTTCTGGAGGCGCTCCTGGTTGGCCTGGCTCACGCCGATGCCGGTTTGGGCGGTGCGCACGTTGGCACTGGCGGTGGCCACGCCGGCGCGGGCAGCGGCTACCTGGGCCTGGGCAGCGAAGAGAGCGGCCTCAGCGGCATTCACGCGCTGCTGGTAGTCGGCCGGGTCGATGGTCACGAGAACGTCGCCCTTTTTCACGGGCTGGTTGTCGTCCACTTTCACTTCGAGCACGGGGCCGCCCACGCGGGGCAGCACCGGATACACGTCACCTTCTACCTGGGCGTCGTCGGTGCTTTCGTGGGCTTTGGCAAACTGGTAGCGCGTGAAGCCGTAGTAGCCACCGCCCAGCAGCACTAGCAACATGATGATGAGGACAAGCGGATTACGCTTTTTGGGCTCTTCCAGCGGAGCATTTTCAGCGGCCGCGTTGGGGTAAGGAGCAGGGGCGTTTTGAACGGAAGTTTCGGTCTGGGCCATCTTAGTAAATATTCGGGGGCGGTGTTTTACGGAAAAAAGGAGGGCAGTGGCGACGTTAGGCCTGATTCACTGCAGTTTCGGGTTGGAGCGGGGCGCGGACCAATAAGGTGGCGCACCGGGCGGTGCGGAGCACGATTTCGGCGGTAGTACCCATCAAAAAGCGGGTGAGGCCCGTTTGGCCGTGTGCGCCAATAACAATCAAATCAGCCTGTTGGCGGTCGGCTTCGGCCACGATTTCCGGGGCCGCCTCGCCGCGCACCATGCCGGTGTGCACGCGGGACACGCCAGCTTCTTCGGCCGAGGCTTGCAGTGCTTGCATCCGGCCTTTGCAGGAGCCAAATACTTTGGCATCAGGCTGCTGGCCGGTGGGGTCCTCCTGCGGCTCGCACACGTGCAGCAGCCGCAGCTCGGCACCCGTGGCCACGGCCAGGGCCGCCGCATAGGCCACCAGCCCAGCCGACGCGGCCGAGAAATCGAGCGGACAAAGGATGGTGGAGAGGTTCATTGTAGTGGTCACGAACTACTTATTGCCAAATCTGCTCGCCGGTGGCGCGGCGCAGCTGGTACTGGCCCAGCGTGTAGTTGTATTCGGCCTGCACTAGGGCCAGGCGGGCCTGGGCGAGCTGGGTTTCGGCGTCCAGCACGTCGAGGTTCTGGCCTACGCCGTAGCGGTACCGGTCGCGGGCTTTGCTCAGGGCCTCAGTGGCCTGGGCTACCTGCTGCTGGGCATTCTCGTGGCGGGCCTGGCTGAAATCCATGTTGTTGACGGCCTGGCGCACATCGGCGCGGATTTGCTCCTGCGTGTCGGCGGTGCGGGCCACGGCGGCGCGCGACATTGCCGCCGCCTCTACCCGCTGCTTCTTGTTCTTATTGCCGTCATAAATCGGTACTGACAACTGAATCACACCCACGGTATTGAAGCGAATGCGGTTGATATCAGGCAGAATGTAGCCGTTCTTGGCACCGGCCTGCACGCCCGCGCCGAGGCTTGGCATGTTGCTTTTCTCGATGAGGCGGGCCTGCATGGCGGCCGTGTTTTCGGCGTCGCGGGCCAGCTTCACTTCGGGGCGGTTGTTGCTGGCTTTGGCTACCTCGGCCTCGATGTTCACAGCCTGGGGCTCGTAAGTCAGACGGCCTTTCACCGGAATGTCGGCCTGGGCGGGCTTGTGCAGCAGGCGGGCCAGCTGCACCTGCTGGTTGCGCAGCTGGTTTTGCAGGTCGAGCTTGGTGCTCTGGGCCTGCGTGATGCGCACGTCGGTAGTCGTCACGTCGAACTTGGTGCTCACGCCGGCTTCCACCCGCTTGTTCATTTCGTTGCGGTGGGCTTGCAGCGAGGCAATCTGCTGGTCCTGCACCTTAATGCTCTCGCGCATGAACAGGATGTTGTAGTACACCTGTGCGGCGTTGAACGCTAGGTCGCGGCGGGCTACCGTGATGTTGTCTACCGCCGTTTGCACCTGCGATTCAGCCACTTTCACGGTCGCATCGTTCTTGCCGAAATCGAACAGCAGGTACTGGGCCGTGAGGTGAAAGTCGTAGTTATTATTAGGTGCAAACTGCAGCGTTTCACCTTGGAAAGGCAGCTTCACCACCGGGTCAATGCGAGTGTAAGTCGCCGTGCCCGTCACCTGGGGCAGGAAGCCGGCCCGCGTCTGGCTCAGGCGGCTGGTCGAAGCCGCCGACAACTCGGTGAGGTTGGTAATGCTGGGGTTGGCGTCGAGCACGGCTTGCAGCGTCGCGCCAAGGGTCAGGGAGTCGCTGGCCAGGCCAATAGCCTGCGCGGCGGCCGGCACGCCGGGCTGGTTTTGGGCCAGCACCGGCTGGGCCAGCAGCAAGCCGCCGAACAGCGACAAACCGGCAAAGCCCTTGAAAGATTGAGAAGAAAACATAAGGCCAGGTGGCTTAGGGTGTGCCCTGCTCTTACCGAAAGACGTGCCAGCGCGGGCAGGATGACTAATTATCCTTTATATTGTCTGTATAACAATGCTTTAATTATTATTCTACTCGGTTTGGAAAACTTTGCAGCGTTTGATTGTTCCTTACATATCAGGAATTGGCCGTGTTTTGCTCCTGATATTTAAGGAGTTTTTAATGTGGCACCTGCCTTGGCTAGTGCCCGGTTGCACTATCCACTACACCTACTGCGCAAGCTGAAGCATGCGCTACGAGCTATGCCGACCACCGACGAAACCCTGCTGCTGCACCTCAACGAGGCCATTGCCACCATCCGTGAGAAGGACCAGCTTTTTAAGGTGGTCACTACCAAGCTGCGGCTCATTTTCCCGTTCGATTTTATCGGCATCAACGTGTTCGATAAGGACTTGCAGATGAAGCGGCTATTTCTGCGCGACTACTACGGCACCGATGAAGCGCCGGTGCTGCCCGCTGGCCTTGACCACTTCACGCCCATTGCCGGCTCGCCCATCGAAAAGCTGGTGGCCGACCCGCGCGTGCAGCAATTCACCCCCCAGCAATACCTGGCCGATTACCCCAATTACGCGCCGTTTAATAAGTTTGAGAAGCTGGGGGTGAAGCACATAACCGCCGTGCCGCTGCACATTGGCGGGCGGCTCACGGGCTTCCTCACGCTGGCCTCGCGCCGGATGCCCGACCTCACGGCGGCCGATGAAAAGCTGCTGGACAAGCTCGGCTCGCTCATTGCCGTAGCCGTGGCCAACACGCTGGCTTTCGAGGAGGTAGCGCGCCGCGAGCAGGAGCGCACCTTGCAGCTCAGTATCACCAATGCCCTGCTTAGCATCAAGCAGCGCGAGCCGCTGTTTCGGGCCGTGGCCGAGGCACTGAGCCAGGTGGTGCAGTTCGATTACTTTGGCCTGCGGGTGCAGCGCGCCGGGCGGCAGGAAGCCTTTGAAGGCTTTGCCGAATTCTCACGCACCGCCGACGACCTCTCGGCACCCCTGGTAGCGCTCGACCCCAACCGGATGAATGGGCTGAATCAATTGGACAGGTCGGCCATGTACCATCAGCTGAACGACCTACTACAAGTGCCCGCCCTCTACACCGGCGATGAGTTCCGGGCCCAGGCCCAGCGCTACCCGCTGCTCCGCCAGGTGTATGAGGAATACGGCACGCGAGCCATGCTTATCGTGCCCATCTGGCAGCGGCCCGATGGCGCGGCCGTGCTCATCCTGGCCTCGCACAACCCGCTGGCCTTCCGGCCCGAAGACCTGGCTACCGTGCTGGCCCTCACGCCCCAGATTGCCCTGGCCCTGGAAAACCTCTTCGCCTTCGAGCAGATTGAGGAGCTGAAGGCCCAGGTAGAGCAGGAGCGCACCTACTTAGTAGATGAAATCAACACCTCCGCCCGCTTCGGGGCCGATTCCGGCGCGTTTATCGGCAGCGGGCCGGCCTTGCAGCGGGTGCAGCTCCGCATCAGCCAAGTGGCCCCCACCGATACCACGGTGCTGATTTCCGGCGAAACCGGCACCGGCAAGGAGCTGGTGGCGCGCGAGCTGCACAACGCCTCGCCCCGCCACGCCCGCGCCCTCATCAAGCTCAACTGCGCTGCGCTGCCGGCACAGCTCATTGAAAGCGAATTATTTGGGCATGAGAAAGGCGCTTTCACGGGCGCGGTAGAGCGCCGCATCGGCAAGTTTGAGCTGGCCAACGGCGGCAGCATTTTCCTCGATGAAATTGGTGAGCTGCCGCTCGATTTGCAGGCCAAGCTGCTGCGCGTGCTTCAGGAGCGCGAGTTCGAGCGGCTGGGCGGCACCAAAGTGCTGCACTCCGATGCCCGCGTGATAGCCGCTACCAACCGCGTACTGGCCGACGAAGTAGCTGCCGGCCGCTTCCGGGCCGATTTGTACTACCGCCTCAACGTTTTCCCCATCGAGTTGGCCCCCCTGCGCGAGCGCCGCGAAGACATCGAGCCGCTGCTGCGTCATTTCGTCCAGCGCCTGAGCAAACGCCTGGGCAAGCCCGTGCGCCAAGTTCGGCCCACTGATTTGGCGGCGTTGCAGGCCTATAGCTGGCCCGGCAATATCCGCGAGCTGGAGCACGTGCTGGAGCAGGCCATTATCGTGAGCCAGGGGCCGTTTCTGGAATTTGCGGGGTTTGCGGCCGCGCCGCTGGTGCTGGCTGGTGCGGCGGCGTCACCGATTTTGGCCGCTGCGCCCATCAAGACGCTGAAAGAGCAGGAACGCGACCATATTCTGGCGGCCCTCACGCGCACCGGTGGCCGGGTGAGTGGGGCACAGGGAGCGGCTTTGCTGCTCGATATCAACCCCAAAACCCTGGAAGCCCGCATGAAAAAGCTGGGCATCCGGCGCACGGTGGGCGTGGAGGCGTAGGAGAATGGGAAAAAACGGCCGGCTGCCCGGCCGCTGAGGCTGCTGGCCCGTACAACCCTCATTCACCTAACCTTTCATTGTCATGGCCAATACCACCACCACCCCCAAGCACACCGACCCCGCTACCAAGCGCGACGAAAAGAAAAACGAAGAGGTTATCAAGGACAAGCCCTCGGGCAAAGCCGTGAAAACCCAGAAGAAATAGTTTCTCAGAGTACTGAAAAGAGCCCGGCGCGTCTGACGTGCCGGGCTCTTTTGCGTTTGAGGAATGCCTTTATTTCCAGGCTTTCAGCAGGCGGCGCACCAGGATGATTTCGCCGGTGTGGTAGGCGTTGTGGTCGGCAATGAGCATGGCCTCGCGCAGAATGGTCTGGCCGGTGCCGTGCGGGATGGGGGCCAGCAAGTCGGTTTTGGCATCGTGCAGCAAGTCGATGAAGCGCTGGCGGTCGGCGTGGATGTGGTCCAGTGTGGCCTGCCACTGCTTTTCATCCGCAGTCGCGTCCTTCACCGGCCAGTAGCCGGCCGGCCACTCCGGCGACTCATACTTCTCGCTCAGCGAAAACTCCAGAATGTCCCATTGCGCAATGCGGATGTGCTCCACCAGCTGCCAGATAGTATAAGGCACTTCCGGCACATGCTGATTCCAGATTTCGGGCGTGAGGCCAGCGCAGGCGTCCTCGAAGGTGGCGTGGGCGTTGCCCTGGGTGAGCAGGCTGATGAGCTCGGCGACGAGGCCTTGTTTGGTGGGGTTGTCCATGAGCTTCCTACTGACTTCATTGTAAATCGGTTGCACCGCCAGCTTTGTCAGCGCCCCGCCCTACTCCGCCAGCCACTGCGTGGCCCGGTACTCGCCCGGCCCGAAGAACAACCGCAGCAGCTCATCCACCATTTTGGGGCCATTGGTGCTATTGGTGAGAAACACCAGCGTTTCCTTTTCGGCGGGTAGCGTCATGTAAAAGCCTTTGAAATTGCCGTTGTCGCCCCATTGCCACTGGGCCAGGCCCCGGCTGGTGGTGGCCAGGCCCACGCCGCAGGCCCAGGCCATAAACGCGTCGGTGGCCGTGGTGGGCTGGCCGCAGCGCCGGGCCTCGTTGGCGGGCGTCAGCAGCAGCTGTGCCGTGGCCGGTTTCAGCCCCCGCCCCGTCATCACCGCCTGCAAAAACCGGCTGTAGTCGGCCCCCGTGCTGAGCAGGCTAAACGCCCCGTAAGCCGCCGAGAAGTGCGTAATGGGCGTCGGCTTGCCCTGGCCATCGTGGCCCGAAGCAGCATTGGCCGCCATTTTCTGCTGCCACACAAAGCTGCTGTGCGTCATGCGCAGCGGCCCGAAAACCTCCTCCAGCGCCAGCGTCTCAAATGGCTTGCCGGTGAGGTGCTCCAGGTTTTTTTGCAGAAACACGTAGCCTTCGCCCGAGTAGTTCCAGCAGCTGTCGGGCGCGTATTTCAGGCGGAGCGGAGCGGTGGGCCAGTCCGCGCCGAGTGGATTGGTAGCCCAGTTAGGCAGGCCAGTGGTGTGGCCCAGCACCATGCGGGCCGTGATTTTATCGGCATTGGCCGCGCCTTGTAAGCGGGGGTACGGGGCATAAGTCAGCAGAGGCTTATCGAGGTCAAGCACGCCCCGGTCGAGCAGGCGAAGCGTGACGTAGGCCAGTACAGCCTTGCCCAGCGAAGCCGCTTCGAAAGTCGTGGTGGCAGTCACGGCGGCGGGCTGGCCGGCGGTGCGCTGGCCCAGCGCGTAGGCGTACGTCTTGCCGCCGTGCGTGTACACCAGTTGCATGCCCGGCACATTGGCCTTTTGCATCAAAGCCAGAATAGAAGCCGCCGAGGGCGCAGGCTGGGCGCGGGAAATGGTGCCGCATAGCAGCACAAACGTTAGCAGGAAAGGGAGTTTCATGACCGCAAAGGAGGCGCAACAGCACGCGACCCAAAGTTCGGCGGAAAACCTAAAGTGGACGGAAGGTGGCCCGCTTTGTCCATTCAGGACCTATTTCCGTGGGGCCTTCTTTCGCTGCAACGCCGTCAAAGCCCCGGTCGAATATAGCGCCGCCCCCATCAGCACGGGCTGAAAAAACAGTCGGGCCAGCCGCTTGGCATCCGTATCGAGGCCGAAGGCCGAAATATGGTGGGTGTACTGGTGCACATTGCCGGGGAATACCGCCGCGTAGAATGCCGCCAGCCCAATGCCCATGCGCCGCCGGTTTTTGCCTTTCAGCAGCAGCAGCGCCAGCCCCAGCGCAATTTCGACCACCCCCGAAGCCAGTACCGTGGTGTCTTTGTCCAGAGGCACAAAATCGGGGACCTGCGCCTGAAAATCCTGCCGGGCAAAGGTGAGATGGCCGGTGCCGGCCACCACCATAAAGGTGCCCAGCAGCCCACGGGCTACATTCTGGAGGGTGGTGGTGTGCGGTTGGTGGGGCATGGCTTTCGGATGGAGAGTGGAAAGCTTTGCTATACGGCGAGCCGGCCACCCCGGTACGAGTATCGATGCCGTGGCGGAGCCTGGAGCCTTGCGCTGGGCAATAAAAAGCCGCCGGCTTGCGCGCTGCGCATGCCGGCGGCTGTTCACCAACACCATTGCTTACGAATGGCGGCGCAGGAGCTTCATGTCGGGGCGGCCCTTCACGCCCGCGGTCTGCATGGTTTCGGCGGCCTGGGGGTCGGCCATGAAGTTTTGCAGCGACTCGGGGCTGGCCATCTCGCCGTGCACGGTCACCATGTTGGGGTTGTCGTGGGCCTGGTACACGCCGTGGATTTTGATGCCATGCTTGTCGCGCAGGTCCGCGCCGGCATCAAAGTGCTGCTTCCAGGTGGCGAAGTCCTCTACTTCGTGGCTCAGATGGGTGTGAATGGGGGTGGGGACCATTAGAAATCAGAAAAAAAGAATGAATGAAATGTTCGCCGACTGGCTCCGGACAAGATAGGAGGATTTCAGCGAATACCCATATGTTCAATTCTTTGATTGTAAAGTTGTCGAGGTATGAAAGGCGACGACTCCGTTGCCTTAGTGCGCCTGCAGCCAGTTCTTACCCGAGCCCACTTCCACTTCCAGCGGCACGCCGTGGGGTAGGAGCAGCGCCGTGGTCATCAGCTCCTTGATTTTGGGCGTGATGTATTCGACTTCCTCGGCCACGGCGTCGAACACGAGTTCGTCGTGCACCTGGAGTATCATCTTGGTGCCCAGCTTCTCCTCGCGCAGCCAGTGGTGAATGTTAATCATGGCCATTTTGATGATGTCGGCGGCCGTGCCCTGGATGGGGGCGTTGATGGCGTTGCGCTCAGTGTAGCCGCGCAGCGTGGCGTTGCGCGAGTTGATGTCGCGCAGGTAGCGGCGGCGCTTGAGCAGCGTTTCGGCATATTCCAGCTCCCGGGCGCGGTTGATGCTGTCGTCCATAAACGCCTTCACGCTCGGGAATTCCTGGAAATACGTCTCGATAATATCCGTCGCTTCCTTGCGGCTGATGCCGATGCGCTGGGCCAGCCCGAAGGCCGAAATACCGTAGATGATGCCAAAATTGACCGTTTTGGCCTTGCGGCGCATCTCCGAATCCACTTCCTCCAGCGGCACGCGGAATACCTTGCTGGCCGTGCTGGTGTGCACGTCCTGACCCAGACGGAAGGCCTCAATCATGGTTTTATCGCCCGAGAAGTCGGCCATGATGCGCAACTCCACCTGCGAGTAGTCGGCGGCCAGTAGCACGTGGTTTTCATCGCGCGGCACGAAGGCTTTACGGATTTCTCGCCCTCGCTCCGTGCGGATGGGAATGTTCTGGAGGTTGGGATTCGTAGAGGAAAGCCGACCGGTGGCGGCCACGGCCTGGTTGAAGCTGGTGTGCACGCGGCCATCTACCACGCTCACCAGCTGGGGCAGGGCCTCCACGTAAGTCGAGCGCAGCTTGGTGAGCTGGCGGTATTCGAGGATGAGGGCGGCGATGGGGTTTTCAGCGGCGAGCTGGCTCAGGATTTCCTCGCCGGTGGCGTACTGGCCGGTTTTGGTTTTCTTGATTTTGCCCTTGCCGATGTCCATCTTGTCGAACAGCACCTCACCCAGCTGCTTGGGCGAGCCGATGTTGAACTCCTGCCCGGCCTCGCGGAAAATCTGGGTTTCCAGCTCCGCGATGTAGCCCTGCAACTCGGCCGAATATTCGCCCATGGCCACGCTGTCAATCTTCACGCCCTCGTACTCGATGTCGGCCAGCACCGGCACCAACGGGTTTTCCACGTCGTTGAGCAGGCCCAGCAGGCCCAGGTCTTTCAGCATGGGCTCGAAGACGTGCTTGAGCTGCAGGGTCACGTCGGCATCCTCGCAGGCGTAGTCTTTCACGGCGGCCGGGGGCAGGTCGGCCATCGTGATTTGCTTCTTGCCTTTGGGGCCGATGAGGTCGGTGATGGGCACCGGCGAGTAGTGCAGGTAGGTTTCGGCCAGCACGTCCATGTTGTGGCGCATGTCGGGCTCGATGAGGTAGTGGGCCAGCATCGTATCAAACAGTGGCCCCGAAATATTGACCTTGTAGTGCTTGAGGATGGTGAGGTCGTACTTGATGTTCTGGCCGATTTTCAGAATGGTTTTCGACTCGAAAAACGGGCAGAACTCATCCACGATGGCCTGCGTGGCTTCCTGGTCGTCGGCCGGCACGGGCACGTAGTAGGCCTCGCCCGGCAGCCAGCAGAAGCTCAGGCCCACCAGCCGCGCCGTCATGGTATCCAGCCCGGTGGTTTCGGTGTCGAAGCTCACCTCTTCCTGCTGCAACAGGAACGAGAGCAGCGACTTGCGCAGCTCCGGCGTGTCAATGAGGTGGTAATTATAGGGCACGTCTTCGAGGCGCTTGCGCGGGCCGGCGGGCGCACCAAACTGGCCGGTTTCGCCTTCTTCGGCGCCAATGGCCACGGCCGCGTCTTCGCTATTGCCGAAGAGTGAGGCCTGGCCACCGGGCACCAGCTTGGGCCGGCGCACCGGCTTGCTGCCGGGCGCGGCCACGCCGGCGGGCGTGCGCTCTGGCCCGCCGCCGCTCAGGATGCGGGCCGCCAGCTGCCGGAACTCCAGCTCATCAAAGAGCTCGCGCAACGTGGCTTCGTCGGGCGCATCCAGCACCAGCTTGTCGGCCTCGAATTCCAGCGGGACGTTGACGTGGATGGTGGCCAGCTCCTTGCTCATCAGGCCCTGCTCGGCGAAGTTGCGCACGTTTTCCTGCTGCTTGCCCTTGAGTTCGTCGGTATGGGCCAGCAGGTTTTCGACCGAGCCGTACTTCTGAATGAGCGTCTTGGCCGTTTTCTCACCGATGCCGGGGATGCCGGGAATATTGTCCGAAGCGTCGCCCTGCAGGCCCAGAATGTCAATTACCTGCTCCACGCGCTCAATCTCGAAGCGGGCCAGCACGTGAGCCACATCCAGAATCTCGGCCGCGTTGCCCATGAAGGCGGGGCGGTAGATTTTGATATTCTCCGTCACCAGCTGGCAGTAGTCCTTGTCGGGCGTCATCATAAACACCTCGAATCCTTCCTTTTCCGCCTTCTGGGCTAGCGTGCCAATGACGTCGTCGGCCTCAAAGCCATCCATCATCAGAATGGGAATGTGGAAGCCCTGGATGATTTTCTTGATGTAGGGCAGGGCGATGCCGATGTCCTCGGGCATGGCCTGGCGCTGGGCCTTGTACTCGGCAAACTGCTCGTGGCGGAAGGTCTTTTTCGGCCCATCAAAGCACACGCCGATGTGGGTGGGCTTTTCCTTTTGCAGCACCTCCACCAGCGTGTTGGTGAAGCCCAACACGGCCCCCGTGTTCATGCCCTTGGAGTTGATGCGCGGGTTTTTGCTGAACGCGAAGTGCGAGCGGTAGATGAGGGCAAAAGCGTCGAGCAGAAAGAGCTTTTTGGGGGCGGCGGTGGCGGTGTCGGACATAGGACGAAGGTACGGTTGCGGAAGGCAGATGGTCGAAAAAAGGCCCTGCTATTCGTGGATAGCAGGGCCTTTTCCGGGCTTCGTACCGCCGTACCCTACAGCGCCGGCTTCACCTCCAGCACGAAGCTGGTGCTGCCCGAAAGGCCATTCGCGGCCAGGCCCTGCACCACCACGAGGTAGCGCCCGGCCTGGTCGCCGGTGTAGAAGTCCAGCGCCTTGGGTTGCGCGCCGGTCAGGCTGATGTCCGGGTTCCAGTAGAGCAGGTTGCGCAGGTCGGGGAGGCGGCTTTGGGTGGCTTCGGGCGTGTCGTAGCGCGGGGCGTAGAACTCGCGGTGCTGCTGCACGCCTTCGTATTGCTGCACCAGCGCGTGGGCATCGGGTACGAAGCCTTCCAGGTCGCCTTTGTAAGTGGTGAAGCTCACCAGGCCGTTGTAGGTGGCCGGGCCGTGAAAATACCGGCCATCAATTACCTCCAGCTTCCGGATTTTGAGCGGGTTGATGGCCATGGCCTTGTTCATGTTGAAAACCGGCACGCCGTCCAGCAGCACCATGGGGTTGTCCTCCATCAGCACTTTGTTGGCGCGGTCAGCCACCAGCAGGTGGAAGCCGTCTTTCCGAATGCGCACCACCACGCCGGGCACGTATTCGCGCAGCACTTCTTCCAATACCTTGAAGCGGGTGTACTTATCCAGCAGGTACGTCTCGTTGGCCTGGCCGAAGAAAGCTGCGCTGTCGACCGGCCCGGCCGGGGCCAGGCGCCGGAATTTGTCGAGGTACACGCGCTGCACCTGGGCCTGCAGGTGCCGCCGGGCGTAGTCGGGCTCGAAGCGGCGCGTGAGGCCGAACGGCGGTAGCGGCTGGGCCGCGTAGCGGGTAGAAAACGGGTTGAGCAGCGTAATCTGGCAGGTGCTGTCCTGCTGCGGGTCGGTTTGCACCACGATTTCGCGGGAGCCGGTCAGCGACGGCAACTCGAAGCGGATGCGGCCGTCGGCGGTGCTTTCCGAGTTGCTGAGGCGCGGCACCAGGCTGGGCGAGGCCAGGTAGGCCACCACGCCCATCCGCGGCTGGGTGGTGCCCGCCTGCGTGAGCCGCCCCGTAATGACGTGGCCATTCGGCTCGGCCAAGTACTCGAAGGGGCGCGGCGCGGGAGCCAGCACGTCTTCCCAGCGCCAGCGGCTCCAGCCCTGCGTCAGCATCAGGTTGTCGGCGGCGGCGCGGGCTGCCGCGTCGGTGGCGGTGAGGTAGTAGCCCGGGTTTTCGACGCGCCCGTTCAGGTCCGCCGTGAGCCAGAGGTATTCATCAATGGCCACGGGTGGGGCGGTGGTGAGCGAGTCGAGCTGGTACACGGCCATCGACAGGCGGGTGGCGGGCAGCGCCGCGTCGGTGGCGGCCACCTGCACGCTCACCTTGCTGCGGGTGGTGTACTGCGCCTTGTCGGCGCGGGCGACCACGGGCAGGCGGTGGGGCGGGGCCTGAAAATACAGCCGCTCGCACACCGGCTGGCGCTGGGCCGTGAACAGCGTAAGGTGCGAAACACCATCGAGTAGCTGCGCCTTGTCGAAGATATAAGTGGCCTGGCCGTCACGCAATTCGAGCCGATGCGTCAGGGCCACTTTCTGCCGCGAGTGGCCCAGCAGAAACAGCGTTTCCGGCTGGCGGCTGCTGGCCATCACCGTCAGCGTCAGCTGCGTGGGGCTGGTTTCGGCGAGGTTCATCACATAGCCCTGCGCATAGCTGCGCGGTAGCGGGCGGGTGATGGTGGTGCCGGGACTGCCGAGTTTCAGCACGGCCTTGTAGGGCTGCCCGCCCTCGGTGGGGGTGAAGGAAAAGCTGCCCATGCCCAGTCGCGCCGTGGCGAACGTTGCCACCACCGCGCCCTTGTTATCCAGTACCGTGCCTTCGGCGGCCACTCCGTGGCCGGCCCGGTCCGTGACCTTCACCGCCACTTTGCTGCGCAGGTCCCGCACCAGGTTGCCGCCCTCCGGAAAGAAGCGGGCATCGTAGGTGGCCGAGTCGCGGCCGGCCGTTCCGGAAGCTGTGAAGGTGTTGATAACCGTCACGGTGGTCTGGAAATAGGCTTCGGGGCCGAAGTTCTGCATCCAGCTGGTGTAGGCGCGCACGTGGTAGCTGCCCGCCGCCAGCGCGGCCGGCAGGGCGAGCGAGCCGTGGCCGGCCGCGTGCTGCAGGGCCACTTTGCTTTGCAGCACGGGGCGGTTCTGGGCGTCAAGCACCTCCACGTAGGCCACGGTGCTCAGGGGCAGCGGGCGGGAGTAGGTGCCGTCTACGGCGTACAGGCTAAACCACATGGTTTCGCCGCTGAGGTACACCGGCCGGTCGAGGTGCAGGTAGAGCTTTTCGTGCGGGTCGCGCTGCTCGTACCGGCTGAGCTGGCGGCTGAGGCCGCCCAGAGAATCGGCCTGGGCGCGGACGGGCGCGGTGGCCAGCAGCCCCAGCGCCGGGGGCAGCAATAGAGCCGCTACCGCACGCGTCAGGCGTGGTTTTGTTTTACTAGCCAAGTGGATGAACATAGAAAGGACGGATTGCAAAGCGGAAAGGCTACGGCCAGAACGAGGGTTTCACGGTGCTGCCATACAGGCGGCAGTCCACGCAGCTGCGGTCGATGCCCAGTACGCCGCTGGGCACATAAGCCAGCGGGATGTTGTCGGGAGTGCCGAAATAAGCCTGGTAAAGGATGGGCTTCTTGACGGTATCGGGCACGCAGTTGTCGTAGCCGCTGGAAATCTTCCAGTCGAACGGCAGCTGGCTGCGCCGGATGAACAGCCGCTGCTGCTCCACCGAATGCACGCCCACAAAGCCCATGGCCAGCGCGGCGTTGTCATTCAGGCAAGTCACGTTGCCGGTGAGCTGCACCGGCTGCGGGTCGAAGAGCGTGCCGATGTTCTCGGTGTTCTTTTTCATCAGCTCCCAGTAGCGGTACTCGGCTTCGGACTGGGCAAACTGGCTGATGAGGATGCTGTAGGTGTGGCGCAGGCGGCTGCTGGTAGTGGGCAGGGTGCGCACCACGTAGTCGTGCACGGCGTCCTGGCTCAGGCGAGAGGTGTTCACGAGCTTGATGTCGGGCGACTTCTCATTGCCCCAGCAAATCTGCGGAAACCGCACCGTGATGGGGAAAAGGCCGCCCGGCGGCGTGCGGTCGAAGTTGCGGTATTCCAGCGTCGGAATGAGGACGGGAATGCTCTCCCAGGTTTCCTCGTAGTCCCAGCGGTAGAAGTGGGTCGAGCTGCTGGCATCGTGGGCGCTGACGTAGAGTTTGAGGCCATCGGTAGTAGGGCGCCAGGAAAAATCGTCGATGCGCGGCGTATTATGCACAGCCTCAAAGCCGGACTGGTACTCCTTGCCGCCCTGCGTGCTGATATGTAGTCGGTAGTTGCGGGCCGGGTTCAGCGTGCGCGGAGTGGAGGTGTAGGTGCCAGCCGGGCTTTCGGTGAGCAGGTAGCGCGGGCCGCCTTCCTCTTCGATGTACACCGTGGCCTTTGCCTCCACCGGCGGGGCCGTTTTGGCGCCGATGGCGTAGGTACGTGTTAGCCTGATGGTGCTGTTGCCCTTGCTGTTAATGTAGCCGTCGACCACCAGGTAGCTGGGCGGGTTCTGCACGGCCTCGGGCAGGTAAGGGTCGGTACAGCCGGCCAGCAACAGGCCCCAGAGTAGGCCCAGCGGGGTGAAGAAGGAGGAGGCGCGCATCTGGAATTTGAAAGTTGTAAGTAATGGCCGAAACGGCTGGGCCTGGATAGAGAAAATCCCCGCGTCTACGGCCAAAACGAGGGTTTCACGGTGGTACCGTGCAGGCGGCAGTCCACGCAGTCGCGGTCGATGCCCAGCACCCCCCCGCGGATGTAGGCCAGCGGCACATTCTGCCCTCCCCCGAAAACTGACTGAATAATCTCTTTCCGCAGAATGACGGTATCGGGCACGCAGTTGTCGTAGCCACTCGAAACTTTCCAGTCGAACGGCAACTCACTGCGCCGGATGAACAGCCGCTGCTGCTCCACCGAGCGCACACCCACAAAGCCCATGGCCAGCGCCGCATCGTCGTTCAGGCAGTGCACATTGCCGGTGAGCTGCACCGGCTGCGGGTCGAACAGCGTACCGATGTTCTCGGTGTTTTTATTCATCAAGTCCCAGTAGCGGTACTCGGCTTCGGACTGGGCCGACTGCGTGATGAGAATGCTATAGGCATGCCGTAGCCGGCTGTTGGTGGTGGGCAGGGTGCGCACCACGTAGTCGCGTACCGCGTTCTGGGTCAGGCGGGTTGTATTGACAATCTGAATGTTCGGGGATTTCTCGTTGCCCCAGCAAATCTGCGGAAACCGTGTTGTGATAGGAAAAAGGCCGCCCGGGGGAATGGGGTCGAGGTTGCGGTATTCCAGCGTGGGAATGAGGACGGGAATGGTTTCCCAGGTTTCCTCGTAGTCCCAGCGGTAGAAGCGCGTGGCGGCAGGGTCGTCGTTGTGGGCGCTGATGAGGAACTGCAGGCCCTCGGGGGTGGCGCGCCAGGAAAAGTCGTCGATGCGCGGGGTGATGTTGACAGGCGCAAAATCGGTGGCGTATTCCTTGCCGGTCTGCGTGCTGATGTGCAGCCGGTAGCGGCGGGCCGGGTTCAGTGTGCGCGGAGTGGAGGTGTAGGTGCCAGCCGGGCTCTCGGCGAGCGGGTAGCGCGGCCCGCCTTCCTCCTCGATGTACATAGTGGCCTTTGCCTCCACCGGCGGGGCCGTTTTGGCGCCAATAGAATAAGTGCGCGTTAGCTTGATGGTGCTGACACCCTTGCTGTTGATGAAGCCGTCGACCACCAGGTAGCTGGGCGGGTTTTGCACGGCCTCGGGCAGGTAAGGGTCGGTACAGCCGGCTAGCACCATCAGGCTCCAAAGCAAGGCCAACCGGGCGAAGGGAGACGAGGCGCGCATCTAGAATTTGAAGTTGTAGGTGATGGTCGGAATGGGCGAGCCGAAAATAGACAGCTGGTAACCCTTGATTTGCCCGTTCGACGACCGGAAATAGATGGAGTACGGGTTGCGACGGCCCGTGAGGTTGTACACGCCCACCGTCCAGGAGCTGTGGGCCAGCTTCTTCACTTTGTGGCTGCCCTCGATGTTCAGGGCCAGGTCCACGCGGTAGTAGTCGGGCACGCGGTAGGCGTTGCGGTCGGAGTAGAATACCCGCAAGGCGTTGTTGATGTAGTACTTGGCCAGCGGCAGCGTAATGGGCCGGCCCGTGCTGTAATTGAAGTTCAGCGAAGTGCTGAAGCGGCGGCTCAGGCGGTAGTTGCCCACCATCGTGAAATCGTGGGGCTTGTCGTAGTTGCTGGGGTAGTAATTGCCGCCGTTAATCATGTCGGCTGTCACGGCGGTGTTCACCTGCACCAGCGAGCGCGAGTACGTGTAGCTCACCCAGCCGTTGAGCTTGCCCGTCAGCTTCTTCACAAATACTTCCACGCCGTAGGCTTTGCCCTGGGCGTTGATGATATCCGTCTCGATGTGCGGATTCAGCACCAGCGTGGCCCCGCTCTTGTAGTCCACAAAGTCGCGCATCGACTTGTAATACGTCTCCACCGAGGCCTCAATGGTGTTGGCCTTGAAGTTCCGGTAGTAGCCCACCGATACCTGGTCGCCAATCTGGGGCCGGACGTTGGCATCGGTCAGCTTCCAGATATCCGTCGGCGACACCGAGGCCGTGTTGGTGAGCTGGTGAATGTACTGGCGGGTGCGCGTATAGCTGGCTTTCACGGAGGAGTTGTCGCTGAGCGAGTACCGCGCCGACAGCCGGTATTCCGGGCCGTGGTATTTGGCCAGCACCTTGTTGTTGCCGTAGCGCACCGTGTCGATAATAGACGATTCGGAGCGCGACACGCCCGGCTCGTATTGGTACACATCGCGCGGCCCCAGCGCCTGAAACAGCGAGTAGCGCAGCCCGATGGACACCGAAAAGCGCGGCGTAATATCAAAACGGTCAGAGATATACAAGGCGCTTTCCAGGCCCTTCTCCTTGGCCAGCACGTTGGGTTTCACCAGCGAGGAGTCGCCCTGAGGCAGCAGGCTGCCGGGGTCCACGTCGTATAGCTGCGAGCTCACGCCGAAGTCGATGGTGTGCCGGGAGTTAGGTAGATAGCTGAAATCGGCCCGCGCGTTGGTTTGAGTGATGGCATACTTCAGCTGCGAGGCCGTGAAGATGTCGTTGGTGCTCGTGACGTCGTAGGCGTAGTGGCTGTAGGTGCCCGTGAGCACGCCGTAGAACTGGTTGGTGAAGTTGTGGCGCCACTTCAGGGTGGCCGTCTGGTTCACGTAGTGGTAGGTGGTGTCGTTGGCCAGCCGGAACCGGTCGGTGCTGTAGTAGCCGGTGAGGTAGAGCGAATTCTTCTCGTTGAACTCGTGGCTGAGGTGGGCTGTGACGTCCGAAAACGACGCCGCGCTCTGCGAAAACTGCTTGCTCGGCAGCTGCTTCAGTATCCAGTCGGAGTAGCTGGCGCGCCCGCTGATGATGAAGGAGCTTTTGTCCTTGGCCAGCGGCCCTTCCAGCGTGACGCGGCTGGTGAGCGGCCCAATGCCGCCCGAGCCCGAAAATTTCTTCTTGTTGCCCTCGCGGGTGGTGATGTCCAGCACCGACGACAGCCGCCCGCCGTACTTGGCCGGAATGGCGCTTTTGTACAGCTCCACGCCCTGCAGAATGTCGGGGTTGAAGGCCGAGAAAAAGCCGAACAAGTGCGACGGGTTGTAGATGGGCGCATCGTTGAACAAAATCAGGTTCTGGTCCGTCGCGCCGCCGCGCACGTTGAGGCCGGTGCTGCCCTCGCCCACCGATTTCACGCCCGGCAGCGTCATCACCACGCGCAGAATGTCGGTTTCGCCGAAGGCCGTGGGCACCTGGCGCATGGTCTTGATGTCGAGCTTCTCCACGCCCATCTGCAGGCCCGATACGTTCTTGTCCTTCTCGGCTTCCACCACCACTTCCTTCAGCGTCACGATGTCCTCGTCCACTTCTACTTCCAGCTTGCCGTTGCCGCGCAGCACCACCTGCCGCCGGGTGTTCTTGATGCCCACGCCGCGGATTTTCAGGTCGTAGCGGCCGGTTGGCATCGTGAGCGAGTACGACCCAAACTGGTCGGTGCTGGCCCCAATGTTGGGCGACTCCGAGTAGATGGACGCGCCCACCACCGGCTCGCCGGTCTTGCTGTCGCGGATGTGGCCGGCCAGCGTAGCCTGCCCGCCCGCGCCGCCCGCCAGGCCAATTTCGTACACCTTGTACTCGGCCGCGCTCACCAGGTGCGAGCGCCCGGCGGACTTCGCCACCGGCTCATCTTCAAAATCAGGCACCACACCGCCTGCGCCCTGGGGTTGGAAGAAATCGAGCGGCAGGTCCGGGTTGATGGGCGTGCCGCGGGAAATAAATACGCGGTTCTGGGCATCCACGCCGAAGCGGAAAGGCGTGGGTTGCAGGGCCTGGTAGAGTACCGCGCGCACGGGCTGGTTCTGCACCTGCACCGTCACAAACAGGCTGTCCACGGCCTTCGGGTCGAAGTAGAACCGGTAGTTGGTCTGGGCTTCGAGCTGGCTGGCAAACTGCGCAAACGGCACCCGCACAAAATTGCCGCTCACCGTTTTTTCGGGCGGCGCCTGCTGCCCGTAGCTGGCCAGCACCGGCAGGCCCAGCAACAGCAGCACCAACACCCACATAGAATATGCTTGCTTCATAGAAAATAGAAAGGAGGAGAGGCAAAAAGGAAACGTCGGTACCCAGTCGGCCACAAGCCGGTCGCAGCTATTGTGGCGCCAGGGTATTGTAATAGACCGCTACCTGCGCCAAAGAGCTACCCAGTTGCTCCTTGCCAAAGGATAAATCTTTGTCCCGGATGAATTGCTGCACCTCCTTGCCGTGGTCGGCCAGCAGGCGCACCGCGCCCGATTTGCTGGTAACGGCGTAGTAGGTGCCACCCTTCTGCATGAAAAACCGGTCGGCGCCCACAAACTCCGCGTTGATGAGCCGCTGGCTCAGCTGCTCGTGCAGGCGCTTGGTCCGCTTGGCCAGCACCTGCACGGGGCCATCCACCAGCATTTCGTAGTAGCCCGTGGCAATGGTGCCCCCGGCGCTGCTGTCGGCCACCAGCCGCACAAAGCGGTGGTCGTTGATGAAAAAGTAGCGCACCTGCTCATTAGCCAGCCGCAGCGTGAGCGGGTTGGTGGGCTGCTGCAGCACCACCTGGTCGAGCACCACGTCGTAGGCCAGGCGGAGGTTGGTGAAGTAATGCTCGTTGTAGTACACGCTGCCGGGCTGCCTGTCGGGCGACAGAAAGAACTGATGGCCCATGCGCTCGTTGTAGCGCAGGGAGTAGTCCACGTATTCTGGCCCGTTATACAGCTGCGGGTGGTGTTTGAAGGACTCGTTATACTGCTGCTGGACCGCCGCCACGGCATTGGCTACCAATGCATCAGGGGCAGTGGCCGGGCGCTGGGCCAGCGCGGGCGCACCAAAGCCCAGAGTGACCGCCAACGCCGGCACGATGCTACGAAGTGTTTTCATTGGGATGGAGAGGTCAGGTTAGGTGCAGCGATGTAGGCAAAAGAACATAGCTCGCCTCGGCTCCGTCCGTACTGGGTAGCTGGAGAAAGGAGGCGGATGCGCAATGCCGCAAAAAGCAATGGAGGAAAGGCAACTGGCTGAACTGCGCATCGGGGTAGCGACTGCGGTATCAACCTAAGAGTCGAAGATAATGAATGGCCGGCGAGGGAGCCCCGAAAGGAAACCTGGCGCGCGCAAACTGAGCAGTCGCCTGTTCACTGGCGGTAAGCCAATTAACGAATGCCCAATCTCACGGATTGCGTTTTGCCTGAAAAAGAACGAATTGCGGAACAGTAAAATTGTGGGCGGGCCTGCTACCGCATTTTTAACCCCGGAGTGCAGAGCAGTGTTTTTAATACGCTTTTAATCCCGTCCGGCTACAATTGCCGCTCCGGCCCGTCAGCCGCCCGGCCGGCCGCTTCCGTACACTCTGCCCATGCGCTACGTTTCCCTCGACCTCGAAACCTCCGGCCCGAACCCCGCCCGCCACCAAATCCTGGAACTGGCCGCTGTGGTCGAAGACTCCCGCCACCCGCTGCCCCTGGCCGAATTGCCGGCCTTCCGCCGCGTAGTGCGCCACCCCGAGTATGCGGGCACGGCCGGAGCCATTGCCCTCAATGCCCGCCTGTTCGAGGAACTGGCCCAAAAAGAGCCCAACCCCGAGCTGTGCACGCCCGCCGAACTGCTGCCCCAGCTGCGCGAATTCCTACTCCTGCACGGCTTCCGGCCAGATAAGCACGACTGCGTTTCGGTAACCATGGCCGGCAAAAACATCGCCGTATTCGACCTCGGCTTTCTCAAAGAGCTGCCCGGGTGGGGCACCCTCGTGCGCGCCGAGCCAGCCATGCTCGACCCGGCCGCTTTCTACCTCAACTGGCGCAAAGACTCGCGCCTGCCCAGCATGAGCATCTGCAAGGCGCGGGCGGGCCTGGAGCGCGAAGTGGCCCACGAAGCCCTGGCCGATGCGCTGGACGTGGTGCGCCTGCTCCGCCCATTCTACGAGCTGCCGGTGTATAAGCAGGTGCAGAACAGCGAAGTGCCCGAAGCTACCGAGGAGGCTTAAATGCGCTGCAAGCCCTTAAAAAAGGCTTCCTGGTACGACTTGCCGATGGGTACAAAGTGGCCGCCGCTCAGGTTGGCCGTATTGTCCTCGATGGACTCGATGTGCTGGGTATTGAGCAAGTAGCTGCGGTGTACCCGCATGAAATTCGGGAACGACGCCAGCCGGTTTTCCAGCGCCTTGAGCGTGGTGTACACGATGTACTTGTGCTTGGGCGTCACGATGTTGACGTAGTCGGACAAGGCTTCCACGTACAGCACCTCATCGAAATTGATGCGCACCATGCGGCTGTTCACCTTCACAAACAGGTCGGCGCTGGTGGGGCTGTCGGCGGCGGGCGCGGCCGCTGCGGTGGCCGGAGCCCGCCGCGAGGCCACCCGCTGCACCGCCTGCGTGAAGCGGGCAAAGTCGAACGGTTTCACCAGATAATCGGTCACGCGCAGCTCGAAGGCATCGACGGCAAAATCCTGCCGGGCGGTGGTGATGATGACTTCGGGCGGGTCGGAGAGCACGCGCAGCAGTTCCAGGCCGTTGAGGTGCGGCATCTCAATATCCAGAAACAGGACATCGACTTTGTTGCCCTCGCGGAAAAACGTGAGCCCGGCAATGCCATCGGCCAGCGAGGCCACCAGCTTCAGATTGGGCGTGAGCTCAACGTAGTGCTCCAGCGTCAGCCGGTTGATTTCGTCGTCGTCGATAATGGCGCAAGTCATCATAGTAGGGGCAGGGAAGAGAAAAGGGCGCGAATTGGGTAATTGGCAAGGGGCATTAAAATATTCGCCGATATAAAGTAACCACTCAGGGGGCAAAACATGACAATCGCCCAGAAGGATAACCTGCCGGAATCCGTTCAGTTTAGTTTTGACAAGGATAAGATGCAATAAATAAAGCCGCTACGTATGTAGTTGCTTCAGCTTTTCTGGTTATGATTTGGACGCGTACTTTCGGATTGATGTTGATGGGTTGGATGAGCATTGTGGGGGCTCGGGCCGCCGGCCACCCCAAGCCGCTCACAATGGCGCAAGCCGAAGCCCGCAATGAAATGCCCGCCCCAAGCTTCTCGGGGCAGCTATACGAAGCCCGGCGTGTGAGCAGTTTTCTCGCCGATGCATTAGTGCTCAATAATGCCCAGCAACACGCCGTGCAAGCCTACACCGTTGCCAAGTTCGAGGCCCTGTCGCTGGCCGTGACTGCCGCCGACACCGCCGAAGCCCTTCAACAATACCGGCAGGCCGTGCGGCGCGTACTGGCTCCCAGCCAGCGCGACGTCTACGCGGTGCTGTGCCAGCACCAGACCGATACCCTGCTGCCGCTTGACAGCAGCGAGCTGGCCCTGCGCTAGTTGGTTGTTGATGAATGGGGTGGATTAAGGATTTGAACTGTCATGCAGAGCGCAGCGAAGCATGACGGGCTATGTTAATGACGGGCCGCCATTTCCTGCTGCACCAGCGCCTGCACTTCCGGCTGGTCATAGTCGGCCTCGGCCTGAATGTGGGGCATGAGGCGGGCCATGATGGCATCCTGGCGCTGCCCGGCGGCCCAGGCCTCGGCGTAGGGCGTGTCGGAGAAGGTGACCTGCGAATACAGCGGCACCCACTGGCCGGGAAACTGGGCCGAGATTTTCGCCTCAATTTTCTTTTGCAGAAGGAACTTGGGGTCGGCCACGCGGTCGCGCATCTCTACGAAGTTGTACAGGGCCAGGTCGGCCATGGCGTCATTGTTGGGCTTGCGCTGGGCCTGAAACTCGGCGAAAATGACGTCCCAGGCCGAGTCGCCGTGCTGGTCGAATAGCGCATTGAGCACCGTGCAGTCTTCAAAGCCGGCGTTCATGCCCTGGCCGTAGAAGGGCACGATGGCATGCGCCGCATCGCCGAGCAGCAGCACGTCGTCGCCGTGCTTCCACGGGAAACACTTCACGGTGAGCAACGAGCCGGTGGGGTGCGCGAAAAACTCCTCCGTGAGGGCCGGCATAAGGGGCACAGCGTCAGGAAACACGCGGTCGAAAAAGGCTGTGACGTCGGCCGGCGTTTGCAGGGCGGCGAAGCTCTCGGGGCCTTCAAAGGGGAAAAACAGGGTGGCGTTGAAGGAGCCGTCGAGGTTGGGCAGCGCAATCATCAGGTACTGCCCGCGCGGCCAGATGTGCAGGGCGTTTTTCTCCAGCTGCCACGCGCCGCCCGGCCCGGCGGCAATGGTCAGCTCCTTGTAGCCGTAGTCGAGGAAGTCCTGCGAATAGTCGAACCGGTCGGTGCGCTGCAAGGCGCTGCGCACGGCCGAAAAGGCCCCGTCAGTGCCAAACAGACGGGTGTAGGGTTCGTGGTGCTCCTGCTGGGTGGCGGTGTCGCGCAGGTGCAATTCCTTGGTTTTGAGGTCGATGCCGGTGCACTGCTGGCCGAAATGCAGCGTCACGCCGGTCTGGGCCTCGGCCAGGTCGAGCAGGCGGCGGTTGAGATGGCCCCGGTTCACGGAGTAGATGGCCTGCCCGTCGTGCCCATAGGGTTGGCGGGTGAGGTTGCCGTGCACGTCGTGCATCACGCGGCCACTCATCGGAATGCCTACTTGGCGGATGTCGTTGGCCACGCCCACGCCGCCCAGCGCCTTCCAGCCCCGGTCCGACAGCGCTAGGTTGATGGAGCGGCCCTCCTGGAAACCGGCCCGGCGCGGGTCGCCGCGCCGCTCAAATACTTCTACGGCGTGCCCGCGATGGGCCAGGTACAGCGATAACAGGGAGCCCACCAGCCCGGCCCCCATCACGGTGAGGCGTTCGGTGGTGGGGTGGGAAGGGGTGGGGGTGGCCATTGGAGAGAGGAGCTTGAATACGGGTGGGCAGGAAGCAGCGGCGAAGCTACTACGGCCCGTGCGCTTAGCCAGTAAAGCCCGAAAAACCCGACGGGCTATCAATTGCATTCATCGTCTAAAAATTATAATTGGTCGTAAAATTAGCCAGCTAGGCAACCCTTGGCGGACCTTTGACGAATTAGAACTAAAACAACTTTGGCTATGACACATTTTCGATTTCGGTACAAACGGGCAGGGTATGTGCGGTGGCGGCGTCGGGCAGTTCGGGCCCGGGCTGCGTTGCGGGTATGGCCGCTGTCGGCCGATGCCCGCTATGCGCCCAGCATGGCGGCGTGGCGGCGCGCACAACCCCTGGCAGCACCGTTGGCCCCCATCAGTGCCATGCTGCAGGTGGGTAGCTACCTAGTGGGCGAGGAGAGTGACCCGCAACTGACCGGCCATCCCGATATCAGATACTAACTATTTATTATTCAGGGAAAATAACTTGGCTATTGCAGTGAGAGCATAAGCGGCTGCCAAGGCCTATATCGGGAAAAAGTAGTAGGTTTGCATACTATTTTTAAAAATTCCCGAATAATGCAGCAACGTTACTTCTTTCTTATCCTATGCCTGATGCTGGCGTTGAACAGCTGGGCGCAGGTTCCTCAAACCATCAGCGGCACCGTGCAAACGGAGGCCGGCATGCCCCTGCCGGGGGCCACTATTTTCTTCAAAGGCACCTACAATGGCGGTAGCACCAACGAGGAAGGCCAGTTTCAGATAAAAGCGGATTTTTCTAAGGGCCCGCAGGTGCTATCCATCTCGTTTGTGGGCTATGAGACGCAGGTGCTCACCCTGGCCCAGCCCGACAATGCGCTAGTGGTAACGCTACGGCCCAGCGCCGTGCTCGACCAGGTGGTAGTGGCGGCCTCCCGCGTGGAGGAAAGCATCGGCCAGGTGCCGGTGACGGTGGAAAAGCTCAACCAGCGCCAGGTGGAACAGATTACGACTCCCGATTTGGTGGCCGGCCTCGGCCGCTTCAAGGGCATCGATGTGAGCAGCTCCAGCTTGCTCACCACCAGCTTCAGCACGCGGGGCTTCAATTCCTCGCGCTCGGAGCGGGTTATTCAGCTCTCGGACTACATGGACACGCAGGTGCCCAGCCTGAGCAGCTACTTCGGCAACCTGCTGGGTGCGCCGGTATTGGACGTGGCCAGCGTGGAGATTGTGCACGGCCCGGCCTCGGCCCTCTACGGGGCCAACGCCTTCAACGGCGTGCTACTCACCAACTCGAAAGACCCCTTCAAAGACCCCGGCCTGACGGTGCGCCTGCGCGGCGGCAACCGCGACCTGCTGGACGGCCAGCTGCGCTACGCCACCAAAATCGGCGAGCGGGTGGCGTTTAAAATCTCGGGTGGAGCCACGGTGGCCACCGATTTTATTGCCAATAACCAGGACGCGACTTCGGCCGTGATTGAGCCGGCCAACAACCAGCCGGGTTCGGTCGCTGGCTACGATGCGGTGAGCCGCTACGGCGATGTGAACACGGGCTACGTGTTTGCCAACGTGCTGGTGAACCCGGCCACGCGCCAGCCCTACCAGAACGCGCAGGGCCAGCCCATTCCGACGCCAACTGAGCTGCGCGGCAAAACATTGTTCCTGCCCGGCTTCTCGGAAGCCGACCTGGTGGCCGGCGACAACAAAACGCACTCCTATAAGGTAGCCCCCAGCTTGTCGGTGCTGCTCACCAACAGCATTAAGGCCACGGCCGATTACAAGTACACCAATGCCACCACTACTTACCAGAGCGCCAGCCGCTACCGGTTCGTGAATGGGGGCGCACATCAGGCCCGGGTGCAGGTGGAGGGCCGCAACTGGTTTGTGCGCGGCTTCACAACGCGCGATTTCGCGGGCGGCACAGGGGCGCAGGCCGATGGCTCCTACAACCTCGGTTTCCTGGGCGGCTTTCTGCAAAACCAGGTGGTGCCCGGGGCTACTACCACCACCTACGGCCAGCGCTACGTGGCCACCTACCTGGGCGGCCTGGCAGCGGGCCTGCCGGTGGCAAATGCGGCTTCCGGGGCGGCGGCTACCTTGTTGCAGCCGGGCAGCAAGGAGTTTAATGATGCCCGCGACAAGATTATCCACGACCCGACGCCTGGCCAGGGCGCATTGCTGGTTATTCGCTCCGTTCTCAATGAGGGCAGCGGGCAGTACACGTTCAACAACAACATTGCCGACCTGACCGTGGGCGCGGCCTACCGCCAGTACCTGCTGGGCTCAGATGGCAGCCTGTTTGAGGATACCAAGGGCGGCGACCGCATCCACAACTACGAGTACGGCGCCTACGCCCAGGCCACCAAAACCCTGCTCGACGACCACCTGAAGCTGGCCGCCGCCGGCCGCGTCGACCGGTTCCAGAACTTTGGCACTGCATTTTCGCCCCGGGCTTCGGTGGTGTACTCGCTGGGGGCCGATAAGCTCCAGAACTTCCGCGCCAGCTTCAGCCGCGCTTTCCGGGCACCTACCCAGAACGACCAGTACATCAAGCTCGACGTGGGCCGTGCCTTCCTGCTGGGCAACGTGCGCGGCGGCTTCCAGGGCTACACGCCCGCGCTGGGCAGCCGCGTAGCCGCTGACCCGGCTATTCTAACACCCGCCCGGGCTTCGGAGCTGGCTGCCTACGAATACAACGGTCCGGCGCTCAAGCTGGAAGAAGTGAACAGCTACGAAGTAGGCTACCGCGCCCAGCTGGTGAAGAAGCTGTACGTGGACATCGACTACTTCTACAACGTGTACAATAACTTCATTGCCACCCAGAACTTCATCGGCAACGTGGATGGCAGCCGGCCCACTGCCACCCAAATAGCCAGCGGCGGCAGCGTCAGCTTCCAGAGCCCGGTGCTCCTCAACGGCGCGGCCAACAACACCCGCGTGCTCCAGATTGCGGCCAATGTGGACCAGCGCGTGCAGAGCCAGGGCGCGGGCATCACGCTGAGCTACGCCTTCGCCCCGGGCCTCACCGTGAACGGTAACTACAGCTACAACGACCTCATCACGAAAGACTTCAAGGCCGGCACGCAGTCGTTCTTCAACACGCCGAAGAACAAGTTCAACTTCGGCCTCGACGGCCAGCTGCTGAACCGCGCTCTGAGCTATAACGTGAACTACCGCTGGGTCGAGAGCTTCCTCTACGAGTCGACCTTCGCCACCGGCACCGTGCCCACAGCCCAGACCGTGGATGCCCAACTGGGCTACACCCTCAAGGCGCTGCACACCACGCTGCAAGCCGGCGTCACCAACCTTTTCGACACCGCCAACCTGCAGGTGTACGGTGCGCCCAGCTACGGCCGCATCGGCTATTTCGGGCTGCTGTTCGACATCAAGTAGAAAAAAACATTGCTGATGGAAAGCCCCGGCCAGTTTCTGGTTGGGGCTTTTTTATGGGCATTGAGTAGCGGCTTCCGGCTACGGTGGCGCTTGGCGGTCAGGCTGGTACGCTCCTTGTAAAGGTCCGGCTGCCGCAGCTTCAGGTAGCTGAATACGGTTGAGGTAACCAGCGCTTCTCACCGCTATTATTCGCCCTATTTATGCCCCGTTCCGCCACTGTCCGCCGGCTTGCGCCCGCGCTCACCGCCCTGCCCGCTTCACCCCTCACCGTAGAGAAACCTCCGGCTGCCGCCCTGGCTGGCGGGGCAAAAATCATTCAGCTCATTACCACTCCGGTTTTTCGGGTGGGCGAATACGAGGTGGGCGACGGCTACTGCCCGCACCTGCACGGCCACCCCGGCATTCGCTACTAGCCGGCCGCTCCCGCCACCCACCGAAAGGTGAGGTTGAGGCGCGGGCCGATGGGCCGGGCCGTTTTGGGCAGGGCGTGCTGCCAGTGCTGCTGGGTGGGGCCGCGCATGAGCAGCAGGCTGCCGCTGGGCAGGTCGAGGCCAAAGGGGGCGTAGGCCAGCCCAGCACGCGGGCGCAGCCGGAAGTGGCGCGTAGCCCCCAGACTGAGCGAGGCGATGACGGGCGCGGGGCCGAGCTCGGGCTCATCGTCGGCGTGCCAGCCCATGCTGTCGCGGCCGTCGCGGTACAGGTTCAGCAGCACGCTGTTGAAGCGGGCCTCGGTGGCGGCTTCGAGGCGCTGGCGTAGCGCTTGCAGGGCGGGCAGCCAGGGGCGCGGCTCCCAGGCCAGGCCGGAGTAGGTGTAGCGGGCTTCGGCATCGCCGTACCAGGCGGTAAGGCGCGGCTGCGGAATTTCCTGCCCGAAAATGCGAATGGCCCGCTGCTCCCAGGCCACTTCGGCGGTGAGCTGCGTGAGCAATGCCTCAGCCTCAGCGGCCGGTAGAAAAGTGGGTTCGAACAATAATTCGGCCCGGGGCAGGGGCAGCGGTGAGAGAGCCATAAGAAACGCCGGTAGCGCACGGCCACGCACTACGGGCGGGGCCGCCGATGAGGGTTGGCCTTACTGTTTCGGCATCATGCGCTCAAGCTCCTGCTGCACTTCCTTGGGCTGCTGCTTCAGCATATACGATTGGAAGTACTGGATTCCGTAGGCCAGCACAAAGCACACCAGCAGCGGCGGTAGCCAACTGCGGCTACGGTAAACCGACTGCCCCACGTAGCGCGGCCAGAACCACAGCACGTAAGCCAGAATAGCGGGCAGGTTGAACAGTGGCCCGTACCACAGCCTCAAGCCGAAGCGGGGCAGCGCCCAGCTCAGGGCAATTATACCGGCCAGCAGGTAGGCCAAGATGAAAACCACCAGGCTCAGCAGCGCCCGCTTGCGGTCGAGCCGCCATAGGTTGATGCCCAGCAACACACCGCCCGCCAGCAGCGTGAACGGGATGGAAAACAACACAATGGTCACCGGCGAATACAGCGCGGGCGCGGTTTCGTCGGGCTCAGTAGCATCAAGGGTTTCAACCGGCCGGGGCCTGTCGAGCGCGGCTTCGGCGGCTTCGTCAATGGTGCGCTGGGCGGCGGCCCCGGCTTCGAGGCCGGGGCGCAGGGCGGCTTCTTCGGCGGCGGGCTGGCCCCGACGGCGCAGCTCATCGAGGGCGGCGAGCACGGCGGCCTCGCGGTACTGGACATGGCCGGTCACGTATTCGCGCAGGGCCGCGTCGGTCTTGAGCAGCATCTTGGCGGCGTAATCTTCCATTTTCAATGGGTGAATAGGTGAATGAGCGAATGAGTTATTTTATGGGGTATACGAGAAAAACATTTGCTCATTCACCCATTCGCTCATTCACCCATTGGGTAAGCGCTTCGCCCACCCGCTCCACGTCCTCAAACGAATTATAGAGCGGCACGGGTGCCAGGCGGATAACATTGGGCTCGCGCCAGTCGGCGATGATACCCTGGGCGGCCAGGAAATCGAACAATTCGCGCCCGCGCTCGTGCACCAGCACCGAGAGCTGGCAGCCGCGCTGGGCGGGGTCGGCGGGCGTGATGATTTCGAGCTTATCGGTAGAAAGATTCAAGCCCCGAATTATGCTTTCGAGGCGGGCGGTGAGCTGCTCGCTCTTGCGGCGCAGCACGGCCATGCCGCCGGCCCGGTCCACAATGTCGAGGCTGGCGCGGTGGATGGCCATCGGGAAAATCTGGGCGTTGGAGAGCTGCCAGCCAGCCGCGCCGGGCATGGGCCGGAAGCCTTTTTTCATCTGGAAGCGCACCGAGGCGTCGTGGCCCCACCAGCCAGCCAGCCGCACAAGGTCGGGCCGATTGGCAAACCGCTCGTGCACGAACACGCCCGACGTGCCGCCGGGGCCGGAGTTCAGGTATTTATACGTGCACCAGCAGGCAAAATCCACGTCCCAGTCGTGCAGGCGCAGGTCGAGGTTGCCGGCCGCGTGGGCCAGGTCGAAGCCCACGTAAGCCCCCACGGCGTGGCCCGCTTGGGCAATGGCGGCCATGTCGAAGGCCTGTCCGGTGTAGTAGTTCACCCCGCCAATGAGTACGGTGGCGAGCGAGTCGCCCAACTCCGCGATTTTGGCCAGAATGTCCTCGGTGCGCAGCGTGTGCTCGTCGGGGCGGGGCACCAGCTCCACAATGGCATCGTCGGGGTCGAGGCCGTGCAGTCGGGCTTGGCTTTCAATGGCGTACTGGTCCGACGGGAACGCGCCGCCTTCCATCAGAATCTTGTAGCGCGTGGCCGTGGGGCGGTAAAACGTGACCAGCAGCAGGTGCAGGTTCACGGTCAGGTTGTTCATCACCACCACTTCAATGGGCAGCGCACCCACCAGCCGGGCCGTAGCCTCGGTGAGGGTGTCGTGGAAGTGCATCCAGAACGAAGGCGCGTGGAAATGGCCTTCCACGCCCAGCCGCTCCCAGGTTTCAAACTCCTGCTCGGCGGCGGCGCGGGCGGCTTTGGGCATCAGGCCCAGCGAGTTGCCGCAGAAATAGGCGCAGGGCTGGCCATCGGGGCCGGGCGGCAGGTGAAACTCCTGGCGGAAAGCGGCCAGCGGGTCAGTAGCGTCGGGGTGGGCGGCGGGGGAGGAATTCATAGCAGCAAAAGCTAGTTCACCCACACCGTATTGAAGAACAGGTTCAATAGAAAGCAGAGGGTGAATAAGTTGAGGAAATACAAGCCGGTCGCTACTTCGCGATACCAACGGAAACGGTCGGGACGGGTCAGCCAATAGCCCGTGAGGTATAGGGCAATCAGCCCGAAGAACCACAGCCCCTCGCCCGGTGCAAAATTGACCATGAGCGTGGGCATTCCCACCATCAAGCCTACGGCCACCGCCGAGGCCACAATAGCAAGCACGACACGTGGCGTGGCCCACTGGGTATGCCAGGCCCAGGCCAGCAGCGCGGCCCAAAATGGCGTGGCCAGCAGGTAGCGGCTTAGGCCCACCAAGTCGCCGGCCTGGTAGAATACGATGAAGAACCCGGCACCCACGGTATACCCCAGGGCGAAAAGCACCGCCTTGGAGGCGGGCAGCTCGGTTGTGCTGGCCGAGCTGCGCTGCTTCAGCCAACGCAGGCCCAGTGCCGCGCAGCTGACCAAAGCCATCAGGCTGACCATCAGGCTAAGCGCGTCCAGCCATAGGGCCGGAGTGCCCGCTGATGAGCTTAGGTATTCGACGGGCAAGCGAAACTTGTGGCCCCACAGCGCGTGCACGTTATAGAAAGCGAACGGGTCGCCGCCCTGTTGCCACTGCATCAGCATCACGATGCCAATGCTGGTGGCAATGGCCAGCAAACCGGCCAGCAGGTTGCGCACCAGCCGCAGCCCCGAACTAAGGCTGCCCCACGCCAGCAGCTCGGCAAACAGGTAGGCCGGCACGAAGAGGGTGCCGGCCGAGCGCGTGAGGCAGCAGCCCAGCAAGCCAATCAGGGTAAGCGGCAACTTATCGCGGTGCAGACCACACAGCATAAGCGCCCCAAAGAAATAGAAAAAGCCCTCGGTGTAGGGCACCATCGTAAACATCAGCAGCGGAGCCGAGGCGATGAGCAGGGTTTGCCGGCCGTTGAAATTGAGGGTGCGCGCCAGTACGTACATCCCGATGGTGGTCACCGTCAGGTTGAGCGCGGCGGCGTCCAGCAGGTTGAGGTGCGCGTAGCGCCACACCAGCGGCGCGAGCGGAAAGAACGCATTGTAGCCACGGGTGGGGTCGGCATACCCAATGTCCCGAACCGCCATTAGGTCGATGACGTCCCACTTTTGCAGGGAAATATTATTGGGCAGTTGGTTTACGTAGCCGAAGCAGTAGAGTGCCGAATAAACAGCCGCCAGCAGCCCCAGGTGCAGGAGCAACGCCGCCAGCGGCGGGTTGCGGAGCAGCCGCGCGGCTGCCGCCTGGCCGGGCCGGCGCACGGGCGATAGCAGGCGCTCAATGGTAAGAGGAGAGGTCATGCGAAAAGGAGGAAGCCGGAATTAGCGAATTTTCTCAATGCTGATGTCATCCACGTAAAAATCTTCGCGGGTGATGCTGGTCTGCCACACGGACAAACTCACTTCATCGCCGGGCTCAATATCATCTGGCAGAATAAGGTCGCACTGAGCGTGTTCCCATTGCTGGATGCGCCGTGGCGATGTGACGGGCAATACGCCCCAGAAGCGCTGCTCACTGCCGTGCTTCACTTGCAGGATGATGCCGGCTTTGAGGCGGTTGCTCGGTAGCCACACCCACGCCCCGAGGCGCACCCGCCGGGGCATGCCCAGTTGCCCGGCGGAGGTGGTATAGTGCGCTGTGAATTCGGAGTTGGCATCGGCCAGGCAGGCGTGCTGCCCAGAACGGGCGCGCACAGTGGTCAGCCACGGGGTTCCTTCAGGCTGCCAGCCGCTTAGGTTCTCAAAATCGAGTATAAACCCGGGCTCTTCCGGCGCGGGGCGGCAGCCGCCCAGGGTGGCGGCCAGGGCTACGGCCAGCGTGGTTTGGAGTAGGCGGTGCCGCCGGTGAAGCAGCGTACTTATCCGATAGAAAAAGGGCATAATGGCCTGGTAAGGGGGCGTGAAGTTAGGCTTTAAGTACGGACCTGGCCGCCGGGCCCCGGCCCAGCAGCTGGTGCTCCGTGGCCGCGCCCAGCCAGTCCAGGGCATTCTGACCCAGCATTCGGGCTTTGATATCTTCCGAAAACGGCATGGATTTGATGAGCTGGCCCGGCTCCAGCTCGCCCAGCGGAAACGGGTAGTCGGTGCCGAGCGTGATTTTGTCGGCCCCCAGCGTTTTCACCAGGTAATCCAGCATCAGCGGGTCGTGCACCAGCGAGTCGACCCAGAACTTGCCGAGGTACTTGCGCGGGTTGTGGGGGTTGTCGATGGCGCACAAATCCGGCCGCACCTGCCAGCCGTGCTCGATGCGCCCGATGGTGCTGGCGAACGAGCCGCCGCCGTGGGCCACCGCCACGCGCAGGTTGGGCAGGCGCTCCAGCACGCCGCCAAATATCAGGGAGCAGAGCGCCAGCGTGCTTTCGGCGGGCATTCCTACCAGCCAGGGCAGCCAGTATTTGGGCATTTTCCCCTGGGCCATCATGTCCCAGGGATGCACAAATACGCAGGCCCCGAGCTCCTCGGCGGCGGCGAATACTTCGAAAAGCTCCGGCGCATCCAGGTTCCAGTCGTTGACGTGGGAGCCAATCTGCACGCCGGCCAGCCCGATTTTCATGCAGCGCTCCAACTCCCGGATGGCCAGGTCGGGGGCCTGCATCGGGATGGTGCCCAGGCCCACGAAGCGGGTGGGGTAGCGCCGCACCACGTCGGCAATGTGGTCGTTCAGCAGCTGGCTGAGGTCCAGGCAATCGAGCGGCTGCGCCCAGTAGCTGAACATCACGGGCACCGTGCTCAGCACTTGCACCTGCACGCCAAACTGGTCGTACTCGCGCATCCGCACGGCAGGGTCCCAGCAATTATCCTGCACTTCGCGGAAGAACTTGTCGTCCTGCATCATGCGGGCGCAGCAGGGCTTGTGGTGGTCGAGCCGGATGAAGCCGCCATAACCGTACCGTTCGCGCAGGTCGGGCCAGCGCTCGGGCAGGATGTGGGTGTGGATGTCGATGCTAAGGGGATGGGGCAACACGGCGGGGCGGGTGGGGCAGGAGAAGGCGAGGGATGGAGAAAAAGGCCGTCATGCAGAGCGCAGCGAAGCATCTTTACCGCAGTAGTAATCCAATCAACTGGGTTTAGGTGCGCGGTAAGGATGCTTCGCTGCGCTCTGCATGACGGTCTTTCTTGTTATTCAGCAGCTGGCACTACCGGCGCAGGCGCTTCCATATAAGTGCCGCAGTTTTTGCAGGTGCGCAGGTCATCATTCGCCCAAAAGGCATTCATGATGGGCGGCAGCTGGGCCACGATGTCGGTGATGAGGGCAAACTCCTCGTGCAGCTTGTGGCCACAGTTTTCGCAGTACCACTGGAAGCCGTCGGGCTCGTCGGTGGTGCGGTAGCGCTCCAGCACCAGGCCCACGGTGCCGGCCGGGCGGCGCGGCGAGTGCGGCACGTAGGGCGGCAGCAGAAACATCTCGCCGGGCCCGATGGTGATATCGACCGGCTTGCCGTCTTCGATGATTTTGACGGTCATCGTGCCCTCGATTTGCCAGAACAGCTCCTCGCCGGCATCCACGTGGTAGTCCTTGCGGGCGTTGGGGCCGCCCACCACCATCACAATGAAATCCTTATTGTCTTTGAAAACCTGCTGGTTGCCCACTGGGGGCTTCAGCAAATGGCGGTGCTCATCAATCCACTTCTGGAAATTAAACGGACGGGCTATCATGGGCGGGAGGGGTTGGTTGCGGGTACTAAACTACTGCCGAGCGCGGAGTCCGGGCCGAATAGGCCGGCTGGGAGCTGGCAGCCAGCTACTCGCCGCCAACCGACGGCGCTATCTTTGCCGCTTATCCGGCGGCATCCGGCCCGGGCGCCCACCATTCTTGTCTATTATGAAAAACGGGCAGCGCCTGCTACTTCTGCTTCTTTTCTACGGCCTGGTATTCGTGGTTTTCACCTGGCCACTGGCGGCCAATTTTGGGACGTCTTTTATCGCCATCCCGGGCGGCGATTCCAGCTGCTACATCTGGGATGCCTGGCATTTTCGCAAGCTCCTGCTCAGCGGGCACAACCCGTATGTGACCGACTGGCTATTCTTCCCGCGCGGCACCGGGCTGATAATGCACGGCTACCTGCCCGTGTTGGGCCTGCTGAACCTGGGCCTGAACAATCCATTTCTGGCCGTGAATCTGGGCTTGCTCCTCAGCGCCGCCATCTCGGGAGCGGGGGCCTACCTGCTGGCGCGGCGCTGGGTTCAAAGCCCGGTTCTGAGCCTGCTGGCGGGGTTCATTTTCGTTTATTCACCCTTCAAGCTGCAACGCCTCACCCAGCATTTCAACCTGCAGCTCACGGCCACCATTCCCTTTTATATTCTGCTATTTTTCCGGGCGTTTGAATTCGAGGAAGGACGGTTTTTGCCCCGGGTGCGTAGCTGGGGAGCCGTGGCCGGCTGCTTCGCTTTGGGAATTCTCACGCTGCTCAGCGACTATTACGTGCTGTTTGGGCTGCTGTATTTTTCGCTGGCCTATGCCGCATGGTACTGGTTCCGCATCGGGCGCATCCGCTGGGGTGCGTGGCGCACTTGGGCGTGGCTGGTGGGCATTCTTGTGGTTGGCCACATCGTGGTTCGCCTGCTGCGCCTGTCGGGACTGCCCGAGTTCAGCATCTGGTGGGCCGGCGATTTGGTGGCTTACCTGATGCCGCCGCCCACCAGTCGGTTCGTGTATTGGGATTGGGCGGCGCGGCTCTATAACAACGCCAAGGTATTCAACATGCCGGGCTCGCTCGAAAATACGCTGTTCATTGGCTATGCGCTGCCGCTGCTGGCGCTGGTGCTGTGGGCGTTGCGCCTGGCCCGGCGGCGTCCCCCGTCCCAGCGCGCGCAGAGCACCGACGGCCGGCCGCTGGCCTGGGTACTCATTATTTTCCTGATGTTCACCGTGCCCACGCTGCGCATCTACGGGCACGAATGGTTGAACCTGCCCACGGCCGTCATCCACTTCATCCCGTTTTTCAATAACATCCGCTGTCCCACCCGCTGGGTGCTGATGGTGGGCCTGCTGCTGCCCATCGTTTCCTTCAGTGCCCTGGAATCATTGTGGGCTACCGCCTTGCGGCCGGGTATGCGCTTGGCGCTCAGTTTGCTGCTGGCGGGTATTGTGCTGTTGGAGTTCTGGCCGCAGCCCTACCAGCGCCTGACGCAAGCGGCCATCCCGCCGGTGTTTCGGCAGGTAGCGCAGCTACCGGGCACCTCGCTCATTCCCATTCCCCTGGGCATTCTGGATGGTAACCGACAAGTGGGGCTGATGCAGCCGGAACAGATGTTCTACCAAACCCAGCACAATAAAAAGCTGCCCATCGGCTACCTGTCGCGGGTCAGCCCCGAGCTGTTTACGTCGCTCGATGAGCAGCCCGTGCTGCACGCCCTGCTGCGCGTCCAGATGCGGCCCGACTCGCTGGCACCCGCCCCGCCCACTCCCGCCCAGATGCAGGCCTTTCTGCGCACCTACGACCCCGCCGCTTTCGTCATCGACCCGGCCTTCCGCAACCAGCCGGTCGCCGCCTACCTGCGCCAGCTGCTCCAGCCCTACGGCTACCGCGAGCAGCTGGTGGGCGGCTACGTGCTGCTAACCCCGCCCGCCAAGTAAAAAAGGCAGAATCTCTAGGTTCCTTACTCTAAAAATCAATCGTCTATGAGCCTTCCGTTGACTTCCCGCCGCGCCCTCGTGGGCGGCTCTACCCAAGGCATTGGCCGGGCCGTGGCCCAATTGCTGGCCGAGCAAGGCTGTGCCGTAACGCTGCTGGCCCGCAACGAAGAGCGGCTGCGCGAAGTCGCCGCCGCCCTACCCACGCCCGCCGAAGCCCGCCACAACTACTTAGTGGCTGATTTCGACGACCCCAGCCACCTCGAAACCGTGGTGCAGGGCTACCTGGCCCAGCACCCCGAGGGCTTCCACATTCTGATAAACAACACCGGTGGCCCGGCCGGCGGCCCGCTACTGGATGCCTCGGTCGATGACCTGCGCATTGCCTTCAACCAGCACGTGGTGTGCAACCACCTGCTGGCGCAGGCCGTGGTGCCGGGCATGCGGGCGGCAGGCTTCGGGCGCATCATCAACATTATCAGCACCTCGGTGAAGATTCCGCTGGCGGGACTGGGCGTGAGCAACACCATTCGCGGGGCGGTGGCCAGCTGGGCCAAAACCTTGGCCAACGAGCTGGGTCCGGCCGGTATCACCGTCAACAACGTGTTGCCCGGGGCCACGCTCACCCAGCGCCACACCTCCCTTATTGAGAAAAAAGTGACCCAAACCGGCCAGTCGGCCGAAGCCATTGAAGCCGACATGCTGAAAACCATTCCGGCCCGCCGCTTCGGCCACGCCGAGGAAGTGGCCGCCGCCGTGGTTTTCCTCGCCTCGCCCGCCGCTGGCTACATCAACGGCACCAGCGTGCCCGTGGACGGCGGCCGCACGGGCGCACTGTAATGTCTTCGGGTGAATGAGGGAAGGAATTCCCCGCATTTTCCAATTCTTCATTCCGCCTTAAGCGAAGCGTTTACCTTTGCTGCTTTCCGGCTGCGTCCAACTTCTTTCCTGTGGTAAAATTCGACACCTTATCCATCGTTATTCCGGTTTACAACGAGGCCCGCACCATTCACCAGATTCTGGATTTGCTGCGGGAGTTAGAACTGGTGAATAATATCGGCAAGGAAATTATTCTCGTTAACGACTGCTCTACCGATGCCTCGGCCGACACCATTCGGGCCTATGCCGCGCGCTACCCCGAAATGGGCCTCCGCCTGCTGGAGCATCCCGTGAACCAGGGCAAGGGAGCCGCGCTGCACACGGGTATCCGCGAGGCTACGGGCGACTACATCATCATTCAGGATGCCGACCTGTAATACGACCCGGAAGAGTATAACCTGCTGATAAAGCCCATATTAAAAGGGTTTGCCGACGTGGTTTTCGGCTCGCGCTTTATCGGGGGCAATCCGCACCGCATCCTGTTTTTCTGGCACAGCATCGGCAACTATTGGCTCACCCTGTTCTCGAACATGGTGACCGACCTGAACCTGACCGATATGGAAACGTGCTACAAGCTGTTCCGGCGCGACATTATTCAGGGCCTGAAGCTGGAGGAAAACCGCTTTGGCTTCGAGCCCGAAGTGACCGCCAAGGTGGCCCGCGTGCCGGAGGTGCGCATCTACGAAGTCGGCATCAGCTACTACGGCCGCACCTACGCCGAAGGCAAAAAAATAGGCTGGCGCGACGGCTTCCGGGCCATCTACTGCATTCTCAAGTACGGCCTGCTGGGGCAGTAAGCCTGTTGCAAAACCTGCGTAAAATTAAATGCGCCGGCCCCGTAGCGAAAGTGCTACGGGCCGGCGCATCAACAAAAGATAGCGCTTCGCGTAGGTTATTCGGCCCGCAGAATTTCCATATCGTCGATGTAAGCTACGCTGGTCGGGGAGGCCCCGCGCCACAGGTACATATACAGCTTGTTGGTGGGGCTGAGGTTGGCCGGCATGGTCAGCGTTTTTTCAATTTCTACCCATTCGGCACGTTTCTTCACCGCAGTCTCCAAGCTCAGAGCTTCCCAGAGCAGGGGCGATGCGCCCTGCTTGTCCGGGTCGATAACCTGGGTAACGATGGCTCCACCGGGCTGCCCGGCCGGTACAAATACCCAGCCTTTTATCTTGATTTTGGTGAGACGCGTGGGGCTAATCTTACCCACGGTGCCAATGAAGCCGCTGGCATATTCCACATCCGGACCCACGCGCATGGAGTAAATGCCGGAGTGCGCCTTTTCGCGGGTGAGCGATACCGGCAGAGGAGCGTCGCCGTTCCAGCCTTCTATTTCTTCAAAATCATTGCCTGCCAGAAAGTTGTCGGGACGCGATTTGCCGTTCTTGTCGCCGCAGCCGGCCAGAGTGGCCAGAGCCAGCACTAAGTAGATATGTTTTTTCATAAAATGATTAGAGGACCTTTTTAGGCGCATAAAGGTAGGGCAGATTTTGCTCCCAAGCACACCGCGGTACCCGTAAATGGACGGTGGATTGTACTTTAGGGGCTAAATTAATTTATTCCGCTTCGTGTCATCCCCTTCCTCCACTACTGTTGCCCTCACGGACGAGCCCATGGCGGGCGTATCGCCGGCGGCTCCGATTCCGTACTTCCAGCCCCTTGATATTGTCCGCTTCCTGGCAGCTGTGCTCATTCTCATCACGCACAGCTACGACCACTGGACCGACGTGCCGCGCATTGCGGCTGCTACAACCGGCCCCGATGGGCAGCCCGCGTGGTGGGCCCTCAAGCTCAAGGTGTTTGTGGGTAGCTTCAATATTGGAGTAGACATCTTTTTTCTGATGAGCGGCTTCCTCATCACCTACCTGCTGTTGGTCGAAAAGCAGCGGTACGGCCGCATCGACATCAAAAGCTTCTACATGCGGCGGGTGCTGCGCATCTGGCCGCTGTACTATTTCTGCGTGGCCATGGCCCCCGTGCTCACGCACTTCGCCCACGAGCCGGCCGCCAATATGCCCATGCACCTCCTATTTCTGGGCAATTTCGACCTGATGAAAAACGGCTGGGGCTCTACCGCCGTCAACCACCTGTGGTCCATTTGCATCGAGGAGCATTTTTACCTGGTGTGGCCGCTGCTCATCGCGTTTGTGCCACGTCCCAAGCTCACCACCGTGTTTGGGGCGGTTATTCTGCTCAGCTTCCTCACCCGGATTTACTATTTCTACTTTGAGCCGGGCACTTATAACACGCTGTATCTCCACACGCTGTGCCGGTGGGATGCCCTGGCCATCGGCTCCTTATTTGCCTACGCCCATTTCCATGGCTACGGGCTGCCACGCGTGCCGGCCGCCATGCGCTGGATGCTGTACGGCGCCACCCTACTGGTTTTTGCCAACGATGCCTATGGCAACTGGGACAATATTTTCCTGCTGTCCTTCAAGAAGTATGTGTTCCTCGGGGTTATTGCCTTTTTCATCGGCAACGTACTCTTCAACCCGGACTCGGCGGTGCAGTGGCGCGGGCGCACCATTTTCCACTACTTCGGCAAGATTTCCTACGGTATCTACATGTTCCACGGGTTCGTGATTTTTGCGCTGGTGCGGGCGTTTCCCATGTTTCATACCTCGTTTTTCATCGGGTGGGTGCTGCTGTTCACGCTCATCATCTCGGCGGCTTCCTACGAGCTGGTGGAAAAGCCCATCCTGCGCCTGAAGAAGTATTTTGATGCTTTCCGCCAGCAGCGCGCCAAGCTCCGCGAGCCTGAGCCGGCCCCGGCCGTGCCGGTGTAGCCCACGGGCTAGTCGTTGGCCGCCGCCGGCAGCTGGGTCGGCGGGGCCAGCCATTCGGGCGTAAACACCACCTCGTCGGGCCGCCCGAGCACGTACATCGTTTGGCGCACTTGGCAGGTACCCATGCGCAGACGCAGCGAATAGGCCCCCGGGGCCAGCGTCGGCCAGGCCAGCTCCCACCCGGCTGCGGGCAGCTGCTGCCCGCTGAGCACGGGCTGGCCGCACAGGTCATAAACCGTCCAGCTGAGCGACGAGCGGCCCCCATCGGGCGAGGCAATACGGTGCCGGGGCGAGTTCACATCGTGGTAGGCCACAAGCGGCGTGAGCCAGCGCTGCCGCACGGGCAGCGCCAGGAAGTTAAACTCCCGGGGGTTGAGGTTTTGCTGCAAGGCTAGGCGGGGCCGCTGGCCGGGCGGCTCCTGCACCTGCCAGCTCATTTCGGCCCCGGCCTCGCCCAGCACGGCAACCGTGGCGCGCGGCAGACGCCCCACGCCCACCACCGGCCCCACGGGCGTAACCGGCGGCGTGGGGGCCGGCTGCCGTGAGGTATACACCCGGATGTAATCAATATCGTATGTGTCGGCCCGGTCGCGGGACCAGCTCATCATGGCCAGGTTGGCAATCACATCGAGTGGGCAGCCCAGCGGCAGGTAGCGGGTTTCGTGCCGAATGGCGATGCCATCGAAGTAGTATACCATCTCGTCGGGCTGCCAGCTCAGGGCGAAGGTGTGGAAATCGTCGGTGATGCTGCCCGGCCCGGGCCAGTAGTAAAAGCTCTGCGATGATTCTTTGTCGGCCCCGAGTGGCCCAGGCCGCCAGTAGGGGTGGCTCCATAGGATAATGTTGTTGCCAATGATTTCCGGGGGCGAGCCGGCTTCAAATACATCCACTTCATCGGGGTGGCCGAAAAGCCAGAACGACGACGACGAGGCCTCCTTGCGGGGCAGCCGGCACCGAATCTCAAACAGCCCAAAGGAAAAGCCTGTGCTGCCCTCCGGGCACCCTGCCGACATGAGGGAATCGCGCCGGTGAGTGCTAAATAACAGGGCGGATTCGTAGTGTAGCTGCCGGCCCGCGTAGGGACGCGGCTCGGCCCGCCGCCGGGCCCGCAAGTGCAGCAGGCCGGCCGAATCGACGGCGACCTGCTGGCCGCTGTAGTACTGGTCTTCGTAGCCGCCCAGGTTGTGGCCCCACGGGTAGGCAAACCGCCAGTGGTCGGCCACCACGCTGCTGTCGCCGGGCGTGTTAAACTCGCTGCCCCAGAGCAGCTGCCACTGGGCGTGCCGGAGCGTATCGGGCCGGCTTTGGCCGGCCGCCGTGGTTGCCGAAGCCAGCCCACCCGCCATAATCAACCAGAAAACGCTCCGTAACATAGCCAGTGCCCGGCACAGAAATACATGGCTGCGCCCGAAGTAAAGATAAGTGCGGCCGCGGCACCAGGCCGCGCCTCGGGCCGCGTGTGGGGCCAATGGCTGCGTGCAATGAAAGTCCGGCTAGTACCTTTGAACTTCTACTAGTCTGAACTTTTGGATGGATAATTACTCGTTACGCCAGCGCGCTACGTTTGCGGTTTTGTTCTATGTGCTGCTGCTGCTGCTGGTGCCCAAAGCCGGCTTTCCCGGCGACGTGGATTTTTGGGTGCGATGGGCCAGCTACACGTTCGAGCACGGCTTGGGCAACGTGTACCAAGTGCCCGATAACAACTACAATCCGCTGTTCCACTACTTCCTGTGGTTTTTTGGCTGGCTGATGGGCAGCGTGGCCAAAATTGAGCACTACCGCCACTGGATAAAGGTATTGGTGCTGGTGTTCGATTTTGCGGGGGCCTTCTGGGCCGCCTCGCTGGTGCCCGAGCGCGGCCGGCGGTTTGGGTTGGCGCTGCTGCTGCTCTTCAATATCGGCTACCTCTACAATACCCTTATTTGGGAGCAGGTAGATGCTATTTATACCTGTCTGGTGTTTGGGGCCGTGGTGTGGGCGGTGCAGCAGCGCACCGTGCGCAGCATGGTGTGCTACCTGCTGGCGCTGGCCGCCAAAACGCAGGCCATCATTTTCCTGCCGCCGCTGCTGCTGCTGTGGGGGCCGCTGTGGGCGCATCGCCCGTGGCAACTGGTGCGGGGCAGTGCGGCAGTGGCGGTGGTGGCGCTGCTCATCCTCACGCCGTTCATCTGGTTTTCTTGGGAAAACTACGTGCCCCGCATTCTGGACATCAACCTGAACGCCACCCAAACCTACCCGTTTGTGTCGGTGAATGCCTATAATTTCTGGTTCCTGCTGGCCCCGGAGGCGGCGGGTGGCATGGTGGTGGATACCATGCCCTTGGCCGGCCTCACGTACCACAACTGGGGCCTGCTACTCTTTGGCACAGCATCGGCCCTGGCCCTGTTGCCCCTGCTGGTGATGGTTCTTGCGCAGGTGCGGGCGCGGCGTGCCCGCTACGCGGCCCTGCCCACCCTCAACATGGCCGTGGTGCTGCTGGGCTGCGGGCTGATTCCGCTGGCGTTTGCGTTTTTCAATACCCAGATGCACGAGCGGTACTGGCACGCGGCCATGCTGTTTCTGGCCGCGTACGGTTTTTTGCGGCGCGATTACTGGCTGCTGGGCCTGGTATCGGTGGCCTACTTCCTCAACCTGGAGGCCTGCCTGCGGTTTCTGGAGCTCCAGAATTATCAGGTGCTCATTTTCAAGCCGCAGTTCGTGGCCGGGCTGTTTGGGGTGGCCCTTGCGCTGGGGCTGTTCAAGCTCTACCGCCTCATGGCGTGGCGCACGGAGTGGCAGCACATCTGGCCGGGCGCGGCCTCCGTGCCGGTAGTGGCGGGAGGTAGCTACGGGGCTGATAATTAAAGTCTATTGGCCCGCAATTGCGCAAGAATGCGCCGTAACCAGCGGGCTCTATCAAAAATATTTTTGGCTAACCAGCCGGGCCACCACGACCACGCATGAAAAGAGCTGATTTCCTTTATATCCTGCTGGTGGTGCTGGTGCTGGCCATTGGCACGCTGGTGCGCGTGAGCCACTACCCGCACATTCCGCCAGGCTTCAACCAGGACGAGGCAGCCAGCGCCTACGAGTCGCTGTCATTGGCCGAAACCGGCATGGATAAGTGGGGCAATGTGTTGCCCGCCTACTTCCCGGGCTGGGGCAGCGGGCAAAACGTACTGCTGGCCTACCTCTCGGTGCCGGTTATCAAGCTCTTCGGAATGAATGTGTTCACAGCCCGGCTGGTGCCGCTGGCGCTGGGCCTGCTGGCGCTGCCGCTGCTGTTTTTCTGTCTGCGGCCCCTCGGGCGGTATGCTGCGCTACTGGCCACTTTCCTGCTGGCGGTGGTGCCGTGGCACTTCATGCTCTCGCGCTGGGCCTTGGAAAGCAACCTCGTGCCCTTCTTCATGCTGCTGGGCTGCACCACGGTGTCGCGGGCCTTCATCACCGGGCGGCGGCGCTGGATTATTCCCTCCCTGATTCCGTTTGGGCTGTGCCTGTACGCCTACGGCACCACCGTTTTGGTGCTGCCGGGGCTGCTGGGCATCATCGCGGTGCTGGGCTTTGCGCAAATCCGGGCGCGGTGGCAAAGCTGGCTCCTGGCGCTGGGCCTACTGGGCGTGGTGGCCGCGCCATTCGCGCTGTTTTTTATTGAGAATTACGTGGTGCAGCGCAATCTTGACTGGACCGATGTGCTCTTTTTCAGCACGCCCCTGCTGCCCTCCACGCGCATGAGCCAGGTGGCTGGCGGCAGCTGGCTGGATACGGCGCAGCTAAACATGGATTTTCTCCTGAATGGGTTCGACGACGGCACGAGCTACAACGTGCTGCCCGGCATCAAGCCCTTGTTCGATTTCGTGGTGCCGCTGGCCGTCATCGGCCTGCTGCTGGGCCTCTGGAAGCTGGTGCAGCGCCGGGGCCAGGCATTTGCTTCGCCCCAGGGCATTGTGGTGGCCATTTTTGCGGCGTGGGCTGTGGCTTCACTCAGCCTGTTCTTCTCTTTTGGGCTGAATGTGAACCGCTTTAACCATGCCTATCTGCCGTGCATCGTGCTGGCGGCGTGGGCTGTAGCCACCATCACCAGCCGCATCCGGCCGGTGGTGCTGATGCAGGCCAGCCGCTGGGGCGCGGTAGCGGTGGTGGCCGTAGCCGGCGGCCTGGCCATCAACGACTACTTCACCTCCTACCGGGATAGCCGGATAATAACGGACTTCAACGACGGGCTGGGCGATGCTTTCAAGGCCGCCGAAAACCTCTGGGGTGTTGAGCAGGTCCGCATCACGCCCAGCATGCCGCTGCCTTACGTGTACACGCTGTTTTACCTGAACTACCCGCCGGCGCAGTTTCAGCGCGAAGCCAAGGTGACGGTAGAAAACGGGAATTACAGCGTCAAGCGCTTTGGCAAGTACGTCTTTGCCGATGAAGAGCTCAACCAAAGCCAGTCCTACGGCTACCTGGCGCGCCGGAATGAACAACCGGAAGTGGCCGGCCGCAAGCGCCTCGTCCTGTTCACCAACGATACCTGGGAAGTGGGCCTGATGAACGTAGTGGCGAAGTAGCTTTTGTTGAGGCGGCCCAATCTACGGGCCATGCGCCTACTCTCTAATAGCCAACTAACTTTGCTGCGAGTAGCCGGGGCTCAACTCCTGCTAAACAGGCCTGCTGAACCCGTTTGACCAGCGTAGTTGATGCCCGTTTGGGCCGATGCGCCGCTATTCTCAACCTCCGTACTCCTCCGCTGCAATGGGTAGCCGGAGCTGTTTCAAAACGTATTACCTGACTGATTCCCTTTCTTTTACTCTTTCCCAACCTGCGTGGAGCTGTCCGTCATAATTCCCATCTACAACGAGGAGTCCAACATCGATGAGCTGTACCGCCGCCTGCTGAGCGTGCTGGAACCCATGGCCCTGCCCGGCGGCTTCGAGCTGATTTTCATCAACGACGGCTCGCGCGACCAGTCTTTGCCCATGCTGCTGAACCTGGCCGCGCGCGACGAGCGGGTGCGCTACATCGACTTCAGCCGCAATTTCGGCCACCAGATTGCCGTGACGGCCGGCCTGGACCGGGCCGGCGGCGAGGCCGTGGTCATCATCGATGCCGACTTGCAAGACCCCCCCGAGCTCATTCCGGTGCTGTATCAGAAGATGCACGAGGGCTTTGAAGTGGTGTACGCCAAGCGCCGCTCGCGGCAGGGCGACAGCGTGGCCAAGAAGCTCACGGCACGCCTGTTTTACCGGCTGCTGGCCAGCATCACCAGCATTTCCATTCCCGTCGACACCGGCGATTTCCGCATCATCTCGCGCAAAGTGGTGGAGGGCCTGCGCCTGATGCCGGAGCAGAACAAGTTCATCCGGGGCCAGATTTCCTGGATTGGCTACCGCCAAACCTACATCGAGTACGACCGCGCCGAGCGGGCCGGCGGCGAAACGGGCTACACCTACCGCAAAATGATACGCTTGGCCCTGGACGGCATCACCGCCTTCTCCGACGTGCCCCTCAAGGCCGCTACTATTGGCGGGTTCATCGTGTCAGGTATTGCCTTTTTGGTGATGCTCTACACGCTCTATTCGCGGTTTGTCTCGCACGACTACCAGCCCGGCTGGCCGTCGCTGATGATTAGCATTCTCTTTCTGGGCGGGGTGCAGCTCATTGCCATTGGCATCATCGGTGAGTACATGGCCCGCCTCTCGGCCAACGTGCGCCAGCGGCCCCTGTACCTGATTTCGGCCACCAACCTGGCCATGCCCGCCAGCGCCTCGCAGAATCGGTAGCAGTCAGACAACGGAATAAAAAAGGCCGTCATGCTCAGCATGGCGGCCTATTTTCGCTATGGTTGCAACTGCAACGGCCCGCTAGGGCTATTTCTGGGCCGGGGTACCTTTGGGGTACCACTCGTAGAGCGACCAGCTGCCCTGGTGCCGCAGGCGGCGCATGTGCTGCTCCTGCGGGAAGGTGGGCATGCGGTTGAAGCGCGCCAGCATTTCGGGGCGGTCCTTCAGCATGTCGCGGTAGTAGTTGTTGCGGCCGTCGAAATAGGCCGTGTCCAGGAACACTAGAATCGGGCGCTGGTCCAGCCGCGAAAGCAGCGCCTGCGAAGGCCCGCCAGGCTCAAACGGGGAGAGCAGCGCCTCGGCATCGGAGGTGATGGCGCGCGTGGCCTTGTGGGCCATCAGCGGCAGCCCCGATACCATGGAGAGCTGATAGGTGGTGTTGCAGTGCGGGTCGTCGGGGTCGATGTTCAGGTTGGGCCGGTCCTGAAATTCGGTGCCTACGTGGTAGAACGGCAGGGGCAGAATGGCCTGGTAGCGGCCGGGCTCGGGCCAACCCATTAGCTGGCGGGCCGCGTCGGTATCGGCCGTGTTGGTAAGCAGGTTGCTGCGCTGCGTGTCAGTGTGGTAAAAGTGGGCAGCATTTAGGGTATCCACCACCAGCAGGATGCAGAGCACGGCCAGCGCCCAGCGCAGGCCCGCCAGCCGCTGCCATCGCTGCGCATACCAGCTGAAGCCCAGCACCACGGCCCACCAGAACGGCCAGATGAACCGCCCCAGCGCCCGGAACTGAGTGATGCGCTCGGTCACCTTATGAACCCAGAGAAACACGTTGAGGTAGTTGTGCACCACGTATTGCCCGTTGTCGAGGTCAATGTTTTCGCCGAGGGCGGCCAGTGCAAAGGGCAGGCTGGCCAGCAGCAGCAGCTTCAGGAAGTGGTAGTGGTCGTCGGTTTCGGGGCGGGGCAGGCGGGCACCGGCCGGCAAGCGCTTGATGAGCACCAGAACAGCCACCAGCAGCAGTCCGTAGAGCACGAAGCTGGTGAGGTACGCCGACGACTCGTAGGGAATATAAGCGGTGCGCTCTAGCGGAAAACGCACTTTGTTATAGATATAGCCCCGGAACAAAGCCCCGAACTGGAATTTCCACTCTATCCAGTCGTAGCCGCCGCTGCCCACCGGCCGCTCCTTATAGCGCGCATCCAGCCATTGCAGCAGGCCCCAGGTGAAAATGGCCGAGCCCAGCAGTGTAGCGCCCGTGCCCACCACCAGCGGCACCCAAGCCCGCCGCGTGCGCCAGCCTTCCACCAGCAGCCCCAGCACAAAAAAGGCCAGCGTACCGGCTATCAGCGGCAGGTAGTAAAAGTGCAGCCACGAGGTGAGCACAATGCTCACGAATAGCAGCGCAAAGTGCCGGGCCAGCGGCTGGTCGGCGCGCCAGGCGGCGTACAGGCGCTGCAAGCCCCACACCATAAACAGGATGGCCGGCGTGTAGGCCAGGCTCATGTGGCCCACCTGGAGGCGGTAGGTTTGCGGCCCCAGCCACGGCAAGGCCACGCTCAGCAGTACTGTGAGCCAGGCCGACATGCCCAGCCGCCGCAGAATGAGCACCAGCAGCCCGGTGCTGACGACAAGGCTGGAGAGGATAAATAAGTCGTAGAGATACAGGCCATAAGGGGCCAGCGCGGGCACGGCCTGCACCAGCGCGTGCAGCGGGGCCACCACCAGCGGGGTGCTGTCGGTGTAGTACATATACTCCCCAAAAGGGTAGTTGTGGCCGTGCAGCAGCATGCCGCTGCCCATGGGCTGCCGCAGAAACGAGGCCACCGAAAAGTAGCTTTTGATGCCGTCGTAGTGGTCTACTATCAGGTATTGCCCGGGGTGGAAGAGCAGGGCAGAGAAGGTGTAGGCGAGCAGCAGCGTTTGCAGCAGCAAGGCCAGTAGGCCAACTTTCCATCGTGAAAAGGACGCGGTGCTCAGCAAACCGGACTTGGGCTGGGCACTTTCAACTTGAACGGGCATGGGCAGGAAATCAGACGCGGAAGAAACAGCCTGCAAGTTAGGGCCGCCGCGTTTGCGGAAGGCGGCTAAACACACCCGCCCGATTCATTTTCTGCTAAGGCATGGGTGACGAGACCTTCACGGTCCAATTAAGAGGGGTTCCGCTGGCCGCTTTCCACTATTCGGCCTGTGGCTGTCGCCGGCCCCGGCAAAGGCTTTGACGGGATATGTGTTGTAGCTTTGAGAAGCCGCGCGCCCCCCCTGATTCCATTTTAAAGTACGTTTTTGGCCTGTTGTGATTGCGCCGGCATCCTGCACTTGAAAATTTCTATCGTTATCCCTGCCTACAACGAAGAGGAAAACTTGCCCGAAGTAGCGGCCCGGGTGAAAGAACACCTCGGCACCCGCTACGAGCGGGAACTGATATTCGTCGACGACGGCTCGCGCGACGACACGCAGCGGGTGCTGCGCGAGTTGCGGGCACAAGACCCCGAAATTCATTACGTGCTGCTGTCGCGTAACTTCGGCCACCAGAGCGCCCTGCGCGCCGGCATCGACTACGCCACCGGCGACTGCATTATTTCCTTGGATGCGGATTTGCAGCATCCGCCGTATCTGATTCCCGTGCTGCTGGGGCACTGGCTGGCCGGGTTCGACATCGTATACACCCAGCGGCGGGAAGACAAAAAACTGCCCTGGTTCAAGCGCCGGGCCTCGGCGGCCTTTTATGGGCTGATGAACAAGCTGTCGAGCGTGGATTTTGAGCCGGGCACGGCCGACTACCGCCTCATCGACCGCCGGGTGGCCGACGTGGTGCGCAGCAGCCCCGACGTGGAGCTGTTCCTGCGCGGGTTCATTCACTGGGTGGGGTTTCGCCAGAAACGGGTGGAGTACACGCCCGAGCCGCGCTTCCGCGGCACCACCAAGTACACCCTGCGCAAGATGGTGAAGCTGGCATTGAGCGGCATTACTTCTTTTAGTGTCAGGCCGTTGCACTTTGCCACGCTGGCCGGAGCGGCAGTATCTTCGCTGGCCTTTCTTTATGGGTTTTATGCGCTTTACATCCTGATATTCACCAACCGGGCCGTGCCTGGCTGGGCGTCGGTGCTGATTAGCGTGCTCTTCATCGGTGGCATTCAGCTGCTGGTGCTGGGCATCATGGGCGAGTATTTGGGCCGGCTATTTGTGCAGTCGAAACAGCGCCCGCCCTACTTGGTGCGCGAAACCGATGCCGACCTGGTGCCGCCGCGCTCAATGCCGTAGTCGCCGGGGCGATGTAATTTTCAGGTTTTAAGTAGTTGTAGCGTTTGGTTAGGCAGTCTTTCCGCTGCCCTTTGCGGAAAGCAACCCCTCGGGTTGCTGTATCCTGATTTAGTATGATGAGATTTTTTCAGAATTTATGGCGGCGGCACCCGGAGCGCATTACAGTGGCCGTTCTGTTGCTGGTGCATTTGGTACTGCTGTTTGCCCGGGTGGGCGAGATACTGCTGCACCCCGGCCAATACTTATTCGTGCCGGGGGGCGACGGCCTCAAAACATACTTTTCCATCGTGTACTACGTGCTCTACGACCACGGGCTGCAGTTCACGGGCATGCACTACCCTTACGGCGAACAATTCATCTACACCGATGGCTTTCCGCTGCTGGCGTGGGCGCTAAAGGCTTGGCAGGCCGTGTTTGGCATCAGCCCGGCGGGCATTGTGGCCTCCCTCAACCTGGCGGTGCTGCTGTCCTCGCTGCCGGCTACGCCGCTGGTGTATGCGCTGCTGCGCCGCAGTGGCGTGGGCCGGTGGTTTGGCGCGCTCGTCACGCTCACCATTGTATTTCTGTCGCCGCAGTTCCACCGCATTGGCGGGCATCTTACCCTGGCGCTGCCCTTCGTGGTGCCCCTGCTGTGGTACCTGCAGGTGCGGCTCACCGAGGCTGGCACTACTCGGGCCCGGGCCCGGTGGATGGGCTGGTACACGCTCACGACCGTGCTGCTGGCGCTTATTCACCCTTACTACCTGTTGCATGCTTTGCTGCTGCCCTTCGCCACGGCAGTGGTGATGGCGCTGCAACAGCTGCGCCGTGAAAAAACCTGGTGGCAGCTGCCCGCGTGGCTGGTGGCCGCCGGCTTGACCCCGCTGGTCATTTTCCGGGTTATCACCCTGCTGCTGGACCCCATCACCGACCGCCCCGTCAACCCCTACGGCCTGCTGGCCTACCATGCCAACGCCGCCAGCGTCTTTGGCCCCGTAGTGGAGCCGTTTTCCAAAGTATTCCAATACGTTTTTCATACCGAAGACCCCATTTACGAAGGGTGGGCGTACGTGGGACTGCCCGTGGTCATCGCCCTAGTCATTGCCGTGCTGCGGATGGTGGGCTACCTCTGGCGTCGGCGGCCGGGCCTCATTGGCCGGCCGGTGCTGCCCCGCACCTTGCGCGCCACGGTGTGGGCCGTGGTGCCCATCCTGTTGTTTTCCATGGCGTGGCCGTTCATTTTCGCCCCTTTTGCCCATTTGCTTGATTTGATGCCCGCTATCAAGCAGTTCCGCGCGTTGGGCCGCTTTGCCTGGCTGTTTTACTACGTAATTGCCGTGTGGGCCGCGCTGCAATACTGGCAGCTATACCGCCTGCTGCGCATGCACCGGCTGGCCAAGTTCGGCCTCACCATGCTGGGCGCGGTGCTGCTGGTGTGGGGCGTTGAGGCCAAGTATCAGATAGAGGCGATAACCAGCCCCGCCATAAAAAACGAAATAGCCAGCGGCTTCCTGGGCGAAAATGAGGGCTACAGCAATGCCTTGGCCAGTGTGGGATATTATTCGTCGCGCTACCAGGCTATTTTGCCATTGCCCTATTTTTCGCTGGGCTCCGAGAAGTTCGGCATCGAGCCCACGTTTACCAGCAGCGTCGAGAGCTTCCGGGCGGCGCTCCATTTGCACCTGCCGCTGGCCGCTACCATGATGTCGCGCACCAGCATCGAGCAAACCTTGCGCCTGCTGGAGCTCTTCTCGTCCGACCTCACGCCCAAAAGCCTGCCCGCCACGTTCCCCGACCAGCGGCCCCTACTCATAGTGGCTTCCTCCGTCGATTCCCTGCGGCCGGCTGAGAAGGCGTTGCTCCGCCGGGGTGCCCGCCTGCTCACTACGTATGAAAAAGTAAAGCTCTATGAGTTGCCCCTGAGTGCGTTTGCCACCGTCCGGCCGCAGCAAGAAGCAGAATGGTTTGCCGCCCACGAGGGCCAGCTGGTGAAAGATGGCCCGCTGTGGCGCACCCAGCCCGGGGCCGGCATCGTGTGGCAAACATTTGGTGGTGAGCAAGCCCGCGGTGAAATCAGCTTTACGCGGCCAGGGGCGGCACACTCTCAGAAAGACCTACTGTCGGTATTCGAGGGCACCTTGCCGAATGCCGTCGCTACCGATACGGCTACGTACGAGCTGAGCATCTGGGCGTATGCCAAAACCACTGATTGGCTGCCAGCCTTCACTTACCAGCAGTTTGGACCCGATGGGCAGCCCGTTGAGCAGGTAAACGAATCCCTGAACCATAGCACAGAAATCAGTGGCAACTGGGCGCGCTATTCGACCATTATTCACCTGCGCAACCCGGCCAATAAAATCGCCGTGCAAATCTATGGTGACGACATGATTGTGGATGACTTGTTGATTCGGCCACGTAGTACCAATGTTTACTGGTTCGATACCCAAGGAAAGCTGGTATTCAACGGTTTCCCGCTGCATTTGCCGCCGCATTAGGCCCAGCCGATTTTTGCGTCTATCCCGCTTTTTCCAGGTTACAGACCAGTTCATTTGCTCTTATGCTGCGCATTCAAAACTACCTGAACGGAGCACTGGTGCCGCCGCAGGCCGGCCGCTACCTCGATAACGTGGACCCCGCTACCGGCCAGGTATACGGCCAGATTCCCGACTCCGGTCCCGAAGACGTGGCCGCCGCCGTGGCCGCTGCCGAAGCCGCCCTACCCGCCTGGCGCGCCCTGCCCGCCGAAGACCGGGGCCGCCTCTTGGTAAAAATCGCCGACCTCATCGACGCCAACCTTGACCGCCTGGCCCGCGCCGAAAGCCAGGACAACGGCAAGCCCCTTACTCTGGCCCGCGCCATGGACATCCCCCGCGCGGCCTCCAACTTCCACTTTTTCGGCACCGCCGCCGGCCACTTCGCCACCGAAGCCCACGTGCAGGACGGCGTGGCCGTGAACTACACCGTGCGCCACCCCGTGGGCGTGGTAGGCTGCATCTCGCCCTGGAACCTGCCGCTCTACCTCTTCACCTGGAAAATTGCCCCGGCCCTGGCCGTGGGCTGCTGCGTGGTGGCCAAGCCCTCAGAAATTACCCCGGCCACCGCTTTTTTGCTGAGCGAACTGTGCATCGAAGCTGGCCTGCCGGCGGGCGTGCTCAACATCATCCACGGCAATGGGCCGAACTGCGGGCAGGCCATCGTGGAGCATCCGGGCATCAAGGCCATCAGCTTCACGGGCGGCACGGCCACCGGGCGGCACCTAGCCCGCACGGCCGCGCCCATGTTCAAAAAGCTCAGCCTAGAGCTGGGTGGCAAAAACCCGAACATCATCTTCGCCGATTGCGACCTGGCCGCCGCCGTAGCCACCAGCATCCGCAGCAGCTTCGCCAACCAGGGCCAGATTTGCCTGTGCGGCTCCCGTATCTTCATCGAGCGCCCGATTTACGAGGCCTTCAAAACCGAGTTTCTCAAGCAACTCAAGGACCAGAAAATCGGCGACCCGCTCGAACCCGATACCAAACAAGGCGCGCTGGTGAGCGAAGCACATTTGAACAAAGTGCTGGCCTACATCAAGCTGGCCCACGAAGAAGGCGGCAAGCTCCTAGCTGGCGGCCACCGCGCCACCGTGCCCGGCCGTTGTGCCGAGGGTTATTTCCTGGAGCCTACCGTATTCGAAAACCTGCCCTTCGACTGCCGCACCAACCAGGAGGAAATATTCGGCCCGGTCGTCACCCTCACGCCCTTCGACACTGATGAGGAGGCTCTGATGATGGCCAATAGCACCGACTACGGCCTCTCCGCCACCCTCTGGACCCGGGATTTGCAGCGCGCCCACCGCATAGCCCACCAGCTGCACAGCGGCATCGTCTGGATAAACACCTGGCTGCACCGCGACCTACGCACGCCCTTCGGCGGCATGAAAAACTCCGGTGTCGGCCGCGAAGGCGGGCTGGAGGCGCTGCGGTTTTTTACCGAGGCGCAGAATGTGTGCGTGAAGCTTTAGAACGTTACTCCCGCGTACACCTCGGCCAGCGGCACCTGGCAGGCGATGCTGCTCAAATCCAGCACGGCGCTCAGGTCGCGGAGCGGCCCAGGTGGTCCAGCGTGTGCAACTCGGCGTGAATGGCCTGGGCATCCAGCGCCAGGTATTGGCGCTGCCGCTCATGATTTGCAGGCGCTGGTCGCTGCCCACTACCGAGCAGCCTTTGCCGCATAGCTGGCTGTAAAGTTCGCCGGTCAGGTTCGCGCAAATCAGGTTGTGCGCGTAGACGGCCTCGGCCATGGCGCGAATTTCACCCTGGAAATATTCGTGCTAGAATTCCGCCTCGCGCTCCAGGCGCAGGTATTCTTCGGGCGAAACGTAGCTGGCAGGTTCAGTTTGGTCAGCAAGCGAAGCCATAATGCAAGCACAATAAGGGAATTACCCAAAAGTACGAAGCCAACCCCGCCCTTCTCCTTACCTTTGCGGGCTAAACCGCCCGCCTGCCCCGAATGCCCCACACCACCCCCGATTATTACGCCCATCCCACGGCCATCCTCGACGAGGGGTGCCAGATAGGCCGGGGTAGCCGCATCTGGCACTTTAGCCACGTTTGCGCCGGGGCCGATATCGGCGAAGACTGCAACCTGGGCCAGAATGTGTTTGTGGCCGACGGCGTGACGCTGGGCCGCAACGTGAAGGTGCAGAACAACGTGAGCCTTTACGGCGGCGTCATCTGCGAAGACGACGTATTCCTCGGGCCTTCCGTGGTGTTCACCAACGTGAAAAACCCGCGTAGCGCCGTGCCCCGCAAAGGCCCCGGCCAGTACCAGACCACTTATTTAGAACAGGGCGTCACCATCGGGGCCAACGCCACCATCGTATGCGGCACGCGGCTGGGCCGCTACGCCTTCGTGGGCGCGGGCAGCGTGGTCACGCACGACGTTCCGGCCTATGCCCTCGTATACGGCACGCCCGCCCGCCCGCAGGGCTGGATGAGCGCCTATGGCCACCGCCTCGATTTCGACCCGCAAGGCCGCGCCACCTGCCCCGAAAGCGCCGAAAAATATGAACTGAGTCCCGACGGCCGTACGGTTCGGCCACTGGGACGCACTACCAATAAGTTGCCGAAAATCAGCAACTAACCGTGAAAATTAGCAACTGAACATTACGCTCGTGTACGACCAACTATTGCGCAAAGAGGCCACCCTGGCCGTCATCGGCCTCGGCTACGTAGGCCTTCCCATTGCCCTCGAATTTGCCAAGCAGCTCAAGGTGATTGGCTTCGACATCAACGCCGGCCGCGTGGCCCAGATGAAAGAAGGCATCGACCCTAGCGGCGAGCTCGAAAAGAAGGACTTTGAAGGCTGCGACATCACCTTCACCGATTCGCTGGAGGTGCTGCGCCAGGCGCAATTCTACATCGTGGCCGTGCCCACGCCCATTGACGAGCATGCCCAGCCCGACCTCAAGCCGCTGCTTGGAGCCTCGGGTTCAGTAGGAAAAGTACTGAAAAAGGGCGACTACGTGGTGTTTGAAAGCACCGTGTACCCCGGTTGCACCGAGGAAGACTGCATTCCGGTGATGGAGCGCCTTTCGGGCCTGAAATTCCCGACCGATTTCAAGGTGGGCTACTCGCCCGAGCGCATCAACCCCGGCGATAAGGAGCATACCCTCACGAGCATCGTGAAAGTAGTGGCTGGCTGCGACGATGAGAGCCTCGACACCATTGCCAAAGTCTACGAGCTGGTGGTGAAGGCCGGCGTGCACCGCGCCAGCAGCATCCGCGTGGCCGAGGCTGCCAAAATCATCGAAAACACCCAGCGCGATGTCAACATCGCCCTGATGAACGAGCTGTCGATGATTTTCGACCGCATGAACATCAACACCTACGAGGTGCTGGAAGCCGCCGGCACCAAGTGGAACTTCCTCAAGTTTTCGCCCGGTCTGGTGGGTGGTCACTGCATTGGTGTTGACCCTTACTATCTGACCTACAAGGCTAAAGAGCTGGGCTACGACGCCAAAGTTATTCTCTCGGGCCGCACCACCAACGACAACATGGGAGCCTACATCGCCCGCAAAACGGTGCAGATGATGATTAAAAAAGGCAAGGATGTGGCCAAAAGCCGCGTGCTGGTGATGGGCGCTACCTTCAAGGAGAACGTGGAGGACATCCGCAACTCGAAGGTGGCCGATGTGATTCAGGAGCTGAAAAACTTCTCGGTGAACGTCGACATCGTGGACCCACACGCCGACTCCAACGAGCTACACCACGAGTACGGTTTCCGCCTGACGCACAACGATGATGTGCGCACCGACTACGATGCCGTGATTGTGGCCGTGAGCCACACGCCTTACGCCACCAAAGACGAGGCCTACTTCCAGTCCATTACTTCTGACAACGCCGTGCTGGTCGATATCAAAGGCCTGTACCGCGGCAAGATGAAGGAGCTGCAATACTGGAGCCTGTAGCGGTAAATGAGAGAGCGAGCAAACGAGTAATTGACCTGCTTGCTCAGCCTCACCCATTTACTCACTTACTCATTTACTCACTTACATGAATAAGATTCTAGTCACCGGCGGCGCCGGCTACATTGGTTCGCACACGGTTGTTGAGCTGAAAAATGCTGGTTATCAGCCTATCATCGTGGATAATTTCAGCAATTCGCAGGAATCGGCGCTGGAGGGCATCGAGTCAATTCTGGGCGCGAAAGTGCCGGTGTACCGCATCGACTGCGGCGATGAAGCAGCCCTGCGCGGCGTATTTGAAGCCGAGAAGGATATCAAAGGAGTCATTCACTTCGCCGCTTTCAAAGCGGTGGGCGAATCGGTAGCCAAGCCGTTGGCTTACTTCCAGAACAACGTGGGCTCGCTGCTGACTTTGCTGGCTGTGATGCCCGATTTTGGGGTTGAAAACCTGGTGTTTTCGTCGTCGTGCACCGTATATGGCATTCCCGATGCCCTGCCCGTGACGGAAGCCACGCCCACCAAGCCGGCCTCGTCGCCCTATGGCCGCACCAAGCAGATGTGCGAAGAAATCGTGCATGATGTTTCGGCCGCCCCGACCAATAAGCTGCATACCATTCTGCTGCGCTACTTCAACCCGATTGGGGCGCACGAGTCGGCCAAAATCGGCGAATTGCCCCTGGGCGTGCCCAACAACCTGGTGCCATTTATTACGCAAACGGCGGCTGGAATCCGCGAAAAGCTGACCATCTACGGCAACGATTACGACACGCCTGACGGGACCAACGTGCGCGACTACATTCATGTGGTAGACTTGGCCAAGGCGCACATCGTGGCCGTGCAGCGCCTGCTGGACCGCAAAGCCAGCGACGCTGTTGAAACGTTTAACGTGGGTACCGGCCGTGGCAATTCGGTGCTGGAAGTGGTGCATGCCTTCGAGCAGGCCAGTGGCCAGAAGCTGAATTACAGCATCGGCCCGCGCCGCCCCGGCGATGTGCCGGCCATTTATGCCGATGCCACCAAGGCCGCGGAAGTACTGGGCTTCAAAACCGAAACTTCCCTGGCCGACTCGCTGGCCAGCTCCTGGAAGTGGCAGCAAACATTGGCTAATAAAAAGTAACTAAAACGTCAGGCTGCGTGCAGCGTGGCAAACGATTAAAACTATGAAAATCCTCATCACTGGCGGTGCCGGTTTCATTGGCTCTCACGTCGTTCGGCTCTTCGTTACGAAGTACCCCGAGCACCAGATTCTCAACCTTGACGCACTGACCTACGCCGGCAACCTGGAGAACCTGCGCGATATTGAGAATGCTTCGAACTACAAGTTCATCAAGGGCGACATCGCCGACCAGAACTTTATCGACCAGCTATTTGCCAACGAGGAGCCCGATGCCGTGATTCACCTCGCAGCCGAGTCGCACGTGGACCGCAGCATCACCGACCCGATGGCTTTCGTGAAAACCAACGTCATCGGCACGGTAAATCTGCTGAACGCGGCCCGCCACCTGTGGCAGCCCGGCGGCTACGACGGCCACGTGTTCTACCACGTGAGCACCGATGAAGTGTACGGCTCGCTGGACTTCGGCCCCGAGATGTTTACGGAGGAAACGGCTTACGACCCCCGCTCGCCTTACTCGGCCTCGAAAGCCAGCTCCGACCACTTTGTGCGTGCTTGGCACCACACGTATGGTATGCCCATCAAGCTGAGCAACTGCTCGAACAACTACGGCCCCAACCACTTCCCCGAGAAGCTCATTCCGCTGGCCATTCACCGCCTGCGCACCGGCCAGCCGGTGCCCGTGTATGGAAAAGGCGAAAACGTGCGCGACTGGCTGTTTGTTAAAGACCACGCCACAGCCATCGACGCGGTGTTCCACAAGGGCAAAAACGGCGATACCTACAACATCGGCGGCGTGAACGAGTGGCAGAACCTCAAGCTCATCGAGTTGCTCTGCGACGTGGTGGACGAGAAAACCGGCCAAGCGCAGGGCACCTCGCGCAAGCTCATCAAGTTTGTGACCGACCGCGCCGGCCACGACATGCGCTACGCCATCGACTCCAGCAAAATCATGAACGAGCTGGGCTGGAAGCCCTCCGTGACCTTCGAGCAGGGCTTGGCTCAGACCGTGGACTGGTACCTCGCCAACGAAGAGTGGCTCAACAGCGTAACGAGCGGCGCATACCAGGACTACAATCAGAAGCAGTACGCGGGGCGCTAGGTTTTAATTATGAATTATGAATTATGAGTTATGAATTGGCCATCCCAAAGCGGCTGGCGGTTCTGATAACTCATAATTCATAATTCAAAACTCATAATTCAATATCGTGTACGAAAACCCCTTTCACGAGCAGCCGCTCGATAATCTGACCTTTCTCGTTACCGGCGGCGCGGGCTTCATCGGCTCCAACATCGTGGAGTATCTGCTGAAGTACGGCGTGAAAAAAGTGCGGACGCTGGACAACTATTCCAATGGCTTCCGCAAGAACCTGGCGCTGTTTTCGGGCGATTCCCGCCTGGAAATCATTGAGGGCGACATCCGCGACGCGGCTACCTGCGCCGCCGCCTGCGAAGGCGTGGACGTAGTGCTGCACGAAGCCGCCCTCGGCTCGGTGCCGCGCTCCATCAAAGACCCGGTGCTGACGAATGACGTGAACGTGGGCGGCTTCGTGCAGATGCTGACCGCTGCCAAGGACGCGGGCGTGAAGCGTTTTGTGTACGCCGCTTCGTCCTCAACTTATGGCGACCACCCTGGCCTGCCCAAGGTGGAAGACCGCATTGGCAAGCCGCTTTCGCCTTACGCCGTGACGAAGTATGCCAACGAGCTGTATGCCGATGTGTTTGCCAAAACCTACGGTATGGAAATCATTGGCTTGCGCTATTTCAACATCTTCGGCCCCCGCCAGGACCCAGGCGGAGCTTACGCGGCCGTAATTCCGCTGTTCATCGACGCTATTCTGCAAAACACGCCCCCCACGCTGAATGGCGACGGCGGCCAGACCCGCGACTTCACCTTTGTGGAGAACTGCGTGGAAGCCAATATCCGCGCCGCTTTGGTGACGAACCCCGAGGCCCTGGGCCAAGTGTATAACATCGCCGTGGGCGACCGCACTTCGCTGGTGCAGATGTACGACATCCTGCGTGAGGAAGCGGGCTCGGACCTGGCTCCCACGTTTGGGCCGGACCGCGCCGGGGATATCCGCGATTCCTTGGCCGATATCTCGAAGGCCAACCGCCTACTGGGCTACCAGCCGCAGGTACGCATCCGTGAGGGCTTGAAGAAGACACTGGATTGGTTCAAGGCCAACCAAGCGTTTATTGCCGAACGTAATTAAGTTGTAGCCTGGACTCTGCGAGTCCGGGCGTTAGTCCAGATTCTCCAACGCCCGGACTCGCAGAGTCCAGGCTACAATTCTCACCCATGAAAGGAATTATCCTCGCCGGCGGCTCCGGCACCCGCCTGCACCCGCTCACGCTGGCCGTATCGAAGCAGCTCATGCCCGTATACGACAAGCCGATGATTTACTATCCGCTGTCGATTCTGCTGTCGGCGGGCATTCGGGAAGTGCTGATTATCACCACGCCCCACGACCAGGAGCAGTTCAAGAAGCTGCTCGGTGACGGCAAAAGCCTGGGCTGCGATTTCCAGTACGTGGTGCAGGAAGTGCCCAACGGCTTGGCTCAGGCCTTCGTGCTGGGGGCTGATTTTATCGGTACTGATAGTGTGGCACTGGTGCTCGGCGACAATATTTTCTACGGCGCCGGCCTGGAAGAGCTGCTGAAATCGAACAATGACCCGAAGGGTGGCGTGGTGTTCGCCTATCACGTGCACGACCCCGAGCGCTACGGCGTAGTGGAATTCGATGCCGATAAGAAAGCCCTCAGCATCGAGGAAAAGCCAACCAAGCCCAAGAGCAACTACGCTGTGCCCGGCCTGTATTTCTACGACAACGACGTGGTGGAAATTGCCAAAAATCTGGAAATTAGCCCGCGCGGCGAGTACGAGATTACCGACGTGAACAAGGAATACTTACGGCGCGGCACGCTGAAAGTGGGTATCCTCGGCCGGGGCACGGCCTGGCTCGATACCGGCACGTTCGAAAGCCTGATGCAGGCCGGCGAGTTCGTGAAAGTGATTGAGCAGCGCCAGGGCCTGAAAGTAGGCTCAATTGAAGAAGTCGCTTACCGTCAGGGTTTTATTGATGCCGACCAGCTCCGCGCCATTGCTGCGCCGCTGCGCAAAAGCGGCTACGGCGATTACCTGATGAATCTGCCCGACCAGTTGATGCTGGAAGCTTAAGCCACTGGTCATTGCGAGTGAAGCGCAACGGAGCCCTCACAAGCAACCAATTTTATAAGATGCAAAAAGCCCCGAAGCCATATGGTTTCGGGGCTTTTTGCATCTTAAGGTCAGGACGTATTACTCGTCCAGATACTGGTGCACGAACTTGATGGCCATGCTGCCCTCGCCCACGGCCGAGGCCACGCGGGCCATAGCCCCGGCGCGGCTGTCGCCGGCCGCGAAGATGCCTGGCACACAGGTTTCCAGTAGATAAGGCTCCCGGTCTTTTTTCCACACTTCGGCGTAGCGCGGGTCGGTTACAAGGTCGCGGCCGGTGAGGAGGAAGCCTTTGCCGTCGCACAGCACCTGGTCGCATATCCACTCGGTGCTGGGTTTGGCCCCTATGAAGACGAAGAGGGCGCGCGCGGGCCGCTTTTCGACGGTGCCGTTCACGTCCACCATCACGGCTTCGAGGTGGTCTTGGCCGCATACTTCCTTTATTTGGGAATGCGGCAGTAGCTCGATGTTGGGCGTAGTGCGAATCTGCTCAATGAGATAGGCTGACATGCTGGCGGCCAAATCGGCTCCGCGAATAACGATGAATACTTTGCGGGCGTAGGTGGCCAGGTACATGGCCGCCTGCCCGGCCGAGTTGCCGCCGCCCACGATGTACACGTCCTGCTCGTCGCAACTGCGGGCTTCGGTGCGGGCCGCGCCGTAGTACACGCCCGCGCCACTCAGGCGCTCCATGCCCGGCACATCGAGGGTGCGGTAGCTCACGCCGGTGGTGAGGACCACGGCTTTGGTGTTTATTTCGCGGCCGTCGCTCAGGGTCAGGACTTTGTAGCCGTCCTGAATGCAGAGGTCGGCCACCTCCTGCGGGGCCAGGAACTCAGCCCCGAGGCGCACGGCTTGCGTCCAGGCGCGGAAGGCCAGCTCGGCCCCACTCAGGCCGGTGGGGAAGCCCAGGTAATTTTCGATGCGGGAGCTGGTGCCGGCCTGCCCGCCGGGCGTCTGGCGCTCGATGATGAGGGTTTTGAGGCCTTCGCTGGCCCCGTACACGGCGGCGGCCAGCCCGGAAGGCCCGGCGCCAACTACCACCACGTCGTACATGGCCTGCAGGGGCTGGTTGGCAATGTTGAGGTGTTCGGCTAGGGCGGCTTTGGTGGGGTTGGCTACGGCCTTGCCATCGGCGCAGATAATCAGCGGCAAGTCGGCGGTGGTGAAGCCTCGCGCTTTCACCAGCTCTTGGGCTTCGGGGTTGGTTTCGTAGTCGAGCCACTGGTAGCCCACCATGTAGCCGCTCAGGAAATCCTTAAGCTCGTGCGAGAGCGGCGACCATTGAAAACCAATGAGCCGGATGCCGCCAAACTTGGGCTTATGCGTGACCTGCCACGCCGTGAGCAAATCGTGCAGAATCGGATAAAGCAGGTTTTCGGGCGGGTCCCAGGGCTTCATCAGGTAATGGTCAAGTCGGGCCGAATTGATGGCGCGCACAGCGGCCTCGGTGTCGGCGTAGGCCGTGAGCAGCACGCGCTTGGCATCCGGAAAAAACTCGCGCGAGGCCGTAAGCAGCTCCACGCCTTCCAGCTCGGGCATGCGCTGGTCGGCCACGATGAGGGCCAGCGGCTCCTCCTTTTCGTGCAGCTCCTTGATGGTCGTGAGTGCCTCAGGGCCGGAATTCACGCGCAGAATGCGGTAGTCCTCGCTGAACTCCTGGCGCAGGTCGCGGGCAATGGCGGCCAGTACCTGCGGGTCGTCATCAACGGCGAGGATGATGGGTTTTTTGTCGGGCATGATGATTGGGCTGAATTAATTAGCAACCGGCAGCCAGGCACAGAATTCAGTGCGGCCGGGTTCCGAGTGGACTTCCAGCCGCCCATCGTGCTGCCGGATAATCTGCTGCGCGATATCGAGGCCCAGCCCGGAGCCGTCGCCGGCCTGCTTGGTGGTGAAGAAGGGCTCGAAGATGTGCGGCAGCACGTCGGCCGGGATGCCGGTGCCGTTGTCAATCAAAAATACGCGCACGAAGCCGCCTTCCCGCTGGGTGCGCAGGGTAATTTCGCCGCCCTGCGCAGGTAGCGCGTCAATAGCGTTATCAAGCAGGTTGGTCCACACCTGGTTGAGGCTGCTCACCTGCCCGCGAATGGGCGGCAGGCTGAGCGCGAAATCGCGAACCACCCGCACGTTCTTCTGCCGCAGCTGGAAGCCCAGCATGTTGAGCGTGCTTTCCAGTCCAACGGTCACATCCAGCGACTCGAAGCCGCTGGCGCGGTCCATGTGCGAGTAGGTTTTTACATCGGCCACCAACTTGCTGATGCGGCCGCCGGCTTCCTGCACATCGTGCACCAGCTGCATGGTGGTGAGCTGGCCTTCAAGCCAGGCAAAAGCGGCCGGGCGGGCGGCGGGCGGCAGCAAGTCGGCCACGGTGGCTAGGGCGTCGGGCGTCACGCCGGCTTCGAGTAGGGCGGGGGCGAGGTGGTAACCGTTGGGCACAGCGTGGGCGGCGAGCCAGTCGGCCAGCTCGTCTTCGCGGTCGGCGCGGGCCAGGGCGCTTTGCGGGGGCTGGGCCTCGGCGCTGGGCACGGCCAGGGCAGTGAGGGCCCGCATGGCTTCGGGCGAGGGGCAGTGGCTCACCAGCTCCACAAACAGCGCGGGCTTGGCCCCCACGCGGTTGGCCAGGGCCTGGGCGGCGCGGGCAATGGCGGCAGCGGGGTTGTTCAACTCGTGGGCCAGGCCGGCCGAGAGCTTGCCCAAGGCGCGCAGCTTGTCGTCGCGCTCCTGAAACCGCACTTGGTCGCGGCTGCGGTCATTCATGATGCCGACGAGGCGTTGCACCAGCTCTGGGCTGGCCTGTTCCAAGGCCGGAAAATGCTCGCGGTGCAGCAGAAACAGCAAGGTTTCGCCGGTGGCGGTGCCTTGGTTTTTTACTTCGCGCAGCCGGGAATAGGGCAGCACGCCCGATACCTGGCCAGTCTCGACGCGGAATATCGGCGTGTGCGGCCCGCCCTGCCCGGCGTAGAACTGGATGCCGCCGCGCAGCACGGCCATCATAAAATCGGCGGGCGAGCCGGCTTCGATGATGACTTCATTGGGCGCGTAGGCGCGAGCCTCGCCGTGGGCCAGCAGCCAAGCCAGGGTATCGGCGGGCAGGCCGGCGAAGGCAGTGATGGGGGAGAGGTCGGCGGGGTTGAGAGTAGCAGAAATAGCCATGTTTGCATAACCCCGGGCGGGGCAGAAAGTTGATGCGGGTTAGCGCAGGCGCGAGCGTACTTTCGCCCATTCCTTAAGTGGTAGCCGCGCTGTATGTGGGCTTTAGAACAAGCAATTTCAATGACAGAACTTCTGCAAAAACTCTCGCGGCTATTTACTGTCGGGTTACTGGCCGGCAGCTTAGCACCAACTGCCCACGCCCAACAACCGGTGCGTAAAGCCACCCGCGTCGACTCGCTCCGCGCCGCCCGCAATGCACCTATTACGTACTCGCCGGTGGTCTTTACGATGGTCAGTGGCAAGCAGGTGCGCGGCTACGTAACTAGCTACGACCTGTTCATGCACGACAAGGTTGAGTGCTACGAGCAGCCGCCCAACCAACTGCCGCCCCCGCGCGTGAAGGAGATGGCCGTGGAGCGCATTCAAACCATGACCGTGGAAGGCCACACCCTGGACGCCCTCACCAAAAACGGCAAGCCCCTGGGCATGCTGGCCGAAAACATGACGCCGGGCGGCAGCACCAAAACCTACGGCTACTCCATCACTAAAGCCAACATGTACATCCCCATTCCGCTGATTGTTCCGGTATTCATCCCGGTGGGCTCGCACGATAAATACTTCTGGTACGTGCAGCCGGCCGGCGGCATTATTGAGGAAGTGCCGCGCTCCGGCAAAGCCTTCGCCACCCTGATGGCCACCGCCTTTGCCGACTACCCCGAACTGGCCGCCCGCGTCCGGCAGCAGGCCCCCGATGCCGGCTATAAGAACATGCCACAGCTGGTGCAGGAATACAAAGCGCATTTTGCCACGGGCAAATAGCCCCGCGCAAACCCATCAGTAAAGCAACTTTTCCGGGCAAATAGGCCTTATTCCTATTCCCCATTAGCCCCCCGAAATCTACCCCCTATGGCCAAAGCCAGAACCGTCTATTTCTGCCAGTCCTGTGGCGCTCAATCTTCGAAATGGATAGGCCGCTGCCCCGTGTGCGGCGAGTGGAACACCTACGTTGAAGAAGTCATCCAGAAGGAAACCGTGGCCACCACCACCGGCCAGTGGAAGCCCGCTAGCACCGTGCCCGGCGGCAACCTCACCAAAGCCGCCAAGTCCGTCCCGCTCGGTGACATCCTGGCCGAAGACGAGCCCCGCATCATCACCCCCGACGGCGAGCTGAACCGCGTGCTCGGCGGCGGCATCGTGCCGGGCTCCATCATCCTCATCGGCGGTGAGCCGGGCATCGGCAAAAGCACGCTTATGCTCCAGATTGCCCTCAGCCTGCGCAAAATGAAGGTGCTCTACGTGAGCGGCGAAGAGAGCGAAGCCCAGATAAAAATGCGGGCCGAGCGCATGGCCGACGGCCAGCACCCCGGCTGCTACATCCTCACGGAGACCAATACCCAGAACATCTTCCGCCAGATTGATCAGGTGCAGCCCAACATTCTAGTCATCGACTCCATCCAGACCATGCACTCCACGCTGGTGGAAAGCGGCGCGGGTAGCGTGAGCCAGGTGCGCGAGTGCACTGCCGAGTTCCTGAAATTCGCCAAGGAAACCAGCACGCCGGTCATGCTCATCGGCCACATCACGAAGGACGGCAGCATCGCCGGCCCCAAAATCCTGGAGCACATGGTGGACACGGTCCTTCAGTTTGAGGGTGACCGGCACATGAGCTACCGCATCCTGCGCACCACCAAAAACCGTTTCGGCAGTACTTCAGAATTAGGGATTTATGAGATGCAGGGCGATGGCCTGCGCCAGGTGAGCAATCCGTCGGAAATCCTGCTTTCGCAGCGCGGCGAGAGCCTGAGCGGCATGGCTATCGGGGCCACGCTGGAGGGCAACCGCCCGCTGCTGGTGGAAGTGCAGGCCCTGGTATCGCCCACGTCCTACGGCACGCCGCAGCGTAGCAGCACCGGCTTCGATGCCAAGCGCCTGCAAATGCTGCTGGCCGTGCTGGAAAAGCGCGCCGGCCTGCGCTTGGGCCAGCACGACGTGTTCCTGAACATCGCCGGCGGCCTGCGCTTGGATGACCCAGCGCTGGATATGGCCGTGTGCGCCGCCGTGGTTTCCTCGCTCAACGACCTGCCCATTCCCGGCAACGTGTGCCTGGCGGCCGAAGTAGGACTGAGCGGCGAAATCCGCGCCGTGAGCCGCCTCGACCAGCGCCTGGCCGAAGCCGAAAAGCTGGGTTTTCAGGAAATGTACGTTTCTCAGTTTAACGGCAAAGGATTGGACTTAGCCCGATTTGGCTTGAAAGTACACGCCGTGAGCCGGCTCGATGAAGTGCTGAACGGCTTATTCGGGTAAGGAAAAGCAGCTTGATTATCAGCCGATGGTCGCAAGGGTTTGCGGTGGGCCGGGCATACCTCACCAGGCCAGCCGCAAAAGGCCGGAATTTTGATTTGGATTTTATAAACGAAAAAGCCTTATCTTCGGATTGCTGATAGGCTTTTACCGCGAATGGCCTGATAAATGCCGTCAGTTCTATCCATTGTCCAGTTAGCTGCTGTGGCTGTTTCAACGGTCTGGGGCTGGTTTCTATTGTCATGATATTATCTTTTGTCACTTGCACGCGCCGGTTGGTTGGGGCAGCTCTGGTTCTGGCCCCGTTGCTGGGGCACGCTCAGGGCCGGACCACGGTGGTGGGTGCCGCCGCCAAAACGGCTTCGGTCGCGGCGGCTTCTTCGGCGGGTACGGCCACCCTCACCGGCCGGGTGAGTGGGCCTACCACTGATTCCGTTGCGATTTCGCTACGCGAAAACCCACTCGACCCGAAGGAAAAGCTGTTCCGGGTGCCGCTCAACGACAAGGGCGATTTTAAAGTGGTAGTGCCCGTGAGCAGTGCCACCAAGGCCGACCTCGTGTACGGCGACGACGTGGCCCCGCTGTTTCTGGACCCCGGCACCGATATGGACGTGCGCTTCAAGGGCAGCGACATGTCGGGCACGCTCCGCTTCAAGCCCAACGACGTGCCCTCCGGCTTTGCCACCAAGCTGCGCAACCGCTCGAACCTGACCGAGGAGCAGCGCCACCGCCAGCAGGCTGCCAATGCCAACAACTACTTGGTAGAAGCGGATGCACAGTTCGTGGAAAACGATGGTTTTCAGGTGCTGCCCGATAACATTCAGCTCTACGAAGCGCCGTTCCTGTCCTTTCTGGAGTACCGCCGCAAGCACGAATACGAGTTTCTGGAAGACCACGCCGCCAAGCAGTCCTTCACGCAGGAGTTCTACAACTACGCCCACGCCGAAGTGGTGTACGCCTACGCCAACGACAAGCTGACTTTCCAGGACCTGCGCGAGCAGGTGGTGAACACCGAGGGCCGCCTGAAAATGGCCCCCGACTACTACAACTTCCTGCGCGAGCCGGGCCTGCTCAACGAGCCCAACGCCGTGCAGAGCGAGCTGTACCACGAGTTCCTGCTCAACTACGTGCACTTCACCGTGGCGCAGGACCACCACCAGCGTTCCGACCCCGACTTTTACCCAGCCTGCTACGCGCTGGCCAGCAAGAAGCTCACCGGCCCGTCGCGGGCCATTATTCTGGGCCGCGTGTTGCAGGAGTCGTTCCGGTTTGGGCACGTGAAGCAGTCGGCCGCCATGCTGGCCGATTTCCGCAACTACGACCCCAAAAACCAGTATTACCCCACGCTGCAAACCGATTTCAACCTGCACAAGGATTTCGCCATCGGTGCACCAGCTCCCGATTTCAAGCTGCCCAGCGCCACCGGCGATACGGTGCACCTGCACGACTTCGCCGGCAAGCTGGTGTACCTCAACTTTTGGAAAAGCACCAACGGCTTGTGTCTGCGCGACCTAGCGTATGCCCAGGAACTAATGCGCAAGTTTGAGGGCAAGAACATCACCTTCATCAACATTGCCCTCGATGAGAATGAGCAGGCCTGGAAACAGCTGGTGACGGTGAAAAAACTGCCTGGCGTGCAGGTTCGCATTCCCGGCGGCGGCCTGCGTTCGATGGTGGCGAAGGAATACGCTTTGCAGGAAGTACCCACCTATATGCTGGTGGGCGAGGATGGTACCTTCCTCAATACCAAGCCCAAGCGCCTAAGCAGCCGCGCCGCCGTAGACGAAATCAACCAGTCGTTCGGCAAGGCCAGTACCTATACCAGCGCCATCGATTTCCCGGCCACCAAGAAATAAGCGTCCGACCAAACGCAACCGAAGTAGCGCGAACTTTGTAGTTCGCGTCTCCGCGCCACTGAAACTCCTTTCGGTGCGGGGACGCGAACTACAAAGTTCGCGCTACTGCTTTTTAACTCCTTTCTATGTCTGTGCTCACCGATAGCCTCAATGTTTTGTCGAAAGCCACCCCGTTGCGGGTCTGGAATGCGACGCAAATCATCGGCTCCTACATTCTGAGCAAGATTACGGGCAAGGCTCGGTTGCGCGGCCTGCCCATGGCGCTCAGCTTCGAGCCCACTACCAGCTGCAACCTGCGCTGCCCGGAGTGTCCCAGCGGCCTGCGCTCCTTCACGCGGCCCACGGGAATGTTGCAGGGTGATTTATTCAAGAAAACGATTGATGAGGTAGCGAACCGGCTGTGGTACCTGATTTTCTATTTCCAGGGCGAGCCGTACCTACACCCGCAGTTTCTGGAATTGGTGAAGTACGCGGCCGATAAAGGCATCTACACCGCCACCAGCACCAACGCGCACTACCTCAACGACCAGAACGCCCGCAAAACGGTAGAAAGCGGCCTCGACCGTCTCATCATCTCCCTCGATGGCACCACGCAGGACGTGTACCAGCAGTACCGCGTGGGCGGCAAGCTGGAAAAGGTATTGGAGGGCACCCGCAACGTGGTGAAATGGCGCAAAGAGCTGAATTCAAGCACGCCGCGCATCATCTTCCAGTTCCTGGTGGTGCGGCCCAATGAGCATCAGATTGACGATGCCAAACAACTGGCCGAAGCGCTGGGCGTGGATGATGTGTGGTTCAAAACCGCTCAGATTTACGACCACGCGCAGGGCTCGCCGCTCATCCCGACCATCGATTATTACTCGCGCTACCAGAACAACGGCGACAATACCTGGAGCCTGAAAAACAAGCTGGTCGACCACTGCTGGAAAATGTGGCATTCCTGTGTCATCACCTGGGACGGGCTGGTGGTGCCATGCTGCTTCGACAAAGATGCCGAATACCGCCAGGGCGACCTCAAAACCGAGACTTTCCGCCAGCTCTGGCGCGGCCCGAAGTATCAGCAGTTTCGCGGCAGCCTGCTCAAAGGCCGCGACCAGATTGAGATGTGCCGCAACTGCTCGGAAGGCACGAAGGTGTGGGGATAAGCGGAAAGTAGAACAAGCAAAAAACAGAACGTCGTGCTAAGCGCAGCCGAAGCATCTCTACCACGTAAGTAAATAATTACTGTTACGGTAGAGATGCTTCGACTGCGCTCAGCATGACGTTCTGATTGGTGTCGCTGAGCGAGTCTTACTTATCTTTCTTCGTCAGGTTTTTGCCGAGGTCTTCGACCTGCTTGAGGAAGTCGTCGGTGTCGGAATCGGCATAGGTGCCGTAGGCATTGGCGATGGTGCCTTTCGTGCCGTCGTTGGCCTCAATGGCGTAGAGGACGGACATATCATCGGGGTCGCTTTCGCCCTCGAAGCGGTAAAAATCCACGATGGTCACTTCGTCGGGCGCGTAGGTCTTGTTGGAGTCGCTGCCGATGGTATGCAGGCGGCCATCCACGACGTTGAAATCCTGGGTGAAGCCGTCCTTGGTCAGTTTGCTCTCAACGTTGACAAGTGACCGTTCTTCTTCTTTGTCCTGCATGGCGGTGGGGTGTTTGGGTAAGGATGAAGCGGGCCGGGCCGGCACAAATGCCAGCCGCCCCCGCTCGGGCTATACGCAGCCGGGGCGGGGGCGGGTTATACCAAATGCGTATAAAAAAACGCGAAAGTGCTATGTATCGGCTGGCGGCTCTATTTGGCCGCCGCACGCGCCTCAATGGTGCGCTGCAGACTCTCCACATCGAGCTGCCCGCAGGCTCCGCCGCAGCCCTTAGCGCAGCCAGCCGCCGTCTTGCTAAAAAACGCCCGGTAGAAAATGCGGCCCACGTAAAACGCCGCCGCGATGAACAGCGCGCCAATTAGCAGGTACTGGATTTCGACGGAGGTGATAGCAAGCAGGAGCATAGTGGGTAAACTATGGATGAAAAAGAATAGTTTGCGCTACTGCCAGAACTGGCCAATGGTGGCCTGCATCTCGGCATGAATGAGTTGGTTGCTGGCCACTATTTCGCGCCCAAATAGCGGGTCGCCATCCGTCAGAAACTGGGTGACGTGACCGCCTGCTTCGCGTACTAGCAGGATGCCTGCCGCCACATCGTAGGAATTCAGGTTGAATTCGAAGAAGCCCTCGCAGCGCCCGGCGGCCACGTAGGCCAGGTCAGCCGCAGCGGAGCCCAGGCGGCGCACGCCGTGGCTACGGGTGAAAAATGCGCCGAGGATTTGCAGGAAAGCGTCCATCTTGCCGAAGTCCTTGTAGGGAAAGCCGGTGGCGATGAGCGAACTATTCAACTCGGCCACATCGGTGACGCGGATGGGCTGGTCGTTGCAGAACGCGCCGCCGCCACGCACGGCCCGGAAACTTTCGTCGCGACCTACCTCGTGTACCACGCCCACCACCAGCTCCCGGTGCTGCGTCAGCGCCACGCTAATGCAATACACCGGCAGGCCGTGCACGAAATTGGTGGTGCCGTCAAGCGGGTCGATTATCCAGACGAATTCCTCGGTGTGCGCGTCGGGGCCGGCGGTGCCTTCTTCGGTGATAAAACCGGCTTCGGGCAGCAGCTGGCGCAGGCCGGCCACGAGGCGGCGCTCGGTTTCCTGGTCCACGTAGCTCACGAGGTCATGCACGCCCTTGTGCTCGATTTTGGCGCGGTCGAAGGTGGCGGCTTCCTCGCGGATGAACTCGGCTGTGGTGCGGCACAGGGCGGCGAGGTCGTGGGAGAGTTGGGTAAAATCGAGGGGCATAATGATAGTTGAACGATGTAGAGACGCAATATTTTGCGTCTCGTCGTTGCTGATGTTGTTTAGCTGGAGCGATTATGACGAGGCGGCGCGGGGCCTGTCGTTCAACGACGAGACGCAAAATATTGCGTCTCTACATCGTGCTTACGCTTGTTGAACCGTACTGCTTTTACGCATCCAACCTACCACAATAGCCCCCACCAGCAGCAGCACCGCCAGCACCTGCGCCCCGCGCCCAATCAGTTCCCCAAAGCGCACATAGAACGTCACCTCGTCATTGAGGTGCACGGTAGCCCGGCTGGCAGTCGGAATCCAGGCTTTTTCGCGCTGGGTAATTTCACCTTTCTGGTTGATGAAGCCGGTGAAGCCGGTGTTGGCGGAGCGGGCCAGGTCGCGGCGGGTTTCGATGCAGCGCAACTGGCCGTAGCTCAGCAGCTGGCGGTAGCCGGGCGAGTCGTGCCACCAGGCATCGTTGGTGACGAGGCCCAGGAGCGTGGCCCCGTTGTGGGCGTATTCGCCGATGAAGTCGCCGTAGATGGATTCGTAGCAGATGACCGGGGCTACGCGCAGGGCCGGCGCGTTGGCCGGGGCCGGGTACACGGTGCGCTCGGGCTGGCTGCCCACGCTGCCCACGGTTCCGCCCAGGTCGATGTGCGCAATGAGCGAGGCCAGCATGGGTGGAATCTTCTCCACGCCGGGCACGAGGCGCGACTTGTGGTAGAAAACCACCGGCGCGGTGGCATTAGCGAAGAAAGCGCCGGTGTTGAAGAAATCGTAGTAGCCCAGGTCATCGCGGTAGCGGGCGGTTTCGCTGGCTGCTTCCTTATTAGGGTAGGAGCCGAGGGTGGTGATGCCCGTGAGCAGCGCCACGCCGGGGTGCTGCCTCAGCCACTCACGCACGCGAAGAATTTTGGGGTTGGTTTCGATAGTGTTTTCCCAGTAGGGCTCCTCCAGCGCGGTTTCGGGCCAGAGCACGAGGCGCGTTTTGGGCGTGAGGTGCTGCTCGGAAAGCTGCATCAGGCGCGTGAGCTGCTCGTCGTAAGGAATGAACTTGGGGCCGCCCTCGAACTTCTCCACGTAGGGGTCGAAGTTGGGCTGCACCACCACTACTTCGGCCGTGGGGCCTTTTTCCTTATAAGCCGCGCTCATCAGATAGGACAAAGCCAGCGGCAGCAGAATGAAGAAAAGCGGCGTGCCGAACGAAGGCTGCCATTCAAAGGCCGACTTGCGGAATGTTTCAGTGCGGTTTAATTCATCAAACCTAGTGTCTGCCGGCTGGAAAGCCAGCACCGGCAAATGCTTCAGCAACGCCTGAAAAAACAGCAGATTCACCACCCACACCCACACCGAGCCGCCCAGGAAGCCCGTGTACTCATACCACTGCACCCATTGCGGTGCAGCCGCGAAGCCGTTGCCCAGCGTGAGCCAGGGCCAGGTGATGTCCCAATGCAGGTGCAATTGCTCGAACGCAATCCAGTAGATGGGCAGCGAGAGGTAGCCCCAGCGGTTGCCCAGCCGCTTTTTGGTTTGGCGGAAGGCCATGAGCGGCAGGCACATAAGCAGCGCATTGAGCACCACGGCGGCGATGCCGGCGGGCAGGTCGGCGTAGCTTACCCACCAGGTAGTGAGGGCGTTCCAGAGCACCAGCATGAGGTAGGTGCTGGCAAACACGCGGCCCTTGCGGGCACCGGTCAGCGTGAGCTGTCGCTCCATCAGCAGGTACGGCACCCAGCCGATGAACAGCAGCGGGGCCAGCCAGGCCGTGGGCCACGGGGCCCAGCCGCCGCTCAGCAGCAACGCGCCGAGCACGGCCAGCACCAGCGGCTGTTGGAGCAGCGGGCTAGTCCTCGTAGTCGGTGTCATCGTCATCGTCGGCAGCGCGGCGGTAACGGTCTTCGCGGCCGGGGCGGGGCTCGCGGGGGGGCGGGGCAAGGTTTCCTTCGACGACAACGACAATTTCTCCTTTAATAGCGGGCCGGGCCGCGAAGTCAGCCTCCAGGCTGGCCAGCGTACCGGTCACGGTTTCTTCAAACAATTTAGTCAACTCACGACTGACCGAAGCCGGCCGCGTCGGCCCGAGCACCTCGGCCAACTGGCCCAACGTCTTCACAATGCGGTGCGGCGACTCGTAAAAAATCATGGTCCGGGTTTCCGAAGCCAGCTGTTGCAGGCGCGTCTGCCGGCCTTTCTTCACCGGCAAAAAACCTTCAAACGTGAACCGCTCGGCCCCAAAGCCTGATTTCAACAGCGCCGGCACGAAAGCGGTAGCGCCCGGCAGGCACTCCACGCCCAAGCCCCGCGCCAGGCACTCGCGCACCAACAGAAACCCGGGGTCGGAGATTCCCGGCGTGCCGGCATCCGAAATTAGGGCCATGATTTCGCCCTTCTCCAGACGTTCCAGCAGACGTGGTACCTGCTGGTGCTCGTTGTGCAGGTGGTAGGAGAGAAGCGGCTTCTTGATGCCCAGATGCTGCATGAGGCGGCCGCTGGTGCGGGTGTCCTCACAGAGCACGGTGCCCACCTCCCCCAGAATGCGGATGGCTCGCAGGGTAATATCTTCCAGATTGCCAATTGGCGTGGGTACGAGGTACAGAACCGTGTTGGGCATAGCGACAAAGGTAGATTAGGTTGAACATCAAACTCCCCTCCTTGGTAAGGAGGGGACGCTGGCGCGAAGCGTCAGCTGGGGTGGTTGTGGGCGTTGGTGTTTGACTGGACGAATCGTTCCGCACCATTCAGCGCCACAACCAACCCCGTTTTCGCTGGCGCGAAAACATCCCCTCCTTGGTAAGGAGGGGAGTTGGTCGTTCAGCTCACCTCATACCGCGCCGCCACGGCATCAATAGCCGCCGCCAGCCGGTGGTCGCGCGGAGTCACGGTGTTGCCCGCATCATGGGTGCGGAGGCGAAATTCCACCACGTTATACTCGTTACTGAACCACGGATGATGGTCGAGGCGCTCGGCCTCGGCGGCTACTTCGGTGAGGAAGGCGAAGGCCGTCTTGAAGTCGCTGAACCGGAAGCTGCGGCGCAGGCTATTGTCGATGTTATTCCACATGATTTTTACTATATTTAAGGATTGAGGAAAGATGGCGCGAGTGGGGCGGTAGACAACCCAAATGCTTAAACCAAAGTACACCTTTCCCAATTCGCATCATCACTTTTTTACTTCTCAATTCCCATGGCCATCGACCCCAACAACCGCCCAATCCGCGTCATCAACGACGACACGACCAACGAAGAAATGGAGGCCGGCCACCACATTCCCAACGCCGACCCGCCCAAAAATGAGGCTGCCCGCGGCGGCTTCGGCAACCGCGACGGCAAAGAGGGCTTCGGCTCCGACACCTCGGGCGGCGAAACGGCCGTGGGCGTGAACGAAACCGCCGACAACATGAGCCCACCCGCCGACAACATGCGCTCGCAGGACGAAGGCCGCGCCGGCCGCGCCAACCAGGACATGCCGCCCCTCGACGACTACACCGACACCATCGTGCCCAGCGGCCGCCCCGTCGATGAACTCGACGTGCATGACTTCCGCCCCGGCGTGGATGAAATGCTGAACCCTAACTCCCGCGTGGGCATGGGCCAGATGGAGCCGCGCCCCATTAAGCCCATCACCGGCACCGATACCAACGCCGACCTCACCGACCCCAACGCTGCTGATTCGGCCATCGACCAGTAGAGGACTTCCTAGCTGGTTCTGCTATTAGGAACGTCATGCTGAGCGAAGCCGAAGCATCTCTACCGCGCAAGTAATCCAGTCAAAAGGGGGTTACTATTGCGGTAGAGATGCTTCGGCTTCGCTCAGCATGACGTTCTGCTTTTCCCGGCTATCCTAATACCAATTCGCTTATTCCCGTGAGCCGCTACGCCACTACCGACCTTCACGGCTGCCTGCACACCTTTCGCCATTTGGTTGAAGAAGAGCTGAATCTCAGCCGGAAGGACGAGCTCTACCTGCTGGGCGACTACGTGAATAAAGGCCCCGATAGCCGCGGAGTACTCGACTACCTGATGTGGCTGCAAGCCGCCGGCTACCAGGTGCATTGCTTGCGCGGCAACCACGACCAGGCCCTGCTCGACGCCGCCCGCCACCGCTGGCGCTGGGACTGGCTGGGGCCGCGCGGCCGCCTGCCCACGCTACGCAGCTTCGGCGTGTCGCGCCTCTCCGACATCCCCGCGCCCTACCTCAACTGGCTGGCTACCTTGCCATATGAGATTGAGCTGCCCGATTTCATGCTCGTGCACGCCGGCTACAACTTCGCCCTGCCGACCGCCGAGATGCGCCAGGACTACGCCACCATGCTCAACACCAAAAGCTACGTGTATGACCCCGTGCGGCTGGGCGGCCGCCGCCTGCTGCACGGCCACGTGCCCACGCCCACTGCCCAGGTGCGCGCCAAAGCGGCCATGCATCCCGGCGCGCTGGGCCTCGATACCGGCTGCGTGTACCGCCACAACCCCGAGCTGGCCCATCTCGCCGCTCTTAACCTCGACACCTGGAAATTGACCCTAGTGCCCAACCGCGAGCCCGCCTACACCATCGGCAAGCGCTAACGCCGGCCTGAACCCAAACACTGTTGCCCAAAACCGCCTCTGCCCGTATCGGCAGGGGCGGTTTTGCATTATGACTATACAAAGGAATGGGTTTTGTAGATGGTTGCGGATGGGTATGATATTTTCAGTGTTGATTTTGTTGTAATAATTATATAATGCCAATCTGTTTTCGGAACAGCTGCATACGATTTGTAGTGGTTGACTGGATTTGCTGAAAACGACTAAATAATTGAAATAATAAAAAAATAATGGCACCAATAAACGATGTTGATAGGATGATGAATAGAAAATTGCATTGAATTTGCATTATGGCTTTGAATGATTGACTGGGTTGTTGCGAAGGGTAGGCAGGTGGTTTACGTTTGATAAATACTATTAATGACAATTCTTCATACGGCTCAGCTAATCCGGATAATGTCGTAAAGCAAAAACAAATAATATGGTTTTACTGGGCCAGGGTTAAGCGCGGCAGTTGTGCCGAAACCCGGCCGAACCGGATAACAAAACCTCGGGCAACATGCCCTATTGCTTTTCTCTTTTTTCTTCTGCTATATGAAACACTTCGTCTCCTCTATTTCCCCGGTGCATTCGTTCGGGGCATTGCCGGCCCAGCCGTGGTGGGTGCGCCGGCGCTGGCAGCTGGTGGGCCTGCTGCTGAGCATGTTGCTGATGATGGGCGTGCGGGCGCAGGCCAACGTGATTATCACGGTGGGAGCCAGTGGCAACTACACCACTATCGGCGCGGCGCTGGCGGCCGTGCCTTCGCCCCTCACGCAGCCTTACGAGCTGCGCCTGCTGGATGCCGCATACACCGAAGACGTGCTGCTGACCAAAACGGGCTCGGCCGCAAACCCGCTTATCATCGGGCCGGCGGCGGGCGTTAGCACCGTGCTCACGGGCACGCTCACCTTCGGGGCCGGCAGCGCCTTCGCCAGCCTGAATGGCAACAACGGTACCATCTCCCGTGCCCTCACGCTGCGCCAGCCCAGCCTCACTGCCCCGGCGGTGGTGTTTGGTAATGATGCTTCTAATAACGAGGTGCGCGAGGCCATCGTGCTGGGCTCGAACACGCTGCTGACCAGCGGCGTGGTGGTAATTGGTGCCGGCCTGACCAGCGGCAACGACAACAACACCATTATCCAGAGCTTCGTGGGTAATGCCGACCCGGCCCTGCTGCCCGCCAACCTGCTGTACGCGGCCAGCGCGGGCGGCGGAACCAACGACAATTTCAGCCTGCTCAATAGCCAGCTCTTCAACTTCAGCCGCGCCGGCGTATTCGTAGGGGCCGGCAACGGCGACCAGTGGACCATCAGCGGCAACAGCTTCTACTACAATGCCACGGCCATCCCCATGACGGCCCAGACGGCCATCGACTTCCGCCCCGGCTCCGGGGCTAATGGGGCGCTGGTGAGCGGCAACTTCATTGGCGGGCGCACGGCCGGGGCCACCGGCGGCATCTGGGAGAACGCGGGCACCCAGAATTTCAAGGGCATTGTGATGAGCTGCGGTAATAGCACCACCCTCACCAACCAGGTAACCGGCAACACCGTGCGCCAGGTGAGCCTGACCGGCGTGAGCAGCGCCTCCCTCACCGCCATGGGCGTGGCAGCGGGCCGCGCCGAGCTCACCGGCAACAGCGTGACAAACGTGACCAACACCGGCACCAGCGGCGTGAACAGCCTCGTGAGCCAGGCCACCACCATCCTGAACTCGTTCTCGGTGAGCAACGGCCAGCTTATGGTGGTGGAAAGCGGCCTGACGGTGGTGCTCGGCGACCTCACCAACGCGGGCGTGCTCAACCATACGGGCGGCGACATTCTCATCAACGGCAACTTCACCAACACCAGCACCGGCACCTTCGCCCAGACGCTGGGCGACCTGGAGGTGAAAGGCAACATGCTGAACACCGGCCAGTTCACCTGCTCCACGGGCAAGGTGAAGCTGACCGGGGCCGGCAACCAGACCGTGAGCGGCGGCTTCTACTTCAACCTGGAAGTGAACGGCGGCGGCGTGAAAACCTTCACCGATGACGCCGAGGTGTACAACGGCGTGCAGATGCTGAGCGGCATCCTGGCCACCGGCCCCTACCGCCTCAAGATTGACCCGCTGGCCAACCTCTCCGAAACTGACGCCAGCTACGTGCTGGGCCGCGTGGAAGTGCGCCGCCTGCCTGCCGAGGGCGTGCTCGAAGACTTTGGCGGCGTGGGCCTGACCATGCTGCCGGTGGTGGGCTCCACGCTGCCGGGCGCCACGCAGGTCACGCGCATCACGGGCACCGCGCCGGTGGGCGTGGCCGGCCACCAGGGCATTCTGCGCTACTTCGACATCAGCGCGCCCACCATCACCGGCCTGAACCTGGGCCTGACCATGAGCTACTTCGCCCACGAGCTGAACGGCATCACGCCCGCCAACCTGCGCTTTTATAAGTCGGTGGACAACGGCGTGACCTGGCAGAACAAGGGCCTCACCAGCGCCGGCAGCGGCTTTGCCACGCTCAGCGGCGTGAGCGGCTTCTCGCGCTGGACGCTGGGCGACATCACCGCGCCGCTGCCGGTGGGCCTCACCGCCTTCCGGGCCGAGCGTCAGGGCGCCGATGCCGTCCTCACTTGGGCCACGGCGACTGAGGAAAACAACCAGGGCTTCGGCCTCGAAGTCTCGCTCGATGGCCACAGCTTCAAGCAAATCGGCTTCGTGGCCGCCGAGGGCAGCAATAGCAGTGCCCCCCGCACCTACCGTTTCGTGGATGCTGCCGAGGGCAAGACCGGCCCCCGATACTACCGCCTCCGCCAGGACGACCGCGACGGCACCGCCCACTACTACGACCCCCAGCTGCTGCGCTTCGACGCGGCCCCGGCCACGCTGGCCGCCTACCCCACGCAGTTCGGCCCCGAGCTGACCGTGGCCCTGAACCACCCCACCGCCACCACCGCCACCCTGCGCCTGCTCGATGCGATGGGCCGCGAAGTGTGGCAGCAAGAGCAGGCCCTCACGCCCGGCGCAGCCCCCGTGCGGGTGCAGCCCACCTGCGCGGCCGGCCCCTACATCCTCACGGCCACCGTGGGCGGGCAGGTGCTGCGCCAGCGCGTGGTGAAAGACTGAGGCGAGGGCCGCGCCCCGCGCGTTTCCGCCTGTTTCCGGAAGCCCCGGCTGCGTCAGCGGCCGGGGCTTCTTGTTGCACAATAGATATTGGGATTTGCCTTAGTTACCGAAGCTGCCTTGTAACGCCAATTGGCAGGACTACTTCCCGTCCAGCACCCCCGCCGCCACTACCCGGCGGGCCGAGGCGCGGTAGGGGCTGAGCGAATCGGTGGCCACGGCGCGGAGGGTGGCCAGGGCGGGGGCCAGCTCCTGGGCCTGCCAATAGGCCATGCCGAGGTGGTAGCGGGCGCGGCGGGCCAGCTCGCCGGAGCGGCCGGCGCTATCGTCGCTCACGCGGCGCAGGTAGAGTTGGGCGGCGTTGCCCTGGCCCTGGCGCAGCAGCATCAGGCCGCGCAGGTAGAGCAGGGTATCGGCCCCCACGTTGGCGGGGCTCACACGGCCCAGCGAGTGCAGGGCGGCCGGGTAGTGGCCCGACTGGTACTGGTCGAGGGCTTCGGCCAGCAGGGGGCGGCTGTGCAGCAGGCCGGTGGTCACGGCGGGGCCGGGGTCGGGCTGGTAGTAGGCTTCCCAATTGTGGGCGGGGCGGGCCAGGGTGGGGCGGGCCAGGTACCAGGCCGCCACGCCGGCGGCCAGCAGCAGCACCGCGCCCACGGTACCCCACACGGCCCAGCGGCGTTGGCGGCGCTGGGCCAGGTGGTGGGCGCGGGCCAGGGCGCTGCCGCGCTCGTTCATGCGGTCGTCGAGGGATTGCAGGCGCTGGCGCAGCGTGTCGTGGCCGGCGGCCCAGCGCAGGTCGGCGGTCAGCTGCTCGTAGGCGGCGTGGGCGTCGGCCAGGGCTTCGTCCTGCTCCAGCCGCAGCTCGAAGGCATCCTGCTCGGCCGGGCTCATCTGGCCATCGGCGAAGCGTTCGAGCTCATCGAAATAAGGGCGGAGGTCTATGGGCACGGGGCGAAGGGGAGGGGGGATGGTTAGGGTAAATGGGTTCTTTTAACAAAAGAACGTCAGATAGTAGCAATACAAAAGAACGTCATGCTGAGCGCAGTCGAAGCATCTCTACCGCAATAGTAATCCAATCGAAAGAGTTAGTGGCGCGGTAGAGATGCTTCGGCTTTGCTCAGCATGACGTTCTTTTTATAAACGTGCCGCGCCTCACACCACCTCGCCGGTTATTGGCTCATAGCCGCCGCGCACCAGGTCATACAGCTTGCGCAGGCAGACGCTTTTCTGGCGGCGAGCCACGGTGGCATTGGGAAAGCCCATTTTGCCGCCCATCTTCTCAAAATGGTAGCCCCGGAAGTAGAAGTAGGTGAGCACCTGCTGGCAGTCGGTGCTGAGCTGGTTGAACTGGGCCAGCAGGCGCTGGCGGCGGCTGGCCTCGGCGGCGGGCAGGGGCTGGTGGGCGGGCACGTGGGCCGCAATGCGCTCTTGGGCCATGCCGTAGAGGTAGGCGCGCAAGTCCTCGGGCATGCGGGTGATGCGGCCATCGGCCACATGGTCGTAGAAATCGAGCAGCGTGTCTTGCAGCAGGCCGTGGGCCTTGTCGGGCGGCAGCTGGTGCTTGCGCTGCGCCCAGCGGGCAAACAGGTGTCGGCTGCGCTGATAAAAGTCAATCAGAAATTTCTGATTGCCAATGCGCAGTTGAGTAAGGGTTTCAGCAAGGGGCGTGGGCATAGCAGAAAGTAAAGGCCATAGCAAGTAACAACGGAAATGGGGAAACCAGGCAGCCGAACCACAACTCCCCTCCTTGGACAAGGAGGGGATGTTCGAGCCAACGGCTCGAACGGGGGTGGTTGGATTCGTTGAACGATGGGCGAACGAAGGCCCGCGCCGTAATAGGCTGTGTTTTTATTTGGAGATGCAGCTATTGTTCAGCCGCGTCGTTCGTCCATCGTTCAACGAATCAAACCACCCCCGTTTTCGCTGCGCGAAAACATCCCCTCCTTGGCTAAGGAGGGGAGTGATGTTCATGCACCTCCCTTATCCCCTATTACCTTTACGCCCATGCAAACAGCCGCCCCCGCCCGCCTCCTCGATACCGCCGTTTTCGACCTCATCGCGCAGGAGAAAACCCGCCAGACCCACGGCCTCGAACTCATTGCCTCCGAAAACTACGTTTCGGACCAGGTGATGGCCGCCCAAGGCTCCGTGCTCACCAACAAGTACGCCGAGGGCCTGCCCGGCAAGCGCTACTACGGCGGCTGCGAAATCGTGGACCAGGTGGAGCAATTGGCCATCGACCGCATCAAACAGCTGTTCGGCGTGGCGTGGGCCAACGTGCAGCCCCACTCGGGCGCCCAGGCCAATGCCGCCGTGATGCTGGCCTGCCTGCAGCCCGGCGATAAAATCCTCGGCTTCGACCTCAGCCACGGCGGCCACCTCACCCACGGCTCGGCCGTGAACTTCTCGGGCAAGCTCTACCAGCCCAGCTTCTATGGCGTGGAGCGCGAAACCGGCCTCATCGACTGGAGCAAAATCAAGGACATTGCCCGCCGCGAGCGCCCAAAAATGATTATCTGCGGGGCCTCGGCCTACTCGCGCGACTGGAACTACGCCGCCCTGCGCGAAGCCGCTGACGAAGTAGGTGCCCTGCTGCTGGCCGACATCTCGCACCCCTCGGCCCTCATCGCCACCGGCCTGCTGAACTCGCCCTTCGAGCACTGCCACATCGTAACCACCACTACCCACAAAACCCTGCGCGGCCCCCGCGGCGGCCTCATCATGCTGGGCAAGGATTTCGACAACCCCTTCGGCCTGAAAACCCCGAAAGGCGAAATCCGCCCTATGTCGGCCCTGCTCGACTCGGGCGTATTCCCCGGCACCCAGGGCGGACCCTTAGAGCACGTCATCGCCGCCAAAGCCGTAGCCTTCGGCGAAGCGCTGAGCGACGACTTCAAAACCTATACCCAGCAGGTGGCGCGCAACGCCCAGGCGCTGGCCAAAGGCTTCGTGAGCCTGGGCTACGACATCATCTCGGGCGGCACCGACAACCACCTCATGCTAATCGACCTGCGCTCGAAAGGCCTCAGCGGCAAGCTGGCCGAGAACACGCTGGTAAAAGCCGACATCACCATCAACAAAAACATGGTGCCGTTCGACGACAAGTCGCCCTTCGTGACCAGCGGCATCCGCATTGGCTCGGCCGCCGTAACTACCCGCGGCCTGGGCGAAACCGACATGCACCGCATCGTGGAGCTGATTGACGAAACCCTGATGAACCACGACAACGACACCCGCATCGGGCAGGTGCGCCAGCAGGTGAACGCCTGGCTGCAGGACTACCCACTGTTCGCGTAGGTTCTTACGTATGTAGGGCGGCCACTGGCCGTCAAGCGAACCAACCAGGCGGTCATGCTGAGCGAAGTCGAAGCATCTCTACCGCGCAACTAATCCCAATCGAAAGGAATAGTATTGCGGTAGAGATGCTTCGGCTTCGCTCAGCATGACGTTCTGTTTTAGTTCGTTACTCCTCCTGTTTATTCCCCCTGATTCCCCTCCGTGCAACCTCAACAACAAAACAAACCGCTGGGCGAACAGCACGAAATGTCCTTCATCGACCACCTGGAGGCGTTGCGCTGGCACATCATCCGGGCGGCTATTTCGGTGGTGGTGTTTGCCACCGGCGCGTTTTTCGCCAAGGATTTCCTGTTTCACGACCTGATTCTGGGTCCCTCGCGCCCCGATTTTTGGACCTACCGCATGTTTTGCAAGTTCGGGCAGTGGGTGCACGCACCGGATTTGTGCATCGATAAAATCGGCTTCGTGATTCAGAACCGCGAGATGAGCGGGCAGTTGACCATGCACATCAGCACGTCGTTCATCGTGGGCATTCTGCTGGCGTTTCCGTATTTATTCTGGGAAATCTGGCGCTTCGTGAAGCCCGGCCTCTACCCGCACGAGCGTCAGAACTCGCAGGGGGCTGTGTTTTTCGTGTCGATACTGTTCATCATGGGGCTGCTGTTCGGCTACTACATCGCCGCGCCGCTCAGCATCAACTTCCTGGCCGGCTACGTGGTTGATGCCAGCATTGAAAACCAGATTGACATGCAGAGCTACCTGAGCACGCTCACCACCATGAGCGTGTCGTGCGCCTTCGTGTTCGAGCTGCCCATGATTGTGTTCTTCCTGGCGAAGGCCGGCATCGTGTCGCCCGAAATCATGCAGACCTACCGCAAGCATGCCATTGTGGTCATCCTCATCATCGCGGCCGTCATCACCCCGCCCGATATTTCGGCCCAGATTATCGTCACCATCCCCATCCTGCTGCTCTACGAGCTCAGCATTCACATTGCCCGCGTGGTGCGCCGCGGCGACGCCGCCCGCCTCAACGCCAAGCTAGCCCGGCAGGCCGAGCGGGATGCGGCCCAGCAATAAGCTCAGCCAATAACCGGGCTGACGGGCTAAGCCGTCGGCCCGGTACACTATTTGGGGCAGGGGCTGGAAATTGCATCATCATGCCTGCAATCCAGTTTTGGAGTTGTCGGATATCAGGATTAATCCGGTAAAAACAATTGTTATCCCGCCTGTACGGCTTTCCGACTAAATGCGGGAATTCAAATTGGGAATCTGTGGTGATGCTGAAATAGCATTAAAGCGTGAAAGTTGACGGCATAGTGCTTATCTTTGACTAGCACTATGCAGCCATTTATGACGCGGCCCGTTTTTTTGCTGAGATGGCTGTTAGCCCTGGGGCTGCTGGTGCCGTTGGTGCCCGCCGGAGCCGGGGCCGCCGTGCCGGTCAGCACCGAGGTATTGCGTCGGCAGCTGGCCACCCGCCTGCCCGATACCACCCGGTTGCGCCTGCTCACGGCGATGTGCTACCGGCTGCACGATGAGCAGCCCGCCCGCGCCCTGCCCTACGGGGAAGCCGCCGTGGCCCTGGCCCGCACCCTGCCCGCCGATGAGCAAGCCCCCGGCCTGCTGCGCAGCCTGCTGAACCTGGCCAGCTGCTACGCCAACCTATCCAATGGCCCGGAAACCCTGAACCTGCTGAACGAAGCCCAGGAGCTGGCCCGCAACCAGCACGACACCGATGCGCTGATGCGCGTGTACACCGCGCAGGGCAGTATTTACCACGAGCGCGGCGACTCCACCACGGCCTGGCGACACTACCAGCGGGCGCTGCAGCTCAGCCAGCGGTCGGGGGTGAGCGGCCATACCCGCATGAAGCTGCTGGGAAATGTGGGCAGTCTGTTCTTCTTTCGGCGACAGGTGCCGCAGGCGTTGCATTATGATTCGCTGGCCTTGGCCCTGGCCCGCCGCGAAAGCGACTCCACCGCCGAATCGACCTACCTCTCCAGCCTGGCCACCTACCAGATGCAGCTGGGACGCCTGCCCCGGGTGAAACGGCTTCTTACGCAGGCGCTGGCCATCAGCCGCCGCCAGCACGCGGCCCGCAACCAGGCCGAGCAGCTGATTTTGTTTGCGATGTACTACATCCAGACCGACCAGCCCGACCGGGCCGATGCCGCCGTGCGCGAAGCCCTGGCCCTGGCCCGCCAAAGCGGCTACCTGGAGCGCGTGCTCGATGCCTACAGCATCCTGGCCGCCGAAGCCGCCGAGCACGATAACTACCGCGACGCCTACGAGTGGAACAAGCGCTACGTGGACCTGAACGATACCCTGAACAACCGCCAGACCATGCAAACCCTGGCGGCGGCCCAGGTCAGCTACGAAACCCAGGAACGCGCCCGCCGGCTGCGCCAGCTCACGGCGCAGCAGGCTGAGCAGGGCTGGCACAACCGCGTGCTGGGGACGGCCGTGGCTATTCTGGCTATGGGGTTGCTGGTAGCAGTGTACCTGCACCGCAACCTGCGCCGCAGCCGCACCGCCCTGGCCGCCAACAACCGCGCCCTGGAAAAAGCCTCGGCCGAACTGCGCGCCGTGGCCGTGTTCAAGGACAAGCTCTACGCCATTGTGGCCCACGACCTGCGCGGGCCGGTCACGGCCTTTGCCGGCGTCACCAGCCTCATTGATTCCTACATCGCCCAGAACGACCAGGCCGGCCTCGCCCGCCTGCCCGCACTGGTGCGCCAGGCCTCCGACAGTCTCAACCATCTGCTCGACAACGTGCTGAACTGGGCCGTGAGCCAGACCGGCGAGCTGGACTGCCGCCCCACGCCCCTGCTGGTCACGGAGCTGTTTGCCGAGTGCCAGGCCCTGTACCAGACCACGGCCGCCGCCAGCTGGCAGCACATCACCATGGCCGCCCCGCCCGATTTGCGCCTGCTGGCCGACCGCAACATGACGCGCACCATCCTACGCAACCTGGTGGGCAACGCGCTGAAATTCATGCCCGCCGGCGGCCACGTCCACCTCGAAGCCGCCCCTGACCCCGACGACCCCCGCATGGTCCTCCTCAGTTGCACCGATACCGGACCGGGCATGAGCGCTGCCACCGTGTCGTCGCTCATGAGCGGCCCGGCGCTGCCCGAGCCGTCGCCCGTGCCGCAGGCTACCGGCCTGGGTTTGGGCTTGGCCCTGTGCCGCGCCTTCGTGCACCGGCACGGCGGCACGCTGGTGATTCAGAGTCGGCCAGGCGCTGGGACTAACGTGACGGTGAGTATGCCGGCGGCGAAAGGGTAGGCGCACCTGTCATTGCGAGTGGAGCGTGGCAATCCGTCCTGTCAAACCCAGATTCTTTTACCAGAAAGCCCCAATACCGCGAAGTATTGGGGCTTTCTGTTGTTAAAAAAGGCTTTATCACATCTCAGGGCTGGTCGCATCGAGAGGACGGATTGCGCGTTCCGCTGCGCTCCACTCGCAATGACAGGCGGCTACCAAATCACCACTCGCGTCGAATCTGGCCGGTAGAGCTTCTGGCCGGGCTTGATGCCGAAGGCTTCGTAGAAAGCCGGCACATCGGCCATGGGGCCATTCACACGGTACTGGGCGGGCGAGTGCACGTCGGTGAGCAGCCGCGAGGCGAGACTTTCGTCCCGCTGGTGGCTCTGCCAGCCCAGGGCATAGCCCAGGAAATAGCGCTGCACGGGCGTGAGGCCGTTGATTTTCTTGCCCTCCTTGTATTGCTTGGTTTTCTTGAAGGCATCGAGGGCGATGACGATGCCGCCCAAGTCGGCAATGTTTTCGCCGGCTGTGGCCTTGCCGTTGATGTGCAGCGAATCGAGCAGGGTGTAGCCGTTGAACTGCTTCACAATGCCGTTTACGCGCTGGTTGAAGCGCTGGCGGTCGGCCTTGCTCCACCACTCGTGCAGGTTGCCTTTGGCATCGAACTGGCTGCCCTCGTCGTCGAAACCGTGCGTCAGCTCGTGGCCGATGGTGCTGGCCCCGGCGTAGCCATACACCAGCGCGTCGTCGGCATCGGCGTCGAGCAGGCCGGGCACGGCAAAAATGGCGGCCGGCAGCACAATCTCGTTGTTGGAAGGATTGTAGTAGGCGTTATACGTCTGGGGCGTCATGTCCCACTCGGTGCGGTCCACGGGCTTGCCTAGTTTATTAAGCGCATAGTTATACTGCCAGTGGTTGGCGCGCATCACATTGGCCGCCAGTGAGCTGCGGTCGATTTGCAGAACCGAATAGTCTTTCCACTTATTGGGGTAGCCCACTTTGGGGGTGATTTTGTGGAGCTTATCCAGCGCCACTACTTTGGTGGGCGCGCTCATCCAGTCTACTTTCTGAATGTGCTCGGCAAACGATGCCACCACGTTTTTTACCAGTGTGTCGTAGCGGGCTTTGGCTTCGGGCTTGAAGTATTCCTTCACGAAAAGCTGGCCCAGCGCATCACCTAAGGCATCTTCTTGCATGTCGAGCACCCGCTTCCAGCGCGGGCGTAGCGCCTTGGCCCCGTTGAGCACCGTGCCGTAGAAGTGGAAGCTCTCGTTCACGAAGTTGCTGCTAAGCGTGGGCGAGAACGTGCGCGCCAGCTGCCAAGTCAGGTAAGCTTTCCAGTCGTCGAGCGGCTTGGTTTTAAGCAACTGCCCGGCCGTTTGGTAAAACTCGGGCTGGCCCACGATGACGGAATCCAGCGTGGAAATGCCCAATTGGCCCAGCCAGGTTTTCCAGTTCAGGCCCGGTGTGAGCTTGTCGAGCTGCGCTACACCCATTTTGTGGTAGTTGGCGTAAGGGTCGCGCAAGGCCTCCAGCTTACGCGACGACTTGGCCAGCGCCGTTTCCAGGGCCATTACGCGGCTGGCACTGATGGCGGCCATCGCAGCATCCTGGCCGAGTAGCCGGAAAGTGTTGGCCACGTGCTTCAGGTACTCGGCGCGAATGTTTTTGGTGCGTGAGTCGGTGTTGAAGTAGTAGTCGCGGTTGGGCAGGCCGAGGCCGCCTTGGTTTAGATACAGCGCAATCTGGTCGCTTTTCTTCGCATCCTGGTACACCACGGGGCCGATGAGGGCGCGCACGCCCAGCGGAATTTCGTGGGCGATGACGCCCGGCACATCGGCCACGCTTTTCATGGCCGCGATGCGGTCCAGCTCCGGCTTCAGCGGCGCAGCCCCAAGTTGGTCGGCTTTCACCGAATCCATGCCCACGGCCCAGAAATCGCCGATTTTCTGCTGGTTGCTGCCGGCCGCCGCTTTGGCAGCCGCCGCCTCAATGCTGGTCTGGCGCAGGCGGGTATAAATCTCGTTCTGCACCTTTTTGCCGATGCCCATATTGCTTTCCGAGGCCGGAATGGGGTTGTCCTTGAGCCAGGTGCCGTTGGCGTAGGCGAAAAAGTCGTCGCCGGGGGCCACGGTGGTATCCAGGGCCGCGTGCAGGATGTCGGGCTTATCGGCGGAACTGGCCGTTTTCAGGGAGTTCGACGGGCAGCCGGTGACGCCGGCGGCCAGCAGCGGCAGCAGAAGCAGGTGTTTTTTCATGAAGGGATGCGGGTGGGCGGTGTGAATGATGAACGAAGTAAACCCAGGAGTACGGCTCCGCTTATAAAAAACCCCCAACCCGCCGGCAGGTTGCCGACGGATTGGGGGTCAGAACGCCCAGTAAAGGGCCGGGCACCCCCGAAGCACCGAAATTAGCTCCGGTAAATGCTTCGGTCGTGCCGGGAAGTGCTTCGGTCGTGCCGGGAAGTGCTTCGGCCGGGCCGGAAAGTGCTTCGGTCGTGCCGGAAAGTGCTTCGGACTCGCCGGGGAGGACTTCGGCTAGGCCGGGTGCTGCTTCGGCGGGGCCGGCCAAAGTATTGGGTGCGCCGGGGAATGCTTCGAGGGGGCCGGAAAGGGTTTTGGCCCGGCCGAAAGGCGCTTACAGGATAAACCGGGTGCTGAGGAAGCTGCTTTCTTGGCCGTCCACAATCTCATTGAAGAGGTGCTTGTTGGCTTCGGTCTGCTTGGTGGCTACTACGGTGCGGATGCTGAACGAGCGCAGCGCATCGTACACCGAGAGGGTGCCTTCGGCCGAGTCTTTGCGGCCGGTGAAGGGGAAGGTGTCCGGCCCGCGCTGGCACTGGGCGTTGATGTTCACGCGGCTCACCTGGTTCACGAGCTGGTCGATAAGGTCGGCCACTTCCTGCGATTCGGAGCCGAAAATGCTCACCTGCTGGCCGTGGTCGGAGTCGATGATATACTGAATGGCTTCGTCGACTTTGGCGAACGAGGCCACCGGCACTACCGGGCCAAACTGCTCCTCGCGCCACACCTTCATGCCGTCTTTCACGGGGAAGAGCAGGGCGGGGTACACCAGCGGGCCGGCCGTGGTGCCGCCGCCTTCGTTCATCACGCGGGCCCCTTTGGCTTCGGCATCAGCGATGACCTCGGCCAAATAATTAGGCTTTTGGGGCTCGGGCAGGGGCGTGATGTTCACGCCCGCATCCCAGGGCATGCCGGGTTTCAGCTTGTTGATTTCGGTGGCGAAGCGCGCCACGAAGTCCGCCGCAATGCTCTCGTGCACCATAAACAGCTTGAGCGCCGTGCAGCGCTGGCCGTTGAAGCTCAGCGAGCCGAGCACCGATTCCTTCACCGCCACGTCGAGGTCGGCATCGGGCATGATGATGGCCACGTTCTTGGCATCGAGCCCGAGAATGGCGCGCAGGCGGTTGGATTTGGGGTGCAGCTTCTTGAGCGAATCGGCCACGCGGCTGCTGCCGATGAGGCCGAGCGCATCAATCTTGCCCGAGGCCATGAGAGCCGGCACCACGGCGTTGCCGCGGCCGTACACGGTGTTCACTACGCCTTTCGGGAAGGCTTCGGTGAAGGCCTGGAGTAGCGGAAAGTGCAGTAGGGTACCGTGTTTCGGAGGTTTGAAGAGGACCGTATTGCCCATGATGAGGGCTGGGATGAGCATGCAGAACGTCTCGTTCAGCGGGTAGTTGAAGGGGCCCATGCAGAGCACCACGCCCAGCGGCGAGCGACGAATCTGGCCAATGATGCCTTCGGTGATGGTGAAGCGCGACGAGTCGCGGTCCATGTCCTTGAGGGCATTGATGGTGGCGTGGATATAGTCCACGGTGCGGTCGAACTCCTTCTCGGAGTCGGCGGCCGACTTGCCGATTTCCCAGAGCAGCAGCTTCACGATTTCGCCCTTGCGGGCCACGATGAGGCGGGTGAATTTCTCCACTGCCGCGATGCGCTCGGCCACGCTCAGCATCGGCCACTCGCCGCGGCCGAAGTTGTAGGCCTGCACGGCGGCATCGAGTGCTTTGAGGGCTTCGGCCTCATCGAGCAGCGGGTACGAGCCGATGACGCGGGGCGTGAGCGAGCCGTCGGGCTGGCGCTCAAACATGGGCGAAATGACCTCCTGGGTGGGGCCGGCCCACTCGCGCAGCTCGCCGTCGAGCAGGTACTGGCGCTGGTGCAGCGGCTCAGCCAGCCGCCAGGCTTCGGGAATGGCCGCCGTATCGGGCGGGAAGAGTTGGGTTAGATTTTCGGTGCTTACAGCCATGATAATGGGCAAAATGTGCGGTGCGAACCTACGCAACAGCGTATGGGTACGGAAATGTTGGCCGTCGTCGCCGGTGTCGGCCCGTGTCCACGGGAACGTTTGCGTACCGCGCAAGCCCCCGAAAACCGCTATGTTTCCGTTGAAATTATTTTTCCGCTCATGTCGCTTCACCTCCTGCTTTTGCTCAATTTCGCCGCTGCGGCCTACCTCACCGGCCTCATCTGGACGGTGCAGGTGGTGCATTACCCCAGCTTCGGCAAGGTGCCGAAAGAGGCGTGGGCAGCCTTCCATGCGGCCCACACCCGCCGCATGAGTTACGTGGTGATGGCCCCAATGGTGCTGGAACTGGCCCTGGCCGCCTGGCTGGCCTGGGCCGGCCGCGCCGCCCTGCCCGGCGGCGCGGGTTGGTGGGGCCTCGGGCTGGTGGGCGTGGTGTGGGCGGCCACGTTCTTCATCGCCGTGCCCTTCCACAACCGCCTCGAACAAGGCTACGACTACATTGCCATCGACGGCCTCACGCGCACCAACTGGATAAGGACGCTGGCGTGGACGGTAAGAATGGGGCTGCTGGGCTGGCTGCTGACGATGTAGAGACGCAATATTTTGCGTCTCATCGTTGAACGAGCTAAACCGCGCCGCTTGGGCAAAACCGCGCAGTTATAACAACATCAGCAACGACGAGACGCAAAATATTGCGTCTCTACACCCCCTAATAAGCTCTACTTCCCGGCCCGGCTTTTCTCCCGCGTGGCCTTGAACTCCGACCCCTCCTTCCACTTCGGAAAAGCGGTTTCCCCGGCCAGCTTCTGGCCTACGCGGAACAGCAGGCGGGCATCCTCAGCCGCGCCGCGCAGGTCCCATTTGGAGTCGAACTGGTCGGCGGGCTGGTGGTAGGCTTTCTCTTCGAAGTCCTTACGCTGCTTTTCGGCGAAGGCTTTGCCGTGCAGGCGGCTCTCGAACTGCCCGCTGGCGTAAAGCGCCGGAATGCCCACTTTGGCGAAGCTGAAATGGTCGGAGCGGTAGAAGCTGCCGGTTTCGGGGTGCTGGAAGGGGATGACGTAGCGGTTCTGCTCCTTGGCGGCCGCGCGGGCGTAGTCATCCAGTTCCGACTGCCCGTAGCCGATGATGGTCAAATCGCGCATTGGCCCGAAGGCCAGCAACTCGTCCATATTAATGTCGGCCACCGTGCTGGCTACCGGGAACAGCGGATGCTGAGCGTAATAATCCGAGCCCAGCAATCCCTGCTCCTCGCCAGTCACGGCCAGAAACACGATGCTGCGCTGCGGCTTCTCCTTCGCTTGCTTGAGGGCGGTGGCAATGGCCAGCAGGCCGGCGCAGCCGCTGGCGTTGTCGAGCGCGCCGTTGTAAATCGAGTCGCCCGCAATCGGCTTGCCAATGCCCAAGTGGTCCCAGTGCGCCGAGTAGATGATGTATTCCTTGGGCCGGGTGGTACCGGGCAGCACGGCCACCACGTTTTTCGAGGTTTTGCGCGTGATTTTGTTGTGGATGGTGGTGCTCAGGCTCAGGTTCATCATCCGGCCGCGGAAGCCGGGGCGGTTGGCGGCGGCGTAGGCTTCGTCGTAGCTCTGGCCCGAAGCTGTGAAGAGGCGTTTGGCTGCGTCGAGGGTCATCCAGCCTTCGAGGGCCACTTTGCTGGCCCCGTGGTCGGGCGTTTGGGGGTGCAGCTTGGCGCCGCCGTTGCTGCTTTGCACCACCGTCCAGGGGTAGGAGGCAGGCTTGGTGTCGTGGATGATGAGCAAGCCGGTGGCACCGTGGCGGGCGGCCTCCTCGTATTTATACATCCAGCGGCCATAATACGTCATGGCCTTGCCCTTGAACATGGTGGTGTCGTTGCCCGCGTTGCCGGGGTCGTTGATGAGCACTACCACGGTCTTGCCCTTCACGTCGAGGCCCGCGTAATCGTCCCAATTATACTCGGGGGCCGTCACGCCATACCCGGCAAACACCAGCGGCGAATTCTTGATGCTGATAACCGGCTTTTCCTGCTCTGTCAGGAACATGAAATCCTGCCGATACTTCAGCTGCAAGGTCTTGCCGTTGCCCGTCACCGTCGCAATCGAGTCGGGCTTGCCCGCGATTTCCACCAGCGGCACCGCCTGGAAATACGAGCCATTGGCCCCCGGCTGCAAGCCCAGCTTTTTGAATTCTGAAGCCAAATAAGCTGTGGCCTTTTCCTCGCCCACCGTAAACGGCCGCCGGCCCTGAAACTCATCCGACGCCAGCACCTTGATGTGCTGTGCCATGAGCGCAGGCGTGATGCCGTCGTTCGGGGCCGGCACGCTGGCCGTGTCGGTGGGGGCGGCTTCGGTTTCGGTTGGGGCCGTCGTCGTGGCCGTTTCCGACGACGAGGTTTTGCCCTGGCAGCCCGCCAGCAGCAGGCCCGCGGCGGCCGGCACCAGCCAGCCGCTTAGTAGTGATAAACGCATCGGTACAGAGAGTTACCCCCGGCCGCGACGCCGGAGCTGCCTACAGCCGGGCAAAATGCTCGGCCGCAATCCGCGCGCCTTCATCGGTGCAGATGCCCCGAATGTAGTACAGGAAAATGCTGCGGAAAACCTCGCGCATGTTGTAGCGGTCGGGCGGGAACACCTGCGGGTTGAGCATCACGTTGAGCTGCTCAATCAGAATTTTGGTAACCAGCTGAATATTAATGTCGGAACGGAACAGCCGGCTGCGAATTCCATCATTAAGCAGCTGCTGCAGCTGAGGACCCGAGTAGGAACTGAGGTGATTCATCACGGCGTCCCAGGTTTGCGGGAAGCCGGTTTGCAAATCGACGTAGTAATTGCTCGGCACGGCAGCCAGGTCGCGCAGTCCCAACTGCAACAGGCCATAAAGCCGCTCCACAGCCGACGGATACTGGGCGTACAATGCGACGTGTTCGCGCTTCTGGCGCTCCATGTCGGCCAAGATGGCGTGGTGCACCAGTAGCTCGCGGCTGGGAAACTGGGCCGTCAGGTCGGGCTCGGAGGTGTGCAGGGCGGTGGCCAGCACCGCATCGGGCGCATCGTGCAGGCCGTAGCGGTAAAAGACCGGAATGGCGGCTTCCAAAGAAGCCGTCGGCAGCGTAAAATCAGGCATCTACAGGAAAGAGTAAGTCAGTTTTCAAAGAGAAGAATGAGTCGCGAATTGGCCCCGCGCCGCGCGGGCTAGATGGCCCCGAGCAGGAAAAAGAACAGCAGCTGCGTGATGTACACCAATGGCACCAATGGGTTACGTTTGGTGAAGGTGGTGCGATTGAACAGCATCTGCAAGATACAGGCAAAGATGAACCAGTCGCGGAAGTTCTGGAACGGAATTACGCCGGCCGACCAATGCCAGAAATCAAACCGCCCGGCCACCGGCTCCAGGCAGGCATCGAAGCCCACCATGAGCCCGGCCGCCAGCAGAATGCGCGGCAGCTCGCCCAGCGGCAGGTAGCGCACCAGCGTACCGCACAGGTAAGTTAGCACCAGCCAATTCAGGGCAATCATGGGAGGCACGCCTTTGAAGGGCTGGGTATCGAATAGTTTAAAGCCCAGCGTGTCGCCGTAGGTGTAATGCCCGAAAAACCGCCCCGTGTTCACGCCCACAAACTCGGCCCCGAAGCCCAGCAGCATCACCGTGAGGCAAAAGCCCCAGAAACTAGCATCGCGCTTGGGCTGAAACCACAGCAGCAGCAAGGCCGTGAGCCCGAGCGTGAGCGGCGTGAAGTGCAGGTAGAAATCGGGGTTTTTGGAAAAAGCCAACCCCACGAAACCGGTGAAATGAAACAGCAACACCAGGCCCTGGGCCACGCGCAGCCGGCGGTTAGTCGCGGCCGGGAGCGGCTCGGTGTAATCAACCATGTATTTGAAGGAGGATGAAGTCTAATCGTCTGTCATCCTGAGCGCAGCGAAGGACCTTGTCACGTCTGCCTGATTTGAGATTACTGCTAATCGTTCAGACGTGAGAAGGTCCTTCGCTATGCTCAGGATGACAAATGATTAAAACTCACGCATCATTAATTAAAGAAGAAACGATTTTGGCCGACAGCAGGCACAGCGGAATGCCGCCGCCCGGATGCACCGAACCACCGCAAAAGTACAGCCCTTCGAGCCGCCCCGAAAAATTGGGGTGCCGCAGGAAGGCTGCCAGCGCATTGTTGCTGGAGCTGCCGTAGAGCGCCCCGCCAAACGACGAGGTATCGGCGGCAATGCCGGGCGGCGTCCAGGTTTTTTCGGTGGCAATCAGCGGCTCGATGTCGGTGCCCAGCGCTTGGCTCAGCTTACGCAGCACCGTAGCGCGGGTTTTCGCGGTAAGAGTGGCCCAGTCCTGGCCCTGGTCGTAGGGCACATTCACCATCACAAACCAGTTTTCGTGGCCGGGCGGGGCGTCGGTGAGCGTTTTTTTAGAGGTGATGTTCACGTACACCGTCACGTCATCGGCCACGGTTTGCTGCTGAAAAATGGCCTCGAATTCCCGCTGATAATCAGCAGAGAAAAAGATGTTGTGCAAATCCAACTCGGGGAATTCGCGGGTGATGCCCCAGTAAAAAATAAGCGCCGAGGAGGAGCGGGGCTGGCTCAGGGTGCGCTCGGGCGCGGGCTCGCGGGGCAGCAGGCGGCGGTAGGTAGGCACCACGTCCATGTTGCTCACCACCCGGCCAAAATCGTACACGTCCTGCGCTGTGCGCATGCCCGTTACGCGGCCATCGGCCACGATGATTTCCTCCACAGCTTCGTTGTAGCGGAATTTCACGCCGAACTCCGTCGCTAGCTTCACCAGACTTTCGGCAATTGCATAAATCCCGCCCTCTGGATAAAAAGCCCCAATGCCGTGTTCCAGGTGCGGAATCATGCTCAGCGTAGCCGGGGCCTGGTAGGGGTCCGAGCCGTTGTAGGTTGCATAGCGGTCGAAGAGCTGCACGAGGCGCGGGTCGCGGCCGAAGGCTTTCTCGTGGCGCTGGTGCATGGTGCCCAGCAGGCCGAGTTGCGGCAGAGCTGCCACGGCTTTCAGTGTTTCGGGGCTGAAGTAAGTGCCGGCCTTGTGCAGAGATTTATGCAGAAAAGTGCCCGCCGTGGCATCGTACGCTTGGCCAGCGCGGGCCAGAAACTGCGTGACGGCCGCCGCCGGCGTACCCAGCTTTTCTTCCACCTCCACCGCAAATTTTGCCGCCTCTGCCCAGGCTGTGAGCCGCGTGCCGTCGGCAAAGAAGTAGTTGGTGATGGGGTCGAGCCGCTCGTAGCGGAAGTAGTCGGCCGGCTCGCGCTGGGCCAGCCGGAAAATATCGTCCACCAGTTGCGGCAGCGTAAACAACGACGGCCCGGCATCGAACCGGTACCCACCGGGCAGTGCAAACTGGTGCATCTTGCCCCCGAACGTGGCCCCGGCCTCAAATACCGTGACTGGGTGCCCGGCCACCGCCAGCCGCGCCGCCGTGGCCAGCCCCGCAATGCCCGCGCCGATGACGGCCACGGGCTGCCGGGAAGGAGAGATTTTGGCTTTCTTTTTAAACACTGGACTGCTAACCGCCGCAGCGGGGGGAGAAGTTTAGCCGAAGTGGCCAAAAATAAAACGGCGCTCCGGCGCAGACGTTTTTTGTCCACGCCGGAGCGCCGCTTTATTGCTAAAATAGGCTATTCCACCGCCAGCACCAGCCCTTTCAGGTAAGCGCCTTCCGGGTGGAACAAGCTCACCGGATGGTCGGCAGGCTGGGTGAGGCGGTGCAGGATGCGCGCCGGCCGGCCCGCCTCGATGGCTGCTGCCAGCACCGCGCCCTCAAACAATTCGGGGCTCACGACTTGCGAACACGAGAACGTAAACAGCAGCCCGCCGGGCGCGAGGTGCGCTATACCGGCCGCGTTCAGGCGCTTGTAGCCCATCAAGGCCGCGTGGCGGGCCCCCATGTGCTTGGCGAAAGCGGGCGGGTCGAGCACCAGCAAATCGTACTGAGCCGAGTGGTTTTTGAGGAAGCCCAGCACGTCGTCGGGGTAAGCGGCGTGGCGGTTGGCATGGTTCGATAGCTCGGCGTTGCGCTCGGTGAGGGCAATGGCTTTCTTGCTCGAATCGACGGAGTGAACCAGCTCAGCGCCAGCTTCCAAAGCATAAACGGAGAAGCCGCCAGTGTAGCAGAATGTGTTGAGAACCTTACGGCCGGGCGAGTAACGGGCCAGCAGGGCGCGGTTGTCGCGCTGGTCGATGAAGAAGCCGGTTTTCTGGCCGGTTTCCCAATCCACGGCAAACTGGTGGCCGTTTTCGGTCACCACGTGCTCGGTGCCCGAGCTTTCGCCGAACAGGTAACCGTTTTGGGCATCGGGCACGGCGTTGCCGGGCACGGTTTCGGCGCTCTTATCGTAAATGGCGCGCAGCTTATCGCCGAACACCACTTGCAGCGCGGCCGCGATTTCGGGCCGGGCGCGGTACATGCCCACGCTGTGGGCCTGCACCACGGCGGTGTCGCCATACACGTCGATGATGAGGCCGGGCAGGCCGTCGCCCTCGGCGTGCACTAGGCGGAATACGTTGGTATCGGCCGTGCCGGTCAGGGCCAGGCGCTGGCGCAGGCGGTAGGCATTGCCCAGCTTGTCTTCCCAATATTTTGCCGTTGGCAATTCGGATTCGGGGCCGAAATCCAGCATTCGCACGGCAATGGAGCCGCCGCTGGAGAAGTGGCCCACGCCCAGCAGCTCGCCGTTGATGGCTTCGACGCGCACGGGCTCGCCCTCGCGGGGCTCGCCCAATACGCGGGCAATGGCCCCCGAGAACACCCAAGGGTGGCGGCGGCGCAGGCTGTGGTCTTTTCCGTTTTTGAGGACGATGGTGGCGGGGTTCAGCATAGTGTGCAAAGGTACGGCCCCGCGCCGGGCCGGCTTGTCCCACCTACTTGAACCAGCGCCGGTAAATGGGCCGTCGCCAAGCAAACTGCGCCCACATGGCCGGGTATATCACCACATCGAGCAGGCGCGAAGCCGTGCGGTATTCCAGCGCATCCACAATCACGCTGCCACCATTGGGGTCGGGCTGAACAAGGTGACGGTGCCGCCAGAACTGCAGCGGCGGCGGCAGAATCTGGCCTTCATCCACGAAAAAATGGGTGCCGTCGGGCTGCACGCCATCGTCCACAATCAGCGAAGTCCAGGGCAGACGCTTCACCAACGTATCGAGCTCAATTTCAACCCGGTTGCCGGTGCGGCAGCCATCGAAACGTAGCAGCCGCAGCCTCGGAAACGGCGGGGCCAGAGCCACAAATAACTCGCGGGTGAAGCCGGCCATGACCGCGGCCGGAGACTGAGAAACGGCGGTGCGGAGGGTGACGTGCATGGGTTGCTAACCCCAGCCGCAGGCAATTGTTGGCCGAGCCCTATTGATAATCACGCAAGCAGGCATCGGTGTACCTGCAAGAGGGAATTTGCCGTTGAACTCAGCTATTTTATCCCAACAACTCCTCAATATCCTCGCGGGTGAGGTGCTTAATCACAGCTTCGTCGGTGGCGATGAGCTCGCTCACCAAGGCCAGTTTGCGGCGTTGCAGAGCTAGGATTTTCTCCTCTACCGTGCCCTGGGTGATGAACTTGTAGGTGAACACCGGACGCTGCTGGCCGATGCGGTGGGCACGGTCCACGGCCTGGGCTTCCACGGCGGGGTTCCACCACGGGTCGAGGATGAAGACGTAGTCGGCGGCGGTGAGGTTGAGGCCTACGCCGCCAGCTTTGAGGCTGATGAGGAAGATTTTCAAGTCCTCCGTTTCCTGAAAGCGCGCTACTTCGGCGGGCCGGTCGCGGGTCGCGCCGTCGAGGTAGGCGTAGGGCATCTGACGCTCATCGAGTGCGGCGCGTACCAGGGATAGGTGTTGGACGAACTGGCTAAATACCAATACCTTGTGTCCTTCGGCCACCACGTTGCGAATCATGCGCAGCACTTCGCGTAGCTTGCCCGATTCGTGGGTGTAGTTTTCGTCGGCTAGGCGCGGGTGGTTAGCAATTTGGCGCAGGCGCGTGAGGCCCTGCAACAGCAGAAACTGCGTGCTGGCCGGGCCGTGTTCGTCGAGGTTGCGCAGGATTTTGTTGCGGTAGAAGCTCTTGGTTTCCTCGTAGGCATGGGCCTGCTCGTCCGTCATCTGGCAGTAGCTGAGCTGCTCCGTTTTAGCGGGCAGTTCTTTAGCTACCTGGGCTTTGTGGCGACGCAGAATGAACGGCTTGATGAGCGCGTGCAGGCGGCGGGTGCGGCCTTCGTCCTGGTCTTTCTCAATGGGCTTGAGGAATTCCTTGCGGAAAAACGCCTGCGTGCCCAGCAAGCCCGGGTTGATAAAGGACATCTGCGACCATAAGTCCATCGTGCTGTTCTCCACCGGCGTGCCCGTGAGGATGAGCCGGTGCTTGGAATGCAACTGCCGCACGGCCTGCGAGGTGGTGCTCGACGGGTTTTTGATGGCCTGCGACTCGTCCAGAATCACGTAGTCGAACTTGTAGCCGGCCAACAGCTCAGTATCGAGACGCACGATGCCGTAGCTGGTCAGCACCACGTCGTAGTCGGCGAAACGGTCGGGGTTTTTGTCGCGGTAAGTGCCGGTGTAGGCCAGCACGCGCAGCTCGGGCGTGAACTTCTGGGCCTCATTCAGCCAGTTGAAAACCAGTGAAGTAGGAAGCACCAACAGCGACGCAGCCCCTTGCGCCTCCCCGCTTTCGCGGCGATGCTGGAGCATGGCCAGCGTCTGAATGGTTTTGCCAAGCCCCATATCGTCGGCCAGGCAGCCGCCGAAATGGTAGTCCTGTACGAAGCGCAGCCAGTTGTAGCCCGCCTTCTGATAGGGGCGCAGTTCGCCTAGAAAACCTACGGGCAGCGGATGGTCTTCCACTTCGGCAAAGTCGCGCAGCTTTTCCAGCTTGCGGCCCATGCGCACGGTGGCCAACTCATTGCTTTGCAGGTCGGCTACTAAGGCGAGGTGGTGGCGACGCAGGTTAAGGCCGTCCTCGGTTTCTTCGCCGAAGGCAAACAGCTCCAGATAGTCCGTAAACCACTCGTCGGGGATGATGGCAATCTGGCCGTTGGGCAGCTTGAACTCGCGCCGACGTTGCAGAATGTGCCCCCGCAGCCGGATAAATGGCACTTCGATATCACCAAAGCGCACCGTGCCGCGCACGTCGAACCAGTCGCCCGCTTCCTGAATGCCCACCTGCACGCTGGTGGGACCGATAAAGTAATTTTTGGTGGCCGTAGCAGCGGCTTCTACTGTGTAGCCTAGCTCCGTAAGAGCAGGGGAATTATCGTGCAGCCACTTGAAGGCCTCGGCTTTGGGCAGGGAGGCGTGGCCATTGGCCACCACGAGGCGGCGCGCCTGGAGCTCTTCCACAGTGGCTTGCTCCTGCTCGGGGCTGCGTAGCAATCGGTGAAAAACGTAGCTGTCGGCCGTTTTTTCGAGGTGCACGCTCACGGGCTTGCTGGTGCCCAGCGGCATGAGGTGCGGGCCGTAGCGGAAGCTCAGCTCGAAGTGAATCTGTTCGGTTTCAGCCCCGGTGAGGAGGGGCGCGATGGGCTTGGGCAGCGGGATGCGACCCCGGCGCGGCGGGCCGGGCGGGCGCACGGGCGCTTCGGGCGCGGGCAGGACGGGTTGAGCGTCGCTGAATGTGAGCCGGGGCCGCGCCACGTAGCGCTCCGAGCGGATATCGAAACCCCGGGCGTGTACCTCGAAGGCCTCCATGAGCGGAGCCACAAATTTCTGGAAATAGCTTTCCTCCACCTGCCGGGGCACCACGATGAATTTCTTCTTCAAAAACGGCAGGAGCTTCTTGCCATCAACTTCGGTACGGAAGGTGTAGAGCAGGTCGTTGAGCAGCAGCCAGGCCGGTTGCAGGCACACCAATACCGCATCTTTGTATTGAAAATCAAGCTTCTGTCCCTGGTATTGGATGGTGGGGAAGTAGTGAGTGCCTTCCTCGTTGCGGCGGAAGTGGAACAGGATGGACGCCTTGGCCGGGGCCATGCCGATTTCCTTCCAGGTCGGCTCGCCATCACGGCCCATGATGAACACCTGCTTGCCCGCCAGCCGCGCCAGAATGCCGGCCATGCGGGTCTGCACGTACTTGGAAATGAGCTCCTGAAGCGGTTTGTCGCCCTTTTCAGCGTTGTAGGTCTTGAGGAAAAACTCGGCTGTAGCGATTTTGCGGGGCCAGAATTCTTTCACCACCGCTTCCTGCTGAATCTGGTCGCAGAGTTCTACCAACTCAAAGTCGGTAGCATCAAGACCGGCCGCGAACTCATGGGCATTTTTCCCCGAAACGGTCTGGTGCTGAAGCGTTAGCTGACCGCGTGGGCCAAGCTGGACCACGTAGGCCGCGAACAAGTGGCCCAGGAACTCGTGTTCGAAGAGCGAGTAGACGATTTGAAATGGTTCTGCGGTAGATACTTTCATAGCCGGGCACGCGGAAGGCGCAAGGTAGGGCAGAAAGCGGAAATTGGTGTAGTCGAGCTTTGCTGCCAGGGACGAATGCCCGGTCCTTACGGCAGAAAAAGCTCAACGATAACCCAAAAGTCGATAAACGCTATAAATTCTCGCGCAAGTCCAACTTGCTAGCATTCAGGGCGGGGCGAATACTTACGGCCAAGGTGATGACGATAATGGACACGCAGGTAAAAATTAGGTCCGAAGCCTGCATTTTTACGGGGTAAGCGTCCACCACGCTCGTGGCCATGCCCATGCTCACGAAACCAAACCGCTGCTGGAGCCAGCAGAGCGTGACCCCCAGAATGAGCCCGGTGGCCGCGCCCACCAGCGCCACAATGGCCCCCACGTACAGGAACGTGCGCCGTACCGTCTTCTGACTCGCGCCCATGGCAAGCAGCACCGAGATGTCCTTTTTCTTATCGATGACCAGCATCGAGAGCGAGAAAAAGATGTTGAGCGAGGCGATGAGCAGAATGAGCGTGAACGTGATGAACACGAACAGCTTCTCCACTTTGATGGCCTTGAACAGGCTGACGTGCTGCTCGTCGGAATCCTGCACTTTGAAATCCGGCCCGAGGAGGTTGCGGAGTTCGCCTTTCACCTTTTCGATTTCGAAGCTCTGGCCCACCTTCACATAGAGGGCCGTGCGGCGCGTGCCGTAGCCCAGCAGGCGCTGGGCGAAGGTGAGCGGCACGAAAATGTAGCTGTCGTCGATGTGCTGCTCGATGAGGAAAACGCCGCCGGCCGTCAGGTTCTGCTCGTTGAAGGCGTTTTCAGGATTGAAATCGAGGGTTTTTTTGCCGGGCGTGTTGCGCGGGTACAGCAGGCGCATGGGGGCCAGGCGGTTGTTGAGCGTGATGCTGAGTTCGTGCTGCACGCCCGCGCCCACCAGGGCCAGTTCCAGGCTGTCGCGGCGGAGGCGGTGGTCGCCCTCGCGGATGTTGGCATCAATCTGGCTCTGGCCGAAGTAGTTATCCGAAAGGCCGCGCATTTTTACCACCATCTGGCGGTCGTGGTATTGTAGCAGGGCGTTGTCCTCAATCACCTCCGTGAGCAGGGCCACGCCGGGCGTGTTTTCCAGCTTCATCAGGAAGGTGCGGTCCACGTCGAAGGCCTTGCCTTTGGTGGCCGAGATGACGAGGTTGGGGTCCGACTTGCCGTAGAGCGTGCGCACCAAGTCCTCCAGCCCGTTGAACACCGACAGCACGATAATCAGCGCCATGGTGCCCACCGCCACCCCAATCATCGAAATGTTGGAGATGATGGTGATGATGTTGCGCTTGTTCTTGGAACGGAAATAGCGCCGGGCAATGAGGATAGGTACGTTCATAAATCACGGAATCGTCGGGTAGCTCACGGATTATCCGGATGGGACGACGATTCCTGCGTGGGTTTTATCGGGGCGCTTTACGGCGTTAGCGTTCGGAAAGCTAAGGCAAAATGCGGGTTAAATGGTAACGACTACAATTTCAGGTGATTTGCCTGCTCAGGTAGCAGCTTACTTCCAGGCCTTCACGATGAGGCCGGTGCCGGAGTCGTGCGTGCTGCGGGCGTCGAGCCAGTTCAGCAACAGGCAAAACGGGAACACCACGGCGTAGTAGAACGGCAGCAGGATGAAAAAGGCGCGCGACTTGCCCAGCATCAGAATGGGGTATTTCATGCTCAGGCGCCACGAAATCTGGCCCGGCTCGCCGTAGCTGTAGCGGGCCTCGATGCGCTCAAAACCGGCGGTGCGCAGCTTCTGCTGAATCTCGCGGATGTTGTAGCCGTCGCGCACGTGCTCTTCGATGAAGCTCGTTTCGCCGTCGTCGTGCACGTCGGAGCCGCCCTGGTCGCTGGGGGTCGAAATGAGCAGCATGCCGCCGTCTTTCAGCGACGCGTGGATGTTGCGGAACACTTCCACATCTTCCAGAATGTGCTCCATCACATCAACGGACAGGGCCAGGTCGAAGGAATTGGGTTCCTGATACAGCACCAAATCCTGCACGGCAAACTGCACGTTCTTGCGGCCAATCTGGCGGAAAAACTGGTTGGAATCGGCCACCTGGTCGTCTTTCACGTCTACGGCCAGGATGTTCCATTTCGCGCTCAGCCCGCTCAGCCAGTAGGTATACTGGCCGTAGCCGGAGCCGGCATCGAGGATGTGCAGGGGTTCCTGGGTGCGGCCTTTGGCCCAGCGGCGCAGCTCCCGGTGCACGTGCCAGGTGCGCAACAGCAGCAAATCGAGCAGGTGATAAAACAGCCGGCGCAGCCACGGCGTGCGATTGAATACCTGGCCGAGCGTCTTCTTAATAGGGTCGTAGTACAAGGGGAATTCTGAATTCTGACTTACAAATTATGAATTCAACGACAGGCTTATTGGTCGTCTTTGGGGTTGAACAGGCGCGGGCGGGCGGGCTTGTCGTCGTCCTCCGAAGTGTCTTCCTTCGGCGCGTCCGGAATGTAGAGTGTGCCGAGCACTTGGTCCATGTGGGCGGCGTAGGCGGCGCTGTCGTCGTGGAAAAACACGAGTTCGGGCACCACGCGGGCCGTTTTGCGGATGCGCTTGGCCAGGGCGTGGCGGATTTCCTTGGCGTTATCCTTAATAATTTCGATGCGCTCGTTGGCATCGTTGCCCAGCAGCAGGCTGAGGTACACGCGAGCCTGTCCCAGGTCGGGCGTCACCTTCACCATGCTGATGCTGGGGGCCAGCCCGCCGCCGAACAGGTGTGGTAAGTCGCGCTGCAATACGGCCGCAAGCTCCTGTTGCAGGAGGCTGGCCATTTTTTGTTGTCGTTTGCTATCCATAATGACTGGCAAAGGTACGAGGTGTTTTTAAGGGCGTGAGGGTAAGAGGGTGTGAGGGTAGGAGGTATAGAAAAAGAATAGGCGGCAGCGTTGGGGGCGCACAATACCTTTGCGCTGTCTTCAGGCCCCGCCCACTCATCCCCTCATACCCTAACGAGTGCTCCGCTTTTTCAAAAGCTCGTTGCCCACGCAACTGCTGGCTCTGGTGCTGCTGGTGCTGGCCCTGCGCCTGCCGCTGCTCTGGTTCGGCCTGCCCCTGACGGCCGCCGAGCTGCGGGCCCTGCTGGTGGGCGAGCGGCTGCACGGCGGGGCCATGCCCTACCGCGACCTCTACGACGGTACCGCGCCGCTGGCCGCCGCCACCTTCGCCGCCCTCGATGCCGTGCTGGCGCGCCCCGTGTGGCTCTACCGCATGGTGGCGCTGGGGTTGCTGTTCATCCAAGGCCTGCGCCTGAACCTGGTGTTCAACCGCTACGACGTGCACCCTGAGCGCGGCTATGTGGCGGCCCTCACCTACCTGCTGGTGGGCAGCGTGAGCACCGATTTGGATGCGCTCTCGCCGCTGCTGCTGGGCAATACCTTCATCGTGTTTTCGCTGAGCGCGCTGCTGCCCACCTCCCGCGAGGGCTACGACAACCGCCGTCTGTTCCGGGCCGGGTTTCTCATTGGCTTGGGGGCGCTGTGCTACCTGCCGCTGAGCTTGTTTGTGATAGTGGGGCTGTTTGCGGTGGTGATTTTCGCGGCCAATTCCTTTCGTAGCTCGCTACTGCTGCTGTGCGGGTTTTTCTTCCCGTATGCGCTGGTGGCCACCTTTTTCTTTTATACCGATGCCCTGCCGGGCTTCGTGCAGTTCCACTTGCAGCCGGGCCTCACGGACCTCATTGCCAGCGGCCTGCCCGCCGGCCTGCAACTGCGCCTGCTGATTGTGCCCGTGCTGGTGCTGGTGCTGGCGTTGCTGCGGTCGCTGGGCACATCGCTGGGCCTAGTGTTCCAAATAAAGTTCCGCCAGATGATGCTGGTGTGGCTGGCCGTGGCCGCCGTGGCTGCCGCCGTGGAGCGCGGCGCGGCTCCTGGGGCGCTGGTGCTGCTGCTGCCGCCGGTGGCCTATTTCAGCCTGTTTCTGTGGCAGCGCTACCGCCAAAGCTGGCTGCTGGAGCTGTTGCTGCTGCTCATCATCAACGCCGTGGTGGTGCTGCGCTACCGCGCCCAGGTGCCGCGCCTCGAAAGCCTGCTGCACATGCCCGCCGAAAGCCGTTTCGGTCTGGAGCCCGACCCGCGCTACGCCGCCCTGCGCGGCCAGACGCTACTAATCCTCGGCCCCGACGACCGGGCTTATTTCAACAACCACCCCGCCACGCCCTACCTCGACTGGGCCCTGTCGCAAGTCGATTTCGGCCACCTCAACGAGTACGCTGCCGTGGTGCGCGTGGCCCAGAAAATGGGCCCCACGCCGCCCGCCTACCTGCTCGACCAAAGCCGCGTGGTGCCCCGCCTCCAACAGCTGCTGCCCAATATCTTCAGCGCCTACGAACCGACAAGCACGCCCGGCTTGTACAAGCGGAAGTAGGACCTACACCCAGCACCACGCCTTGGTGCGCCGCTCCGTGGGCAGGCTACGCAGAAAAGTGGCCAACGGCTCCAAATCGGTAAGTAATGCGGTAAGTATAATGGCACGGCCGTCGCGCAGGTGCAGCGTCAGGTAATCATATTTTGCCCAGAAGGTGCGGCGGGCACTACATGTCACACGCTCTACGCGGGCTAAATCGCGCCACTCAAACGGCACCCGTTGCCCGGCTTCATACACTTCAAACCGATTATCAACGGGCTGAAAAGCCAGCGTGGTTTCCCGATTCAGAATCCAGTAGCGCAGGTGCAGCAGCAGCGCCGGTCCACTTAGGGCCAGCGTAAAGAGCATAAATCCCGCCGTGAGCAGCCACTCAAAGGCGCTGACTTCGGCTCCACCCATGGCCACGGCGGGCAGTACGCTCAGCCCCGCGCCCAGCGCCAGCAGCGGCCAGAAGAGCAGCCGCAGCTGCCGCGCCGCCGTGGTCTGGTACACGTGGGTACGCTTTGAGAACAGCCCCGTGACCCAGCGCGCCGCCCCCAGCACCAGAAAAATGACCACGGCCGCTTCAATCAGCGGGCGGAAGAAAGAGGTTTTCATGCCTGAAAAGCCAGCTCCACGCTAGGCTTGCACCTGTACCCAGGCCTCGCCATCGGTGTGCGTCCGCAGGTGGCCGAAGCTCTCCAGCGCCAGCCCGTGCTTGGCAAAAACAGCCTCCACGGCCGCCCGCCCGGCGGGCTCCACGCACACCAGCAGGCCGCCCGAAGTCTGCGGGTCGCACAGCCACGCCCGCTGCTCGTCCGTTACCGGCCCGATTTTGTGGCCGTAGCTGGCCCAGTTGCGGCCGGTGCCGCCAGGCACGCTGCCCTGCTTCAAATAGCTTTCAGCCGCAGCGATGCGCGGCACTTTGCTGAAGTCAATTTCCGCCGTCAGGTGGCTGCCTTCGCACACTTCGGCCAAGTGCCCGAGCAGGCCGAAGCCCGTCACGTCCGTCAGGGCCGTCACGGCGGGCAGCTTGCTCAGCTCCGCCCCAATCTTATTGAGCTGCATCATCTGAGCCGGCGCAATGTTGGCATCCTCATCCCGCAGAATGCCCTTTTTCTGGGCTGTCGTCATGATGCCCACGCCCAGCGGCTTGGTCAGGAATAATTCCGAACCCGCCGTAGCCGTGTCGTTCTGCTTCAGGTCTTTGATGTCGACCATGCCCGTCACCGCCAGCCCAAAAATGGGCTCCGGCGAGTCGATGCTGTGCCCGCCCGCCAGCGGAATCCCGGCCTCGGCGCAGATGCTGCGGGCACCTTCCAGCACGCGGCGCGCCACCTCGGGCGGCAGCTTATCCACCGGCCAGCCCAGCACGGCGATGGCCAGCAGCGGCCGCCCGCCCATGGCGTACACATCCGAAATAGCATTGGCCGAGGCAATGCGCCCGAAATCGTACGCATCATCCACGATGGGCATGAAAAAGTCAGTAGTCGAAATCACCGCCTGTCCGCCGCCGATATCATATACGGCCGCGTCGTCGCGGCTGGCATTGCCCACCAACAGCTTCTCGTGCTGAGGCTGCGCAATGCTGGTGTGCAGCATTTGGTCGAGCACGGCTGGCGCGATTTTGCAGCCGCAGCCCGCACCGTGGCTGTATTGGGTGAGCTTGTATTCCATGATATTTCAGGTTGGGGTGGGTACAAAAGTATGTAGCGTGGACTCTGTGAGTCCGCGTGTGGAACGCCCCACACGCGGACTCACAGAGTCCACGCTACGATTCATGCAAACAATTCTACTTAATAGCCACCGGCAATTCCACATTTTCCCAGCGCAGCACCAACGCCTTAGGCGTTACCTCATACACTAGGCGCTCGGTCACGGCTGCCGTTTTGCGGGGCGTCACCATCACGCGCAGGGCGTCCTGCTTCTCATCGTACTTGAATGCACCCCACTGGTTCGGCACCTTGTTAAAGATGACTGTCCACTGGCCACTCTCCGCCGGAATCACAAAGAAGCCGTACTTGCCCGCCGGCAGCGGCTTGCCTTCTACTGTCACCGCCTTGCTGAATTCGACCGTGGTAGCCTCATTAGCCCCGGCGCGCCACACTTTGCCATAAGGCTCCAGCCCGCCGAAAATCTTGCGGCCCTTTACCCCCGGGCTACTATAGTTCACCGTCACATCGGCTGCGCCAATCTTGCCGGTAGCCGTAGCCGCCGGGCTTGGCTTCACCGCATCCTTAGCAGGAGCATGCATAGTAGTGGGCGTCGTCTGGGCATAAGCAGTCGTGCTGGCCAACGCCAGCGTCAGGCCGAAAGCGGCAGTGCGAAGAGTCGTGAAGGATTTCATGGGAATTTGGCGTTGAAAATGAGAGTGAATTGGGTCGTGAAGTTCGGTCGTCGACTCGCAAACTCCGCATCAGCCACTGAGGTTTACCAAAGACACTGATTGCCGCCAGAGTTGCAGAAGTTATTTCAACCCCTAAACGCGTCAGGCTCCCCTCTCCCCAAGGAGAGGGGTTGGGGGTGAGGTTCTGCCGCTTGCACCGTTGCTGCGGCCGCACTCGTTCCATATTGCATTCGGCCCCCAATTGTCGTACCTTTGCCCCGAAGTTGGTATTCAATCTGATAAAGAGGGGACGCGCAGTCCCCTCTTTTTTTGCCCGCTTGTTTCAAAAACTATGCACTTCGACCGCAACCTGCTGCTGGAAATGCTCCACGACGCCATCGGCGAAGAGGAGCTGTTCATCGTGAGCCTCACCGTGTCCGATTCGGTGCTGCCCAAGGTCACCGTCACTCTCGACGGCCCCAACGGCCTCGCCATTCAGGCCTGCGCTACCATCAGCCGCCGCCTGGCCCGCCGCATCGACGAGCACTACGGCGAAGAATCCGCGTATTCCCTGGAAGTCACCAGCCCCGGTGCCGACCAACCCCTCACCGACCCGCGCCAGTACCCGCGCCACATCGGCCGCTCGCTGGCCCTGAAACTGGCCGACGGCACCGAAAAAACCGGCACCCTCACTGCCGCCACCGCCGAAGGCGTAGAAATCGAGGAAGTCATCAAACAAAAAACCAAGAAAACCACCCTGCCCGCCGCATTCTATCCCTTCGGGGACATTACAGAGGCCAAGGTTGTTATCTCTTTCAAATAAATACAGTTCTGCCTCTTATGAACAGCCACGAACTCATTGAATCCTTCGGCGAATTTGCCCGGAGCAAGAACATCGACCGGCCCACGATGATGAGCATCCTGGACGACGTGTTTCGCACCATGATTCGCAAGAAGTACGACCAGGACGAAAACTTCGACGTCATCATCAACCCCGACAACGGTGACCTCGAAATCTGGCGCAACCGCGAAATCGTGGACGATAACTCGGAGGATATCTGGGACCACGATAAAATTCCGCTGGCCGAAGCTCAGAAAATCGAGCCCGACTTCGAGGTTGGCGAATCCGTAGCCGAAGGCGTGAAGCTGGAGGATTTCGGCCGCCGCGCCGTGCTCATGGCCCGCCAAACGCTGATTCAGCGCGTGAAAGACCTCGAGCGCGACAACCTGTACCAGAAATACAAGGACCAGGTGGGCGAAATCGTGACTGGCGAAGTGTACCAGGTGTGGAGCCGCGAGGCCCTCATCATGGACAAAGACGACAACGAGCTGGTGATGCCGAAAGGCGAGCAAATCCCCAAAGACCGTTTCCGCAAAGGCGACACCGTGCGCGCTGTAGTTCACCGCGTTGAGGTGATTAACGGCACGCCGAAAATCATCCTTTCCCGCGCAGCCCCCGCTTTCCTCGAGCGTTTGTTCGAACTGGAAGTGCCCGAGATTTACGATGGCCTCATCGTTATCAAAAACGTGGTGCGCGAGCCCGGCGAGCGCGCCAAAGTAGCCGTCGAAAGCTACGATGAGCGCATCGACCCTGTGGGTGCCTGCGTGGGCATGAAGGGCAGCCGCATCCACCCGGTGGTGCGCGAGCTGGAAAATGAGAATATCGACATTATCAATTACACGGATAACTTAGAGCTTTATATTGCGCGGGCACTATCGCCGGCCAAAGTAGGTTCTATGAAGATAAACCAGGAGAACGGCCGGGTTTCCGTGTTCATGAAACCTGACCAAGTAAGCCTGGCCATCGGCCGCGGCGGTGCCAACATCAAGCTGGCCAGCCGCTTGGTGGGCATGGAAATCGACGTATTCCGCGAAGCCATCGACTACGAGGAAGACATTTCGCTGGACGAGTTCCAGGACGAAATCGAGCCTTGGGTACTGGCCGAATTGAAAAAAATCGGTCTGGACACCGGCCGCGCCGTACTAGCTGTGAAGAAAGACGACATCGTGCGCCGCACGGAGTTGGAAGAGGAAATGGTGGACGATGTGTACCGCATTATCCGCCAAGAATTTGCCGACGACGAAGACCTCGACGAGAACTCGCTGGAAACGGCTAAAAACCGCGTTGCCGCTGGCAAAACGGACGATGCGACCGCCGAAGAAGCGGCCGTAACCCACGCCTCGGCTACCGAAACCGCTCCCGAGCATACCCCCTTGGAAACCGAAGTGACCAACGAAAACGAACCAACGACTGAGGAAGCGGGCGCGAGCTCTCCCGCCGAGCCAGCCCAATGACGGCCGCGCGGCCGGTACGGCAAGGGTAACAAATCGGGCCAGTAGGCACGGTTTGCACCCTGCTGGCAAGATTTAATGTAATACCTTTGCACTTAGAAGCGTATCGTTACGCGAGAAAAGATAAATGGCGGAAGCAACCCCGAAACGGCTACAACAGGCGGCCAAAGACCTGAATATTGGAATGGACAGGGTGGTAGAAGCCCTGGCCAAGAAAGGTATACAAGTAGAGAACAAGCCGACCACGAAGCTCACCGGTGAGCAAGTGGCCTCGCTGGAGAAGGAATTCGCGGCCTCTGCCCACGACCGTCAAGAAGCCCAGAAAGTCATTCAGGCCAAGCGCCAGAGCGACCTCGATGCGGCTCCAAAACCTGCTGCCCCAGCCCCGCGCCATGCGCCGGTGGCTACGCCCGCACCGGCTCCCAAGCCGGCCGCGCCGGTGGCACCCGTGGCCGCCGCTCCGGTGGCTGCTGCCCCAGCCCCGGCTGCTCCGGTAGCCCCCGCGGCTCCCGTTGCCGCCGCTCCGGCACCCACGCCAGCTCCCGAAGCACCCAGCGTGCCCGGCCTGAAAGTGCTGGGTAAAATCGAGCTGGACAGCAAAGGCCGCGTGGTTCCGCCCCGGCCGGTGGCTGCCGCTCCGGTAGCTCCAGCCCCGGTGGCTGCCGCTCCGACACCCGCACCCGCTCCGGCTCCCGTAGCAGCGAAAGTGGAAGCCCCAGTGGCTCCTGCTCCTAAAGTAGAATCTCCGGCTGCCTCGGCCCCGGTTGCCGCCCCGACTCCCGTAGCCCAGCCCGTAGCGAAAGCTGAGCCGGTGGCTCCGGCCCCAGTGGCTGCTGCTCCGGCCGCGCCTGTTGCTCCGGTAACTCCTCCGGCTGCTGCCGCTGCTACTCCCGTAGCCGCTGCTCCTGCTGAACCAGCCGCTACGCCCGAAGACACCAGCACTATCGTGGCCAAGTCAGACACGCTGAAAGGTCTGACTGTATTGGGCAAGATTGACTTGTCGTCCATCAACAATGACCGGCGTGGGCCGGGTGGCCGTGGTCCCCGCCCCATTGCTTCGTCGGATGTGAGCAAGCGCGGTTTGCCCGCTGGCCCTGGCCAGAAAAAGCGCACGCGCCTGCCCGGCCCTCCCGGCAGCACCACCTCGCCTCCCAGCCCCGGCTATCAGGGCAACCGCCCTGCTGGCGCTCCCGGCCAGGGTGGTGGCTACCAGGGCAACCGTCCCAACGGTGGCCCCGGCGGCAACCGTCCCGGTGGTCCCCAGCGTCCCGGCCAGAATACGGCTCCCAAGCCTAATGCACCCGCACTCACCCCTGAGCAGGCTGAAAAGCAGATTCAGGAGCAGATTAAGGCCACGTTGGCCAAGCTCGGTGGCAATAAGGGCGGCAATAATCAGAACCGCGCCAAGTACCGCCGCGACAAGCGCAGCATGCTGGCGGAGGACCGCGAGGCCCTGCGTGCACAGAACGAGCTCGACGCCAAGACCCTCAAGCTCACCGAATTCATCTCGGCCAATGATTTGGCTTCGCTGATGGATGTGAACGTGAACGAGGTGATTAAGGTGTGTCTGGGCATGGGCATGTTCGTGTCCATCAACCAGCGCCTTGATGCTGAAGCCATCACCGTGATTGCCGACGAATTTGGCTTTGACGTGGAATTCCTGTCGGCTGAAGAAGAGGAGATTGATGTGGATGCCGGCGATGCTGAGGAAGACCTCAAGCCCCGCGCCCCCATCGTGACCATCATGGGCCACGTCGACCACGGCAAAACGTCGCTGCTTGACTACATCCGCGATGCGAGTGTGGCCAAAGGCGAAGCCGGTGGTATCACCCAGCACATTGGTGCTTATGAGGTTCGCACCAAATCAGGTCAGCCTATCACGTTCCTTGATACGCCTGGTCACGAAGCCTTTACGGCTATGCGTGCCCGTGGTGCCAAGGTGACGGACATTGCCATCATCGTGGTGGCGGCTGACGACTCGGTGATGCCGCAGACGAAGGAAGCCATCAACCACGCGCAAGCGGCTGGGGTGCCGATTATCATCGCCCTCAACAAGATTGACAAGCCCACCGCTAACCCCGAGAAAATCCGCGAGGAGCTTTCCCAGATTAACATTCTGGTGGAAGAATGGGGTGGCAAATACCAGAGCCAGGAGGTTTCGGCCAAATCGGGCATTGGTATAGAAGACCTGCTCGAAAAGGTGCTGCTGGAGGCTGAATTGCTCGACCTGAAAGCCAACCCCGACCGTGGTGCCATCGGCACCGTGATTGAAGCCTCGCTGGACAAAGGCCGTGGCTACGTAACCACCGTGCTGGTGCAAACCGGCACGCTGAACGTGGGCGACGTGATTCTGGCCGGCCCGCACTTTGGTCGCGTGAAGGCCATGACGGACCACCGTGGTAAGAAAATGAAGTCGGCACCGCCCGCAACGCCGGTGCAGGTACTCGGTCTGACCGGGGCCCCGCAGGCCGGCGACCGTATCCAGGTAATGGAGACGGAGCGCGAAGCCCGCGAAATCGCTACCCAGCGTCTGCAACTGGCCCGTGAGCAAACCATCCGGACCAAGAAGCACATCACGCTGGACGAAATTGGTCGCCGTTTGGCAATCGGCTCGTTCAAGGAACTCAACATCCTGGTGAAGGGCGACGTGGACGGCTCGGTGGAAGCACTTTCCGACTCGCTGCTGAAACTGAGCACGCCGGAAGTAAAGGTGAACATCCTATCGAAAGGGGTGGGCGCTATTTCCGAAAGCGACGTGCTTCTGGCTTCGGCTTCTGACGCCATCATTATTGGCTTCCAGGTACGGCCCTCGCAGAGTGCCCGTAAGTTGGCTGAGAATGAGCAGATTGATATCCGCCTGTACTCCATCATTTACAACGCCATCAACGAGGTGAAGGATGCCATGGAAGGCATGCTGGCCCCGACGGTGCAGGAGGTGGTGACGGCCAATGCCGAAGTACGGATGGTGTTCAACATCACCAAAGTGGGCACCATTGCCGGCTGTATGATGACGGAAGGCACCCTGACCCGCAAAACCAAGGTGCGCGTGGTTCGCAATGGCATCGTGATGTACACGGGCGATATCCAGGACCTCAAGCGTTTCAAAGACGACGTGAGCGAGGTGCGCCAGGGCTACGAATGTGGTATCTCCATCAAAGGCTTCAACGAGCTGCAGGAAGGCGATAACATCGAAGGCTTCGAAGAAAAGGAAATCAAGCGTACGCTCTAAGACCACGGATTCGCTCGGATTTTTCGGATTCCACGGATTTTGTGGACGTGTATTGAAAAACAAAAAGGTTTGCCATCCGGCAAGCCTTTTTGTTTTTTGCGTCATTGTTAAACTTTGAAAACAAACGAAAAAGGCTGCCCGATGAGGCAGCCTTTTTTGATATCTGACAACTGAAATCGTCTACAAAATCCGTGGAATCCGAAAAATCCGAGCGAATCCGTGGTCTAGAAAAAGAGAAATCTGTGTTGGCCCTTGTGCTTGTGCACCAACGGCTTACCAGCCGGATTGGAACTGCCCGGGGTATGGCCCGTGCCGCGCTTGCTAACATAGCCGGGCTTGCCGGGGGTGGCTTTAAACTTGCGGACCATGAAGCCGTTGCCGCTGCGGTTGGAGTCGAACTGGCGCTCGGGTCCCCGGGCACCGAAGCTGGTGTTACCGGTGCGGGCTTCGAGGAGCTCAAGCTGCTGGTCGCGCTTCACTTCGTCGGGCGTCATGGCGGCGCGGCGCTGGTTGCGGGCTAATTCCTGGGCGTTGTTGGCCGTGGTGACGCGGGCGCCTTCTTCGCTGGTGGCTTTGCCGGGCATGGGGAATGCCGGCCCGGTTTGGGCGTGGGCCGCTGAGGCAGCTCCAAAACTCAAGCCGCCAAAAAGTGCGGCAACAAACAATATTTTCATGGGGCGCGATGGTGGTGAGGGGAGCAGGATAGCGGCCTAACGATTGAGAGAAGTGGGTGGTTCAATGCAGGTATCCAAAAGGACGGCCTGCGGCGTTAGGCTGCCCCTAAGTTCGCAACTTATTTTGAATCGACCAATTAACCAGCTTGAATAAAATGACTGGTTGAAGCAAAAAAGCGAAAACCGTGGCCTGCCACTCGGTAAACCACGGTTTTTTCTGGGTGAACGGAATGGGCGACTTAGGCGCGGCCGGCACGCAACGAATCGCGGATTTCGGCCAGCAGGAGTTGCTCTTTAGTGGGGGCGGGCTCGGCGGCTACCACTACTTCGGCGGGCCGTTTGAAGCGGTTGGCGAGCTTAACCACCCAGAAAATGACGAAGGCAATGATGAGGAAGTAGATGATGGCATTGATGAAGTTGCCGTAGGCAATAGTGGCAGCTTTGGCATCCTGGGCGGCTTTTAGGGTGTCGTAGTGCTTGCCATCGAGGGTGAAAAACTTCTCGTTGAAGTCGATGCCGCTGGTGAACACGCTGAGAATGGGCATGATGATGTCGTCGGTGAGCGAGGACACGATTTTGCCGAATGCGCCGCCGATGATGACGCCGACCGCCAGGTCGAGCACATTGCCTTTGGAGATGAACTCCTTGAATTCGGAAACAAAGCCCATTGTAGTAAGAGGTTAGGTGTGAAAAAAGAGTAGGGTATGGCGCTAAAGCTACTTATTTAAATTCAAATAGCTATACCTGATTGCCGATGCAAAGCTGGCTTGTTTTGGCTTAGGTGGGCAGATGGTTTCGTTGGGGCGGGATGCTGGGGCGGCGAACCGGGGTATTAACCCGACCGGCACGGGGCGGCGCGTGTCCTATCTTTGGCGCTGCCAACCGCATTTCGGGGCTTCCTCTCTGCTTATGTCTGCTTCTTTCGAAAACCTGCTTTACGACCTGGACGCCGCCAGCGGCATCCTCACCATCACCATCAACCGGCCCACCAAGCTCAATGCGCTGAACGCGGCCACGATAGCCGACATCGACGCGGCCGTGCAGCAGGCGCTGGCCGAGCCGCAGGTGCGCGGCATTATCCTGACGGGCAGCGGCGAGAAGGCCTTCGTGGCCGGCGCGGATATCGCGGAGCTGGCGGCCCTCACGCCGGAGCGGGCCGGCCGGGCCTCGCTGGCGGGACAAGAGGCATTTGCCCGCATCGAAGCCAGTACCAAGCCGGTGGTAGCAGCCGTGAACGGCTTCGCGCTGGGCGGTGGCTGCGAGTTGGCCATGGCCTGCCACATGCGCGTGGCTTCGGACAATGCCCGTTTTGGGCAGCCGGAAGTGAACCTGGGCCTGCCGCCCGGCTACGGCGGCACCCAGCGCCTGCCGCAGCTTATCGGTAAGGGCAAGGCCATTGAGCTGCTGCTAACGGCCGATATGGTGAAAGCCGACGAAGCCCTGCGCCTCGGCTTGGTGAACCATGTGGTGCCGCAGGCGGAGCTACTGCCGTTCTGCACGCAGCTGCTGAACAAGATTCTGGGCAAGGCCCCGCTGGCTGTGGGCTTGGTGCTGGACTGCGTGAACGCGCACTACACCAAAGGCGCCGATGGCTACGAAACCGAAGCCCGGGCATTTGAGCGGGCGTTTGAGAGCGAGGATTTCAAGGAAGGCACCACGGCTTTTGTGGAGAAGCGGCCGGCGGTGTTCACCGGGAAATAATGTTGAGGATTGTCATTGCGGGCGCAATGCAGTGGAGCGCGGCAATTCGTCCTGTTTTCAGCGACCAGCTTTCTTGCTGTGACAACTCCCTTTAACTGCTGGCACCGCGTCGTATTTGTTTTATAGAGGCTGGTGCTTATCACAATTCAGGGCTTATCACATTGGAAGGACGGATTGCCGCGCTCCACTGCGTTTTGCTCGCAATGACAATATGAGTGCAATTGCCAAAAGATTAGCCTCGCAAACGGCCGTGTATGGCGTGAGCAGCATTGTGGGCCGGGTGCTCACGTATTTGCTGGTGCCGATATACACGGCGGCGTTTTCGGCGGCGGAGTACGGGGTGGTGACGGGGCTGTACGCCTACGTGTCGTTTCTGAACGTGGTGTTTACCTACGGCATGGAAACCACGTTTTTCCGCTTCGCCAACCGGGCGGGTGCTGACCGCAAGGAGCTGTACGACCGGGTGCTGAGCCTGCTATTTGTGAGCACGGCCGGCCTCACGGTGCTGCTGATGCTGCTGGCGCGCCCGCTGCTGAGCCTGTTGGAAATACCGCCTGGGCACGAGCAATACGCGGTGTGGGTGGCCCTGATTCTGGGGCTGGATGCGCTGACGGCCATCCCGTTTGCCCGGTTGCGGCTGGAGAACAAGGCGCGCAAGTTTGCCGGTATCAAGCTGGCCGGCATCATCGCCAACGTGGCGCTGAACCTGTTTTTCATCGTGCTCTGCCCGGCGGTGATGAGCGGCAAATGGCTGACCTTTTTGCAGCCGCTGGTGGCGCGGGTGTACGACCCCACGGTGGGCGTGGGCTATGTTTTCTTATCGAACCTCTTTGCCAGCGGCCTTACGCTGCTGCTGCTGTGGCGCGAGCTGCTGGATTTCCGCTTTCGGCTGAATCTATCGTTGCTGCAGCCGCTGCTGGGCTATGCTTTCCCGCTGATGCTGATGGGGCTGGCCGGCATGGTGAACGAGACGCTGGACCGCATTCTGCTGCCCAAGTGGCTGCCCGATAATTTCTATCCCGGCCAGAGCAGCCTCACGGCAGTGGGTATTTATGGGGCGTGCTATAAGCTGAGCATCTTCATGTCGCTGGTCATTCAGGCGTTCCGCTACGCGGCCGAGCCGTTCTTCTTCGCTCAAAGCACGGAGAGGAACTCGCCGGCCACGTTTGCCATGATATTGAAGTGGTTTACGCTGTGCTGCGCGGTAATTTTCGTGGGAATTAGCCTGAATGTGGAGGATTTCGGGCGGCTGTTTCTGCGGCGGCCGGAGTATTTGCAGGGGCTGGTGGTGGTGCCCATTCTGCTGCTGGCTAATCTGTTTCTGGGCGTTTATTACAACCTGTCGGTATGGTTTAAGCTCACCGATAAGACGTATTACGGCACCTACATCGGGGCGGGCGGGGCGGTACTTACTATTGCCCTCAACTTCGTGCTGATTCCGCTGCTGGGCTACCTGGGCTCGGCCATTGCCACGCTGGCCTGTTATTTCATGATGGCGGTGTTGTGCTGGCGTCTGGGCGAGCGGCATTTCCCGGTGCCGTATCCGGCGGTGCGGCTGGGGCTGTGGCTGGTATTTGCCTCGGGGCTGGTGGCACTAGGCTGGTGGGTGCAACCGGCGGGCTGGTGGGTGCGTCACGCCTGGCACGCGGGCCTCACGGTGGCCTTCCTGCTGGCGCTGTACGCGGTGGAGCGGCCCCGCCCGGCATTGAATGTTGCCAAAGTGTAATGCGGTTGGGATAGTATAGGCCTGCTTCTATCTTTGCCCGTTCCCTTATTACTGCCCATGCACATTCCCGTTATCAACCACTCGGGCCACCCCTTGCCCGAATACCAGACACCCCACGCCGCCGGCCTCGACCTGCGCGCTCACCTAGCCGATGGACCCGTCACGCTCGGGCCGCTGGAACGCCAGCTTATCCCTACCGGCCTAAGCCTGGAAATACCCGTAGGCTACGAAGCGCAGGTGCGACCACGCAGCGGGCTGGCTGTGAAGCACGGCATCGGTATTGTGAACAGTCCGGGAACGATTGATGCCGACTACCGAGGCGAAATCCGGGTGCTGCTCGTGAATTTATCCAACGAGCCTTTCGTGGTGAATGACGGCGAACGCATTGCCCAGCTGATAGTTGCCAAACACGAAACCATTGCCTGGCAGCCCGTTGAGGCGCTGAGCGCAACCCAACGCGGCGCGGGCGGGTATGGAAGCACGGGCAAGCAGTAACCAGCTTGCAAAAACAGCCGAATGCCGTGCCGGCTGGCATCCGCGCATTTGAAGCATCTTACCGCAGCGCTAACTCCGGCAAGTAAATTATTTGCTCGACACCTATGCTGCGACTGTGCCCGGCATGACGTTCTTTTACCAATAATTACTAGGATAAATCACCAACCAACCACATGAAAATCATCGTCCCGATGGCCGGCATGGGCAAACGCATGCGCCCCCACACCCTCACCGTTCCCAAGCCGCTCATTCCCATTGCGGGCAAGCCCATTGTGCAGCGCCTCGTGGAGGACATTGCCAAGGTCTGCGGTGAGCCGGTGGACGAGGTGGCCTTCATCATTGGCCGCTTCGGGGCGGAGGTGGAGAAAAACCTAGTGAAGATTGCCGAGTCGGTGGGGGCGAAGGGTACCATTGTGTATCAGGACGAGCCGCTGGGCACGGCCCACGCCATTCTGTGCGCCAAAGAATCGCTAACTGGCCCGGTGGTGGTGGCTTTTGCCGATACCTTGTTTAAAGCCGATTTCACGCTGGATTCCAGTGTGCCCGGCACCATCTGGGTGCAGAAAGTGGACGACCCCAAGCCCTTCGGCGTGGTGAAACTGAATGAGCAGGGCCAGATTACAGAGTTTGTGGAGAAGCCGCAGGAGTTCGTGTCAGACTTGGCCATCATCGGCATCTACTACTTCCAGGACGGCGAGTATTTGCGTAGCGAACTGCAATACCTGCTCGACAACGACATCAAGGACAAGGGCGAGTACCAGCTCACCAATGCCTTGGAAAACATGAAGAACAAGGGCACCGTTTTCGTACCCGGCCGCGTGACCGAGTGGCTCGACTGCGGCAATAAGGACGCCACGGTGTTCACCAACCAGCGCTACTTGGAGTATTTGAAGGAGCGCGGCGAGTCGCTGGTAGCTGAGTCGGCCAAAATCACCAACTCTGTTATCATCGAGCCGGTGTACATCGGCGAGGGCGCTATCATTACTGATTCGGTGGTGGGGCCGCACGTTTCGCTGGGTGCCAGCGCCAACGTGCGCGACTCGCGTCTGTCGAATTCCATCGTGCAGCAGTCGGCCTCGGTGCTGAACGCGGTTATCACCAATTCGATGATTGGCAACTTCGCCACCGTGACCGGCACGCCCGATGACCTGAGCCTCGGCGATTATAACCAGCTACGGGTGTGACATTTTAAGTCCGAAATGCGTTACCACGACGCGGCCTTCTCCCGGGGGCCGCGTCGTTGGCTTTTATTCCCCGTAATTTCGTGGGCCGGGCCTCAGGTCCGGTTTTCTTGTATATGCGTCAAGTTGTTCTGAGTCTGCTGGTTTGGGTGGGGCTGACGGCCCCGGGATACGCACAGGCCCCGTCGGGCACGCCTGAGCCGCCGGCCAAGCTGAGCCGCAAGGAGCAGCGCGTGCTGGAAAAAGAACAACGCGAGCTGGAGAAGCGCGTGGCCGAACTCCGCGCCAAGCGCGCCCTGATGCCGGGCCTGTCGGAGCGGGAGAAGGAGCAGAGCGAGGCCCTGTTTGTGGACGGCGTGAAGTACGTGATGCTGGAGGACTACCCCAAAGGCCTCGAAAACCTACTGAAAGCCTACTCGCTGCGCCCCGACAACGCGGCCATCAACTACAAGATTGCCGAAGCCAGCCTGCTGAGCGGCAACCTGCGCGACGCCACCAACTACGCCGAAGCCGCCACCCGCCTCGACCCGCAAAATGCCTATTATTACCTATTGTTAGCCCAAGCGCAGGCCAGCCAGAAGCAGTATGAGGCGGCCACCAAAACCTACGCCACGCTCATCAAGCAGGTACCCAACTCGGGCAGCTACCTGTTCAATCTGGCCGACCTCTACCTGGCCCAGAACCACCTGCCCGAGGCCCTGACCACGCTGGACCAGGCCGAAAAAGAGTTTGGCCAGGTCGACGAGATTTCCTTCAAGAAGCAGCAGATTTACCTCAAGCAGAACAAGCTGGACCTGGCGTTGGCTGAGGGCGAAAAGCTCATCAAGGCCAACCCGACCGAGGCGCGCTACGTGCTGGCCCAAGCCGAGATGTACGCCAGCAACAACCGCCTGCCCGATGCCGTGCGCGTGACCCAACAGGCCCTGCGCCTCGACCCCGACAACCCCCAAGCCCACCTGATACTGTCGGAAGTGTACCGCCAGCAGAAGCAGGATGCCGATGCCGACCAGCAGCTCCGCCAGGCTTTTGCCAGCCCCGCGCTGGACATTGATGCCCGGGTGCGCATTCTGGTGGGCTACATCAAGCAACTGCCCAGCCCCAAGGAACCGACCAACCAGCTGGTGCGCGACCTCGCGGCGGCCACCGTCAAAAGCTACCCCAAGGATGCCAAGGCCTACGCCATTTCCGGTGATGTGCAGACCCTGACCGACCACAAAAAGGACGCCCGCAACACCTACCTGCAAGCCCTGCGCTACGACAATTCCAAGTTCCAGGTGTGGCAGCAGGTGGTGCTGATTGATGCCGAGCTGAACCAGACCGATTCGCTGCTCGTGCACTCGGGCCGGGCGCTGGAGTTATTTCCCAACCAGTCGTCGCTGTGGTTTTATAACGGTGTGGCTTACCTGCTGAAAAAGCAGCCTCAGAAAGGCGTGAAAGCCTTGGAGCACGGCCGCAAGCTGGTGGTGAACAACGCGCCGTTGCTGGGCCAGTTCGATGCCCAGCTGGGCGATGCTTACCACGAGCTGCACGAGTACGAAAAGTCGGATTCGGCTTATGAATCAGCTTTGGTGAGCGACCCGGATAATGTGCAGGTGCTGAACAATTACAGCTATTTCCTGTCGTTACGGGGCGAAAAGCTAGACAAGGCCAAACAGATGTCGGGCAAAGTCGTGAAGCAATTCCCTGACAACGACACCTATCTGGATACGTATGCGTGGGTGCTTTACAAGCAAAAAGATTACGCCGGGGCAAAAACTGCCCTGGAAAAAGCGCTGCAAACCAGCAAAGACGGCTCCATCATCGAGCACTACGGCGACGTATTGTTCCAGCTCGGCGAGAAGGACAAAGCCGTGGTGGAATGGCAGCGGGCTCATAAAATCGGAGGAACGTCCGACCTGCTGGAGCGGAAATTGAAAGACCATAAACTGTATGAATAAAGTCACGCTACTGCTGGCCCTGGGGCTGCTGGGCAGCTGCGCCCGCAAGGCCGTACCCACTACCACGTCGGCAGCCGGGCCGGGCACCTCTACCCCCATGATGGAGCCCGCTCTGCCTTCGGTGAAGGCCACCAATACTACCTTCATCTTTCTGAATGCCAAGGCGAAAGCCCAGATTAACATGAAGGGCAACAAGCAGGGAGCCAACCTCTCGTTGCGGATGCGCCGCGACAGCATCATCTGGGTGTCGGCGGGTTTGGCGGGTATTGAGGGCGTGCGCGCCGTGCTCACGCATGATTCGGTGCGGGTGATGAACCGGCTGGATAAAACCTACTTCTCGGGCGGCTACGACTACCTCAGCAAGCTGCTGAATGTGCCCGTGAGCTTTGCCCAGATGCAGGCCCTGCTACTCGGCGACTACCTGCCCGCCCCCACCGGCACCAAGCCCACCGTGGCCACCGAAGAAGCTGGCCGCCAGCGTGTGAGCTACCCCCTGGCCGATGTGCTGGTAGAACGCCTGCTGCAAGCCGGCACCGGCCGCGTGCAGCAGCTCAAAATGAGCGACGAAGCCACCAAACGCAACCTCACCGTCGATTACACCGATTTCCAGCCGCTGGATGAGCCGGCGGGTCTGCCTTTTGCGCATGCCACTTTCATTCAGGCGCAACAGCCGGCGGCGGGCGTGGTCACGGCAGCCATCAATTACAATAAGGTGAACACTGGCCGCGAGCGGCTGACGTTTCCGTTTGCCGTGCCCAAGGGCTTTCGGCGCATTAAGTAGCCGGGCCGCAAGCGCGGTGGCGCGAAACTGATTCGGGCCAACAATTAACAACCACTCACCCGATTACCTTTGCCCCGCCATAGTAGTGGCGGGTTTTGAATGGCGCACGTTGAATAAGCAGGTAGTACAGGCTGAGAAAGCACTCGTTTCGGAAGTAAAAGCTGGCGCGATGGCCATTCGTGGCCGGTGGTGGCTATTCGCCCTGCTGGGCCTGCTGCTGGCGGGGCCCGTGGGTGCGCAGCACCGCAAGCCCAAACAACCCGCCAAGCCGGTGCGGCAGCCGGCAAAGTCAGCCCGGAGCATCAAGCAGCCCACCCGTACCCGCACAAAGGCTACCACCAGTACCCGGCCGGCCCGTGCCAAAAGCAAAGAGCAGCTGGAGCGCGAGCGCCAGAACAACCTGCGCCAGATTCAGCAAACCAGCCAGGCGCTGAACCAAACCCAGGAAAAGAAAAAGGTGAGTCTGGGCCAGCTTCACGTCATCACCGAAAAGCTGACCGAGAAAAAGCAGGTTATTCAGGGGATTTCGACCCAGCTGCACGGCATCGAAACCAACGTGCACCAGACGGCGAAGCAGGTTATTCAGACCCAGCAGACCCTGGCCCAGCTGAAGGCGGAATATGCCCGTCTGCTTTATACGGCTTCAAAAACGTCGAATGGCTTCAACCGGCTGATGTTTTTGTTTGCATCGGAGTCGTTCAACCAGTTTGCGCTGCGGCTGCGCTACATCCGGCAATACACCGAGGAGCGGCAGCGGCAGGCGGCCCGCATCATGGGCACGCAATACCGGCTGCATCAGGAGCTTTCGGGCCTCACCAAGCAGCAGCAGCGCAAAAGCAGCCTGCTGAACAGCCAGCTGAGTGAGAATAAAAACCTGCTCACCCTCAAATCGAAAGAAGACGAGATGGTGCAGCAGCTCAGCCAGCAGGAGCAGGGCCTGCGCCAGGAGCTGGAGGAGCGCCGCCAGGCCGTCAACCGCCTCGATAACCTGATTGCCGAGCGGGTGCGCGAAGAAATAGCCCGTGCCGCTCGTGCCGCCCGCCTGGCCGCCCGCCGCGAAGCCGCTGTGGCCGCCGCCCGCGATGCCCGCGCCGCTCGTGCTGCCCGCAACAACGCCAGCGCCAGCCCCGCCCGCACCCGTCGCAACGAAGAAGCCACCACTGCAGAAACCAGCTCCGACGCGAACAACGACACGGCCAACCCGGAAATGGACGCGCCCGAAACGGCCGCCGAAGCTGCCGCCGACCGCCGCGCCGTGCGCATTGCCCTCACGCCCGAAACTGCGCAGTTGTCGTCTTCTTTTTCGGGCAACCGGGGCCGACTGCCCTGGCCCGTGAGCCGAGGCTTTATCAGCCAGCACTTTGGCCGGCATCCCCACCCGGTGCTGAAAAACGTGACCGTCGAAAACCGGGGCGTGGACATCCAGACCGGGGCCGGCGAGGCCGTGCGCGCCTGCTTCGATGGTAAGGTGCAGACCGTGACCAATATCGCGGGCATGAACACCATTGTGATGATTCAGCACGGCGACTTCTTCACGGTGTATGCCAAGCTGCGCTCCGTAAGCGTGAGCGTGGGCCAGCGCGTGAGTGCCCGCGACGTTATCGGCACGGTGGCGACGGATGCCGAGGGCACGTCCGAAGTGCAGTTTCAGGTATGGCACAACTCGTCCAACCTCAACCCGGAATCCTGGCTGGGTCACCGCTAGGCGCTGGGGCTGATATGAGCTCTTGCGGTAGGGAATAACAGCCCTGCCGGACCAAGTCAGCCTAAAAATAAAAAAACCCGCTCCAAAGGTGCGGGTCTTTCTGAGCTATGAAAACAAACTTAGCTGTCGGCAGCGGCGGCTACTAGCCTGCTGCAACCGATAACCGTATCAAAGATGCAGGGCGGGGCTACCTATTAGCTGAGCAATTCGGTGAAGGGAGCCATTAGCGCGGCGAACGTCAGCTTTGCCGGGTCTGGAGTAATTGTAGCCCCCGCCAGCTTCTAAACCAAGGTGAGCCGATTGAGCAACCCGGCTTTGTATGAGCTGCCGATGGGCACGCGCATGGGCGTCCGGGTGGGGCCGGTATTCGAGCTGCCGTCGAGCAGGGCCGCGTCGGCCTCAATGGCCACGATGCGGTCGAGCCGCACGATGTACTTGCGGTGAATGCGGGCGAAATCGCGGCCGGGCAGCTTGGCTTCGAAGTCCTTCATGGTGCCGTACACGGTGAGGCGCTCGCGGGTGGTGTGCAGGTTCACGTAGTCGCCGAGGGCCTCCACGTACTGCAAATCGGCGGTGGCCACGCGCACCAGGCGCTGGTCCTGCTTCACGAAGATTTCGGCCCGGCCGTTGGTAAATAGCGAGTCGCCGGTGCTGTTGGCCATGCGCAGCACGCCTTCCAGCTTCTGGCGCTCGTCTTCGAGCTGGGTGCGCACGCGGCGTAGCTCCATGTGGGCCATCACCTGGCGGGCCAGCACGCGCAGGGCCTCGCGCTGGTCGGAGGTGAGCTGCCGGGGCACGGTATCAAGGGCGCACAGGGTGCCCAGGGGCTGGCCATCGGGCGAGAGCAGGGGCGCGCCGGCGTAGAAGCGGATATTGGGCGTGCCCGTTACCAGCGGGTTATCGGCAAACCGGGGGTCGAGGGCCGCATCAGGCACCTCGTATACATCAGGAGCGCGCATGGCGTACTGGCAAAAGGCGTGTTCGCGGGGCGTTTGCTTGGCTTCGAGGCCCACGCGGGCTTTAAACCACTGCCGCTCGCCATCAATCAGCGAAACCAGCGACATGGGCGTGCCGCAGATAAAAGCCGACAGCTGCGCCAAATCATTGAATACCTGCTCCGGGTCGGTATCGAGGATATTATAGCTATAGAGCGTTTCCAGACGTTCGGGCTCGTTTACCTGTCGCAGGGGAAGGGTGGCGGAATTCGTGGTCTTGGATGATTTCACAACTGATTGGATTAGGGAAGAGCTGCCGTAACTCATTCGAAATGAGAAAGCACGGATGAACGGAACAACAAAGCTAATGGGTTGGGACAAGTAAGCAGCGGCGATGTCGTCCAACCGTAATGCTTGCCCGTTGAACCCCGGTGAATTGTCCGTCGAAGGCGCGCTTCATCATCTAAACAGCTCTATCGGGTATCTTTGATACTCCAAAAGGCGCTCGGCTGCGTATATCCTCTTTTCTCACCCAATATTGGGCCCAAGTGCCCCCCTCTCCATGCTTCATTCCCTGTTTCTGATTGGTAGCTTCGGGACAACCGAAATGCTGCTTATTTTATTCGTAGTTATTCTGTTATTTGGAGCCAAGCGTATTCCGGAGCTGTTCCGGGGCATGGGTCAGGGCGTACGCGAGTTCAAAGACGCCAGCACCAAGCCCGAAGACCAGCAGCCGCAGTACCGCGACCAGCCAGCCCCGCCCTACCAGCAGCAATATCCCCAGCAGGGCTATCCCCAGCAGGGACCTCCCGCCCAGGGCTATCCGCAGCAGGGTTATCCCCAGCAAGGCGGCTACCCCCAGCAGCCGCAGCATAACACGTATGCGCAGCCGGGCCAGCCGGGCTACCAGCAGCCCGCCCCGCCGGCCTACAACCCCAACGACCCTAACCAGCAGCTCGGCTAAGCCGCTGCCCGGTTCTTTATTTATCCCGTTTCAACGCTAGTTAGAAATCATGCAAACCCCACTCATCCTATTTCTGGGCGATATCGGCGGCTCGGAGCTGATGCTGATAATGGTTGTTATCCTCATTTTCTTTGGGGCGAATAAAATTCCGGAGCTGGCCCGGGGCCTGGGCAAAGGCATCCGCGAGTTCAAGGATGCCAGCACCGAAATCCGCCGCGAGTTTGAGCAGGCCGGCCAGCCCGGGCAGCCCAACTACAACCAGCAGCCCAACCCCAATTACGCCCCCCAGAACCAGTACCCCGCGCCCCTGCCGCAGGCTCCCGTAGCTCCAGTGGCGGAGCCCGGCTCCGGTTTCGACCCGTGGGCTACACCCGCTGCTGCGGCCGTCACCACGACTCACTCCGAGCACACCAGCTACCCCACGGCCGATGCGCCGTACGTAGCTCCCGCGTTGCCGCCCAACCTGGCCCCCGAAGGTACCCAGCCCCGGCAGCCTTACATTCCCGCCAATCCCGACGCTTAATTCCAGAATCGGTCACCTAAAATCTGCAAATAGTTTGAAGCGTTTTCAGTCTTTATCCGAAGTTCGTAGCGAGCTGACGGCGGGCACCACGTCCTGCCGCCAGCTCGTTGAGTATTACCTGGGCAACATCGAGCGCCAGAATTCCACCCTCAACGCCTTCCTGGAAGTGTGGCCCGACGAGGCCCGCGCCCAGGCCGACGCCGTGGATGCCAAACTGGCCGCCGGCACCGCCGGTCCGCTCGCCGGCATGGTCATCGGCATCAAGGATGTACTGGCCTACGCCGGCCACTCGCTGCAAAGCAGCAGCCTGATGCTGGATGGCTTCAAGTCGCTCTACACCGGTACGGCCGTGCAGCGCCTGCTCGATGCCGATGCCATCATCATCGGCCGCCAGAACTGCGACGAGTTTGCCATGGGCGGCTCAAACGAAACCTCGTATTTCGGCCCGGCCCGCAACGCCGTGGACCCCAGCCGCGTGCCCGGTGGCTCGTCGGGCGGCTCGGCGGTGGCCGTACAGTCTGATATGTGCCTGGCTTCAATTGGCTCCGACACGGGTGGCTCGGTGCGCCAGCCGGCCGCGTTTTGCGGCGTAGTAGGCTTTAAGCCGACCTACTCGCGCATCTCGCGCTACGGCTTGGTAGCCTTTGCGTCGTCGTTCGACCAGATTGGCCCCATCACCCGCTCCGTGGCCGATGCCGCGCTGCTGACCGAAATAATGGCCGGCCCCGATGGCATGGACAGCACCGCCAGCCAGCGCGAAGTGCCCGCCTACAGCCAGCAGCTCACGCCTGCCGCCCACTACCGCATCGGCTACATCGCCGATGCCGTGAACAGCGAGGGCCTGAACCCCGAAATCAAGGCGGCCATGGAAACCCAGCTCGACTTGCTGCGCGGCCAGGGCCACGTAGTTGAGGCGGTGGATTTCCCCTACCTCGATTTCATGATTCCGACTTACTACATCCTCACCACCGCCGAAGCCAGCTCCAACCTGGGCCGCTTCGATGGCGTGAAATACGGCTACCGTGCCCCGGATGCTACGGATTTGGAGTCGCTCTACAAAAAGAGCCGCGCCCAGGGCTTCGGGGCCGAAGTGCAGCGCCGCATCCTGCTTGGCACCTTCGTGCTGAGCGCCAATTATTACGATGCTTATTACACTAAAGCCCAGCGTGTTCGTCGTCTGATTAAGGACAAAACCGACGAGTTGCTGCGCCAGTACGATTTCCTGGTATTGCCCACCACGCCCACCACGGCCTTCAAAATCGGCGAGAAGCAGGACCCGGTTTCCATGTACCTGGCCGACATTTTCACGGTTCAAGCCTCTTTAGCCGGCGTGCCCGCCATTTCGGTGCCGGTAGGGGAGGACTCCACGGGCTTGCCCATTGGCTTGCAGATAATGGCAGGTTCCTTCCGCGAGGCCGAGCTGCTGGCCTTTGCCAGCGCCATTACCGAGGAAGTGGTGGCTTAAAACCTGTTAGTAAGAAGCTGGCCAGTACGTTGCACGCTGGTAATTGCGAATGCCCCGGTCCATTGGCTGGGGCATTTTTGCTGATAGGCCATCCTGAAAGCGCTTAGCTGCGTATCAGGATTTTTTTGCCGGCATCTCTACAAGTTCTTTACCTATCGCCTATCTTAGTGCTATGAAGCAAGGGATTAAGCACGTAAAATTCTCCCGCCCCCGCCCTTTATGGCTGGGGTTGGTGCTGCCTTTTCTGTTGTTGCAGGGCACCGCTGCCAAGGCCCAGCAGGGAACGCAGCGCGATTCGACGGGCCGGGTAATTTCCACAATGCCAGCACTGTTGGGCGATACCGTGCGGGTGCGCTTGGAGCTGCAGCCCGATTCGCTGGTAGCCGTGCCTGTGACGCCCGGCGTCATCGACTCGGCCCGGCTGGAGTGGCTACGCACCCCGCCCACCATGCGCGACTTGGTGTGCGACCGCGTGGGCTGCTTCGAAACCGAAGCCCCGCACCAGTTCAACAACTCGGTGATGGCCTACGTTACCCTGTTCACAGCCCGCAACCGCAGCTACATGCAGCGCGTGCTGGAACGCGAGAACCTGTACTTCCCGATTTTCGAGAAATACCTGGCGCAGTACAACCTGCCCATCGACCTGAAATACCTGGCCGTGGTGGAGTCGGCCCTGATTCCCACCGCTAAATCTCCGGTAGGTGCCACCGGGCTCTGGCAGTTCATGGGGCCCACGGCCGGCGACCTGCGCCTGAAGCGCGACGAGTGGATTGACGAGCGCATGGCGCCCGAAAAAGCCACCGAAGCGGCTTGCAAGCACCTGCGCTACCTCTACGGCGTGTTCCATGACTGGGAACTGGTGCTGGCCGCCTACAACTGGGGCGCGGGTAGTGTGCAGCGCGTGATGCGCCGCACCGGCAAAAAAACCTTCTGGGACCTGTACCCCTACATGCCAGCCGAAACGCGCAACTACGTGCCCACCTTCACGGCCATCATGTACAGCATGAAGTACGCGGAGGCCCACGGCCTGCGCACGCCCACGCTGCGCTACCAGTATGCCGAGCCGATGGATACGCTCAGCCTGCGCGGCCGGGCCTTCGACCTGCGCCGCCTAAGCCAGGCCTGTGGCTACGAGGATTCATTGTATCTCACGCGCTTCAACCCGGAGCTGCGGCGGGCGGCATTGCCGGCCGGCTACCGGCCCTACGTCGTGCGGTTTCCGGCGGCGGCGGCCGTGCATTTTGGCGATGCCGACCGCAATACGCTGCTCGACTATTGCCAGCCGGCCACCGAGTTGCCCCGTCCGCTAGCCTTCCTGCCGCCACGGCTCGAAGGCGTGGAGCCGTGGGTGAACCGCTCGCTGCTGGCCGTCACTACTGGTCCGCGCGCCGATGCTGCTGAAACTGCCCCGCGTTTCCGTCGCGTCCCTCATAAAGTGAAGCGTGGTGAAACCCTGGCCAGTCTGGCCGAGCGGTTTGAAGTAAGCCAGACCCAGCTGCGCCGCTGGAATGAGCTGCCCAAAGGCCGGCCACTGAAGCCAGGCCGCGAGCTGGTGGTATTCGTGCCAATGCCAACGGCAGCCCCCGGCAAGGCGGTAGAAACGGTAGTAATACCTACCGTCGCGCTGGCTCCCGCCGCCCGCGTGCGCCCAACGGTATCGGATGAGGAAGCTGCCGCCCGCCGCGAGCAGGCTGCGGCCAATGCCCGCGAAGTAGCGCGGCTGCAAGACATAATTCGGCAGGAGAAAATGCAGGATGTACGTCTGGCTGCCATTAAGCAGCGGCAGGCTGTGCAGCAGGCGGCTGCCGAGGCACAGGCCCGGATTACGGCCCGCCGCCTCGCGCAGACGCAAGCTGCCGAAACCAAGCGCAACGAAGCCAAAACCGCGGTTGCAACTGTAGCGCCAGAGGCTGAAGAGGCTGATGATTCTACCCCAGTGGCCGTAGCCCAAACCGGCCCTTATACTGTGCGCAAAGGCGATAACCTCACCAAGCTGGCCCGTGAGCATGATTTGACGGTTGCCCAGCTAATGACTTGGAATAAAATGAATTCGGAGGCGGTAGTGCCGGGCCAGCGGCTGGTGTTCCGCGCTCCGGCTAATGAAGAAGAAACACGCGAAACTCCGCGCAAAGCTGCCAAGCCAGCCGCTTCAAGCATTGCTGCCACCAAGCAAGCCAAGTTGGAAAACCGGCTGGAAACGCCGAAAGTCCATTTGGTGCAGCCCGGCGACACGCTGTTCAACATATCGCGCCGTTTTGGGGTGAGCGTGCAGACCCTGCGCGAACTCAACCACCTGGCTTCGGATGAGGTGAAGCTGGGCCAGAAGCTGCTGGTGCCGCAGGGGTAAAGTAGCGTCGCTGGCATTAAATTAAAAAGTAAACCCGGCCTTGCTGCGCTTTTCGCGGTAATTTCGCCTTAGACGGCCGCGCTGCCCGCGCGGCCGTTTTCATGTCTGAAGAATTCCCGATGCTCAAAATAAACAAGCAAGACGCCCTCAACTACCACTCGCAGGAGCCCGCCGGCAAGCTCGAAGTGGTGCCGACCAAACCCATGAGCACCCAGCTCGACCTCGCCCTGGCCTACTCGCCCGGCGTGGCCGAGCCCTGCAAAGCCATTGCCGAAAACCCCGACGACGTGTACAAATACACCGCCAAGGGCAACCTGGTGGCCGTGATTTCGAACGGCACGGCGGTGTTGGGCCTGGGCAACATCGGCCCGGCGGCCAGCAAGCCGGTAATGGAAGGAAAGGGCGTGCTGTTCAAGAAGTTCGCGGGAATCGACTGCTTTGATATTGAGATTGATGCCACCGACCCCGACGAGTTTATTCGCATCGTGAAGTCGCTGGAGCCCACATTTGGTGGCATCAACCTGGAGGACATCAAGGCACCGGAGTGTTTTCGCATCGAAACCGAGTTGCGGGAGAAGATGAACATCCCGCTGATGCATGACGACCAGCACGGCACGGCCATCATTACTTCGGCTGCGCTGCTGAATGCGCTCGAAATCGTGGGCAAGAAGATTGGCGAAGTGAAGCTCGTGGTGAGCGGGGCGGGCGCGGCAGCCGTATCGTGCCTGCGTTTGTACCTGGCGCTGGGCCTGAATAAGGACAACGTGGTGGTGTTCGATAAGGACGGCGTCATCAATGCCCAGCGTACCAATCTGGACCCCATTCAGATGCAGTTTGCCACCAGCCGCGCCGTGACCACGCTGGAAGAGGCCATGACCGGGGCCGACGTGTTCCTGGGCCTTTCGGCGGCCAATGTGCTGCCCGCCGGCCTGCTGCTACTGATGGCCGGCAACCCCATCGTTTTCGCCCTGGCCAACCCCGACCCCGAGGTGAGCTACCAGCTGGCCATGGCCACCCGCGACGACCTCGTGATGGCCACCGGCCGCTCCGACCACCCCAACCAGGTGAACAACGTGCTGGGCTTCCCCTACATTTTCCGGGGCGCGCTGGACGTGCGCGCCACCGAAATCAACGAAGCCATGAAGCTGGCCGCCGTGCGTGCCCTGGCCGAACTGAGCAAGGAGCCCGTGCCCGAGATGGTGAACAAGGCCTACGGCGATAATACGTTGGCCTTTGGTCGTAATTACCTCATCCCCAAGCCACTCGACCCGCGCCTGATTACCAGCATCAGCCCTGCCGTGGCGAAGGCTGCGATGGAAAGCGGTGTGGCCCGCCTGCCCATCACCGACTGGCACGCTTACGAGGACCAGCTCCGCGCCCGCCTCGGCGTGAACCAGAAGCTGATGAACCGCATCACCTCGGCGGCCCGCGCCAACCCCAAGCGTGTGGTGTTTGCGGAGGCTGATAACTACAAGATTCTGAAAGCCGCTCAGATTCTGCAGGATGAGGGCGTTTGCTTTCCCATTCTGCTGGGGCCGCAGGAAAAAATCGAAGCCATTGCCCGCGAAAACAGCCTCGACCTCGACGGCTGCGAAATCATCAACATTCTGAAGCAGGACGCCAAGCGCGACGAATACGCCAATATCCTGTACCAGAAGCGCCAGCGGCGTGGCATGACGCTCTACGAAGGCCGCCGCCTGATGCGTGAGCGCAACTACTACGCCGCTATGATGGTGGAAACCGGCGAAGCCGACGCCTGCATCACCGGCCTTACGAAGGACTACGGCAAAAGCATTATCCCCTCGCTGCAAGTCATTGGTACCGAGGACGGGGTGAAGCGCGTGTCGTCGATGTACATCATTCAGCACAAGAAAGGCCCGTACTTCTTTGCCGATACCACGGTGAATATCAACCCGACGGCCGAGGAGATGGTGGAGATTATCGGCCTCACGGCCCGCGCCGTGCGCTTCTTCGATGCGGTGCCGCGCGTGGCCGTTATCAGCTATTCCAACTTTGGCTCGAACTCCGGGCCGCTGCCCGAAAAAACCCGCCGCGCCACCGAATTGGCCAAAGCCCGTTTCCCGGACCTGCTGATTGACGGCGAGATGCAGGCCAACGTGGCCCTGAGCCCCGCCCTGCTTCAGGAGCACTACGGCTTTTCGCCGCTGGCTGAGAAAGGCGCTAATACGCTGATTTTTCCCAATGTGGAGTCGGGCAACATTGCTTACAAGGTATTGCAGGAAATCAGCGGCACGGAAGTAATCGGGCCGGTGCTGATGGGCATGCGCAAGCCGGTGCACATTCTACAGCTTGGGGCCAGCGTGCGCGACATCCTGAACATGGCCGCCATTGCGGTGGTGGATGCCCAAACCGGCAGCCGGGCGCTGTAGGTTCGGCAACTGAAGGAACGTCATGCTGAGCGTAGCCGAAGCATCGCGCGTGCCATAGTAACTCAATCGATTGGTTTACTATGGCACGCGCGATGCTTCGGCTACGCTCAGCATGACGTTCTTTTTTTATTTCTTCATCCTCACATCTTCTTCATTTGACCCAATATTTTTGGCCGAAAAGCCAGTAAATTTGGGAGATAAAAACCGGGGACTGGTGTTGCCTAAGTAACATCCTGTTCCCTCTCTTTTCTTCCTTTCGCCGGCTTATGATTGCCTACCTCGACGGTAAACTCGCTTACAAAGACGCCACCCTCGCCATTGTCGACATCCTCGGCATCGGCTACGAAGTTCGGATTTCGCTGGCCACCTACTCCAAGCTCCCGGCCGAGGGTGCGGCCACCAAAATCTACACCTACCAACACATCAAGGAAGATGGGCAGACGCTCTATGGCTTCCTCGACCCCAGTGAGAAGGCGCTGTTCATGCTCCTGATTTCGGTATCGGGCATCGGGCCGGGCACGGGCATTGTGATGGTGAGCAGCATGAGTGTGGGCGAAATCCGCGAGGCCATCGTGAGCGAAAACGTGCGCGCCATCCAGAGCATCAAGGGCGTGGGGCCGAAAACCGCTCAGCGCGTGATTCTGGAGCTTAAAGACAAGCTGCGCAAAGACGAGCTGCTGGCCAAAGCCGGCGTGGACACCGTGCCGCTGGCCCGCCAACACAATACGCGCCGCGCCGAAGCGTTGCAGGCCCTGGTGACCCTCGGCTTTGCGCGGGCCGCTGCCGAGAAACAGCTGGACCAGATTCAGCACAAGCACGGCGGGGAGCTAAGCGTGGAGGAATTGATTAAATTTGCTTTGAAGTCGCACTGAGTCGTGACGCGGGTTTTTAGCCTGCGTCGTTGCACGGGTTGCCTCAGCTGGCTTGCTATTGTATTTGAAATGCCGTGCCTGACGCGGGCCATCTGGCCGGCGTCATTATCCACCTATCCTGCTTGAAATCCGGACAGAAATTACTCCCCGCGTCGGTTGTTATGGTTGCGTCGTTGCTGGCATGGTGGGCTCAGGCCGCACCTATTGCCGGCCCGCGAGCAGCCAGCATGTGGCTACGCGCCAGCCGGGCCCTGGCCTCCGATACGCCCCGGCCCATCCGGGCGGTGGCGGATACCACGGGGCCGTACAAGCCGAGCCGCCGGCCCCGGGTGCGGGCGCACGACCGGCCAGGTAGCCCGTTCGGGCCGCACCGCCGCGAGTCGCCGCTGGTGCTGCCCTTGCCGAAGAACGTAAAACTGAACGTTGCGGTTGACGACAGCCTGAAACAATTCGACGTTAAGGAGACGGTGGGCAAAGATGTCGACTACCGCGACCCCAGCGTACTGAGCTACAAGCAGTATACGGAATTCCAACGCCGTCAGGCCATTAGCGACTATTACCGGCAGAAGGCCAAGGGCGGCATTACGGGCCCGGCGGCGGCACCCGGCACAGCGCAGGCCCAGCGGCTGATTCCGAAAATTTACATGGGGCCGATTGCCAACCGGATTTTCGGGGGCAGCTACGTGGATATTCGGCCGGCGGGCTCGGTCACGCTCAAGTTTGGGGCGCGGTTTAATAAGAACGAAAACCCGGCCCTGACCCTGCGCCAACAGAGCGTGGGCGACTTTTTGTTTGAGCAGAACATCAACGTCAACCTGTCGGGGGCCATCGGCACCAAGCTCAAGCTGGTGTTCAACTACGACACCAAGGCCGCGTTCGACTTCGACAACCAGATGAAGTTCGACTACGCGGGCGAGGAAACGGACATTATCCGCAAGGTGGATTTGGGCAACGTGAGCCTGCCGCTCACCAACTCGCTGGTGCAGGGCGGGCAGAACCTGTTCGGCATCAAGACCCAGATGCAGTTTGGCAAGCTGGGCGTGACGGCTGTGGCCGCCACCGTGCGCGGTACCGCCGATGAGGTGCGCATCCAGAACGGCGCCCAGAGCCGGCAGTACGAAATCAAATCCAGCCAATACGAGAAGGACCGGCACTTTTTCCTGGCCCAGTTCTTCCGCGACCGGTACGACCAAGCCCTGCGCAGCCTGCCCACCATCCAGAGCCAGATTACCATCAACCGGCTGGAGGTGTATGTGACCAACGACAACCGCACCACCGAAAACCTGCGCAACGTGGTGACGTTGATGGACTTGGGGGAGCCGTTTCGGCTGTATCAGGCTCAGAAGTACCGTATTGGCAACCCAACCATTCAGGCCCCGGCCAACAACGCAGCCAACAGCGAGTTCGCCAAGCTGACCAGCCCCGGAGCGACGCGCGACAACATTGCGGTCGACGATTTTTTGCAAAACCCGGCCAATCAAGGCCTGACCAAGAACGTAGACTTTGAGCGCGTGCGGGCCCGCAAGCTCGATACCCGCGAGTACACCTTCAATGCCCAGCTGGGCTATCTGAGCCTGAACACCGCCCTGCTGCCCGACCAGGTGCTGGGCGTGAGCTTCGAATACATCTACAACGGCAAGACCTACAAGGTGGGCGAGCTGTCGGGCGACTACAACAACGTGACGCCCGACCAGGTCATCTTCCTCAAGATGCTGAAGGCCAGCAACCCCGGCGTGGGCATTGCCGACCCTAGCAAGAACCCGGACAACCCCAACTTGCTCACGCTGAACACGCCGACCTGGGATTTGATGATGAAAAACATCTATCCCCTGAACGCCTCGCAGCTGCAGCGCGACAACTTCCAGCTGCAAATTATCTACAAGGACGATGCGACGGGCGTGGACTTGATTTCGCTGAAGGAAGGGGCCCAGGTGACCAACCGGCCGCTGGTGGAGGTGCTTAACCTCGACCACGTTAACTCCAACAACGACAAGATTCCGGACGGCAACTTCGATTACTTCCCGGGCATCACGATTGATCCCGAGCTGGGCAAGATTATTTTCCCGAACGTGCAGCCGTTCGGCTCTTTCCTGCAAAGCAAGTTTGCGGGCGAGCAGCCGCTGATTGACAAGTACGTTTACAACGAGCTGTACAACCAGACCCAGAGTGATGCCCAGCAGCGGCAGGAAAAGGACAAGTTTTTCCTGCGCGGGCGCTTTCAGGGCGGGGCATCTTCGGATGAGATTAACCTGCCCGGCATTGGCATTGCGCAGGGGTCGGTGCGGGTGCGCTCGGGTTCGACGCTGCTCACGGAGGGCACCGACTACCAAGTGTTCTACGACCAGGCCAAGGTGAAAATCCTGAACCCAGCCTATCTGAATTCGGCCAATGAACTGCGGGTAGAATTCGAGAAAAACGCCTTGGTGCAGGTGCAGCCGCGCAAGCTGCTGGGCGTGCGTCTGGATTATCGGCTGAACAAGGACGTGACCATCGGCGGCACGGCCCTGCACTTGCTGGAAAACCAGGCCCCGGGTATCAACCGCGTGAACATTGGCGACGAGCCGGGCAACAACACTATCATCGGTCTCGACGGCAGTATTCGCAAGGACAGCCGGGTGCTGACCAAATACCTCGACATGCTGCCCTTCGTGTCGACGAAGGAGATTTCGACCATTGCCTTCAGCGGGGAGTTTGCCAAGCTGCTGCCGGGCCGCTCGCAGCTGGGCAACGGTGAGAATGGCGTGTCGTACATCGACGACTTTGAGAATGCCCGCACGCCTTATACGCTGGGCGGGCTGGCGTCCATTCCGGCGTGGCGGCTGGCTTCGACGCCGCTACCCATTAAGAACAGCTCGGTGGGTGGGTTGGCCTACAACTATCAGCGCGCCAAGCTGGCCTGGTACACCGTGGACCAGAGCTACTACACCGGCGGCAGCAGCGTGCCGGGCAACATCGGGGCCAGCGACCTGCTGAACCACTATACCCGTGGCATCAAGCGCGACGAGGTGTTTCCGAACAAGGACCTGGGCTCAACCGGCAACGGCTTCGAATACAGCTTCGACCTGGCCTATTTTCCCAGCGAACGCGGCCCCTACAACTACAACCCCAACATAGACAACAACGGCAAGAAGTTCACGAATGGCGAGCGGCCCGAGGACAAGTTTGCCGGCGTCAGCCGGGCCATCACCTTCGATACCGATTTTGACAACGCCAACATCGAGTACATGGAGTTCTGGATGATGGACCCCTTCCTGAAAATCACCAACCCCAACGCCCCGGCTGCCCGCGTAAACATCACCGACCAGGACGGTAACGACGCACCTACTACCATCGGCGGCGACTTCGTTATCAACCTGGGCAACGTGAGTGAGGACGTGCTGAAGGACGGCAACCAGCACGAGTTCGAGAACGGCCTGCCCGTGACCAACGACGCGCAGGATGTGAAGGACAACACCAACAACACGGTGTGGGGCCGCGTGACGCGCCAGCAGTTCCTGACCGATGCCTTCAACGCGGCCCCCGGCGCGCGCACGGCCCAGGACGTGGGCCTCGACGGGCTGAGCGACGACAACGAGAAGAATTATTTCAGCAACTACCCGTCCGCGCTGGGCACGGTGGCCCCGGTGTACGGCACGCTGCCCGACCCCTCGGGCGACGACTTCCGCCACCACCTCGACCCGAGCTACGACCAGAACAACACCAAAATACTGGGGCGCTACAAGAACTATGACGGCTACGACGGCAACTCGCCCGAAAACAGCCAGCTCAGCTCCACCGCTTTCCCCGACAAAGAAGACCTGAACCGCGACAACGTGGTGCAGGACGTGGAGCGCTACTACGAGTACAAGATGTCGTTGCGGCCGGGCAACCTGAACGTGGGCTCGAACTACATCATCGACAACGTGAAGAACAACGTGAACGGTGAGGAGGTGAACTGGTACCTGTTCCGCATTCCGATTCGCGAAGGCTACAAGGTACAGGGCAACGGCGGCAAGGACTTCGGCTTCAAGTCCATCCGCTTCCTGCGCATGTACATGACGGGCTGGTCGCAACCCGTGGTGCTGCGCCTGGTGCAGCCGCAGTTTGTGGCCAACCAGTGGCGCCGCTTTCTGTACCCCATCGTGGATTCGCGCCAGGGCAACACCTTGCCTAACCCCAGCCTCACCGATGCCGACGCTTTCAACATCTCGACGGTGAGCGTGGAGGAAAACGGCGTGGCTGTGGGCGTTACGGGTAAGATTCCCTACGTGTCGCCGCCCGGCATTCTGCGCGACAAGGAGTATGGCAGCAGCAGCACCTCGCGCCTGCAAAACGAGCAGAGCCTGCGCCTGGCCGTGGTGAACCTGCGCGACGGCTACGCCAAAGCCGCCTACAAGAACATCACCATCAACATGCTGCGCTACAAGCGCCTGCGCATGTTCCTGCACGGCGATTCGGACGACCCCACCACCCTCAGCGGCGACGTGCAGGCCTTCCTGCGCATCGGCACCGACTACAGCCAGAACTACTACCAGTACTCGCTGCCGCTGAAGCTCACGGCCGCCGGCGACCAGTCGGCCGACGGCGTGTGGCCCGTGGAAAACCGCATCGACGTGTCGTTTCAGGATTTCATTGATGCCAAAGCCAAACGCAACCAGCAGCCCAATGTCAACCTCCAGATTCCCTTCACGGTAACTCTGGACAACGGCGCGACCATCACGGTGCTGGGCAACCCCGACTTTTCGGCGGTGCAGGGCGTGATGCTGGGCATTCTGAACCCGAAGGACCCCAGCACGGCAGAAAAAACCGTGAACCTGTGGGCCGATGAGTTCCGCGTGTTCGACTTTGAGCAGCAGGCCGGCTACGCCGCCACCGCCCGTCTCAACGTGAAGCTGGCCGACGTGGCCAACGTGACGGCCACGGGCAGTTTCACCAGCGTAGGCTTCGGCGGCTTGCAGGATAAGGTGCAGCAGCGCTCCGTGGACGACGTGTTCCGCGGCGACCTGAACACCACCGTGGCCGTGGAGAAATTCCTGCCCCCGCAGCTGAACCTGCGCCTGCCGGTGCTGCTCCAGGTGGGCCGCGAAAGCCGCTCGCCCCTCTACGACCCCCTCGACCCCGACACCAAGCTGGAGCAAAGCCTCCAGAAATTCAAGAACACCGACGGCAGCATCAACGCATCGGCCCAGGCGGCGTACCGCAATAAGGTCATCGACCAGACCACCAGCCGCAGCATCTCGGTGCTGAACGTGCGCAAGGAGCGCGCCCTGCCCAAACCCGGTGCCCTGCCCGCCAAGCCCAAGCCCTGGGACATCGAGAACGTGGCCCTGAGCTATTCGATTACCGACCGCCTGCACTCCGACATCCGCACCGACCGCGACTACACCAAGGCCTACACCGCCGCCGTGGCCTACGTGTACCAGACCACGCCCAAGAACTACACCCCGCTGGCCAACTTCAAGGCGCTGGACAACCCGTACCTGAAGATTTTCCAGCAAATCAACTTCACCCCGTTGCCCTCGCGCTTCTCGTTCCGCACCGACCTCGACCGGCGCTACAACGAGCGGTTCCTGCAGCGCGTGCTGAACCCCGGCGAAGTGCCCAGCACGGCTGGTATCGCGCCCGTGGTGCAAAAATCCTTCTTCATCAGCCGCATCTACGACCTGAAATGGGACCTGACCAAGAGCCTGATTTTCGACTACACCGCCACCAACCGGGGCGTGATTGACGAAGGCTCCGGCCGCACCATTGGGGTGAGTGCGCGGGCCGACAGCAACCGCACGCAGCTCCAGCGCAACCTGCTGCGCGGCGGCCGCACCGTCAATTTCAACCAGACGGCCGCGCTCACCTACCGGCTGCCGCTCGATAAATTCCCGCTCACCGACTGGCTGAGTGCCGATACCCGCTACGCCGCCACCTACAGCTGGCAGGCCGCCGCCCAAGGCCAGCGCGCCCTCAAAAACCCCACCAGCGCCACCGATACGTCGAGCTACCAGGTCAATATCGGCAACACGATTCAGAACAATGCCGAAATCAGTGCCAATGGTAAAATCGACCTGGTGAAGCTCTACAACAAGGTCAAGTTCCTGAATATCATCAACAACGCGCCGCCGCCCCAGGGCCGGCCTGCGGCCATGCGGGCCAACATCGGCGAAGCCAACGCGCCCAACCGGCCCGCGCCGGCCGCCGATACCACCCGCGAAAAATTGCGCTTCGTGAAAGCCGTGCTGCGCTCGCTGATGACGGCCCGCTCCATCAACTTCACCTTCACCCGCTCCAACGGCACGCTGCTGCCCGGCTACTTGCCCAAGACCAAAGCGTTTGGCTTCGATGAAACCTTCACGGCTCCCGGCCTGCCCTTCATCCTGGGCGAGCAGCCGGGCCTGCAAACCCTCTACAACCGGGCCAGCAGCAACGGCTGGTATACCCGGGAAAGCGAGTTCCTGAACACGCCGCTGAGCTCGTTGCTCACACAGAGCTTTACCCTGCGCACGGCCCTGGAGCCGTTCCGCGACTTCAATATTCAGGTGGATGCGCGCCAGCAAAAGGTGCAGAACCTTGATGCCTATTACCGTCGCACCATTGACGAGCAGACGCTGAAGGCAATAGACAACGCGCCCATCGTGCCCCAGACGCTGGGTTCGGGTTCGTTCCAGACATCTACTATCACCATCAATACCCTGTTCGGCGACCTCAGCGCCAATGGCGAAACGTCGGCGGCTTTCGAGCAGTTTGTCAAAAACCGGCGCACTGTGCGCAACAAGCTGGCCCTGGCCAACCAAAGCCCCGGCGCCACCTACGGCTACAACTCGCAGGACGTGCTGGTGCAGAGCTTCATCGATGCCTACCACGGCCGCTCGTCGGACGGCTACCAGGCCAAAGAGTTCAGCCCCTTCGCCATGATACCGCTGCCCAACTGGCGCGTCGACTACAACGGCTTCGCCCAGCTGCCGCTTATCAAGCAGTATTTCAGCTCGTTCACGCTGAACCACGCCTACTCGTCCATCTACAGCATCGGCAGTTACACCACCAACAACATCTACTCGGCTGAGCCCACCTTCGGCTCGCCGGGCCTCCCGCCGACTAATCCCTTCCAGCCGAATGCCAGCCTTCAGTACCAGCCCTACTACGTGGTGGGCCAAGTGAGCATCGTGGAAACGCTGGCCCCGCTCATCGGCGTCAACTTCCAGACCGTGAGCAAGGTAACCGGCCGCATCGAGTACCGCACCAACCGCACCGTGGCCCTGAACATCACCAACGCCCAGGTTACCGAGCTGTCGACCAAGGAGTTTGTGATTGGTTTCGGCTACGCCACCAACAGCCTCAAGCTGCCCTTCAAAGTGGGCGGCGAGCAGCGCGTGCTGAAAAACAACCTCACCGCCCGCCTCGACCTGAGCATCCGCGACAACATCACCATCCAGCGCAGCATCATCGACTCGGTAGACCCTGATGTTGCCACGCCTACCATACGCGAATCGGTGGGCCGCGCCCAGGGCCAGATTACCAACGGCTCGAAAACCTTCCAGCTGCGTCCAACCATCGACTATCTGCTCAACACCCGCCTCAACCTGCAGTTCTACTACAGCCAGACCATCACCACGCCGCGCATCAGCAACGCCTTCCGCAACTCCAATACCGAAGGCGGTATTCAGCTGCGCTACAGCCTGACGCAGTAGTAATTATGGATTGCGAGTTATGAATTATGAGTTGGGAAATGGAGAATTATGGAACGGAGAAGTTTGCCGGTTCTACTTTTGACGTATCACCGCCGTTGGTCACTCATCTCGGCCAACCCGTAATTCATAATTCCTAACTCATAATTCCCTCCCAATGAACCTGCCTGCCACCCTGCACTACACCAAGGACCACGAATGGATTCGCGTTGAAGGCGACGTTGCCTACGTGGGCATCACCGACCACGCGCAGAAAGAGCTGGGCGACATCGTGTACGTCGATATCGACACGCTCGACAAGGACGTGGCCCAGCACGAAGTGTTCGGCACCGTGGAAGCCGTGAAAACGGTTTCGGACCTGTTCAGCCCCATTACCGGCACCGTGCTGGAAGTAAACGAAAAGCTGGCCGATGCGCCCGAAACCGTGAACTCTGACCCCTACGGCGATGGTTGGATGGTAAAAATCTCCATCGCCAAGCCCGAAGAGCTGAGCGAGCTGCTCAGCGCCGAAGCCTACGGCGAGCTGGTGGGAGCCTAAAAAACTAGCACGGCTTTCGCTTGTGCGCCGCGATGCCTGATTTCGTTAACCCCAAGCCAACGCCCCCCATACCCCGTTCCCGCCGCGCCTACGCCGCTTTGCCGCTGCTGTGGGCCGTCGTGGTGCTGGTTCTCACGCTCACCCCTTCTGATGAAATGCCGCGCACGCCCGTGTGGGAGCTGCTGTCGTTCGACACAGCCGCCCATGCGGGCGTGTTCCTGGTTTTGGCGGGGCTGAGCTGGTTCTCGTTGCACCGGCAGCGCCGCTGGCCGCAGTTGGCCCACCACGCCGGCTGGGCCGTACTGGCCGGCAGCATCCTGTTCGGGGCCATCATCGAAGTACTGCAAATGACCATGCGCCTGGGCCGCCACGGCGAGTGGTCCGATTTGCTGAGTGATGGTATTGGCGCGGCGTTGGCTGTGGGCGTGGCCGCCGTCTGGTCGGCCCGCCAATCCGGCCGCCGCGCCCGGCCCTTGGCCAGCGGGCCGTGGCTGGTGCTGGTCGCTGCCGCCACGCTCAGCGCCGCCCCGCTACCCGGGCGGGCACAGAATGCTTTGATAATTCGGGCCCGCGCCCGCCGTACCATCAAAGCCCTGGCGGCTCCCGATATGCACGGCCGGGGCTACGTGAAGCAGGGCGAGCACCTGGCCGCCGCCTACCTGCGCGAACGCCTGAGCGAGCTGAAACTAGTTCCGCTGGCTCCCAACTACACGCAACCCTTTACGCTGGACGTAAACACGTTTCCGGGCCGGGTGAGCGCCTCCATCAAGGCCGATGGACCCGCTGGCAAAATGACGAGCTGGAAAGCCGGTACGGCTTGCATCGCCGCCCCCAATTCGGGTACCGGCACTGCCAAGGGCCGCCTGCTGCTGCTCGATACGCTGGTTTTCACTAAAGCCTCGGTGCAGGCCCGCTACCTGCGCACGCAGTGGAGCAGCCGCGTGCTGCTGCTGCGCGCCGCCGATGCCAACCGCTTGGCCAAGCTGCCCGCCGCCCTACGCCAGCGCCTGAACTCGGCCGCTGCCTGGATAACCGTGGTGCCCAAGCTCACCGCCTCATTGGCCGCCGAGCAAGCGGCGCAGCCCCGCGTGGAAGTGCTGGCCGAAAAGGTGCCCATGTGGCTCGATAAAGCCATTTTTGGCGATACTGCTACCGGCGCGCCCCAGGGCCGCACCGTGTGGAGCACCGTGCGCGTCGATGCCCAACTCCAGCGCAGCTACCAGACCCAGAACCTGGCCGCCGTGGTGCGCGGCTCCATCCGACCCGATTCCTTCCTCATCGTTTCGGCCCACTACGACCACCTCGGCATGATGGGCAAGGACGTGTACTTCCCGGGAGCCAACGACAACGCCAGCGGCGTGGCCCTGCTCCTAGAGCTGGCCGCCCACTACGCCAAACCCGAAAACCGCCCGGCCTACTCTGTAGTCTTTCTGCTTTTCGGGGGTGAGGAAGCCGGCTTGGTGGGTTCCAGCTACTTCGTGGCGCACCCGCTGGTGCCGCTCAAAAGCATCAAGTTCCTGTTCAACCTCGACCTGCTGGGTACCGGCGAGCAAGGCGCTACCGTCGTCAACGGCAAGCTGCTGGAAGCGCCCTATCGTCGCCTAGTGGCCCTCAACGAAGCCCACCACTACCTGCCCGCCCTGGGGGCTCGCGGCCGTGCTGCCAACTCCGACCACTTTCCATTTTCCGAAGCCAAAGTGCCGGCGTTTTTCATGTACACGCGCGGTGGCAGCGCGGCCTACCACGACGTGAACGACCAGCCCAAAGCTTTGTCGCTGGCCGGTTTTGCCGGGGCTTTCGGGCTGGTGCGCGATTTCCTGAACGAAGAAGGAGCCGCCCCCGCCGCAAAAAAATAGTCGGTGGCCGAACTTGCGTTCAACCACCGACTACGGTACTGATTTGCAGGGATATTAACCTTTGGCTTTCAGCGAAAGCATGATTTGCTTGGCGATGGGCTCCCACTCTGGCTTCTGGCGGTCGGCGCAGTTGAAGGTGCAAATCATCAGCTTGCCCTCTACATCGGTGAAGAAAACCAGCGTGTACACCTCGTGGCCCATCTCGGGCTTCATGAATTCGAGGTAGCCCACCTTGCGGTTGTTGATATTTTTCACACCGTCGCCGAACCAGGTGGCATCCTTGTATTGCTTGTGGTAAGTCTTGCCGAACGATGCGGAATACACGTCCACCATGTCCTGGTCGGCGTCGTTGTCGCTGTAGTTGAAGGCGAGGCTGATGAGGTTGTTATTGGTGAAGATAACGCTCGGACGGCTCTGGGCTTTGGCGTAAGCGAAGTCCATCTGCTGCTCGGTCATCACCTCGAAGCCCTTGGGAATGAGGATTTCAACCCGCTCGCTGAGCACACGCTTCTTGACAAGTTCAATTTCAGATGCGGGACGCGCAGCCGTTAGTAAAAGTCCCAGAATACAGAGTAAAAGTGTAGATTTCATACTAATGGGGGATAAGGGTTTGGTTAACTAACTGCCTATTTGTAAACCCAAGTTAGATACAATAATCAGATATCCAACTTTGAACGTACAAATATTGTCATTTTTTTTGAGATGCCGGCTGGGTTGAGCTTAAAATTAACAATAAATGCCTAGCAATCGAACGGTTGGAGGCATCGTGGCTCAGATGATGACCTTACGCAACTTTCCAGCCACATAGCGCCAGGGTCACTATCATATTTCAAAATTAAGTGGTATAGTCCAATTTGGTTGATGTGTTTTCGGCCAACTGGGACTTTTACCGGGCGAACGACAAAGCTGCTGAGGCCAATGCGGATAGCCAAAAAGAAAGGACTGGCTTAAAGAATATTATTCAGCTGCTCTTTGATTTTTTCCAGCTCTTCCTTCATGCCTACCACCAAGTGCTGCACGGTGGCATCATTAGCCTTGGAGCCGATGGTGTTGATTTCGCGGCCGATTTCCTGGGCCAGGAAACCGAGCTTTTTGCCCACGGCCTCGTCGGGCTGGAGCACGGCCTGCTCGAAGTAGGCAAGGTGGGCGGCGAGGCGCACTTTCTCTTCGGCAATGTCCAGCTTTTCAATGTAGTACAGCACTTCCTGCTCGAAGCGGGTGGCGTTGAACTGCTCGTGGCTGGTGAGCTCGGCGAGGTGGCCAGCCAGGCGCTGGCGCACGTGCTCGATGCGGGCGGGGTCGTGCTGCTCCACGGCGGCCAGCTGCTGCCGGATGGTGGCGATGTAGCCCATGATTTCGGTGGTGAGGGTGTGGCCCTCGTCCTGCCGGAACTGCTGCATGGCGGCCAGCGCCTGCATCAGCAGCGGCTGGAGCTCGGCCCAGGTCACGTCTTCGGCGGCGGGCTCGGCGTCGCGCACCTCGCTGGCGCTGGGGATGACGCCCGGCAGGCGCAGGGCGGCCAGGAGGGTGGCTTCGCCGGTGGGCAGGCCCAGGGTGTCGGCCACGGCTTGCAGCTCGTGGTAGGCGGCCGCCAGGGCTTCGCGGTTGAGGGTGGCGGCGGCGCGGGTGGTGGCGGGCCGCACAAAATCGAGGTTGAGGTTGACTTTGCCGCGTAGCAGGGCCTTGGCCACGGTGTTGCGGATTTCGAGCTCGTGGGGGAGCAGGAAGCGGGGCAGGCGCAGGGTCAGGTCGAGGGTTTTGGAGTTGAGCGACTTGACTTCGAGGGTGGCGGTGTAGGCGTCGATTTCGCGGTGGGCCTGGCCGTAGCCGGTCATGGAGAGGAGCATCCGAGGGAAGAATTGCGGTGAGCGGGAAGCAGGGCCACGGGCCGGGGCCAGTGGTTGCGGGTGCAAAGGAACGGCATTCGCGGCGGGTGTTGGGCTGCGGGGCTTTTCGCACCTCAAAAAGGCAAAAAAGGCCGCAAAAGTAGTAGCTCCCGACGGCCCGCGAAGCCTTGAAATCAGGCCGTAACAATAGGACAATGTGCGGGCTACGATGCCGTAATAGGGCCCCGGTAATTTTGCTTCATCTAACCAACATGAAGTGTATGCGGTATTATCTACTCGGGTTTTTGTGGTTGTTTGTGAGTGGTTTAGCCCTGGCTCAGCCGGGCACGCTGGCCGGCAAAGTGACCGATAAAAAGACCAGTGAGGGCGTAATCGGGGCCACGGTGCTGGTGACGGGCACCACCCTAGCGGCCCCCGTGAATGTGGACGGCAGCTACAGCCTGCCGCTGGAGGCGGGCACCTACAACATCACGATGACCTACGTGGGCTACAAGCCGCTCACCTTCGCCGGCATCATCATCAAAAGCGGTGAAACCACGACCCTGAACGGCACGATGGAGGAAAGCGCCACCAGCCTGACCGAGGTGACAGTGACTGGCGTGAAGCAGACTGGCTCCGAAGTGGCCATGATTCAGGACCTCAAAAAAAGCGAGGTGGTGGTGAGCGGTATGAGCAACGACCAGATAGTACGCACCCTAGACCGCGACGCGGCCGAAGTGGTGAAGCGCATTCCGGGCGTGACGGTGCAGAACAACAACTTCATCGTGATTCGCGGCCTGGCCGAGCGGTATAATACCGTATTGCTGAACGATGCCCTCACGCCCTCGGCCGAGGTGGATACCCGCTCGTTCTCGTTTGATATTCTGCCGAGCTCGGTGATTGATAGGGTGTTGATTTTCAAGAGCGGCGCGCCGGAGCTGCCGGGCGAATTTGGCGGCGGCGTGGTGAAGGTGTATACCAAAAACTCGGTGCTTGAGAATACGACCACCTTCACGATTTCGGGCTGGAACCGCTCGACCAATACCTTCAATAGCGGCTACCTGAGCACCGACCACAGCCCGACCGATTTCCTGGGTTTTGACAATGGACAGCGGAAGCTGCCGGGCAGTCTGGCGGGCCTGGCTCCGGCGATTAAGGCTACTCCGGAGCAGCTGTCCGCGATTCGGAACGACCTGCGCAATGAGTTTCTGCCCAAGAGCATTACCTCGCGGCCCGATTTGCGCATGTCGTTGGGTATCAATCGGAAGTTTGAGATTGGCCATGTGTACGTGAGCAATGTCACGTCCGTCTCTTATTCCAATACGCAGGAGCAGTACGACTCGCGCCGGCAGCGCTATGCTTACGACTATGCCAAGGAAAGCCTCTTGCCCGCCGGGCAGCGGGCCGAGCCCGTGCTGAACATCGATTATGTGGATACGCGCAGCATATCGGCGGTGCGGCTGGGGGTAATCCACAACTACCAGGTGCGGCTGAACGACCGCAACCGGATAGAGTTTCGCAACTTTTTCAACCAATACGCCACCGATGAAGTGGTGAACCGGCACTTGGTGAACTTTCCCGATGAGCGGGAGCGCAACGATTACAGCCTGCACTACCAGAGCCGGAGCATTTACTCGGGCCAGCTGAGCGGCAGCCACGAGGCCGGCCCCGCCCGCCGCACCTTCCTGACCTGGGCCACTGGCTACAACTACGTGAACCGCAACGAGCCCGACTACCGCCTCAACAAGCAGGACCGGGAGCTGGTGCCGGGCAAGTTGAGCGATACTAACCCCGTGCCGTTTCAGGTATCCATCAACAATGGCGGCGTGGCCAACTCCGATGCGCGCTTTTTCTCGACGCTGAAGGAAAATACCTACATGGCCAGCGGCCAGATAGAGCGCCGTTTCAATGGCCGCGACACGCTGGGTGTGAACCAGATAAAGCTGCGCCTGGGCTTCTATGCCGAGGAAAAAAAGCGGGACTATGACAGCCGCTACTTCAACTACGTGGCGGGCCGGAATATTAACCCCAGCATCCGCGAGCAGCCGTTGAGCACCATTTTCAGCGCCGCTAACCTGGACCCCGTGAAAGGCCTGACCCTGCTGGAAGGCACCAACCCGGAAGACCGTTATACCGGCAATAACCGCCTGATAGCCGGCTACCTGGGCACCGTGCTCCCGTTTTCCGACAAGTTCAATCTCTCGGGTGGGGTGCGGGTTGAGTACAACCGCAAGAAGCTCGTATCGGGCCGCACCACCGACGAGCCTTATTCCGAGGAGCGCACGTTCGTGCTGCCCTCTCTCAATGCGACCTATAACTTCAACGACCGCAGCCTGTTGCGCGCCGGGGGCAGCATTTCGGTGAACCGCCCCGAATTCCGGGAAATTGCCCAGTACACGTACTACGACGTGAACAATGACTTCTTTATCGAAGGCAATAAAGACCTGGTGACGGCCCGCATTTACAACGCCGACCTGCGCTACGAGTTTTACCCCACGCGCTCGGAGCTGATTTCGGTGGGTGTTTTCTACAAGTATTTCACCAACGCCATCGAGCAGGTGACGTCCTCGAAGCCCAGCGCGGAGCTTTACCTTACCTACCAGAACGCCAAGCAGGCCTACGACGTGGGGGCCGAGCTGGAAGTGCGCAAGTCGCTGGTGGGCCTCACGGAAAGCGCGTTCCTGCAACGCTTCTCGCTGGTAGCCAATTTATCGCTGATTCACAGCCGGGTGGAGCTGGATTCGCTCAATCCCAACAACCGGAACCCGGTGACCAAGAAGCAGTTTGCGCTGCCGCCCCGTGCCTTGCAGGGGCAGTCGCCCTACGTAGTGAACCTGGGCCTGTTTTACCAGGACACCGAAGCCAAGTGGCAGGTGTCGGCGCAGTACAACGTCATTGGGCCGCGCATCACGTTCGTGGGCGATGTCTTCCAGAACCCTTCCATCATCGAGCTGCCGCGCCACACCGTGGACGTGGCCGTGACCAAGGGCATCGGCTCGCACGTCGAAGTTCGGGCCGGGGTGCAGAACCTGCTCAACCAAGAGGTGCGGCAGTACTACGACTTCGACCGCAACGGTGCCATCAACGGCACGGAGGACGGCAAATCCTTTGCCCGCTACAAGCGCGGCGTCTACTCTACGCTGGGTGTGACTTACCATTTCTAGCCCGCTTGCCCGGCGCGGGTAACAATGGCTTAACCACATGATGGCCAAAAGGTAACCGTGCCAGAAACCACGGCCAGTAGAAACGCTCGGACCTTTGCCTCACCAATTATCACCTCCCCAAATCCTGCTTTCGCCATGAAAAAAATTGTACTTCCCGTTCTGCTCGCGCTGGCTTCGCTGGCCGCTCCCTTAGCCTCGCAGGCGCAGACGGCCTGCCCGGCCACGGCTTCCAACGTGGTCACGGTAGCAGCCCAGACCATCACGACCAACACCACTTGGACGCGCAATAATATTTATCTGCTGAACGGATTCGTGTACGTGGATAACAATGCCACGCTCACCATCGAGCCGGGCACCATCATCAAGGGCGACCTGACCAATAAAGGCTCCCTCATTATCCGTCAGGGGGCGAAAATCAATGCCGCCGGTACGGCTACTCAGCCCATCGTTTTCACCTCGAACCAGCCGGCCGGCTTGCGGGCTCCCGGGGACTGGGGCGGCATCATTCTGCTGGGCCGCGCTCCGCAGAACCTGCCCGGCACCCCCACCATTGAGGGCGGCGTAGTAGGCACCTTCGGCGGCAACGACCCGCTGGACAACTCGGGCGTGATGCAGTATGTGCGCATCGAGTTTCCCGGCGTTTCGTTCATCCAGGACAGCGAAATCAATGGCCTGACGCTGGGCGGCGTAGGCGCGGGCACCACCATCGACCACATTCAGGTAACGGCTTCCGGTGATGACTCCTTTGAGTGGTTCGGCGGCACGGTTAACGCCAAGTACCTGATTGCGATGGCCGGCACCGACGACGACTTCGATACCGACAACGGCTTCTCGGGCCGCGTGCAATTTGGGGTGGCCGTGCGCGACCCCCAGCGCGGCGACTACCCCAACAGCGGCGTCTCAAACGGCTTCGAAAGCGACAACGACGCCACCGGTACCGCCAACACGCCCCAGACCTCGGCCGTGTTCTCGAACATGACCGTCATCATGCCCGACCAGACGACGTACGCGGCACCATTTGCCTCCGCCGCCGGGGCGCTGATTCGCCGCAACTCGGCCGAAAGTATTTTCAATTCTGTGTTTGCCAATCGCCGCTACGGCGTGGTGCTGAACAGCAACTCGGCCAACCTGACGACGGCCAATGCCGCCAGCAACGCGCTTCAGCTGCAGAATAACGTGTTTGCCGGCTACACCCCGCTGCCCGGCCGCGTGGCCCGCGTCACCAGCAGCGCCGGCAACACGGCTGGTTTCAACATCAATACTTTCATCGGCAGCAGCAACGATACCACCCGCACCGTGGCCGGCCTCGGGCTGAACGCCGACAACTTCCAGTTTAACGGAGCCTGCGGCAACAACAAGCAGTGCGCGCCAAACTTTGGCCTGCCCACCGCTTCGGCGCTGAACACGGGCGCGGCCTTCACTAGCGCTAAGCTGACCAGCGCCGGCATCGGCGTAAACAGCACCTTCGATGTTGTGAGCTTCCGCGGCGCGTTTGGCCCGGCCGGCACGGCGCAGGCCAACTGGGCCACCGGCTGGACCAACTTCAACCCCCAAATTACCTGCTATAATACGCCCGGCGCGGTACTCGCCAACCGCGAAGTGGTGAGCGCCCCGCTGCAAGCCCTCACCGTATCGCCCAACCCGACCGATGGCACCGCCGCCACCCTGGGCTTCGACGTGAAAACCGCTACCACCGCCACCGTGCGCGTGGTGGACATGATGGGCCGCGAAGTGGCCGTGGTGCTGAACGGCGGCAAGCTGTCGGCCGGCCCGCAGCGCCTGCTGCTGCCCGCCACGCTGGCTCCCGGCATGTACCTGGCCACGGTGACCACCGGCGACATGGTGCAGTCGGTGCGCTTCGTGGTCGCTAAGTAGTTGGGCTGTCATTCCGACGCAGGAGGAATCTGGGTAAAACCGTTTAACAGATTACCTCAGATTCCTCCTGCGTCGGAATGACAAAGGCTATTCGAATACACTATATATGTGTTGATTAAGGCTATGTTATGCTTGAGCTATGAGCCTGTCCCATTCGTGGGGCAGGCTTTTTTGCTGGGATGGAAGTGGATTTGGTTGTTGCCTTATTGTTACCAACCAGTCTGAGGCATAACAATTTCATGAATCAATCTTCATGTTACCCCCTTGGATACCGCCGGAACTTTGTGGCTCAAACATTCCCCCTTCATCATGAAGTATGTTATTGGAGTGCGAGCTGCTTGTTTCAGCTTGCTTTTTCTGGTCATTCAACACCTGGCTTCGGCGCAGGTAACGACATCCGCGCTGAGCGGAAAAGTGACTTCCGACAAGGGCGAAGACCTCATTGGCGTGACCGTGGTGGCCACCAATATGCCCACCGGCACCAAGCGCGGCACCGGCACCGAGCCCGACGGCCGCTTCACCATTCCGAACCTGGCCCCCGGCGGCCCTTATGAGGTAACGGTAACCTACGTGGGTTACAAGGAGCAGAAGATTGACAACGTATTCCTGACCCTGGGCAATACCACCCGCCTCAACTTCGTGCTGGCGGCCGAGGCCCAGGCCCTGAACGAAGTAGTGGTGGTGGGCAACACCCAGGCCACCAAAACCGGGGCCGGCACCAACGTGAGCGGCGCCTCCATCCAGCAGCTGCCCACCATCTCGCGCAGCATTTCGGACTTCACGCGCCTCGACCCGCGCAACTCCAACGGCTCGTTCGCGGGCAGCTCGTTCCGCTACAACAACGTGACCCTGGACGGGGCCGTGAACAACGACGCCATCGGCTTTTCGCCCTCGCTGGGCGGGCAGAGCGGCACCAGCGGCCTGCCCGGCGGCTCGGCCCGCGCCAACCCCATTTCGCTCGATGCCATTCAGGAGATTCAGGCGCAAGTGGCCCCGTATGATGTGAAGCTGGGCAACTTCACGGGCGGCTCGGTGAATGCCGTGACGCGCTCGGGCACCAACGAGGTGACGGGCTCGGTGTATGGCTACGGCCGCAACCAGAACGTGACCGGCCGCAGCATCGACAGCGATAAAGCCAAAATTGGCTCGGAGTACCACGACTACCAGACGGGTTTCCGCATCGGCGGCCCCATCATCAAAAACAAGCTGTTTTTCTTCACCAACGCGGAAATTGCCCGCCGCCAGGAGCCCCAGTTCTACGGGGCCGGCCAGCCCGGCTCGCCGGTGACGGCGGACTTGGCCCAGGCCATTACCAACAAGCTGAACAACTACAACACCGTGATTTCGAACGGCAACGGCGGCGTGGTTCCCAACGCGACCAATACCGGGCCCCAGACCACCACCGCCCGCTACAACGTGGGCGACTATGGCGACTACAACATCCACGCGAACAGCAACAAGATTTTCGGCCGCCTCGACTTCAACCTGGATGAGAAAACCAGCATCGCGCTGCGTCACAACTTCATCACCTCCGAAGCCACCAACCTGGAGCGCTCGGGCAGCCTGTTCAAGTTCGGCTCGCAGGACTACACGCAGCACAACATTCAGAACTCGACGGTGCTGGAAGTGAAGAGCAACTTCAGCAGCAAGTTCTCGAACAACCTGATTCTGGGCTACACCAACATTCACGACTACCGCGACCTCATCGGCGGGCAGGGCAACCTGTTCCCGGCCGTGCAGATTAACGGCGTGGGCACCACCGTGGGCACGCCCGGCACCGCCACCTACTACGCCGGCTCGAACCAGATTCTGCTCGGTTCCGACCGCGAGGCCAGCATCTTCAACACGCGCCAGAAAACGTTCGAGCTGACCGACAACTTCACGTACTACGTGGGCTCGCACGCCCTCACGCTGGGCACGCACAACGAGTTCTACCACATCGATTACGGCTTCATCAACTCCTGGAACGGCCGTATCGAGTACAACAACGTGAACGACTTCCTGAACGACAAGCCCAGCCGCATCCGCGGCACTTACAACAACGGCACGCAGGGCGACAACTCCTATGCCTACAACTACAACAACCCCTCGGCAGCCTTCAATATCAACTTCTACAGCGCCTACCTGCAGGATGAGTGGAACGTGACCGATAAGCTAAAAATCACACCCGGCATCCGCTTCGACATTGCCTCGCTGCCCACCAAGCCCACCCTGAACACGGCCCTAGTGAACAACCCGCAGAACGATGCCAAAACGCTGAACCAGACCTACTCACACACGCCCTGGAGCGAGCTGAACAACAACTACCTGGGTCAGGTGCAGTTTTCGCCCCGTCTGGGCTTCAACTACGATGTGAAGGGTGACCAGTCGTTCGTGATTCGCGGCGGCTCGGGCATCTTCACCGGCCGGGTGCCGTTTGCCTGGTTCGGCTACGCTTATTATAACAACGGCGTGAATTTCAACTCGGTGGACTACAATAATATTCAGGCGGCCTCCAACACCGGCGTGAAAACCGTGTACCTCAACACCGACCCGAACCTGATTTACGCGCAGTTGCCGCCCGCCAACTACAACGCCACCAACCTGAAGGCCGGCCCCACGGAAGTCAATCTGATTGACAACAACTTCAAGATGCCCAAGGTGTGGCGCTCGTCGCTGGCTTTCGATTTCAAGCTGCCCACGGGCACACGCTTCTCGGTAGAAGGCCTATACACCAAGACCTTGCAGGACGTGAAGTTCCAGAACATCAACCTCACCGACAACGTGACCTACCTGGCCAACGGCCCGACGCAGACGCCCGTGTACTCGGCCCCGGCCGGCGGCAACGCTCGGGTAAATACGGGCCTGTCGAACGCCTTTTTCCTGACCAACACCACTCAGGGCTACCGCTACCAGCTTACCGGCTCGGTGGGCCAGACCATTAATAATCTGGTGGATGCTTCGGTGGCCTACACCTACGGCAAGAGCTACGACATCAGCAACGGCATCCGCAACTCGCCCCAGAGCAACTGGGAGCTGAACCCGGCCCTGAACGTGAACGACCCCGCCCTGGCCTTCTCCAACTTCGACCTGCGCCACCGCGTGGTGGCCTCCCTCAACCTGCACAAAACCTTCGCCCAGCGCTTCACCGGCTACTTCACCTCGGTGCTCACCTACGCCAGCGGCTCGCCCTACACCTGGACGTACACCAACTACAACTTCGGCAACGGCCAGCAGAACAACGTGCAGCTGGCCTACATCCCGGCCACGGCCGGCGACATCGCCATCGTGAGCCGCGTTGATGATAAAAGCCCCTACCTGCTCGATGCCAGCCGCAACGCCGCCTTCAACAGCTTCGTGGACGGCGACAGCTACCTGAGCACCCGCCGCGGCCAGTACACCGAGCGCAACGCCGGCCGCACCCCCTGGAACAACCAGGCCGACATCCGCCTGATGCTGGACATGAAACTCGGTAACTTGGACGCCGATGCCGCCGGCATCACGCCCAAAGGCCACACCCTGCAGGTGTCGCTGGACATCATCAACTTCGGCAACCTGCTGAACAGCAACTGGGGCCGTCAGTACTTCGTGCCCAATACCTTCAACTCGACCTTGGGCACCGGCCTCACGCAAGTGGGCTACATCAACAGCGCCGGCACCGTGGCCAGCGGCTACAACGCCGCTACGTTCAATCGCCCGGCCTTCACCTATGGCACGCCGGCCACCTACTCCATCGACCAGCTGGCCTCGCGCTGGCAGGGCCAGCTGGGCCTGCGCTACTCGTTCTAGTCAGCCCGCTCAGTGCATTTTTAAGCCGCTGCTTCCGTTGGGAGCAGCGGCTTTTTTGTGCGCCGACGCTTGGCTCAGGTAGTACCTTGCAGGCTAATCAACTCGTTTCCTCTTTCGCATTCCCTTTGAAAACGCCCCGCGTTTTGCACCTGCCCAAGTGGTACCCCAACCGCTACGATGACCAGGACGGCGACTTCGTGGCGCGGCACGTGGCGGCCATCGCGGCGCACGGCGGAGCGGAGGTAGCGGTGCTGTTCGCGGCCGTGGCGCGGGGGCCGCTGCCGGGCTTGATTGAGGCCGAGGAGGATTTCAGCGGCCCGTGGCCCACGCTGCGCTACTACTATCGCGCCGCGCCCACCGGCCTGGGTTTGGTTGATAAGCCGCTGAAGCTGCTGCTGTATTTCTGGTGCCTGCTGCGCGGCTACCGGCGGCTGCGGCGGCACTGGGACGGCCAGCGGCCCGATTTGGTGCATGTGCACGTGCTGCTGCGCACGGGCCTATTTGCGTGGGCGCTGCGGGCGGTGCGCGGCATCCCGTTCATCGTCACGGAGCATTGGACACTGTATCTGCCCGAGCGGGCAGGCGGCATTTCGTGGCTGCGCCGGGTGCTCACGTGGGCGGTGGTGCGGCGCGCGGCGGCCATGCACACCGTGTCAGATGGCCTGCGGCGGGCCATGGCCGCACTGGGCTTTGTGAACCCGCGCTCCGTGGTTATCGCCAACGTGGTGGATACCGAGCTTTTCCATCCTGAGAAACCAGCCAAAATCAAAGCAACTGATGTTTCATTCGTTGCTAGCGAAGCAGCAGTTACTGGCAAGGCGGCGTTTCCGCCCACATTGCTGCACGTTTCCGCTTTTCACGACCAGGTGAAGAACATATCCGGCGTGCTGCGGGTGGTGGCGCGGCTGCGCGCCGCCCGGCCCGGCCTGAAGCTGCGCATTGCCGGCTACGGTCCCGATGAGCAGCTGCTGCGTGCCTATGCCACCGAGCTAAACCTGCTGGCCGACGGCACCGTGACCTTCCTAGGCAAGCTGCCGCACGAAGCCGTGGCCGCCGAAATGGCCCGCGCCACCGCGCTGGTGTCCTTCAGCCGCGCCGAAACCTTCGGCTGCGTGCTGCTGGAGGCGCGGGCCAGCGGCTGCCCGGTAGTGGCCACCCGCACCGGCGGCGTGCCCGAGCTTTTTCAGCCCGAAAACGCCTTCGGCCTGCTGGTAAATCCTGATGATGAAATTGCTTTAGAAAACGCTCTGAAACAGTTGATTGGTGGGGAAATTCACTTCGACTCAACCCAACTAAGAGCGGATGCTACGGCGCGGTGTGCCCCGGCTGCGGTAGGGCAGGCGTTTGGCGAATTGTATCGAAAAGTATTAAACGAGTAATAAGAGTACAGAATCGGTACAAAAGCTGATTTTTCCGGCCCCAACAGCATTATGCGCCTTCCATTTCGACCGGCTCCTTCTTTGGTATGATAAAGCGCATTCTCCAGCATTTTGCGGCGCGGGTGCTCACGGCGGGGCTGAGCTTCGCGGTGGTGTGGCTCACGGCGCGCTATCTGGGGGCGGCGGGGCGCGGGCAAGTCAGCCTGTTTATCACCGATGTGGCGGGGTTGTCGCTGCTGGCGGGGCTGGTGGGCGGCTCGTCCTTGATATACCTGGTGCCGCGCCGCAACGTGTGGCTGCTGCTGCTGCCCGCCTACGGCTGGGGCGCGCTGGTGAGCCTGGGCGGGGCGGCCATCGTGGGCCTGCTGCGGCCGGTGGGCGTGGCCTACGTGTTGCACCTCGGGGCGGTGGCGCTGGTGCAGGTGCTGCTGTCTATCAACGTCTTTTTGCTGCTGGGCCGGCAGCGGGAGCGCATGTATAACGTGCTCACCACCACGCAGGCCGGGCTGCTGGCCGTGGCGCTGGCGGTGGCGTTCGGGCCGTTGCGCTGGCTTTCCATTGATGCCTATTACTACGCCAACTACCTGGCCTACGGCCTAACGTGGCTCATCAGCACGGCGCTGCTGCTGCGCCTGCCCGATGCCTGGGGTAGCCGCCGCATTCGACGCCGGGCGGCGGCGCGGGAGTTGGCCCGCCACAGCCGGGGCGCACATTTATCCAACCTGCTGGCCTTCGCCAATTACCGTTTCAGCTACTACGCCGTGGCATACTTGGCCGATACGCGGGCGCTGGGCATTCTCTCGGTGGGCGTGGCACTGGCCGAGGCCATCTGGCTGATTCCGCGCAGCACGGCCCTCATCCAGTATGTGGCGCTGGTGAATGCGCCCGACAAGCGCGAGCAAACCCACGCGGCCTTGCGTGGCAGCCGGCTCACGCTGCTGGCCACGGCAGGGGCCGTGCTGGTGCTGGCCGCCGTGCCGGCCGGTTGGCTGGTGGCCATTTTCGGGCCGGAATTTGGGGCGGCGCACGGGGTCATTATGGCGCTGGCCCCGGGCATTTTCATCAATGGCGCCGGAATGCAGGCCAGCACGTACTTCGCCGGTACGGGTCAATACGGCATCAACAACCGCGCTACGCTGCTGGGCTTGGCCGTGACGGTGCCCGCGTGTTTGCTGCTGGTGCCGCAGCTGGGCATCGTGGGCGCGGCGCTGAGCATGTCGGCTTCCTACGCGGCCGGGGTGCTGTACTTGGTGGGGCGCTACCGCCGGGCTATTGAGGCGACGTGGACGGATATTCTGCCGGGCTGGGCCGATGTGCGCTGGCTATGGCAGCGCGTGGCTTCGAGCTCTTAATTGCGGTTGACTACCGCCGCACTTCCACCCAGCCTTTCAGCTGCTGCCCATCGGGATAAGAGGCTAAATAGTAGTAGATGCCGTTGGGCTGGCCGTCGGCGTTCCATTCGTCGTGGTAAGCGGCAGACTCGAATATCTTCTGGCCCCAGCGCGAAAACACCTGAAGGCGGGGCGCACAGCCGGGACCAAGCTGGAAGGTCTGGTTCTGGCTGTCGCCATTGGGGGTAATGATGTTGGGCACGGGTTTGCGCTCTTTGACCTCTACCAGTGGCGTGGTCGTGGTGGTCTCGCAGCGGTCGAGGTTGTAGCGCAGCCGCACGCGGGGCTGGTAGCTGCCGGGCGTGGTGTAGGTATGCACGGGGCTAACTTCGGTCGACTGCGTGCCATCGCCAAATTCCCAGACCACGGTGGGCGTTGAGGAATTACTGGAGCTAATGAGCGTGAAGCGCAGCGTGAGCGGGACTTGGCGATTTTCGGGGCAGGCCACGGGCTGCCAGCTGGCCTGCACCAGCGGTACGGGCGCTACCGATATGCGCCGGGTAGCCGTGCTGGCCCCCGAGCAGGTAGTATTCGTGACGGTGTAAGTCAGCGTAGCGGTGCCCGTGAACCCGGCCGGCAGCGTGAAATTGAAGCCCGAAGCCACACTGCCCGCCACCCCCGGCCCGCTAAACGTGCCGCCTGCCGGCGTGCCGCTAAGTCGGACCGTTGCCGTGCTGCCAGCACATAGCACGGTATCGGCCCCGGCCGTGAGTGGGGCCAGCACGGTGATGCGGCGGGTGTCGGAGGTCGTACACAGGCCGGTGCTCAGTACCGTATAAGTCACGGTGTTCACGCCCACCAAAGCAGGCGTGGGTGTGAAAACGAAGCCTGTGGCCACACTGCCCGTTACGCCCGGCCCTGTGAACGTGCCGCCGGCTGGGCTGCCCACCAGCGGCACCGGGCCCGCCGTGACGCACAGCGCCTGCGCCGGGCCGGCGTTGGCAATATTGGGCTGGAAGTTGAGCACAAACGCCGCGTTGTTGCAGCCGGCCGGCCCGCCCAGCGTCCCGCTGTTGTTGGTGGTTGAATACGTATTCGCTTCGGGCGGAATGGGAAAGCCCGTGTAGGAAAAGCACGAGCAAACCGCTTGATAAACAACGCCGCGCGGGTCGAAGCGCGAAGTGCCGCCGTCCACGTGCTCGCCTTCGGCATTGGGGTCCACGTGGCCGTAGTAGGTGCCGTAGGTGAGGGCCGTGAGGCCGGCCGAAAACTGGGCCAAGTAGAAGTCGTTGCCATCGGTGTTGCGTTGCAGCGCATCGGCCGTCAGGGGCAGGCCGGTGGTGCTGCCGTTGCCTTCCTGGTAATGGTTGGCGGCCGGGAAATCGGGCAGGTAGCGGCCGTTCACCATGCCGCCCCAGCCGCACACGTACACCCGGTCGCAGCGGTCGACGAGGAAGGCCGTGGGGCTGAGGCTGACCCGGCCTATATTGACGGAATCGAGGCTGCCGAAGGACGTGGTGAGTAGGCTCTGGCCTAGGTTGGCATCGAGCTTTTGAATAAACTGCGTGCCGTTGGCCGTGTGGAACAGGCCGGGCGTGGTCGGGAACTGGCCCAGCGTCTGGCCCAGCAGGTACACCCCGCCATCGGTGCCCAGCTGCAGAAAATACGCCTGGTCGTAGTCGGTGGTGCCCACGTAGGTGGCCCGCAGCAGGCTGGTACCATTGGCCGCGATGCGCACCGCAAAGCCTTCCACATCGCCGTACGGGGTGGTGCGGTAAGCCCCGGTCGTGGCCGGAAAGTTGTTGCTGGTGGTGCCGCCCGCCACGTACACATCGCCGGTGGTTGGCTCCAGCTGGATGGAATACGCGGCATCGGCCCCCCGGCCGCCCAGGTAGCTGGCCCAGGTGAGGGCCGTGAGGGCGGGCGTGAGCTTGCACACCACGCCATCGGAGCTGCCGCCCCGGTAGGTGAGGCCGAGGCCCCGCGTCACCGGAAAATCGGCCGAAGCCGTGTGCGAGGCGATGTACACGTTATCGGCCGCATCCACCAGGATATCGCCCCGAAAAGGGTCGCCGTAATTGTGCACCAGCTGCTTGGCGGAGCTGGAAGGGTAGAGGTTGGGATACAACGGCAGCACGCCGTCGTTGCCGGTGCCGCCCAGATAGGTAGAGCCCACCAGGGCCGTGGCATCGGCGTTCAGGCGGGTGATGATGAGGTCGGAGCCGGTGGGCAGGTCGTAGGGCGCGGCGAAATTGCCAAACGGCTGCGCCGCCGTGCCGCCGCCGAAAATGCGCTGAACCGACCCGGCCGTGGTGGGGTAGTTGCTGGAGCCCGTGGAGCCCAGCACCAGCAGCTCGCCCTGATTATTCACCACCAGGCTATGCGGAAAATCCGGGCCGTTGCCACCCAGGTAGGTGGCCCACACCCGCGCCGCCGGCCCGCTCACGTGGGTGTTGTACTTGATGATGGCAATGTCAATGAGCTGCGCAAACGTGGTTTGGAACGCGCCCGGGCTGGCCGGGTAGCCGGCCCCAAAGGTGATGCCACCCGAGTAGAGGTTGCCCTGCGCATCATAAGTCGCCGTGAAGCCCCAGTTGTCGGAAGTGGCCCCGGTGTAAGAGGCAAACACCACCACCGGGTCGATTGTGAGTGGGCGGGAAGCATCGTAGTGGCCCAGGGCAAAGTGCGCGGTGCGCTCCGCCAGCACGTAGCGGCAGGGCACGGCGTGGCGCTGGCCGGCGGCATCGGTTTGCCAGGCCTGCGGGGCGCGCTCGGTGAGGTTGCCCACGCTGGTTTTCACCACGAGGTTGCCCTCGCCGTCCAGGGTCAGGGCGTCGGCGCCGTCGTGCCGCAGGGCTATGGCAGTGGGGTTGGCTCCCGGAGCCAGTGTGAAATCGTACTCCAGGTGCTGGTCGGCGCTTTCGTACACCCGCGCCCCGATGCCGGGCCACAGCTCGTTGTAGCGCAGCTCGCGGTAGCTGCGCACGTCGGCGGCCCAGTGGCTGGGGTCGGCCCCGAGGAAGTAGCTGCGGTGTTCGGCGGTGAGGGTTTCGGCCGTGAGCAGGGTGGGGGCGGCGTTTTCGAAGTGCAGGGTGAGGGCGTGGCCGCGCACGGCCCGGCTGGCGGCGGGCACATCGCCGGGGACATGCCGGCCGTGGTGCGCCCGGCCGTCATCGGCCAGCAGGGCGAAGGTCAGGCCGTCGGCTTCGGCGAAGAGGCGGCCGCCGGGTAAGGCAGCGGCGTAGCGGGCGTGGGCATCCCACTGGCCTTTGTTTTCGATGAATTCGAGCGTGTGCGCCGTGTGCTCATCGTATCCAGTTGCCTGAGCAAAGCTGCTGAAGCCCGCCAGCAGCCCCAGCCCCAAGAGTAGCAATTGCTTCATACGCCCTAATTGAAAAACGGGGTGTTGGTTGATAACTGCTCGTACGTGCTAACTGCTTGTTCGTACGCATCAAATATCTGCTTATACGCACCAAATGCTTGCTCATAGGTAGTAAATTCTCGCTCGTACATATCAGATACTCGCGCCGCTACTTTATGGTGTTATGATAGTCGTCGCGAAATGGTTTGCGAAAAATGAAGCAGGGTGCGGGGCTTGCTCCCGCCCGCCGTTAAACGAAATCAGGCGAAATCGTTCAACGACGGGCGGGGGCAAGCCCCGCACCCTGCTTCATAATATGTATAAAGCTCAAAAAAGGCCAACCGGCTGGCGCGCTTCGTCCAGCCTGTTGCTACCGCCGCACTTCCACCCAGCCTTTGAGCTGATGGCCGTCCGGGTAGCGGGCCAGGTAGTAGTAGATGCCGTCGGGCTGGCCCTCGGCGTTCCAGTCATCGTGATAAGCGGCGGTCTCGAACACCGGCTGGCCCCAGCGGGAAAATACCTGGAGGTGGGGCGGGCAATCGGGGCCCAGCTGGAAGGTTTGGTTCTGGTTGTCGCCGTTGGGGGTGATGATGTTGGGGATTTTGCGCTCCTTCACTTCCACCACGGGCAGGGTGGTTAGCGTTTCGCAACGGCCCTGGTTGTAGCGGGTGCGCAGGCGGGGCTGGTAGCTGTTGGGGGTGGCGTAGGTGTGCAGCGGGTTGATTTCGGTCGATTGGGTGCCGTCGCCAAACTCCCATATCACCCCAGTATAAGTCACGCTCGATGTGCTGGCCAGCCGGAAGCGCACCGTGAGCGGGGCCAGCCGGGTTTCAACGCAGATTTCGGGAGCCCACGACGGCACCACGTCCGGCACCGGCGCGATGGATACGCGCCGGGTGGCCGTGCCCGTGCAGCCCACATTGGCCACCGAGTACGTCAGGGTGGCGAAGCTGCTGAGCCCGGCCGGCGCAAACTGGTAGCCCGTGGCCGCGCTGCCGCTCACGCCCGGCCCCGACCAGACGCCGCCCGCCGGCGTGCCGCGCAGCCGGAACGGCGTGGTGCTGCCGGGGCAAAGCACCGTATCGGCCGCCACCGTCACCACGGGCAGGCCCGCCACCACCACGCTCAGCACCGCCGATGCCGCGCAAGGGCTGTCGCCCACGGTGTAGGTGTACTGGTAAGTGCCCACCAGACCCTGCGGCAGTTGGAAGAAGTAACCGGCGGCATCGAAGCCCACGCCCGGCCCGGTCCAGTAGCCGCCGGCCGGCGTGGCCGTCAGCCGCTGGCGCGTGAGCGTGGCCGTGCACAAAGCCGGCACGGGCGTGAGGCTGATAACCGGCGTGGGCACCACCGTGTACACCGCGCTGCTGCTGGCCGTGCACGTCGCGGCCGAGCCGGGAGCCGTGGTGGCGACGGTGTAGGTAAGCGTATTGGCCCCGGCCAGCCCGGCGGTGGGCGTAAACACAAAGCCCGTGGCGGCGCTGCCCGTCACGCCCGGCCCGGTCCAGGTGCCGCCCGCCGGGGTGCCCACCAGAGCCGGCGCGGGCCCCGGCGTGCACAGCCGTTGCGGTCCCCCGGCCGACACGAATGCCACCCGCACCTGCTGCGTAAGGGCCACGGTGCAGCCGTTGAAATAGGTATAGGTCAGGGTGTGGGTACCCGCGCCGGCCACCATGGGGTCGAAAAAACCGTTGGCCACGCCGGGGCCGCTGAAGGTGCCCCCGGCCGGGGTGCCCACCAGCGGCACCCGCGCCAGCACCGGGTCCGAAACCGCCCGGCAAAACACGCCCGTGCCCACCGGCGCAAACGTGACTGTGGGCGGAATGCCCACCGTGATGCGCCGGCTGCCCACCGTGGTGCAAATGCCGGTGCTGGCCACCGTGTAGGTAAGGGTTTGCAGGCCCAGCAGGGCCGTGGAGGGCGTGAACACGAAGCCCGTGGCCACGCTGCCCGTCACGCCCGGCCCGGCCCAGACGCCGCCCGCCGGGGTACCCACCAGGGCCAGCGGGCTGGCCGTGGCGCACACCGTCTGGTCGGTGCCGGCGTTGGCAATGTTGGGTTGGAAGTTCAGGACAAAGGCGGCGTTATTGCAGTTGCCGCTGTTGTTGGTGGGCGAAAAAGTATTGACCCCGCCCGGAATCGGAAAGCCTGAACCTGTGCAGGAGCATACCGCCTGGTACACCACCCCGCGCGGGTCAAAGCGCGCCGTGCCGCCGTCCACGTGGTCACCGGTGCTGCCAGTCCGGCCGTAGTAGGTGCCATACGCCAGTCCCGTGAGGCCGGCCGTGAACTGCGCCAGGTAAAAGTCGCTGCCGTCGGTGGTGGGCTGGATGGCCCCGGCGGTTACGGGCAAGCCAAACGTCGAACCATTGTTAACCAGGTAAGAATAGCCGATGGTCTGGTTGGCCCCGCCGCCCCAGCCGCACACGTACACCCGGTCGCACTGGTCCACCAGAAAGGCGGTGGGGGAGAGGGAAATATGGTTTAGATTACGGGAATCAGTGCTGCCGAAGGCGGTCGAAATGAGGCTGCTGCCCAGGTCGGCCGCCAGCTTTTGCACGAACAAGGTGCCATTGGTGGTGCCGAAAGCGCCCGGCGTTCGGGGGTAAGCGCCCAGCGTTTGGCCCAGCAGGTACACGCCGCCATCGGAGCCCAATTGCAGGAAATGGACCTGGTCGTAGTCCGCCGTGCCCACGTAGGTGGCCCGGCTCAGGCTGAGCCCATTGGTGCTGATGCGGGCCGCGAAGCCATCCACGAAGCCGGGCGTGGTAGGCCGGTAACTGCCGGCCGTGGTGGGAAAATTGGTGCTGGTGGTGCCGCCCGCCACGTACACATCGCCGCTCACGGGCTCCACTTGCAGCGAATAAGCCGCATCGGCCCCGCTGCCACCCAAAAAGCTGCCCCACACCAGCGCCGTCAGGGTGGGGTTGAGCTTTAATACCAGCCCATCGGTGGCCCCGCCGTGGTAGCCGCCCGCCAGGCCCCGCGCCACCGGAAACCCGGTCGAGGCCGTGTGCGAAGCCACGTACACGTTATCAGCCGCATCCACCACAATATCGCCCCGGAAGGAATCACCGTAGTTATTCACCAACTGGCCCGCCGATGGCGACCAGGCGAAGGACAGCACGCCGTCGTTGCCGCTGCCGCCCAGGTAGGTCGAGCCCACCAGCGCCGCGCCGGTGGCATTGAAGCGGGTTATCACCAGGTCGGTACCATTGGGTAAGCTGGTATTGCCGCCGCCGCCATAAGGGTCGGTGTAAGTCCCCCCCGCGAAAGTGCGCTGGATGGCCCCGGTGGTGGTGGGGAAGTCGGTGCTGGAGGTGGCCCCCAGCATCAGCAACTCGCCCTGGCTGTTCACCACCATGCTGGTGGGAAAGTCGGCGTTGCTGCCGCCCAGGTAAGTGGCCCACACCCGCGCCGCCGTGCCGCTCACGGCCGTGTTATATTTAATAATGGCAATGTCGGTGATGCCCGCAAACGTGGTGCGAAAAGCCCCCGGACTGGCCGGGTAACCCACCCCAAACACAATGCCGCCCGAATACAGGTTGCCCTGCGCATCATAGGTCGAAGTAAAGCCCCAGTTATCCGCAAACGACCCCGTGTAGGTCGAAAACACCACCACCGGGTCGATGGTCAGCGGCAGTTGCCGGTCATAAGTGCCCAGCGCAAAGCGCACGGTGCCATCGGCTGCCAGCCGGTAGCGGCAGGCTACGGGGCGATGCTGGCCAGCGGCATCGGCTTGCCAGGCCTGCGGGGCCCGCTCCATGATGCGGCCCACGCTGGTTTGCAGCAGCAGGTTACCGTTGGCATCGAGCTGCGCCTTTTCGGCCCCGTCGTGGCGCAGCACGATGGTCGTAGGGTCGGCCCCGGCGGCCAGCTCGAAATCGTATTCTAATTGCTGGTCGGCGCTTTCGTACACCTGCGCATCCACGCCGGGCCACATGCCGGCGTAGCGCAGCCGATGGTAGCCGCGCACATCCTGCGCCCAGTGCTTCGGGTCGGTTCCCAGGAAGTAGTTGCGCCGGTCGGCGGTGGCCTCGGCGGGCGTTATGCTGGCAGTAGAGGCCGCGCCCACAAAGCGCAGCGTCACGGCATGGCCCCGAAACACTGAGTCGGCTGGAGTGGTGGGCTGGCCGTTGGCGGGCTCGTGGTGGGCAGTTGCGCCGTGATGAGACAGGGCGGACGCATCAAGCAGCGCGAAAGTCAGCCCATCAGCTTCGGCGAAAAGGCGGCCGCTGGGCAGCGCGGCCACGTAGCGGGCATGGCCGTCCCACTGGCCTTTGTTTTCGATAAATTCGAGGGATGGGGTGGCCGCAACTGGTGGATTTGCGGGTTGCGCCTGGGCGCTGGCGGTCAGGTTGCCGAGCAGTAAGGTGGCCGCTAAGGGTAACAGTAGCTTCATTGAAGAAAAGGGGAAAGGAATTGCAACCGGTAAAGATAAAGGGTTGGGCTGCTGAATACCGGGCGGTACCTTGGAGCTTCATTGCCTGCTGCTGCGCCGACGGAGTTAGTGCCCGCTTTTTCTGTTTCAGCGTCGCGCTCCGTGGGCACCAAATCGCCCTACCTTTGCGTTGATGCCGCGAAAATATCCCGTGCGATTCATGCGTATTATTAGTCTGTGGCTCCGGCCGCTACGCTTTCTGGTCCTGGCCCTGGTGCTGCTCACGCTGCTGCCGTGGGCGTGCACCCGCAAAGCCGTTTCTTTCAACAGCAACCCCGAGCAGCCCGCGCTGGCCGTGCTCGCGGCCGATACGCTCACGCGCACCAGCGACTCGCTCAACGGCAAGCCCTCACTCAGCACGGCCCGCAAGGTGGTGCTCACCAAGGAGCAGGAAAAAGCCGCCAAGGATGCCGAGAAGGACACCCAGCGCAAATTAAAAAAGAAGAAGAAGAACGTCTTCCTGGGCGAGAAGATGAAGCGGGCTTTCGTGAAGAGAGGACCCAAGGGACGCAACCAGGAAATTGCCATTTTCTACTACCTGAAGTATCCCAAGCCGCTGAATGCCTACGCGCCAGCCTATTATTACTACGACACCAAGAAGCATAAAATCCTGAAGCTGGCGGAGATACAGGAGGATGTATCGACCCTGAAAATCATGCATGGCCCTTACAAGGTGATGCAAAACAACAAGGTGCTCGAAACCGGCTACTACGCCCTCGGTACCCGCCACCTGCGTTGGGAAAAGTTCGACAAAAACGGCGTGCTGCTGAGCAAAACCCACTACGAAATGGGCTTCCCACGCGATGCCAACGTGAGCTACTATGGCGAAGACCGCAGCCTCATCAACGAAGTGGTGCCCTACGTGAACGGCAAGCTGGAAGGCGACTATGCCAAGTTCCTCATCAACGGCCAGCCCGACTGGCGCGGCCAGTTCGAAAACGGCAAGCGCGTGGGCACCTGGACCAAATATTGGGGCTTCCGGGGCCGCCGCCGCTACGAGTATCAGTACGCCGAAACCGGCTACGACCCCGAAGTGACCGAGCCCGAGCTGGTGCGCGAGTACAACCGCAACGCCGTCCTCATCTACGACAAGGAAAAGAATATCGACAAGCGCGGCCAGCCCGACGTGGAGGACCGTCCCGGCCAGCACCGCCCCACCGTGGCCCCCCGCACCGTGCCCCGCGCCCCGGCCAAAGTGCAGCCCAAGCGGAGATAGGTGCCTTAATAAAAAGCGTCCTCAAAGTGCTCGATGCGAAAGCCCTGGCTGAGCAAGGTCAGGGCCAGAATGTCGAATCGGATATCGCCGCGCCAGTCCAGCTCTTCCTGCAAGTGCGTGGCTGCGAGGCGGAATAGCTCCTTTTTGCGGTTCGATACAAACGTCTCAGGTGGGCCAAACTGGCCGGAGGAACGGGTTTTTACTTCCGCAAATACCAGCAGTTCCGTGCCGCGCCGCAACACCAAATCCACCTCGGCCCGGCCGTGGCGGTAGCTGCGGGCCAGCACCTCGTAGCCTTGGCCCAAGTAGTAATCAGCGGCCGCCGTTTCGCCAGCCTGGCCTAGTTCGTGGGGAGCGTGGGCCATAAGCGGGTAGCTGGCGAAGGAGTGAAAACAGGACAGTGGGGGAGTAGCGCACCGCAGTGCAAGCTAGTGGTTTGGCCCGCACGCACCAACAGTGATTCAATGGGGCAGGCCAATGCTTGCCGCGCTTAGTACCTTTGTATCCTGTTTCATCAACCCTCCCTCATGGCCTCCTTCGTAGAACAGTTCCCCCCGCAACTGCTCGACGCCGCCGCTCCCGACGACGCCCGCCCCGCTCCCAACCGCTCGGTACAGGTGCAGCGCCTGGGCTTGGTCGACTACGTGCCCACCTGGCAGCTCCAGGAGCAGCTCATGGATGCCACCCTGGCCATCAAGGTCCAGAACCGCGCCGCCGAAACCACCGGCGAAGCCCCGCAGCCTACCCCCAACCACCTGCTGCTCTGCGAGCACCCACATACCTACACCCTAGGTAAAAGCGGCAAGCCCGAGCACCTGCTCCTCGACGAAGCCGCCCTCACGGCGCACGAAGCCAGCTTCCACCGCATCAACCGCGGCGGCGACATCACCTACCACGGCCCCGGCCAGCTGGTGGGCTACCCCATTCTCGACCTCGATAACTTCCGGCCCGATATCCATTGGTACCTGCGTGTGCTGGAAGAAGCCGTCATCCGCACCCTGGCCGAGTACGGCCTGAACGCCGGCCGCATCGCCGGCCTCACCGGCGTGTGGCTTGATTGGGAAGAAGGCGCGCCCAACCCGCGCAAAATCTGCGCTCTCGGCGTAAAATGCAGCCGCTGGGTCACGCTCCACGGCTTCGCTCTCAACGTCAATCCCGACCTCTCTTACTTCGGCCACATCGTGCCCTGCGGCATCACCGACAAAGCCGTAACCTCCCTGGCCCAGGAATTGGGAAGCGCCGCCCCGCTATCAGTAGCCGAAGTGCAGGAACGCCTGCTGCCCCACCTGCTGGCCCTGCTCGGTGCCACCGCCGACGCTCATCAACAATCCGTTAAAATCAGATAAATCCACGGTTCGTGAAGCAAGACATTTCTTTTGACCCCGTAGAGGGCGTTTCGGTGGCCGTAGTGCCCGCCGAGGACAATGCCCTCACGCCCGACGGCCTACCCATCTGGCAAGTCTACCTGCTCAATCACAATGCTTTTCCGCTGGAAAACGTCATCGTCAACGCCAACGGCTACAGTCAGCCTGAGGACGGCGAGAAAGTCCGGACTTCCACCCTGCGCTACCTTTTCGAGGTAGTGCCGCCCCACTCCGCCGTACCCATCGAGCCCTTGGATTCAGCTCTGCTGCACCTCAACAACCAATACTGGGTGAGCTACTACCACGGTCCCAAAATCTTCGACAAAAAATTCATCTTCGTGCCTGATTCCATCGTGGCCGATAATTTTACCCACATCGCCCTGCTCGACCGCGTGGGCGTGCTGCATAGCTAAACGTGTTGCGCTGGCGGCTGGCCGGCGCTGCTCTCTGTCTTTTTACTGTATTGTCTATGAGTCATTTTAATATTCCACTGGGCCTTTCCTGGATGTGGGCGCTACTGGTGTCTCTGTTCGCGGTGCCGTCCATCATCTACATTGCCCACCTCAAGAATATGCTCGATACGCCCAACGGGCGCACCGTGCACCAGTCGCTCACGCCGCGCCTGGGGGGCGTGGCCGTGTTCGCAGGCTTCATGTCGGCCCTCACCATTTTCGCACCCCTCGAAAACGGCGTGAAGGAGCTGCTGGCCGGTTGCATCATCCTGTTTTTCGTGGGCTTGAAGGATGATTTGGTGGGAATGTCCGTTTCCAAAAAATTTGTGGGCCAGCTCCTGGCCACCGGCATCGTCATGATAATGGCCGATGTGCGCCTCACCAGCTTCCAGGGTATCCTCGGCATCGGCACGCTGCCGGTGGGCATCAGCTACGCCTTCACCTTCTTCGTGATTGTGGGTATCACCAACGCCATCAACCTCATCGACGGTCTCGACGGCCTGGCCGGCACTATTGTGCTAATTATCTGCAGCACATTTGGTTACTATTTCTACCAATACGGCGGGCCCAGCTACAGCAACTATGCCTACGTGGCCGTCTGCCTCATCGGCGGCCTGCTGGGCTTCCTGCGCTACAACTTCCACCGCGCCCCTATTTTCATGGGCGACACGGGCTCGCTCGTCTGCGGCTTCATCGTGTCGGTGCTGGCCATCCAGTTCATCGAAATGGGCCTGCGGGTCGGCCAGCCTTTCGGCTCCTCGGCACCGTCAGTAGCCGTGGGCATCCTGTTTGTGCCGTTGTTCGATACGCTACGCGTGTTCTCCCTGCGCATGGCCGCCGGCAAGTCGCCCTTCTCACCCGATAAAAACCACATTCACCACCGCATTCTGGCCATGGGCTTCCAGCAAATCAGCACCGTGCTGCTGCTGGGCCTGCTCAATATCCTAGTCACGCTCTCCGTCATCCAGTTCGCCTACCTCGGCAATACCGTGCTCATTATCGCGCTGGCCATCTTCTCCGCCCTACTGAGCATCTTCTTCGGGGTGTACCAAAGCCGAATTTCCCGCCGCCAGCTGCTGGCCGCCGAAAGCAGCAATTAGCCGCTATTCAATAGATGAAAACCCCAGGCTCGTGGCGCATGCGGTGGCTGCTGGCCATCGGTCTGTGGCTGGCTTTCGCAGCCAGCTCTGGCCCCGTGCGTGCCAGCGAGTACCGCCAGCTACCCCCGGCCTCCCCCACATCCCTCTCCGCCGACTGGCTAATCCACGATGCCGGCCGCAACCGTCTCATTTTCTATCTGCCCGGCTATCACCAGCCGGCCCATGCCTATTACCAGTGGGTGCGCGTCAGCCACACGCAGCCCTTCCCGCTGTCCTTTGCCGCTCAGCGTGGTCTGAGCTTATTTATTGATAATCAGCTAGTATTTACGGCTGGCAAGGCTGGTAACTATTCGCTCGACCTGGCCCGGCTGCTGCCTGCCAATCTCTCTTCCGGCAAACACCTGCTCGCCGTATGGCAGCCCGATGGGTCCCCGGCCCTGGCCTCATTCTCGGGCGTGAGCAACACCCCCGCCGGCACCAGCCCGTCCGCCAAAGCCAGTATCGGCCAGGCCCAGCCCCGCCTGCCCGGCCCCCAGGGCCAGAACGTTTACTTAGGTTTTCTCCTCGTCTTGGGCCTGTGTTATGGTGCCGTGCGCACCACTTACCAGCCCGGTATGGCGCGCATTTTTCAGCTCGATGAGCTATTCGGCCGCAACAGCGACCAGCAAGCCTTCCTGACCAAGCCAGCCTTTTCGCTGCTCAACCTACTGCTGGTTCTGCTCTTCGCACTGTCGTTTGCGCTGCTGCTCACTGCCATCCACACCGACCTGCAAAACCTCCCTCTGCTCCGCCGTTTCTTCGATGTGCCCGAAACTGCCATCGTGGCCCGGGTGCTGCTCTACACGGCCGTTATCACCACCTTTGTTTTTGGCAAGTACTTGTATGTCAAAATAATGGGCTACATCTTTGGTCTGGAGCCCTTAGCCGATATTCAATACCGCGAGTTTCTGCGCACCACCTTATTGGCCGGCTTGTTTCTGCCGCTGGTGCTTCTGCTCTACCTCAGCCTCAACGGCAACTGGCCCCACACCGTAGCTTGGGCTGCTAGCGCAGCCATCGGTGTTTTGCTGGTCGGCGCGGTGCTACGGGTGGCCCGCACCCTGCACCATTACGCCTCCCTCCTGAATCTACATTTGTTTGCTTATCTTTGTGCTACTGAAGTACTGCCTTTACTGGTTTTACTTAAACTTATAGTTTTTACGTATTGATTGTCTTCATCCGGCAGTTTCGTTCAGCTCCTTTCGTCTCTCTTATTGTCCTAAGCATTACCCTTTCCTACCTGTATGGCCGATAGTGCAGATAAGCCGGGCACAGGCCGGCATGCCAAGCGCATAAGCAGCATTCTGGTTACCCAGCCCAAGCCCACCACCGACGTTTCCCCTTACTTTTCCATTGCCGAGAAATACGGTATTAAAGTGGATTTCCGGGAGTTTATTGACGTTCAGCCCGTATCCTACAAGGATTTTCGGAAGGATAAAATCAATATTCTGGAGTACACGGCCGTAATCTTTACGAGCCGCAATGCCGTCGACCACTTCTTCCGGATTTGTCAGGAAGCCAAGCTGGAGATGCCGGCAGAAATGAAATATTTCTGTATTTCCGAACAGACGGCGAATTACCTCCAGAAGTACATCGTCCTGCGCAAGCGCAAGCTCTTCGTAGGCGAGCGCACAGCCGCCGATTTGTTCGACGTCATTAAGAAACACAAGGGCGAAAAGTTCCTGTACCCCTGCTCCGATATCCGCAAGGATGACCTGCCGGTGTTCATGCGTGCCAACAACCTCAAGTTTTCGGAGGCCGTCATCTATCGCACCGTGGCCAGCGACTTGTCCGACCTGTCGGATGTGAAATACGACTGCATTGCGTTCTTTAGCCCTTCCGGCATCAGTTCGCTCTTCATCAACTTCCCCGATTTCGTGCAGGAAGGCACGCGCATTGCCGCCTTCGGCCCCACCACGGCCAAAGCCGTCATCGATGCCGGCCTTATCCTCGATATTGAAGCGCCCCATCCCAACGCGCCTTCCATGACTGGAGCCATCGAAGCCTACATTCGGCGGCACGCCCAAACCGATGTTGGGAAAGCCAGCGCGGAAAACGCATAACCCGATAAGGGGTTTGCGTAAGCAACTGAGAACCGGCGCAACCCATCATTGCGCCGGTTTTTTTTGGCCAAGTTTTTTAAAGACGGTTTTTCCCTTACATTTGGAAGCTGTTCTCCTACATTGTGCCCACCCCGCACTTTTTGCACATCCACCTCCCTCTTCTTTCACCATCACCACCCCGCCTTATGAAAGGAACGTTACTCGTTACTCTGCTGCTCACAGCTGCGGCTGGCTCGGCGCTTGCCCAACAGCAGCCCCAGTTCACGCACTACGGCCTGAATGGCATGTATTTGAACCCGGCCTACGCCGGTATTAAAGGCCAAGGAGAGGTTAACCTCATCGGCCGCTACCAGTACTACAACTACAACGGCACCTTCGACGGCAACAACGGTTCGCCGCGCACAGGTATGGTGACGGTTTCGCTGCCCGTTCTGGCCCTCAACGGCGGGGTAGGCTTGGCCGTGTATTACGACCAGGTAGGCCAGTCGAAAATGACCAATACGGCCCTTTCTTACTCGCAGCACGTCAAGCTGGGTTCGGGCAAGCTGGGCTTCGGCATCCAGGGCATCTACACCTACCTGAGCAAAGGCACCTATATCGCCATCGATGCGAATGACGTGAACGTGCCCAGCGGCGCTTCCGACAGCAAATTCGATGCCGGTGCTGGCATCTGGTACGAGTCGCCGAAGTTCTACGCCGGTATCAGTGTCAACAACCTGCTGCGCTCGGAGTATTCCTTCAAAAGCGCCGGCAATGCAGGCACTCCCAGCAAGTACATCGCGGAGAATCACGCCTACTTCACGGCCGGCTACAATATTGAGGCCTCTTCTTCCGTTGTAGTGACTCCGATGGTGCTCGCGAAAGCAGTATTACCGGGCGATTTCTCCAGCTCAAGCAAATTCAACAACTCTAAGAACTACTCTTTCGAAGGTGGCGTTCGTGCCACCATTGATGACAAGTACTGGATTGGTGCCAACTATCGCACCGAGGAATCCGTTTCGGGACTTCTTGGCTTAAGCTTTGCAAAGGATAACGCCGTGCGTCTGGGCTATGCGTTCGACTTCATTGCCTTCAACCAGGATGCCCGTGCGTTCAGCTCGCACGAAATTATGCTCTCCTACCGCTTGCCCAAAGCGACGATTAATACCCGGCCAGCCATTCGCACGCCTCGTTATAGCTTCTAATTCTCCTATTTTCTTATCTTGTACTCAGGATGAGCATTGTCCTATTCAGTTAGGATAAAATTTAGTCGGCCTCGCAGAGAATAAAACGGATTAACCGAGTTATTTACGCTATTCAGCGTGTTTACCCTCAATTTGGTCGCCTTTTGCGAAAGGCAGGTATTGCACCGCGACCTAAAAAAGTGTAGATTTGCCAGCCCATCCAAATGTACTTTAGCGGTATCGGCAATTAAAACAGAATTTCTAACTCTCATGAACAAGCTTCTAGCACTATCCCTTTTCGCTATTTCCGGGGCATTATTAGGCGGGTGTGGATTTGGCAAAGGCCCTACGGGTGACCTCGTTGGTTCCGAAGACCGTCCGTTCTTTAATCCTCAGGAAGTGCCATTTGGAATGGTACCCTGCCCAGGAGGCACGTTTCACATGGGCCAAACCGACCAGGACATTTCCGCGTCGATGGTGAACATGAACAAGCAGGTAACCATCGCCGGCTTCTACATGGACGAAACGGAGATTACCAACAACGAATACCGCCAGTTTGTCGATGCCATCAAACAGGACTCTTTGGATGTTCTGGGCGAAGAGTACGTGATGACCGAGCTCTACCCCGACACTACGGTGTGGGTACGCGACTTCACCTACCATATGGGTGACCCACTGCTGGAGTACTACTACACGCACCCCGCTTTCGATGACTATCCCGTAGTCGGCGTCGACTGGTTTGCTGCAAAGTATTTCTGCAACTGGCGCACCAAGTTCCGCAACGCTGCCCGCGAAGAAACCGGCTCCGCTGCTGACCCGAACTTCCGTCTGCCCTCCGAGGCTGAGTGGGAGTACGCCGCTCGCGGCGGTCGTGACTTGGCTACGTACCCCTGGGGTGGTCCTTACTTGCGTAACAGCAAGGGCTGCATGCTGGCTAACTTCAAGCCCGGCCGTGGCGACTATGCTTCTGACGGCTTCGCCTACACTTCGGAAGTAGGCTCCTTCTTCCCCAATGACTTTGGCCTGTACGACATGGCCGGCAACGTCTCGGAGTGGTGCGATGATGCCTACATGGAGGCTTCGGTGCCGGTGGTTTGGGACTTGAACCCCACCAACCCGGACGACAACGAGCCCCGCAAAGTAGTGCGTGGTGGTTCGTGGAAAGACATTGCGTACTTCCTCGAAACCGGTACCCGCAATTTCGAATACCAGGATTCGGCTCGTTCCTACATCGGCTTCCGTTGCTCGATGATTCAAATCGGCATGGGCACGAACAGCTCCCTCAACTAAGATTTCAAACGGCTGACGCCACCTTTTAACCACCCTCCCCCACACCTTCTTCAACCTCTTTCAATCGTTAAACCTCATGGCAGCTAAAAGTTTTCTTTATGATTCGCTGATGCCCAAAATCTATGGCATCGGTGCAGCAGTTGTAATTGTTGGTGCCTTGTTCAAAATTGAACACTGGCAGGGTGCCGACATCATGCTGATTGTGGGTCTGGGAACGGAAGCCGTTATCTTCTTCCTCAGCGCATTCCAGCCCCAGGCACACGAGCCCGATTGGGCATTGGTGTACCCGGAATTGAACGATGGTTACGACCCGTCGACCAGCAGCCGCCAGGTAGGTGGTGCCAACGATGCCAAAGGCCTGACGATGAAGCTGGACGATATGCTGAAAAATGCTAACGTAACTCCCGAGGCTCTCACCAGCCTGGGCCAGGGCCTGAACCGCCTCAGCACCACCACTTCGCAGATGTCGCAACTGGGCGAAGCTGCTAACGTGACCGACGAATACACCAAGAAAGTGCGTTCGGCTGCTGACTCGCTCGACAAAATCAACGTTGCTTACGGCAACACGGTAGAAGCTATTTCGGCCATGTCGAATGCTACTTCGGATGCCAAAGAGTACCACATGCAGGTACAGAACGTGACCAAGAACCTGGGCGCGCTGAACGCAGTGTACGAAATGGAATTGCAGGATGCCAACACGCACCTGAAGTCCATGAACCAGTTCTACGGTACGCTGAGCAAGGCCATGGACAACATGACCCAGGCTGGCAAAGACACCGAGCAATTCCAGAAGCAAGTATCTGACCTGACGGGCAACCTGACGTCGCTGAACCGGGTGTACGGCAACATGCTGAACGCCATGCGTGCCCCGGCCCAGGCCTAAGCACTGACTCAGCGCATCAGATAGTTCTCATCCAATTTTAGCGGAAACAGATAATGGCAGGCGGAAAAGAAACCCCGCGGCAGAAGATGATTGGCATGATGTACCTCGTGCTAACCGCTCTTCTGGCGCTCCAAGTGAACTCAGCGATTCTGCTGAAGTTCAAGTTCATCGACGACAGCTTGATTGACGTTAATGGCAAAACGAATCTGGCGGCTGATAATACCGTGAAAGGTATTCAGGCGGCAGTGGACAAGAACCACAACATGGCCAGCGATGTGACCGTGTTGAAGCAAAGCGAAGAAATTCGGACCAAAACGAAGGCAATGATTGCTTATCTGCAGGACGTTCGTGACAAACTCATCGCTGGCACGGGTAACGTGAAGGGCTCGCCCGACTTTAAAGACCCGGATGCCAATAACAAAGTGATGCCCATCATGCTGGGCGGCAAAAAGAATGGCTTGGCCTATCCGCTGAAGGCAGAGTTGAATAACTACTCGACCTTCATCAAAACCTACGTGCCAAATGCGACCCCGCTGGCACTGGACGGCCGCGAAGATTCGCGCATCATCAACTCCAAGGAGCACACCACTATGGAGCAGCGCAACAAGGACTTTGCTGAGCTGAACTTTGAGAATACGCCGCTGGTAGCTGCCCTGGCAGTGCTGTCGCAGAAGGAAACCGCTGTGCTGAAGCTGGAAGCTGATGCCCTTTCGGAGCAAGCTAAAAAAGTAGGTGCCAAAATCGTTTCGTTCGACAAAATCGGTGCTTTCGCTAGCGCTGAGTCGAACACGGTAGCTGCTGGCACGAAATACAAAGCCGAGCTTTTCCTGACTGCTTCGGCCACCGGCCTGCAGCAGAAAATGACGCTGAATGGCAGCCCGCTGACGGTAGGCCCCGATGGCCACGGCAAGGTGGAATTCACGGCTCGTCCGGGTAACTTCGATGCTTCCGGTAACGCTAAGGCTTCGTGGGAAGGTCGGATTCGATTCAACCAGAATGGCCGCGACACCACTTTCGTAGTGAAAGTGCCTTACACCATCACCAAGCCGGTGATGCAGATTCAGTCGGCTTCGGTGCAGGCGCTGTACTTCAAGTGCGGCAACAAGCTGAACGTTTCGGTGCCTGCTTTGGGTGCTCAGTACAAGCCTAGCTTCTCGGCTTCGGGTGCTTCGGCTATCCAGGGTGCGAAGGTTGGCGATGTGACGCTGATTCCGAACTCGAAAGAAGTAACCCTGAACGTTAGCAGCGGTGGCAATGCCATTGGCTCGCAGACTTTCCAGGTGCGTCCCATTCCTAAGCCCACCATCGAGTGCTGGGTAGGCGGCCGTCAGGCCAACGAGAAGCAGGGTACCCCCGGTACGGCTGTTCGCTCGCTGAACCTGCGCGCTATCCCGGATGCTGGTTTCGCTACCTTCCTGCCCGATGACGCGAAGTTCCGCGTGTCGCGCTACGAAGTGACGCTGGTACGTGGTCGTCGTCCTGCTTTGCCGACGAAGACTATCACCGGCCCGCAGGCTGACCTGAGCGATGTGGTGAATGCCTACCGCGACGGTGACCGTCTGTACATCGAAGTGAAAGAGGTGCAGCGTCAGACCTTCCAGGGCAACGTGGAGCCGGTGAGCGTTTCGAAACAGTTCAACATCCCGCTGCTATAATATCTACGCTGTAGTCACGTTAGCGAACTATCTTAAAATCAATTTGCTTTTGCCCGTTATGAAATCCATTCACACCTTGGCCGCCATCGCGGCGGGCCTGTCGCTTTCCCTCTCGGCTTCGGCCCAAGAGCAAGCAACTACGGCGAGCAGCACGGGCTCGCACCGGCCGATTCCGCCGTCGGACCAAATGTTCCGCAAGAGCATCTGGCGGCAGGTAGACCTGCGCGAGAAGCAGAACAAGCCCATGTTCTCCGAAGGCAAAGAAATCAGCCGGGTGATTCTGGAGGCAGTGAAGCGTGGCGAATTGCAGGCATTCAAGAATGATTCGCTGACATCTACTTTGACACCGACGGAGGTTTCCGGCAACATGTCGTTTGCCGACGAAGCCGTGAAACTGAGCGACGAGGAAAAGGCGGCTGGTTTCAGCCAGGCTGACCTGGGCGGTGGCGGTGATGATTGGGGTGCTCCTAAAAAGAAAACCACTGGTGCTAAAACGGTTCGCCAGCCCAAGATTGGGGCCAATGGCAAGCCGATGAAGGACAAGAAGGGCAAAACCATCTATGAAACTGTAGCCGTTGCTCCGGTAGCTCCTCCTCCCCCTCCCGCCAACCTGTACCGGTATAAGGACCTGTATGAGATGGAGTTGAAAGAGGATATGATTTTCGACAAGAAACGGTCGCGGATGTATCACGACATTAAGTCCATTGGTCTTTTTGTTCCTTCGACGCTGCCCGCCAACACTTCGGGTATTGAGAAGCCGATTGGCTACTTCAAGTACAGCGACTTGGTGAAAGTATTCCGCAACAATCCGCAGAATGCCATCTGGTTTAACGCGGAGAATGATGCGCAGCACAAGAACCTCGCTGATGCGTTTGAGTTGTGGTTGTTCAACTCCTACATCACCAAGGTATCGAACGCTGGCGACAGCCGTTTGGATGACATTTACGGTGGTGCTCAGCAGGGAATCCTGGCTGCTCAGCAGACCGCTGCTGACTTGGTAGAGTACGAATACAACCTGTGGAGCTTCTAGCCTCACTCGGTTACTAAAACGAAAAAGGCCACTGCAGCAATGCGGTGGCCTTTTTCGTTTACTAATGTTTTCCTAAGCCGATAGTTGGCGGGGGGGCATGGGGTGGGAGGGGGCTTCGTTTTCGGCGAAGTAGGTTTGGAGGATTTTGGCTTTGGCTTTGCCGACTTCGGCGATTAGTTCGGACTCGCTCAGTTCGCGGATTTTCTTGACGGACTTGAACTTGTTCAGGAGCTTGTCGGCGGTGACGGGGCCGAGGCCTTTGACGTCGGTGAGCTCGGTTTTGAGGGTGCCGGCGTCGCGGCGGGAGCGGTGGAAGGTGATGCCGAAGCGGTGCACTTCGTCGCGCATGCGCTGGAAGAGGCGCAGGGACTCGCTCCGTTTGTCGATGTAGATGGGGAGCGGGTCGTTGGGGACGTAGATTTCTTCGAGGCGTTTGGCGATGCCGATGATGGCAATCTGGCCCCAGAGGTTGAGGTCTTTCAGGGCTTTGACGGCCATGCTGAGCTGGCCTTTGCCGCCGTCAACGATGACGAGTTGGGGAAGGCTGGCACCTTCGTCGACAAGGCGGCGGTAGCGGCGGGTGACGACTTCGTACATGGAGTCGAAGTCGTTGGGGCCGATGACGGTTTTGATGTGGTAGTGGCGGTAGTCTTTCTTGCTCGGCTTGGAATTGCGGAAGCAGACCATGGCGGCGACGGGGTTATCGCCCTGGAAGTTGGAGTTGTCGAAGCACTCGATGTGCTTGGGGAGCTCGGTGAGGCGCAGGTCCTTTTTGATGGTTTCCATGATGCGGACCTCGTTCACGTCCTTGCTCTTCTCGTTCATGCTTTCCTTCTCCTTGCGGGCGTAGAGCACGTTTTTGATGGCTAGTTCGAGGAGCTTGCGCTTGTCGCCGATTTGGGGGACGGTGAGGGTGGTGCCGGGTAGCGGTAGGGCGACGGGGACGTTGGTGAGGATTTCCTTCGACTCGCTTTCGAACTCCTGGCGGAGTTGCATGATGAGGGGGGCGAGGATTTCGGCGTCGTCCTCGTCGAGCTTTTTGGTGACTTCGAGGGATTGGGTGAGGATGATGCTGCCGTTCATCACTTTTAAATAGGTGATGAAGCCCGATTTCTCGTTGCTGGCGATGGCGAACACGTCGATGTTGGTGAGGGTGTCGCTGACGATGGTGGACTTGGCCTGGAAGGCTTCCAGCTTATCGAGCTTAACCTTGAAGGCATGAGCCAGCTCGTACTGCATATCCTGAGCGGCGGCGCTCATGCGCTCGCGGAAATACTGCTTGGGAATGCGCAGGTCGCCGTTGAGGATGTTGCGGATTTGCTGGATGTAGGTGTTGTAGGTGGCTTCGTCCTCTTTGGCAATGCAGGGCGCGTTGCAGTTGCCGATTTGGAGCTCCAGGCAGGGCTTGAACTTGCCGGCTTCGACGTTGGCGGCGCTCAGGTTGTAGTTGCAGGTACGGAGCGGGTAGAGGGCGCGGATGAGCTCCAGCAGGACGTTGAGGGCGGTGCCGTTGGCGTAGGGGCCGTAGTAGCGCGAACCGTCGTTAATCTTGTTACGGGTGGGGATGAGGCGGGGGAACCGCTCGTTGGTGAGGCAGAGGAAGGGGTAGGTTTTGCCGTCTTTCAGCAGGATGTTGTACTTGGGCTGGTGCTGCTTGATGAGGTTGTTTTCGAGCAGGAAGGCATCGGATTCGCTGTCGACAATGGTAAACTCGAGCCGCTTGATGTTGCGGACCAGTTGCTGGGTTTTCTTGTTGTGGTCGTTTTTGGTGAAGTAGCTGCTCACGCGCTTGCGCAGGTCGATGGCCTTACCCACGTAGATGATGCCTTCGTCGTCGAAATACTTGTAGACGCCGGGCTTGTGGGGCAGGGCGTTGATGAGGGCTTGCAGTTCGGGGTTGGCGGCCATGAGGTATTGCGGGGTAGGAGGGGGTGTTGCTTAACGCTGGGACGAGGGGTATTTGTTCAGGCAGAAGTACGCAGGCACACACGGCACGGCCGAAAGTGCGGAAGGCAACTGGTTCGGTTCCGAGGACAACTAGTTGCCTCCGGAACCGAACCAGTTTGGGTCTGGCCTAAACTAGTTGTCCTCGGAACCGAACCAGTTGCCTTCCGAACCGAACTAGTTGCCCGAAAAGCGAAACTAGTTCGGCTTTGACCAAAACCAGTTGCCCTCCGAGGGCAGTGAGTTTCGCTTGCTAGGCAACTCACTGCCCTCGGAGGGCAACTGGTTTTGGTCGGACTGCTACTAGATGTCCTTGTCGTCCAAATCGCCGGCATCGGGCACCTGCATCTTCTGGTCGGCGGGGATGGTGTCGCGCTGGCCGCCGTAGTAGCGCGAGCAGTCGATTTCGATGCTGAGCGGGGCGGCGGGCTTGGGGAAGGGGCCGGTATTGATGCCGATGCCTTTGTCCTTGTACACCTTCTGCATGAAGAGGCCGTAGAGTGGCAGGGCCTCGCGGGCGCCCTGGCCGTAGGTGCCGGTGCGGAAGTGGATGCTACGGTCTTCGCCGCCCACCCACATGCCGCACACCAGGTCGGGGGTGATGCCCATGAACCAGGCATCGGAATAGTTGCTGGTGGTACCGGTTTTGGCCCCGATTTCATACGGAAACTTGAATCCGGTGTGCAGGATGGTGCTGGTGCCGCCGGGCTCTGTGGTGCTGGCCTGCAGCATATTGGTCATGATGAAGGCAGTTTCCTCGCTCAGCACTTCCTTGGTCTGGGGCACGAATTCGCGCAGCACGTTGCCGTTTTTGTCCTCGATGCGGGTAACCATGATGGGCTCGGTGTGCACGCCCTTGTTCACGAAAGTGGAGTACACGCCGCACAGCTCATAAATGCTGCAATCGGAGGTGCCGAAGCCCATCGAGGGCACGGCATCGACGGGGGAGGTGATGCCGAGGCGCTTGGCGTAGGTGGCGATGGTTTCGGGGCCGAGCTTCATCACGAGCCAGGCCGTGATGGAGTTCATGGAGCGGGCCAGGGCCTGGCGCAGGGTGAAGGTGCGGCCCGAGAAGTTGCCCTCGAAGTTGTGGGGCGTGTAGGCGGCGCGGCCGGCCACGGCGGGGAAGGTGGTGGCCACGTCGGGGCGCGGGTAGCAGGGTGAATAGCCCTGGTCGATGGCGGCGGCGTACACGATGGGCTTGAACGTGGAGCCGGGCTGGCGTTTGCCCTGGCGCACGTGGTCGAACTTGAAGAACTTGTAGTTGGGGCCGCCCACCCAGGCTTTTACCTGGCCGTTGAGGGGGTTCATGGCCATGAAGCCGGCCTGGAGGTAGCGCTTGTAGTATTCGAGCGAGTCGTAGGGCGACATCAGCATCTCCTTTTCGCCCTGCCAAGTGAACACCGGCATCTTGTATTTCCGGTGCAGGTAGTAGTTCACCGAGTCGCGGTTGCCGTCGTACTGGGCCATCAGTGACTTGTAGCGCTGGGTGCGGCGCATGGAATTGACGAGGAAGTTGGGGATGACCTTGCCGTTCTCATCGCGCCAAGGCAGCTGGCCCTTCCAGTGGGCCGAAAACCACTTTTGCTGAAGCGTCATGTGCTCGGCCAGCGACTTCTCGGCGTACTCCTGCATCCGCGAGTCGATGGTGGTGTAGATTTTCAACCCATCAGCATACAGGTCGTGGTCGGTTTCCTTGGCCCAGCTCAGCAGTGACTTCACCACCTCGGCCCGGAAATAGGGGGCCAAGCCCTTGCTGGGATTCTCCACGGAGTAGTGCAGCACGATGCGCTTGGCGGTGTCTTGGGCCAGCTCCGCATCGGTGATGTAGTTCGATTTGGCCATCTGGCGCAGCACCCAGTTGCGGCGCTTGCGCGAGCGGTCGGGGTGCAGCACGGGGCTGAAACGGCCCGGCGCGTTCACGATGCCCACGAGGGTGGCGGCCTCGGGCGTGCTCAGATTTTTAGGGGCTTTATTAAAGAAGGTCTTGGCCGCGGTGTTGATGCCGAAGGCGTTGGAGCCGTACTCCACAGTGTTGAAGTACATCCGGATGATTTCGCGCTTGGTGTAGTTGCGCTCCAGCCGGATGGCCAGAATCCATTCCTTGGTTTTGGTGATGAGCAGGCCGAGCTTGCCAGTGCCGTTCAGGGTGCCGTCGTTGAGGTCGCCCCGGGTGCGGAACAGCACCTTGGCCACCTGCTGCGTGAGCGTGGAGCCGCCGCCGTTATGCGAGAAGGTGAGCACGCCGGTCACGGCCCGCATCACGCTCTTGGCATCGATGCCCGAGTGCTGCTCGAAGCGTACGTCCTCGGTGGCGATGAGGGCATCAATCAAATTCTGGGGCAGGTCCTTGAAATCGACGGGAGTGCGGTTTTCGCGGAAGTATTTGCCTAGCAGCACGCCATCGGCCGAATAAATCTCAGAGGCTAGCTCCGAGCGTGGGTTTTCGAGGCTCTTGAGGTTGGGCATTCGCCCGAACAGATTCAGGAAGTTGCCGCTCACGGCCAGCACGAACAGGCCCAGGCCCACCACGCCCACGCCAAACAGCAGCCACATTGTGCGCACAAACGCCGTGAAACGCCCCGAACGGGCCGGTTTCAGGGGCATGGGCTTGGGACGACGGGCGGGGGAGGAAGTGGGCATAGGAATCAAAAACGGAATTATTCAGCAAAAATAAAGCCTCCGGCCGCGCCGGAGGCTTTGAAGCACTGTTTAGGTCGACAACCGGCTATTTGTAAACACGCTGGTAGAAGGTCAAATACCCCGCCAAATCGCCGCTGCTTTGGAGTAAAGCCAGATTTTCAGGGCTGATAACTAATGTCTGATAACCCGCACCGCGCAGCTTGGCCAGCGGCGACTGCGGCCCGCGCAGCTTGGTGGCGTAGCTCTGGGCCACTTTAGCCCAGGGCAGCGTTTTCACTACCACCAATTCTTGGTCAGCCCCCAGCGGCGCAGATTCCACCGTCAGGTTATTGGCCTTGAAGAAACGGGTGTTATACGTGGCCAGTTGCGCCGCCAGGCCCGCCATAGCGGGCGAGTCTTTCGGAAATGCCAGCACTACCACATGCGGACTATTCAGCTGCGTGGTATAAGCCGTGGCCGGGGCCGAGGAAGCCGTGCTGGCTCCATTCGTGGGCGTTACTGCCGGGGCCGGAGCCGGAGCGGAAGTTGTCGGAGGCGTGGTGCCCGGCACAGGAGGCGTGGTGCCGGGTGTGGCACCATTTGCTGCTGCGGCTTTGGCAGCGGCGGCTTTTGCGGCAGCCTCATCAGCCAATTGCTTACGCGTTGGCCGGCCTTTGCGGACTGGGGCCGCCGTGGTTGCGGCCGGCGAACCGTTCGTAGCGGCCACTGGAACCGGTGAGGTCGTTGATGCGGGCGCGGTAGTGGTCGGGCTGCTACCTGCAGTCGTTGGCAAAGCACCCGTAGCGGAAGTAGCTAGTGCGGCAGCCGCTTTTTTCGCCGCGGCTTCATCGGCCAGCTGCTTGCGCGTAGGCCGGCCCTTGCGAACCGGCGATGTTGCAACTGGTGCCTCACCCGGCGGGAGCGTGGGGGCCGCGTTTTTGGCCGCAACAGTAGTCGGAGTTCCTTTCGAAGGAGTCATCAACGAGCCCGCCGAGGCCTCCGCTTCTGGTTTGGCCTCTACAGCGCCCGAACGCCGGGGGAGGGCCCGCATCGCATCCGGGGCCGGCGCTGTGGGAGCCGGCGTCGCGGGGGCCGGAGCCGGCGGAGTAGTCGGCCCCAGCGCTTTGGCCGGGCTGTCGCCCTCCCGGTACACAATGCGCATCCGGTTGTCGATTTCGCCGGGGCGGAAGATGGACACCACTGGCTTCTCGGTAGAAGCCAGTGCGCCGGCAATCTGGCCGTCGTCTTTCTTCTGATAAGTGGCCGCCAGCGCTTGGGCCTGCGGCACCAGCGGGCTGGTGGGGAAGTCCTTATAGAACTTCTCCACCGAGGAGCGGGCCGTGAGCGGCGGTTGGGTCCGAATCACGAGCAGCGTTTTCAGGTAAGCCACCCGGTCGCTGAGGTCGCTCTTGGGGTATTGTTGCTCGGTGCGGGCCAATACGGCCGTGGCCTTGCGGAATTCCTGGTTTTTGTAGTAGGTGAAGGCCGAATCGACGCGGCTAGCTACGGCGTTGTGCAGGGCCAACTGGTGCTCGCGGTACAACGGGTCGGCAATCAGCTTGGCGTAGAGTGACTCAGGGAATTCGCGTTGCAGCGCCGCCGCGTACTGCGCGGTTTTCGCCGCGTCGGGCATGTCCTTGTAGTAGAGATACAGCAGGTAGTAGGCATCAGGAGCGTGCTCGCCGCGCACGTAGCGGGTCACCTGCTTCTCATAGGTTTCGAAGCCCTTTTCGCGCTCCTTCAACTGCTCCTTGTAGATGCCGCCTAACTCATACAGCGCGCCTTCCACCTGCTTATCAGAAGCAGCCAGTTGGGCGGGCGTGGTGGGAATAGCGGCGCGGTACTGCGCCACCAGGGCATTTCGGGCGGCGTCGGGATTGGCAGTAGCAGCCGTGGCTATCGAATCGGGCCGGCCACCGTTCACTCGCGTGTTGTCGTTCCCGGTCATCGACAGGGGCACACTGCCATTGGCAGTCGTGTTGGGCGAGCTACTGCTCGTCCGGATGGTGCGCCAGTTGTCCTGCAACGGCCGGTCCTGCCATTTGCGGATGAAGTCGGCGCGGGCCGTGCCCAGCGTGGCGGGGTTGTCGAAATACCACTGCGCCCCCGAAGCCACGGCCGTGGGGTCAAAGGCCATCGGGTCGGAGTTGCCGGCACCGCCGGGCAGATTGCTGCCCAAACCACTGCTGCTGGAAGTGGTGCGCCCCGCAAACTCAGCCGCGGCGGCCTGCTTCTTCTGCTGCGCGGCCAGGCGGTCGGCGGCGGCCTTTTTGGCCGCCAGCTCAGCTTCGGCGTAGGTATTGAGCTGCTGACTCAGCGCATCGGGGGCCAGCTTGGCCAAGGCCTGCAGGCTGTCTTGCGTTTCGATGATGGTGTACTGCTTGGCAAAATCCTTCAGAATACCGCTACGCTCCTTGATGGCGGCGTAGGTCTTGGCCTCCTTGTTCAGGTTCTGCACCGTGCTGTCGTAGTACGCCGCCGCGAGGCGGTACTTCTGCAGATTCTCGTAGTAAATGCGGCCAGCCAGCAGGTATGTATAGCTTTTCTGCGTCCGGTTGGTAGTCGTGGCTTTGACGGACTGCCGCAGCAGCTTCAGGGCCTCGGGGTAGTTCTTTTCGCGGTAGTTGAGCCGCGCCATCTCATAGTAGATTTTGTCGCGGTAGTCCTTGTTCTTCGGGTCTTTCAGCAGGGCGGCGAAGTTCTTGTTCAGCTTCACGCGGTCAGTCGGGCTCAGGTCCGATACCTGCGGCAACATCAGCTTGGCCTGAAAGTCCAGCTCATACGGCGGGTTGCGGGCGATAATCTGCTCCAACTGCTCATACGCCTTCTTGTTCTCGCCCGCATCCTGGTACAGCTGCGCCAGAATGTAGCGCGTGCGCGACCGTTCATTCTTGAACTCAATCAGCGGAATGGCCTTTTCCAGCTGCGGAATGGCCTTGGCCGGCTCCTCCGTGCGGATGTAGTAGTCGGCCCGCGTCAGAAACAGCTGGCGCGCATCCTGCGGCAGGCCCTCTTCCTTATCCAGCAGGTCCGATACGGCTTTGGCACTTTCCATCTCGCCCTGCGCCACGAAGGTGCGCATCAGCCCAATCAGCGCCTCGTGCTTGGCATTGGCGTCCTTGCTGGTCGAGTTTACATACTTAAATGTCTGGGCCGCGTCATCAAACTGCATCTGATAAAAGCGCGCCCAGCCTACCAGCACGTAGGCGTCATCGGTCCAGTCCGAGCCCGGCCGGTTCTGAATCGGCATCGATGCCTTCTTAATAATGTCCACCAAATCGGCCCGGTTGGCCTTCACGCTGGCACTGTCCAGCGTTGGGAACAGCGGCAGCGTCTGGTTGTAGTCGTTCACGCGCGCCGCATACATCTTGTCCTCGGCGGCGTGCAGCTTCTCGCGGGCCAGAAAGTAGGCGTTGTCGCGGGCGGCCACGTTGTTGAAGGCGTGCGCCACTAGGTTTTTGTCCGATGCGCAGCCCGCCGCCCCCACTCCCAGCAGGAAGGTGAGCAGCGCGGCCCAGCGATATGTCAGCGAATAATGTGTCAAAATCAAAGCAAGGGAAAGGACGGCCCGGAGCAGCCGGAACGCCCAAAGCAGCCGGAAATGTTCGACGGCTCTGTCAGATAACGAAGCCGCACGGGTAAAATTACGTTTTTCCCCGGGCAAACGTAGCCCCGCCCGCGCCGTAACTTTGTCAACCGTCTTTCCCATCCCACCCATGCCCACTCCCTCCGACCCTCAGCCCGCCGGCTCCAACCGCCTGCAGGCCGTCATGAAGTATTCCGGCCTGGCCTTCCAGATGCTGGCCATCATCGGGGGCAGCGCCTGGCTGGGCACCTGGCTCGACGGCCGTTTCCACACCCAGCCCTGGCTCACCATCGGCCTGCTGCTGCTCGGTGTATTCGTGGCCGTGTTCCAAGTCATCCGCAGCCTCACTAAAGAGTCGCTGTAAGGCGCGGTCGCAACGCTAGTAAAATCCATGCCCAAGTTCCTGCGTCAGTTTATTGTCTTCACCGCTGCGCTGGGCCTGCCCATCTACGCCCTGCACCGCGTCTACGGCACGTCCGTGGTGCACCCGCGTACCGGGCTCATTTTTGCCGTCATGGCGGCACTCACTTACTTCGCCTATAGCCTCACCGCGCGCCTCGTGGCTCGCGACCCGCACAGCCTGGCCGCGGGCTACCTCATCGGCATGACGGTGCGGCTGCTGGTGTCGCTGGGCCTCGTTACGTGGCTGCTGGCGGGCGGAATTGCGCGCGAGCCAAGAGGCATCTGGACCTTCCTCGGGGCCTTCTTCATCCTGTACTTTTCGTGGGCCGGGTTTGAAATCTGGGCTACTTTGAGTAACTTGCGGCCGATTTCAGGAAAGCAAGTAGCGCAATGATAATGCGTTAGCCCGGAATTAGTCATTAATTAACTTTGAATGAAGCGTTTACTCTCGATTCTCCTTTGCTTCGTCTCCCTGTCCGTTTTTGCTAACGAACCCGCTGCCGAAGGCGCAAAGGCCGAAGGCTTCAATCCCGGTGAAATGATTTTGCACCACATCGGCGATTCGCACGAGTGGCATTGGCTGGCTACCGACAACGGCAACTTCACCACCTACCTGCCCATCATCGCCTACCGTCCCGGCAAGGGGGTTTCGGTGTTCTCATCGAAGCATATTTCCAACGGCGAATCGGAAGGCCCCGCCAAGGAATACGACGGCCTGAAGCTCGACCACGAGAAGCTCGTGAGCACCGATGGCAGCAAGCTCTACGACTTCTCCATCACCAAAAACGTTGCCGGTCTTATCGGCAGTGCTATTTTGATGCTGGTCGTGTTCACCGCCGTCGCCAGCGGCTACCGCAAGAACCACGGCCGCGCTCCCAAGGGCATCCAGTCGTTCTTCGAGCCCATCATCGTCTTCATCCGCGACGAAGTAGCCAAGAAAAACATCGGCCCCAAGTACGAGCGCTACATGCCGTACCTGCTCACCGTATTCTTCTTCATCTGGTTCAACAACCTGCTCGGCCTCACGCCCGGCGCGGCCAACCTCTCCGGCAACATCGCCGTGACCATGGTTCTCGCCCTGATGACCTTGGTTATCACCCTGGCTTCGAGCAACAAATACTACTGGGCCCACATCTTCGCCACGCCCGGCGTGCCCAAGCCGCTGTTGCCCATCATGATTATTGTAGAAGTGATTGGCATTTTCACCAAGCCCTTCTCGCTCATGATTCGTCTGTTCGCCAACATCACGGCGGGCCACATCGTGGTGTTGAGCTTTATCAGCCTGGTGTTCATCTTCAAATCGTGGGCCGTAGCCCCGGTGACGCTGGCTTTCGGCCTGTTCATCAACGTGCTTGAGCTGCTGGTGGCCGTTCTGCAGGCCTTCATCTTCACGCTGCTGACGTCGATGTATATCGGTGGCGCAGTGGAAGACCACCACGATGCTGACATGCAAATGGGCTACGACGACGGCTCGGCCTCGACCCACGTTTCCCACTAATCTGACTTAACCGGCCGGATGCCTGCCATCCGACCAACTGGCTGTTTCGGCCAGACCGTGGCAATCCCCCCCCCCCCGCTGCGGGACTGACGAACTTTTTCTTTTTCCCCTTTTTCCAATTTTTATGTTGCTCTCTTTGTTTTTGCAAGCTGTCGCTATGGCGGCTAACTACGGTCCTGGTCTGGCTGTAATGGGTGCCGGTATCGGTGCTGGTCTGGTAGCTCTGGGCGTTGGCCTGGGCATTGGCCGCATCGGCGGCAGCGCCATGGATGCTATCGGCCGTCAGCCGGAAGCTTCGGGCAAAATCCAGACGGCTATGATTATCGCCGCCGCTCTGATTGAAGGTCTGGGCCTGTTCGCAGTCGTAGTCTGCGTGCTTATCTGGACGAAACTCGTTTAGTGCTGGCCGGGCTTCGGGCCCGGAAGTAGTTGGAAGCCCGCCGCCCGCTGCTGCAATACGCAGTTGGCGCGGCGGGCTTACCTGCTCCTAATCTGAGTACTTGATTAGTCGACATTTCTTTAAAATACCATATCAATGCTGCCAGCTTTTTTATCCCCTGAACTCGGCCTGATTTTCTGGCAACTGGTCATTTTCCTGCTGGTCTTGTTCCTGCTGGGGAAATTTGCCTGGAAGCCGATTCTGCTCGCCCTCAAGGAGCGTGAAGACAACATCGAAGGTGCGCTGCGCATGGCCGACCAGGCCAAAATCGAGATGCAGCAGCTCAAAGCCGGCAACGAAAAGTTGCTGACCGAAGCCCGTCTCGAGCGCGACCGCATGATGCAGGAAGCCACCCAAATGGCCAACCAGCACCGCGAAGCCGAAAAGGCCCGCGCCACCGCCGAAGCCAACACCATCATCCAGCAAGCCCGCGAAGCCATCCAGCAGGAGAAAAACGCGGCCCTGGCCGAAGTGAAAAATACCGCCGCCAAGCTGTCGCTCGACATCGCCGAGCGCATCCTGCGCCGCGAGCTCGCCGACCCCGCCGCCCAAACACAGTTGGTCGATTCTTACCTGAAAGACGTGAAACTGAACTAGTTTCTGTCATGCTGACGAAGGAAGCATCTTATCACCGCTGCCACCGTCAGAATTAGTAAATACCCGAGCGATGCGAGCATGATAAGATGCTTCGCAAGCTCAGCATGACAACTACAATAACCAACCAATGGCTGACCAACGAGTAGCGGCCCGCTACGCCAAGTCGCTCCTCGACTTGGGCAAGGAGATGGGCACCCTGAGCGCAGTGAAAGCGGACATGGACCTGCTGAGCAAGACCATGGCCGAAAGCCGCGACCTGCGCCTGTTGCTGCGCAACCCGATTGTGAAGCACGACAAGAAGCTGGCTATTCTGAATGCCATCTTCAAAGGCAAGGTGTCGGACATGACGCTGCGCTTCTTCACTATCCTCACCGAGAAAAACCGCGAGTCGGCTATCGAAGGCATTGGGCCGGAGTTTCTGGCGCAGTACAACGTGATGCAGGGCGTACAGTCGGCTCAGGTGACGTCGGCCACGCCGCTCACGCCCGCTTCGCGTGCTGAGATTCAGGCGCTGGTAACCAAGCAAACCGGTCTTACCGAGGTGCAGCTCACCGAGAAAGTGGACCCTGAACTCATCGGCGGCTTCGTGCTGCGGGTGGGCGACAACCAGATTGACGATTCCGTGCGGACCAGCCTTCGCAAGCTGCGCACTTCGCTGCAAGAAAATTCTTACCAACAAAAACTGTAGGGTATAGGTGAAGTAGGGATGGGGAGTACGCTCCCGTCGTCCCCGCCCCATATCCCTTGTTCCCTATACCTTATTCCCTCCAAAAATGGCAGAAGTACGTCCGGATGAAGTCTCCGCAATCCTGCGGCAGCAACTGTCCAATTTCAAGTCCGAAGCCGAGCTCGAAGAAGTCGGCACCGTATTGCAAGTGGGCGACGGCGTGGCCCGCATCTACGGTCTGAGCAAAGCCCAGGCCGGCGAGCTGATTGAGTTTGAAAATGGTCTGCAAGGCCTCGTGCTCAACCTGGAAGAAGACAACGTGGGTGCCGTAATGCTGGGCGACTACTCGGAAATCCGGGAAGGCGCCACGGTGAAGCGCACCAACAAAATCGCCTCTATCAAAGTGGGCGAGGGCATTGTGGGCCGTGTGGTAAACACGCTGGGCCAGCCCATCGACGGCCGTGGCCCCATCGCTGGCGAGCTGTACGAGATGCCCCTGGAGCGCAAGGCTCCCGGCGTAATCTTCCGTCAGCCCGTGACCGAGCCGATGCAAACCGGCATCAAGTCGATTGACGCCATGATTCCGATTGGCCGTGGCCAGCGCGAACTGATTATCGGTGACCGTCAGACCGGCAAGTCGGCCGTGGCCATCGATACCATCATCAACCAGCGCGAATTCTTCGAAGCCGGCAAGCCCGTATTCTGCATCTACGTGGCCATCGGCCAGAAAGCTTCTACGGTAGCTCAGGTAGTGCAGGCCCTCACTAAGGGCGGCGCGATGGACTACACCGTGGTAGTAGCCGCTTCGGCTTCCGACCCGGCTCCGCTGCAATTCTACGCGCCTTTCACGGGTGCTGCTATTGGTGAATTCTTCCGCGACACGGGTCGTCCCGCCCTCGTGGTTTATGATGACTTGTCGAAGCAGGCCGTGGCTTACCGCGAGGTGTCGCTGCTGCTCCGTCGTCCTCCGGGCCGCGAGGCTTACCCCGGCGACGTATTCTACCTGCACAGCCGTTTGCTGGAGCGGGCCGCTAAAATCAACGCTTCGGACGAAATCGCCCGCGAGATGAACGACCTGCCGGATAGCATCAAGCATCTGGTGAAAGGCGGCGGTTCGCTGACCGCTCTGCCCCTGATTGAGACGCAGGCTGGTGATGTATCGGCGTACATCCCGACCAACGTGATTTCGATTACGGACGGCCAGATTTTCCTCGAGACCAACCTGTTCAACTCGGGTGTTCGCCCGGCCATCAACGTGGGTATCTCGGTATCGCGCGTGGGTGGTAACGCTCAGATTAAGTCGATGAAGAAAGTGGCTGGTACGCTGAAACTCGACCAGGCCCAGTTCCGTGAACTGGAAGCCTTCGCCAAGTTCGGCTCCGACCTCGACGCCTCGACCAAGCTCACCATCGAGCGCGGCCGTCGCAACCTCGAAATCCTGAAGCAGCCCCAGTACTCGCCCGTGAAGGTGGAGGACCAGGTGGCCATCATCTACGCCGCCACTAACGGCCTGCTCGACACCGTGCCCGTGAACCGCGTGCGTGAGTTCGAAAAGGAGTTCGGCCAGGTGATGAACTCGCGCTACCCCGACGTGCTGAAGGCCCTGAAAGCCGGCAAGCTGGAGGACGCTGGCACGAAGGCCATCCGCGAGGTAGCCAAAGACGTTTCGGCGAACTACGCAGTTAAGTAAATTATGAATTATGAGTTATGAATTATGAGTTGTTCGGATAACGGGCGCTCATAATTCATAGCATCAACTCATAATTCATAATTCATAACTCATAATTAAAAACAAGTGGCAAGCTTAAAAGAAGTCCGTAACCGCATTCAGTCGGTGAGCAGCACGCAGCAGATTACCAAAGCCATGAAAATGGTGGCGGCGGCCAAGCTGCGTCGGGCCCAGGACAACATCGTGCGGATGCGGCCCTACGCCCAGCGCCTGAATGCCATCCTGACCAACCTGACCCGCAACGCCGACGATGACATCGTGAGCGACTACGGCGTGGCCCGCGAGGTGCGCAAGGTGCTGGTCATTGCCATCACGTCGGACCGTGGTCTGGCCGGTGCCTTCAACACCAACGTGTTCAAGGGCGTGAACGCGGCTATTGCTTCGCGTTATTCCAACCTGCCGACGGCCAACATCTCGGTGATGGCCATTGGCAAGAAGGCGCACGACTACTACGGCCGTCGTGGCCAGACGGTGGGCGACTACACGCACGTTTTCGCCAAGCTCTCGTTCGAGACGGTGCGGGCTGCTGCTGAGGTAGCAATGGACGGTTTCCGCAACGGCATTTATGACGAGGTGGTGATGGTTTATAACGAGTTCCGCAACGTGGCCACGCAGATTATCCGGACCCAGCAGCTGTTGCCGCTGGTGCAGGAAGAAGCGCCCGCCACGGCCAAGGTGGAGTCGAACGTGGATTACCTGTTCGAGCCTTCGAAAGAGGAAATCGTGCAGACGCTGATTCCGCAGTCCATCAAGATTCAGCTTTATAAAGCTGTTCTGGAAAGTAACGCTTCGGAGCACGGTGCCCGCATGACGGCTATGGACAAAGCTACCGACAACGCCGGTGAGCTGCTCAAGGCCCTCAAGCTGACCTACAACCGGACGCGTCAGGCGGCCATCACGACCGAGATTCTCGAAATCGTGGGTGGTGCTGAGGCGCTGGCGGCCGGCTAGGCTGGTTTCGATTTTACGAAGTAGAAAGGCCCGTTTCCGAGAGGAGGCGGGCCTTTTTGTGTGCGGTGTAGGGCCGGCTGCTTCGGGCGCATTTATGAGCGGCGAAGAGGGGTGTCGCAGAGTATCTTTGATAAAGGCTATCAATTGTCTACATCTTATTTGCTTATGAAGAACTTCTTACGCGCTTGCTTTCAGTCCTTGGTTTGGGCAACTGTTATCTTGATTTCGTTGCTGGGAGGCGCGGAAACTGCGTGGGCGGGTGCGGGCGTGGGCTCTCCCCTCAGCGAGGTGCTGAACCCGGACGGCACGGTGCGCGCCGGCACACGCGGCTCGTTCGATGCCAGCGGCTATGCGCTGGAGACGGCCCCCGACGGCCGGCCCGCGTTTCGGCCGGTGGCGGTGCGGGGAGTTGCGGGCGTGGGCGATGCGAATTGGTCGAACGCGTTTGGGGCCTACGGGGCTAACGCGGACGTGCTGGCCCTGGCCGTGTATGGCCCCAATCTTTACGTGGGCGGCAGTTTCACGACCATCGGCGGCATCAGCGCGAAGTACGTGGCCAAGTGGAACGGCTCGGTGTGGAGTGCGCTGGGCAGTGGCATCGGCAGCGGCAATTTCGTGCGGGCCCTGGCCGTGGATGGCAGCGGCAACGTGTACGCGGGCGGCAGTTTCTTCTCGGCAGGAGGAATAACGACCTCCAACGTGGCCAAGTGGAACGGCACGACGTGGAGCGCGCTGGGGGCGGGCACATTTGTGAATAGCGACGTGTACGCGCTGGCGCTGGATGGCAGCGGCAACCTCTACATGGGCGGCTACTTCACGATGATAGACAACGTGACTGTGAACCGGGTGGCCAAATGGAACGGCACGACCTGGAGCGCGCTGGGCACCGGCACGGACGCGGTGGTGCGGACGCTGGCCGTGGACGGCAGCGGCAACGTGTACGCGGGCGGCGACTTTGCCACGGCCGGGGGCGGCGCGGCCAGCCGCGTAGCCAAGTGGAACGGCTCGGCCTGGAGCGCCCTTGGTGCGGGCACCAACGGCACCGTGAAAGCGCTGGCCGTGGATGGCAGCGGCAACCTCTACGTCGGCGGCGGGTTCCAGACGGCGGGCGGGGCCACGGCCTTCAATATTGCCCGGTGGAACGGCTCCGCGTGGAGCACCGTGGGGCCGGGGCTCACGAGCGACGTGTATGCGCTGGCCCTGGACGGTAGCGGCAACCTATACGCCGGGGGCCTGTTCTCCAACATCTCGGCCGGGGCCGTGGTCAACCACGTGGCCCGGTGGAACGGGACGGCCTGGGCTGGGCTGGGCGCGGGCGTGAGCGCCACCGGCACCGTTTCGGCCCTGGCCCTGGCAAACAATGCGGTGTACGCGGGCGGCGTGTTTGGCACGGCCGGCAGCACCGTAGCCAACAACGTGGCGCAGTGGACCGTGAGCACCAGCACTTGGGCGCAGTTGGGCAACCCGCCCGGCAACGGCATCAGCGACTACGTGTACGCACTGGCGGCCGATGGCAACGGCAACCTGTACGTGGGCGGGGCCTTCACCGCTGCGGGCGGCGTGGCCGCCAACTACGTGGCCCGCTGGAACGGCACCACCTGGAGCGCCCTGGGCGCGGGCTTGAATTACATTGTGAACGCGCTGGCGGTGGACGGCAGCGGCAACGTGTACGCGAGCGGCAGCTTCACGACGGCCGGCAGCGTGGCCGCCAACCGCGTGGCCAAGTGGAACGGCACGGCCTGGAGCGCCCTCGGCACGGGCATCAACAGCGCGGCGGCTACGCTGGTAGTAGACGGCAGCGGCAACCTGTACGCGGGCGGGGCCTTCGCCACGGCGGGAGGCGTGGCGGTGGGCAACGTGGCCAAGTGGAACGGCACGGCCTGGAGTGCGCTGGGCACCGGCACCAACGGCGTGGTGCGGGGGCTGGCCGTGGATGGCAGCGGCAACGTGTACGCGGGCGGCGACTTTACCACGGCCGGGGGCAGCGCGGCCAGCCGCGTAGCCAAGTGGAACGGCGCGGCCTGGAGTGCCCTGGGCACCGGAATGAACTCCACCGTTTATACCCTGGCCGTGGACGGTGGCGGCAACCTGTACGCGGGCGGCGTGTTTGGCACGGCCGGCGGCACCGCCGCCAGCAACGTGGCCCGCTGGAACGGCACGGCCTGGAGTGCCCTCGGCGCGGGCACCGATGGCACGGTGCTGAGCCTGGTGCTGGATGGCGGTGGCAACCTGAATGCCGGGGGCTTTTTCACCTATGCCGGCAGCACGGCCAGCAACCGCGTAGCCCGGTGGAACGGCACGGCCTGGAGCCCCCTGGGCACCGGCACCAACGGCAGCGTGTACGCGCTGGCCAGCATCAGCACGGGGCTGTACGTGGGCGGCTTGTTTACGGCAGTGGGCGACGGCAGCAAGTTTATGTCGGGCATTGGCTACTACTCCAATACGCCGCTGGCCGCCCTTTCGGCCGCGGCGCTGCCGGGGCCGAGCGTATTCCCCAACCCGGCCCACGGCACTGCCACCGTGCGCCTGCCCGCCGTGCCGGGCAGCACCACCGCCACCCTCACCCTGCTGGATGCCCTGGGCCGCCCGGTGAGGACGCAGCAGCTGGCGTTGCCCGCCACCGGAGCCACGGCCGAGGTGCCGCTGGCGGGCCTCGCCCCGGGCCTCTACCAGTTGCTGATGCAGGCCGGTGGCCGGCAAGCCAGCCGGGCGCTGATGGTGGAATAGCCGGGACCGCTGCTACTCAAGGTCCACAAGCGGCCCCGCAGCCGCCTGCGGCCGGCGGTCCTCACGGCCGGGATGTTCGAAATCAGGGCGCTGGCAACTGGCTAACCGGTGTTCTGTTGCGTGCATACTCCTGGGCTGAAAGGCTTCGGATAGCAAGAGGGGACACCCGGTAATCTTCAGCTAACACGGGACAAAGCCGAAGGCAGTGGCGAGGGCTTTGGTTATCTGGAAGCCGGCGGCTATATCTTTAGCCGCCGGCTTCCGGTGTTCATTCCTTTCCCGGTTGCTATGTCTCTTACGGTTCTACTCGTTTCTTGCTTTGGCCGCCGCCTGGGGCTGCTTTTACTGACTTGTGTGGTGCTGGCGGGGCCGGCCTGGGCGGAGGGACCGACGGCGCTCAGCACCATTCTGAACCCCGATGGCACGGTGCGGGCGGGGGCGCAGGGCTCGTTCGATGCCAAAGGGTATGAGGTGGGGACGGCCCCCGATGGCCGCCCAGCCTTCCGGCCGCTGGCGGCCCGCCGGGTGCGGGGCACGCGCGGTGCCGGCGATGCGGGCTGGTCGGATGGGTTTGGCCTGAATGGCATCAATGGCACGGTGTATGCGCTGGCGGTGGCCGGCAATACCTTATATGCCGGGGGCTACTTTGCCACGGCCGGCGGGGTGGCCACCACCAACGTGGCGAAATGGGACGGCACCGCCTGGGCTGCGTTGGGCACAGGCATCGGGACCATCTTCTCGGACTATGTGTATGCCCTGGCAGTTGATGCCAGCGGCAACCTCTACGCCGGCGGCTCTTTCAGCCGGGCCGGGGGCGTGGCGGCCAGCCGGGTAGCCAAGTGGGACGGCTTGGCCTGGAGTGCGATGGGCACCGGCTTCAACGGCTCGGTAGATGCGCTGACGGTAGATAGCAACGGCAGTGTGTATGCGGGCGGCAGCTTCAACACCAGCTTCAGCATCGGCAACGTGTCGCGGTGGAACGGCACGGCTTGGACCAGCACCAACGGCGGCTTCAATGGCATGGTGTATGCCCTGACGGCCGACGGTAACGGCAACGTGTACGCGGGCGGTTCTTTTAGCACGGCGGGCAGCGTGACGGCCAACCGCGTGGCCCGCTGGAACGGCACGGCCTGGAGTGCCCTGGGCACGGGCATCGGCACCAGCACCGGCAGCGGCATTGTGTATGCGCTGGCGTTCGACCGCGGCAGCAACAGCCTCTACGCGGGGGGTAACTTCGGGGCGGCCGGTGGCGCGCCGGCCAACTGCGTGGCCCGCTGGAACGGCACGGCCTGGGGTGCCCTGGGCACGGGCATCACCAACCCCAGCGGCTCGGTGATGGTGAATGCCCTGGCGGTGGATGCCCGTGGCCACGTGTATGCCAGCGGCACCTTCAGCATGGCCGGTACGGCAGCGGCCAACGCCGTTGCGCATTGGGATGGAGCCACCTGGACTGCCCTGGACGCGGGCCTCAGCGGGCCGGTGCCTACCAACCGTCCGGCCACCAACATCCCCGTGTACGGCAGTGCCCTGGCGGTAGCGGCCAATGGCGACTTGTACGCGGGCGGTGACTTCATGATGGCGGGGAGCTTGGTGGCGCACAACGTGGCCCGCTGGTCGGCCACGGGCGCGGGCTGGAGCCGGCTGGGCAGCCTGGTGAATGCCGGGGGCACCAACCAGAAGGGCGACATCTTCGCCCTGGCCCTGGACACCAACGGCGACCTCTACGCCGCCGGCAGCTTCGCCGCCATCGGCGATGTGGCCGCCATGAACATTGCCAAGTGGAACGGCACGACCTGGGAGCCGCTGGGCACCGGGCTGGGCTTCAGCGCCAACACCTACACCCGGGTGAGTCATCTGGCGCTCGACGGCCTGGGCAACCTCTACGCTGTCGGCGATTTCTTCGTGGCGGGCGGGGTGCCCGTGACCCGCATTGCCAAGTGGGATGGCATAGCCTGGAGTGCCCTGGATGCCGGCCTCAACAGCAGCGTGACGGGCCTGGCTACCAACGGGGCTGGCACGATTTACGCGGCCGGCTACTTCACGCAGGCCGGAAGCGTGCCCGCCGCCGGCATTGCCCGCTGGGATGGCAATGCCTGGAGCGCGGTGGGCACGGGCATCCCCCGGCCCGGTGCGGCGTCGTCAGTAGCGGCCGATGCCAGCGGCAACGTGTACGTGGGCGGCACCTTCTCCTTCCCCGCTGCGGGTGGGGGCACCATTACCAATATAGCCAAGTGGAACGGCACCGCCTGGAGTGCGCTGGGCACCGGTACCAACGGCATGGTGTCGCGCATAGCTGTGGCCCCCAACGGCACCTTGTATGCCAGCGGCACCTTCACGGCGGTAGGTGGCCAGCCGGCCCCGAGCGGGGTGGGCCGGTGGGATGGCACGGCCTGGACCGGGCTGCCGTTGCCGCCCGACCCCATCGCCACTACCTTCGGGCTGGCCGTGGATGGCAGCGGCAACGTGTACGTGGGGCGGGGCTTTGGGCAGGGCTACGGCGGCACGGCGGCCGGGGCCGTCACCAAATGGAACGGCACGGCCTGGACCTCCCTGGGCACCGGCACCTCGGGTTCGGTATCGGCGCTGGCCCCCACGGCTGCCGGCGTTTACGTGGGCGGCGGGTTCTGGACGGTGGGCGATGGCAGCAAGGTGATGAACAACCTGGGCTATTTTAGCAGCCCGGCGGTGCCCTTCCTCACGGCCATCAGCCCGGGCAGCGGGGCGGTGGGCAGCACCCTCACCCTCACGGGCACCGGCCTGACGGGCGCGGTCGTCACCTTCAGCGGCACGAGCAACAACACGGTACGCACCGGCTTTGCCGTGAACGCGGCGGGCACCCAGCTCACCGGCCTGGTGGTGCCGGCCGGGGCCGTGAGCGGCCCGGTGATGGTGACCACGCCCGGCGGCAACAGTGCGGCGGTGAGCTTCACGGTGACCACCGCCACGGCGGCGGCGGCCCCGGTGGCCCCCGGCGGGTTCCAGGTGTTTCCCAACCCTGCGCGGGCCTCGGCCACCGTGCGGCTGCCGGCCGTGGCCGCCACGCCCGAGGCCACGCTCACCCTGCTGGATGCCCTGGGCCGCCCCGTACTGGTGCGGCGGGTGCGCCTGGGGGCCGCCCTCACCACCACCGAAATCCCGCTGGCCGGGCTGGCGGCCGGCAGCTACCGGGTGCGGGTGCAGGCCGGGGCCTTGCAAAGCAGCCAGGTGCTGGTGGTGGAGTAGCGAGCCGCCGCGCCGCTACGGCGCAGGGCCTTTGGGCTGCTGCCGGAGCGCCCCCACCGGCGGGCGCGGTGGGTGAGCCGCCCGCCCGTTGCGCTCCGGGGTGGGGGCGGCCCCGCGATGCCACCGGCCGGGCAATTGCCCGCCGCGCACACAATGAAACCGGCCCGCTTCCGTTGGAGGCGGGCCGGTTGCGTATAGCTGGGGCCAACACCAGGGGCCGTTGTGGAGTAGGAGGGGGGCGCGGCCGGCAGGGAGGCCTGGATGCACAAAGCCCTTGGGCCAACCAACAGCTGCCCCTGCCCGGCGCCCTTCCGCGCCGCTATCCTGGCCGCGCCGGCCCGCTTTATCCTGCCTTATCACCTAATTATCCCCGCTATGAGAAGCATCGTGTTATCGCCCCGCATGGCCCTGCTGGCCGTGCCAGCCCTGCTGGAGCTGCTGGGACCGGTGGCCCACGCCCAAGCCCTGGCCCCGCTGGCCGAGGTGAGCGTGTACCCCAACCCGGCCCACATCCGGGCCACGGTGCAGGTGCCGGCGGTGCCGGGGGCCGATACGGCCACCGTGACGCTTACCGATGGCCAGGGCACTACCGTATTCGAGCAGCCCGTGAGCCTGACCACGGCCGGCGGCACGGCCGAGGTGCCGCTGCTGGGCCGCGTGCCCGGCCTCTACCGCGTGCAGGTGCGGGCCGGCACCGAGCGCGTGGCCCGCGCCCTGACAGTGGAGTAGGCGCCGGCGATGGCCGGCCGCCCGGTTCCGGGGCGGGCGTAACTTTGGGCCCCGGCTGCGCTACCGTAAGGTGCAGGCCGGGGTGCTGCCATCTTCTTTCCTCTTGCTATCGTGTTGACTCGCTACCTTCTGCCGGCCAGTGCCGGGGCGGCCCTGCTGCTGCTGGCTTCGCTGGCCTCGGCCCAAGCCCCTGTTCTCATCAACCTTACGCCGGCGGCCAATGCGGTGGCCGCGCCCCGCAGCGGCGGGGTGGTGGCCAGCTTCAGCCAGCCGCTCACGCCCGCTTCGGCCACGGCGCTCAAGGTGTTCAGCAGCCAGCGCGGGGGCTTGCGGGGCGGGGGGGCGGCCACGGTGGTGGGGGCTAATCTGGGCTTCTTCCCGATGGCCTACGACTTCCGGCCCGGCGAGACGGTGCAGCTAACCGTGACCCGCGCTGCGGCCAGTGCGGGCGGGGCGCTGGCCACGGCGCGGGTGCAGCAGTTCACCACGGCGGTGGGGGGCACAGGCACGGGCAGCTTCGCGCCGGGCACGGAGGTGGCGGTGGGCGCGCAGCCCAACAGCCTGGTGGTGGGCGACGTGGACAACGACGGCGACCTCGACCTGCTGACCGGCAACCGGGGCGCGGCCACCGTGAGCGTGCGCCTCAACAACGGCCGGGGCACTTACGCGGCTGGCTTCGAGGTGGCCGTGGCCGCCAACGTGCGCGGCCTGCTGCTGGGCGACGTGGACGGCGATGGCGACCTGGACCTGCTGGCGGCCAACGACACGGGCAACACCGTGAGCATCCGGCTCAACAACGGCAGCGGCACCTTTGGCCCCGGCCCCGAGGTGCCCGCCGGCTTTAGCCCGCAGGGCCTGGCCCTGGGCGACCTCGACGGCGACGGCGACCTGGACCTGGTGGCAACCAATCGCGACGTGGACTCGGTGAGCGTGCGCCTGAACAATGGCTTGGGCGACTTCAAGCTCCGCCGGGGCGTGCTGGTGGGCGATGGCCCCCAGGCCCTGGCCCTGGGCGACGTGGACGGCGACGGCGACCTGGACCTGGTGACCACCAACCTGCTGGCCAGCACCGCCAGCGTGCGCTTCAACAACGGTAGCGGCACCTTCGCGGGCGGGCAGGAGGTGCCCACCGGGGGGCAGCCCCTGGGCCTGGCCCTGGGCGATGTGGACGGCGACGGCGACCTGGACCTGCTGGCCGTGAGCTACCTCTTCAACGGCATAGTGAGCGTGCGGATGAACAACGGCAGCGGGCAGTTTTCGGGAACCCAGAGCGTGGCCGTGGATAGCTACCCTCCCACGGTGGTGCTGGGCGACGTGGACCACGACGGCGACCTCGACCTGCTCACGGCCAACTCGGGCAACAGCACGGCCAGCGTGCGCCTCAACAACGGCAACGGCATCTTCTCAGGCGGCTCCGATGTGGCCGTGGGCAATGCCACCACGGCCCCCAGCACCCCCTACGCCGTGGCCCTGGCCGACGTGGACGGCGACCTCGACCTGGACCTGCTCACGGCCAACGCCACCACGGCGGGCACCGTGAGCGTGCGCCTAAACGGGGGCAGCGGCCCGCTGGCCACGGCCCCCGGCCGCGCCCCCGCCACCCTCACGGCTTACCCCAACCCTGCTACCGGCCGGGTGACGCTCGTGCTGCCGCCCGCCGCCGCCACCGCTGAGTTGCATGATGCCCTGGGCCGCGTAGTGCGCACTGCGCCCGCCACCAACGGCGCTGCCCTGTTGGATGTGGGCGGCCTGGCCCCCGGCCTCTACGTGGTGCGCGCCGCCGGGCAGGCCGCCCGCCTGCTGGTGGAGTAGCCCCGCAACCACCCGGCCTGCCGACTGGCAGGGGACGACCCCGCACTCTGCGGCAGTTCCCGATTCGGACCGTAGCGGACAATAAGCCACTCCACCAGTGTCACAAAGCACTAAGCCGCTACTTCGTGGAAATTAATTCTCCCCAAACTTTTGCGGTGCTGGCGCGGCGTGCTGCATTTGGTTTCCGGCTCCGGCGAGCCCGGCTGAGGCCTTGAGGCTGAAGCTTTCAGCCGGCCGGCTGTCCTTTCCCGCTCTACCCGCGCCGTGTTTGCCTTGCCCTCTCGTTGTTTCAGCGTGGCCGTCCTGTATGGGCAGGAGCGGGGCCTGTCCGGGGGCATTCGCCCATCCCTCCCTCATTTCAGGTCGACTACTTACGACAACCGGTTAACCGGACGGCGCATCGGGTTAACTGTTTTGACGATGAGGCCGCCCTGCTTTCCACCGGCCTCAGCCTGGGCAAAATCCCCGAGCGCCACACCACCCTGGAGACGCCCACCAGGTTCCAGCTCGTGGACGGCCCCCAGCCGGGCACGCTCTGCGCCAAAGCCAAATGCCCACCCCACGCCGTGGCCATGAAGTACCTCTACACCCTCGATGCCAACCTGCTCGACATTGAATGATACGTGGTGGTAGTGCGCGACGGCGACGCCCTCATCAGCCAGTGCAAAAGCACCGACAAGGTGTACTGCAAAGTGGCCGCCGTGGGCGGCGACACCGACCAGCAGCCTTTCCCCGACGTGTTGAGCCGCATCGTAGCAGTAGGGGCGGCACCAGGCGGCGGCCGATGTAGGAGCGCAACATCCTGCGTATCGTCGTTCGCGCCGCGTAAGTGTCGGCCTGCGCAAGTCGTTCAACGACAAAACGCAAGCAGGCGTCTCTACTTTCCTGTCTGCCGCCTCCATCCGCCGCCGTCCCCCCCGGGGTGGCGGCGGTTTTGATGTCCGGGCCGGGCCGGGGCATCGCATCAACATGCGATACCGACGCATTGCCCAAGGCCCTAGCTTTGTGGGATTATTCAGTTTCAACGAATTTGTTGGCCGTCGTCCCGCAGGGGAAGGGGGTGGCTGCTTCCCTTTATTCCGCTGCGCGTATGCTGCTCTTTACCCTGTTCTCCTGTTGCGCGGCCCGCGCGGCCCACGTTGCCCGCCCGGCCCGGCTGGGCGGTTTCCTGCTGCTGGCCTTGCTGCTGGCGGGCCCCGCCCGGGCCCAGACCAGCTCCTTCGCGTTAACCGGCGCCCCCCAAACCTACGTGGTGCCGGCGGGAGCCAGCCAGCTGCAGGTAGTTGCCACTGGAGCGTACAACGGCGCCGTGGTGCGCGCTACCGTGGCCGCCACGCCCGGCGAAACGCTCACCGTGATGGTGGGCGGCCAGGGCGTTACTAACAGCGTGGGCAGCGGCGGCGGCGGGGCCACTTTCCGTGGCTACAACGGCGGCGGCGCTTCGCCCGACGGCGGCCGGGGCGGCGGGGCTACCGACCTGCGCCGCAGCGGCACCAGCACCGGCGACTACCTGACGTCGCGCAATGCGCTGCTGGTGGCGGGCGGCGGCGGCAGCGGCGGCAATGCCGGCCCCGTGGCTCGTAGCAGCTTCGCCATCCAGAACACTTCTGGCAACGGCGGTGCCGGCGGCACCCCCAACGGCGGCAACGGGACGGGCGCGGCCGGCTACATCGGCACGGGAGCCTCGCAAACGGCGGTGGGCGCCTCGGCCAGCGGAGCGGCCAGCAACAACGTGGGCGGCGCCGGCAATACCTACGGCGGCAACGGCGGCGGCGGCTACTACGGCGGGGGCAGTGGCAAAAGCACCATCTCTACCAGTCCCTACAACTGCGGCGGCGGCGGCGGCGGCTCGTCGTGGGTGATGGCCAGCGGCACCGCCATCAGCTACGCCACGAGCGGGGCATTCGGCGACGGGTCCCTGACCATCACGCCCATCATCACCTACACGGCCGCACCGGTCGTGACCGCGCCGGCCAACAGCGGCACGGTTGCGACGGCCACGCCCACCTACAGCGGCACGGCCGCCGCCAGCAGCACCGTCGTGGTCTACGTCGACGGCGCGTCCATCGGCAGCACCACGGCCAGTGCGGGCGGCAGCTGGTCGTTGGTACAGCCCACGGCGCTGGCTTCGGGCAGCCACACGGTGTACGCCACGGCCCAAGGCAGCGGCCTGGCCGTGAGCGCCAGCTCGGGCACCAACACCTTCACGGTGGTCCTGACGCCCACCATCACCAGCTTCACGCCCACCAGCGGGCCGGTGGGCACCGCCGTCACCATCACGGGCAGCAACCTGGGCAGCGCCAGCAACGTGCGCTTCAACGGCACGGCCCAGACCACCTTCACCAGCAACACCCCCACGCAAATCGTGCTGAACGTGCCGGCCGGGGCCACCACCGGCACGCTCACCGCGACCACGCCCGCCGGCACCAGCGCGGCCAGCAGCCAGACGTTTACGGTGGTGCCGCCCCCCACAATCACGAGCGTGAGCCCGGCATCCGAGCTGCCCGGTAAGGTGGTGACCATTACGGGCACGGGCTTCGCGGCCGGCAGCACGGTGAGCTTCGGGGGCACGGGGGCCGGCGTGACGTACGTATCGGCCACCCAGCTCACGGCCACCGTGCCCGCCGCCCTGGCCGAGGGCAGTGCCCCGGTAAGCGTAACGACGAGCGGCAGCACCAGTACTGCTCAGTCCTTCAGCGTGCTGGCCGTGTACAACGGGGGTACGCTGGGGGCCTGCGCGGCGGCCGTGCCGGCCACGGCCAGCCTGAACGACGGGGCCTGGCACTACCTGTTCAGCGGCACGGGCCAGGTGGTGGCCGCCTACAGCTACACCGGCGCCAGCCTGGGCAATCTGGCCATCGACGTGCTGCGGGCCGATGCCGCCCAGCCCGTGCGCAAAGACCCCCGCAACCACTATTACCTGGACCGCAACTGGCACCTGACGGCCAGCGCCGGCCCGTTCGCCGGGCGCAGCGTGAGCCTGCGCCTCTACGGCCTGGCCAGCGAGCAGGCCCGCCTGCAGGCAGCCGATGCCGCCGCCACGCTGGCAGGCCTGAAAGCCACCCAGTACAGCGGCCCCAACGAGGACTGCGCCCTGGCCAACGACGTGGCCGCCGCCGAGCACCGCACCTTGGCCGCCCCGGCCACGCAGCCGGCCGGCACGGCCTACTTCGTGGCCGAGCTTACCGTGGCCGACCATTTCTCGGAGTTCTACCTCACCGGCAGCGCCACGCCCCTTCCGGTGGAGCTGACGCAGTTCACGGCCACGGCCAGCGGCCCCAGCGCCGTGCGGCTGGCCTGGGCCACGGCCTCGGAGAAAAACAGCCAGCAGTTTGAGGTGGAGCGCAGCCTGGACGGCACGCGCTTCGAGCGCCTCGCCACGGTTGCAGCGGCCGGCAACAGCAGCAGCGCCCGCGCCTACGAGCACACGGATACCCAAGTCCCCAAGACCCCCAGTCCTCAGGACCCTATCTACTACCGCCTGCGGCAGGTCGATGCCGACGGCACGTTCAGCTACTCGCCCGTGCGGGCCGTGGGCCTGACCGGCGCGGCCGAAGGCCTGAGCCTGTATCCCAACCCGGCCCCTGCGGGTACGGCCACCCTCAAGGGCGTGCAGCCCGGCACGGTGGTCACGGTGTTTGATGCACTGGGCCGCGAGGTGGCATCGGCTCCGGCCGATGCGGCGGGCACGGCCGCAATCAAGCTGCCGGCCGGCCGGCCGGCTGGCATGTACGTGGTGCGCGCCGGGAGCAAGGCCCTGCGCCTCACGGTAGAGTAAAGGCCGGCCGGGCTCATCGAAAGGCCGTTGCACCACCCGGGGCGGCGGCTTTTTTGCGCCCGGCCGGGGTGGGGCAGGAGGGTGGGCTGGTACCTTTGCCGGGATACTCACTTTTGAGTTTTAATTCCGGGCCGCCCGCGCACTGCTGCGGCCCGTGCCTTACGCCGGGACGTGGCACTCTCGCTTTCTGCATGATGCATTCTTACTCTTTGGCCCCGCGAGGGGCGCAACCCCGCCGGCTGCTGGGCCTGGTGCTGGGGCTGCTGGTGGCCCTGCTGCCGGTAGCGGCCCGGGCGCAGGCCGTGGCGGCCGGCGGTAGCACCTCTTTCAGCATTCATGCCGACGGCACGCTGTGGGGCAGCGGCTACAATGGCAACGGCCAGCTGGGCGATGGCGGGGCTCCGCAGGCCCGTACGCTGCCGGTGCGCATTGGCACCCAGCGCTGGCAGACCGTGGCCTCGGGCAGCTTCTTCACCCAGGCCATTCGCTCCGACGGCAGCCTCTGGGCCTGGGGCCGCAACGACCGGGGCGAGCTGGGCGACGGCACCAGCTTCAACCGGGCGGCCCCCGTGCGCGTGGGCACCGCCACCAACTGGCGCAGCCTGGCCGTGGGGGCCAACCACACTCTGGCCCTGCGGGCCGATGGCACCCTATGGACCTGGGGCCGCAACGACTTCGGCCAGCTCGGCGACGGCACCACCAACGGCAACGTGAACCCCAACCCCGTGCAGGTGGGCACCGAAACCACCTGGCGCAGCATCGCCGCCGGCCAGTACCACAGCCTGGCCGTGAAAGCCGACGGCACCCTCTGGGCCTGGGGCCAGAACGGCGACAGCCAGCTCGGCGACGGCAGCACCACCACCCGTCCCAGCCCCACCCAAATCGGCCTGCTCACCACCTGGCGCAGCGTGGCGGCCGGCCCCTTTGCCCTGCACGGTGTGGCCATCCGCACCGATGGCACCCTCTGGGCCTGGGGCCGCAACGTGAACAACCAGCTGGGCGACGGCACCACCACCGTGCGCCGCAGCCCCGTGCAGATTGGCAGCGCCACCACCTGGAAGCAGGCCGTGGTGGGCCCCACCTACACCGTGGCCCTGCGCACCGACGGCACCCTCTGGGGCTGGGGCAACAACGACTACGGCCAGCTGGGCGACGGTAGCACCACCAACCAGCCCACCCCCACCCAGATGGGCTCCGTGACCACCTGGCAGGCCCTGGCCACCGGCAACTACCAAACCCTGGCCCTGCGCACCGACAACTCGGTGTGGGCCTTCGGCTGGAACTCCGACGGCCAGCTCGGCAGCCCCGACGCGCCCAACCCGCTCCACGCCACGCCCACCCAGGTGGGCACCGCCCTCGACTGGGCCACCGCCGCCGTGGGCAGCGACTTCACCACGGCCACCAAAACCACCGGCGAGCTGCTGAGTTGGGGCGAGAACATCAGCGGCCAGCTGGGCCAGGGCAGCGCCCTGAAAATGATTCTGCCCGTGCCCGCCCCGGTAGCCGGCGCGGCCACCTGGCAGCGCAGCAGCGTGGGCCTGCGGCACGGCGCGGCCATCCGCACCGATGGCAGCCTCTGGGCCTGGGGCCAGAATGGTTTCGGCCAGACCGGCCAGAACACGGCCTTCAACAACCCGCCCGTGTCCACGCCCGTGCCGGTGAGCGCCGGCAGCACCTGGCAAAGCCTGAGCGCCGGCCAGGAGTTCACGCTGGCCATCCGGGCCGATGGCACGCTCTGGGCCTGGGGCCTGAACACCAGCGGCCAGCTCGGCGACGGCACCCTCACCACTCGCCTCGCTCCCGTGCAGGTGGGCACCGATGCCAACTGGCTGCAAGTGAGCGCCGGGGTAGGCTTCGCCCTGGGTCTGCGCACCGACGGCACCCTCTGGGCCTGGGGCACCAACGGCAACGGCCAGTTGGGCGACGGCACCACCACGCAGCGCCTGGCCCCGGTGCCCATCGGGGCCGCCGTCTGGCAGCAGGTGGCCGCTGGCTCGGCCCACGCCGTCGCCATCCGGGCCGATGGTACGCTCTGGGCCTGGGGCTATAATGGCAACGGCCAGCTGGGCGACGGCACCACCACCCAGCGTCTGGCCCCGGTGCCCATCGGGGCGGCCACCTGGCAGCAGGTGGCCGCCGGCAGCAACCAGACCTTCGGCCTGCGCCCCGACGGCAGCCTGTGGAGCAGCGGCTCCAACACCAGCGGCCAGCTCGGCGACGGCACCACTACTCAGCGCACCACGTTTGCCCGCGTGGGCGCGGCCACCTGGCAGAGCGTGGCCACCGGGGCCACCGCCGTACACACCATCGCCGTGCAGGCCGATGGCAGCCTCTGGGCCTGGGGCCTCAACAACTACGGCCAGACGGGCCTGCCCATCACCGCGCCCGCGCCGGTGCAGGTATCCCCGGCCCAGGCCGCCCTACCCGTGGAGCTGACGGCCTTCACCGCCACCGCCGACGGCCCCACCGCCGTGCGCCTGGCCTGGGCCACGGCCTCGGAGAAAGATAGCAAAGCCTTTGAGGTGGAGCGCAGCACCGATGGGCACGTCTTCGGCATCATCGGCACGGTGGCGGCGGCCGGCAGCAGCAGCGCCCCGCGCCGCTACGAGCTGCTGGACACTCAGCCACTCAGCCGCTCCGTTACTCTTTACTACCGCTTGAAGCAGGTGGACGTGGATGGCACGTTCAGCTACTCGCCCGTGCGCACCGTGGCCCTAACCGGTGCGGCGGCCGGCCTGGCCCTCTACCCCAACCCCGCCCACGGCGGCGCGGCCACGCTCACGGGCACCCTCCCCGGTGCGGTGGTGACGGTGCTCGACGCCCTGGGCCGCCAGGTGACGGCCGCCCCGGCCGATGCCGCCGGCACCGCTACGCTGCCACTGCCGGCCGGCCTCGCGCCGGGCGTGTACGTGGTCCGGGCCGGCACCCAGGCCCTGCGCCTCGCGGTGGAGTAGCATTTCCCCGCCCCGGACAATCCCCGCAAAGGGCAGGCCATTGGCCTGCCCTTTGTTGTGCATGGTTTTATACCCCGCCTACCCCTAGCCATGCCGTGAACGATGCCTTGCACGCCGTGGCAGAGGTCTTTCACGGCGTGGCAGAGGTCTTCCACGGCGTGGCAGAGGTCTTCCACGGCGTGGCAGAGGTCTTCCACGACGTGGCAGAGGTCTTCCACGACGTGGCAGAGGTCTTGCGTGGCGTGGCAGAGGTCTTGCGTGGCATGGCAGAGGTCTTCCATAGCGTGGCAGAGCTCTTGCGTGGCGTAGCAGAGGTCTTCCACGGTCTGAAAGACCTCAATCACGGGAGCGCACCCAGCAGTAACTCAGCCGCGCCGCTTCTGTGGCTTGGGCGCTTCGGGCTGCTGCTGTAGCAGCTCCAGCAGCCGGGCGGGGGTGAGGCTGGTAAAGTCCTTGATGACGGTGAGCGGGGCCTGGAAGGCCGCAGCCGGCAGGGTGGTAGCCACGGCTACGCAGCGCATGCCGGCACGGTAGGCGGCCTGCTCGCCCAGCACGGCGTCTTCGAACACGATGCAGTCGGCCGACTTCACGCCCAGCTTGGCGGCGGTGGCGGTGTAGGTATCGGGGTGGGGCTTGCCTTTGGGCACGTCGTCCTTGCCGATGATGACATCGAAGTAGCGTCGCAGGTCGAGGTGGTCGAGGATGTAGCTCAGGGTAGGGCCGCCCGAGCCAGTACCGAGGCCGATGGGGAAGCCTTCGGCCCGGGCTGCTTGCAGGAAGGCCACGAGGCCGGGCAGGGCGCGGCGCTTGCTCCAATAGAGGGTACGGTAGAGGAACTCCCGCTGCTCGGCGTAGAGTTCGAGCTGCTTTTTGGGAATGGGGTGCCGGAAGACGCTTTGGATGATGTCGCCGGCCGGCATGCCGTTGAGGCGCTTGAGGAGCTGGCGGGCATTGGTGCTGAGGCCGAGGTCGCGGAAGAGAAGCTGGAAGGCGCGGGCCTGGATAGGAGTGTTGTCGACGAGGACGCCATCCATGTCGAAGATGAGGGCTGGTTTCATAATCTGGCGTACGCACGGCGGGCGGGGCGCGGCGGTATCTTTGCCGGGCTTTCGCTCAATTGCCATTCCATGAAGACCCTCCTTGCCTTAGCCTGTCTCGTTCTGCCCACCCTCGCGGCTACCCCTCCCGAGCCCGTGGCCCGCCCCAAGCTGGTGGTGGGCATCGTGGTCGACCAGATGCGCTACGACTACATCTACCGCTACTGGAGCAAGTACCCGGCGGGTGGGTTCCGGCGGCTGCTGGGCGAGGGCTTCAGCTACGAAAGCTGCCACTACAACTACGTGCCCACCTACACCGGCCCCGGCCACGCCAGCGTGTACACCGGTACCACGCCGGCCGTGCACGGCATCATCGGCAACAACTGGTGGGTGCGCGAGGAAGGCCGCGAAACCTACGTGACCGAGGACAAAACCGTGAAAGCCGTGGGCGGCACCGAGGCCGCCGGCCAGATGTCGCCGCGCCACATGCTGAGCACCACCATCACCGACGAGCTGCGCCTGGCCACGAACTTCCAGGCCAAAACCATCGGGGTGAGCATGAAGGACCGGGGCAGCATCCTGCCCGCCGGCCACTCGGCTACCGCCGCCTATTGGTACGACGGCACCAACGGGGCCTTCATCAGCAGCACCTTCTACCAGCCCGCCCTGCCGGATTGGGTGGCGAAGTTCAACGCCGCCCACCACGCTGCCGACTACCTCGCCAAGCCCTGGAATACCCTGCTGCCCATCGCCGACTACACCGAAAGCTCCCCCGATGACGTGGCCTGGGAAGGCGCCTTCAAGGGCGAAGCCAAGCCCGTGTTCCCGCATGATTTGCCGGTGCTCTCGGCCGGCGCGCCCGCCTCGGTGCAGCCCGCCCTCAAGAACTCGGGCGAAACGAAGAGCCCCCAGCCCCCCACCCAGAACCTCGACCTCATCCGCAGCACGCCCTTCGGCAACAGCCTGACCACGGACTTCGCTCTCGAAACCCTGCGTCAGGAGCAGATGGGCCAGCGCGGCATCACCGACTTCCTAGCCGTGAGCTACAGCTGCACCGACTACGTGGGCCACCAGTTCGGCCCCAATTCCATCGAAGCCGAAGACACCTACCTGCGCCTCGACCGCGAGCTGGCCCGCCTCTTCGAAGCCCTCGACAAGCAAGTAGGCAAGGGCCAGGCCCTCGTCTTCCTCACCGCCGACCATGCCGCCGCGCACGCCGTGGGCTTCTCGCAGGCCCACCGCCTGCCCGGGGGGGGCGTGGGCCCGTCGGTGATGCGCGACTCGGTGCAGCGCGCCCTCACCCGCCAATACGGCCCCGGCCAGTGGGTGCTCAGCTATGAAAACCAGCAGGTGTACCTCAACCGCCCGCTGCTCCAGAAGAAGAACATTGACCTGGCCAAGGCCCAGCAAGCCGTGGCCACGGCCCTGCTCACCCTGCCCGGCGTGACCCAGGCCCTCACCGCCCTCGACCTGCAGCGTGCCCACTGGAGCGAGGGCCTGGGCATGTACCAGGAAAACGGCTTCTACGCCCCGCGCTCCGGCGATGTGCTCACCGTGCTAGCCCCCGGCTGGCTGGAGGCCTACGCCTTCCCCGTGGTGAAGGGCACCACCCACGGCTCGGCCGGCGCGTATGATACGCACGTGCCGCTGCTGTTCTGGGGTTGGGGCGTGAAGCACGGCGAGTCGTCGGCCTCCGTTCACACCGTGGACATTGCGCCCACCATTGCGCAGTTTCTGCACATCCAGGAGCCCAGTGGGTGCTCGGGCGTGCCGCTACGCGAAGTGCTGGGCCGGTAAGCCGACTTTTATTAACAAACTCCCTGTTCTGCTTGTAATTTTGTCTCTGGCCGTTAAGATAGGCGGCTGCTTTCCCTGAATATGACCCACTTCAACCCCTGGCACGACGTGTCGCGCGGCGACGAAACCCCTACTGTCGTCCAGTCCATCATCGAAATCCCCAAAGGCAGCAAAGGCAAGTACGAGCTCGATAAAGAGAGCGGCCTGCTGAAGCTGGACCGCGTGCTGTTCTCGGCCGTGCACTACCCCGCCGCCTACGGCTTCATCCCCCAAACCTACTGCGACGACAAAGACCCGCTCGACATCCTGGTGCTCTGCTCGGTCGATATCGTGCCCATGTGCCTCGTGGAAGCCAAGGTTATCGGCGTGATGCAGATGGTGGACCAGGACGAGGAGGACGATAAAATCATCGCCGTGGCCGCCCACGACATCTCGGTGAACCACTACAACGACATCTCCGACCTGCCCCCGCACACGCTGCTCGAAATGCAGCGCTTCTTCGAGGACTACAAGGCCCTGGAGCACAACAAGCACGTCACCGTGGAGCGCTTCATGGGCAAGGAAGATGCCTACCGCATCATCAACGACAGCATCAAACTCTACCAAGACACCTTCGGCGACCGCAAGGCCGAATAGCCCCACCGGCCCCCGGCCAACGACAAGGCGAAGCTGACCCCCACAACGGGGCAGCTTCGCCTTTTTTGCGTGCGCGGGCCGCAGCAATGCCGTTAAGCTGGCTCTCCGCCCTGCCGCAACACCAAGGCGGCGGGGCCGACGGCCGGCCTGATTTACCTTCGCCCCGTGGATTCTTCCCCTTCTTTGGCCGCCCCCGTTGCCGCCCGCCCTTTCCTGCGGCGGGCCTTCGATGCGTTGCTGTTTAGCAGCGTGTGGCTGGCCGGCGCGGCAGCTGCCCAAACGGCGGCCAGCTTCCGCCGCTGGCCCGCCGCCGGGGGCGTGAACGGCCGCGTGGTGGCGCTGGTGTTTGCCGCCACGCTGCTCGTGTACAACCTCGATGCCGTGCTGCCCTTCAAGCACCGGCAGCCGGCCGCCGGCTCGGGGCGCAAGGCCTGGCAGCAGCGGCACCGGCGCGGACTGGCCGCGCTGGCGGGCATAGCGGCGCTGGCCGCTGGCTACTTTTTTCTGGCCGATGGCTGGTGGCGCTACCTGCCGGCGCTGCTGCCCCTCACGGTGCTGGCGCTGGTGTATTCGTGGCCGCTGGTGCGCTGGCAGGGGCAGCGCCGTGCCCTCCGCGAAGTGCCGCTGCTGAAGGGTTTTCTGATTGCGGGGGTATGGTCGGCCATCACCGTGGGGCTGCCCGCCCTGGCCCTGCACCACCCGCTGGCCGAGGCTGCGGGCCTGCTGGGCCAGCGCTTCTGCCTGGTGCTGGCCCTCACCATCGTGTTCGATATCCGCGACCTGAGCCGCGACCGGGCGGCCGGCACCCGCACCTTCCCGGTGGTGCTGGGCCTGGCCGGGGCCAAAGCCGTGGCGCTGGCTTTCCTGGCTGCCGCCATGCTGCTGGGCTTCGAGCGCGGCGTGGCCCCGCTGGGGTTGTGGCTCACGGGCCTGTCCGCCGCCACGGTCATCCTGCTGGCTGATGAGCGGCGCAACGACTACTTCTTCGCCTTCCTGGCCGATGGGGTGCTGCTGGTGCCGGCTGTGCTGTATTTCGTGGTGTAACGCCCGGCCGTATTTTGCGCGCATTCACTCCACCAAACACCTCCTATGGCTGTTGTTGACCCTTCTACCATATTCCCGCTGGCCGGCTATGACCGGCTGTGCTTCCTGAAAAACGTGGTTGACCACCCGCAGATTACCGTGGGCGACTACACCTATTACGACGACTTCGAGGACGTTGCCAACTTCCAGCGCCGGGTGCGCTACCTGTTCGATTTCACCGGCGACCATCTGCGCATCGGCAAATTCTGCATGCTGGCCTCGGGTGTCGAGTTCATTATGAACGGGGCCAACCACCTGGCCCAAGCCGTGAGCGCCTACCCGTTTGCCGTGTTCGGCGGCGACTGGGCCGGGGCCATGGCCGGCAAGACGTACCCGAACAAGGGCGACACCACGGTTGGTAATGACGTGTGGGTTGGCTACCGCGCCACCATCATGCCAGGCGTGAGCATTGGGCACGGAGCCATCATCGGGGCCTGCGCCGTGGTCACGCGCGACGTGCCGCCCTACGCCATCGTGGGCGGCAACCCCGCCCGCGTCATCCGTATGCGCTTCGATGCCGACACTGTCGCCTGCCTGCTGGCCCTGGCGTGGTGGGACTGGCCCATCGAGAAAATCACCCATTTCGCGCCACTGTTGACGGGCGATGTGACGGCGTTTCTGGCAGCGGCTGAAGAGTAGCAGCTGCTTTGGGTTGTGCTACACCTCACTCAGTGCCGGGCCAATGTGCCGCACGATATCCCCCGCCACCAGCCCGACCTGCCCGGTTTGCGCCGCCCCCAAATCGCCGGCCCGGCCGTGGGCATACACCCCCAGCCGCACCGCCTCGAAGGCCGGAATCTGGGCGTGGGCGCGCAGGGCTAGCAGTAGGCCCGTGAGCACGTCGCCGCTGCCGCCGGTGGCCATGCCGGCATTGCCGGTGCTGTTGAAATGCAGCTCGCCAGTGGGCGTGGCTAGGCAGGTGTAAGCGCCTTTTAGCACCACCAGGCAGCGATATTGGATGGCGAAGTCGCGCAGCAGTTCCAGGCGGTGATAGTCGTCGCGGGCCGGCTCGGTGAGGCGCTCGAACTCCTTGGGGTGGGGGGTGAGGACGGTGTTTTCGGGCAGCAGCTTCAGCAGCTCGCGGTGGCTGCCCAGCAGGTTAAGCGCGTCGGCATCGATGACGAGGGGCAGGGGCTGGCCGGTTTTTTCGAGGGGCTTATCTGCCGCTTTCAGCAACTGGCGCAGCACTTCGAGGCTGGCGGCTTCCTGCCCCAGGCCGGGGCCGATGCCCACGGCTTGGTATGGTTTCAGCTCCGGCAATTCGCTAATAAAATCGGCCTGCGTATCGGTCAGGCACATGGCTTCGGGCTGGCTGATTTGGAAGATGTCGTAGCCACAGCCGGGGATGTGGGCCGTGAGCAGCCCTACGCCGCCGCGCAGGCAAGCCCCCGCCGAAAGCACGGCCGCGCCCATCTTGCCCCGGCTGCCGGCCAGCAACAGCGCGTGCCCAAAGGTGCCCTTGTGGCTGAATTTGGGGCGCGGCGGCAGGGCCCCGGCCACAGTGGCGGCATCGGTGTAGTGCCAGTCGGTGGCGGCATTGGCGAGGAAATGCGGGCTCAGGCCAATTTCCTTGAGATGCCATTGGCCCACGAATGCGGCATTTTGCGGCAGCAGAAAAGCCAGCTTGGGCAGGCCGAAGCTGACGGTGTGCTGCGCCCGCACAATAATGCTGTCGGCTGGCTGCGGAGCATCGGCGAAGAGGCCGCTGGGAATATCCACGGCGACCACGCGGGCCGCCGCCGTATTCAGGTGGGCTACCACCGTGGCGGGCAGGCCGGCCAGCGGCCGGGTAAGGCCCGTGCCGAACAAGGCATCAATTACCACAGCACCGGGCATAATATGCGGCAGGCTTTCCGCGCTGATTTCGGCCACGGGCACGGCTTTTGGCAGGCGGCGGCGGTTGTGCTGCCAGTCGGCCGACTGCTTATCGGCGGGCAGCAGGGCCACGCGCATGGCGTAGCCGGCCTGGTACAGCAGGCGCGCCACGGCCAGCCCATCGCCACCGTTGTTGCCGGGGCCGCACAGCACCAGGGTTTCGCCGGCGGCGTGCGGCGTGAAGTGCCGGGCGAACCACTCGGCAAAGGCCCCGGCGGCCCGTTCCATCAGTTCAACGGAGGGAATGCCCTGCTCTTCAATGGTGGCCTGGTCGAGCTCGTGGGTTTGGGCGGCGGATAAGATGTGCATGGGAGGGAGGAGGAATAGGAAGGGTTACTTTTGGGGATGCAGGAAACCACTCGCGTCTTCATCGTGCCCGGCCTCGGCAGCTCGGGCCCCGACCATTGGCAAACGTATTTTGAGCGCGCACAGCCGGATTTTATCCGCATCGAGCAGCGCGAATGGGACGTGCCCGACTGCGCCGAATGGGTCGCCCGCCTCGAAGATGCCCTCGATGGCGAAGACCTGAGCCAGGTGGTGCTGGTGGCCCACAGCCTGGGCTGCGCCACCATCGCGCACTGGGCCGGGCAATATGGCCACCGCATCAAGGGCGCGCTGCTGGTAGCGCCCAGCGACGTGGAAACCGCGCACTACGCCGCCTTTCCCACCACCGGCTTCGCCCCGATGCCGCTGGTCCGGCTCCCTTTCCCGAGCAAAGTCGTATTCAGCCAGAATGATGAATGGGTGACGCCCGCCCGCGCCCGGCAGTTTGCCGAGGCATGGGGTAGCGAGCTGGTCGACATCGGCGCGGCTGGTCACATCAACACGGCCAGCGGCTACGGCGAGTGGCCAGCCGGACTGGCGCTGCTGGAGGAGTTGGGGTGAGTGGAAGAAAGGCTATGGAATTTAGGCCGTCATGCAGAGCGCAGCGAAGCATCTTTACTGCAATAGTAATTTGATTTACTGCTGCGGTAAAGATGCTTCGCTGCGCTCTGCATGACGTTCTTTTTCCGTTCCATCTCCCAACCCCCCTCACCAAAACCGCCGTGTAAACTCCACTGATACATAAAACAGTTTCTCGGCATTGCCCCACTCCGGCACGTGCAGCGGCACGAGGTAGGCCGGAATGAGGGCAAAACTGCTGCGGCGCGTATCCAGCGAAATGGGCAGCGACAGCGTGTAGCCGGTACTGGTGAAACCCGGCGTATCGGGCGTTTCCAGTACGCTGGTGGTTTTTGTTTTGCCGGGCAGGCCGTTCTTTTTGGTGGTGGCAATCTGCTGCTGCACGCGGCGGGCCAGGCCGGCGGCGTAGAAGCGCTGGGTGCCTGTGCCCAGCTCAAAAGTAGGGGTGATGTTGAGGGTATCGTGGGCAAAAACCGGCAATGGGAAAGCGTGCGACACGTTCCAGGTGAGTACCACGTCGCGGGTGCCGCCGAAAAAGGCATCGGCCGTGAGGCTGGCGTAAACGAAATCGAAATCGTGGGTCAGGCTGGCTTCCACGTTGTCGGTGATAGTGGCGCGGAGCAGCTTGCTGTTGGCCGGCACGAAGAGGTGGGTGTATTGCAGGCTCCACTCGGTGGGGCCGTGGCCGGCGTGGGCGTAGCCCAAGGTGCCTTCGTAATCGTCGAAAAGCGGCTGGTCGGGGCCGTAGGAGCTGTTGAGGTAGGCCCCCGCATACAGGCCGCTGCGGGTTTGGTAAGTGAGCTGGGTGCCGAGGTAGCCGTGGTCATCGGCCGCGTCGGGGGCGCGCATGAGGTAGGCGTTGCGGTTGGCCGTGGTCAGGTCCACGATGAAGCGCGGCGGCGCGGCGGGTCTGGCTAATGTCCGGCGCGCGGCCACTGAGTCGGCGGGCGGAGCCGGGCTTTGCGCGGCGGCTGGCTGCAGCTCCGGCAGCGCTAAAAACAGCAGGGACACAAGCAATAGGCGCATAGCAAACAGCAAGGGGAGGGAAGCGAAAGCAGAGGCGCGAGATGTGCCCCGATAGCCGACGGAAACGGCCCGGCCAACGGTGTCAGACCAACGACTTCGGGACAAGATTAACCGGCGTTAAATGAATGTCTTATGAGATAAAAACTGGGTGCGCTTATTCATTCCACCTACATCTTGAAGCGGGAATTTTGCTGCTCTCAACCCTCACTATTTCTGCCCTGGCCATGTCTGCCGCCGATACTTCCCCGCAGGTTTTTCAGAGTTTTTCGCCCCGGCGCTGGCAGCGCTTCCTGTGGGGCGCGCGCATGGCTGTGGCGCTGCTGCTGCTGGCCGGCGCGGGACTGGCCTGGGCCTTGTTCCAGCAGTCGGCCACGCTGCTGCCGAAAGCCTTCGGGCCCAACGAAACCTACAAGCAGATTCTCAACCCCGCCCACCTCGCCACGCTGGCCAACCGCCACAACCGCGCCTACCAGACCCTGCGCCAGCAACTGCCCCGGCATGTCCACGGCTACCGCGACCCGCGCAGCAAAGCCGCCGTGCCGCTGGCCCAGCAGGTGCCCCCGCGCCGAAACCCCGCCCCGGCCTTCCGCGACGGCCTGCCCATCCGGGCGGGCTTCTACGTGAACTGGGACGCGCAGTCGCTCAATACCTTGCGGCATCAGGTAGACAAGATGAACATGGTGCTGCCCGAGTGGCTGTTCGTGCCCGACCAGGCCGGCCAGCTCAGCACCGACATCGACACGGCCGCCCTGGCGCTGCTGCGCCGCCACCCCGGCGTGGCCGTGGTGCCCATGATTTCAAACTACTATAAGGAGAAGTGGAACGGCGGCAACGTGCGCCGCATGATTGCCACCGAGCGCACCCGCCAGCTGTTCATCACCAACGTGTTGCAGGCCATCCGGCGCTACGGGTTTCAGGGCGTGAACATCGACTTCGAGAGCCTGAACCTTGACGACCGCGCCCCGCTCGAAACCTTCCAGCGCGAATTGTACGCCGCCCTGCACGCCGGCGGCTACCTCGTGACGCAGGACATCGCCCCGCTCAACGACGACTACGCCCCCGCCACCCTGGCCCGCTCCAACGACTACCTGATTCTGATGGCCTACGACCAGCACGAAACCGGCAGCGGCCCCGGCCCGGTGGCCGCCCACAAGTGGGTGGAGGACATTCTGACCAAAATGGAAGCACAGGTGGACCCACGCAAGCTGGTGCTCGGCCTGGCCGCCTACGGCTACGACTGGCGCACCGACGGCGGCAAAAAGCACATCGAAGGCACCGACCTCACCTACCAGGAAGCCCTGACCACGGCCAAGGAATCAGAGGGTAAAATCCACTTCGATAACGATACTTACAACCTCGATTTCAGCTACGCCGACGAGCACGACCACCCGCACCAGGTGTTTTTCACCGATGCGGCCAGCAACTTCAACGCCATGCGCGCCGCCGACGACCAGGGCCTGGCGGGCGTGGCCGTGTGGCGGCTGGGCTCCGAGGACCCGCGCCTGTGGACGTTCTTCAACCGCAGCCTGCGGGCCGATAGTTTGCAGAAATCCGGCCCCGTGCTCATGCAGCGCCTGCGCCGGCCGGTGGGCGCGACCGATGTCGACTATATCGGGGAAGGCGAGGTGCTCGATATTCTCAGCGGTCCGCAAAATGGGCGCATCGACCTCGGGCTCAATGCGCCCGACCAGCTCATCAGCGAGGAAAACTATGCCGTGCTGCCCACCAGCTACGTGGTGCGCAAGCTGGGCCTGGCCCCCAAAACCGTGGTGCTGACCTTTGACGACGGCCCTGACGAAACCTATACGCCGCAGGTTATCAAAATATTGCAGCAGGAAAACGTGCCGGCCGCCTTCTTCGTGGTGGGCGAAAACGCCGAGAACAACGTGCCGCTGTTGCGCCAGCTCTACGACGACGGCTATGAAATTGGCAACCACACCTTTTCGCACCCCAACATTGCCAACGTGAGTTCGGCGCGCGCCGAGCTGGAGCTGAACGCCACGCGCCGCCTCATCGAGTGCGTGACCGGGCACAGCACCATCCTGTTTCGCCCGCCCTACAACGCCGACTCCGAGCCGCAGAGCCTGCAGGAAATCGAGCCCATCATGCTGGCCAAGCACGAGAACTACCTCACCGTGGGCGAAAGCATCGACCCGCAGGATTGGCGCAAGGGCGTCACGGCCGACGAGATTTTCAATCAGGTGGTGAAGGAGCAGGCCAACGGCAGCGTGATTCTGTTGCACGACGCGGGCGGCAACCGCGCCGCCACGGTGGCTGCCCTGCCGCGCATCATCCACTACTTTAAGCAGCGCGGCTACCGCTTCATCACCGTTTCGGAGCTAATGCACAAGCCCAAAGCCGAACTGATGCCCGCCCTCGCCAACGACCACGACCGCCACCTGGCCGAAGCCAACTGGGCCACCGTGGTGGGCCTTTATTTCCTGGAGCACGGCCTCTACACGCTCATGCTGCTGGGCATCATCCTCACGCTGGGGCGGCAGCTGGCCGTGGCCACGCTGGCCTGGGTGCAGCACCGCCGCACCCGCGCCCGCGAAGCCGCCGCCCCCGCCCCGCCCGCCGAGACGGGTGGCGTGTGGCCCCGCCTGAGCATCATCGTGCCGGCTTACAACGAGGAGGTGAACGCCGTGCGCAGCCTCGAAAGCCTGCTGCGGCTCGATTACCCTGATTTTGAGGTAGTGTTTGTGGACGATGGTTCAAAGGATGCCACCCATGCACTGGTATCGGCCGCCTTCGCCAATAATCCGCAGGTGCGCGTGCTCACCAAGCCCAACGGCGGCAAAGCCTCGGCCCTGAACTACGGCATCGCCCGCGCCGCCAGCGACTTCGTGGTCTGCATCGATGCCGATACCCAGCTCGACCCGGCCGCCCTGCGCCACCTCCTCAGCCACTTCGATTCGCCGCAGGTGGGGGCCGTGGCCGGCAACGTGAAGGTGGGCAATGAGCGCAACCTGCTCACCCGCTGGCAGGCCATCGAGTACATCACCAGCCAGAATTTCGACCGCCGCGCCTTCGCCCTGCTGGGCGGCATCACGGTGGTGCCGGGGGCCATCGGCGCGTTCCGCACGGCGGCGTTGCGGGCCGTGGGAGGCTTCACCACCGATACGTTGGCGGAGGACTGCGACCTCACCATCCGGCTGCAGCGGGCCGGCTACGGCGTCACCTACGCGCCCCGCGCCCTGGCCGTGACGGAGGCGCCCGAAACCGTGGCCATGTTCCTAAAGCAGCGCTTCCGCTGGTCGTTCGGCATCATGCAGGCGTTCTGTAAGCACCGCGCCGTGTGCCTCAACCCGCGCTACGGAGCGCTGGGGCTGGTGGCCTTCCCCAATCTGCTGGTGTTCCAGCTCATCCTGCCTTTCCTCAATCCCCTGGCCGATTTGCTGATGCTCTACTCGCTCTTCACCGGGCAGGGTGGCCCGGTGCTGGGCTACTACCTGGGCTTTTTGGGGGTCGATGCCGCGGCGGCGGCGCTGGCCTTCGGCTTCGAGGGCGAGCGCCGGAGCCGGCTGTGGGGCCTGCTGCCCCAGCGCTTCGTGTACCGCCAGCTGATGTACGTGGTGCTGGTGCGGTCGGTGCTGCGCGCCCTCAAGGGCGAGCTGCAAAGCTGGGGCGTGCTCCAGCGCACCGGCAATGTGGTGGCACCCGTATCGGGTGAGTTGACGGCGAGCCGCAGCGTGTAAGGAAAGAGCGGAAGAGGCGTCTATCCAGCGCGGCCGAAAACCTCCCGGCTCCGGCCGCGTTTACCTTATTCCTGCCGCTTTCCTCCAAATAACTCCCCGATATGCAAACCTGGAACGACGTTATCCGCCTCGCCAACCATCCCATCCCTTCGCCCCGCCGCGTGGAGAAAACGCCCGAAGAGTGGCGCGCCCTGCTCACGCCCGAGCAGTTCCACGTCACCCGCGAGCACGGCACCGAGCGCGCCTTCACCGGCGAATACTGCGAGGCCCACGAAGCCGGCCTCTACGCCTGCGTGTGCTGCGGCACCCCGCTCTACGACTCGCGCACCAAGTTCGAGTCCGGCACCGGCTGGCCCTCATTCACCCAGCCCGTGGACGAAAGCGCCATTCGCTACAAGAAGGACACCAGCTACGGCATGACCCGCATCGAAGTGCTCTGCAACGTGTGTGATGCCCACCAGGGCCACGCCTTCCCCGACGGCCCCGCGCCCAGCGGCCTGCGCCTGTGCATCAACTCGGCCAGCGTGAAACTGGTGCAGCAGGAACAGCCTGCTAACGGATAATTATTTCCGAATAGTATATTATATATACTATTTAATATATTTAGTAAATTTATGTCTGGTTGGTCAGCGTCTGCTGACTGGCCAGGCATTTTTTTATCCCAAACTATCCCAAAACTCCTTGTGCCATGCTAAAACGTACTTTTTCCATCGCAGCAGGTTTGTTTCTGGCGGGGGCGGTAGCTTCGGCCCAAACCGTTACTTCCTCGCCCAGCGCCTCGGGTGGGCTCCTGGATAGCCGGGCTACCGGCGGGGTGCCTGCCACGGTCCTGCGGCAAATCACCGCCTTGCCGTTGCAGGAAGCCATTTTTCAGAACTACACCAACGGCGACTGGGCTAACTTTTCGCGCTCCCGGTACTCGCGCTACCGGGGGACGCTGCCAGGGCTCATTGAAACCGACCGCAGAACTGGCACTACCTGGACCCTTACTTCGGCCAGCTACCTGCGCTACAACTCGGCCGGGCTAGTGCTCACCGACACGATTCACCAGTTCCAACAGCCCACGTTCGGGCCGTTTGTCGTGCTGGTGAATACCTATAACACCCCCACCCAGGTGCGCTGGGAGTGGACATTGAGCCGGACCCCGGGCAGCGCCGCCAGCGTGCCCTTCGATTCGACGAGCCGCAGTACGCATACCTACAACGCGGCCGGCCAGCGCACCCAGGTGCTCCACCAGTTTTACATGACCCGAACGTATTTGGCCACCTCGCGCGACTTGTACACTTATAACGCTCAGAATCTGGTATCAGTGGCGGAAACCCAAAATACAATCAACAACGGCGCTACCTGGGTACCATCCACTCGCAGCACCTCTACCTACACCGCGACAAGCAAGCCGCTGCAGATAGTAACCGAAATAGCGCCGCCCACCACCGGCGTGTACGCCAACTCCACCCGCGATACCTACCAATACGACGCGCAGGACCGGACCTCGGTGGTGACAACCGACAACTGGGTTAATAACGCGTGGGTGGTCAATTCGCAGGATTTGTACGCCTACAATGCCGCCGGCGACGTGGCTTCGGTGACGAGCCAAGACTGGACGGGCAGCGCCTTCGTGAATGTGTCGCGGATACTGTTCAACTACCAGCAGGTGACGAGCAGCCGCGGGGCATTGGCCCGTCAGCTGCTGGCCGTGGTGCCGAACCCCAGCGAAGCAGGCACCCAGGCCCAAATTCTGCTGGAAACCGGGGTAGCCGCCTCCAGCGGGGCCGTGTTCGACCAGCTGGGCCGCCAGGTGGCCGTGCTCACGAGCACACCCGCGCAGGCCGCGCGCGGCACCCTAGCGCTGCCCGCCAACCTGCCGGCCGGGCTGTACCTGGTGCACCTGCGCGCCGGCACCCGGCAGTGGCAGGCCCGCTGGCAGCAGCTGTAATTCTGAGCCCTGCCCTGGGGCGGCCCGCCGCCTCGCCCTGCCCCAATCCCGTAGCTTTGAGCCCCGGTTGAAGACACCTTCGACCGGGGCTTTACGTTTACTTCTTTTTAGCCCACCATTCCACCCGCGCCATGTCTCTGTTGTTTAATGATTTCGCCTCCTGGGGCGCGCACTGCGCCGAAACCGGCGAGCCCCTCTACCAGCCCGTCCTCGCCTACGAAATCGAGCAGAAGGGCCGCACCGAAGACGAAATCTGGGCCGGCCTGCAACGCGCCTACGACGTGATGCGCGACGCCGTGAAGGAAGGCCTGACCGGCGACATGACCTCGCGCTCGGGCATGATAAACAACGGGGCCAAGAAAATTGCCGCCTCGCCCGTCACTGTCCTCTCGCCCGAGTTCAAGCAGCTCATCACAAGGGCTTTGGGGGCCAAGGAGGTGAATTCCTGCATGGGCCGCGTAGTGGCCGCGCCCACGGCCGGGGCCTCGGGCATCCTGCCCGGCGTGCTGGTCACCATTCAGGATTTGCATAAACTATCCGACCGCCAGATTCTGGAAGGCTTGCTGGTGGCGGCCGGCATTGCCCTCATCATTGAGCAAAATGCCTCGCTGGCCGGGGCCGTGGGCGGTTGCCAGGCCGAAACCGGCTCGGCCGCCGCCATGGGCAGCGGGGCCATCGTGTACTGCTTGGGCGGGCCCGTGGAGCAGGTGTTTGCCGCCGTGGCCGTCACCATTCAGTGCATGCTCGGGCTGGTGTGCGACCCCGTGGCCGGCCTCGTGGAAGTGCCCTGCGTGGTGCGCAACGCCTCGGCCGCCGCTATTGCCTTTTCGTCGGCCCAGATTGCCATCGCCGGCATCGACCCGGTTATTCCCGTCGACCAGTGCGTGGCAGCCCTCGGCGAAGTGGGCCAGGCCATGGAAACCCGCTACAAGGAAACCGCCCTCGGCGGCCTGGCCGCCACCAAGCGCGGCAAGGAAATCGAGAAGATGGTGCTGGTGCAGGACGTGAATATTCTACCCGACGAAGCCGACCATTAAGCTTCCCAACAAGACACAAAAAAGCCCCGCTGGCAATGCCAGCGGGGCTTTTCAATGGGTGCCAACCAGCGACTACTCGCGCACCAGGCGGCGGGTTTCCACGCCGTCGGTGTTGCGCAGGCGCAGCAGGTACACGCCCGTGGCCACACCCTTCAGGTCGAGGGTGCGGGTGGCGGTACCGGCGTTGGCCGGCAGCAGCTCGCTGATGATAACCCGGCCCAAGGCGTCAAGCACCGTGAGCTGGGTAGCGAGGCGGTAGCCGGTCAGCTCCAGGGTCATCTGGCCCGTGGGCGTGGGGTTCGGGTACACCTGGAGGCTGGCCCCGGCAATGCCGTTGCGAGCCGCCGTGATAACCAGCGGGGTCGAGGGCAGCGACACGCAGCCATTGGCATTGGTCGTGGTCACGGTGTAGGGGCCGTACTGAGCGGGCAAGCCGTTCACCACGTAGGTCTGACCCGTGGCACCAGTGATGATGTTGCCGTTGAGGTACCACTGGTTGCCGGTCGTGGCGCTGGAAGTCAGCGTCGTGGTCGTGCCGTTGTACACCACGCTGATGGTGGGCGTAGCTGGGCGGGGGTTCACCGTGAAGGTGGCCGTGGCCGTGGCCGCAGCGCAACCACCGGCGGCGGCTACTGTGTTGGTCACGGTGTAGGTGCCGGCCGTGGAGGTGGCCAGGTTGATGGCACCCGTGGTGGCGTTAATCACCAGGCCCGTGGTCGAAGAGAACGTGCCGGCCGATGCGCCGGTGCCCAGCGTGGGCGTCACCGCGGTGGTCGAACCCGCGCAGCCCGCCGTAGTGGCGTAGCTGAACGTCGCCACCGGAGCAGCCGTGATGGTCACCGTGGTGGTGGCCGTAGCGGCGGCACAACCGCTGGCAGCGGCTATCGTGTTGGTCACGGTGTAGGTGCCGGGCGTGGACGAAGCCAGGGTGATAGCGCCGGTGGTGGCATTAATCGTGAGGCCCGTGGTCGAGGAGAACACACCAGCCGTGGCACCCGTGCCCAGTACAACGGCCGGAGCCGTGGTCCCGCTCACGCAGTAGGTCGAAGTAGTGCCGTAGCTGAACGAAGCAACCGGGGCCGCCGTGATGGTCACCGTGGCCGTAGCCGTGGTGGCAGCGCAGCCGCCGCTGGCGGCTACCGTGTTGGTCACGGTGTAGGTGCCGGGCGTCGAAGACGAGAGGGTGATGGCACCCGTGGTGGCATTCAGCGTCAGGCCGGTGGTCGAAGAGAACGTACCAGCCGTGGCACCGGTGCCCAAGGCAACGGTGGGGTTGGTAGCGCCGCTCACGCAGTAGGTCGAAGTAGTGCCGTAGCTGAACGTCGCCACCGGAGCCGCCGTGATGGTCACCGAAGCCGTGGCCGAGCTGCCGCAAGCGCCGGCCACCGTGTACGTCACGGTGTAGGTGCCAATGGTCGAGGCGCTCAGGTTAATGGCACCGGTCGTAGCGTTCAGGCTCAGGCCCGAAGTGGAACTGAACGTGCCGCCGGCCGTGCCCGTCACCGTGGGCGTGGGGTTGGTGCCGCTGGCGCAGAAGGTCGCGCCCGAATAGGCGAACGTGGCCGTGGTGGCCGGCGTGATGGTTACCGTAGTAGTGGCCGTCGCCGCAGCGCACGAGCCCGAAGCCGTAATCGTGTTGGTCACGGTGTAGGTGCCGGCGGTGGAAGTGCTGAGCGTGATAACGCCGGTGGTGGCATCGATGCTCAGGCCCGTGGTCGAGGAGAACGTGCCAGCCGAAGCGCCGGTGCCCAGCGTGGGCGAAACGGTGCTGGTGCTGCCGGCGCAATACGTCGTGGCCGTGGGGTAGCTGAACGTAGCCACCGGAGCCGCCGTGATGGTCACCGAAGCCGTGGCCGAGCTGCCGCAAGCGCCGGCCACCGTGTACGTCACGGTGTAGGTGCCAATGGTCGAGGCGCTCAGGTTAATGGCACCGGTCGTAGCGTTCAGGCTCAGGCCCGAAGTGGAGCTGAATGTGCCGCCGGCCGTGCCCGTCACCGTGGGCGTGGGGTTGGTGCCGCTGGCGCAGAACGTGCCTGTGGTGTAAGCAAACGTGGCCGTAGTAGCCGGCGTGATGGTCACTGTGGCGGTGGCCGTGGTCGCGGCGCAGGCACCGCTGGCGGCCACCGTGTTGGTCACGGTATAAGTGCCGGGCGTCGATGCACTCAGCATGATAATGCCGGAGAAGGGGTCAATGCTCAGGCCCGTGGTCGAGGAGAACGTGCCAGCGGTAGCACCCGTGCCCAGCGTGGGCGAAACGGTGCTGGTGCTGCCGGCGCAATACGTCGTAGCCGTGGGGTAGGAGAACGTAGCCACCGGAGCGGGGCTGATGCTCAGCGTCTGCGTAGCCGTGGCGGCGGCGCAAGGGCCCGAGGCAGCCGACGTCAGCGTGATGGTTACCGTGCCGGCGGCCACGTCCGCAGCCGAAGGCGTGTAGGTCGCGTTGAGCGTGGTGGCATTGGGCGAGAACGTGCCCGTGCCGCTGGTGCTGTAGGTGCCGGTCGTAACCGAGCCGCCCACAGTGCCCGTCAGCGCGAAGGCCGAGGTGCCGCAGGTGCTGGCCGTAGCGGCCGGGAAGCTGGCCGTAGCCGGCTGCGTCACGTTCACCTGAATAGGTGTACGAGCAGCAGCGCTTACGCACTCGGTGCTAACCTGGATATTGAAGAAGAAGTAGTACGTCGTGCTCGCTCCGCTGATGTAGCCGCCCGTAACCGATATCTGACCGCTGGGCGAAGTGTAGGGGAACGTGTTGCTACCCGAGTCGCGGTACAGCGTGGGCGGCGTGGGGGTGCTCGACGTGACGAGGCGATAGGTACCCGCCGCCGGTACGGCCAGGTTCAGCGGCAGAACCGTCGGAACCAGTGCCGTGGTGCTGCCGGCCGGGATGGCAAACGGCCCAACCGTCGTGATAACGGCACCAGTGGCGTTGTTCACCAGGTCGACGCTCATCGAACCGGCCGTAGCCGTGGCATTGTATACAGTGGTTGATTGCAGGGTCAGGGGACCCGTGGTGGTGAACACCACGCCCGTACCAGTGCCGCTGTAGCCGCCGTTGGTTTGAATGGAGGTAGCCTTGCCTACTGTCTCGCTACTGCCCGCCACGGTAAAGGCTTCGGCGTAATAGGTCGCGTTGGCCGTGAGGGCTGGCGTGGTGTAGCTGCCGGCCGTGGCCAGGGCCGTGCCGCCCGTGGCCGCGCTGAAGAAGCGTACCGAAGCGCCGGCCGAAGGCGTAGCCGTGAGGGTAGCCGTGCTGCCTGCGCAGATGGCGACCGGCGTGTTGGTGGAAGCCACCAGCGGGTTGTTCACCGTGATGGTGCTCACGTTGGAGGTAGCCGTGCCGGTATTGCAGCGCACCTGGGCGCGGTAGTACGTAGTAGCCGTGAGAACCGGCGTGGTGTACGTAGCACTGGTCGCATTGGCTATGTCCGTGAAGGTCACGTTGTCGGTGCTGCTCTGGTACTGAATGCTGCCATTGGCCGCACCCGCGAGGGTGAGCACGGTGGTGCCACTCACGCAGAGGTTGGCAGAGCTTGCGGCCAGCGTGCCAACCACCGGAGCTGCCACCGTACGGGTGGGCACAGGCGTCAGTACGTCGTTGGCCGTGTTGCCGTCGCCGGTCACGGTGGCCGTGACGGCGAACGAGTACGTGCCTACGGCGCTCATGTTAAGCGTGCCGGGCAGCACCACGGTCTGGGTGGCCCCGCTGGCCAGCGTGCCCGTGCTCAGAGTCGTGGTCAGGGGAATGGTGCCCCCGCCGGGCAGCGTCACTGTTACGCTGATGGTAGCCGGCGTGGTGCTGAAGTCGAGCGTACCCGTACCGGCGTTGCGAATGCTCACGCTCACCGGTTCGGCGGTGCCGTAGCAGGTGCTGGTCGTAGCCGGGGCCACCAGCGCCACGGCGGCGAGGTCGAAGGAGAGCGGCGTGAATTCATCGGCCCCGATGTCGGGGGTCGAAGCATTGCGGGTTTCGCCGTCGAAGTCGGTCGTAATGCCCGCGATGGGCGTGGCGGCGGCGTTCACGGCTACTGCCGCGGCGTGCAGGTCGGTGGCCGACGTGAACACCGGGTCGGCGCTGATGGAGTTCGCATCCTTGCCCGTGGCCGTGCGCAGGGCCGCCAGCGTGGTTTGGTTGGCGCTGCCGAAGTACGCCAGGGTAGCTTGGGTACCGCTGCTGTAGTAGTCGTTGTAGTTCAGCGTGGTGTAGGCCGCAGCCGGGGCCGCGCTGTAGAAGGCGTAGGCACTGCCCGCGCCGGCGCTGTTCACCTGCGAGTTGGCGAAGATGTTGTTCTGCACGTTGAGGCCCGTTACCGAGGCATCAACCCCAAACGCTATCGAGAAGCCGGCAGTGTAGTTGTAGTTGCCGGTCAGGTTCACCGAGTTGTAATACACGTTCACGCCGCTCATCGCCGAGGTCAGCAGCAGGCCCACCGTGCCACCACTCGTCAGAGTCGTGTAGCTGGTGCCCTGAATGTCGCTGATGAAGTTGTTGCTGATGCGCAGGTTGCTGTTGGCCGTGGCCGTCGACACCCGGATGCCGTAGCCGCCGTAGCCGCCCGTGCCCACGCCCACCACGCCGCTGATGCGGTTAGCATCAATGACCAGGCCCGTCGAGGCCGTGCTCACGTTGATGCCATAGGCGTAGCCGCCGGTGCCGGTGTTCACAATGCCGCGCACCGTGTTACCGTTTACAGTGCCACCGGTCACGCCCACCACACTCAGGCCAAAGGGGGCTGTGGAGTTGGTGACGTTCTGCAACGTATTGCCGTTGATGGTGGCATTCACCGAGTTGCCCACGTAGAGGGCCGTCGTGCCAATGTTAGTAGCTGTAGCGGCCGTGGCCGGGCCCACAATGTTGCCCTGGACCACGGTGTTGTCGTTGCCACCGGCCGAAACCGTGGCCGCGCCGTTAACCTGAATACCAATCGTAACGCCCACAACGCTGTTGTTCTGCACCGTCAGGTTGTCATTATCAGAGCCTTGAGCGACGATGCCGAGCACGCCCGACGTGATGGCGCTGCCGCCCACGACGTTCAGGTTGCGAACCGTCATGTTGGTCGAGCCCAGCGTGTTGGTGGTGGGGCTCAGCACCAATACGTGGTACGCACCGCTGGTGGTGCTGGTGGTGGTCAGGGTCAGGTCGCGCGAAGTGCCGTTGGTGGCGTTCGAGCCGTCGAGCGTGATAAAGCGCGGGTTCTGGAAGGCCAGTAGGGAAGAAGCGCCCGTGATGGTGCTCGTTACGCCCGTGTTGGGCTTGATGGTGAGCGTGTTGGTGGCGCTGGCTTCTGGGTTGTTGAAGAAAGCAATCGGGAACGTCTCAGCGGTCGAATACGTGGCATCGAGCAGCAGGAACGTGACCGCACCGGCCAGGCCGTTGGTATTGTAGGCGTTGGCTGCGGCCGTGAGGGTGGTGTAGGTCCGGGCCGGATTGGGCGAGGTGCCCGCGCCTACGTAGTACACTCCAGCCAGCGTGCCGAGGATGGTGTACGAATAAAACGTTGCCGGCGCGGTGCTGAAGGTGCCGCCCGCCGGGTTCGACGAAACGTTGCCGGGCACATCCTGGGCCACTACATAATACTGGATAACGTCGCCGATAACTACGCCGCCCAGCGTGGCGCTGTTGAGCGTGAAGGTGTAGGCACTGCCGCTCACGCTCGTGGCCAGGGCCGACGTGAACGCGCCGCTCGTGCCCTTGCGGTAGAAGATGCGTGGGGCCGTCGTCGTCGAAATGCCGCTCGGGTCCGTGATGGTGACCGTGAGGGTGCGGTTGGCCGTGCTGCTGGTGTTGCCCAGTGCAACCAGCGTAACCGTCGGGCCCGTCAAATCCAGCGGGGTGAAGGTGCCTTCGTCAGCCCCCAGGTCGGGAGTGGTCGTGTTGCGGGTATCGTTGTCGAAGTCGGTGGTAATGCCGCTAACGGGCGCACCGGCGCTTTCCACCTGCGTCGCCACGGCGGGGTTGATGTGCAGGAAGGTTGCGGCCGTGCCCGTGGTGCTCAGGAACGGTGCGTCTTCGGTCACGGCCGCCTGGTCGCGGTTCACCATGAAGGCTTTGTAGGCGGCCAGCGTTTGCTGGGCGTTGGTGGCCGTGGTGGTGCCCTCCACGTAAATCAGGTTCGTGGCCGAGGGCGTGCCGGCGTAGTAGAGGTTGTTGTTGGTGGTAGTGGCCAGGTTGGCGGGCACCGTGCCCGCCGTGCCCGTGCTGCGGCGCAGGGCGGCGGTGTAGCCGCCCGTGCCTACGGCCGTCGATTTATTCACCACAATGTTGTTGCGCAGGTCTACGGTCGTAGGCGTGCTCGAAAAGTAAATGCCCGAGGTGCCGAACGTGGCCCCCGTGCTGCTGGCATTCAGGTATACCGTGTTGAAATAGGCATTGATGGTGGTGCCCGAGCTGAAGTACAGGCCGTTCACGGCCGTCAGGCCCGTTGCCGCCGGAGCCTGGAGGTCGCCCACCAGGTTGTTATACAGGGTGATGGTGGTGCCGCCGGCGGTATAAATGCCGTAGAGCGTCGCACCGGCGTTGCTACCCGACAGGCCATACACCTTGTTGCGGTAGATGGTAGGCGTTGTAACCGACGTGTAAATGCCATAAACCGACGATGCTCCCGAAGTGCTCAGCCCGCCAATGGTGTTGCCGTAGGCGGCGGCCTGCGCCAGTCCCGAGTTGGAAATGTTCAGGCCATACACCGTGCTGCCGCCGCTCAGGCCCGTCACCGTGTTGTTGAAGAACTGCGAACCAGTATTGCCGTACGAATCGTAGATGCCGTACAGTGCCCCGGTAGGCGTGGTGCCGGCCGTGATGTTGGTAATCTGGTTGCCCGACCACAGCTGCGTTTCGCTCGAAGAGCTGGTGTTGTACAGGCCGTAGAATGCCGAGGAGCCCGCCACCGAAATGTTGTTGTACACGTTGTTGGTCAGCGACTGCGTGCCGGCCCCCGAGCCGTTGTTGTAGTAGCCGTACATCGTGCCCGATGCCCCCGTGCGCGTCACCCCCGACACCTGGTTGCCGCTGACGGTTGCTACCGCCGCGCTGTGGTTGTTGTAGATAAGGTAGGTGGTGCCGGTGGTCGAGAGCGTCGTGTTATTGATGATGTTATTCGAAATAACAATTGTGGCGGGCGAAACCGAGTTGTTAATGCCGTACACCGTGGCCGAAGTGGCCGTCAGGTAGGACATCGACAAGGTATTGCCGCTGATGGTAATCGTATTGGTCGTCGGCGTACCGCCCGATGAGTTTTCGATGCCCGACAGCTGTGACGAGGTGGCCCCGCTGGCCAGCGTAACGATGTTGTTGGTAATATCGATGGTGGCGGAGGTGCTGCTGGGCGTGTAAATGCCCCGCAGCGTGCTCGTAACCGTGCTGGCTGCCACAGCCGTCGAGGCCGTGGCCGACGTGTAGTTCAGCGTGCTGTTGATGGTGTTGCCCGAAATCTTGAGGCCGTTCTGGTAGGTGCCGCCCACGCCGTAGCCCGAGGCCGTGCCCCCGAAGTTGCCAACGGTGTTGCCCGTCGTTACCCCGATTTCGTTGTTCTGGTCGAAGTAAGCAACGGCCGTAGCCGAGCCCGCCGCCAGGTAAATGCCAACCAGCGAATTGGTTACCACGTTGCCGTAAATCTTGTTGCCGGAGTTGGCACCGGCTGCACTCGTGGCCGGCACGGCCGTGGTGTTGGCAATGGCCGAAGCCAGGCCCGCGATGCCGATGGTGGCGGTATTGGTCTTGTTCAGCGTCACCACGCAGTTGCGAATGGTGTTGAACTGGGCACCGTCGGTGGCCGAGGCCCGGGCCAGCGCGTAGCCAAACTCCATCTGTGTGGTGGTGGTGGTATTGGCGGCGTTTTCGGTCACGTCCAATCCATTGAATGTCACGTAGTCGGAGCCAGCCAGGGCAATTACTGCATCCACGGAAGTGCTCACGCCTACACCCGCCGTAATGAGCGGGTTGGCACCAGTGCCCGATTTCTGGAACACAATGGGGTTAACGGCGGTGCCGGTGGCCGTAATGACTAGGTTGGCGGCCGTTTCGGTGTAGCCCGCCGCCACGTTAAACGTGACGCCGCCTGCGCCCACGCCTTGCGCGTTGAGGGCCGTGATAGCTGCGGCCACGGTGGCATAGTCGCCCGGAATGGTCTTGGCACCAGTGAGCTGGGCATGGGCCGTGGTGGCGCTCATTAACGCCAAAAGCGTTACCGCCAGCCACCGGCCCAGCCGGTTGCTTAATAAAAATGTGTGCATAGAGGTTTGGAAATAGAGTTGGGGAAGAGGGTGAAGAGAGAAGAGGAAAAAAGAAAAAGAGTAAGTTGAATTAAGCCAGTAAATGGGGGCGTAAATTAATCAATATTCCAGCGCTTGGCTATTATCATTGGTAAGGGTGTAGTCCTTCTTGTTGCTGAAATTATGCAAAAGTCCTTCAGTTAGTATTTTAAGCCGGTTTTTGCCCGCAAAATATATTCTAACCAAGCTTTTAGGCGGCGCATGGTTGTCCTTCGTGCCCTGGCTGATTTGGCACCGTGCTACTGCCCGGAAAATGCCTTCGGCCGGGTACTACGTGCTGCTTTTTACGCCCGGGGCCATGGTGAGCCGGGCCAGGAAACCAAGGGCCATGGTGTAGCGGCTGCGTAGCTCGCAGTAGCGCCGCCAGGCATCCGCCCGGTCTTCGCAAATCTTCAGGCCGTGCGCGGCCAGCTCCTGGCAGGTCTGGTCAAAATCGACGCGGCCGGGGTCGGCTTCTTCGTCGGGCAACAGGCTGGTGGGCTCGGCCCCGGCTTTGGTGTCGAAGAAGCGGTACACCCGGTTCAGGGCCAGGCAGCCGGCCTTGAAGGTAATCTGGGCCTGGCGGGGCTGGGGGCCATCCACGGCGGCAAAAAGCAGCGCGGCCGTGTCCAGAATCAGCCCGCCCGACGTGACCCAGGAACGCCCCGGCTGCGGCGAGCGGAAGAACGAGAGGATGGGCAGCGAGGTATGGCTTTCCTCAATCTCGACAAACCACCGCTCCCACTCGGCCCACTGCTGGTCGTCGTTCTGCACCGAGCCGTCGTGGTTGAGCCACATGAGCAGACAGGCGGCCGTGGGCGGCGTGCCGGCCCGCAGTTCCAGCAGCGCCACCGTGGCCTCGCGCCGCGAAAACGACTGGTAGATGGTGGGCAGATACGATAGCAGCAGCGTGAGCAGCAGCAGCCCCAGCGCCGCCTCCGAATAAGTGAGCACGCCCCCGATAAAGCTGAAATCATCAATGGTGCCCAGTGTGAGCAACGAGCTGCCACTCAGCTGGTAGCAGTGCAGCAGGTTGCCTTCGCCCACGGCCCAGTACATGCCGGTATAGCCCAAGCTCACCAACGCTTCCCAGAATATGGGCAGTGCCACCAGCGCCACCGGTGCGTAATGAGCCATGATTTTATCGCGCCGCTCGTAGGAATTGGACAATTTCGCCGCCAAATCGAAAAACACGCGAATTCCCATGAATACCCACACGTTCAGGCGCACCACCTCGTTGCGGGGCAGTACGAACGACCGGATGGCCGCTGACAAGGTGGTAATAACCAACACCATGCCGCTCAGACCGACGATTACACGCAACGCGAAAAACAAGGGGGAAGGCATAGGCGGCGAAAAAACCTGATACGCGCAAAATCCCCCGGCAGCCGAATTAATGAATCCCTCCCGGGTAGCCTAGTGGCCTGCCCGGGCCTTCCACAACTCCCGGAACGACGGCCCGGCGATGTGCAGGCTCTCGCGCCGTTTGCTCCAGCCCACCTGGCCCAGCAGGCGTCCTAGACTCCAGTCTTTCAGCTTCACGGGCAGCAAATCCAGCGCCCAGCGGTGCTGCATGCTCCACTTCCAGAGGCCGATGGCGAGTTTTTCCTCGGTGGGCGCGTAGCCTTCCTGCACGCTCTGCTGGCGGTTGAGCAGCAATAGGTTGTGCAGCGGAATGCGAACTGGGCATACGCTGGTGCAGGCTCCGCACAGGCTGCTGGCGTAGCTCAGGTGCTTGTGCTCGGGCAGGCCCGAAAGGTGGGGACTGATGACCGAGCCGATGGGGCCGGAATACGTGGTTTCGTAGGTGTGGCCGCCGATGTTCTTGTACACCGGGCACACGTTCAGGCAGGCCCCGCAGCGGATGCAGCGCAGGGCTGCCCGCTTGTCGGGCTGGGCCAGCAGGTTGGTGCGGCCGTTATCTAGCAGAATCACCACCATTTCCTCCGGGCCGTCCACCTCGCCGGGCTGGCGCGGGCCGAAATAAACCGTGTTGTAAACCGTGACCTGCTGCCCCGTGCCGCTGGTGCTGAGCAGGGGCCAGAACAAATCCAAATCCGTGAGCTGCGGAATGACTTTCTCAATACCCACCACCGCAATGTGCAGCTTGGGGAAGGTGGCCGAAAGGCGGGCGTTGCCTTCGTTCTCCGTCACGGCCACGGCTCCTTCTTTGGCAATGAGGAAGTTGCCGCCGGTAACGCCCACTTCGGCGGCGGTGTACTTATTGCGCAGCAGGTGGCGGGCCGTGAGCACGAGCTTCTGGGCATCGTCGGTGCTTTCGGTGCCGAGGTGCTTCACGAAAATATCGTTGATGTCGGCCTTGCTCAGGTGCATGGCCGGCGTCACAATGTGGTAGGGCCGCTCGCCATTGAGCTGCACAATGTACTCGCCCAAATCGGTTTCCACCGACTCGATGCCCTGCGTGGCGAGGTACTTGTTGAGGTGAATTTCTTCGGTGGTCATGCTCTTGGCCTTCACCACAGTTTTGGTGTTGCGCGCCTTAGTCAGCTTGCCGATTTCGGCCAGCGCCTCGGCGGCATCACGCGCCCAGATTACGCGCCCGCCCCGCGCCGTGAAGGCCGCCTCGAACTGCAGGAGGTACTCGTCCAGCTTTTCCAGCACGGTGGCTTTGAGGTAAGCGCCGCGGTCGCGGGCCAGCTCGTGCTGGTCGTAGAGCTTCATGCCCGCGCTCACGGCCGCGTCGTACTTGCCGATGTTGAAGCGGATTTTGCGGCGGTGCTCGCGGTCGAAGGCTTTCTTCTCGGCGTCGAGCTGAAACTGGCTGGCTTTGGTGGCGGTGGTCATGGCAAATCAGGGCTTGTTGGAGTCAACCACGATGCGCTGCTCGCGGTTGGCCAGCGCCCAGGCGGTGTGGAACACCAGCTGCGCGCGTTCCGCCAATTTATCGAATTCTATCTTCTCCACGTCATCCGTGACCTTGTGGTAGTCGACGTGCTCGCCGGTGGTGTAGAAGATGACCGGGATTTTGCGCCGCGCAAAGTTGTAGTGGTCCGAGCGGTAGTAGATGTGCTCCGGCTCGCCGGGAATGTTGAAGTGGTAGTCCAGCTCCAGGTGCGTGTAGTCGCGGTTGGCCGCCTCGTTGATGGCGTGCAGCTCCGACGACAACTTATCCGAACCCACGATGCACACAAAATGCCGCTTGGCGCTGTGCTTGCGGTCGGTGCGCCCCACCATATCGATGTTAAGGTCGGCAATGGTATTAGCCAGCGGGAACACAGGATGCGCCGTGTAGTATTCCGAGCCGAAAAGGCCCTCTTCCTCCGCCGTCATCAGCACAAACAGGATGCTGCGGCGCGGGCCGTGCCCGTCCTTCTTCGCCTGCGCAAACGCCTTCGCCAGTGCCATCACCGCCACCGTGCCCGAACCGTCATCATCGGCCCCGTTATATACCGTGTCATGCTTCACGCCCAAATGGTCGTAGTGGGCCGAAACCACCAGCACCTCATCCTTTTTATCCGAGCCTTCCAGAAAGCCCAGCACGTTCTCCGTGGTGAGCGGCTGCTGGTTTTGTGGCAAATAAATGGTCGCCACCGGAGGCTGAAAGCCCGCCGGAACTGGCCGCCCGGCGCGGCCCAGCGCCCGCACGTAGTCAAGCAGCCCGTTTATGCTGGTGCCCGCCATTGCCAGCCCCAATTCCTGCGAGGTGAAATACACGCCGATGCCCGGCGGGATATTTTCAGCCACCGTGTCGATAATTTCCGGGCCGGGGTCGGGCAGCGAAAATGCTGCTTCGCGCAGTGATTCGCCCAGCTCGCTCGTCTGCTTCTGGAAAGTCAGGGACGGGGCAAACGTCATCAGGAAAATGCTGCGCGCCCCGTGGGCTTTGGCCAGCGCCGCCTTGCGCAGGCCCGAATCCCAGTAATCATCCTTGCGGCCCAGCGGCTTCAGCAGCTTGCGGCCGCGCTCGTCCTGCGGCTCGCCCATGATGACCACCACGTCCTTGCCATTCACATCCAAGCCTGCGTAGTCCGAATACGCCCCCTGCTCCACCCCAAACCCCGCAAAAACCGGCTGCGAAGTCGTTTCGGTGAGAAAGGGTGACGGCATCGGCCCGTAGCTGAACCAATCGCTCAGGTACTCGTAGCGCTGTGCGCCCACTTTCAGGTAGCCGCCCGGCGCATAGAGGCTGTGCGTCAGCTGGAAATGCTGCAAATACGGGTTGTCGCTACCCGCCACCGGCCCTTGCAGGCCGAGTTCCGCAAACTGCTTCTGCAGATAATCCGCCGCCAGCTTCTGGCCCGGCTGGCCCGCCTCGCGTCCTTGGAACGCATCCGAAGCCACTACCGTGAGGTGAGTGCGCAAGTCGGCGGGCTGGATGAGGGCGGCGTAGGTTTGGGATATGTCCGGCGCGGCGGGGGTAGCGGGTGCGCCCTTGGTTTTTACCTTGATTTTGGTGGGCGCAGTTTGGGCGGCGGCGGGTAGAGCGCTAGCTAGCAGCAGGGCCGCCAGCGCGTACATTTTCAGCATGGAGGAAGGAGGAATGTGGGCGGGAGTAAGAAAAAATGAAAACGTCTGTCATCCTGAGCACAGCGAAGGACCTTATCACGCTTGAAGGGCTGGCAGTAAACAGACTGCTATTTATTCAGACGCGATAAGGTCCTTCGCTGTGCTCAGGATGACAGACGAATTGGATGACGACTGTTTAATCTACGGCTTATTCGAGTCAACGACAATGCGGCCGTCGCGGTTGGCCAACTCCCAGGCGGTGTGGAACACCAGCCGTGCCCGCTTCTCCATTTTATCGAACTGAATTTTCTCGATTTCGTCGCTCTGCTGGTGATAATCAGCGTGTACGCCGTTGAAGAAAAATGCCACTGGCACCTTGTTCACGGCGAAGTTGTAGTGGTCGGAGCGGTAGTAGAAGCGGTTCGGGTCGGCGGGGTCGTCGAAGCGGTAGTCCAGGTCAATGGGGTCGTACTGCTTGTTTTCGGCTTCCAGAATTACGCGCAGCTCCGAGGCCAGCTTGTCCGAGCCGATTACGTACACGTAGTCGGGCTTGCCCTCGTGCTCCACGTCGGTCCGGCCAATCATGTCCACGTTCAAGTCCGCTTCGGTGCTGGCCAGCGGGAAGATGGGGTGCTTGGAATAATATTCCGAGCCAAACAAACCCTTTTCCTCGCCCGTCACGCTCAGGAACAGCAAGCTGCGGCGCGGGCCGTGGCCTTCCTTCTTGGCCTTGGCAAAAGCCTCCGCCATCGTGATAATGGCTGTGGTGCCCGAGCCATCATCATCGGCCCCGTTAAAAACCTGGCCCTCGTGCTTGCCGAGGTGGTCGTGGTGGGCCGAAATCACGATGACATCTTCCTTCTTATCGGTGCCTTCGATGAAGCCCAGCACGTTCTGCGTGTCGAGCTTTTCGCGCTTGCGCTCGGCTTTAATCTGCATCGGCACCACGTTGAAAGTAGCGGCTACCGGCTGCTTGGTCGAGTTGATTTTGCCCAGATACGTCTGCATCGCCGCATCATTGGTGCCCAGCACGGCCAGGCCCACGGCCGGCGAGATAAAGAACGACGGCGCCCGGCCGGGCTTGTCGTTGCCCACCATCACCATCGACGGGCGCGAGATAAATGGGGCCATGCGCGCCGTTTGCTTGGCGAAGTTGCTGGTGGGGTTGAAGCTCACGAAAAATACCGTGCGGGCACCCTTTTGGGCCGCCAGTTGGGCCTTGCCCCGGTAGTCGGTGCCCCACTTGGTGGGCGAGCCGTCGGCGCTGAGCAGGGCTTTGCCACCGTCGCCGGTGGGCTCGCCCATCAGCACCAGAATGTCCTTGCCCTTCACGTCCACATTGGCGTAGTCGGAATAGCCGGGTTGCTCAATGCCATAGCCCACAAAAACCGGCTTCACGCTGGTTTCCTGGCCGAACGGCGAATCGCCCAGACCATAGAAATCCGTCAGCCATTCGTAGCTCGTGCTGCCCACTTTCAGGGTATTGCCGTCGGCCCAGGTCACCTGCTCCACATCAAAATGCTGCTGGTAAGGGTCGGTGCCGGTGGTTACCGGGCCGGTCAGGCCGGCCTCTTTGAACTGCTTGGCTACGTAGTCGGCGGCCATGTGCTGGCCTTTTTGGCCGGTTTCGCGGCCTTCATACTCGTCCGATGCCAGCACGGCTAGGTGCGTGCGCAGGCGTTCGGCGGTTACCTGGTCGGCGTATTTCACGCTCCAGTCTTTTCCGGCGGTTTCGCCGGCCTTGGTTTTGATTTTGGTCGTGGTGGCGGCCTTGGATTTCACCTTAACCTTGCCCTGGGCGTGAGCCGGGGCGGCGCTGGCCAGCGCGAGAAAAGCCAGCAGGAGAGGGGTTTGCTTCATTGTATTAGTATGGTGGGAAATTTAGAACGATGTAGAGACGCATAATTGCGTCTCGTCGTTGAACGGCAAACGTATTCAACGGTGCGGGGCTGTAGAGACGCAATTATGCGTCTCTACAGCCCTTTCTGAATCAGCACGCTGGCGTAGGCGGCCACGCCTTCCTGCCGGCCCACAAAACCCAGTTTTTCGGTGGTGGTTGCTTTGATGGAAATGTCCTCTTCCGCGATGCCCATCACGGCGGCCAGCACGCGCTGCATTTCCGGAATGTGTGGGTTCACCTTGGGGCGCTCCAGGCAGATGGTCGAGTCGATGTTGCTTACCTCATAGCCGCGCTCGCGCAGCAGGCGCATCACGCCGGAAAGCAGTTTTTTCGAGTCGATGCCCTTGTACTGCGGGTCGGTGTCGGGGAAGTGGAAGCCGATGTCGCGCAGGTTGGCCGCGCCCAAAAGCGCGTCGCAAATGACGTGGATGAGCACGTCGGCATCGGAGTGGCCGAGGGCGCCGTGGGTGTGCGGCACCTCAATGCCGCCGAGCCAGAAGGGCAGCCCTTCTTTCAATTGGTGAACGTCGTAGCCGAAGCCGGTCCGGATTTTCATAAGCGCGAATGCAAGCGGGCCACCGCGGCCCGGCGCAAAAGTACCCGCGCCCGGCACTTCCGCCGCGCGGTAGGCTTGAGCTTAGGTCACAAATAAATAATCTGATTTGGGAATACTATTAAACTAAATTTATTAGCTTTGTATTACCAATTAAATTAGTTAGTCATGCAAGGGGCTGAATACTTTTTTTCGCATTGGGCTAAAGTAAACGGGAGCCATGCGCGTCTGGCTACGCGCAAAAAGGCCTTGCACTGGTTGCAGACCGTAAAAATGCGTTGGAAACTTTGAGCACGTTAAAAGTTTCCATTGTATCTTTGCGGCGCTAGTTATGGAAATCAAAGACCGAATCCTCAATCACGCCCAGCAGCTTTTCATGCGCAACGGCATCAAAAGCGTGAGCATGGACGACATCGCCGCCGACCTGGCCATGTCAAAAAAGACCCTCTACAAGTGGTTCGAAAACAAGGACCAGATTGTGGAAGCCTCCATGAGTCGCCACCTCGACGGCACCCAGAACGAGTGCAAGGTGATGATAAAAGCCGCCTCCTCGGCCATCGACGAACTGTTTCAGATGCTGACTTGGATTAAGCAGGAGTTTGGCAACGTCCACCCCAGCATTTTCTACGACCTCCGCAAGTTTCATCCCACCACCTGGCAGCTCTGGCAGGCCCACAAGCACGAGTTCATCCTTACCCAAATCAAGGAAAACCTGCGTCGGGGCATCGAAGAAGGCCTTTTTCAGGCCGACCTCGACATGGAAGTGCTGGCCCGCCTGCGCCTGGCCCAGATTGAGCTGCAGTTCGACCCAGAACTGTTCCCGCCCCGCGACTTTGCCAAGGAGCGCGTGTCGGTGGCGCTGCTAGAGCACTTCATGCTCGGTGTGGCCACGCTGAAGGGCCACCGGCTCATCAACCAGTACCGCAACGTCACCGACGAAGAATAACCCCCCGCTTTTCCCCGCTTACCCGTTTTCTTTTTTGCTGTTTTTATGAACACGCTGTTACGAACCAGATTCCTGCTGGTGGCCGCCCTGAGCGCGGCCGTGCCCCAGGCGCTGCTTGCCCAAACCCGGCCCAACGCGGCGTTGGTGACCACGCCCACGGCCGGCACCATGCCCCTGAGCCTGCAACAGGCCATCAGCTACGCCGTGCAGAATAAGCCCTCGCTGCTGTCCACCCGCCTGGGCGAGGCCACGGCGGCCGCCAAAGTTGGCGAAATCAAGAGCGCCGGCCTGCCGCAGGTGAACGTGGCCGCCACGGTGTCGGACAACTTCAAGCTGCAAAAAAGCCTGGTCGATTTCTCGGCCCTCGGCGGCGGCTCCTCGGCCACGCCGCTCACGGCGGCCGATATTGCCGCTGCCCAGTCGGGCCAGACGGTGAATATTAAGCCCATCACGCTGCCCAGCACGCCGCAGCCGCCGTCGGCCTTCGCCTTCGGCCTGCAATACGCCGGCAACGCCAGCGCCTCGGTATCGCAGTTGCTGTTTGATGGCGCGTATCTGATTGGTTTGAAAGCCGCTAAGGTTTACACCGAGCTGGCGCAGAAGCAAACCCAGCAAGCCGAAATTGACGTGGTGGAGCAGGTGAGCAAGGCCTATTACAGCACGCTGGTGGCCCGCTCGCGTCTCGCCCTACTGGCCCGCAACGTGCAGCGCCTCGACACCGTGCTGTTTCAAACCAACCAGACCTTCAAGGCTGGTTTTGCTGAAAAGCTCGACGTGGACCGCCTGCGCGTGCAGCGCAACAACCTGGTGGTGGAGCAGCAGAAAGCCCAGCGCCTCACCGAGTTGAGCGTGGCCCTGCTCAAGTTTCAGATGGGTCTGCCGCAGCAGCAGGCCGTGCAGCTCACCGACTCGCTCGGCGCGGCCGTGGTGGATGCCGGTGCCCTGCGCCAGCGCCTCGGCGCGGCCAGCCTGACGAATGGTGGCGCGGGCCTGGATGCCGTACCCACCGCACCCGTGGCCCCCGGCCAGACCGATGTCGCCGCCCAAAACCGGCTCGACCAGCAGAATGCCCTCTCCGGCGGCCGGCCGATAGCCGCGCTGGGTGCCCTGAACTACAACAACCGTATCGAATTCTCGACCCTCGAAACGCAGCAGGCCTTGGCTGGCCTCGACCTGCGTAACCGCCAGGCCGGCGCATATCCGCGCCTCGTGCTCACGGGAGCTTACGGTTTCACCGGCTCAGCCAAAACGCCGGGTGATTTGTTCGCCTTCCGCGGTCCGGACTCGCGCAACAGCAACGGCTTTGCCAACCAGAACTGGTTCGGTTTCGGCAACGTGGGCCTGAGCTTGCAGGTACCGGTGTTCGACGGCTTCCGCCGCAAATACCTAGTGCAGCAAAGCCGCTTGCAGCAGCAAACCATCGAGAAGGGTTTCGAAACACTGAAGCAAAGCATTGACTTGCAGGACGCCCAGAGCCGCACCACGCTCATCAACGCCCTCGACGTGCTGGACAACCAGAAAGCCAACCTCGACCTGGCCACCGACGTGGCCCGCGTCACCCGCATCAAGTTCAACGCCGGCGTAGGCTCCAACCTGGAGGTGATTACGGCTGAAACCGACCTGCGCTCGGCTCAGACCAACTACTACGGTGCCATCTACGACGTGCTGGTGGCGAAAGTCGACCGTGACAAAGCGACTGGTGAGCTGTTTAACCAGGTTAAAAAATAACGAGTAGGGGCGGGGCCTGTCCCCGCCCGGCGTTCGCGCCATCTCAACGATTTCGTTCAACGACGGGCGGGGGCAGGCCCCGCCCCTACGCTCAAAATACCCCGCTTACCCATGCGTTTCTCCTCAACCCAACCCGCCGCGTTGTTTCTCGCCGGCACCCTGCTGCTCGCCTCCTGCGGCGGCTCTTCTAATAAGGACCCCAAAGCCCAGCTCGAAAAGCTAAAAAGCGAGCAGGCCGCCACGCAGGCTAAAATTGCCGAGCTGGAAGCCAAAACCGGTGGCCCGGCCACTGTGGCCCCCACGCCGGTTTCGGTGATGAACGCCAAGCCCGAGAGCTTCAAAAGCTACCTCGAAGTGCAGGGCCGCGTCGATTTTGACCAGAACGCTACCGTGGGTGCCCGCGCCGCCGGCTCGCTCACCAGCATCCGCGTGCAGCGCGGCGACCGTGTGAGCAAAGGCCAGGTGCTGGCTACCATCGATGCCAGCATCCTCGATGCGAACGCCGCCGAGCTGCGCACCCGCATGGACCTCGCCAAGACGGTGTACGAGAAGCAGAAGAGCCTCTGGGACCAGCAGATTGGCACCGAAATCCAGTACCTGCAAGCCAAGAACAACTACCAGGCCCTGCAACGCAACCTGGCCACCCTCAACCAGCAGCGCGCTCTATACAGTGTAGTGGCCCCGTTCTCGGGCACCGTGGATGAGGTACTGCCCAAGCTGGGCGAAATCACCGCGCCCGGCGCGCCGGTGGTGCGCCTGACCAGCGGCACCGGCGGCAAAATCCTGGCCGATGTATCGGAAGCCTACGGCAACAGCATCAAGGCCGGCGACAACGCCGTGGTAACCATCCCAGACTTGGGCGACGAGGAAATGCCCGCCACCGTGCGCGTGGTGAGCCGGAGCATCAACGCCACCAGCCGCACCTTCACCGTGGAGCTGCGCCTGAAAAGCGCCAAAGCCGCCAACCTGCGCCCCAACATGGTGGCCACGGTGCGCATCCAGAACTACAACGCGACCAACGCCACGGTTATCCCGGTTGATATCGTGCAGCACGACGAGGAAAACAGCTACGTGTACGTGGTGGCCCAGGAGGGCGGCAAGGCCGTGGCCAAGAAGCGCGTCATCAAAACCGGCAACACCTACAACGGCAAAGTAGAGGTGACCAGCGGCCTCACCGCCGAAGACCAGATTATCTCAGGCGGCTACCAGAACCTGAACGAAGGCCAGAAAGTGGCCGTGCAGGGCGCGTAGAGACGCAATTATTTCTCAAGCTTTTAGAGAAGAAACCATGCAGGACATCGAAAAAGAATTTGGCCCAACCAGTTGGTCCATTAATAACAAGACCAGCATTTACATCATCACGGTGCTGCTGTGCGTGGCGGGCATTTTTGCCTACATCAAGCTCGGCAAGGAGAAATTTCCCGACATCGTGATTCCGCGCATCATCGTGGCCACGGTGTACCCCGGCACCTCGCCCACCGACATCGAAAACCTCGTCACGCGCCAGCTCGAAAAGGAGATTAAATCCGTGAACGGGGTGAAGCACATCAACTCCACCTCGAACCAGGATTATTGCATCGTGGACGTGGAATTCACATCCGGCGTGGACGTGCAGGCCGCCAAGCAGCTCATCAAGGATGCCGTAGACAAGGCCAGCACCGAGCTGCCCAACGACCTGCCGAGCGCGCCGCTGGTGAAGGAAATCAACATTTCCGAGCAGCCCATCATGTTCGTCAACCTGGCCGGCAACCTCCCCGCCGCCCAACTCAAGAAGTTCGCTGACGACTTCCAGGACAAGATTGAGGCCCTGCCCGAAATCACCCGCGTGGATATCGTGGGTGCTCTCGACCAGCAGGTGAACGTGGACGTGGACCTGAACAAGCTCCGCGCCTCGCGCCTGGGCTTCACGGACATTTCCCGCGCCATCAGCGGCGAAAACCTCACCATCTCGGGCGGCTCCATCGACGTAGGCGGCCAGAAACGTGCCGTGCGCGTGGCCGGCCAGTACGTCCGGGCCGCCGACATTGCCGACATCCAGATTAAGAACCTGAACGGCTCGCCCGTGCGCCTCGGCGACATCGCCACCGTCACCGACGGCTTCAAGGACCGTGAAAGCTATGCCCGCCTCGACGGCAAGCCCGCCATTACCCTGAACGTGGTGAAGCGCCAGGGCGAAAACCTGATTGACGCATCGGACAAAATCAAGGCCCTGATTGAAGAATCGAAAGCTAGCCTGCCCAAGGAGTTGACCATCACCGTAACCGGCGATACCTCCAACGACACCCGCGTCACGCTCCACGACCTCATCAACACCATCATCATCGGCTTCCTGCTGGTGACGCTGATTCTGATGTTCTTCATGGGCACCACCAACGCCCTATTTGTGGGCCTCTCGGTGCCGATTTCGATGTTCCTGGCCTTCCTTGTCATCCCCGTGTTCGGCTTCACGCTGAACATGATTGTGCTCTTCGCCTTCCTGCTGGCCCTCGGTATCGTGGTCGATGACGCCATCGTGGTAATCGAAAACACCCACCGCCTCCTCCACGAGCACCCCAACCTGACCACGCCGAAAGCCGCCAAATTCGCCGCCGGCGAGGTATTCGTGCCAGTATTGGCCGGTACCCTGACCACGGTGGCGCCGTTCGTGCCACTGCTGTTCTGGCCCGGCATCGTGGGCTCGTTCATGTACTACCTGCCCGTGACGCTCATCATCACGCTGATGGCTTCGTTGGTCGTGGCTTTCATCATGAACCCGGTGTTCGCCGTGAGCTTCATGGAGCGCGAAGAACATTTTGAGGAGGATTTGCACAGCAAGCCCAAGCTCACCCGCAATTTCATGATTGCCATGGGCGTGCTTTTGCTGATTGCTATCATCGGCTACGTGTCGCACTCGACTTTCGTGGGCAACCTGTCCATCACGGTTATCCTGCTTTGCTTCCTCGATAAGTTCGTGTTTGTGAAGATGATTGCCTGGTTCCAGACGCGCGCCCTGCCGCGTTTCCAGAACGGCTACGCCAACCTCGTGCGCTGGGCCATCGGCCACCCGGTTCTGGTGATGGTGGGTGTGTTCCTGCTGTTCATCGGCTCGTTTGTGGCCGTGGGCATCCGCAAGCCCCAGGTTGCTTTCTTCCCCAAAGGCGACCCCAAGTTCATCTACACTTACCTGAAAATGCCCGTCGGCACCCGCGTAGCCGTCACCGATTCGATTACCAAAGTATTGGAAAAGCGCATCTACGGCGTAATCGGCGAGCATAACCACGACGTGGAATCGGTGATTACCAACGTTGCCATCGGTGCCGGCGACCCCGGCGAAGCTACCGCCGCCGGCGTGTCGCAGTCGCACATGGGCAAAGTCGGCGTGGCCTTCAAAGAGCTCAGCGAGCGTACCGGCCCGGCCACCCACACCTACATGGATAAAATCCGCGAAGTGGTGAAAGGCATTCCCGGCGCTGAAGTATCGGTGGACCAGGAAGCCAGCGGCCCGCCTACGGGCAAGGAAATCGCCATCGAGCTAGCCGGCGACGACTACCCCAAACTGGCTGCCCTCTCGAAAAAGATGATTCGCTACGTCGACTCGCTGAAAATCGGCGGCGTCGAGCAACTGCGCTCCAACCTCGAAGACCGCAACCCCGAAATCGCCGTCAACATCAACCGCACCCGCGCCAACCGCGAAGGCATCAGCACCGGCCAGATTGGCCTGGAAGTCCGCACCGCCATCTACGGCACCGAGGCCAGCAAATTCAAAACGGCCGACGACGAATACCCCATTCAGGTGCGCTACGCCAAGCCCTACCGCGACGACGTGGACGCCGTAATCAACGCTCCGCTCACCTTCCGCGACGCTACCGGCGCTGTACGCCAAGTGCCCATCTCGTCGGTGGCCGATGTCACCTACGGCAGCACCTACGGCGGCATCAAGCGCAAAGACACCAAGCGCATCATCACCATCAGCTCGAACGTGCTGGGCGGCTACACCGGCCCCGACGTGGTGCGCAACATCCAGACGGCCCTCAAGTCGTTCCCGCTGCCCCCCGGCTACACCATCAACATGGGCGGCGCTCAGGAAAACCAGAAAGAAACCAGCGACTTCCTGCCGCTGGCTGGCATCGGCGCACTGGGCCTCATCTTCCTGATTCTCGTCACGCAGTTCAACTCGTTCAGCAAGCCGGTCATCATCCTCTCCGAAGTGCTGTTCTCCATCGCCGGCGTGTTCTGGGGCTTGGCCATCACGGGTCAGAGCGTCAGCATCGTGATGACGGGCGTGGGCATCATCGCCCTGGCCGGTATCGTAGTGAAAAACGGGATTCTACTGGTCGAATTCATGGACATGCTGCGGGCGCAGGGCATGCCGCTGCGCGAGGCCATCGTGCTGGCCGGCCGCACCCGTCTCAACCCGGTTATCCTCACGGCCACGGCCGCCACGCTGGGCCTCATCCCGCTGGCCATTGGTCTGAACATCGACTTCTACGAGCTGTTCAACTCCGGCAACGCCCACTTCTTCATCGGCGGCGAGTCGGTAACGTTCTGGGGCCCGCTGGCCTGGACCATTATTTTCGGTCTGGTGTTCGCCACGGGCATCACCCTGCTGGTCGTGCCAGTTATGTATTTGCTGAGCGAATCGCTGAAGGGAAAAATTTCCGGAAAAAACCCCGACAACGTTGCAACCATTTCCGAGGAGGTGGACTCTGAAGAAATACAGGCGGCTACGCCGGCTGTACTAGCCTAACGTTTCTGGCGTTGGTGCCCGCTGGTCGGCTGTTGTTGCAGCAGCGGCCGCCGGTGGGCACTTTCCCCCGCCGCCGCGGGGCGCTATTGAAACCAAGCACCAGCCCTTGCCTCACCATCTTTTTCCGCAACTCTATTATGTACGTATCCACCATTAGCTCCACGCACACACCTACTATCGAGCAGCAGGTATTCCGCATTATCAGCAAGCGCAAGGCCATCCGGGCCAGCCGCGTGCGCAAAACCGCCAGCCTCGCCCGCGACCTGCGCTTCGAAACCCTCGACGTAGTAGATATTATTCTGGAACTGGAGCGCAACTTCAGCATCACCATCCCCGACGAAGTGCCGCTCTACACCGTGGGCGACTTCGTTCGCTTCGTGCGCGACCACGCCGCCGCCGCCTAGCATTATTATACCCGTAAAAAAAGCCCCCGCAACTCAGGTTGCGGGGGCTTTTTTGTTTCTGGCTGCTGTGCCGCTTAACGTACGTTGCCGCCGGTATCGGTGGCCGTGGTGCTGGGCTCACGGCTGCTGTCGGTGGTATTGGCGGCTATGCTGCCGGTGCCGGCGTGCTTAGCCGATTCTTCGGCTACGTGCGCGGTGGGAGCAGCCGGGTCGTTGGAATGCGAGGGCTGGGCGGCAGGAGTCGCCGTTTTCGGCGTCAGGCCGCTGGCGGTGTTGGTAACGTCCGTGGCGCTGGTTTTCACCTCGGCGGGGCGGGTCAGCTCCCACTCGTGAAACTTGTCCATCTCGCCCTTTAGCGTGGTCGAGAACCAGGCTACCAGGGCCACGTCATCGAGCAAGCCCAGCACCGGAATGAAGTCCGGAATCAGGTCAATCGGGCTCAGGAAGTAGATGAGCACGGCTACAGCGGCTGCCACCGTGGTGCCGGGCACACCCGTGTACTCACCCGACATCGACGCCTTAATGAGCCGGAACATGGTCTGGAGGGTTTCCCAGGCTTCGTGGGCCAGCGTGCCCACGTCGTTCTTCTCGCTGGCCTTTTTATAGGCATCGGTCAGCAACGACTTCATGCGCGTGGGCTGCTTGATGTAGCCCTCGGCGGTATTCAGAAACTTCTTGAAAATAGCGGAACCAGCAACGTCGTTGCTGCTCGGCGGGGTTTGTTGGTTTTGAGTCACGGAATGCGGAGGTTAAAAAAGACGAAAGAATTGAAGGACAAGCACCGCTCATCTAAGCTTGAATACTACATTACGGAACCTAAGGTTATGAAAAAGCCGTGCATTAGCCTCCCCAAACGCTAGAATAACCGGCTTGTTTCGATGTTCTACGCACAATAATCGCCCCGCTCGAAAAGCCATTACAAAACAACGGCCTGCTTCGATAAAGAAACAGGCCGTTGCCCAGCATAGATTTCGAATGCCAGCCTATTCAAACACCTTAACTACGAATACATAGTCCTGCAGCTTCCGGAGCTGCTGGGGCCGCCCGGTGCCGGCCAGCTGGCCGAAGCGAGGCAAATGGTAGGGGTAGGTAGTAGCCGATTTAGCTGCGGCCAGCGAATCAACGAGCCGTACGAGGTACGACGACTTGGTAGCGAAGGCGGCGCTCTGTGCGTCGTTCTGCCGGCCGCTCACCACGCCAATCAGGTTGCCGCGCTCATCGAGCAGCGGGCCGCCCGAGTTGCCCGGGTTCACCGGAATGCTCACCTGGTAAAAGGCGGTATCGCCCTCAAAGCCTGAGCGGGCGCTCAGCGAGCCTTCGCCATAAACTACATCCTCACGCGGGTAGCCGAGGGTGAACACCCGCTCGCCCAAATCGGCCTGGCCCGACTTCACCGCATAAGGCAGGCGGCCGAAACCGGTGAATTTCTTGTCGGTAATGCGCAGGATGGCGAGGTCGTGCTTGATGTCCGAATACACCGGCTCGGCGTGGTAGCGCTGGTGGTTGCGGCCTTCAATTAGCAGCGAATCAGCACCCTGAATAACGTGGTAGCTGGTCACCAAATAGCCTTCCGAGGTAAGCGCGAAGCCCGTGCCGCTGAACTTGCTCACCGGGGCCAGCGGCGGCGTGGCGCTGCCATCAATACGCTTGATAGTGCTGTTCAGCACCTTCTGGTTGTGCTTGAGGTTGTTTATATCGCGGCGAAGCGCTTGGTAGCTGGCCGGAACAGGCAGGTGGGAAGTTTTCCACAAATCCAAGCCCAAAAGCGTGGCAAACACCGCCATCACGGCTACCGAGGCGGCTACGCCCACGGTGGCGCGGTGCCCGCTCCAGAATTCGCGGAGCTTGCGCTCGGTGCGCGAAATGCGCAGCATCGGGTGCACGGTGTGGGTGAGGCCGGTGGCGGGCAGGGCAATTTCTTCGGGGGCATCGGCGGCCAGCATGGCGGCGTGAATGCCGCGCAGCTGCTGTCGGGCCTGCTGGCGCTGCCCGTAGGCCCGCAGCGTGCCGGTCATCTCGGTGAAGTCGGCATAGCGCAGGGCCAGGGCCGGGTCAGCTGCCAGGCGCGCTTCGAGGTTGGCGCGGGCGGGCCCGGCCAACTCGCCGTTCGAGTAGGCTTCAAATAATGCGTAATAGTCTGCTTCAGTCATCATGGGTAAATGCTGCTGGCCAGGGCCGGCGGCGGTAAGCGGATGGGAGGTTCCGCCGACTATTGCCGACGGCTAACGATATCAGATAGGCTCTTCTTTATAATGGGCGAAGAATAATTTTTTCAAGCGCACCAGGCACTTGTATTTCTGGTTTTTGGCATTGTCGGCGTTGGTGTAGCCGAATTCTGCCGTGAGGTCCTGCATCGACTTATCGAGCAGGTAAAAGCCTTCCAAAAGCGAGCGGCACGGTTCGCCGAGGTGGTTCAGGGCCTCGCTCATGGTGGCGAAACGGCGGTCCTGTTCCTCAGCGGCCAGCAGGTCTTCTTCGGCTCCCGTGTTCAGGTACGGGCCGTGCTCCTCGTCGTCCAGCAAGCGCACACCGAAGCGGCTTTTGCTGGTCAGGCGCTTGAGCCACAGGCGGCGACACACGGCGTATAGGTATGTTTTAATCTGGCAGCTGAGCTCGAGGGAGCCGTCGCGTACTTTTTCATAAAACACCATCACGCCTTCCTGGTACACGTCCTGGGCATCGTCTTCGGTGCCACTGTTTTGCAGCACGAAGTGCGACACCATGGGCCAGTGCAGCCGGTAGAGGTGGGCCAGGGCCCGCTCATCGCCGCCGCGAATGGCGGCAATCAGCGCGTCGTCGGTAGGAGTCAAAGAAGAGGAAGTTGGATTGCCCCTGCTCATTCACTTTGGGAGTTAATACTGGCGAAGGCTACAAGTAACCCGCCGAAATAATTTTTTTCCGGGGCGGGTTACCTTTCCGAAAAGCGGGGATAAAGGGCGGTTTAAAAGTTAACCGTTTCCAAAATTACCCCCAAAGATGAAAAATCTGTTTAAAGCTGCTGCCCTGGGCCTCGCCCTCACCGCTGGTCTGACTTCGTGCGGCGAAAAGAAGACCGAAGAAACCACCACCGTTGAGACCCCTGCTACCGGCACGGAGACCACCACCACCACCAGCACCGACACCACCGCTATGGCTGCTCCCGCTGCTGACTCGGTTGCTCCCGCTGCTGCTCCTGCTGCTACCACCACGACTACGACCGAAGTGAAGAAGTAGTTTGCTGCTGGCCCGCGTGGCCAGCGCAAATCTTCGTCATTCGACGCCAACAGCCCGGATTTTCCTTTTGGAAAGTCCGGGCTGTTTTTTTGTGCCCGCCTGTCATTATTCCACCAGCCGCAGCAAATCGGCAGCGGGCTGGTGCCGGAACTGATTGCCGCAAGCAATAAAAAAGGCCTGCCGAATTATCGGCAGGCCTTTTTTAATTTTACCCGGCCGCTCGGGACGCGGCTGTGCGAGGGGCTATTCGCGCGCAAAGCGCAGGGTCTGGGCGAGGCCGCTGGCCGTGCGGGCGTGCAGCAGGTACACGCCAGTAGGCAGCCGGTGCAGGTCCAGGGCCTGTTGTTGCTTCGGGGAGGTGCCCGATACGTGGCCTTCGTACACGCGCTGGCCCAGCATGTTTACTACCGTCAGGGCCACCGGTTCGCGGAAGCCGGTCAGCTCCAGCAGCAGGTAGCCGTCGGCAGTGGGGTTGGGCGATGCGGTGATGCCGGTGGCGGCCTGTGCGGGCGCGGTGGCCGTCACGGTCACGCTCTGGGCCGCCGAGGTGGCCGAGCAGCCCGCCGCGTTGGTAACCGTCACGGTGTACGAGCCGTTGCGGGTGCCTGAATTGACGAGATAAGTCTGGCCCGTGGCGCCGGTGATGGCCGTGCCATTGAGCGAAAACTGGTTGCCCGTGGCGGCCGAGGAAGTTAGGGTGATGCCCGTGGCCGGGGTGCCGCTCACGGTCAGGGTGGGGCTCGGCGGCAGGGCATTCACCGTAAAGGTGGCCGTGCTGGTGGCCGCCGCGCATCCGCCACTGGCCGCCACCGCGTTGGTGATGGTGTAAGTGCCGGCCGTCGAGCCCGTCAGGCTGATGACGCCTGTCGTCGCGTTCAGGGCCAGGCCCGCCGTGGAAGTAAACGTGCCCCGGGTAGCTCCGGCAGCCAGCGCGGGCGTAAACGTGCCCGAGCCTCCGGCGCAGGCAGCGCCCGGGCCCGGTGCGGCACCGTAGCTGAAACCCGCCGTGAGAGGTGCCGTGACCGTTACCGAAGCAGTGGCCGTTGAGGCGCAGGCCGTCGCCGTGCCGGCCACGGTATTCGTCACCGTGTAGGTGCCCGGTGTGCTGCTGCTGAGCGTAATTGCGCCGGTGGTGGCACTGATGGCCAGGCCGGTGGTGGAGCTGAAAGTGCCTGCCGTGGCCCCTGCGGCCAGCACCACGGTCGGGTTGGTGGTGCCGCTTACGCAATAGCTGCTGGTGCTGCCGTAGCTGAAGGTGGCTGTTGAGGGCGTGCAGGTCGCCGCCGAGATGCTCACCAGGTAATCCTCCGCTTCGCCGTAGCTGGAGCCGCTGGCTCCGCAGGCCTGCCCGCTGGTCAGGGCGGCGTCGTCGCCGCCCCGCACGCGCAGCTTGGTAGTGCCCACCGTGGCCGTGGCCGGCACCGCTATGGCTATGGGGGTTGTGCCGCTGGCACCGGCCCGGGCACCTACGAAAAACTCCGATGCTTCAAACGTACCGTTCTGGTTGAAATCGACCCAGATAGCACTGTTTTGGGTGCCGTCCGTGCCGAACGTTAGCGTTGCCGTCGCGGTGCTGCCCGGTACCAGGGTCGGAATTTGCAGCGTGGGTGCGGTGCCAGTCTGCTGGCCGGCGTAGTCGTGGTAGTACGGTGCCACGTTGCCGGCGGCGGTCGTGTTGTTGTCGAGCGTGCCCAACTGCACCCGGGCCACTATGTCGCCGCTCCCGCCGTTGCTGTAGGTGGGCGTGCAGTAGCAGGCCGTAACGGGCGACTGCGTCACCTGCACCGCCGTCGAGGGTGTGGGCGTGCTGCCGGTGGCAAACTGGCAGCCCACCAGCACCCGGTAGTAAGTAGCCGCCGTCTGGCCGGTGGCGGTGTAGGTGGCACCGGTAGCGCCGCTGATGTTAGCGAAACCGGTGGTAGCGCTGGTGGTGCTCGACTGCCACTGGTAGGTATAGCCCGCGTTGGCCGGCACCCCGCTCACCGACAAGTAGATGCTGGTGCCGGAGCAGGCCGTGGTCAGGGCCGTGCCGCCGGCGGCCGTGGTGCTGGCCACCGTCGTCAGGCCGGTAGGCACGGCGTTGCAGAGCGGGGTCGAGCCCACGCTCACGGCCAGCAGGTCGAGCACGCCCCCGATAGAGGTTTTGCCAAACGTGATGCTGGTAATGTTCTTGTTGAGGCTGGCCGTTGGCACCGTTAGCCTTAGTTGGGTAAGGAAGGGCGCAGTGTTAGACGCTGCCGTAGCCGAAACGGGCGTCGTCACGCTGGCCCGCCCCGAGGTGCCGAACACGTTGCGAGTAGCATCCACCGTAAACCAGTCGGGGTAGGTTTGGCCCGTAAATGCGGTGGTCGTGCCATCGGCGTAGTTCACGGTCACGTCCACCGTCGAAACGCCCGAACCGCTAATCCCTAGCACATAAACATCGGAGGCCGTTATGGGCGTAGCAAACGTGAGGGTTCCGCTGGTGGCACCGGCCAGCCGGAGCGCGTTGTTGGCGCTCAGCGAAGCCAGCTGGTAAGTCAGGGCCGCCGGTCCGACAATGGTGTTCGAAATAGCCCCGTTGTTGGGAATGCCCGAGGTATGAGATGTAGTAGCCGTGTAGTAGTCCTGCGAAATCAGGTAGTAGCCGGCCCCGTCCACATCGGCCGTGGTGGAGGCGGTGGGCGGGCTGGCCGCCGCACCGTTGGCCACGATGTCGGCCGTGAAGCTGGCCGCCGTCAGCGGCACCAGGCTGTAGGTCGTCTGGGCCCGGGCCGAGGAGGCCGCGCCAACAGTCAGCGCCAGCAGCATGAAAAGATGAGTAAATGGTTTTTTCATAGAAAACGGGATTGGTTTTGGGAAAAATGGGCATAAAAAAAGCAAAAGCCAAATGGCTCTGCCTCAATGGTTAATTAACAGTTGCGGAGTTGCAGTTAGCTAAGGGCAATAAGTGCTTAATCGAAGCGGAATGAGCCTTGGGGGTTTGTCCGGTTCAGTGAATATCGCAACAGGGTAACACTCTGCTTTTTTAAGCAGCAATTTGTTTGCTCTGAATCGTTTAGGCTGTGGTCAACCGCTTTGGCACGCATCATACTACCAACGCCAGCAAATCGGCGGCAATGCCGGGCCAGGGCTGGTGCAGATTGAGAGTGACGACGCGCACCGGATGGCCGCCCAGCGTGTAGCGCACGTCCACGTCCTGCGTGGCGGCCGGGTAGAGCAAAATGCCTTCCAGGGCTTGGCCGGGGGCGGGGCGCTGGTTTTGGAGGTAGGCGTAGAGCTGGTAGAGGTGCGGGGCGATGAGGCGCTGCCGGTCGTAGCGCGGGCGCAGGGCGGCAGCATAATATTTGGTGTCGAGGATGATTTTGCGGTCGGGCGCCTCCAGCGTGGTATCGGTGAGCATGGTGGGCAGCAGGTCGAGGTGGGCGGGCAATGGGGCTTCGGCCTGCCAGGCAATGGTTTCGGCAAATACGCGGTAGCGGCGCTGCTCGCGCCGGAAAAAATTGCGGGTGAACTGCTCGAAGATGCGCGCCATCAGTACCTCGTCGCGCCGGAAATCGGTGAAGCGCTTGCGGCCGGTAGCAGTAGGTTCGGGCAGGGCCGTGAGCCACACCAACTCGCAGATGTGCATCAGAAACGCCGCTTGGCTATCCGGCCGCTGCCGCCGTAGCTCCCGAAACGTGGCGGCAGTCGGCGGCGGTAGCGTAGTATCATTCAGCCCCGCCGGAAACCGCTGGCCGATTTGGTGCAACTCGCGCCGCAATGCTGGAGGCAAAGCCGCCGCCCGGCCCAGCACGCCCAGCGTTTGGGCGATGAGGCGGTGCAGGGGCGAGGCGGTGCTCAACTCATCGAAGGTGCAGATGGCGCGGCCCTGGCCCAGCAGGCCCCGGCCCAGCGTGGGAGCCAGTTCCACGCGGCCACGCAGACTGGTAAGTTCGGCCTGCTGGGTTTCGAAGGTGCGCGGCAGGCCGGTGCGTAGCAGGCGGCGGGTGGCGTGCAGCAGCACCTGCGCCAGTAGCCCCAGCGGCCGCTCGAAGGGCGTGGCCTCGCTGGCCAGCAGCACGGCGGGTTCAGGCAGCCGGTTCCAGGCGTAGCAGAGGAAGTAGTAGAGGGTCGGGAGCGGTATCAATAGGGGAAAGTTACGGGTGCGCTTCCGGCCCGATATCGCAAAGGCCCGGAGTCAGAAATCTTCCACTGATGGAAAATTTCTGACTCCGGGCCTTTGGGTGACCTTTCTATGCCTGAATCAGGTGGCCTGGCCGGCCAATGACGCTACTCCTTCACCAGCTTGGTGCTGGTAACTTCACCAGTTGCAGAAACAGCCTTAAGCAGGTACGTACCGGGTAGAATATTTCTGACTTCCAGATAATTCACCCCGTTTTCAGTGGCTGAAGGTTGCTGCCAGATTTTGCCGGCCATGTTCACCAGCGTGAGGGTACTGCCGGGGGCGGCCCCCGTTACCACTACAAAATTGGCGGCGGGGTTGGGGAAGGCCGCCAGCGGGGCTGCGGTGTCGTCGAAAGCCACAAACCGCACCGGGCTGAAGGAAAAGGTGCCGTCGGTATCGGTGCTGCGCAGGCGGTAGTAGCAGGCCTGGTGGCGCTCGCCGTTGTCGGCCATGCGGTATTGGCGCAGGGTGCTGCTGCTGCCCGCCGCCGGCAGCGTGCCAACGGGTTCCCAGCCGGTGGTGCCTGTGGTGCTGCGCTCGGGCGTGAAGTCCTGGGTGTGGCTTTCGCTGGCCGTAGACCATTGCAGCAACACGGCGCGGCCTTGCTTGGTAGCCGAAAACGTGACCAGCGTAACGGGCAGGGGTGCTTCCACCAGCGGGCCAGTCACAATGTTGGTATCCAGGCTGATGGCCCCGGCAATGGATAAGCCCCGGCCCAGCAGCGCGGCTCCGGATATCAGGTTGATGGCCCCGTCGGCTACTATCGTGCCTCTAAAAACGGAGTTAGCCCCTAGGTCGACCCGGCCACCTATTTGCCAGTACACATTGTCGGCATTAGCGCCGTTGATGAGCGTGATGGTGGATAAATCGGCCGTGGTTAGCGCCCCACCCAGCTTAAAGATGAACACGGCATTGGCTTTGCCGCCTCCGTCCAAAATCAGCTGGTCGGTTAGGGTTTGGGCACCGCCCAGGCAGTACACGCCGGGTAGCAGGGTTTGGGCGGGGCTGCCGCCCAGTGTCGAGATGGCGGTGGTGCCGCAGGGCACGGAGGTGGTGAGGTAGGTGTAGGCCGTGGCCACATCGGTAGCCACTTGGCCGGCGTAGGTATTGGCAACGTTGATGCTACCGGTAACGGTGCCTTGCGGAAACCCGGAGAAAGCCCCAACCTGCGTACCGATATTGCCCTGTACCACGGTTGGCCCCGAGTTATTGAAGGCTCCGGCGGCCGTGAACAAGGCGAAGCCCGTCGCCGTGCCCAAAGGAGGAGCTAGGGCTTGGCCCTGGCTGGCCTGCGCGAAAAAACAGCATAGCAAGGGTAATAGAAATCCGGATAAACGTACTGACATACAACGGGAAGATTGCGAGTGAAATTGTTTTCACGGTGCAAAATTCGAGTGTCGGACTAAGTTGATTATTACGGGATTACAGAAAATAATTACATCATTTTCCACCTCTTGGCTCAAATAGCTCAGTGAAATGGCCCGCTGGCGCATGAGCTGCTGGAAGAAACTGGGCGTGACTCCGGTCACCTTCTTGAACTGATTACACAAATGCCCAACATTGCTGTAATTCAATCGATAAGCAATTTGGCTAATGCTGAGTTCTTCTTCCAAAAGCAGCTCTTTCACCCAGCCGATTTTCTGCGCGATGATGTAGCGCTCGATGGTGCTGCCCGTCGCAGCCGAAAAAATCCGGGCCAGGTAGGCGTACTCCTGGTCAAGCTGCTGGCTGAGGTATAGCGAGTTTTTGATTTTGAGCGGTTCTTCCCGGTGTACCAACTCCGCAATCGTGTCTTTGATGCGGGCCACTAGTTGGGCTTTGCTGAGCTTAGCCGGTGGGTGCTGGCCTGGTTGCGCCGAAGGCAGGTAGCGGTGCTGGGCAGTGGGGGCAGTGGTCGTTTCCGGGGGCGCTACAGTAGTCCGATGGGCGGCCGTGGCAGTTATTGCGTTGCTTAACATGGGGCGGCAAATGCTTGCCGGTAGGTTAAAGATGAGTTCATCGGCTACCTACCATTGCCCGAGGGCAACCGTATCAGAATCGTATCAGAATCCTATGACTATTCTAATATAATGCCTTGATGGCTTGAATATACTTTGCAAACGCATGCCTTTAATCCAAGGTTGAGCCATTCCCAAATTGGGTAAGCTGCTATCAGGTTGTGATGCATTTTGAGCTAGTTATGCGGCTTGATGTCTAGCTTATTCCCAAAAATATAATGTCTAGCGTAAGTTGAGGCAAGCTGTCTGCCGATAATGCAACTTGTATTTTATCCATGAAGCCTGGAAATACCTGCTTGCCGCTCCATCTGATTCGGCGCTACACCAGCAGCTTTCGCAGCTGGGCGGCGGCCGTGGCGGGCTGCTCGCGCCAGTAATCGGCCAGCAGCGGGCCGATTTCCTGCTCGAAAATCAGGCGCAGCCATTCCGAAGCCTGCTCTGGCCGGGCTGGCGGTTGGCAGAAGTAGCTGTGGCCGATTTCAAAATCCGGCCCCAGCTCGGGGTCGTCGGCAATGGTTTGGTTGAGGGCGGCCATGTGGGTATAGAGCCGTTCGATAAGGTCGGTAGATATCTGGCGGGCCGCCAGCTGCTGCCGGAGCGGCGCGCCAAACTGCGGCCCCAGCGCCACGAAGGCGAAACGGCGGCGCAACGCATAGTCCAGCGGGCTGAGCGAACGGTCGGCCAGGTTGAGCGTGCCGATGACGTAGAGGTTGTCCGGGACGAAGAATTTGGGGGCGTCGGGTGGGGCGTAGGGCAGGCGCAGGGCGTGGGCCGGGCCGCGCTTGTCGGCCTCGAGCAACAGCAGCAACTCGCCGAAAATGCGGGGCACGTTGCCTCGGTTCACCTCGTCAATCAGCAGGAAATAGGGCCGGCTGGGGTCGGCGGCGGCGCGCTGGCAGAGCAGCGGCAGCACGCCGGGCACCAGGTGGAACCGGCCCTTGGCATCGGGCCGGAAGCCCAGCATAAAATCCTCGTAGCCGTAGCTGGGGTGGAACTGCACCAGCTCGATGCGGCTTTCGTCCTGCGCGCCCAGCAGGAGCCAGGCCAGGCGGCGCGCCAGAAAGGTTTTGCCCGTGCCGGGCGGGCCTTGCAGCAGCAGGTTGCGCCGGCGCGTCAGGCCAGCCAAAGCCGCATCTAGGTCAGCTTCATTAATAAATAGCTCGGCCAATGCATCGGCGCGGGTATAAGCCGGCGCGGCGTAGGCAGTGCCCGGCTCGGCGACGTGGGCGGGCAGGGCATCAGCGTTTTTGGCCAGGCCGGTGTACAAGTCCTCGGCTTGCTGGTGAGCTACTTCCTCGCCATCGGGGCCGGAGCCGGACGTGAGCACCGGCCGCTTCGTGCTGATGGTGAAGTCCAGGCTTTCGAGCAGGGCGTTGGTGGGCGCGCCGGCGGGGCGGGGCCAACGGGCGGCGGGATTGCCGGTGGCCAGGCGGTAGGCCAGCTCGGCCACGGCGCGGGGTGGGTAGCGCCGGCCCCGGTACACCAGCTCATACACGGTGCTGGGCGGCAGTGGGCGGCCTTCGCGCGCTATCTGGCGCAGGGCGCGCAGCACCTGCTCGCGGGTGAGCAGCGGAGTGGATTCGGCAGGGGCAACGGGCATAGCAAGCAAGGTAGAACCGGGATAACAAACGGCTTTAACCAAAAAAGTCCCCCGGCCGGGCCGAGAGACTTTTGAAGATGAAATCGTAACGAAGAAATAACGCCTCCGAGACTAGGGCGCTACCGTAAACTTGCGGGTTACCGAGTTGTACGGGCCGGGAATCATGGTGCCGCTGGCGTCTACCAGTTCCAGTTTCACGGTGTTTTCGCCGGCGGGCAGGCCTTCCATCATGTAAGGCATCCAACGGTCGAGCATGAACTCGGTGCCGTTGATGGTGGCGCGGACGCGGTTTCCGCCGGGCTCCAGCGTGGTGTTCACCAGATAGAAATCGAGCATGATGCGCTTAGCATCAGCGCCCGAATACGTGTCTTTGGGACGGCTGTAGAACAGGTTCGGAGCCTTGGTGTCGATGATTGGCGTGGCGGGAGCCGGGGTGTTGCCCACGTTGATGATGCGCAGGTCGTAGGCGCCGCGGTGCTTCAGGCTCTCGTGGTAGGAGCGCGACAGGAAGGACAGCACCACGTGCTGGCCGTCAGGAATCGGTTTGCTGAATTTGGTTTCGTAGTGGGCCGTATAGGGCTCGTTGTCCACGATGTTGTGGATGTGCTGGCCTTTCATCGAGTTGGCCATTTCGGCCATGTGGGGGCCGCCGCTCATTTTGGTGAGCAGGAAGTTGCTGATTTGGTAGTCGAACGCTACTTCGCCGCTGGGTACGGTAGAGCCGGCGATGGGAGCGCGCAGCTGCATCTGGGCTTCGGGGAATTTGGGCGAATCGCCGAAGGGCGTGAGGCGGATACCGTTTGATTCCATGCTTTCGCCGCTGCCGCCGGCACGGGTGGCGCTGGGGCTGTTGCCGCCGGCATTGGCGCTTACGTCGGTGGCGGGCTTGCTCGTTTCGCAGCTAGCCAGCAATGCCAGCGTAACGGTAGTGCTGCACAGCAGCCAGAGGGGGCGTTTCATAGAATCGAACTTTAAAAAAAGAGGTAGTGGTTTATTTGATAGGAACCATAAACGAAGTCGCTTACGGTGAAGGACCGGTGCCGGGTTTTGCTTAACTTGCGCCGTTGCCCACCAACAGGCCTACGCGGCCCCAAAGTAAACTCAATTTTATTATGCAAGACCAACTTCTTGACCATATTCCCTCGCTCGACCTCGCCGATTTCCGTTCCGGCGACCCCGAGCGCAAAGCCCGTTTCGTGCAGCAGCTCGGCGAGGCTTACCAAAACATTGGCTTTGTAGCCCTGAAAAACCACGGCCTCAACGACGAGCAAACGCGGCAGCTATACGCCGACGTGCAGGCCTTCTTCCGGCTGCCCGACGAGGCCAAGCAGCGCTACGAGAAGCCCGAGCTGGCCGGCCAGCGCGGCTACATCAGCAAAGGCAAGGAGCACGCCAAGGGCCGCAATACCGGCGACTTGAAGGAGTTTTACCACGTCGGCCAGGAAGTTCAGGACGAGGACCCCATCAAGAGCGAATACCCCGACAACATCTGGCCCGAGGAGCTCAGCACCTTTAAAGACACGGCCCTGACCACCTACCGCACCTTGGAGTCGGCAGGGAAGGACGTGCTGCGCGCCATCGCGCTGTACCTGCACCTGCCCGAGAATTATTTCGACGACAAGGTGAAAAATGGCAACAGCATCCTGCGCCCCATTCACTATTTCCCCATCGAAGACCCGGATGCGGTGCCCGCCGATGCCGTGCGCGCCGCCGAACACGGCGACATCAACCTCATCACCCTGCTGATGGGCGCCAGCGCCGACGGCCTGCAAGTGAAGCGCCGCGACGGCAAGTGGATTCCCATCACGGCCCTGCCCGACCAGATTGTGGTGAACGTGGGCGACATGCTCCAGCGCCTCACCAACGGCGTGCTGAAAAGCACCATCCACCGCGTGGTGAACCCCGCCCGTGAGAAAATGAACACCTCGCGCTTCAGCATCCCGTTCTTCATGCACCCGCGCTCGGAAATGAGCCTAGCGGCTCTGGAGCACTGCATCACGCCCGACAACCCCAAGAAGGAGGCCGACATCACGGCCGGCGAGTTCCTGAACGAGCGCCTGATTGAGCTGGGCTTGAAGAAGAAGTAAGGTTGGGTAAAACCGCCATCAGCACGTCATGCTGAGCGTAGCCGAAGCATCTCTACCACGCAAGTAATCCAATCGGAGCAACGAAGCGGTAGAGATGCTTCGACAAGCTCAGCATGACGTTCTTTTTTGTCCTAGTATGACCGTTCCGGCCTCCGTTCCGAATCCTGCCCCGCACCCCGCCGCCCCCGTTTCGCTCACGCCGCCCCCGCGGCGCTCGGGCAAGCGCACGCGGCGGGTGCGGGGCATTATTTTTTTGAAGGATGTGGCCGTACTGGCCCTCACAGCCTTTGGCGGGCCGCAAGCGCACATGGCCATGTTTTTCCGGCTGCTGGTAGATAAGCGGCGCTACATCAGCACGGCCGAACTGCTGGAATTGCAGGCGCTGTGCGCGCTGCTGCCGGGGCCGACTTCGACCCAGACCATTACCGTGATTGGGTTCCGGCTGGGGGGGCCTAATCTGGCCTACCTCACGTTGCTGGTGTGGATGCTGCCGGCGGTGACGCTGATGACGCTGGCTGGCCTTACCCTTAGCCACCTCGACCCGGCCCGGGTGACGGCGCTGGTGCAGTTTGTGCAGCCGGTGGCGGTGGGGTTTGTGGCGTTTTCGGCCTATAAGATTGCGGAGAAGGTTATTCACACCAAAACGGCCGTGGCCCTGATGGTGGCCGCCGCCATGATGGCCTACTTTTTCCAGCTGCCCTGGATGCTGCCGCTGCTGCTGCTGGCCGGCGGGGCCGTGACCACGGTGCGCTATCGCAAGCACGCCATCGTGCAGGAGAAAAAGCCCCTGCGCGTAGAATGGGCCAATTTTTTCCTCTGGTTTGGCATCCTGGTGGGGGCGGCGGTGCTGGGGCACTACACGCGCTGGCTGCCGGTGCGGCTGTTCGAGAATTTTTATCGCAACGGCTCGCTGGTGTTTGGGGGCGGACAGGTGCTGGCCCCGCTACTCTACGCCGAGTTCGTGGAGTTCAAGAAGTACCTCACGGGGCCAGAATTTCTGTCGGGGCTGGGACTGGTGCAGGCCATGCCGGGGCCTAATTTTTCCTTTGCGGCCTACATCGGGGCGCTGGCGATGCGGCCGGAGGGCGGCACCGGCATGCAGGTGCTGGGCGCGGCGGTGGGCACGGCGGGTATCTTTCTGCCGGGCACTTTCCTCATCTTCTTCGTGATTCGCTTCTGGGACCGGCTGCGGCAGTACCGGGTGGTGCAGGCCTCGCTGGAAGGCATCAACGCGGTGAGCGCGGGGCTGGTGTGCGCGGCCACGTTCCTGCTCTATCACCCGCTGCCTTACCGCTTGCTGGATTTGCCGTTCCACCTCGGCCCCATCGACTCGCTTCCCCTGAACCCGCTGCTGGTGGGCCTCACCTTCCTGCTGCTGCTCTGGGAAAAGGTGCCGAGCGTGGTCATCATTGCCGTGGCCCTGCTGGCGGGGGCGCTGATGGGGGCTTAACTCAAACCTCCGATTTCGCGGTTAAATAAGCCATCCGGGCATCCTCCAGCTCGACCAATAGGGTAGCGCGTTGCCGTAGCAGTTCTGCCCCCACGTCTGGAGTGCGGCGGAACAGCCGGGCGGCGCGCAGCCGCCGCAGGCGGGCTTCCAGCGTGTTCCAATAGCTAAGGGCGTAGAAGCCGGTGAGGGGCAGACTGAGCACGTAGAGGGCCGTCAGGCGCCAGTCGTGGGTGAGGTAGTGCTGCACGGCCGCTGCTTGCAGCGCATAGGCCAGCGGGAAGGTTATCATACCCATTACCAGCATGATGGGCGCTACAAACTCCACATCCTTGGTGGCGCGCTTGGCCACGGCCGAGGGCAGAATGTAGGGCAAATAGTTATTAATCACCCCATAAAGCCACACCGGCGCGCCAAACACCAGGTTGAGCAGGCCCACCACGGAGCCGCGTCGCTGGCTATCAAGCGCTTCGTCGGTAATACCGTAGCGGCGCAGGTCGGCCAGGTAGGTTGCAAACTGGGTGCGGGCAGCGGTAAGACGCTCGGGAAAGTGCTGCTCGGCCCAGGGCAGTGCTTGCAGCAGGGTACGGCTCAGTTGGAAGTTGTCGTAGAGCGTGTCGGGGTCGTCGTCGGGGTTGAGGTGGTTGCCGAACGTGCGCTCAATCTGCTGCACAAAGGTGTCCTCGGCCGCGTCGCGGGTGATGACCAGGCGGCGTTCCAGCGCCACCCGAATGGCCTCGGTGAGTTGGTCGGCGGCCAGGTCGGGGTCCTGGGCGTAGGCGGTGGCGTAGTCGGCCACGATGATGGGCGGGGCCACGTTTAGCAGCACATCCGACCGAAATTTGCTGGGGTCGAAATAATTGGTAGCCACCGGCACCACCTTTAGGCCCAGCTTGAAGTGGTGCCGGGCCTCGGCCCCCAGCGCGATGCGGGCCGCGCCGGTTTTGAGGGGGCGCAGGCGGCGCTCGCTCACGCTGGTGCCCTCCGGGAAAATCATGATGGTGCCGCCCTTACCCAAATAATCGTAGCAGCGGCCAAACGTAGCCTCATTCTGCGCCGCCCGCTGCTCGGGTGTAACTGGCCCGCCCTGGCCCGCGTCCTGCGCCCGGTAGATGGGAATGGAGTTGCCCGATTCCATGATGGCCCGCAGAATGGGGTTGACGAAAAACGTGCTTTTGGCCAGGAAGGCGATGGGCTGGCGGCGGTTCACGGCCGCCAGCAGCGGGTCCATGAGGGTGTTGGGATGGTTGCCGGCCAGCAGGAGCGGGCCGGGTAGGTGCAGGCGTTCGGGGTGCCGCACCTCGATGCGGCGGAAAAAGACCCGCAGCGCTACCTGCACCAGCGGTTTCATCACAGTATAAAAGAGCATGGGCGGGAATACGGCGTGTGGCCCCGAAAGATAGGCCCGCGCCGCCCCCAAACGCCAAGCGCCGCCAAACCCAGGGGCTTGGCGGCGCTTGCTGCTGCTGCGATGAGCGGCGGGCTACTTCTTCTTTTTCTTTTCGGCCTTGGCTTTCGCCTTGGCCTTTTCTTCGTCGCGCTTTTCTTTCTCTTTGGCTTTTTTGGCAGCGGCTTCCTCCATTTTCTTGCGCTTACCGGGGTATTTGGCGTCGAAAACCATGACTTTGGCAATGCTGTCGGCATCAGCAATGGCCTTGCGGCTGGTCACGCGGCCGGTGAGCGACACGTAGTCACCCTCGGTGATTTGGGTGGTGGTGCCGTCGGAGGCCGTCACCACGCCGGCCGGGGTGATGGTGGTGCCGTTAATCAGCTTTTTATCGGCCGTGAGCGGGTTGCTGATGCCGAGTTCGGTGAGCACCACCCGGCCCTTCTGCATCGAGATACCGTCCTTAATCCCTTCGGTAGTAGCGGCGGCTACGCGCGGCTTGGGCTGCACGCGGCCCGGCCGCGCCGTCTGGGCCTGCGCCACGGCCATATTCAGCAAAGCCAACGCAAAAGCACCGAGGAGGGAGTTTTTGATTTTCATGGAAAATTTAAAAATAGAATAAGGAAAAGCGCAACAATAAATGCTTCCAGTAGGCAAATATAAGCCTTTTTCAGAACATAACAGTTGTGTTATGTTAGAGAGGAGTGCAAAATAGGATTTGTGATTAATGGGGACGAAAAGTCAACATTCTGGCACCGCTTGCGTTCAGTAGGGTATCCAACTTTGGTGCCGAAAATCAAGCGTCTCCGTTTCTGCATCGCCCGGAATCACTATACGAGAACGGGCGGCTCGTAGCGTAATGCTCCCCGCAAAATTGCCCGCAGCAGAAATTGGGCATTAATGCTGAATTTGCAGGGCGGCCGGCCGCCCCTGACCGCCGAATAACTCCATCGCATTTCCCCCATCCCGTGGACTACAAAGACTATTACAAGGCGCTGGGCGTGGATAAAAATGCCACGCCCGAGCAAATCAAGAAGGCATACCGCAAGCTGGCCCGCCAGCACCACCCCGACGTGAACCCCAACGACAAGGGTGCAGAGCAGAAATTCAAGGAAATCAATGAGGCCAACGAAGTCCTCAGCGACCCCGAGAAGCGGAAGAAGTATGACCAGTTCGGGGCCGACTGGCAGCGCTACCAGCAGCAGCCCGGCGGTGGCGCGGGCCGCGGCGGCCAGCCCGGCGGCGGCTTCGACTGGAGCCAGTACACCCAAGGCGGCGGGGGCGGCGGCAACCCCTTTGGCGAGGGCGAAGACTTCTCGGATTTCTTCGGCTCGCTCTTCGGCAACATGGGCGGCGGCGGGCGGCGGCCCGGCGGCACCCGCCCCGGCGCCGGCCCCGACTACCAGGCCGAGTTGGAAATGAGCCTGGAGGAAGCCTACCACGGCGGCCCCCGCACCATCACCGTCAACGGCAAAAACCTGCGCCTGACCATCGCGCCCGGCGTGGCCGACGGCCAGACCATCCGCCTGCGCGACCAGGGCGGCCCCGGCCGCAACGGCGGCCCCAACGGCGCGTTGCTCATCACCTTCCGCATCCGGCCCGATGCTCGCTATGCCCGCACCGGCGACGACCTCACGCAGGACGTGCCCGTAAGCATCTACAAGGCCCTGCTGGGCGGCGAGCAAACCGTGGAAACCCTCAGTGGCTCCGTCAAAATCAAGCTCAAACCCGAAACGGCCAACGGTACCCGCCTGCGGCTGCGCGGCAAGGGCTTCCCGGTGTATAAAAAGGAGGGCCAGTTCGGCGACCTCTACCTGCGCCTGAACCTGACCTTGCCCCAGCACCTCACCGACCAGGAAAAAGAACTGATTCAGCAGCTGGCAGCCCTGCGCCCTACCGAAGCCTAACCCATCCTCTTGTTCAGCATGGAAACGACCTTCATCACCCTCACCTTCCAGGAATGCTCGGTGCGCTACGGCCTAGCCCCGGCTGACCTGCGCGACTTCCTGCAAGCCGGCCTGCTCCGCGCCGCCCCCGCCCCCGAAACCGTCATCGTGGACGAGCCTGACGACCTGCCCCGCCTCGCCCGCCTGCACCATGAGTTGGGCCTATCCCCGGAAGCGCTGGATATCATCCTGGCCATGCGCCAGCGGCTGGTGCGCCTGCAAGCCAGCCTGGCCCGTGAAACGGCGCGGGCGCGGCAGCTGGAGAATTTCCTGTTGGGCGGCGGGGAGGTGCTGAATATTGAGAGCTGAGAGCAGCCTGTTTCAGTAGGAAAATACAACGGGCAGCAGTGGCGCAGTTGCTACTGGTAAGTGGCTAAACAAAAGGGTGCTTAGCGGATGCTTTGGGGATTGGAATGGTTTTTATTCTCCGCTCAGGGCACGACCGGCGGCTCTTGTTTGACGTTTACGAAACTCATCCCTTCGGGGCATTTCGCAAACGTTGATTCGTAGACGGGTTTTGTCCAATCGTCGGGCCCTGCAGAGGCCTACTCCCCCAATATTGGGCAGTAGGGAGCCGTTCAGGGAAAGGAGCAATCAATCAGCCTGTTTCAACAAAGGGCTGGCTAGCTGGCTATACGCCAGGCGCTGCATGGTCATTCCCTCGGGGGCTTCCAGCCGAATGGCCGTGAACGGCTTGCTGGGAAAGAATAGCTCCGTGCCCGTGCTCAGGCCGCCATCGGCAAACAGCTCTACGGAAGTAGCATCGAAGAATAGGGTGAGGTCGGCGGCGGGGAGCGTGGCCAGGCGCGGGGTGGTGTGTCGCCCGGCAAATTTGGTGCTGAACCCCGACGGGCCCGCCTTGCGGCGGTCAACGAAGTACTGCCGGGCCTTTGCGTCGTAGCCGATGCGCAATTCCTCGCCCGCCGTATTACTCAGCACCAGCGCAAAATCGCGTAGCTGCGCGGTGCTCAGGTCTAGGGAGAACTTATCGCCCGTAAACTGCAGGCGGTTGGTCAGATTAACCGCGCTGGTAGAGGCTTTGAGGTTTCGCAGCACCACCGCCGGCCGGGGGGACAGCTTGGCCAGCTCTTTCACCGGCTGCGAGGTGAGGTAGATTTCCGACCCGACCTGGCGCAGGCCCAGCTCGCGGGGGATGGTGGTGGCGTTGCGCCAAGGCGAAGTGGGCACTTGGTTGGCGTACTCCCAGTTGCTCATCCAGCCCAGAAAAATCTTGCGGGCGCCGGTGTTGGCCCACGTTACGCCCGCGTAGTTGTCCGGGCCGTAGTCGGCCCACTTGGTCTTGTCATTCAGCGGGGTGAATTTGTGGCCGTCGAAGCTGCCCACGAAATACTGCGTTCCCGAGCCGCCGTTGGGACCACCGGGGTTCAGATTGACGATGAGCACCCAGTGGGTTTTGCCATTGAGCGTGAGCGGGAACAGGTCGGGGCATTCCCATACGCCGCCATGCGCGCCCAGCTTCTCGCCAAACTCACTTTCCTTGGTCCAGTCTTTCAGGTTGGGTGAAGAGAAAAAGGTGATGCGGTCCTTGGTGGCCAGGGTCATTATCCACTTCTTTGCCACCTCGCTCCAGCTCACCTTCGGGTCCCGGAAATCGTGAATGCCGGGGTTTTTTAGCATGGGATTGCCGGCGTACTTGGTCCAGGTTTTACCGGCGTCGAGGCTGTAAGCCAGGCTTTGGTTCTGGAAGGTGTGGGTGCCGGCCTTCTCGCCCTTGGGGTCGTGGTGGGTGAAAATAGCTACCAGCGGCGTCTTACCATCCTTGCCGAAGCCAGAGGTGTTTTTGGCATCGACCACGGCGCTGCCGCTAAAAATATAGCCAAGGCTGTCGGGAAACAGGGCGATGGGCAACTCCTTCCAGCTGACTAAATCGGTGCTGGTGGCGTGGCCCCAGTGCATGGGCCCCCACACCGAAGCATCGGGATAATACTGGTAAAAGAGGTGATATGTGCCCTCATAATACACCATGCCGTTGGGGTCGTTCATCCAGTGCGCGGCCGGGCTGAAATGGTAGCCGGGGCGGTACTGGGGGGTGGCGGGCGGCACGGGGGCCTGCTGGGCATGGGCAAGCAAACTCACGCTGCAAAGCACGGAAAGGAGAAGGCGTTTCATGGACGGTAAAAGTTGGTGGGTTGAACTACTGCGTGACCGGTGCGCTCATCAACGCTCGGATATCGGCTTCTTCAAAGGCCGGCGTGGCGCCCTGGTGGGTGGCCACCAGCGCCCCGGCCGCGCAGGCAAAGTCTAGGGCCTGCTGCGGGGCTTGCCCCGTAACCCAGCCCTTGAGCAGAGCCGCCAAGAAGGCATCGCCGCTGCCAATGGTATCCTGCACCTGCACCGATACTCCGCCCGCCCGGTAGAGCTGGTTGTTGGTCCAGAGCAGGGCCCCATCGGCCCCGCAGGTTACGCACACCGCATCCAGGTTGAAGCGCTGGGCCAGCCAGGGAATGGCTGTGGCCGGCGCGCTGGCCACCCCAAACCATTCGATGATTTCGGCCAGCTCGTGGTGGTTCATTTTCACCAGATTGGCTTTTTTGAGCAGGTATTTTACCCCCTCGCGGTGGTAGTGCGGCGGGCGCATGTTCACATCAAACACCCGGAACTTTGCGCTTTCGAGCAAGCGGTAGAGCGTTTCGCGGGTACTGGCCTGCCGGGCCGCTAGGCTGCCGAAGACGAAAGCATCGGCACCGGCCACGGCGGTTTCCAGAGCGGCGTCGAAGTGAATGTAGTCCCAGGCCACGGGCTGCACAATCTTGTAGGTCACCTCGTTGGCGTCGTCCACGTTGGCTTTAACGATGCCGGTAAGGTGGGTTTTGCCGCGCTGGATAAGGTCGGTGGCCACGCCTTTTGATTCCACGAAATCGAGCAGCTCAGTACCTAGCTCATCGTCGCCCACGCGGCTGATGAAGCGCACGGGAAGCCCCAGCTGGTGCAGGTGCACGGCCACGTTGAAGGGCGCGCCGCCCGGCTGCTTGCCGGAGGGCAGGATGTCCCAGAGGATTTCGCCGAAGCAGGCAACAGAAGGAAACATAGCCATAGCAGTAGTCAGTTATTTGTGGTCAGGACAAGCGAATTGCATGGGAAATCAATGCAGCACCAGTGCCTTATCAGCGGCTTCGAGGGTGGTGCCTTTGGTTTCCGGCATCATTTTCCAGACGTACAGCAATTGCAGCACCATCATGGCGCAGAAGAAGGCAAACGTGTTGCCGCCGCCCAGGTGCTCGGCAAACCAGGGAAATGTGAAGGCAATGGCCGCTGCCATCACCCAGTGCGTGCTGGAGCCCAGCGCCTGCCCTTTGGCCCGCACCGCGCTGGGGAATATCTCGCTGATAAACACCCAGATAACCGCGCCCTGCGAAAAGGCAAAGAAGCCGATGTACACAAACAGCAGCACCGGCACCAGCATGCCGCCAAACTCCTGCAGGTAGAACGCACGCGCCACCAGCCCCAGCGTGGCAATAAGCCCCACCGAGCCCACCAGCATGAGCTTGCGCCGCCCAAACCGGTCGATGATATTGACGCCCAGTAGCGTGAAGCAGAAATTAACCAGCCCAATGCCGGCCGACGACAGCAGCGCCGTGCCCTGGCCCAGCCCCGTCATCTCGAAAATGCGCGGCGCGTAGTAAATGATGGCGTTGATGCCGGCCAGCTGGTTGAACATGGCAAACAGCACCGCCAGCAGCACCGGCCGCCGGTACTGCGGCGCCCACAGCGACTCGCCAGGGCCGGCCTCGGCGGCGTTGGCCACCAGAATGGTTTGCACGTTCTCGTTGGCTGTGGCGGGGTCGATGCGCTCGAACACGGCGCGGGCGTCCTCCACGCGGTGCTGGCGGAGCAGCCAGCGCGGGCTTTCGGGGATGCGGAACAGCAGCAGGAAGAAGGCGATGCTCGGCACGGCCTGCACGCCCAGCATCCAGCGCCAGGCGTCGGGCCCGATGTCTTTCAGGAGATAGTTAGACAGGTACGCCATGAGAATACCGAATACGACGTTGAACTGGAACATGCCCACCATGCGGCCCCGCGACTCGGGCGGCGACACTTCGGAGATGTACAGCGGCGCCGTAACCGACGACGCGCCAACCCCCAGCCCGCCCAAAAAGCGGAAAATCATAAACGGCACCCAGGCCGGCGACAGCGCCGCGCCCACCGCCGACACCAGGTACAGCACCGCAATCCAGGTGAGGGTGCGGCGGCGGCCCAGCGCGTCGCTCGGAATACCGCCGAAGATGGCGCCTATCACCGTGCCAATGAGGGCGATGGAAATGGTGAAGCCGTGCTCCCAGGCCGTGAGGTTCCACACTTGCTGGATGGCCTTTTCGGCTCCGGAAATCACGGCCGTATCGAAGCCGAACAGGAAGCCGCCCAGCGCCACCACGATGGACCAGAAGAAGACGTTATTTTTCACAATGGATTGATGAAAAGGTGAAACCATGCGCCTCAACTCAAACTCCCGCCCCACTTGCCGGGGCACTTGTTCCCACCACGCCGCCGGGGCGCGGGGCAGAAGCTGAGTTGGGTAAGCGCGGCACTACCAGCCGGGGTTTTGCTGGTATAGTCCTCGGCTGAAGTTGATTTGGTTGAGCGGAATGGGCATGTACTCGTCGCGGCCGGCCGTGAAATTAGCCGTGGTCAGGTACTGGCGCTTGGTTTTTTCCACGCTGAAATACGTGTTCAGGTACGTGGCAGCGATGCCCCAGCGGGTGAGGTCGAAGAAGCGGTAGCCTTCCATGGCAAACTCCAGGCGGCGCTCGAAACGCAGGGCTTCGCGGGCGTAGGCCTGTGTCCAGCCGCTGCTGGGGTAGAGGCCGATGCGGTAGTTGGAGATGGGCTGGCCGGCGCTGTTTTTCAGCCGGGCGGTGCTGTTTTGGGCGCGCTGGCGAATCTGGTTGATGATGGGCAGTGCCTCGGCCGCCCGGTTGAGCTCAATCAGGGCTTCGGCCTTCCAGAGCAGCACGTCGGCGTAGCGGATGACGGTCCAGTTCTTCGAAGTGCTCATGAATGGCGGGTTCTTCTGGAAGCTGGGGTCGGAAGGCAACACATTCTCCTTCATCGACATGAAGTAGCCGTACACCTGCGGCACGCGCACCCACGAGTTCTGAAACACGAACGTGGGGTCGTATTTGTAAGGGTGCGTGGGGATGGCCACGGTGTGGTCGAGGCGCGGGTCCACGGCGTTGGCCTGGAAGTCGGCGGGCACATCGGCGCGCAGGTCGCTGTTGTTGAAGGTGGTGAAGAGCGGCAGGCCCTGCGCGTCGGTCTTGTAGGCGTTCACCAGGTTCTGGCTGGGCTGGTGGAAGCTGCAGCAGCCGTAGTCGGGGTTCATGGGGTAGTTCAGCTCGTTGCCGCGGTCGGTGCGGCCCTTGGGCGTGCCGTCGTTGCGCGAAAACTGGATGGCGAACACCGATTCGCGGCTGTTGTCGCCCACGGTCAGGAAGTTGGTGGCGTAGTCGGCGTTCAGGGCGTAGCCGGCGGTGCTCACCTGGTCGCAGAGCGACACCACTTCCGTCAGCTTCGCTTGGTCGATGCCCGTCACGGCGTTGTTATCGTTCTGCGTGTAAGCCTGGTAGAGAAGGGTTTTCGCCAGATAAGCCTGGGCGGCCGACTTGGTGGCCCGGCCGACTTCGGGCTGCGTGGCCGGCAGGTTGGCCGCCGCAAAGCGGAAGTCATCGGCAATTTTGCCCCAGAGCGCGTCGTTGCTCAGGGCCACGTTCGAAACGGTGGCGTAGTCATTCGTGGCCACGGTTTGGTCGATGTAGGGCACGCGCTTGAACACCTCTTTCAGCAGGAAGTAGAAGTGGCCGCGCAGGAAGCGGGCCTCGCCCTGGCGAATGGCCTTGTTGGGCATGGCCGCGTCGCTCACGGCATCGAGGCGGCGCAGGGCATCGTTGGCGCGCGACACGCCGATGTAGAGCAGAAACCACAGCTCGTCGGTGTTGCCCACGTCGACGCGGTTAAAAGCGAAGGTTTCGTAGAAGTGGAAGGCGTCCACGTCGGCGGTGCCGCCGCCGCCCTTGTAGGCATCGCCGGCCCGCACGTTGCCGTAGGGCCACATGGAGGTGTAGGGCGTGCGGTACACGTCGTTGCCCAGCTGCGAGTAGGCAGCAATCACCTGCTTCTCAATGTTGGCGGGGGTATTCAGCTGCTCATCGGTCAGTGCACCGGTGGGGTCTACTTCGAGGAATTTCTTGTCGGAGCAGCCGAAGGAGAGCGACAGCAGGGAACAGGCCAGCGCGAGGGTTTTAATCGATTTCATGGCGAGGGAATTTTGCTGGCTTTAGAAGGAGAGGTTAAGGCCGGTGGTGTAAATCAGCGGCACCGGGTATTGGTAGTTCGTCACTTCGGGGTCGGGGCCGGTGAACTGCTTGCTCTTGCCGAGCAGGAAATTCTGCGCCTGCACGTAGATGCGCACTCCTTGCAGCTTCACTTTACCGGCCACCTCTGTGGGCAGTGAATAGCCCAGCTGCACGTTGCGCAGCTTCAGGTAAGAAGCATTTTCGATGAAGTAGGTAGAAGCGCGGCCCTCATTGTTGGAGTTGATGAGGGTGGCCGCCGGAATGGTCGAGCCGGTGTTCGAGGGCGTCCACGCATCGAGCAGGCGCTGGCCCCAGTTCTCGCCGGAGGCCAGCGAGGAGAAGTCGGTGCGGAACTTGGAGTTGTTGTAGGCATAGAGGCCCTGCACCCCTTGCAGGAAAACCTGCAGGTCAAACCCCTTGTAGCCAGCGCCTAAGTTCAGGCCGTAGCTGTAGGCCGGCACGCCCTCCGAAATCCATGTCTGGTCGAAGTTGTCGACTTTGCCGTCACCGTTCAGGTCCTTGTAGCGAATGCGGCCGGGGGCGGCACCCACCTGGGTGGCGGCCCCGCTCACCTCAGCGGCGCTCTGGAACAGGCCGTCGGCCACGTAGCCGTAGGTGGCGTTGATGGAGTGGCCCAGGCGGGTCACGTCCTTGCCGTTGCCGCCGTAGGCGTTAATCACCTCATCGGGCAGAAAAGTCAGCTTGTTGCGGAAGGTCGAGACGTTGCCTGTGATGTTATAGGTCAGGCCGTTCTCCAGCTTGTTCTGGTAGCCGAGCAGGAATTCCCAGCCCTTGTTTTGGATGGAGGCCCCGTTCACAAACTGGTCGCCGCCCTCGCCCACTACGGCTAGGTAGGGCAGGTTCACCAGAATGTCCTTGCTGTTCTTCACGAAGTAGTCGACCGAGCCCGTCAGCTTGTTGTCGAGGAAGCCAAAGTCCACGCCCACATTGGTTTGGGTGGTGGTTTCCCACTTCAGGTTGGGGTTGGCGCGCTGCACGCGGCGGTAGCCCGAGGGCAGGGCCGTGTTGTTGCCGTAAATGTCGTAGGCCGTGCCGTGGTCGTAGTCGAAGTTAGGGTCCAGGGTGCCCAGCAGGGACTGGTACAGGCCCCGGGAGGCAAAGTTGGCAATGTCCTGGTTGCCCGTCTGGCCCCAGCCCGCCCGCAGCTTGAAGTCGGAGATAAACGGCGCGCTGTTCTTCACGAAGGCTTCCTCGCTCAGGCGCCAGCCCACCGACAGCGCCGGGAAAATACCGAACTGGTTAGCTGCTCCGAAGCGCGACGAACCGTCGCGCCGGATGGTGGCCGACGCCAGGTACTTATCGGCAAACGCGTAGTTGACCTTAGCGAAGTACGAGGCCAGCCGGTAGGCCGTGGCCGAGCCGCCGTTGTCCTTATTGGCCGAGCCGGCGTCCAGCACCACGTAGTTGGGGTCTTCGGTGGCGAAGTTGGTGCGCGAGGCGTAGGTGCTCTCAAAATTGTAGCTGATGCGCTCGTTGCCCAGCAGCACGTCCAGCTGGTGCTTTTCGCCTAGGGGCACGCTGTAGTTCAACGTGTTCTGCCACGTCCAGCTGCCCCCAAAATTATTGTTGACGGTCACCCGGTTATCCTGGTTGGAAAGAAAGCCGGCCTTAAACGTCTTATACAGCTCGGTGTACTTAAACAGGCTGTAGTCGACGCCGAAGCTGGTGCGCAGGTGCAGGCCCTTCAGGATTTCCGCATCGGCAAACACGTTGCCGAACGCCCGGCCGGTATTGGAGCGGTTCTGCTGGTTATCCGTGAGCAGGCGCAGCGGATTGTCGCGGTCGCTCATGCCGGCCACCGGGCCGCCCCAGCCCACGCCGTCCACAGTGTGGACCGGCACGATGGAGGGCAGCTGGCTACTGCGGTCGCGTATCAGGTTCAGGTCGTACTGGGCCTGCTGGGTTTTGGCCAGCGTCAGGTTTTCGCCCACTTTCAGCTTGCCGCCGAAAAAGTTGTAATCCGAGTTCAGGCGGGCCGTGAAACGGTTCAGTCCCGTGTACTTCAGCGTGCCGGAGTTGTCGTAGTAGTTCAGCGAGAACAGCGCCCCGCCCCGCTCGCCGCCGCTGCTCACGCTCAGGTTGTACTGCTGGATGAGGGCATCCTGCTGGGTTTGCTTAAACCAGTCGGTATCGGCCGAGCGCATGGTCTTGTCGGCATCGATGAACTCGGGGACTACCACCTGGTCGAGCACTGGCTGGCCGGTGGCATCCAGGTGCGACTGATAGCTATAAAACGGGATGCTGGGGGGAGTGTGGTCGTTGGCGGAGGCCTGCCAGTACACCTTGCCGTAGTCCAGCGTGTTCAGCATCTGAATGTGCGGCCCGGCTTTCTGCAGGGTAAAAAAGGTGGAGAAATCGACGCGGGTGGCGCCTTTCTTGGCCTTCTTCGTGGTGATAATAATCACGCCGTTGCCGGCCCGGGAGCCGTAGATGCTGGCCGCCGAAGCGTCTTTCAGCACCTGAATGCTCTCGATGTCGTTTTGGTTAATCTGCCCGATGCCCTCTTTGGTCGGAATGCCGTCGATGACATAGAGCGGGTCGTTGTTACCCAGCGTGCCGAAGCCGCGGATGCGCACCGTGGCCCCGCTGCCGGGGGCCCCGTCGGTGGTGATGTTCACGCCCGGCACACGGCCCTGCAGGTTGCGCGTCACGTCGCTCGAGGCCATGCCCTTCACCTCATCTACCTTGATGACCGACACAGCCCCCGTCAGGTCGGCCTTGCGCTGGGTCTGGTAGCCGGTCACCACTACTTCATCCAGGGCGGCCACGTCGGCGGCCAGCTGGGCCGCTACCGTCGTTTGGCTGCCCACTGGCACCTCCTGGGTTTTATAGCCCACGAAGGAGAAAATCAGCGTCGCGTTGTCGGGTACGCTGATGGCAAAGCTGCCATCGGGGCCGGTGCTGGTGCCCAGGGCCGTGCCCTTCACAAGTACCGTCACGCCGGGCAGGCCTTCGCCTTTCTCGTCGGTCACCTTACCCGTGATAGGCCGGTCGGCCATCTTGGCGTGAGCGGGGCCGGCCGGCCGGCCGGCTTCGGCGGGGCCCGCCGCCAGGGCCGGGCCGCCGGCGAGCAGCGCCACCAGCGCCGCTTGCGGAAGAGAATGTAGCAGTGAGTTCATGCGTTTTTGAGTGGGATGAAACAGCAGAGAAAAGAACCAGTCACCTCCCGGCTACCCTAAGCAGCGGGTTGATTGATGATTCAAATTTCCGGCGGCAATCCCCGGCGGGCTTGCTCAATCCTCTCAAAAGCGTTAACTATTCGTTCACTGCATGAAATGTATTTTGTTTTTTGATTGTCAACTACTTACGTCATTGCAAACGATTGGGAATCTATTTCAGATTACACCCATGTTACCTGGCTTTCACTTTCCGTTCAGCCCACGGGCGCAATGTGTAAGGCGCGGTACTCGGAAGGCGAAATCTGGTAACGCCCCTTAAAGCTGGTGGAGAAGTAGGAGGGCGAATTGAACCCCAATTGATAAGCCACCTCCGCAATGGTGAGGGATTCATCAAGCAATAGCTGGCGGGCTTTGGTAAGCCGGACGCTTTGGATAAAGTCCGTCGGGCTGGTGCCGAGCACGGCCTTCACCTTGCGGTAGAGCTGCACCCGCGAGATGCCCAAGCTGCGCGCCACGTCCTCCACGCTCAGGTCGGCCCGCTCCAGATTGGCCTCTACAATGGCCGAGAAGGTGGCCAGAAATCTCTGGTCGACGCGCTGGGCCGGGGCCACGGTGGCCGTGTCCACGCTCAGTTCGCGGCGGAAGTGCTCGCGCTGCCGCTCGCGGTTGCCGAGCAGCGTGCGCAGGCTTTCGAGCAGGAAGGTGGGGTTGAAGGGCTTGGTGAGGTAGAGGTCGGCCCCGGCCTGCACGCCCTCTACCTGCTGCTCGGGCGCGCCCTGGGCCGTGAGCAGCACAATGGGAATGTGGGAAGTGCGCCAGTCGCCCTTTAGCTGCACCACCAGCTCCAGCCCGCTGACTTCGGGCATCATCACGTCGCTCACGATGAGGTCGGGAATCAACTCGGCGGCCAGGCGCAGGCCCGCCGCTCCGTCGGTAGCCGTGCGTATCTGGAAATGCGGGCGCAGCTTCTGGGCCAGAAAGGCGTTAACCTCCTCATTGTCTTCGATAATCAGCACCAGCGCGTCCCGGCCTTCGCCGGTGGCAAAGCGGGCTTCGAAGTCCTCATCGGTCGCCATCGGGGCCGCCACCAGGGCTTCCTCTACCAGCGGCCCCAGGCTGGGCATGCTGGCTTTGCCCGGTGCCAGCAGCGCATCCGGCAGGTTGAGGGGCAGCGTGACCACAAAGGTGCTGCCCTGGCCCGGCCGGCTCGCAAACGTGAGCTGCCCCAGGTGCAAACGGGTGAGCCCCAGAGCCAGGGCCAGGCCCATACCCGAGCCTTGCGCGCCCGGGTGCTGCCCTTGGTAAAACCACTCGAAGATGTGCGCCTGGTCCTGCTCACTGATGCCCCGGCCGGTATCTTCCACGCTCACCCGCACGGTGCGCTCAGTGGGCAGGGCCTCAATGCTCACGGTCACCTGCCCGTGCTCCGGGGTGAATTTCAGGGCGTTGGCCAGCAGGTTGAAGAACACCTTGTCCAGAATGTTTACATCAAAGGGCAGGCTGATGACGGGCTCGGCGGGCAAAAAACAAAGCGTCACCCCCTTCTGCCGGGCCGACTTCTCGAAGGAATCCAGGATTTCCCGCACAAAGGCCACGAGGTTGCCCTCGGTGGCGTGCACCGGCATTTTGCCCACGTCAATCTTCCGGAAATCCATGAGCTGGTTCACCAAGCGCAGCAGGCGCTGGGCGTTGCGGCGCACCAGGCCCAGGTCGTGGCGGTGGGCCGCATCAAAGGAAGTGCCGCTGGTCAGCATTTCCTCCACCGGCCCCAGAATGAGGGTGAGCGGCGTGCGTAGCTCGTGCGAGAAGTTGGTGAAGAAGCGCAGCTTGGCCTCGGTCTCCACCTTCGCCCGCTCGGCATACGTCTGAATCTGGTTGCGCTGAGAGCGGATTTCATCGTTTTGCCCGGCCAGCACGCGGGTAATGCGGCGGTTGGCCCGCAGCGCGCGCCACGCCAGCAGGCCCAGCGCCGCTGCCACCAGCAGCGCCCCGGCCAGCACGTACAGCACGGTTTGCTGGCTGGCGTAGGTATCGCGCTGTTGCTGCAGCAGCCGCTGCTGCCGCTGAATGTCCTGCTGCTGGCTCGACAGCTGCTCGGTTTGCATCTTCATGGTCAGCACGTTGGTCGAGTCGATAACCATGGTGCCGAGAATATTCTCCTTCGCATAGGGGCGGTGCTCCAGGATGTTCATGGCCGTGCGAATGGCTTCCTCGCCGCCCGGCGGGTAGAGCAGCGTAGCCGTCAGCACGCCGTCCTGCACAAACTGAATGCCGCCGTGCAGGCCCGGCAGCCCGTCCACGCCCACCACCCGGATGCGGCGGTCCAGCCCCAGCTGCTTGCACACCTGGTAGGCCCCCAGGGCCATGCGGTCGTTGTGCGCAAAAATCACATTCACCTCGGGGTGGGCCCGCAGCACGGCGGGCAGGCGGGTAATCACCGACGGCCGCTTCCAGTCGCCTTGCACCCGGGCCACCAGGTGAAGGCCGGGGTAGGCCGCCAGGGCGTTGGCCAGCCCGCGGTGCCGGTCGACGGCCGGCGATGCCCCGGCCAGCCCTTCGATTTCCAATACATTTCCGCGACCAGCGAGCAGGCTGCCGATGTACCGCCCCGCAGCCTGGCCTATTTCCAGGTTGTTGCCTCCCACGTAGGCCGTGTACAACTTGGAGGCAATGCGCCGGTCCAGGATGACCACCGGAATGCCGCGATTGAAAGCTTCCTCCACCACCGGCGTTACGGGCTCGGCTTCGTTGGCCGATACAATTAAGAGGTCAATTCCCTCCTTCAGAAATTCCTGAATTTGTTGCTGCTGGCGGTTGCTATTGTCGCGCGCGTCTTTCAGGCGGAATGTCACATTCGGGTAGAAGCTCAGCTCTTTACGCATGCCGGCCAGCATGGCTTGCCGCCAGGCATCGCCGGTGGTGCATTGCGAGAACCCGATGGTGTAGTGCCGCGGAGGGGCGGCTTGGACTGGACTGCTTGCCCTGCCCAAGAACAAGCCGATGCACAGCACCCACCCAACAATTAGGCGGACACTGGTAAACGTATAAGGCATTCTATCGCGCATATTGGATGTTACACCTCCTTCTCTTTAGAAGCACCATGAGTGGTGTTTAGCAGAAAAATAAGATGTAAATAAGGGTAGTTATTTTAACATGCTGCCCGCAACGATAAAATCCACGCTACTATTTCTAACTTAAGCTCACCCTGTCGGCTCACGCCACGGCCAGCGCCAGCAGCAACCCCGCCAGCGTGGCCGCCAGCTTGGGCCAGTTGAGCCGGTGCTCCGGGCTGGTTTCAAACAGAATGGTGGTCGAAACGTGCAGGAAATTGCCCGCTACCAGCCCCAGTAGCGCCGCGTACCAGCCGCTGCTCAGCAGCTGCGAGAGCACTACATAGTTGCTGATGATAATACCCACCGGCGAGGCCAGCGCGAAAATCAGCAGCCCCGGCCACACCCGCCGGAAGCTGCCCAGCCGCAGCCGCAGCAGCGTGGCCAGCGCAAAGGCCGCTGGCATGTGGTGCAGCGCCACGCCCACCACAATGGCGTAGAAATTCTGGCTCACTTGGCCCACTTCCGGGCTGTGCACCAGAATGCTGCCTTCCAGAAACGAGTGCACCACCAGCGCTGCCAGCAGCAAAAAAGGCACCCTGCCTACACCCTCGTGCGGGCTGTGGGCGGCTTCGTGGTGCACGTGCCCATGCTCCACGCCTTGCGAGAGCACCTCCAGCAGCAATTGCCCAAAAAAGCCGGCCAGCACCCAGTAGCCTACCCGTGTCGGGTGTTCGGGCAGCAATTGCAGCGCCTCGGGCAGAATGTGCGTGACCGTGAGCGTGAACAGATACGCCCCGCTAAAGGCCAGCAGCGGCTTCAGCCACTGCCCGCCGCGCGCCACTGGCACCCAGGCTGCCGCCGCGCCCGCGCCCAGCACCGTGAGCAGCAGCAGAAAAATTGCAAACCCCATACAGTAAAGAATGAGGAATGAAGAATGAGGAATGAAGAATGAAGGACTGACAGCACAAGCGTCAGTTCCTCATTCTTCATTCCTCATTCTTCATTCTGAAATGACGCAAAGCGGCAGCTCTGCTACCGCCAGCCGGCGGGCAAAGCTGCCACCCAAACGAGAGAAACCTGAAAATCAGCGCGCCTTAGCGCTGGATTTGGTGGCCGTTTTCGGCCGTGTCTGCCTGGCCCGATTTGCCGGCGTCGTGCAACTGGCCGCGCTTGCGCATGCCTTCCTCAGCGTTGGCCGAGATGGCCGACTCAGCGGCCGGGTGCTTGGCTTCGGTTTCGGCAGCTTCGCCTTTGGCCTCTTTTATCAGGGGCGAGTTGGCGTTTTCGATGGAGCCGTTCGGCACCGAGTGGTCGAAGTTCTCGTCGTCGCGGGTGCCGGGGGCTACCACGTCGGTCGATACTTTCTCATCGGGGCGCCAGTCGGAGGGCTCGCTGCTGCAAGAAGTCAGGGCCAAAGTAGCGGCGGAAACAGCCAGCAACAGGGTGGAGGTCAATTTCATCGAAGTAAAATTAGCAGGGGTTGAAATTTAGACGGTGGCCGCGCCGGCTTCGGCGGGCAGCAGGTTTTTGCGGCGCAACATCGACTCAAACAAGCGGCGGTCGTTGTCGGCGTTGAAAATTTTGAAAGGCAAATGTAAAAACACCGGCACATCGAACGTGCGCGCCAGCCACAAACGCCAAGCCGCCATGCCCTCCGGGGGCGTGCCGGGCTTGAGGTACAGTACGTAGGCATCCACATCGCGGCGAACCCGGCCAATCATGTCCCAGGTCAGCTGCATGGCTTTGCCTTCCTTCTCCGGGCCCACGCGCAGCAACAGTTGCTTGTTGTCCATCTCAAACGCCATGCGCTCAAACAGGGGCTTGCTCTGCTCCATCTGCGTCACGCCCGTCACCTGCGCCGAGCGGAATAGCACGAACAGAATAGTGAGCACCACGGCCAGCACAATCCACCACCACGAGTGCACAAAAATGGCCGGCAGCAGCCCCAGCGCGAAGGGAATGAGGGCATATACCCAGTCTTTTTTCCACACTTCGCCCATCACCATTTTGGTGTAGGTGTCGGTGGTAAGCTGGGTTTTCTTGGTGCGAATGGCCAGCGACGGAGCCTGCTGGGCCTGGCGGAAGCCGCCACCGCCGCCGCGTTGGTTAGGTTGGTTCATGGGGTAATTGTTAATTGTTGGTTGTCAGTTGTTAGTCTCAGTTTTGATGGGCCATGCCCTGACAACTGATAACCAACAACCGACAACTAAAATGCCTTCAGGCTCAAATCCAGGCTTTTGACGGAGTGTGTGAGGGCACCCACTGAAATATAATCAACCCCGGTGCGGGCTACTTCGGCAATGGTCTTCTCGGTGATGCCGCCGCTGGCTTCCGTCGGAAAACGCCCGGCGATGAGTTCCACGGCCTCGCGCAGCTGGTCGGGGTTCATGTTGTCGAGCATGATGCGGTCGATGCCGCCCGCGTCCAGGGCCTGCTGCACTTCATCGAGCGAGCGGGTTTCGATTTCGATGGGGAGCTGCCGGCCAGTCTTGGCGAGGTAGGCGTGCGTGGCCGCAATGGCCTGCGCAATGCCGCCCGCGTAGTCGACGTGGTTATCCTTAAGAATAATCATGTCGAACAGCCCGTAGCGGTGGTTCACGCCGCCGCCGATGAGCACGGCCCACTTCTCGCAGATGCGGAAATTGGGCGTGGTTTTGCGCGTGTCGAGCAGCTTGGCCGAGGTGCCGGCCAGCAGCGTGTTCAGGTGCGCGGTGTAGGTGGCGATGCCGCTCATGCGCTGCATGCAGTTGAGCACCAGTCGCTCAGCGGTGAGAATGCTGCGGGCCGGGCCTTCCACGGTGAGGGCAATGTCGCCATGCTTCACCCGGTCGCCATCGGCAAGCAGGGGCGTGACCACCAGCGAGGCATCCACTTCCTTGAAAATGAGCGGAGCCAAGGCCATGCCGGCCAGAATGCCTTCGCCTTTCACCAGCAGATGGGCGCGGTTGCGGGCATCGGCCGGAATGGAGGCCAGGGCCGAATGGTCGCCGTCGCCCACATCCTCGGCCAAAGCCGTGCGGATGAAGGTGGTCAGCGCTTCGGGCGTGAGATAAGAATAGGAAGCGGAGGGAGTTTGCACGGCGCAAAGGTACGGCCCTTGCGGCGGCCAATAAAGCGGAAGATTCTCACGAAAAAGCCCCGGCCTGTGGGGGCCGGGGCTAAGGTTATTCTTTCGTGAAATCCAGCGTGTCAATCACCGGCGCGCCGCGCGAGGGTTTGAGCTTCACATACACGCGGTAGGTGCCGCTGCGGCCCACGTAGCGGCCAATGGCGTACTGAATATGCTCCTGGCTTTCGCCCTGATGAATAAATTCAAAGCTGCTGGGCGCGGTCTTGCCGAAAAAATCCTTGATGACAATTTCGGCCTGGGTGGCGTTGTAGCCCTGCTTATCCCCATCGAAACCAATTTCAACGGTAGCAGCAAAATATTGCGACAACTCGCGGGAAGAGGCGTTGCGCAAGGCCGACCGAACGGCTCCGAGGTTATCGGCCTGCGCGTGAGCCGCGACAGAACCGAGCAGGAACAGCCATCCGATGAATAGAGTCCTAATTAAATAGCGTTTCATTATAAGGGTAATAAGTGCGTCATACACAAAAGCAGTCAAGCGAAAATGGTGCCAGTAAGTAATGAATGGCTTCAGCCGAGCCGAAAAGCAGCCGAAAAATGTCCCAACTTAAAGCGGGTACGAAGGTAGAAAATTTCAACCAGAGGCGCGGACCCGCCGTATCTTTGCAGCATGAGTAAGCAGGTATTATTGGTAATTCTGGATGGGTGGGGCATTGCCCCGAACACGGCAGTTTCGGCAGTAGACGCGGCTAGTACGCCGTTCTTTCACGAGCTGTTGCAGCGGTTTCCGCACAGCACGCTGCAGGCGTCGGGCGAAGCTGTGGGCCTGCCGGAGGGCCAGATGGGCAACTCCGAAGTGGGGCACATGAACATTGGGGCCGGGCGCGTAGTCGACCAGGAGTTGGTGCGCATCGGCAAGTCCATTCGGGAGCGTAAGCTGGGCCAGATGCCCGCGCTGGTGAAAGCCTTCGACTACGCCATTGCCAATGATAAGCCGCTGCACCTCATCGGCCTGCTTTCCGATGGCGGTGTGCACTCGCACATCGACCACGTGAAGGCGCTCTGCACCATTGCCCACGAGGCGGGTGTGCGGCGCGTGTTCGTGCACGCCTTCACCGATGGCCGCGACACCGACCCCAAAAGCGGTGTGCGCTTCGTGAACGAGCTGGAAGAATCGATGGTGCGCAGCGGGGCCAAAATCGCCTCGGTGGTGGGCCGCTACTACGCCATGGACCGCGACCGCCGCTGGGAGCGGGTGAAAGTTGCCTACGACCTGCTGGTAAACGGCATCGGCACGCCTTCGCAAAACCTGATTCAAACCATTCAGGAACAGTATAAGGAAGGGGTGACGGATGAGTTCCTGAAGCCCATTGTGAAGACGGGGGCCGATGGCCAGCCGCTGGCTACCATTCAGGAGGGCGACGTGGTGCTGTGCTTCAACTTCCGCACCGACCGGGGCCGCGAAATTACGGAAGTGCTGACCCAGCAGGACATGAACGCCTTCCAGATGCAGCGCCTCAACCTGCATTACCTCACGCTGACCAACTACGACGATACGTTCGTGGGCGTGACGCCCATTTTTGAGAAGGACAACCTGAACAATACGCTTGGCGAAGTGCTGGCGGCGCACGGCAAAACCCAGATTCGCATTGCCGAAACTGAGAAGTACCCGCACGTCACGTTCTTCTTCTCGGGTGGCCGGGAAAATGAGTTTGAGGGCGAAACGCGCATCCTGCGGGCCTCGCCCAAAGTGGCGACCTACGACCTGCAACCCGAAATGAGCGCCGCCGAGTTGCGCGACGCGCTGGTGCCGGAGCTGAAGGCCAAGTCGGCTGATTTCGTGGTGCTGAACTTTGCCAACCCCGACATGGTGGGCCACACAGGCGTATTTGAGGCCGTGGTGAAGGCCGTGGAAACGACCGACGCCTGCGCCCGCGCCGTGGTAGAAGCCGCCTTGGAAGCTGGCTACGCCAGCATCATCATAGCCGACCACGGCAATGCCGAGTTTATGCGTAACGCCGACGGCTCGCCCAACACCGCCCACACCACCAACCTGGTCCCCTGCATCCTGGCCGACAACGACTACCACGGCACCCTGGCCGATGGCAAGCTCGGCGACCTGGCCCCCACCATCCTGGAGCTGATGGGCATCCCCAAGCCAGCCGAGATGACGGGCGTAAGCATCCTGCGGCCCAGCACCGCCCCGAATGCGTAAGCGCGGCCTGGCGATAGGCGGGTGGGCGTTGGGTGTGGTGCTACTGGCCAGCTGCGGCGAGGCCGGCCCGGCCGCGCCCGCCGCCCGCAAGCCGCTGTATTTCGATGTGAAAGGCCTGCTCACGCGGCAGGTGGCGCAGCTGGAGCAGCGCCACGCCGCCGTGACCAAGCACGTGAGCCTACGTGGCAACGCGCCCGAAACCGTGCGCGTGCCCACCGTGAAGTGGAACGACGAGCTCCAAATCTTCTTTCAGGCCGACATTAATAAAGCCGCCCTGCGCGGGGCTTACGCCGTGGATTCTGTGGCGCTGCCCGGTGGGCTGCTGCGCCACACCTACACGCGGCTACCGGGCCAGCCCAATGCGCCCGTGGCCAGCCTGACGGTGGTGCAGCAAGGCGCGGTGCCGCAGGAAATCGCGGCTACTATTATTCAGAATAACCCGTTGTTTTCGGCGCAGAAGCAGCTGCGTGTGCAGCTGGAAAATGGCCAGCTGCGCACTTACGAGGTGGTGGGAACCCAGAAGTTGGTGTTGTTTGATACGTTGCGCTACTCGGCGGCCGGGCGAGTAGAGTAAGGCTACCGGCACGGCTTATTTGTGCTCGTAGGCACCCAGGCTGGGCATATTCGGGTTGTTGCGCGGCAGATTGATGAGGTCGCGTAAAAGTATTGTTGAACCTGGTGCTATGGGCTGGCGGGGCGAGGTAGCCGGCGAGGTAGCCTGGAGGCTGTAATCGGCTTGGCTGCTGGTGAGCGAGGTGCGGACGAACAGCGGGTCTTTGTTGACGATATTGGCGCGGGCGGCGAGGGCCAGGCCAGGCTTGCCGGTGGCATCAGTAGTAGCCTGATATTCCTTGGTGCGCAGCAGCGAGTTCAGGATATTGAAGGTGAAACCGGCGTCACCGTTGTTCTGCAAAAACAGCTCATCCTCAAAAGAACCCCACACAATGGAATTGCGGATGGTGACGCTGGTGGTCATTTTCGGCGGGTTCTTCAGGGCATCGTCCACGTTGGTGAACGTGAGGGAAGAGGTTTCGCGCCGAAATGCGGGCGTGTAGTTGGCGATGGTGCAGAAGTTCAGATTATAAGTGCCGCCGATGCCTACCATGGCGTATTCGCCGCAGTTGGTGAAGAGGCAGTTGGTGGCCGTAACATCGCCGGAATAGCTGATGACGCCGCCGCCGGTGCCGGGGTTCGCATTGGCAAAGGAGACATTCGACCCCGAGATATTCCGGAAAACGGTGTTGTTCAGCGTCAGATTGGGGTGAGCCGGCAACGCATCGCGGTTGTAGAGCAATGCGCCGAACGTGGCGTTCTTGATTTCCGCGTAGCGGATGCTGTTGTTGCGGCTGGTGCTGGTGAAAATGATGCCGCCCCACTGGCTGGGAATGTCGGCATAGAACGGCTCCAGCCGGTCGCCCTGGAAACGGACGAGGTTGAGATTTTTGGCCTTTACGGTATCAGTAAGGCCGGTGCCGGGCACGAAGTCATCGTTAACTCGTAACGTACCATTCACCTGAATGTAAGAGCCAGCGTGGGAATAGATGCGGGCTCCTTTAGGAATAGTTAGGGTGACACCCTGGCCCACGAGTACCCCAAATAAGGAAGGCGTAGTTGCGCCGGGAAGCACTTTGTTCGCATTAATAATGACGTGGGGCTTGTCCGTGCGCCAAGTCGTGTTAGCGGTAATGTAATCGGCCCGGTGGAAATAGGCATTTTGGCCGAAGGCCAGCACTTTCACGTTCTGCTCGTTGCCGTTGGTGCGGAAATTCACCTGGTCTTCCAACAAGAAAGGTTTAATGTCTTTGCCGTTGTCACCCAGCACGGCTCGCACCAGCACTAGTAGGCTGTCCTTGCCCCGGATGGTGATGCCGCTGATGCTCGGGCCGGCATCGCCGTTAATAATCAGCGAGTACGTGGTGCCCAGCTTGCCGGCGAGGCTTACATCGGTTTTCACCGCGCCGCTGTTACGGTTGTACACCCACAGCCGCTTCGTCACCGTCTGGATGGTGGTGAACACCGTGTCAAACTTCACCGTGTCGGTGGCAAACTCCAGGCTGCCGGAGGTTTGCACCAAATCCTCTTTCGGCTCGCAACCGGGCAGGAAGGTGAGCAAACAACTCAGGACCAGAAACAGCGGGAAGAGGTGGCGCATAAGCAGGCGTTGGGCAGGCGGGGCAAACTCCCCTCCTTACCAAGGAGGGGACGCGGCCGCGTAGCGGACGCTGGGGTGGTTGTGGGCGTGAACGCCGAACGCTGGGAAATAAGTATATGAGAGCATTATGCGCAAGCAGTTCCGGCATCGTTCAACACCCGCAACCACCCCCGTTTTTGCTTCGCAAAAACTCCCCTCCTTGGTAAGGAGGGGAGTTGGTCGTTCTGCTTATTTCGTCACGCCTTCCTGCAGGCGCTCGGCGCTTTCGGCGATGCGGAGCTGCTCCACGAAGTCGTCCACGTTGCCTTCCATCACGCTGGCCAGGTTATACACTGTGTAGCCGATGCGGTGGTCAGTCACGCGGCCCTGCGGGTAGTTGTAGGTGCGGATTTTATCCGAACGGTCGCCGCCACCAATCATGCTTTTGCGCACGATGCCGTCGGCCTCGTTCTTCTTGGCCAGCTCCATATCGTACACGCGGGAGCGGAGCACGGCCAAGGCTTTGTCGAAGTTTTTGAGCTGCGATTTCTGGTCCTGGCACTGGGCCACGAGGCCGGAGGGCAAGTGGGTGAGGCGCACGGCCGAGTAGGTAGTGTTTACCGACTGGCCACCGGGGCCGCTGGAGCAGAAATAGTCCTTGCGGATGTCGCTCATGTTCAGTTCCACATCGAATTCTTCCACTTCGGGAATCACCACGATGGAGGCCACGCTGGTGTGGATACGACCCTGGGTTTCGGTGGCCGGCACGCGCTGCACGCGGTGCACGCCCGATTCGAACTTCAGCTTGCCGTACACATCCTCGCCGCGCACGGCCACGATGATTTCCTTGTAGCCGCCGGCGGTGCCGTCCATAGCGTCGATGAGCTCCATTTTCCAGCCCTGCTTTTCGGCAAAGCGCATGTACATACGCTGCAAGTCACCGGCAAAAATGGCCGCTTCGTCGCCACCCGCGCCGGCCCGGATTTCCATGATGACGTCTTTCGAGTCGTTGGGGTCCTTGGGCAGCAGCAGGTCTTTAATCACTTCCTCGAGGCGCTCCTGCTCGGGCTGGAGCTCGTCGAGCTCGGCCTTGGCCATCTCGCGGAAGTCCTGGTCCTTTTCGGTGGCAATGACTTCGCGGGCGTTTTCGATGTTGCTGAGCACCTGCTGGTAGTTGCGGTACTGGGCCACAATCTTGCCCAGCTCCTTATACTCCTTGTTCAGGGACTTGTAGCGCTTCAGGTCCGACATCACGTCGGGCTGCATCAGCTCTTCGTTGACGTTTTCGTAGCGCTGGTTGATGGCTTCTAGTTTATCGAGCATCGGGTGTTCGGGAAATAATCAGATAGTGGGCAAAGATACGGATTCTAAACACCGCTATTCAGTACGTTGGTTCGCTGGCTTAGTCAGGTGAATACTACTAGCAAGCCAGCGCACCAAACAAACCGCCGAATGGATGCGGAAAATGGCCCCGGCGCGCCCTACATTGCGCCCGTCTGTTTGGGCGCGGCCGGGGCCGGGCGGTGGGGTAGCACAGCTATTTCATCCCGGTGCTCACCCCGCCAAACAGCTTTTTTTACGCCCTCAGCCATACTCGTTCAAGCTCTCAAACTCTTCTGGTTTCGCACTTCCCACCCAAGCGGCACCGCTACTTCACCAACCAGAAACTGCAATGCAAGTGTTGAAATTCGGAGGCACGTCGGTGGCCTCTGCCGAGAATATCCGCAAATCGCTGGCCATTGTAGCCAGAGCCGCTGAACGCGCACCAGTCGTCATGGTCGTATCGGCGTTGGGCGGGACTACTGATGCCCTGATTGGCGCGGGCCGGGCCGCCGCTGCGGGCGACGCGGGCTACCGCGATACTTTATTACAGCTGGCCGCCCGCCACCGCACGGCCGTGCAGGAACTGCTGCCCGCCGCGCACACGGCCGTGCAGGAACTGCTGCCCGCCGCGCACACGGCCGCCGAAGGCCAGTTGGTAGCCCAGTTTGGAGAGGTGACCAGCCTGTGCAACGGCATTTTCGCGTTGGGTGAATTATCAACCAGAACGCTGGATAAACTCATGAGCTACGGCGAGCTGCTGTCGTCGCACCTCATTGCGTCTGTGGCCAAAGTGCAGAGTTTAGATGCCATATGGGCCGATGCCCGGCAGCTTATCCGCACCAATTCGCGCTTCGGCACGGCCGAAGTTGATATGGCCACCACGGAAGAGAAAGTAGCCGCCTTTAAAGCCGAAAACCTGGCAAAAATCTGGGTAGTACCCGGCTTCATCGCGGCTGATGCCCACGGTACTACCACCACGCTGGGCCGGGGCGGTTCCGACTACACGGCCGCCCTGCTCGCTGCCGCCCTTGATGCCGAAGTGCTGGAAATCTGGACCGACGTGAGCGGCATGATGACCGCCGACCCGCGCCTCGTGCGCAGCGCCCGGCCTATTGCGCACATCTCGTATCAGGAGGCCATGGAGCTGTCGCACTTCGGCGCGAAGGTGCTCTATCCGCCTACTATTCAGCCAGTGATGCAACGCGGAATTCCGCTCTGGATAAAAAATACCTTCGCCCCCGACGACTACGGCACGCTGGTGGAAGTGGAGCCGCCGCGCACGCCGGCCGTGGTGCAGGGCATTTCCAGCATCGGCAACCTCACGCTGCTAAATCTGGAAGGCAGCGGCATGGTGGGCATCCCCGGCTTCTCGAAGCGGCTGTTTGAAGCCCTTGCCCGCGAGCGCATCAACGTGATTCTCATTACCCAAAGCTCCTCCGAGCATTCCATTTGCGTGGGGGTGAACGCGCAGGATGCCGCGCCCGCCCAGCTGGCCGTGGATGAGGAGTTTGCCACGGAAATCGCGGCCGGCCGCATCGAGCCGCTGCGGCCCGAAACCGACCTCGCCATCGTGGCGCTGGTGGGCGAGAACATGAAAAACCACCCCGGCATCAGCGGCAAGCTGTTTGGCGCGCTGGGGCAGAATGGGGTGAATATCCGGGCCATCGCGCAGGGCGCGTCGGAGAAGAATATCTCGACGGTGATTCGTGCCGCCGACGTGCGCAAGGCCATCAACGTGCTGCACGAGGCCTTTTTCGAGGCCACCAAGAAGCAGGTCAACCTGTTCATCCTCGGCCCCGGCAACGTGGGCAGCAAGCTGCTGGAACAGCTGGCGCGGCAGCAGTCGCACTTGCTCGAAAAGCTGGGTTTGCAGGTGCGCGTGGTGGCTATTGCCAACAGCCGCCACTGCCTGGTCGATGAAAACGGCCTCGACCTGACTGCTTGGCCCGAGGAACTGGCGCAAGCCCCGGCCCAAACTTTGGAGGAATTCACCCAACTCATCATCGCCCGCAACCTGCGCAATTCCATCTTCGTGGACGTGACGGCTAACCCGGCCGCCGCCAGTATCTACGCCGACTTGCTGGCCAAAAGCGTGGCTATCGTAGCCTGTAATAAGGTGGCCGCGTCGTCGGACTACGCGCATTATGCCAAGCTCAAAAGCCTCTCGAAGGAATTCAACGCCAGCTACTTGTTTGAAACCAATGTGGGCGCGGCCCTGCCCATCATCGGCACGCTGAACGACCTCACGCGCAGCGGCGACGTGGTGCGGCGCATGGAGGCGGTGCTCTCCGGCACGCTCAATTTCGTGTTCAACAACTACGACGGCTCCCGGCCCTTCGCCGAGGTGGTGCGCCAGGCCCAGGCCGAAGGCTACACCGAGCCCGACCCGCGCCTCGACCTGAGCGGCTCGGACGTGGCCCGCAAAATCCTCATCCTCGCCCGCGAAGCCGGCCAGGTAATGGAAATGAGCGAAATCGAAATCGATACCTTCCTGCCGCCCGCATGCCTCGAAGGCGATGTGGAAGCCTTCTACACCCAGATGGCGGCGCACGAAGCCCACTTCCGTGCCCTCTATGACGCCGCCACTGCCGCCGGCAAGCGCCTGAAATTCGTGGCTCGCTACGCTGATGGGCACGCCGCCGTGGGCCTGCAAACTGTAGCGCTCGGACACGATTTGTACGACCTGCGCGGCAAGGACAACGTGGTGCTCTTCTACACCGACCGCTACGTGGACCAGCCGCTGGTGGTGAAGGGCGCTGGGGCAGGGGCGGAGGTCACGGCCTCGGGCGTATTTGCGGATATCATTCGCGCCGCAAGGCTGTAGCGCGGACTTTTAGTCCGCGACTATGTGGTTCTATGCTCGTCTAACCATTACTCAACCTGCTTACTCGCGGACTAAAAGTCCGCGCTACTATGCCTGATTCCGTTCTCGTTCACTCCCCCGCCACGCTCTCCAATCTGGGCTGCGGCTTCGATGTATTCGGCCTGGCCCTGGCCGAGCCTTACGACATTATTCGTCTCACCCGCAGCGATAAGCCGGGCATCCGCATTCAGCACCACGACCCGTACAACCTTCCCACCGACCCGCTGCACAACGTGGCTGGAGTGGCGCTACTGGCTTTGTTAAAGCAGGTGCCGGAAGCCGTGGGGTTCGAGCTGGAAATCACCAAAGGTATCAAGCCGGGCAGTGGGGTGGGCAGCAGCGCGGCCAGTGCCGCCGGGGCCGTGGTGGCTGCCAATGCGCTGCTGGGCAACCGCTTCAGCAAAATGCAGCTGGTGGATTTTGCGATGGAAGGCGAGGCCGTGGCCTCCGGCGCACGCCACGCTGATAACATCGCGCCGGCCATTTTCGGCGGTTTCACGGTGGTGCGGGCGCTGGAGCCGGTCATTGATATTATTGCCTTGCCCGCGCCGCCGTTGTGGGTGGCGGTGGTGCACCCGCAGATTGAGGTGAAAACTAGCGACTCGCGCAAGGTGCTGCCGGCCACCGTGCCGCTGGGCTTGGCCGTGCGCCAGTGGGCCAACGTGGCGGGCCTGGTATCAGGATTCCTGCTAGCTGATTATGACCTCATCGGCCGCTCGCTCGACGACTACATCGTGGAGCCGGCGCGGCTGCCGCTCATCCCCGGCCTGGCGGAGGCACGGATGCGGGCGCTGGCCGCGGGGGCCATTGGTGGCGGTATTTCGGGCTCGGGGCCTTCGATTTTCATGCTGAACCGGACGGAGGCAACGGCGCAGGCCGTGGGCGAGGCGATGGGCAGCGTGTTTACGGAGCTGAAGATTGAATGCAACGTGTACGTGGGGCCGGTGGGCACGACGGGAGCACGGGCGGTTGAGGAGGAATAGATTTCAGAGAATAAAAAGCCCGTCATGCCGAGCGTAGCCGAGGCATCTCGCGTGCTACCGCTAATTATTATCGGCTTCACGAATGAGTTACTACAGCACGCGAGATGCCTCGGCTGCGCTCGGCATGACGGGCTTTCTGCAGATAACAGATAACAAAAAATGAAATACTACAGCCTCCACCACCAGTCGCCGCTGGTTGATTTCCGCACCGCTACCATCACCGGTCAGGCCCCGGATGGCGGCCTGTATTTCCCCGAAAGCATTCCGAAATTCTCGGCCGGCTTCCTGCACGAGCTGCGTAGCCTGAGCAAGGCCACCGTGGCCTTTAATGTGATGCGGCCCTACGTGGGCAGCACCATCGCCGAGGCCGACTTGCAGCGTATCTGCGCCGAGGCGGTAGATTTTGAGTTTCCGCTGGTGCCGGTGGCGGCGGAGGTGTCGGCGCTGGAGCTGTTTCATGGGCCGACTTTGGCGTTTAAGGACGTGGGGGCGCGGTTTATGAGCCGCTGTCTGGGCTACTTCGCCCAGCGCGGCGACACGCCGCCCGTGACCGTGCTGGTAGCCACTTCCGGCGATACCGGCGGGGCCGTGGCCAGCGGCTTCCTGGGCGTGCCGGGTGTGGAGGTGGTAATCCTCTACCCCTCGGGCAAGGTGAGCCCGGTGCAGGAGCAGCAGCTCACCACGCTAGGCCAGAACATCACGGCGCTGGAAGTAGCCGGCACTTTCGATGACTGTCAGGCGCTGGTGAAACAGGCGTTTCTGGACTCCGAGCTAGCGCAGAAGCGCTTTCTCACGTCGGCCAATAGCATCAACGTGGCGCGGTGGCTGCCGCAGCAACTGTACTACTGCTTTGCCATGCAGCAGTGGCCGGTTGGGGCACCCGCACCGGTGGTTTCGGTGCCGAGCGGCAACTTCGGTAACCTGTGCGCAGGGCTGTTGGCCCAAGCCTCAGGGCTACCGTTGGGGCATTTCATCGCGGCCTGCAACGCTAACGAGCCAGTGCCGGTGTACCTGCGCACGGGCACGTTCACGCCGCGCCCGGCCGTGCCCACCTTCTCCAATGCCATGGACGTGGGCAACCCCAGCAACTTCGTGCGTATTCTGGAGCTGTTCGATAACGACCTGAACAAGCTACGCGCCGCCCTCAGCGCCGACACCGTGACCGACGCCGATACCGTAGCCGCCATCCGGCAGGTGTGGGAGCGCGACGACTACCTGCTCGACCCGCACGGCGCGGTGGCCTATACGGCCCTGCGCCGCTACCAGGCCCAGCACCCGGGCTCAGCGGGCCTGATTCTGGCCACGGCCCACCCCGTGAAATTTCCTGATGTAGTAGAGCCCATTCTCGGCCGGGCCATCGAACTGCCGGCCGTGGTGCAGGCTTTGCAGGGGCGGGCCAAACGAAGCGTGTCGCTGGCGGTTAACTACGAAGATTTGAAAGCCTACCTGATGTAGCCGGGCGGCAGCTTGGGCCATTGGGGCGGCGGTTCGGACCTTTGCGTAAAATCAGCCCAATGCCTGCTTCCGTGAAAAACCTGCTGTATAAAATTGCCCTGCCGGCGTTGGCCCTGGCCTTCACCGCCTGCCGCCCCGACCAAGTGGAGCACCTCAAGGACAGCAAGCGCATTGGCATCGAGGCCGAAAACTGGGAGGTGAAGCGCATCATGCCTAAGGACCTGCTGCACGCCACCCGCTGGGCCGGCGATTCCCTCACCGCCACCGCCGACTCGCTGCTACGCCGTACCCTGGCCCGCGAGCTGGCCGCCGGGGGCGTGGCCCACGCAATGGCCTTCTGCAAACCAGAAACCTACGGGGCCGTCGATTCCCTGGCCGGCGTGCTCAAGGCCACGGCCCACCGCGTGAGCGAGCGGCCGCGCAACCCTGCCAGCCAGGTCCCGCTATTGGCCGAAGAAATGCAGCCCGACACGGTGCGCACCATCAAGCGGCTGTCGCAGGAGGTGTTTTTCTATCAGCGGCCTATTGTGCTTAATAACCAATTATGCCTGCGGTGCCACGGCGAAGTCGGCAAGGATATTTCGGCGGCTGATTACGCGGTTATCAAGCAGAAATTCCCGCAGGACCAAGCCACTGGCTACCGGCTGGGCCAGCCCATGGGTGCGTGGCAGCTCAGCCTGCAACGCCCCGGCGTGGCCGAGTTTTGGACGATGAAAACGCGCAAGAAATGGAAGGAGCACAAGATGCCGAAGCTGTTTTGAGGGCGAGGGCATCAGGCCACTGCTACCAGTTGGGCATTCCTGTCATCCTGAGCGCAGCGAAGGACCTTGTCACATTTGCGCCGTTAGAATTGCTGCAAAATGTTTGATGTAATAAGGTCCTTCGCGGTGCTCAGGATGACAGTCGATGAAAACAATACACGCCAAACAGTTGCGGTAAGCCCAACCTTTCGCGCTCCGTGACGTGAAACAAGGAAACGCTGCGCGAAACCCTGTCTGCTGTTTCCTTATGACTTCTTCTGATTCCAAACCCGTTATCATCATCGGCGCGGGCATGGCCGGGCTGGCTTGCGCCACCTGGCTGCACCGTGCTGGCCACGCCGTGCTTGTTCTGGATGCGGCCGACGCCGTGGGCGGCCGCGTGCGCACCGATATTACCCCCGAAGGCTTCCGGCTCGACCGCGGCTTTCAGGTGCTGCTCACCAACTACCCCGAGGCCCGGCGCATCTTCGACTACGGCGTACTCAATCTGAAAGCCTTCCGCTCCGGGGCCGTCATACGGTTGGCCGATGGGCAGGAAACCACCCTGCAAAACCCACTGCAAGCGCCGTTGGCGGCGCTTTCGGCCCTCAAATCGCCCATCGGCACGCTGCCCGACAAGCTCCGCATCCTCAGCTTGGTGCGGCACGTGCTGAAGTATACGCCCGAGGAACTGCTGGCCCGCCCGGCCACCGATACCCTCGGCTTCCTGCAACGCTACGGCTGGAGCGAACAGATGATAAACTCGTTTTTCAAGCCATTTTTCGGCGGCGTTTTTCTCGATAGGGAGCTGACCACGGCCAGCAATTTCTTCGAGTTCGTGTTCCAGCAGTTCGTGACCGGCGAGGCGGCCGTTCCCGCCCTGGGCATGCAGCAGCTGCCCGAGCAGCTGGCGGCCCGTCTGCCCGTCGGCACCGTGCGGCTCAATTCGCCGGTAGCCGGCGTGGTCGATGGCACGCATGTCCGCCTCACCACCGGCCAGGTAGTGCAAGGTTCGGCCGTGGTGCTGGCCACCGATGGACTAAGTACGCTGCGCCTGCTGGGCGGCCGCAGCGGCAACCCCGACGACAGCCTGACCGCCCAGCCGGCCGGCTTTCCCACGGCGGCCCGCATCACCACCTGCACGTACTTTGCCACGCCCGGCGGCCACTCGCCGGGCCGCAACGACAAGCTGCTGCGCCTGAACGCGGCCTCCTCGTGCCTGGCTCACAACGTGGCTTTCCCCTCCGATGTGAGCGGCGCGTACGCCCCAGCCGGCCGCGCCCTGATATCGGTGAGCACCCACGGCGAGCGCAGCCTTGGCGAAGAGGAGCTGACGGCCCGCCTGCGTGAGGAGCTGGCCGCTTGGTTCGGGACGGCCGCCCGGCAGTGGGAGCATCTGCGCACCTATCGCATTCCGGCAGCGCTGCCCGTGTACCTGCCCGGTCAGCCCGTGGAGCAACCCTTGAAACTGGCCGACAACCTCTACCGCTGCGGCGACTGGACCTCCTATCCCTCGCTAAACGCGGCATTGGCCACCGGCCGCGAAGTGGCCGAGATGATTGTCAAAAGCTAATTTGACCAGAGTTGTATCACAATAAAAAAGGCCCGTTTCACTGAAGAAACGGGCCTTTTTGTATTCAAAAATAACAGTTACACTTGCGGGTTGGCGGGGGGCAGGGCATCGTAGCCGAGGGATTCGGCGGGCTCTGGCTCGGCGGGGAGGCGGATGTCGTCGGCGTCGTGTACGCGCAGGGTCAGCAGGCCCGCGATTATCATGGACGCGCCGCCGAGTACCAGCGTGAAGATGGGCTGGTCGTGAAACACGTGCTTCGTCAGCGGCCCCAGAATCAGGCCGGCTACACCCTGCGGAATCACGATGAAGAAGTTGAACACGCCCATGTAGTAGCCCATTTTGTTGGACGGCAGCGCGCCGGCCAGCATGGCGTAGGGCACGCTCAGGATGCTGGCCCAGGCAATGCCCACGCCCACCATCGACACCAGAATGTAGTGGTAATCCTGGATGAAATAAATCGAAATTAGCCCCACACCGCCCATCACTAGGGCCAGCATGTGGGTGAAGCGGCGGCTGGTGGCGCGGGCCACCACGGGCAGCAGCAGCGCCACCACCGCCGACAGGCCGTTATACACCGAGAAGCACACGCCCACCCAGTCGCCGCCTTTGTTGTAGAGGGCCGAAGTGGTGTCGGTGGTGTGGAAAATGTGGCTGGTGACGGCTTGGGTGGTATAAATCCACATCGAAAACAGTGCAAACCACGAGAAGAACTGCACCACGGCCAGCTGGCGCATGGTTTTGGGCATGTGGAAGATGCCCTCGAACGACTCTTTCAAGCCGTTGGCGAAGCCAGCGGTGCGGGCCTTCTCGGCCTCGAATTCGGCCAGGTTTTCGGGCGGGTATTCCTTGGTGCGCAGGATGGTCCAGAGCACGGCTAGGAAGAACACCAGGCCGCCCACGTAGAAGGCGTATTTCAGCGAAAGCGAGATGTGGCCGGGCTCGGGCGTATTGGAAATGCCAAACCAGTTGGCGAACATCCAGGGCAGCGACGAGCCCACGATGGCCCCCACGCCAATGAAAAACGTTTGGGCCCCGAAGCCGGTGGTGCGCTGCTGCGAGGGCAGCAAATCGCCGACCAGCGCCCGGAAAGGCTCCATCGAAATGTTGATGCTCGAATCGAGAATCCAGAGCATCCCGGCGGCCATCCACAGGGCCGTCACGTTGGGCATCACGATTAGCGCGAGCGAGGCCAGCAGCGCCCCCACGAAGAAGAACGGCCGGCGGCGGCCCCAGCGCGGGCTCCAGGTGCGGTCGGAGAGGTAGCCGATGACGGGCTGCACCAGTAGGCCCGTGATGGGCGCGGCCAGCCACAGGAAGGCAATTTCGTCGGTTTTGGCCCCCATGGTTTCAAAAATTCGGCTCATGTTGCTGTTTTGCAGCGCAAAGCCGAACTGAATGCCAAGGAAGCCGAAGCTCATGTTCCAGATTTGCCAGAAGCTAAGCCGGGGTTTTTCGCGGGTACTGGAGGAGGTGGCGACGGCGGTGGGAGCAGCCATGTGGAAGTGGAGAAGAAATGTGGGAGATGCGCCCTGAAAATGAGCGCAGTGCGATTATCGAATTTACTGATTCGCCGGAATAATCAGGCAGTGTTACCGAGCCTTTATCTCGAAAATATGGGCTGAGAGCGGGGCCAACGTCAGGTTGAGGGCGTTGCGGGGCTCACCGTCGGCGAGGAGGTCGGTGTAGGTGTAGAATTTCTTGGTGCTCAGGCCCATGGCTGTCATGGCCTCGGCGGGAATGTTGAGGGTAGGCTTGTAGGTTTTGTCGGCGCTGAAATTGACCACGATGAGCAGCTGCTGCTTGTCGGTGTAGCGCAGGTAGGTGTAGAGGTGGCGCTGGTTGTACTCCTTGCCCAGGTTGTTTGCGTCCTGCAATTCGTAGAAGCGGCCCTTGCGGATGGCCTCGCTGCTGCTGGTGAGGGTGAGGAGGCGGCGGTAGTAGTCGCGCAGGCTTTTCTGCTCGGGGCTGAGCTTGCCGCCGTCGAACTTGCCTTGGTTCAGCCACTTCTGGTGCTCGGGCACGCCCCAGTAGTCGAAGATGCTGGTGCGGCCGTCCTCGCTGCTGAAGCCTTCGGTACCGCGAGCGGGCTCGCCCACTTCCTGCCCGAAATAGAGCATCACTGGGCCGCTGGCCAGAGTAGCCGCCACGGCCATGGCCGGGATGGCGCGGCGCGGGTCGGTGGCGAAATCCGGCGAGGCAATGCGCTGCTCGTCATGGTTTTCCAGGAAGCGCAGCATGTGCGAGGAGAAGCCGTTGCTTTCCTCTTTCCATACTTTGGTGATGTCCTCGGTGGTGCCTTCCTGGCGCATCAGCTTGCGCAGGTCGTCATAGAGGCCCACTTTGTCATACAGGAAATCGAAATGGCCTTTCTCCAGGTAGGTTCGGTATTCCTTGGGGTTGTAGGCTTCGCCGATGAACACGAGACCGGGCTTCGCCTTTTTCAGCTCCGGAATGACCCAGGCCCAGAACTCGACGGGCACCATTTCCACCATGTCGCAGCGGAAACCGTCCACGTTCTTGCCGGCCCAGAACACGAGGATGTCGCGCATCTTCTTCCAGGTATCGGGCACGGGCTCGAAGTAGGTTTTGCGGCCGTTCACGTAGTCCACGCCGTAGTTCAGCTTCACGGTTTCGAACCAGTCGTTCACGCTCGGTGCTTCGGAGAAAACGTCGTTGCCGGTGGCTTTGGCGGGGTTCTCGGCGTACTTGCCGTCCTCGCGCGGGCCTTTCAGCGGGCCGAGCGGGTTGTAGTTGGCAGGCACCACGAAGGCTTTGCCGGGCAGGTAGTAGAAGTTGTTGTTGGGCGCGAAAGCCTTGCTTTTGTCATCATTAGCACCCAAATCCACCACGCCCTGGGGCTTGGCATCCGACTTATAAGACCGCGCCACATGGTTCGGGATAAAGTCCATGAGGACTTTCAGGCCGTGGTCGTGGGTACGTTTGATGAGGGCTTCGTACTCCGACATGCGGTTTTTCACCGTCACGGCCAGGTCGGGGGCCACATCGTAGTAATCCTTGATGGCGTAGGGCGAGCCGGCGCGGCCCTTCACCACGTCGGCGTCGTCGGCTGGGATGCCGGCGCTGGTGTAGTCGGTCATGGTGGCGTGCTCAATCACGCCGGTGTACCACACGTGGCTCACGCCCATGCCCTTGATTTCTTCGAGGGCCTTATCGGTAATGTCGTTGAATTTGCCGCAGCCGTTCTCCGTGATGGTGCCGTAGGGCTTGTTCAGCGCCACTTTGTTTCCGAACAGGCGCGTCATCAATTGGTAGATGACGAGCTTATTATCCTTCGGAACCTCAGCGGTGGTGTTCGGGTCGGTGGCTTGGGGGTGTTTTTTGTCCACGGGCGGGTTGGGCAACGAGAAAGCAGCCAAAGAGAGGAGGCCGCCGGCCAGCAACAGTTTTTTCATGATGCGGCAAGATAGTCAATGGGTGAATGAGTGAATGGCTGAATGGGTGAATGATAAAGCAGGTACCAGACAAATTATTCGCCCATTCAGCCATTCACTCATTCACCCATTGAAAATTACCACTCCTGCGTGAGCGGGTGCAGCATGAGCTCATCCACCACCACGTGCGTGGGCGCTTCGAGCACGTAACGCACGGCCTGGGCGATATCGGCGGGGCGGAGGTGGGTTTTCTCGTTCTCCACACTGCCGGGCGTGGTGTCGTTGAAATAGGTGTCGACCAGCCCTGGATAAATGGTGCTCACCTTGATGCCGTGCGGCCGCACTTCCTTGCGCAGGCTGGCCAGTACGGCATCCTGGGCAAATTTGCTGGCCCCGTAGGCCGTGCCGTGGGCGAAGGTGCGCTTGGCCACATCGGAGGTAATGCCCACGATATGGCCTTTTTTCTGGGCCTTGAAATGCGGCACGGCGGCCTTGCACAGCAGGAAAGTGCCCTTCACGTTGGTGTCAAAAATCCGGTCCCACTCGGCCGCGTCGAACTGCTCCAGCTCGTTGAACGAGCCCACGCCGGCGTTGCACACCAGAATGTCTAGGCGGCCGTAGCGGCTCAGCGTCTCGGCCACGACGAGCTTGGCGTCGGCTTCGTCCGAAACGTCGGCCACGATGCACAGGCCCTGCGTTTTCTGGCCCAGCTCCAAGAGTTCGTCTTCGCTGCGGGCCACTGCCACTACTTTGGCGCCTTGCAGGGCCAGCAGCAACGCAATGGCTTTGCCAATGCCACGGCTCGCGCCGGTGACGATGGCAACTTGGTCGGTGAGGTCGGTCATGGGCGCGCAGGGTTAGCAACAATGAAAGGAAATCTGCCAGTGCAGCAGGCGAAGCAGTTTAAACGAACCGTCGGATTATTTCCGCAGTTCCACCACCCAGGCCGTATGAGCGGGCACGGTCAGGTTTTTTAGGTCGGAAATAGTAGCTCCGCTCGCCACTTCCATGCCCGAGGAAAAGCCGTCGGTGCGCTCGGCAAACCGAGTCCCATCCACCTTCTTTTCGTCCTTCGTGTTGTTGGCGATAATCATCACGCACTCGCCCGCGTCGTTGTAGCGGAAGTAGGTGTACACGCCATCCTGCGGGATGAACTGCATCAGCTTGCCGCTGCTCAGCACCGGGTGGGCCTTGCGGTAGTTGGCCAGCTTGCTCACGTAGTCGAACGCCTCGCCGGCCTGGCCGCTGGGCCGCGTAGTGAAGTAGTTAGTTTTGTCGCCGGCCCAGCCGCCGGGGAAATCCTCGCGCACTTTGCCGTCGGGGTTCGAGAAGTTCTTCATCAGCACCTCGGTGCCGTAGTAGAGTTGGGGGGTGCCGCGCAAAGTCAGCAGCCAGGCAATGCCGGTTTTGAACTTGCCGAAATCCTCGCCAATCACCGAGTAGAAGCGGCTCATGTCGTGGTTGTCGAGGAAGGTCACGTTGCGGGTGGCGTCCACGTACAGCCAGTCGCCCTGCAGGGCGTGGTAGAGCTTGCTCAGGTCGCCGTTTTCGGTTTTCAACGCATCCGAAATCGCGAAGCAAATCTGGAAGTCGAGCACGCCGGGCAGGTTCGACTTGAAGCCGTTCACCGGCGGCAGGATGTTCTGGGCGAAGAAGGCCTGCTCGGCCTCCGTTCCTTCCCAGGCTTCGCCAAACTGGGCCAGCTTGGGGTATTCTTCGCCAATGGCTTTGCCCCAGGCCATGAGGAAGTTGGGTTCGGAATAGGGGTACGTATCAATGCGGTAGCCATCAATTCCCGTCGATTCTACCCACCACAGGAAGTTCTGAATCACGTAAGTAGCCACCAGCGGATTGCCCTGGTTCACATCGGGCATCGTGGTATCAAACCAGCCGTCGTTGAACAGCGTGTAGTCGCGCTTCGAGCCGTAGGGGTCGTTCAGCGCAAAAGCATTGTAATTGCTGCGAGTGAACTTGGGGAAGGCGTGGAACCAGTCGGCCGCCGGCTTGTCGAGGAACAGATGGTGGTAGCTGCCCCAGTGGTTGAGCACGATGTCCTGCACCACTTTCAGGCCGTCGGCGTGGGCGGCTTTCACGAACTGCTGGTACTCGGCGTTGGTGCCGTAGCGCGGGTCGATTTTGTAGCAGTCCGTTACCGCGTAGCCGTGGTAGCTGGCCTTGGGCATGTCGTTTTCGATGATGGGCGTGGGCCAGATGGCCGTCGCGCCCAGCTTCTTGAAGTAGTCGAAATGGTTCTGAATGCCCTTCAGGTCGCCGCCGTGGCGGGCGTACATCGAGTCGCGGGCAATGTGATTCACGCGGGTGCCTTTCACCACGTCGTTCTTCGGGTCGCCGTTTGCGAAGCGGTCCGGCATCAGCATATAGATGAAATCGGCCTGCGTGAGACCCTGCGTGCGCTGCGGGTCGGTATTGCGGGCGCGCAGTTCGTAGGTATATGTCAGGCTTTTGCTGCCTTTGAAGCTCAGTTTCAGCTGGCCCGGCTTGGCGTCTGGGCTGATGGTGAGGTTGACAACGAGGTAGTTCGGGCTTTCCAGCTTCTGCTGACTGTCCAGGGTCACGCCGGGGTAGGTGGCCAGGGTGGCCGTGCTGCCCGCGATGCCGGGCGCATTCACTAGCAATTGCAGCTTGGGGTTTTTCATGCCCACCCACCAGTAAGTCGGGTCGATGCGCACGCCGGGGGCGGCTTTCGCAGTGGCGCTGGGAGTAGCGGCGGGACCAGCAGCACCGGTTGCGGCCGGCGACAGCAGCGGCATCAGCAGCCCGGTAGCGACGAGCAGAAATTGTGGGAATTTCATGGCAAAAAGGGCGTAAGAATAACGGCAGGGCCAAAAGTACGGCTTTCCCGGAAGGAGCTTCATGCGCAACCGTTTCCACTTTCGGAATATATTTTTCGCTCACATCAAGCCCACAAAAAAGCCCGCCCCCAAACCTGGGAGCGGGCTTTCACTATTCGCTTCAGCCAAGTGGCTTACTGCTGCTTGGCCAGCCAGAGCGAGGCGTTCATGTGCAACTTGGCGTGGCTGGCAATTTCGGTCCACCCGGGGTACACGGTGTTGCCGGGGCTGCCGGTGCCGTCGTCGGCCGGCGACGAGTCGGTGATGCACACCACGCGGCCCGTGCCGTAGGTGCTGCTCAGGCACATGATGTTGGTGTTGCCCTGCGAGGCGGTGCTCTGCCAAATCAGCGGTGTGGCGGCCGAGCCGGAGGTCTTAGTCATCGTCGCGCCGTTCGAGAATTTCAGCTGCGTCACCGCGCCCTGCGAGCCGTTCAGGATGGTGTTGGTGCCGCTGGCCAGCACGTTGCTGGTGGTTTCCGAGATATTGGTGAGGTTGATGCTGTAGCCGAAGGGGTTGGCCTGTACCGAGTTATTCGTCATCAAATCGTTCCAGATGGCGGGCGAGTCGTAGCCGTCATTGTTGCGGTCCGATACATCGTGGTCCGAAATCATGAACAGGCCGCCGCCGTTTTTTACGAAGTTGATGATGGCCGTTTTCTCGGTAGCCGAGAACAGCGTATTCGGCTCATCCACCACAAACACATTGTAGTTGGCCAAATCCTGAGGGTTCGAGGTATTGCCGTAGGTGATGGCCGTGCCCGAGGGCAGGTTTTCCACCGAGTTGCCCAGCTTCACCAGCGCCACGCCCCACGAGGAGAGGGCGGCCGTCCAGTACGTTTCCGAAGTGCTGGCCGTGATGCCCGAAGCGGCTGGCGTGGGGTAGCGCGGCGTCACGCCGCCGTCCACGTCCAGGGCCCAGTCGGCGTTGCCGGCCAGCTCCGCGTGGCTGGCATCGAAGAGGAATTTCTTGCCGCCAGTACCACCGCCGCCGCCACCGCCGGTACCATAGCTTTCCACCGTGATGTTGTCGAAGTTCAGACGGTTGGTGCTGCCGTCGGTTTTGCGCACCTGCAGGCGCACGTTGCCGGCAATGTTCACCGTGAAGGAAGCCGTGCTCAGCGTGGTGCTGCTCGTGGTGATGGTGCTGCCCACCTTAGCGTAGCTGCTGCCGCTGTTGGCGCTGGCCCACAGCTCCCAGGTGCCGCTGGCGTCGGTGCCATACAGGGCGTGCGCCACCGTGACCACGCCGGCCCCGCCGGTCAGGTCAAAATTCATGCTCAGCGAACCGCTGTTGCGCACCCGGGCCGACCAGGTGCCAGTTTTGGCATCGGCCGTGGTGTTGCCGATGAGGGCATCGTTCAGCGTCCAGGAGCCCGAGCCGAGCGTGACACTACCCGTGGTGTAAGCCGTTTTGGTACCCGTTTCAAAGCCTTCGGGGAAGCCCGGTGCCGATACATTTTGCAACACCGTAGCCGCCGCCGGGGCCTCCGGCGTTAGCTCCGATTTCGAACAACTGGCGAACAGGAGAGCACCCAGCAAGGGCGCCACCAGGTAGCGAACAGAAAGTGTCATGCGCATGGTGTGAAATGGGTTAAAAGTTTGGGAGTGAAGCGCCAAAGCTAGTGTAATCAACTAGGGGTATTGCAATGGGATATGTTAAAAGATTGTGGCTTTTTTTGAATTATCATTAATTAAATGCCTTTTCAGTAGATTGATTTTATTAAAATTAGAAAATATGTTACTATAATTAAAAAATTAATTATTTCTTCATAATTGATGCTTGGCAGACAAAGGCAAGTGTTTGCTGCTAAGGCGGCAATGGTGTCAGGGAACAAAAAGATGCTCTCTTTGCACGGGGCACGAAGAAAATTTGGTAGTAACCCGCTGGCTGATATTGCCTTGACACTGTTGCCGTTGGGCCAAATGCTAACGTTTGCGTAAGTCGTGCCTCAATATCAAGTGGTTGCGATTTTTCCGGAATGCTTCGGACCTTGCGCCCTCAACGGAAGCTGCGCTTCAGGCGGCGCTTCTTTTTTCCAACCCGAAACCTCCATTCTGGCGTGCGCTCCGGCCCGCGCCCTAGCCCTTTATTAATGGCTTTTACCTTTAAACCCTACACGCCGGCCGCCAAATTCAAGACCGCCGCCGCGTACTTCTCGATGGAGTTTGCCGTCGACCAGGCCCTGAAAACCTATTCCGGCGGCCTCGGCTTTCTGGCTGGCTCGCACATGCGCTCGGGCTTCGAGCTGAAGCAGAACCTGGTGGGCATCAGCATCCTGTGGAGCTTCGGCTACTACGACCAGGACCGCAACGCCGACCAAAGCATGCGCGCCGAGTTCCGCCAGAAGCACTATTCGTTCCTGCAGGATACGGGCATCATTTTCCCCATCACCATCCACGGGGCCGATGTGCAGGTGAAGGCTCTGTACCTGGCTCCGGAAGTATTCGGGACCGTGCCGATGTTCTTCCTCACCACAGATATTGAGCAGAACGACTTCCTCTCGCGCACCATCTCGCACCACCTCTACGACCCGGACGCGGCGGCCCGCGTGGCCCAGAGCATCCTGCTGGGCGTGGGCGGCGGCAAGCTGCTCGACGTGCTCGGCCGCCAGACCGACGTGTACCACCTCAACGAAGGCCACGGCCTGCCGCTGGCCTTCTACCTCTACGAGAAGCACGGCCGCGACCTGGCCGAGGTGCAGAAACGCCTGGTTTTCACCACGCACACCCCCGAGCTGGCCGGCAACGAGGAGCGCCCCATGAAGCTGCTCACGGACATGACCTTCTTCGGCACGATGCCGGAAGACGAGGTGCGCCGCGTGGCCCAAATCGGCCACGGCGACGCGCTCAACTATACCCTCACCGCGCTGCGTTTCTCGCGTAAGGCCAACGCTGTGAGCAAGGTACACGGCACCGTGGCCAACGAAATGTGGGGCCACTACGAGGGTATCTGTCCCATTATCCCCATCACCAACAGCCAGAACGGCACCTACTGGCGCGACACGCAGCTGGCCGCCGCCCTCAAAGGCAAGGACGATGCCGCCCTGCTGGCCCGCAAGCAGGAGCTGAAAAAGGACCTGTTCAAAATCGTGGCCGACCAGACCGGCAACGTCTTCGACCCCAACGTCATCACCATCGTATGGGCCCGTCGTTTCGCCGGCTACAAGCGCGCCGATTTGATTCTGCGCCACTTCGAGCGCTTCGTGGAGCTGGCCAACAATTCCAAGCACCCCATCCAGATGATTTGGGCCGGTAAGCCCTACCCGAAGGACTTCGGCGCAGTGGCTTTGTTCAATGAAATCATCAAGCGCACGGCCAATCTGAAGAACTGCGCCGTCCTCACCGGCTACGAGCTGGGTCTGTCGGCCGCCCTCAAAAAGGGTTCCGACATCTGGCTGAACACGCCCCGCTTCCCCCGGGAGGCCAGCGGCACCAGCGGCATGACCGCCGCCATGAACGCCAGCGTGAACCTGAGCATCGCCGACGGCTGGATTCCCGAATTCTGCCGCGACGGTGAAAATGGCTTCCTCATTCCGATTGTCGACGTGACCCTGCCCGATAACGTGAAGGACGATGCCGAGGCCACCGCCCTGCTCGACGTGCTCGAAAACACCGTGCTGCCGCTATACTACGACCAGCCCAAAAACTTCCTGAAAGTGGTGAAAACCGCCATGAAGGACGTGGAGCCGGAGTTTGAAAGCGGCCGCATGGCCAAGGAATACTACGAGCTACTGTATAAGGCGTAAGCAGGAGTCGATGGGGCGACGTTAGCTCCATTTGTCATCCTGAACGCAGTGAAGGACCTTACCACGTTTGACCGATTGTCGTATAAACAGCGACTCGTTCGAACGTGGTAAGGTCCTTCACTGCGTTCAGGATGACAGGCAATTTTCACTATCCTTCCTTTCCGCCATGTGTGGTCGCTACACCTTCATCGCCCCCGCGCCAGTCATTGAAAAGCGCTTCGACGCCAAATTCACCGAGCCCGCGCCGACTACTTACAACGCCGCGCCCTCGCAGCGGCTGCCCATCATCACCAACGCCGCGCCCGGCCAGATTCAGCTGCTGAGCTGGGGCCTGGTGCCCAGCTGGAGCAAGGACCCGGCCGCCGGCCCCAAGCCCATCAATGCCCGGGCCGAGACGCTGGCCGAAAAGCCCAGTTTCCGGCAGCTGCTGGGGCGGAAGCGCTGCCTTGTGCTGGCCGATAGTTTCTTCGAGTGGCAGGCCACGCCCGCGGGCAAGGTGCCACACCGCATCCTGCTGCGCGATGAACAGCCCTTCGCCTTCGCCGGCCTCTGGGATGAGTGGCTGGACCGCAGCACCGGCGAACTGCACCCCACCTTCACCATCATCACTACCGAGCCCAACGCGCTGATGGCCAAAATCCACAACCGGATGCCCGTCATCCTGCCCACCCGCGCCGCCGAAAAGGCCTGGCTCGATGATGGCCTGAGCCTGTCGGCGCACCAGCAGCTGTTGCAGCCGTATGATGCGGCCGCCATGCAGGAATACGTCATCAGCAAGCGCGTAAACTCGCCGGCGAATAACGACCCGGAGGTACTGGCGGCAGCTTAAGCAGTCCTGAACAGTAATTGCGGGTCATGCAGAGCGTAGCATCTTTACTGCAGTCACTAATTCTTTTGATTGCGTTGAGCGGTAAAGATGCTTCGCTACGCTCTGCATGACGTTCTTATTCCCGCCCCTGCTGCGTTACTTTGTCCGCATGAACTGGCGCAACCCCTGGCTTTTACCGATTCTCATTCTCGTGCTGGCCTCGGCCGTGCAGCTAGACCTGCCGTGGTGGAGCCTGGCCGTGGTGGCGTTTGTAGTGGGGCTGGCAATTGCTCCCACGGGCCGCGTAGCCTTTTGGGCCGGCTTTAGCGGAGGTGGGCTGAGCTGGATACTGCCCGCCGCTTGGCTGGCCTATCAGAATGGTGGCCTACTGGCGCACCGCGTGGCGCAACTGCTGCCCCTGGGCGGCTCATCGGTGGCGCTGGTGCTGGTGGCCGGCCTTGTGGCTGGTTTGGTTGGCGGGCTGGCGGCTTTGGCTGGATGCTGGCTGCGCGAGGCGTTTCGCTCGCCTTCGGCCGCGTAGCGTACCGTTTGTTATTTCACCTGCTGCATCACCCATTCGCCCACAGTTTCGAGGGCATCGGTAGCCGCCGTGGGGCGTACGGTGGTGCCTGCTGCCAGGGCCTGCTCGCTGAGGGGCGCCTGAAACTCGTGGTTCAGGCCGTCGAGCTTCTGCACGTTCACGCGCTTGTTGGCTTTGAGGCCTTTTTCCAGCGCCGGCAGGTTGGCGGCTAGTTGCACCTGCGTGTCGGCGGTGCCGTGCAGGAGCAGGGTGGGGCAGGCTACTTTGGCCAGCTCTGCCTGCGGATTGAAGGTGAGGAAGGAGCGGTACCACGGGCTGGTGAGCTGCCCGGCCCGGGCCTGCGCCGCCGCCGAGGTCAGCGACGGATAAATCTGCTTCAACATATTGGCCACAATGGCCTGCGCCTGGGCATTATCACTCGTCTGACGGATGATTTCGAGCAGCGCGTACTGGCGCTTATACAGCGCATCATTGCGCTTGCGGGCTTCGGTGGTCAGGCGCAGCTGCTCCTGGGCAATGCGCAGCTGGGTTTGGGCAGGATTGGCACCGGTGGCTAGCTGCTGTTTGGCTTCGCGCCGGGCCACTGCCATTGCTTGCGCTGCCGTGGCAGCCCACTTTATCTGGGCGGTATCGGGCTCGCCGGGCTGGTTCACCAGCGAGGTTTGCCGGGCCAGCAGCTCCTGCCCATTCACGCCGGCCGCGCCCAATGCCACCAGGAATGCGGGCGCGGGTGCCTGTGCCCCAGCCAATAAGGCCACGTTGGCCCCTTCGCCATGCCCCAGCAGGCCCACGCGCAGTGGGTCGATGCCGGGCTTGGCCCGCAGGTAGGCCATAGCCGATTGCGCATCGGCCACCAGCTGGGTGCCCGCTGTGGCCGCAGATACCCCCACCGAGCGGCCTGTTCCCCGGTCATCGAGGCGCAGCACGGCCACGCCCTGACGGGTGAGGTAGTCGGCCAGGGCATTCAGTAGGCTATAATCGCCCGTGGCTGATTCCGGGGTGTTCACATCCGGCAGCAACACCACGGCGGGAAATGGCCCGGTGCCGGTGGGCAAACGCAGCGTACCGCCCAGGCCAATTTCGGGGCTGGGACTACTCGGGCTGCTCACGTGTACTTCTTCGGTTTTGTAAGCCGGGGCTTCCTTAAAGGGGGCCAGGGCTATGCTTGCTTCAGCGGTTTTGTCGGCGGCCACGCGGTCCAGCACCAGCATAGCGCGGAAGCCGGGCTGCTGCCATTGGCCGCGCAGTCGCTGCCCGTTGGCCACAGGCTGGCCGGCAAAGCGGCAGCCCGCCTTATCGGCATAAAAAACCACGCTGTCGGCGGTGCTCACCACGCGCATCGGGCTGTTGTGGAGCCGTCCCGCGTCCATGCGGAGCACGGCCGTAGGCGTACCATCAGCCTGTGCGCTCACACTGATAAATACCTGGCGGCTGCCGCCAGGTACAGGCAGAGCACCAGCCCATTGGCCCAGCATCTGGCCCGTTCCGATGGGCGCTGCCTTAATAGTTGCCAGGCTTAACGTGCTGACAACCGTCAAGCCAATGATTTTAGTTAGTAAATAGTTGATATTCATAGCAAATGCAGTTTAGTGTGTCCGGGTCAAGCGGAAAGGAGGCGTATTCGCCAAAACCCGATTGACTCAAAAGTACAATTAAATCTTGTTTAATAAATTAAAAATAAAATGATTTATGAATAAAAAATATCATTAAAGTTTTATTTATAAAAAACCATTGTTTTTATAATTCATCCCAGGCAGTAGCAATAAGGCCGCTCAAAGCAGCGAATAGCAGAGCCCCGCGCACAAAAAAGCCGCCCTCCCCAGTGGCTGCGGGCAGCAGCAAGGGGAGGGCGGCGAGGCAAGCCCGGCAACAGCGTATTGGCTTACATGATTTTGCTGTACCAAGCCAAAATTTCGAGGCCGGCGGCATCAGTTTCGGCTTCCACTACTTCGGTGATGACGTATTGGATTTCATCGTCGGACCAGTCTTCGTCCTCGGCGGCGGGCACCCACAGGTCGAGGGCGGCGTAGCGGTTGACGCCGGGGGGGAGCGTCCAGGTTACTTTTTTGCGGATATTCATGGCAGTAGGGTAGTCGAGGGGGGACGAAGATATAAGGTGAAGACGGGCCGGCGGACTAACGGTTGTCGGCGGCTTCGCGGATAACGGTGACCTGCACCGGAACCACGCCGGCCTCGATGATGCCGAGCTGCACGGCGGCGCGGTGCGACACATCCACGATGTAGCCTTTGGTGTGCGGGCCGCGGTCGGTTACGGTCACATCCACGGAGCGGCCATTGCGGGTGTTGGTAACGCGGATGAGGGTGCCGAACGGCAGCGTGTTGTGGGCGGCCGTCATCTGGCCGGGGCGGTAGGTACTGCCGCTGGCGGTGGGCCGGCCGTTAAACTTGTCAGCATAGTAGGAGCCCAGGCCCGATTGAACACTGTTTCGGGCGCCCTTTGTGCCCTTGCTCACGGTGTGGCTGCCGCCGCAGGAGGCCAGCCCCAAGGCCAGCAAAAACAGCAGGTATAATAGCCCGCGGTGCAGAATTTTGGCTTGTTTATTCAACTTCATCCAACCTTTATTTTAGGTGATAATCTTTCGGTTGTAATTCTCACACAACCCTATTTTTCCCCAACACAACCAATGAAAAATTTCCTGAAAGTGGCTTCGGCCCTCGCCCTGTCGTTCACGTTTATGGCTGCTCACGCGCAGCAAGGTGATGGCAAGATGATGAAAAAAGAAGAAAAGACCGAAGGCAAGATGGTGAAGCACGCCGGCAAAATGCACGGCGACAAAATGGTTAAAAAAGAAGGCAAGGTCGTGAAGAAGGACGCCAAAATGGAGACCAAGGAGAAAATGTAGGTCCTTGGCCTCGGGCAAACTACGGCCGTCCGGCCTGGCTGCTTCTGCGGAAGCCGCCGGGCCGGACGGTTTTTTTTAGAAGGTTGCCATTCCGACGCAGGAGGAATATGAGGGTTCTGCTTTGACGGTTTTACCCAGGTTCCTCCTGCGTCGGAATGACAACTCGTGGCTTATTCAAATAGCTTTTTAGTGGGCCGGCTTGGGCGGGGCCGCCGGAATCCGCAACGCCTGCAACGACTCGAAATTGCCCTGGAAGACGTTGAAATCGACCACGCCGCGAATGCCGGGCACGTAGGCTTCGTCGGAATGCTGCCAGATTATCCACTTGCTGCGGGGCAGGGTGGGGCGCTCCACTTCGTAGTGGGCCAGCCAGAGTGGGTAGTCGTCGAAGTGCCCGGCGAGGTGGCGCTTGTAGAAGCTGTGGTTGGAATAGAGGATGGGCCGGACGCCGTAATGCGCCTCGATGAGGCGCAGCCAGCGGGCCACTTCGCGGCGCAGCACGGCCACGTCGTGGAAATTAGCGGCTTCTACGTCGAGTACGGGTGGCAGGTCGCCGGGGGCGAGGGGCACTGTTTTGGCAAATAGATTGGCCTGCACCTTGCCATCGCGGTTGGGCAGGAAGTAGTGATATGCTCCGCAGAGCACGCCGGCTTTGCGGGCCTCGCGCCAGTTGCGAGCGAAGCGCGGGTCGCGCATCGTAGCGCCCTCGCTGGCCTTGATGAAAGCAAACCGGACGCGGTTGCGGGCCACCTCGGGCCAGTCGATGCGGCCCTGGTATGATGAGACGTCGATGCCGTGCACCGAGTAGCCGGCCAGCAGCGGGGTTTTTTCGCGGCCGGTGAGGCCGTTTTTGGTGAACGTGGCCCAGGCCCGGCGGGCGTAGCGGTTCAGCTGCACCTGGTGGCGCAGGTAGTAGGTGCCGCCCAGCAGCAAGGCCAGCAGGGCCGCTGCCAGCAGGCCGCGCCGCCACGGCCGCCGGGGCGCGGCGGGCCGGGCGGGCTGGGCAACGGGTGCGGTGCTGGACAATGGCGGCATAGGCAGGGGCTCCAAAAATAACGCCGCGCCGCGCGCCATCGTGCGCCGGGCCCCGGCTTTTCGCGAACTTTGCGCTTTCAGCCCACCAAATTCGCCTATGTCTTTCCTCCGCGCCGCCGATGCCCGCGACGAAACCGGCCACCTCATCAGCGAGCTGCACGGCATAAAGCTGGTGCAGATTCTGGAGTACCTCGTGGCCGCCTACGGCTGGCCCGAGCTCGATGCGCGCCTGCGCATGAACTGCTTCGCCGACAACCCGAGCATCAAGTCCAGCCTCACGTTTTTGCGCCGCACGCCCTGGGCCCGCACCAAGGTCGAGGAGCTTTACATTAAGGCCCGTAGCGCGGAAGTGCAGGGCCGCCCTCGCCCGTAAGCATCATGGCCGACGTCTCCGAAAAATCGTCCAGGCCGGCGCTGCTGGCGGGTCTGGGGCTGTTCATCGCCTTTGAAATCGTGGCCTTTTATGGCCTGCAATACCTGACTTCGGGCCTGGGCGAAAGCAACCAGAACCAGCCCGAAAACACCATCGTGAGCAATTGGGTGAAGACGATGGTGTTTTTTGTGGCGCACCTCACGCTGGTTATCGCGGCCATGCTGGTGCTCAGCAACCGTCTGCCGCGCCGCTACCGGGGCCAGATGATGGGCTGGTTTTACCTCGCCGTGGTGATGAGCTTCGTGCTGATTATCCCGCTGTTCGGGTAGGCCCGAAAAAACAAAACCACCGCTGCGGGCGGTGGCTCAAGAGTAAAAACCCAAAAGACTCGGAAAGTGGCCGGTCGGTCCCGGCTATATAAATAGGACTGCGGTGCCGGTCGGTCCCGGCGTTATAAAAAGCGGTGGCGAGGAGCGGCAGCGGAGCCGTCGGCAGGTAAACGGCCATCGGCTCTCACCACGGATTAACTCTACTCGTTGCGCTTGATGTCGATTTCGCGTTGATGGTCGTTGGGGTTCAGGAAGGGGATGCGCACGCGCAGCTCCTGGCCTTCGTGAATGGCATCGATGCGGGCCACATCCAGATTGGTGGGCAGGTCGAGGGTTTGGACGAAGAGCGGGGCGGCCAGTTGGTCGTCGGGTTCGTGGCGGTAGTCGCTGAATACGGTCAGTTTCTGCTGGTTCAGCACCACGCGGAAGCTGTTGGCCGACACGGTGGGCATGGCCACGCGCACAATCACGCCTTTCGGGTGGCGGTCGATGCGAAGCTGTGGCTGGGCCACGCCCCCACCGATGGTGTTGAGCAGGTCGAGCTGAGGGGCAATGCTATGGATGAATTTCGAGCTGATAAGTTTCATGGCAGGGAGCCGCAAATAGAGGCGGCTTCGGACGGGTAATTACAAACGATGTACCAATCTGAATCACGGCTTATCTGCGCTGAATATCAGCCATATTGACGGCCGTTTTTATGAAGATTTCCTGATTTCGGCCAGGATGACCGGGACCCGGTATTTTGGCCAAAAATTCCGGACGAAATGGCGCAATTGCCCCCTGTTGACTCGTTTTCCACCCTACTAAAACCGACTGGTCAACCCGAAGTGGATTTTGGAGGATTTCAACTCGAAAGCCTGATTATTGGCCCGCCCTACCGAGTACACGAACTGAAACAAGCCCGCTGCCGTGCGGAAGCTCAGCCCCGCGCCCACGCCGGTGGGCTGGTCGCTGAACCGGTCGTTTTCGATGTCGTGGCGCAGGTAGGCCTGGTCGGTGAATAGAAATGCGTAGGAATCGGGCCCGATGAACTGCCGAAACTCGGCCGTAGCCACGGCGTAGGAGCTGGTGTAGAACTGGTTTTCGTTGAAGCCACGCAAGGAATTCAGACCGCCCAGCCGGAACAAGTCGTTGACAAACAGGCGCGGATTGAGCAGGCCCTCGCCGCGCAGGCGCAGCAGCAATACGCCCGCCCGCTTCACCGGGAAGTAGCGCTCGGCGCGCAGTCCGAAGGAGTATTGGGTGGAATTGAGCGGAATGCCGTCGTAGAGCTCGGGCTTCAGCTCGCCGTTTTTGATGATTTTCTTGGTGCCTACCGCGCCCTGGGCATTCACGAGGTAGCCGCGGTGCGGGAAAAATAAGTCATCAAGACTATTCCAGGCGTAGCCGATACCGTAGGAATTGTACTGGGAATCAATGGTATCGGGCAGCACGGTTTTTTGCCGCAGCGTGGTGTCGAGCAGAAACGAGTTGCGCTGCTCGGTGAAAAAGCTGACGCGGCCGGCCCGCGCCGTGGGGTAGGTCACCTGAAGGCGCGGCCGCAACGTGAGGAAGGCGTTGGTTTGCTTGTAAAGGTTGAAGGTGCCGGCCACTTCCAGCGGCGTGCCGAAGAAGTTGGGGTGCACGTATTGGGCATCGAGCAGCTGCGAGATGGCGTCGGTTTTGCGCCATTGCAGGCCCAGCTGCTTGCCGCCGCCCTTGATGTTGCGCAGGTTGATGGTGACGTCGCCGGTGAATTGCACGCCGGTTTGATTGGCGTTCGAGTTCGGCAGAATGCCCACGATGGCGTCGAACTGGTTGCTCGGCCGGTCGTCGAGCAGCAGGTACACCCGCGCCCGGCCCAGGGCGAAGCGTACTTCGGGCTCGGCCCGCAGCTTCACGTAGGGCAGCTGGCGCAATAGCTGGGCGGCGGCGGCCACGCGCTGCTGGCTGAAGGGCTGGCCCGGAAAAATCTGAAGGTACTTAGTCAGGAAGCGCTTCTTGGTCTTGCTGTTGCCCACAATCTGGAGCGAGTCGAACACCACCACGCGGCCCCGCTTAAGCACCACGCGGCCCGCGATGTCGTGCCCGCTGAGATGCACGGAATCGAGGCCGACGGAGGCGAAGGGGAAGCCCTGGTTTTCGGCTTCGGTGAGGATGCGCTCCTGGAGCTTCACCCAGTCTTCGGGCACGAAGGGCGTGCCCCGGAAGAACTTTTCGCGGTAGCCGGCGCGGGTCAGCAGGCCGTCGCCGAGGTTGCCGTTGCGCAGGTAGGCCCAGCGGAACTGCTCGCCCACGTACAGGCGCACCCGCACAGTGTCGCGGCTCCAGTGCAGCTCATCGGCCGAGGCGGTTAGGTAGGAATCCCCTTGCAGGCCCAACACCAGCTCGCGCACCTCGCGCAACGCGCTTAGGGAATCGGGCACGCTGGCGCGCACCTTGTAGCGGCGCAGCACGGGCCGGTCGGCGGCTTCAGTTTCGAGCACCAGCAGGCGCGGGTGGGCTAGTACCCGGCGCGTGGCCGCCGCCGAAGCCGGCGTGGCACGAGGCGGCAGGGTAGGGGTGGCTAGGCCGGGCTGGTTGGGCACATTGGGGTCGAGGCCGGGCGTTTGGGCGGCGGCCAGCCACGGCGTGGCCAGCCAGCCGAACAGCAGCATTCCCCAAAAGCGCAGTAGAAACATAGTCATTCGGGGGGATAACGCAGAGGACGGTGTTTAATTTCCCGAAGGTAAAACTCCCGGCCGGTGCCTGGTGGGCTGTCAGGAATGTGCGTGTCAGAAATTATTTTCTGACACGCACATTCCTGACAAGGGTATTGAACTCCTTGGTCGGCGGCATCTGGGAAGCGGTACCTTTGTGGCGGGGCAATTTGCTCCTCGAATCTGCACAATCATGGCCGGCCTTTACCTCCACATTCCTTTCTGCAAGCAGGCCTGCCACTATTGTGACTTCCATTTCAGCACCTCGCTGGGGCTGAAAAGCCGCTTGGTCGATGCCATCGTGCGGGAAATTGAGCTGCGGCGCGACTACCTCGGCGCGGGCACTGCTTTAGAAACCATTTACTTCGGCGGCGGCACCCCATCGCTACTCACGGCGGACGAATTAAACCAGATTTTCGCCGCCATTCACCGCCATTTCGCAGTATCGCCGCAGGCCGAAATAACCCTTGAAGCCAACCCCGACGACCTCAGTGCCGCCAAGCTGCACGAGCTAAAGTCCGCCGGCATCAACCGCCTCAGCATCGGCCTGCAAAGCTTCTACGAGCCGCATTTGCGGATGATGAACCGCGCCCACACCGCCGAAGAATCAACCACCGCCGTGCGCCGCGCCCAGGACGCGGGCTTCGAGAACATCTCCATTGACCTGATTTACGGCGTGCCCGCGCCCGGCCACCACATCTGGGAAGCTGATTTGGCTAATGCTTTCGCGTTGGGCGTGCCCCACGTTTCGGCCTATGCGCTCACCATCGAGCCGGGCACAGCCTTCGGCCACCGCCTGCAAAAAGGCACCTTCCGGCCCGCACCCGATGAGTTCGTGGCCACGCAGTTTGAGATGCTGCTGGCCGCCATGCGCGCCCACGGCTACACGCAGTACGAAATCAGTAACTTCTGCCAGCCCGGCCGCGAGAGCCGCCACAACGCCAACTACTGGCGCGGGGTGCCCTACCTCGGCCTTGGCCCCAGCGCCCACAGCTACGACGGCCGGAACCGCCAGTTCACCCTCGCCAACAACCCACAATACGTGGCCGCCGTGCTGGAGCGTGGTGATGTGCCCGTGACCGTGGACGAACTCACCGCCACCGACCGCGCCAACGAGTACCTGCTCACCACCCTACGCACCGCCCGGGGCTGCGACCTGGCCCACCTGCGCACCCACCACGGCCTCGACCTGCCCAGCACCCGCGCCGCCTACCTCGCCGAGTTGCAAGCCAACGGCTGGGCCACTATCCAAAACGAAGTCCTTACCTTGACCGACGCGGGCAAGCTCCTGGCCGACCACATCACGCTGGAGCTGTTCCAAACCCCTGCCGTAGCCGAATGAAACTACTGAGCGACAGCATTGCCGACGACGCCGACTTCTTCGTGGAGCAGATTTACGTCGTGGCCATTGTCTTCGATAACACCGATGACGTGACCGTGTGGGCTACCACGTTTTTCGATAACGACACCCATTTCTTCCACCTCGCGCTGCCCTTCAAGGCGCTTGATACCCTCCTCAGCCTGGCTCATACCCGCGCCGAAGCCCTCCAGGAAGAAGTAGCCGATGCCCTGGCCGCCGCCGACTGGCCCGCCCTGCTCGAATTCAACGCCGACGACCGCCCGCCCGTGCCCCTGCCCAGCGTGGCCCTGAAACTGTCTGTTACCTACCCCGCTACCGAAGACGGCGAGCTGGAAGGCGACGACCCCGATGACCCGCAGCCCCACAACATCTTCTACCTCGAAGGCGTATTCGTGCGCCTCGATATGTAAGGTGGCATGATGGCCGCTTCGCCGCCCATCTTTTACCTTATTCCCGGCCTCGGTGCCGATGAGCGGGTATTTCAGTTTCTGCGCCTGCGGGGCGAAGTCCACGTCTTACACTGGCTTTTGCCGCAAAACTCAGCCGAAGACTTGCCGCACTACGCGGCTCGCCTCGCGGCGGCAATTCCACCGGAACAGGCGTGCTGGCTGTTGGGCGTTTCCTTCGGCGGCGTTTTGGCGCTGGAAGTGGCGCAGCTGCGCCCTTTGGCGCGGGTAGTGCTCATTTCCAGCTTTGTGGGGCCATCAGAACTACCTTGGATTGGGAAGCTGGCCCGAATCACGGGCTTATATCACTTGGTGCCGCCACAGCTGTTGCCTCGGCTACCGCGGGTGGCCGGTTGGTTTTTCGGCGTGAAAACCGGACGTGATTACCAGCTGCTCCGCCAGATTCTGCAGGATACCGACCCGGGTTTCACACGCTGGGCTATTGCGCGGCTCCTGCAATGGCCGGGCCGCACCTCGCCAGCTGCCATCCGCATCCACGGCACCGAGGACCGGCTGCTACCCACCAGAACCGCGCACAGCCAGTACATTTTGCCCGGCGGCCACCTTATCATCATCAGTCAGGCCGCCGCAATCAGTCGGATTCTGAACCAACTTGCGGCTGAAACTGCAGCCCTTTCCGCCGTTGCGTAAGCTGCGTCATCGGTACCTGCCCACCCTTAAACTATCCGCTAAGTGCTTCCCACCTATCCCTTCGCCGGCCGCACCTACACCTACAACCCCGCCGCCCCGCTCGATATCTCCCTGCCGCTGGCTCCCGGCGAGGACCAGGTGAACTGCTTCTGGGCCGAGCCCGTGCAGTTCGATACCATTCGGGTGGGCAGCTTTGTGGGCAGCGTGGCGCTGGGCGGCAGCACCAACTACCAGCGCATCCACGTCACGCCCCACGGCAACGGCACGCACACCGAGTGCTACGGCCACATCTCGCCCGACCCGGCCATTACGCTCAACCAGTGCCTGCGCCGCTTCCTGTTCGTGGCCCGGCTGGTGAGCGTGGCCCCGCGTCCCCAGCCCAACGGCGACCTGGTCGTAATGCTGGCCGACGTGCAGGCCGCGCTGCAACAGCAGCCCAACCGCGCCCTCCCCGAAGCCCTCGTCCTGCGCACTCTACCCAACGAAGCCGCCAAACGCCACCGCCACTACTCCGGCACCAACCCCACCTACATCGAGCCCGCCTTGGCTGAGTGGCTGGTCGAATACAACATCCAGCACCTGCTGCTCGACCTGCCCAGCGTCGACCGCGAAGAGGATGCCGGTCAGCTCCTAGCCCACCACGCCTTCTGGCAATACTCCGCCCAGCCGCGCCGCGAAGCCACCATCACCGAGCTCATCTTCGTGCCCGATGAAATCGAAGACGGCCTCTTCCTGCTCAACATCCAAATCACCAGTCTGGAGCTCGATGCCAGCCCCAGCAAGCCCGTGCTCTACCGGTTGAGTTTGCCAGCGGCCTGACTTGTCGCTGCCGCTACTGCTGCAACCAGAGTGACTTTGGCTAAATCCGTCCGGTGAATTGCCACTTCATCCCCTCACCCAATTCAATCTCAACCGGTATTTTGGGCGTTAGGCTGGGCGTGGGCCAGCGCTCACCCAGCCCCGGTTGCAATGACTGCTAGATAAGCCCGATATTGCTTGAATGCTGCGAGTTAGCGCATTGCTGACTTAAGCCGGGCTCAGGTTTTCAACCGCTTTGCTTCCTTCTTTCCAATGCCATTGCTAGCTCATCGGTTGCGCGTTTTTGCGTTGGGTATCGGGTTGCTGCCCGCGCTGGCCGCTCCTGCGCGGGCCCAAACAGCGCCCACCGCCGCCCCGCCAGCTTCAGCGCCCAGCCCCCGGCTGCTGCTGAAGAGCGGCCTGCGCCTCACCCACCTCTTCTACCTGCCCGATGCCCGCAGCTGGCAGCTGCTGTTGCCCATCTCATTCGGCCTCGAATACCGCCTGCGTCCCCGGCTCAGCGCCTACGCGCAGGCCGAAGCCGATATCTCGGCCGGCCGGGCCCCGCGTGGCCGGCGCGGCTCGCCGCTGCTGCCCACGCCCGGCACCAGCGTAAGTCTGGGAGCTCGTTACTACTTCAACCAACCTGCCGAGGCCCAAGCCAGCCCCGAGCCCTGGGGCAACTACGTAGCCTTGGAAGCCAGCGCCGAACTCGCGCAGCTCAGCAGCCGGCGCGGGCGGCGGGGCCGGGGCCTGAGTGTGGGCCGCGTCACGCCCGCCCTGTTTGCGCTATGTGGCACGCAGCACCGTGGCCCCAGCCACCGCCTGCTTTACGACCTCAATGCCGGCCTCGGCATCGAAGCGCCTCCGGCTTACTCAGCCGAGGCTGGCACCCGCCCGCCCTGGGACGTAGCCGCGCAGGTAAACCTGCGGGTTTACTTCGCCAACCAGCACCACGCGGCCAAAGCCAGCCAGCCCTGAACCCACTGGCAGCAAAGCCACAACGCCAAAAGGGCTGCCCGGTTAGAACAGCCCTTTTAACTTACAATCGGTGGGCAATTAAGCCGGAACCGAAACTACTTCGCGGGGGATAACCGTCACGAACGAACGGTCTTTGCGGCCCTTGCGGAACTGAACCTCGCCGTCAACCAACGCGAACAGCGTGTGGTCTTTGCCCATGCCAACATTGGCACCGGGGTGGTGAGCAGTACCGCGCTGACGCACGATGATGTTGCCGGCAACGAGGGCCTGGCCACCGAAGATTTTTACGCCGAGACGTTTGGAATGCGATTCGCGGCCGTTGTTGGACGAGCCGACACCTTTCTTGTGAGCCATGGTATTTAAGCTTAAGCTACTGGCAATGAACCGGTAGCGGCTGGGTTAAGATTGAATCAGGTAGCGAGCCAAAAGCTCAGACTAACCGATGCTGTTAATCATTACTTTGGTGAACGACTGACGGTGGCCGTTCATTTTCTGGTAGCCTTTGCGGCGCTTCTTCTTGAAGACCAGAACTTTGTCGCCTTTTACGTGGGCGATGATGGTGCCGGTTACGGCTACTTTCAACTCGGGCGCACCGACGGTGATGGTGCCGTTGTCGTCGGTCAGCAGGGCGTTGCCCAGCGTTACTACGTCGCCAACGTTGCCGGCCAGTTTGTGAGCGTAAACGAATTTGTTGGCCTCAACCTTGGTCTGCTGGCCAGCTATGTTAACAATTGCGTACATCAGCTTTCGCGGGTTTTTCTGAAATGGGAAGGCAAAAGTACGACTTTGATTTGGGAAATCCAAACCCTAAGTTCTTAATCATCATTGGCTGCCCGGCATCGGCCGCCCCAAAAGCGCCCTGCCGTGGATGAAGCGCAGATTAAGCCCAGATTAAAAAACGGAGCGAATCAGACCAAAAAACAGTCGGTTTGGGGACAAGTGGGTTTATCCACAGGGCTAATGTGGATAAGTGGGGGCAAAAGGGCTGATTTTGAAGGGGATTTCAATTCTAAGCTCAGCTAAGAAACCCGGCAAAAACTCCTGCAACTGGCCTGAAAAAAATGTGGACTTAGCTAAAAAAGAGCGAATAAAAAAGCTAATCGGGTGGGCAATCGGCCTGCCGGGCGGGCCTATATTTGGTGTTGGAAGGCCGGCCGCGTTTCTGACGTTTGGGCCAAACATCTGCCCGAACGTGGGGGTTAGCCTGCCGTCTTCCACGCCGAAAACCGCCATCAAGCCCCGAGATATTATGGAACCGCTCCTCGCCGAAAACCCCAACCGCTTCGTGCTATTTCCCATCCAGAACGATGAGGTGTGGCAGTACTACAAGAAGTCGCAGGCCTCGTTCTGGACGGCCGAGGAAATCGACCTGAGCCAGGACCAGAAAGACTGGAACAACCTGAACGACAACGAGCGCCACTTCATCAAGCACGTGCTGGCCTTCTTCGCCGCTTCCGATGGCATCGTGAACGAGAACCTGGCCGTGAACTTCATGCAGGAGGTGCAGATGCCCGAGGCGCGCTGCTTCTACGGCTTCCAGATTATGATGGAAAACATTCACAGTGAGACCTATTCGCTGCTGATTGATACTTACATCAAAGACCCTAAGGAAAAGGATTACCTCTTCAACGCCCTCGAAACGGTTCCCGCTGTGCAGAAGAAAGGCGAGTGGGCCCTGAAGTGGATTAACTCGGAGAACTTCGCCGAGCGCCTCATTGCCTTCGCGGCGGTGGAAGGCATTTTCTTCTCTGGTTCGTTCTGCTCCATCTTCTGGCTGAAGAAGCGTGGCCTGATGCCCGGCCTCACGTTCTCGAACGAATTGATTTCGCGTGATGAAGGACTGCATTGCGACTTCGCCTGCCTGCTCTACAGCTACTTGCAGAACAAGCTGCCCGAGGCGCGGGTGCAGGCCATCATTGCCGATGCGGTGCGCATTGAGCAGGAGTTTGTGACGGATGCATTGCCCGTGAGTCTGATTGGCATGAACGCCAAGACGATGGCGCAATACATCGAGTTTGTGGCCGACCGCCTGCTGGTGTCGCTGGGCTGCGGCAAGATTTATAACGCCACCAACCCCTTCGATTTCATGGAAATGATTTCGGTGCAGGGCAAAACAAACTTCTTCGAGAAGCGCGTGGCCGAGTACCAGAAGGCCGGCGTGATGAGCGAGCGCAACGACAATGTGTTCTCGCTCGACGAGGACTTCTAGGCCTCGGCAACAAGAAAAGCGGACTGACAGGCAACCCGGTGAGAACATTCTGCGAGTTGCTGACCAGAAGGCTCCGCGCGCCGCGCGGGGCCTTCTGTGTTTAGTTTTAGTCCTCCACCTATCATTCCTTTCATTGCATGAAATACGCTTTACTGCTACTACTGCTGAGTGCGGTGATGCCCGGTGCCTATGCCCAAGCGCCGGCCAATCCCGCTCCTGCGGCCGCGACCGCGCCCACGGCGGCCATGCTCCAGCGCTACACCACGGCCAACGGGCAAACTACCTTCTTCTCCACTGCGCCGCTGGAGGATATTGAGGCGCTGAACTCACGAGTGGCGGCCATCTTCGATTTGAACACGGGGCAGCTGGCATTTTCGATGCTGATGAAGGACTTTCAGTTTAAGAACTCGCTGATGCAGGAGCATTTCAACGAGAACTACGCCGAGAGTGAGAAGTATCCGCGGGCGCGCTTCACCGGCACGCTGGTGACCCGGCCCGACGAGGCGACGCTCCGCAGCGGCCCGCAGCCGGTGTACGTGCAGGGCCAGCTCACCATTCACAATGTGAAGCGGAAGGTGCGGGTGCCGGGCACCTTGCAGCTGCGCGGCAACGACTTGGTGGTGACGTCCAAATTCAGCGTGGCCCCGGCCGACTACAAGATTAAAATCCCGGCGTTGGTACGGAATAATATCGCCAAATCCATTGATATCAGTGTGATACTGACCTGCCAGCCGGGGCCGACGGGCACGGCGAGTATCGCCAAATGACCTGGTGTTAGCTTGAAAGGAAAGCCCGCCCTGCGATTGCAGCGGCGGGTTTTTTTGTGGGTAGCAACCCCGATGCAAACGCCGTTGAAAGGTGAATCAATAGCTGGATATGGCTGCTACAATGTGGAGGTTTTTTGAAAAAATGGCCTGGCGTCCCGTTTGGGCCCTTTGTGGAAAACTTCCCCATTTTTTCCTTGCCCTCCCCAAAACCAAGCGGTAATTTCCGGGATTGAATAACTAAACGGCTCTACCAACTGCCGCCGTTCTCTTTGCCCTTTCCACAACTGAATGAACGACTTGCCGCCGGCCCTGTGCCGCGCCGGCGACATTCTTATATAAGCAAAAACCCACAACCAAACACCACTGGTATGCTAGTAATTAAACGCGACGGTCGCCGCGAATCCGTGAAGTTTGACAAAGTCACGGCGCGGATTGAGAAACTGTGCTACGGCTTGCACATGGATTTCGTGTCGCCGATTGAGGTGGCTAAGAAGGTGATTGACGGCATCTACGACGGCGTGACCACCGTGGAGCTCGATAACCTCGCCGCCGAAACCGCTGCCTCGCTCACCACCAAGCACCCGGACTACGCCATTCTGGCGGCCCGCATTGCCGTGAGCAACCTGCACAAGGTGACGTCGAAGTCCTTCTCGTCGACCATGAAGCGCCTCTACACTTATGAGGACCCGAAGAATGGCGACAACGCCTCGCTCATCGCCACCGATGTGTGGGAGGTGATTCATAAGAATGCCCACACGCTGGACTCGGCCATTATTTATGACCGGGACTACAACTACGACTTCTTCGGCTTTAAGACGCTGGAGCGCTCGTACCTGCTACGCCTGGAGGGCAAGGTGGTGGAGCGGCCCCAGCACATGCTGATGCGCGTGTCGGTGGGCATCCACAAGGAGGACATTGACTCGGTTATCAAGACTTACAATCTGCTGAGCGAGCGGTGGTTTACGCACGCTACGCCGACGCTGTTCAACGCCGGCACGCCGAAGCCGCAGATGTCGAGCTGCTTCCTGCTGACGATGAAGGACGACTCCATCGACGGCATTTATGATACGCTGAAGAACTGCGCGCTGATTTCGCAGTCGGCCGGCGGCATCGGGCTTTCGGTGAGCAACGTGCGGGCCACGGGCTCTTACATCAAGGGGACCAATGGCAACTCGAACGGGCTGGTGCCCATGCTGAAGGTGTTCAACGACACGGCTCGCTACGTGGACCAGGGCGGCGGAAAGCGCAAGGGCGCGTTCGCCATTTACCTGGAGCCCTGGCACGCCGACATTTTCGAATTCCTGGACCTGAAGAAGAACCACGGCAAGGAGGAAATGCGCGCCCGCGACTTGTTTTACGCCCTTTGGACGCCCGACTTGTTCATGAAGCGCGTGGAGGAAAACGGCGACTGGACCCTGATGTGCCCCCACGAATGCCCCGGCCTCGACACGAGCTGGGGGCCGGAATTCGAGAAGCTGTACATGAAGTACGAGCGCGAAGGCCGGGGCCGCAAGACCATCAAGGCGCAGGAGCTGTGGTTTGCCATTCTGGAAAGCCAGACGGAGACGGGCACGCCCTACATGCTGTTTAAGGACGCGGCCAACGGCAAATCGAACCAGCAAAACCTGGGCACGATTAAGTCGAGCAACCTGTGCACCGAGATTATTGAGTACACCGACAAGGACGAAATTGCGGTGTGCAACCTGGCCTCGCTGGCGCTGCCCCGCTACCTGGTGACGGACGCCAAGGGCAACACCACCTTCGACCACGCCAAGCTGTACGAGGTGACCTACCAGGCCACGCTGAACCTGAACAAGGTGATTGACGTGAACTACTACCCGGTGCCCGAAACGCAGAAGTCGAACTTCCGCCACCGGCCCATCGGGCTGGGCGTGCAGGGCCTGGCCGATACGTTCATTGCCCTGCGTATGCCCTTCGAGAGCGACGAAGCGTCGGGCCTGAACAAGGACATCTTCGAAACCATCTACTTCGCGGCCATGACGGCTTCGAAGGACCTCGCCATCAAGGACGGGCACTACGAAACCTTCCCCGGCTCGCCCCTGAGCCAGGGCAAGTTCCAGTTCGACCTCTGGGGCGTGACGCCCGACTCGGGCCGCTGGGACTGGGAGAGCCTGCGCGCCGAGGTGGTGAAGCACGGGGCCCGCAACTCGCTGCTGGTGGCGCCCATGCCCACGGCCAGCACCGCCCAGATTCTGGGCAACAACGAGTCGTTTGAGCCCTACACGAGCAACATTTACGTGCGCCGCGTGCTCAGCGGCGAGTTTATGGTGGTGAACAAGCACTTGCTGAAGGACCTGGTGGCCCTGGGCCTCTGGAACGACCAGATGAAGCAGGAAATCATCGCCGCCAACGGCTCGGTGCAGGGCATTGCCCGCATTCCGCAGCACATCAAGGACCTGTACAAGACGGTGTGGGAGATTTCGCAGCGCCGCATCATCGACCAGGCCGCCGACCGCGGGGCCTACATCTGCCAGAGCCAGAGCCTGAACCTGCACGTGCAAAACGTGAACTTCGGCAAGCTCACCAGCATGCACTTCCACGCCTGGAAGCGCGGCCTGAAAACCGGCATGTACTACCTGCGCACCAAAGCCGCCGCCGACGCCATCAAGTTCACGGTGGAAAAGCAAGCCGCCGAAACCCTGGAGCCTATGGCCTTGGTCGAGCAGAACCAAAGCGACATGAGCTGCTCGCTGGATAACCCGGAGGGCTGCGAGGCCTGCGGGTCGTAGTTTAAAGTCAAGTAGTTAAAAAGGGAAGGGTTGTTGGAAAATAACCCTTCCCTTTTTTGTGTCCTTTCCACACCTCGAGATTCAACATATTACCCATGTTTCTAAACCTAGCGTTAGCTTGGAAAAGGCTGAGAAGTGAGATAAAAGACAGAGGGTTTGTCGTGCCTCCTTTTGAGGTTGGGCTTATTGAGAATAAGCTACAAGACTGGTTAGCTACAATGCACTTGAAGCTAGTTCAAAACGTTTACAACCCAACTACTCCTGAGATATGTGATGTGCCTAAAGGCAAGCACCTCGTTCGTCCTGGTACGCTACTCTCGACTGATGACCTATTGGTCTATTATGGGATAATGGGCGGGATGTTTGATGCCATTCATGATAGAGTTGATTGGGCTCGGTACAAAATAGACTGTTCCAATATCATGAATAGGGCGGAAGGTGACTGGATATTGAGTTATTATCCCGGCTGGTCAAACTTTCGGACTAAGAGCCTATCCCTAATCAAGGAATACAAGTATGTAGTGGTAACTGATATATCAGGCTTTTTTGAAAATATCGACCACGCAGTTTTATTGTCAGATGTTAGAAGTACAGGTGTTGATGAGGACTACATAAAGCTCTTACGAACCTGTCTTGATACGTGGGCGATGATACCAGGCAAAGGCTTGCCCCAAGGATGTGTGCCATCGGACCTTCTTGCGAAACTCTACTTAGATTCTCTAGATAAACTGCTTTACAATGAAGGGTATAAGCATGCTAGATATGTAGATGATATAAGAATTTTCTGCTCTAGCTACCAAGATGCAAAGAGGGCTATTGTCTTTTTAGCATCAGCAATGCGTAAAAAAGGCCTGATTTTGCACTCGGGTAAAACGGAGATATTAGACGCGGAGGAAGCCAAGTATAGTTTTGAACACATTGACAATATCATTGCTGATGTGACCGAACGGGCTAAGCAAAAGAAACCTGTTATTTTAAAGCCAGTAGTCCTAATGCCTGACGACTACAATCGGGTAATGGTAGAAGAAGACCCGCCTGTCATAATTAAGCCGGTTCATTTAAAAGCGACCCCGATTGATATTATCAAAGAAGCTTTTAGTCAACATATACTAGCTGACCCTAAAGTATACAACAAGACCATTTACCACTTTCTTCTTAAGCGTTTAGGAGAAGCGAAAGATGATTTTGCAGCTGACCACTGTGTGTATATGCTCTCTGAACATCCAGAGGAGACAGGCAATGTGCTAGCCTACCTTGATAGTATAGATTACCCGAGGGCCAATTCAATCATAGGGTCTTATTTCTGCTCGGAGGAAACGGTTTATTGTTATCAGAATTATCAACTGATAACGTGGCTAAACAACCGGGAAAATGTGATTCTGCCTTGGGATGTGGTATGCAGAATCAGAGCTATTGCATTTAATCCTCAGTCCCCTCGCTATCTGAAATCCGTAGCTAGAAAGTTCATTGGAAATCATGGCGACATATCTGATTTTGAGAGGCTAGAAGAGTTGTGCAAAACAGCTACTGAATTGGAACAGGCTGAATTGATTTGTTGCTTAGTAAAGCATGAAAAGGGACGCAGGAATACAGTATTTAAGAGGTTGGAAAATGTGTCCTACCACAATAAATCGGCTATTTCTTACGTCAGTGACACTGAAAACAGGTTAAAAATGAAGACTAGGAGAAAGTAGCTCCAGCTTCCCCAGCCGCCCCCGCCCCGGGAGCGGCTGGTTTGGTGTTGGGGGCCGTGGGGCCGCCCCAACGGCCAGTCGGGCGCCCGACTGAGCGTTGGGGCGGCCCCACGAGGCATTCGGCTGCCCGACTGGCCATTGGGGCGGCCCCGCGAGGCAAACGGGCACCCGACTAGGCGTTGGGGCGGTCCCACGAGGCATTCGGGCAGCCGTTTGAGCAGTGGGGCGGGCGGCGGGTTGGAAATGGGCGGGAATTGAAATACATTGGCGGCAGAATCCCTTTCATTTTCAACCCTTTTAACCCCATTTCCATGTCGCCCACCACACCCGGCGCTTCGGCTGCTACTCCCGCTACCCCAGCCAAGCCCAACAAGAAAGAACGGCTGCCCACCAGCCAGCTAGCCCTGGCCACGCTGGGCACCGCCGCCGCCAAAGCCTGGCTCGCCTCCGAGCTACCCGCGCTGCTCTTCGTGAGCAAGGCCGAATTTGAAAAACAGGCTGCCGCCTACGCCGCCAGCCTCAGCACCGCCGACGGGGCCGGCGACGGCCTGAGCCCGCAGTCGAAGCGCCTGAAAACGCTCGACAAGCTCATCACCAAAAACCTGGGCTTCGTGAAAGGCTACCTGGCCGAAGATCACGACGAGGACGGCGGCGAGGGCTACTACGCCGAGTTCGGCATCATCCGCGAGGGCAAGAACTTCCGCCTGCCGTCAGCCCGCACCGCCCGCGCCCTGGCCCTGGGCAAGCTGGTGGCCGCCCTCACGGCCCACAAGTACGACAAGAAGAAATTCGGCCCTGCCTTCTGGCAGCCCATCGCCACCGAGTACGCCCAACTGGCCAAAGACAGCGGCGAAATGCGCGGCGCGGCCTCGGCCGCCGTGGGCCAGAAAAACGCCCTCGAAGCGCCCCTGCGCGTGGCCCTGGGCTCGCTGGTGGGCAGCATCAAGGCCAATTACCCCGACGAGGATGCCCAGCGCGGCGTGCTGCGGGCCTTCGGCTTCCAGAAGGAGGTGTATTAGGGGTTGGGTTAGGTATCGCATCGGCCAGCCGCTCCCGGTTTCGGGGGCGGCTGGTTTGGTGTTGGGGGGCGGGGTTTAGCATCTCTGCTTGATATATAATGTTATGATGATATATTCGGGCTTTCTCTGCACACTCATGGCTAATCCGAAAAATATCTGCTGGCTGCTGGTTTTGTTCTGTTTGGGATGGGGCTCGTCGGCCTTTGCCCAGCAGGTTCCGGCTGCGCCCCTGGCGGCGAGCCGGCCCGCGCTCACCCGGGCCGATACCGTGGCGGCGCTGCACGAGCTGTTCCAAACCAAGCGCAAATCCAGCGGGGTGGCGCTGGCCGCCGCGCCGGTAGCGCTGGTGGTCACGGTCGCAACCGTGGGCTTGTATGCCGTAAGCCAGATTGACAATAACCCCTCCAGCTCTCCCTTTCCGGTGGTGGTCATCATGGCCGGCCTGGGCGGAACAGTGGCTTTGCTGAGCCGCTACGTTCGCTACACCAAAGGCAACGAAGCGGAAATAGTGAACAAGTACGAACGAACCCACCGGCTGGCCGGGTGGGTAACGCGCAATATGGCGCAGCAAAAGCTGCTCAAGCCGTAGCTCGCGCGTGGCGCGGCGTCCGGCGCACGGCCTGGCAGGCACCTGGGGCCACCGGGCCGCTCACGCTGGCCAGTGGCCCGGCGGGTAGCCGGTGGGGAAGCTGAATAGCGGGCCGTATATCGCCGAATCAACATTTGGCCTGGCCAGTGCGTACACGCGCTACTATTCTCACCTTCACGCCGCCCCACAAGCGCCGCATTGCCATGACCAACCGCCTCACTTACCTCCTCGCCGCCGGCCTGCTCCTGGGCGGCTGCAGCCAGGAACAAGAAAAACAACGCCAGGCCGACAGCGCCCGCCAGGACGCCATCGAAGCCCAGGCCAAAGCCGACGCCGAGCGCGCCCGCGCCGATGCCAAACAAGTGCGGGCCGATGCCGAAGCCAAAGCCCACGACCTCGAAAAACAAGCCGATGCCGTAGAAAAAGGTGCCGGCGACCACCCCACCGTGGTCACCGAAGAAAAGAAAACCACCCGCTACGAAACCGTGCCCGCCCGCCGCCGCTAGTAGCGAGTCCGCCAGGTATCAGCCAGCCGCTTCCGTTCCGGGGGCGGCTGGTTTGCGTTTTGGGGGGGAGGCTAAGGCAGCACGTTGCCGATTTCCACAAAGGGCTCCCCGGCTTCCAATAGCTCTATCGCGGCGGGCAGGGTGGCCAGCAGCACTTCTTGCAGCCGCTCGTTGGAGGTGTTGCCACAAGTGAGCCAGATAACCTGCGGCGGCGGCCCGAAACGGTCAAGTAATTGCCGGAAGTCGGCGTCTTTGGTGAGCACGACGGCCCCGGCGGCTTTGGCAGCCCGGAATATTTCTTCGTCTTCGGCATCGCGCAGGCCCAGCGTGCGGAGCGCGACGGCCTCAACGGGGAATTTCCACTTTATCCAGGCCGCGATGAGCGGCGAGAGGTGCGCGTCAATCCAAAAGGTCATGCGGCGAGGCGCGGGTAGTCCAGCTGGCGGGCGGCGTATTGTAGGGCGGCTTGCAGGTCGGCGGCTTCGAGGTCGGGCATTTCGGCCAGAATCTGCTCGGCGGTGAGGCCGGCGGCGAAGAGTTGGAGCACGTCGGCCACGCGGATGCGCATGCCGCGAATGCAGGGCCGGCCGCCGCACTGGCGCGGGTTGGTGGTGATGCGATGCTGCAAGGATTCCATGTGGTGAAGATACTAGCGTTTCTCTCAGCCGCTTCCGCTTCGGGGGCGGCTGGTTTGCGTTTTGGGCGATGGGCAACGATATAAAACTGGTATTTTAAATTAATTAATAGTTATTTTTATATATTGTCAATCGGTAGCCCAGTTATGGCTTGCTGCGGGGCGGGCGGCGGCTACCCAGGCCCGATTCTTTCACCCGGCGCCCCCGCGCCCTTACCATCTTACGGTCATGCTCGTCGACGAAATCGCCTCCCCCATCACCATGGACCTGCGCGGCAGGCTCATCGAACCCCACCACCCCGACTACGACGCCAGCCGCCGGGTGCACAATGGCATGATTGATAAGCGGCCCGCCGCCATCGCCTACTGCGCCGACGATGCCGACGTGATAACCGCCGTGAACTACGCCCGCGAGCACCACCTGCTGGTGGCGGTGCGGGGCGGCGGCCACAGCGGGGCCGGCCTCGGCCTCTGCAACGATGGCCTGGTTATCGACCTCTCGCAGCTAAACGGCATCCACGTCGACCCCGTGGACAAAACCGTGCGGGTGGAAGGCGGCTGCCACCTCGGCGACCTCGACCACGTCACGCACGCCTTCGGGGTGCTGGTGCCGAGTGGCATCATCTCGACCACCGGCGTTGGCGGCATCACGCTGGGCGGGGGCATGGGGCACTTCACGCGCCGTTGCGGCCTCTCCATCGACAACCTACTGGAGGCCGACGTGGTGCTGGCCGACGGCAGCATGGTGAAAGCCTCCGAAACGGAGCACCCCGACCTGTTCTGGGCCCTGCGCGGCGGGGGCGGCAACTTCGGAATCGTCACCTCGTTCCTGTTCCGCTCGCACCCCATCAGCACCGTGTACGCCGGCCCCATGCTCTGGGAGCTGAGCGATGCCAAGCCCGTGATGCAGTGGTACCGCACCTTCATAAAAGACGCTCCTGATGAGCTGAACGGCTTTTTTGCCTTCCTCACGGTGCCGCCCGGCCCGCCCTTCCCCGAGCACCTGCACGGCAAAAAGATGTGCGGCATCGTGTGGAACTACAGCGGGCCGATGGAGAAGGCCGAGCAGGTTTTCGCGCCCATCCGCAAGGCCTGGCCGCCGGCCCTCGACCTGCTGGGCAACCTGCCGGTGCCGGCCCTGCAAAGCATGTTCGACGCCCTGACGCCCCCCAATATTCAGTATTACTGGAAGGCCGACTTCATCAACGAGCTGCCCGACGAGGCCATCGATATTCACCTGCACTTCGCCGAGATGCTGCCCAGCCCGCTTTCCACCATGCACCTCTACCCCATCAACGGGGCGGCGGCCCGCGTAGCGCCCGATGCCACCGCCTGGGCCTATCGCAACGCCACCTGGTCGATGGTCATTCTGGGGGCCGAAACCGAACCCGCCCGGGCGGCGGTTATCACGCGCTGGGCTAAAGAGTATTGGGAGGCCATGCACCGTTTCTCGGCCGGGGGCGCTTACGTCAATTTCATGATGGAAGAAGGGGCCGACCGCGTGAAGGCCACCTACGGCCCGCACTACGAGCGGCTGGTGGCCATTAAAACCACTTACGACCCGCACAACCTGTTCCGGGTGAACCAGAACATTCCGCCCGCCGGCTACCAGCCGGATGGGCAGTAAGCCACTCATCTTTCACCACGTTCACCAAAACCCCATTCCTATGAAAACCCTATTGAAATGGCTGCCCGCGCTGCTGCTCAGCGGCACCTGTACCCTGGCTCAGGCCCAGGCCACCCCCGCCGCCAAGCCCGTAGCCGCCAAACCTATGCACAAAGGCAAGATGGCCAAAGAATGTTGCATGATGAAAGACGGCAAGATGATGATGATGGAAGGCGGCAAGATGGTGCCCATGACCAAAGACATGACCATGGCCAACGGCACCGTGTGCAAGCCCGATGGCACCTGCACCCTGAAGGACGGCACTGCCATGACCATGAAAGAAGGCCAGTGCATGATGATGGACGGCGAAATGAAGGCCATGGACCACATGAAGCACCCCGGCAAAATGAAGCCCGGCCATAAGGCGAGCGCCATGAAAATGTAGGGCCCTGGCGCAATAAGTAGCGGCATACCCCAGCCGCCCCGGTACCCGGGGCGGCTGGTTTGGTTTTGGGAAATAGCCCGGCGGCCGCATCCGCCGTATGCCAGCCATGATTATTCGTGAGAAAGACAATTGGTTTCGCCTGCTCTTTGCCTGGCACGGCTCGGTGCTACCCCAGATACTGCCGCGGCTGGCGGTGCTGCTGGCGTTGTCGATAGCCGTATTGGCCGCCCGGGTAGAGCTGCCCGCCTACAAAGTGCCCCTGAGCGCCGCACCCTTCTCCTTATTTGGTTTCACGCTGGCCATCTTTCTGGGATTCTACAACAACGCCAGCTACGACCGTTTCTGGGAAGCCCGTAAGCAGTGGGGCGCGCTGCTGAACACTACCCGCTCGCTGGCCCGGCAGGCCCTCACGCTGAGCGGCCAGCCCCTGGGTGCCGTGCGGGAGTTCGTGCGGCTGCTCATCGCCTTCACCTACGCCCTCAAGCACCAGCTGCGGCGCACCGATGCCGGCCCCGACCTGGCCCGCCTGCTGCCCGGCCCGCTGGCCCAGGCCACGCAGGCCGCCACCTTCCAGCCCGTGTGGCTGCTATTGGAAATGAGCCGCTGGGTGCAGCAGGGCAGGGAAGCCGGCCAGCTGGATACCACCACGCAGTTGGCATTCGACCACAATTTCAACCAGCTTTCCGACATCGTTGGGGCCTGCGAGCGGCTGGCCGGCACCCCCATTCCGTACACCTACAGCGTACTGCTGCACCGCACCGTGTACCTGTATTGCTTCCTGCTGCCGTTTGGGCTGGTGGATAGTACCGGCTGGATTACGCCGCTCATCGTGGCCTTCGTGGGCTATACGTTTATGGCGCTGGATGCCATCATGCGCGAAATCGAAGAGCCGTTCGGGCTCGAAGACAATGATTTGGCCCTGAATACCATGAGCCACACCATTGAAGCGACATTGCTGGAAATGGTGAGTGAGCCTGCCCCGCCCGCGCCGGTGCATCCGCACCGCTACGTATTCGACTAAAGCAAACCGCAGAACTGCCGCACCAACCAGCTACCCCTGTGGCGCGGCGGGCTGTAGCTCCAGCCAGCGCCGGGCATCCAAATCGGTATCGAACGAGCGGTACATCAGCGGCAGTCCCTGAATGCTGGTGGTGACGAAGGCCGTGGCCAACCGCACCAGCACGTTGGGCGACACCACCACGGCCCCGTGGCGGTAGCCGGCCTGCACGGCCCGGGGCAGCCAGTCGTGGGCAATCCACTGCTGCTCCTCGGGCGTGAAGGGAATCATGCGCTGCTGATTGACGAGGATGCGGCTCCAGCCGCGGTGTTGCAGCGCCCGCAGCATATTCTCGAAAATAGCCCGCGTAGCTTCCGGGTTGCGCTTTTGGCTGCTCCAGTTGGTGCGCAGAAACCCGGCGGGGTCCGTCAGCACTTCGCCCGCGCTATTTTCAAAATACAGGCTGGGCAAAGCGGTAGGCATTGCGACAAAGGTACGGCCGGCTCGCGCCCAGGTTGGCGCGTGGGCCGCTATTCCTTCATCACGCGCTGGGTTTTCTGGTAGCCCTGGCCGCGCAGCGTCACCACGTAGATCCCCGGCGCGAGGTGGGCCGTGTAGCCGTTGAGCTGGCTGCCCAGCATGGCCGGCGTGCCGTGCAGCGAGAGCAGCCGGATGCCGCCCTGGGGCATGGCAAAATCGAGGGTGAGCGCGCCGGCGCTGGCCGGCACATCGGCCAGACTGAACGCCTGCGGCCCGGCCGCCGGCCCGGGGTACACGAAAAGGCGGTTGGTACGGCTGGAATTCGCGTTGCGAATGCCCGCGAAATTCACCCCAATAAGCACGGGGTCGTGGTCGGAGCAGCGGAAGGGCGTGGTGATGTCGGTAGCTTCGCCGGCCTGGTCGTACTCCAGCACGGGCGGCTCGGCCGAGTTGATGTGCCACTTCTGCACGTCCACGAAACCCACCAGGTTGGGCGTCACCACGGCATGGTCGAGCGAGCCGGTGAGGCCCTTGAACACGTAGGACGCGCTGGTGGGTGGCGTGGCCGGCACCAGCCCGGCCGCCCGCATGATGTCGATGGGGTCTTCCTCGTAGTTGGCGTTGTAGTCGCCGGCACTCACGATGCGCGTGGCCCCGGCCGGCATCACGGTTTTGTTGATGAACTCGACCAGCGCGCGGGCCTGGGCCTTGCGGCGGGCGTTGGAGCCGCCCTGGCCGTCGTTCTGGTCGGCATCGGGCCCGCTGCCGCTGCTCTTGCTCTTGAAGTGGTTCACGATGAAGCCCAGCGTATCGGGCCGCTCCTTACGCCGTGTGATGAACACCTGCGCCAGCGGCGGCCGCTCAAACACGCCCTGCACGGTGGCCACCATGGGCGGCCCCAGCGGCGCTACCACGCTCGGCTTGTAAAGAATAGCACAGTGAATGAGGTCGGTGTTGTTGGTCTGGCGCTCGGCGTTGCCGTCGTTCACGAAAATGTAGGTGCCCGCGCCCACGGCCTTGTTCAGGCCATCCACCAAGTCCTGAATGGCTGCCGTGGAGCCGTTGCCGTCGTTCTCAATCTCGGTGAGGCCGATGATGTCGGCGTTCATCTGCTGCAAAGCCAGGATGATTTTGGTGCGCTGGCGCTGGAAGTCGGCCGCCGTTTTGGCCCCGCGCGGGGTGGGGAAGCCGCCGCCCGCGCCGTCGCCATTGAAGTAGTTGAACACGTTGAAGCTGGCCAGCTTCAAATCGAGCGGGCCGAAGGCGGGCGGCGTGAGCGGCCGCACCACGTTAATCACAGGAGCATCGGCCCCGGCCAGCGGCTGCAGGCGCCAGCGCCCGTAGCTATAGGCCAGAATACCGCCGATGTTGCTCAGCGTGCTGCCCACGCGCACGGTGCGGAAGCGGGCATCGAGGTAGGGCGTGGGCGTGGGGTTGGTGGCCGAGCTGCCATCGTCGAGCACCAGGCTGCGGCTGTCGTTGGCGGCCTGATAGGCCAGCACGGCGGCCAGGTTGCTGGTGCCGCTGCTGCTGGTGCCGGTGGCGGGGTTGTCGTTGGGGTCGATGAACTGCGTGGCCTGGTAGGTCAGGCCTTCGGCCGAAACCGTGAGCTCGCCGCGCTGCTTCAGGAAGTAATTGTCGGTGACGGTGAGGGGCGCGGTGAACTGCACCCGCATCCCTTCGTAGCGCTCAGCCTTATCAGCCGCAAACTCGCTGTTGACGATGCGCACGAAATCCGGCAGCGCATTGCCCGAGGATATGACGACGAAGCCCGGCTCCGTTATCACGGCCTGGCCGAAGGAGGGGGCGGCATCGTCCTCGCGCACCATGCCGGTCACGCGCACCTTGTCGCCCACCTTCACGTTGGGGTCGGCCTGAATCACGAAAATGGCATCGGAAGTGGCCGGGTTGCCATCGGCCGTGGCTTTGTCATCCTGAATATAGAAGCCGGCCGGTTTCAGGTTGTCGTAAATGCCCGTCACAATTCCCTCCACGGTGTAATTGCCGGCCTTGGCCGCCGCGCCCGTGCCCTGAATCGAGCCAATGGAAGTAGCACTAGCCGTGCGGGTTGCCAGCAGAATAGCCGTGTAGAGGAGTAGTTTGGAGGTCATGGCGTAGAGCGAAAAGAATAGGGGCGAGGGGGGTAAAGATATCGGGAAGGGTTGGACTTCGCTAATTCTCCAATTTCGGCTGAATAAAGTACCGCTGCGGTTGCCTGCGCACCCGGCCACCCGCAAAAGTGCCGCCGCTACGCCGCCCACCGCCCATTCGCGCCGTATAATGCAGCCTATGATTCCGCTCATCACCCAGACCCCGCACCTCCAGATTCTCGCCGCCAGCCGCGCGCTGCTCACCGCCGAGCTTCACAAGCCCCAGTATTTCCCCGTGCTCCTCGGCGCGGCCCTGCCCGCCGACTGGCCACCCGCCCAGCATGACCGCCCGGCCCAGGAACAATTTCTGGAAGAACTCACCGCTGGTGGGCGCGACGCCGCCGGCTGGTACGCCTGGTACGCCCTGCGCAAAGCCGACGATACCGCGCCCCGCACCCTGGTGGGCGCGGGCGGCTTCCTGGGCCGGCCCGATGCCGATGGCACGGCCGAAATCACCTATTCCATCGCGGCCGACTGGCGCGGCCAGGGCCTCGGCACCGAGCTGGTGGCCGGCCTGGTGCAGCAAGCCGCCGATACCGGCCTGGTGCGCCAGCTCATCGCCCACCCGCCCGCCGATAATGCCGCTGCTCAGCAGGTGCTGCTGCGCAACGGCTTCGTGGTCGCTGTCAGCAGTGCAGATGGCCGCCCGCGCTTCGAGCGCGCTATCGAGCCCGTGGCTAAAGCGGCGTAGCTGGCACGGAAGCTGCCAGTGGGCGGTTATCTTTCCGCTCCCAATTTTCGCTTCCTCCCCTTATCAATAATGAAAAATCCCCTCCTGAAAACTGCCCTGCTGATGCTGGGCGTGGCTGCCCTGGGCTTCGGTGCCCGCGCCCAAACCGCGCCCGCCGCCGAAACCTGGACCAAGAAAAAAGCCGAAAAGTGGTTTAAAAAGCGCGAGTGGGCCAACGGCCTGAAATTGAACGTGCAGGAGTCGATTGATAAGGTCGAGTTTGCGAAGCAGTACCACGCCAACAAGGCGGTTTGGGACAAGGCTTTTGCCTACTTCCGCGATACCAACCTCGACCAGCTCACACCCGGCAAGTACCCGGTGGATGGTGAAAACGTGACGGCCGCCGTGACCGAAAACCCCACCAAAGAGTACGATAAAACCAACTGGGAGTCGCACCGCAAGTACATCGATATGCAGTACGTGGTGCAGGGTGCCGAGAAAATCGGCGTGGTGCCCATAGCCAAAGCCACCGTAATCAAGCCCTACGACGAGGCCCGTGACGTGGCCAACTACAGCGCCGACGGCAAACTCTACGAAGCCAAGCCGGGCACCATCTACATCTTTTTCCCGCAGGATGTGCACCGGCCCAATATCAAAGTCGACGGTGTGGAGAAGGATAAAAAGCTGGTGCTGAAAGTCCGGGTGGCCTCGTAGGCAGCCAATTGGCGGCAACAGTCGTAGAAGGTCCGCAAACGCACGTTCCTTCTTCACTTCAACCCGCTGAGCTATGTCCCGTCTCCTGTTTTTCGTCTTTCTATTTGTCTCGGCTGGGCTGGCGCAACCCGCGCTGGCCCAGACCGATGCCATGCCGCCCCGGCCCACACCGTTCAAATTCGTGAACGACGAGGCCCAACTCATGCAGCCGGCCGATGCCAAGAAGCTGGATGCCGGCCTGCGCCGCTATGCCGATAACACCGGCACCCAGGTAGTGGTAGTGACCGTGCCCACCCTGGGCGGCCGCGACGTGGCCGACTATGGCCGCGCCCTCGGCACCGCCTGGGGTGTGGGCCAGCGCGATAAAAACAACGGCATCGTGGTGCTGATAGGCGCTAAGGAGCACAAAGTCACCATCCAGCCCGGCAACGGTTTGGCCAATGTTATCACGCCGGAAGTCACCGCTAGGGTTATCAATGAGATGACGCCCGGCTTCAAGCAGGGCAACTATTTCGCCGGTCTACGCACGGGTCTGAACACGCTGATGGTGACGGCCAACCCCAGCTCGGCTCCCAAAAAAGACCAGACGGCTGATGCTGCCGCCTCGGGTGTGGCGGGTAGCAATATGGCTACAGACAATTCTTCCACCAATCTCTCGCAGGAAAACCAGTACCCCGCCACCACTTCCGAGCCGGTGAACCCGGTGCCGGCGGCGGAGCCATCTTCGCCGGGGCTGGGCATGGGTACGCTTCTCATCGGCGCGCTAATTATCGGCGGTATTCTGTGGTTTGTAATCCGGATGTTTAAGGGCCGGAGCGCGGCGGCTAATAACTCGAACGGCACGCCCGATTTCCTGCCCAACCGGCCGAACGGCCCTGTCGGCGGCTACGGCCAGAATCCAGGCAACTACGGCCAGGCCCCGAACCAGAGCAGCGGCCCCGGCATTGGCGGGATGCTGGCCACCGGCGCGGCTGCGGCGGCCGGCGCTTACCTCGGCAATCGCATGGCCTCGGGCCACGACACGTCGGGACAGAACCTATCAAACTACGGTAACAATAATAGCAATTTCAACACCGGCGCGGGCGCAGCCGGAGCGGCGGGTACGGGCGCTGCCAGCGACTACTTCTCCAACCGCGACGGCGGCACAGCCGACAACTCGGCCCCCGATTATTTCTCCGACGACAACACGGCGGCCGATAACAAATCGGACTACTTCTCCTCCGACGACAATAACTCGTCCTACGACGATACTTCGTCCAACGACACCGGCGGCGGGGGCTTCGACAGCGGCAATGATAACAGCGGCTCGTGGTAGTGTAACGCGGTATTCCAGAGCATTTCAAAAGCTCCCGTACCGGTTGGTGCGGGAGCTTTTTGCTTTATGAAAGCCACAAATCTGGCCGGTCGGCCGTAAGTTGCCGCCATGTCTTTACCCCACACGCCCCCCTCGGTAGTGCCCGTGCTGGAAACCAGCCGCCTGCGCCTGCGCGGCTTCCGCGCCGATGACTTCGATGCCTGGTTTGCCATGAGCCGGCAGCTGGCCTACCACCGCTACTTCACCCCCGAGCCCATGCCCGCCGAAGAAGTGTGGAAGCTGGTGTTGCGCAGCGCCGGCCACTGGCTGATAACGGGTTACGGATTCTGGGCGGTGGAGGAAAAGGAGAGTGGCCGCTTTGTAGGAGCCGTCGGGTTTCTGCATTTGAAGCGCGCTATCGAGCCGCCGCTGGGCGACGCCCCGGAAATCGGCTGGGTGATGGACCCCGCTATCCACGGCCGGGGCTACGCCTCGGAAGCTGTGGAAGCCGTGCTGGCCTGGGGCGAAAGCCATTTCGGGCCGGTGCGTACCGTGTGCATCATTCATCCTGAAAACGAGCCTTCGCTGCGCCTGGCGGCTAAATTCGGCTACCACGAATACGCCCGCGCCACGTACCACGACCAGCCCATCGTGCTGCTGGAGCGGCCTGGCGCGGCGTAAGTGTTTCTGTCAAATCTATTCCCCTTCCCACCATGGCCCCACGTCCCTACATCCTCGCCGAAACCACCTGGAAAACCGTTCAGGAAGCCAACTATGAAGTGGTGATATTGCCCTGGGGGGCCACCGAGGCGCACAATTACCACCTGCCTTACGCTACCGATAACATCCAGTCGGACTACGTGGCCGCCGAGGCCGCCCGCAAGGCCTGGGACCAGGGCGCAAAGGTGGTGGTACTGCCGTGCATCCCGTTCGGGGTGAATACCGGCCAGCTCGACATCACCCTTGATATGAACCTGAACCCCAGCACCCAGCTGGCCATTCTGGGCGACATCGTGCACACGCTGGCCCGGCAGGGCATCCCCAAGCTGGTGATTCTAAACGGCCACGGCGGCAACGACTTCCGCCAGATTCTGCGGGAGCTGCAAGCCGATTTCCCCAACGTATTCCTCAGCACCCTCAACTGGTTCAAAGCGGCTGACCGCAACCAATATTTCTCCGCGCCCGGCGACCACGCCGACGAGCTGGAAACCAGTGTGATGATGCACCTCACGCCCGATTTGGTAAGTCCATTGTCCGAAGCCGGCGATGGCGCGGCCAAGCAGTTCCGCATTGCGGCGCTGCGCCAGGGCTGGGCCTGGGCGCAGCGCGAATGGAGCCAGGTTTCGGCCGATACCGGCGTGGGCAATCCGGCCGCCGCCACCGCCGAAAAAGGCGCGGCCTTCCTCGAAGTCGTGACCACCAACATTGCCCAATTCCTGGTGGAGCTGGCCGCCGCCGACCCGCAGGATTTGTACGAATAAGAACCCCGGCCTGCCCCCGCCGGTTAGGAACCGGGCGAAACCAGTCGCCCGCTCCGTTTCCCTTGCCCAATGCCCGACCAATTCGACAGCGTAATATTTGACCTCGACGGCACTCTGTGGGATGCCTCCGTAGCCATCACCAAAGCCTTCCAGGCCGCCAAAAGCAGCGTCGATTACATCGACAATGACGTGACCCTGGCCCAAGTGCAGGCCGTGACCGGCCAGCCCTACACCGTGGTCTACGAGCGCCTGTTCCCCAACCTGCCCGCCGAAAAGCTCGACGAATACCGCGCCCTCTGCGCCCGGCAGGAGCTGGCCGCGGCTGTGGAGCACGGCGGCGCGCTCTACCCCGGCCTCGAAATCACCCTGCGCTACCTGCTGAATCAGGGCTACCGGCTGTTCATCGTGAGCAATTGCCAGCAGGGCTACATCGAAGGGTTTTTTAAGCACAGCGGGTTGGCGCGCTACTTCGAAGGCCACCAGTGCTTCGGCACCAAGCTGCTGCCGAAATCGGAAAACATTCGCGAAATCATTGCTGAATATGACCTGCAAGCGCCCGTGTATGTGGGCGATACGCCCGGCGACCTGGCCGCCAGCGACGCGGCCGGTGTACCGTTCATCTTCGCTACCTACGGCTTCGGCCAGCTCAGCGAAGCCGAAGCGCCGCTGCGCATCAACTGCCCCGGCGATTTAGAGAAATTGCTGTAGCAGCCTATCAGGGTTGCGCACTTCGGCGCGCGGCTGTATTTTGGGGGATGAATTTCCCGGCCATTCCCCGCATCACTATTCATCCGGCAATCTGTGAAGGGCAGCCCACCGTGCGGGGGCTGCGCTATCCCGTGTGGCAAGTGCTTGAGTGGCTGGCTTCCGGCCTGACTATTGACGAAATCCAGGCCAAACACCCGGCGCTGGAACCGGAGGATTTTCGGGCCTGCCTGGCCTTTGCTGCCGGCCGCCTCAAGCCGCTGGGCCACGTGGTCGAAGCGCCGCAGGATGAAAAATCGGAGCAGTGGCTGCTGGGGCGGCAGGGCCAGTGGCTGGCCGAGCAGGAATTTCTGAAGCAGCTCTGGGAGCGCAATTCAGTCAACAATCCGGCGTAGTGTAGTTGCCGGGCAAAGGTGATTTGGGCCTAATGCCGCCCGCGCCAATGCCGAGCTATTTTGTGTAGCTTTGGCCGCCTCCTCTGCCGCCAGTTATGTATCAGGAATTAGCTTCTACTGCCTTTTTGCACGTGGCCTACCGGCCGGATTCCTGCCTGCTGATTGGCCGTTGGCTGTGCTCCATCACCGATGAGCAACTGCATGAAGGCTACGAAACCATGCGCATAGCCGCGCTGGAGCACAACTGTTCGCACTGGATGATGGACGCTCGCCGCCGCGTTGACCGCCGCCGCAACGGCCCCGAGTGGGTCGTGACCACCTTCCTGCCCAAGGTGCAGCGCGAAATGGGCGCCCGCCTGTGCGTGGCCTTCCTCGTGCTGCCCAACCATCTGCGCGAGTTGGAAGAGGAAGCCGGCCTGCCCCTGAGCTCACCCAACACCACCGACCCGTTTCAGTACGCCCGCTTCATCGACGAAGGCGCAGCCAATGCCTGGCTCGACGAGCAGCGCCGCCAGTCCAGGAAGTAGGGCATTGTCATTCCGACGCAGGAGGAATCTGAGTAAAACCGTCAGATAGTTTCACTCAGATTCCTCCTGCGTCGGAATGACAAACCTGTTTCTCAACGCTGGCTTTCCAGGGTGGAAATGGGCGTGGCTTCTTCCACGTTCGAGGTGTTGGGGAAGGCCAGCAGGTGCGTCACACGGGGCGCATCGGGGCCGGTGTGGAGGCGGCGCACGGCGGCCTCCACCACCTGGTCTTCGCGGGTAAAGCGGTGGTGCTGGCGCTGGTGCTCGCCCCAGGTGGCGAGGTAGAAGAACTCGGAAATGCGCGTGGGGTCGTTCACATCGGCAAATACGCCGGCCCGCAAAGCCCCGTCGCGCAGGCGCAGGCGCTTGAGCTGCTCGGCCGCCGCGTGGAAGGCGGCCCAGTTGGCCGGCTCCACGTGGTACTCGATGGTGACGAGCACGGGGCCGTCGTCGGGGTCGATGGTGCCGCTGCCCACGGTGTGGGGCCGGTCGTCGGCGGGGTCTAGGTTCAGGCCCTCGGCCGAGCGCATGGGGAAGGGCAGGGCCAGCAGGGTGCTGGCCAGCATCCAGCTGGCGGCGGCCAGCAGCGAAATCTCCAGGGTGAGGTGGTCGGCCAGCTCGCCCCACACCAGGCTGCCCACCGATAAGCCGGCCTGAAACACCAGCATGTACACGCTGATGACGCGGGCCTGCACCCAGCGTGGCACGCTCAGCTGCACGGTGGTGCTGAAACTGGTCATCACCAGCAGCCAGGCAATGCCCGACACGAACATCACCGCGTACAAAATATAAATCTGATTGACCAGTGCCAACGCCGTATTGGTGCCCACAAAGGCCAGCACGCCCAGTAGTACGCGCTGGTTGAAATTGAGCCGCGAGCCCGCCCGGCCCATAATGATGGCCCCCGTCACGGCTCCCGCGCCCAGCCACGAGAGCATCACCCCGTAGTGCCCCGAGCTCAGGTGCAGCCGCCGCGCCACCACTACTGACACCAGCCCCCACATGGCCGCCGCCCCGAACGAAAAGGCGAATGTGCGCACCAGCACCCCATAAATGGCCGGCGAATACTGCACGTAGCGCATCCCGGCCCGCAGCGCACCGATGAAGTTTTCGGCCGGCCCGCTGGTCACGGTGGGCTGGCGCTTCCAGAAATACACCACCGCCCAAGTGCCCAAAAACGACACCCCATTCAGCAAAAACACCCAGCCCGATGAGTAGTACGCAATGATGGCCCCGCCAATGGCCGGCCCGATGGCCCGCGCAATGTTGTTGCTCACGCCATTCAGTGTGATGGCCGACCCCAGCGCCGGGCGCGGCACCAACTCCGTAGCAATTGATTGCCAGATAGGGGCATTCAACGCCGCGCCCATGCCCAGCAAAAATGTGAAACCCAGCACCCCGTAGGCTGAAATGCCGTTATTCAACGTCAGTACGCCCAGTGCGGTAGCCACCACCGCCATGAAGCCCTGCGTGAGCAGCAGCAGCCGGCGGCGGTCCACCAAATCGGCCATCACGCCGGCCGGCATGCTCAGCAAAAAGGCTGGTAACGAGGTGGCGGTTTGCATCAGAGCCACCAGCAGGGCCGAGGTGGTGAGGGTGGTCACGAGCCACACGCCGGCCACGTTCTGCATCCAGGTACCCACGTTCGATACCAGCCCCGCAATCCAGATGGCCCGGAACAGGGCGTACATGAACGGGGTCCAGAGTGTGACGGGGGAGGGGGGAGCGGGCGGCGTAGCGACGGAATCAGACATCAGGCAGCGGTAGGATTTCGCCATTGATAACAGCGAAACAGCACAAATGGCTTCCTACGGCTTTGGGACCGTGAAGGTGTAGCGCGGACTTTTAGTCCGCGCCGGCAAGACCCTGCACTCGCGGACCAAAAGTCCGCGCTACACCTACCGTCGCTTCTGCGACGACTCGCGCACCAGCAGCTTGGGTTTGAGTACGATGGGCTTGGGCGGGCCCACGCGGTTGGGGCCGCTTTTCAGCATCTTTTGCAGCAGCTGCACCGCCGTTTTGCCCATTTGCTCGCAGCGCTGGTCCACGCTGCTCAGCATGGGCTCGGTGAGCGTGGTGAACATCTCGTTGCTGAAGCCCACGATGGCCACGTCCTCGGGCACGCGCAGGCGCTGGGATTTCACGACTTGCAGGGCTCCCACGGCGGCTAGGTCGTTGCTCGAAAACACGGCGTCCGGGCGCTGGGGCAGCTTCAGGAGCTGGCGCATGGCCTGGGCCCCGCTTTTTTGGTTCATGTCGAAGCAGGCAATCAGGTCTTCGTCGATGGGCAGTCCGTGGGCGGTGAGGGCGTCGCGGTAGCCCTGGTGGCGGTTTTTGTGGATGCTCAGGTGGAGCGGGCCGGTGAAGTGCGCGATGCGTGTGCAGCCCTGCTCGATGAGGTGTGTCACCACCTGGTACGCGCCCTGATAGTCGTCAATCACCACGGCACTCACGTTGCTGCCCTGGAAATCCTCCACCATGCGGTCGAAAAACACCAGCGGAATGTTCTGCTGGCGCACAGCTTCGAAGTGGCCGAAGCTCTGCGTGGTGTTGGCCAAGGACACTAGGATGCCTTCGACCTGCGAGTTCATCAGCAGGTCGATATTCTTTTGCTCCTGCTGGGCATCTTCGTTCGACTGGCAAATCATCACGTTGAAGCCCAGCTTGGCGGCTTCGGTGGCGATGCCGTTTACCACCAGTGGGAAAAAGTGGCCGGTGATGTGCGGCACCAGCACGCCCAGTGTGTTGCTGCGGCCCCGGCGCAGGGCAGCGGCCAGCTGGTTGGGCTGATAGTGCAGCTCCTCGGCCAGCTTGCGCACGCGGGCCTTGGTGGCCTCGCTCACGTCGTCGTGGTCGCTCAGGGCGCGGGAAATGGTGGAAGGCGAGAGGCCCAGCGTCTTAGCCAGGTCGGTAATGGAAGCGCGGCGATTAGCCATCTGGTCGTTGTAGCGAAGTGAGGAAATACCCGCGCGCTGGCCAGTATGACCAACGGCAACAGGCTCTGCCCCGGCCGAAAACGAGGACCCGATGGCCCAACCGTACCACGGCGCGGGGTGCTGACAATTAACCGAAAGTAGGAGGCCACTCGTTCATCAAATGGCGGCTTTCGGGCATAGATGGGAATTCTGCCGCAATCTACTAGCCGAAATCGAAACCGGCAGTTTAGCGGCTGCCAAAGGCCGGGTTATTCTACCACCAAATTGTACTTGGCCACCACGCCCAGCAGGCCGTGCAGCGTGAAGTGCGCCCCGGTGATAACGTTGCTCTCGGGGCCGATAACAAACCCGGTGGCGCTGCGAAAATCCGCCTCCGCCAGCCGCGTGTTCTGGAACACGGCCCCGGCCAGCGCGCACCCCTGAAACACGGCCGCCGAAAGGTCGGCATCGGCAAAATCGGCTTCCTCCATCGTGCAGCCCACGAAGCGCGTGCCCGGCATCACGCGCCCCGCAAACGAGGCGTAGCGCAACTGGCACTGGTCGAAATGCACCCCAAACAGCATATCGCGGCAGGCCGTGAACTGCAGGCCCAGTAGCTTGCAATCGGCAAAAGCCACGTTTTGCAGGGCCGTACCCGCCAGCTTGGCCGAGCTCAGGTTGCAGTGCTCAAAAAGGCAGTCGGTGAAGCGTATTCGGCTAAAATCAGCCCCGCTGAAATCACAGTTCACAAAGCGGAATTCATCAAATTCGGTGTGGCCCAGCAGGTGGCGGGCATCCCAGCGCTCGGCCACATTGTCTTCGGGAAAATGAGTGGGCTTGCGGAGGACAGTGGGCTTGCGGCGGGGCTTAATGGCCATCGGGATGGGTTTTTTATAAACAGCAAGAACGAGCGTCCTGCTGATAAAAAGACCGTCATGCTGAGCGGAGTCGAAGCATCTCTACCGCAATAGTAAATGAATTACTTGCACAGTAGAGATGCTTCGACTCCGCTCAGCATGACGGTCTTTTTTTAAGAGTTCGGGCGAGTCGTTTCGCCTAGGCAAAGCTACAGCTTCACCACGCGCTGCACCTGGCTGAAATCAGCCCCACTCAACCGCAGCACATAGGTGCCGGCCGCCAGCCGGGCCGTGCGCGGCCCGATTTCTGTCTGCAACTCCTCGGCCGTGCCATGCAGCGTGAGCAGGCGCTGGCCTAGGGCCGACACCACTTCCAGCGTCATCGGCTGGGCCGCGAAGCCGCTGATGCGGAGGTTGAACGCGCCGGGCGCGGGGTTCGGGAAAACGTCGATTTTCCCGCTCGTGGCGGCCCAGCCGGTGGCCGTGACGGTGGTGCGGAAATTCAGCCCGATGAGCACCGGGTCGTGGTCCGACGAACGGAAGGGGCTGGTGATGTCGGTGGCCGCACCGGCGATGTCGTACTCCAGAAATTCGGGCTCGCTGGCGTTGATGTGCCACTTTTCCACGGCCGCGTGGCCCGTCAGGTTGCCGCTGAGCACGGCGTGGTCGAGGCTGCCGCTCAGGCCGCTGTATAGGTAGGAGGCACTGCTGGCCGGGCTGGGCAGCACGAAACCGGCGGCCCGCAGAATGTCCATCGGGTCTTCCTCGTAGTTGGCGTTGTAGTCGCCCACGCTCACCACGTAGCGCGTGCCGGCGGGCTTCACGGTGTTGTTGATGAACTGCACCAGGGCCGTGGCCTGGCCCTTGCGGCGCAGGTTAGATGGGCCCTGGCCGTCGAACTGGTCAGCGTTGGCTCCGCTGCCGCTGGCCTTCGACTTAAGATGATTAACGACGAGGGCAAACGTGTCGCGGGCCGCGGCCGTGGTGCGGTTGGTGATGAAAATCTGGGCCAGGGGCGGGCGCTCAAACACGCCGGTTACGGTGGCCAGCAGGGCCGGGCCGGAGAGCGTCACCGCCGCCGGCTTGTATAGGATGGCGCAGTGAATCAGGTCGGTATCGTTGGGCTGGGAGTTCGCGCCGCCGTCATTTACAAAGGCGTAGGTGCCCGCGCCCATGAGCTGGTTCAGGCCGTTCACCAGGTCCTGCACGGCCGAGTTGGCCCCGGTGCCGTCGTTCTCCACCTCCATCAGGCCCACCACGTCGGCGTTCATCTGGGAGATGGCGACGAGGATTTTGCTGCGCTGGCGCTGGAAATCATCAAAGGTAGCTGCCCCGCGTGAGGTGGGGAAGCCCGCGCCCAGGCCGTTGCCATTGAAGAAGTTAAGCACGTTCATGCTGGCGATTTTCACGTCAATCGGCCCGAAGGTGGGCACCGGGGGGCGCACCGTCACCACGGCCGGCGCGTCGGCCCCGGCCAGGGGCTGGATGCGCCATTTGCTGTTGCCGTAGCCCATGATGCCGCGCAGGCTGGCCACGGTGCTGCCCGCCCGCACGGTTTGGGTGGCGGCATCGAGGTAGGGGATGGGCGTGGGGTTGGTGGCGGCGCGGCCGTCGTCGAGCAACAGGCTTTTGTTGACGTTATCGGCCTGATAGGCGTTCACGGCGGCCACGTTGCTGGTGCCGCTGCTGCTGGTGCCACTGGCGGGGTTGTCGTTGGGGTCCACGAACTGCGTGGGCTGGTACACGAGGCCGCGCAGGGAGATATTCAGCTCGCCGCGCGATTTCAGCGCTGCTACGTCTGACACCGTGATGGGGGCCGAAAACTGCACCCGCATACCCTCCAACGGCTCGGCATCAGCCATCGAAAAGGTGGCGTTGTCGATGACGCGAAAAGCGGGCTGTGGGCTACTGGCTGCCAGCACCATGATGGTGGGCGCGGTGAGTACGGCTTGGCCGAATGAAGGCGAGACGAAGTCTTCCTGCACCACGCCGGTGATGCGCAGGCGGTTGCCCACGGCTACCGTGGGGCTGGTTTGCACCACAAACAGCGCATCGGAAGTGGCGGGGTTGCCGTCGGCGCTGGCCGCGTCGTTCTGGATGTAGAAGCCGGCCGGGCTCAGGTCGGCGTACACGCCCGTCACCACGCCCTCGATGGTGTAGGTGCCCGCCGTGGCCAGTGCCCCGGTGCCCTGAATGGTGCCGATGGGTGTGACCGTCTGGGCCTGCACCAGGGCCGGAGCCAGACTACCGGCGGCTAAGGCAACAACAAAGGGGAAAAACGAGCGGGTAAAAACCTTCATCAGCAAGTGGAAAATTAAGAAAACCCAATGCGGGGCTATAAATATACTAGCGTTTCGGTGGTTGGAATCGATTGCGTCAAACCGCAGCAATAAGCTCAGCCATACGTCGGCGGGCGGCAACTCTGGGCCAGGCCGGGTACGTAAGCAGGGCTGTTGATATTAAATCCTTGCCTTTCCCCGTTAAAAACCCATGTTCCAGGAAAATACTGCTTTCAATACCGCCTTCAGCGCCGAAGCCGAAAACGGCTATGATGAGTCCCGCCGCCACTTTATCAACCACGCCGGGCGCGGCCTGCTGGCCGTGGGCGTAGCCAGCGCACTACCTATCGCCGCCGCCGAAGCCCACAAAGCCGCCGAAGCCGCCGCGCCGCCCGCCACCGGCCCGCTCGATATCAAGCTGCCGCCCCTCGAAGCGCCTACCGACCCCAAAGGTGCCGACCCTTTCAACCCCGACGCGCCCGACCGCCGCGTGGGCTACGCGCTGGTGGGCCTGGGCCACCTCACGCTCAATGAGATTCTGCCCGCTTTCGGCAAGAGCAAGCACGCCAAGCCGGTGGCTCTGGTGAGCGGCGACGCCGACAAAATGGCCAAAGTGGCCAAGCAGTACGGCATCAAAGCCAGCAGCTGCTACTCGTACCAGACCTACGATAAAATCAAGGACAACCCCGAAGTGGAGGTGATTTATATCGTGCTGCCCAACTCCATGCACCACGAATTCACGCTGCGCGGGGCCAAAGCTGGCAAGCACATTCTCTGCGAAAAGCCGATGGCTAATTCCGTGAAGGAGTGCGAGGAAATGATTGAGGCCTGCAAAAAGGCCGGTAAAAAGCTCATGATTGCCTACCGCATTCAGTACGAGCCGCTGAACCGCCAGGTGCAGAAGTTGGTACGCGATAAAACCTACGGCGCGACCAAAATGCTGCAGATGATGAACACCCAAAATCAGGCCCACGACCAGCAGTGGCGGCACAAAAAGGCCCTGGCCGGCGGCGGCTCGCTGCCCGATGTGGGACTGTACTGCCTCAACACCACGCGCTTCCTGCTGGGCGAGGAGCCGACCGAGGTTTCGGCCCAGATTTACAGCACGTCGGGCGACGACCGGTTCAAGGAAATAGAAGAGAATGTGAGCTTTACGCTGCGCTTTCCCAGCGGCGTGATTTCGCAGTGCATGACGGGCTACGGCTCTTTTAACAACAAGAGTTACACGGTGTATGCCGAAACCGGCAGCATCGAAATGGACCCGGCCTTCCCCTACCACGGCCTCCACCAGGAGCGTATCCATGCGCCCGACGGCAAGCAGATGAAGGAGACGCCAAACGACCCCGGCAAAGACCAGTTTGCCCTCGAAATGGACCACATGGCCGAGTGCGTGCGCCAGAACAAAACCCCCTACACGCCCGGTGAAGAAGGCTTGCAGGACCAGCGCATCATGGAAGCCATCTACCAGTCGGCCCGCGAAAACCGGCCGGTAAAATTGCCTGCCGTGGCTAAAATAGACGCTTTCCGGGGCGAGGCGCCGAAGGACGAGGCGTAAACTTTAAGCCGGCTACCAGCTTTAGTAACCCGTCATGCAGAGCGCAGCGAAGCATCTTTACCGCAGCAGTAATCAGATTTACTTATTGCGGTAAAGATGCTTCGCTGCGCTCTGCATGACGGCCGTATTGCGCCGTTCCATAAATCGATAAACCCGCCCAGTCATGCGCACCATCAAGCAACAGCACCGCGCCGTGAGCGCGCCCATTGCCGACCTCACCACCTACCGCGCCCTGCCTACCAATTCGGTCGAATACATCGACCCGTTTCTGTTTTTGAACCACCACGGGCCGCAGGTGTACCGGCCCCACAACCGCGGCCTGCCCTTCGGCCCGCACCCGCACCGGGGCTTCGAAACCGTCACCTTCATTCTCGAAGGCGACATTCTGCACAAGGACAGCAGCGGGCACGAAAGCGTGATTGAGGCCGGCGGCATTCAGTGGATGACGGCCGGCAGCGGCCTGATTCACGCCGAAGTTTCCTCCGATAATTTCAAAGCCCACGGCGGGCCGCTCGAAATTTTGCAACTGTGGGTGAACCTGCCGGCCAAGGACAAGATGACGGCCCCACGCTACATCGGCCTGCAAAAAGACGAAATCCCGGCCGTGACGCTGGCCGATGGCGTGGTCATCCACGCCGTATCGGGCGAGTGGGCGGGCACCGCCGGGGCCGTGCAGCCGCTGGCCGACGTGGCGCTGGCCTGGCTGGAGTTGCCGGCCGGCAGCCGCGTTACGCTGCCCATCGCGGCGGCGCGCAATATCTTTTTCTACACCGTACGCGGCACGCTGCGCGTAAACGATACCGAAACCAAGGCCCTGCAGCTGGTCGAATTCAACCACGACGGCGACGAGCTGACCATCGCTGCCCACGAGGCGAGCGTGGTGCTACTGGGTCATGCCCAGCCGTTTGGCGAGCCCGTGGTATCGGCGGGGCCGTTTGTGATGAACACGGAGGCCGAGATTCAGCAGGCTTACCGCGACTACCAGCGCGGCGCGTTCGGGAGCTGGAACGGCTGACCGCAAAAAAGTGCCGGGTTCATAACCTCTGCCCAGGGTTAGTGGTTGAGGCGTGCGACCTGCTGCGCGCCGATGCTTTGCGCCGGTTGCTAAAGTTGGGAGGCCGTTTTCTCGTTTGTAATTAGTTGATGCTTACTCCCAGTCGTTCCCTGTATTTTGAAAATAGCGCCGGGCGCGTTTGGGAAGAGCCCGCCAGCTACATCCGCTTGGAATACCGCGCCGGAACCCGCGAGGTGGCTCAGTTTCGGGCCTTGCTCACCCACACGGCCCAAGCGCTGAGCCGGCGAAAGTGGAGCAAAATTCTGGTCGACCAGCGTGAGATGGCCCCTTACAACCCTGTCGAGCAGGACTGGATGACCAACGAGTGGCTGCCCCGCACCGTGCGGGAAAACGGCTACCGTTTTGGCGCTATTCTGGTGGCCCACAACGTATTTGCCCGGCTGGCTACCAATCAGTTCATCATGGCTTCGCGGGAATTGCCGCACACCTACCGCACCTTCGAAATAGAAGCAGAGGCCGTGACCTGGCTGACAGAGCAGCGCTGAAACTGGCAGTAGCATGCCATAGTGCCGGGCTAATTCAGGGTAATGATTCGGCCGTGCCGATAATAATGGGCTCGCTGTGTAGTTTTGATTCCAACTCTTTCCCAGCCTGGTTATGCTCAAATCCTTCTGCCTTGTGCTAATGCTTGCCGTGACAAGCATGTCTGCTTCTGCCCAGACCACCCCCACCGCCAGCCCAACCACGGTTGCCCAGTCGCAGTACTGTATTCTGGTGAGCACCGGCTCACACTACTCCGATACGGATGTGCGGCTGGATTACGGGCAGAACGTCAAAAATGCCGTGGTCGACCTTCAAATGGTGCACGCCGATGCGGCTATCAGTAAGCTCGGTAATGTTGTGGCGGCCCTCAACTACATGAGCAGTTTGGGGTGGGAATGCATCGGGCTCAACACACTGCCATCGAGGATTAATCAGGCCACGGGTGGTTACGTTGATTCTCAAACGGGCTATTTGCTGCGGCGGGCCAAATAGGTTCTGGTCGCGATTAAATTCACGAGTGTTTGGCCGTGTGTGCCCTCCGCCGGACTCACAGCAGGCCCGAGATAATGTTGATGCTCAGGGCCAGAATGGTGGTGTTGAAAGCGAAGGATAGCATGCTGTGGAACAGCACCAGCCGCCGCATGCGCAGCGTGGTAACGGTGACGTCGGAGGTTTGGGTCGTCATTCCCACCACGAAGGCGAAATAGACAAAATCCCAATACGAGGCAGGCGGCGCGCCTGCGAACACGAGCCCGGTATGCCAGGCATTCTCCTTAATATCGGGCAGCAGGCTAAAGTAGGTGTGGGCATAATGCAGCGCAAACAGCGTGTGCATCAGGCACCAGGTACCCACTATCGCCACGGCTGATACCAGGATGTGCTCGATGCGCTCTTCAATGGGCAGCTGTCGGATGTCATGCAGCAGCAGCAGCACGGCCACAATACAAACGGTGCAGCATAAGAATACCACTACCAAGAGCAAGGCCCAGGTACGGCTGGGGTGCAGCGACTTCACAATGCTCCGCATATCGGCAAAGTGCGTCTGCAAAATGGTTATCCAGCTGATGGTCAGAATGCTCAGCACAAACCCATCCCAAGCCACGAGGAAGCGGGTAATAAACTTGAAATCAGCCGGGGATGATAAGTAAAAAACGACCGCGACGCCCAGCGCCAGCAGCAGCTGCAGCAGGCGCGCAATCAGGCCCCGGCGCGAATGCCGCAAAGCGGAGCGCATCATTACGGCAGTAGAAGCCATAGCCGAAAAACCGCTAGTGAACCATCGGACCGTGGCATCCCCAACCGCCAGCGGCAATCGGGAAGGCTCTACTAAGATAGTAAAAATAGCGCGGCTTGAATATTTGGCCCGGCGTTCGTCGGGCTGCGGGCTAGGCGGCTGGTACCGGCTGGGCGGGCACTTCGGCCGCCACATCAATCTGCCCGGCCAGCAGGTCCTCAAACGTCTGGCGCTTGCGGATGAGGCGCAGCTCGCCGGCTTCGGTCAGGAGCACTTCGGCGGGGCGGGTGCGCGAGTTGAAGCTGCTGCTCATCTCGAAGCCGTAGGCCCCGGCGTTGTGAAATGCCAGCAGGTCGTTTTCGCGGATATCGGGCAGCAGCCGGTCCCATGCGAAGGTATCCGTCTCGCAGATGTTGCCCACCACTGTGTACAGGCGCTCCGTGCCCTTGGGGTTGGTCAGGTTGCTGATGTGGTGGTAGCTGTCGTAGAACATGGGCCGGATGAGATGGTTGAAGCCCGAATTCACGCCCGCAAACACCGTGGCAGTGGTTTGCTTAACCACGGCCACGTTCACCAGCAGGTAGCCGGATTCGCTTACCATGTACTTGCCGGGCTCGAACCAGCATTCCAGCGGGCGGCCGTATTCCTTCTCAAAGGTCTTGAAGGCTTCGGCCACCTGTTTGCCCAGGGTGGCCACGTCGGTTTCGGGGTCGCCGGGCTTGTAGGGCACTTTGAAGCCCGAGCCGAGGTCCAGAAAGTCGAGGTCGGGGAAGCGGCCGGCGGCGTCGAACAGAATTTCGAGCGAACGCAGGAACACGCCCACGTCCTTGATTTCGGAGCCCGTGTGCATGTGCAGGCCGCGCACGTGCAGGCCGGTGCCCTTCACCACGCGCTCCAAATGCCGCATTTGGTGAATCGAAATGCCAAACTTGGAGTCGATGTGGCCGGTTTGAATCTTGTAGTTGCCGCCCGCCTCAATGTGCGGGTTCAGGCGCACGCACACTGGGTAAGAGCCGCCAAACGTGGCCCCGAACCGCTCCAGCAGCGAGATGTTATCAATGTTTAGATTCACTCCCAATTCCTTGGCTTCCACCAATTCCTCAAACGTCACGCTGTTGGGCGTAAACAGAATGTTTTCCGGCGCGAAGCCTACGTGCAGTCCCAGGCGTACTTCGTTGATGCTCACGCAGTCGAGACCCGAACCCAGGCTGTGGATGTGCCGCAGAATAGAAACGTTGCTCAGCGCCTTACAAGCGTAGAAAAACCGGGTTTTATGGCCCGCGAAGGCTTTCACCAGTTTCTTATACTGCCCCGTGATGGTGGCCGCATTGTAGACGTAAAGAGGGGTGCCGAACTGGTCGGCCGCAGCGCGCAGCGCATCGTTAATACCTGACATAATCACAAAAGTACGGCCTAAGCAGCCGCTCCGAATACCGTACAACCAATGAGTAGCCCAACGTTCCCCGCCTTCTCACCGCCCGAAACCCGCGAAGTCTGGCTGCGCGGCCCGCTGCCTGATATGCCGCCGCTACTTCAGCCCATCGCGCACGCCCTGCTGCAAGCCCGCGAAGAGCTAAATGCCGGGATGCAGGATTTCCCGCCCGCGCTGCTCAACGAGCGGCCCAGCGGGGTGGCTTCGGTGGGCTTCCACCTCCAGCACCTGACCGGCGTGCTCGACCGCATCTTCACCTACGCCCGGGGTGAAGCGCTTTCGGAGAATCAACTAGCAGCTTTAGCCGCTGAGAATCCGCCTTTAGCTATTGAGAATGATGCGGTGCAGAAGCTGGTGCAGTGCTTTAGCGTGCAGGTAGATAACGCGTTGGCGCAGCTTCGGAGCACTGATGAAATAACGCTAACGGAAGGGCGTGGAGTGGGTCGGGCGCAACTGCCGTCCACCGTCATCGGCTTGCTGATGCACGCCGCTGAGCACACCACCCGCCACCTGGGCCAGCTGCTGGTAACGGCAAAATGGGTAAAAATGTAGGGTGCGGGGCTTGCCCCCGCCCGTCGTTGAACTACTTCAAAACGTGCCGTTCAACGACGGGCGGGGACAAGCCCCGCACCCTACTTCTAACGCGGGCCCGCCGCCGAAGTCACCCGCGGCCGGGCACGCTCGTACTGCGCCGGCCACTGCACCTCCGCGCCCAAATCCTGCGCGGCAAAGAGCGGGAAATATGGCTCGCGCAGAAACTCCCGCGCCAGTAGCACGATATCAGCCTGGCCGCTGGCCACAATAGCTTCAGCCTCGGCCGGCGTGGTGATGAGCCCCACCGCGCCGGTCAGAATCCCGGTTTCTTCCTTAATGCGCTCGGCAAACTGCACCTGATAGCCGGGGCCCACGGGGATGGGCGCTTTGGGCACGTTGCCGCCCGTGGAGCAGTCAATCAGGTCTACGCCGCGCGTTTTGAGCATGGCCGCCAACTGGATTGATTCGTCGGCGTTCCAGCCGCCTTCGGTCCAGTCCGTCACGGAGAGGCGCACGATGAGCGGCAGGTCCTCGGGCCACACTTCGCGGGTGGCGGCCACCACCTCCAGCAGCAGCCGGATGCGATTTTCAAACGTGCCGCCATACTCGTCGGTGCGCTGGTTGCTCAGCGGCGACAGAAACTCGTGCAGTAAATAGCCGTGGGCCGCGTGCAGCTCAATCACCTTGAAGCCCGCCGCCAACGCCCGCTGGGCCGCCGCCTGGAAATCGGCAATAACCTTCTGAATACCGGCCGCATCAAGGGCCGTCGGCATCGGGTAGTTGTCGTTGAATGGTACATCGGTGGGGCCAACCACCGGCCAGCCACCTTCGCCCTCTATTATCACGCCCTCGCCCGACCACGGCCGGTAGGTGCTGGCCTTGCGGCCGGCGTGGGCCAGCTGCACGCCGGGCACGCTGCCCTGCGCCGCGATGAAGGCATTGATGCGCTGCAACATGGGCACGTGCTCGTCTTTCCAGATGCCGAGGTCTTCAGGACTGATGCGGCCCTCTGGCGACACGGCCGTGGCTTCCTGAATAATGAGGCTGGCCCCGCCCACGGCCCGGCTGCCCAGGTGCACCAGGTGCCAGTCGTTGGCAAAGCCGTCTTCGGCGCTGTACTGGCACATGGGCGATACCACAATGCGGTTTTTCAGGATGACGCTGCGGAGCGCGAGGGGTTCAAATAGCTTAATCATAAAGATGCTAGGGGAGATGCGAAGCTGAGTAAACCCGTTTTGGGGCGTTTGGGTTATGGTGTTACGTGGGTGGGTAAGGCCAAAACGTCATGCTGAGCGCAGTCGAAGCATCTCTACCTCAGAAATAATTCAATCGAAACAACGAGGCAGTAGAGATGCTTCGGCTGCGCTCAGCATGACGTGCTTAATTCAGCGCGAACGAATTCCGTCGAAATTTGCTTTTCCCAAATCCATCCCTACCTTGCAACCGCAAACGCACCCAACCATGCTCCAGACGCGCTACTTTTTTGGCTTTTATTACTTCTACGCCACCGCGTAGAACGAGCCGCCGTTTGTAGCTAACTCCCACAAACTTCTCCAGCGCCGCTCGTTCTTCGGGAGGCGCTTTTTTAATGCCCGGTTTTTCGATGACCACCCTGCACCACGTCTTTTTTTATTACGCTTATTACTTCTTCTATCCGAAGAAGCCGGCCCTTTGTTGCCAGTGTTAACCACCACACTGCCTCCCAACAAGCCCAGGGCCACCGCACAACGGAGGCCCTTTTTTATTGCCCAATAAATCGCACGCATCATGCCCCAGCACGTTTCCATTCAGGGTTTCCAGGGAAGTTTCCACGAAGTCGCGGCCCGTCGATATTTCGGCGCGCAGCCGGCGCTGCTGGCCTGCGCCACCTTCGGCGCGGTGGTGGCGCACGTCGTGAACGGCACCGCCGATGCCGGCCTTATGGCCATGGAAAACTCGCTGGCCGGCAGCATCCTGCCCAACTACCTGCTGCTGGAGCGCCACGCCGTGCGCGTAACCGGCGAGGTGTACCTGCCCATTCACCAGCACCTGCTGGCGCTGCCCGGCACCACGCTGGCAGAAGTGCAGGCCGTACACTCGCACCCCATGGCCCTGCGCCAGTGCGGCGAGTTCCTCGACCGCCACCCGCACTGGAAGCTGGTGGAAACCGACGACACCGGCCACAGCGCCCAGCTCCTGGCCGAGCAGCGCACGCCCGGCGTGGCCGTGGTAGCTGGCGCGCAGGCCGCCGAGCAGTTCGGCCTGCAAATCCTGGCCCCTGCCATTCACGACGACCCGCACAACTACACCCGTTTTCTGGTGCTGGAGCGCGCCGCAACGGCGGTTGCTGACCCACAGGCCGACAAAGCCTCTCTCTATTTCTGTGCGCCGCACGCGCCGGGCAGCCTGGCCGCCGTGCTCACTCGCGTGGCTGCCCACGGACTGAATTTGAGCAAGCTGCAATCGTGCCCCCGGCCGGGCCAACCCTGGCACTATGGATTTCACGCCGATGTAGAGTTTGAGGAAATCGGCCAGTTGGAAGCGCTGCTGCGGGATTTGGAGCCCGTGACGGAGGAGCTGCGGGTGCTGGGAGCCTACCGGCGCGGCAGCATGGCCGAGGCGATGGGCGAGCAAACTCCCCTCCTTGTCAAGGAGGGGACGCCGGCGCGAAGCGCTGGCTGGGGTGGTTAAGACGTTGAACGATGCCCGAACAATTTTCCGAACGAACCTAGCGCCCACCGTTCAACGCCCACAACCACCCCCGTTTTCGCTGGCGCAAAAACATCCCCTCCTTGGTAAGGAGGAGAGTTTGCTCAACAACTCAACCTGATACCATGAATATCCCCATTGCCAGCCGCTTGGCCCACACCGGCGAATATTACTTCTCGCGCAAGCTGCGTGAGCTGGCCGCGCTCAACGCGGCCGGGGCCAATATCATCAGCCTGGGCATTGGTAGTCCGGATTTGCCGCCGCACCCCAACGTAATTGAAGCGCTGTCCAAATCGGCAGCGCTCCCCAACGCGCACGGCTACCAGAGCTACCAGGGTACCCCGGCGTTGCGCGGCGCAATGGCCGATTTCTACCAGCGCCACTACGGTGTGACGCTGGACCCGGCCACGGAAATTCTGCCGCTGCTGGGCTCGAAAGAGGGCCTGATGCACATCGGGATGACATTTCTGGAAGTGGGTGACGCCGTGCTCATCCCCAACCCCGGCTACCCGACTTACCGAGCCGTGGCCGAAATCTGCGGAGCCGAGGTGCGTGAGTACGACCTAACGGCCGCCGCCGGCTGGCTGCCCGATTTGGATGCGCTGGCCGCCACGGACCTCTCCCGCGTGAAGCTCATGCTGGTGAATTACCCGCACATGCCCACCGGAGCCGGGGCAGATTTGCCATTTCTCACACGCCTCGTGGCGTTTGCTAAAGCCAACGATATTCTGCTGGTGCACGACAACCCGTACGGCTTCATCCTCAACGAAACGCCGCCGGTGAGCCTGCTGGCCGTGCCCGGGGCCCGCGAAGTGGCCATCGAGCTGAACTCGCTAAGTAAGAGCCACAATATGGCGGGCTGGCGCGTGGGCCTGCTGGCCGGCCGCGCCGATGTTATCGCCGATGTACTCCGCTTCAAGAGTAACATGGATTCGGGCATGTTTCTGCCGGTGCAGCAGGCGGCAGTGGCGGCCCTTGCGCTGGGCGACGACTGGTTTCAAGAGCTGAACGCCACCTACCGCGCCCGGCGCGAGCTGGTGGTAGAGCTGCTGCAAGCTTTGGGCTGCGCGCCCGCGCCAGGCCAGACGGGCCTGTTCATCTGGGCGGCGGTGCCGGCTGGCTTCGCCGATGGCTTCGCCCTGAGCGATGCCGTGCTGGCCGAGGCGCGCGTGTTTCTCACGCCGGGCGGCATTTTCGGCAGCAATGGCAACGGCTACATCCGGGCCAGCCTGTGCCAGCCGGAAGCGCTGCTGCGCGAGGCGCTGGAGCGCATTCAAGTTGCTTCTCAGTCTGTCAAATCATGAAAGTTACTGTAATCGGATTAGGCCTTATCGGCGGCTCGTTGGCGCTGAGCCTGCGGCAGCACGGTTTGGCGCAGCACCTCATCGGCGTTGAAAACAGCCCGGTCCACGCGCGCCGCGCCTTAGAGTTGGGCTTGGTTGATGAAATCGAAACCGACCTGACGGCTGCCGTGCGCCGCGCCGACCTCATCGTGGTGGCCGTGCCCGTGGATGCCATGGTGGCCGTGTTGCCACCGGTGCTGGACATCATCACGCCGCAGCAGGTGGTTATCGACGTCGGCTCGACCAAGCAGGCACTGCTGGCGGCGGTGGCCGGGCACCCGCACCGGGGCCGTTTTGTGGCCGCGCACCCCATGGCCGGCACCGAGCACTCGGGACCGGAAGCGGCGGTTTCGGGCTTGTTTGAGGGGAAAACGGTGGTGCTTTGCGATGTGGAGCACAGCGATGATGACGCCGTGCAACTGGTGGAAAAGTTGTTTCAGGCGCTGCCCATGCGGCTGCTGTACCTCAACGGGGCCGACCATGACGTGCACACGGCTTACGTGTCGCACATCTCGCACATCACCTCATTTGCCCTGGCGCTCACGGTGCTGGAGAAGGAGAAAGAGGAACAGCGCATCTTCGATTTGGCCAGCGGCGGGTTCGAGTCGACGGTGCGGTTGGCCAAGAGCGCGCCGGCTACGTGGGTGCCCATTTTCCGGCAAAACCGGCTCAACGTGCTCGATGTGCTTGATGAGCATTTGCATCAGTTACAGCACCTGCGCGAGCTGCTGGCGCGGGAAGATTACGACGGGCTGGCCGAGCAGATTCGGCAGGCTAATCACATTCGGAAGATTCTGCCGTGATAGACGAAATCAAGAAATCAATCAATACTAAAAGCAATACCATGAACCCAACCATGAAATCCGCCCTGTTCAATCGCCAGCCCGATGACAAGCCTTACCTCATCTCCGGGCCGTGCTCGGCTGAGACGGAGGAGCAGGTGCTCGAAACCTGCCAGCGGCTGGCTGCTACCGGCAAGGTACAGGCCCTGCGTGCCGGCATCTGGAAGCCCCGAACCAAGCCCGGCGGCTTCGAGGGAGTGGGCACGAAAGGGCTGCCCTGGCTCAAGAAAGCCAGTGAGCTAACCGGCCTGCCCATTGCCGTGGAAGTGGCTACGGCCAAGCACGTGGAGGACTGCCTGGCCTTTGGCGTGGACATTCTGTGGGTGGGCGCGCGTACCACGGGCAACCCGTTTTCGGTGCAGGAGATTGCCAATGTGCTGCGCGGCGTGGACGTGCCGGTGCTGGTGAAAAACCCCATTCACCCCGAGCTGGAGCTGTGGGTAGGGGCCGTGGAGCGCCTGCAAAAGGCTGGCCTCACGCACGTGGGCCTTATTCACCGGGGCTTTTCGAGCTACGGCAACACCGATTTTCGCAACGCGCCGATGTGGCACCTGCCCATCGAGATGAAGCGCCGGATGCCCGAAATGCCGCTGCTCTGCGACCCCAGCCACATCTGCGGCCGGCGCGATACACTGTTTGCCGTGGCCCAGCAGGCCCTCAACCTGGGCTTCGATGGCAACATGATTGAAAGCCACATCGACCCCGACCACGCCTGGAGCGATGCCAAGCAGCAAATCACCCCGGAGGTGCTGCGCGACCTGATTCAGGACCTGGTGTGGCGGCACGAAACCACCGACCAGCGCGAGTTCCTCACCGCTCTCTCCGGCCTGCGCGAGCAAATCAACCAGCTCGATGCCGAGATTATGCAGCTGCTGGGCCGCCGCATGGCTGTGGCCGAGAAAATCGGCCTCTACAAGAAGGAAAACGACATAACCATCCTTCAGACCAGCCGCTGGAACGAGGTGCTGGAGCGCGCCCAGCGCCAAGGGGCCTCGGTAGGCCTCACCAGTGACTTTGTGGAGCAATACCTGGCTGCCGTGCATCTGGAGTCCATCAATCGCCAGAATAAGGTGATGGAAGGATAGTTGTTTGTCATTGCAGCAGTGCTGCCATTGCGAGTCGTAGCCGAAGCAATCCGGTACAATGTGCGAAGCCCTGAGATGTGAAAAGCCCCGGTACTGTGCAGTGCCGAGGCTTTCTGGTATAAGAAAATGTCTGGTGTTGACAGGACAGATTGCTTCGTCGCCGCTTGATGCGCGTAATGCTCGCAATGACAGACGCGACGCGCTCCGACAGCGTCTACTCCACCACTAGGCGGCGGGCGGCGGTGTTCCGTCCAGCCTGCACCTGCACGGCGTAGATGCCGGACGGCAATCCGGTCAGGTTCATTTCCTGACGCAAGCCGGCGGTGGGCAGGGTCACGGTTACGGTGCGGATGGCCCGGCCCATTGCATCGCGCAGGGTGAGGATAGCCGTGGCCGTGCCGGGCAGCGCGGGCAGCGTGAGGGTGGAGGTACCGTGGGCCGGGTTGGGGTAGAGCGCAAAGTCCGAACCGCTCAGGGCCGAGGTAGTGGCCGTGGTGGTGAGGGCGGAGGGGTCGATGAGGTGGGCCATGAAATTGGTGGACTGGCCGGCCGAGGAGCTGTTGAGCGTCTGGCTGCCGAAAGTGGCCGTGTTCTGGAAATTGCCGGTCAGGTACATGCGGGTACCGCTCATGGTGACGCACGAAGCGGTGGTGTTGGTAGGGCTACCGCCGCGCTGCGACCAGTCGACAGTGGCGCTGGTGCCATCGTCACTGAGGCGGGCCACCAGGGCGCCACCGCTGCCGGCCGCCAGTGTCGTGCTGCCGATGGTGACCGTGCTGCTGGCAAAGCTGCCCGCCAGATACACCCCGCTGTTGCCGTAGAGGGCCAGGCCGGTGCCTTTGTCGTCGTCGGGGCCGCCGGCCTGGCGGGCCCAGCTCCAGACGGCCGTGCTGCCGGCATCCTGCACGGCGGCCACGAAGGCATCGGTGGTGCCGGTGGGGCCGGCGTTGGTGATGGTGTGGCTGCCCGTGGCCAGCGCCGTGCTGGAGAAGGTGCCGGCGACGTACACCACGGGGCCGTTCACGGCCAGGGCATTGCTTTGGTCGGTGCCCGCGCCGTTGGCCCGCAGCGCCCACTGCCAGGTAGCGGTGGTGCCCGCATCGGTCAGCTTGGCTACGTAGGCATTGGAAGCCCCGCCGTTCGGGACGGTGGTAGCGCCGAAGGTGGCATTCTGGCCCCCGATGGAGCCGGTGGCGTACACGCTGGAGCCGTTCAGGGCCAGGGCGTTGACGTACTTGCTGCCCGAGCCCGTGATGGTCTTCACCCAGTTCACGCTGGCGCTGGTGGTGCCATCAGTCAGCTTGGCCACGAAACCGTCGTAGGCCGTGCCGGTATTGGAGCTGGTCAGCGTGGTGCTGCCGAACTGGGCCGTGGCGCTGGCAAACTGCCCGCCCACAAACACGCTGGTGCCGGCCACGGCTAGGGCATTGGCCGCGTCCTGGCTGGTGCCACCAAATTGCTGCGCCCAATCGACGGTGGCCGAAGAGCCGGTATCGGTGAGGCGGGCCACGAAGGCATCGGTGGTCACCGAGTTGGCGCTGCCATAGTTGGCCAGGTTGAGGGTGCCGAAGGCGGCATTGGGGCTGATGAAGGTGCCGGCCACGTACACGCGGGTGCCGCTTAGGGCCACGGCCGTTACCTGGTCGAGGTCGGAGCCGCCGAAGCGGTAGGCCCACACGAAGGCGCTGGTAGCCGGGCTCCACTTGGCCACGAAGCCGTCGGTGCCGCCGGTGCTAATCATCGTGGTGCTGCCAATGGTAACAATGCCGGAGAAAGACCCCGCCACGTATAGGTCGCCGCTGAGGTTGGAAGTGGTGGCTTTAATGGATAGATTGGAGCTGCCGCCGCCCACTACCAGGGCCGACTGCCAGAGGGGGGCAGGGGTTTGGGCCTGGGCCGCGGATCCGGCCAGCAACCCGGCCAGCAGCAGTACGCCCGCCAACCAGCTGCCTGATAAGAAATTGATAACGTATTTCATTTTAATAAGAGATATGCACGACAATACGTAGCATATCGGGTAAAGTTGGGCCGCAAAAAAGCCCCGATGCCGGGCACCGGGGCTTTTCGATAACAAGGGCCGGAATAAAGCTAAAGGCTGCCAAATCAGGAAGCAAAGGTCCGACGATTTAAGTGAGATTCAAGCCCGATGAGCAGCAAAAGCCAGGGTTTATTCCACCACGAGGCGGCGCGTAGCGGTGGCCGGCCCGGCCAGCACCTGCACGGCGTAGATGCCGGGAGCGAGGCCGCGCAGGTCCAGCTCGTGGCGCAGGCCGGCGGCGGGCAGGGCTAGGGTTTCAGTGCGCAGGGCCCGGCCCAGGGCATCGCGCAGGGTGAGGGTGGCCGTGGCGGTGCCGGGCAGGGCGGGCAGGGTGAGGGCGACGGCAGTGCGGGCCGGGTTGGGGGCGAGGGCGAAACTTAAGTTGCTTTGGGCGGCGCTGGTGGCGGTGAGGGTGGGGTCGGTGAGGGTGGCGAGGAAGGCGGCTTGCGTAGTAGAATTATTGATGCTATGGCTGCCAAAGCTGGCCGTTGGGCCAACGGCTCCTCCCACATATACATCGGCACCGGTTACGCTCACCGAGGTGGCAAAGTCGTCGGTGGAGCTGCCGGCTTGCTGCGCCCAGGCAAAGCTGCTAGCGTTGCCGGCATCAAGCAGCTTGGTTACAAATACATCCCGGTAGTAGTTGCTGGCTCCGCTGGCCTTGGCCAGCGTGGTGGCTCCAAAGCTGATTTGGGTACTGCGGAACGTTCCGGCTACATACACGTTGTTGCCCCGCACCGCAATGGCCGTGGCCGAATCGATGCCCGTCCCGCCGGCCCGTTGGGCCCAGGTAAAGCTGGCTGTCGCCCCGGCATCGGTAAGTTTCGCCACAAAGGCATCGTATTCGCCAATGCTGGGCAGGCTGGTGCTGCCAAAAGTGGCGGGCGTATTGCCCAGGTCGCCACTCAGGCTGTAGCTGTAGCTGCCATAGTACCCGGCGATGTAGACGCTGGTTCCATTGACGGCCAGCGCCAGCGCCTGGTCGAAGCCAACCCCCCCGGCCTGCTGGGCCCAGGTAAAACTGGACGTGAGGCCCGCATCGGTGAGCTTCGCCACGAAAACATCGGACCTATTGCCGTATATGGGACCCGTGACGGTATTGGCATTGGTTAAGGTAAAAGGGCCAAACGTAGCCGTAGCGCCACTGAAATGCCCGGTTACGTACACATTGGGGCCGTTTATCGCCAGGGCGGTGGCTACGCTGCCGTTCGGGCCGCCGCCCTGCTGGGCCCAGGCAAAGCTGGCCGTCGCCCCATTATCCACCAGCTTGGCCACAAACGGGTGGCCCAAGGCACTGTAGTCCGTTAGCGTAGTCGTTCCGAAGGTGACGGGGCTGTAGCTGAACCACCCGGTCACGTACACATTGGAGCCACTCGCGGCCAGGCCGGTGGCAAACTCGTTGCTGGTGCCGCTGGCCCGTTGGGCCCACGTAAAGCTGGCCGTGGTACCCAGGTCAGTGAGCTTGGCCACGAATAAATCGGTGCCATTGTAGACGGTGGATGAGGTACCATCGTAGGTAGTATTCACCAGCGTGGTGCCGCTAAATGTAGCGGTAGGCCCACTAAAGGCTCCGGCTATGTATACATTGGTGCCCACCACCGCAATGGCAGATGCCGCATCATACCCACCTCCGCCAGCGCGCTGGGCCCACACAAAATCATTACTGATTGGGCTCCACTTGGCTACAAATATATCGGCGTCATAGGTAGATGTACTGCCGGGAGTGGTAATGCGAGGTGCGCTGGTGAGCGTGATAGAACCAAAGCTGGTCGTGCCCGAAAAATTCCCGGTGAGGTAGACATTGCCGCTGGCATCGGTGGCAGTAGCGCTCACTTGGGGGCGATAACTGCCGGTTTGGTTGGTCGCCACCGCCATTTGCCAGGTCGGGGCCTGGGCCCGGGCCACAGGCCCAGTCAGCAGGAGCAGCAACCCGGCCAGCCAGCGGCCCGGTGCGAGAGGAGTAATGTGTCTCATGGTTTGGAAAGTAAAATGTGTTAACAAGGATACGATTACAACAATACCCCGCAGACCGCGCAGCCCGCTAAAAGGCTGCTTCCACGCCGAAAAAAAATGGAGAAGCCCCAGATGCCTGGCACCTGGGGCTTCTCCATTTCATCCGCCCTGATGATTTAGTGCGCTACCAAATAGTGCGCTACCAAATCACCGCCCTATCCACCGCGCTGCGGGTCATCTTGCTGCCCTCGGGGCAGCCGAAGGCCTGCTGAAACTGCGGCATGTTCATGATGGGCCCGATGGTGCGGTACTGGCCGGGCGAGTGCGGGTCGGTGGCGATTTGCTGGCGCAGGGCCTCGGGGCGGATGTTGGTGCGGCGCAGCTGGGCCCAGCTCAGGAAGTAGCGCTGCTCGGGCGTAAAGCCGTCGTAGTTAGGGCGCGGGCCGTTGCCGTAGCGCTGCTGCAATTGCTTCTCCAGGGCCCCGTACACCACGGTGAGGCCGGCGAAATCGGCCAGGTTTTCGCCCATCGTGAGCTGGCCGTTCACGTGCACCGAATCGAGGGGCGAGAAGGCGCTGTACTGCTTGCCCACCACGGCGGCGCGCTTCGTGAACTCGGCCGCGTCGGCCGGCGTCCACCAGTCGCGCAGGTTGCCTTCCGAGTCGTACTGCCGGCCCTGGTCGTCGAAGCCGTGGGTCATCTCGTGGCCCATCACCCCGCCAATGGCCCCGTAGTTGATGGCGTCATCGGCCTTGGGGTCGAAGAACGGGGGCTGGAGGTAGCCGGCCGGAAACACGATTTCGTTCAGTGCTGGGTTGTAATAGGCGTTGATGGTAGGCGGCGTCATGCCCCACTCGTTGCGGTCGATGGGCTGGCCGAAGTGGGCCGCCTCGCGCCGGCTCTCCCAGGCGCGGGCCGCCAGAATGTTCTTCAGGTAGCTCTCCCGCGAGATTTTTAGGGCCGAATAATCCTTCCACACGTCGGGGTAGCCGATTTTCACGCGCAGCGCGTTCAGCTTCTTCAGGGCCTCGGTCTTGGTGGGCGCGCTCATCCAAGTGTTGGTCTTGATGTGCTCGGCCATGCTGGCCTTGATGTTGGCCACCATCTCGAGGGCCTTGGCCTTGGCCTCGGGCGAAAACGCCTGGTCGACGTAGAGCTGGCCGAACGCCTCGCCCAGGGTCTGGTCGGTGGCGGACTGCATGCGTTTCCAGCGGGCGGCCTGCTGCTTGGCCCCGGTCAGGGCCTGGTTGTAATGAAAGGCCGCTTCGGCGTAGGGCGTGGGCAGGGCGTTGGCCACCACGCGCATTACATGCCAGCGCAGGTAGGTTTTGAGGTCGGCCAGGGGCTCGGTTTTCAGCACTGCATTCACCTCATCGAAAAACGCCGGCTGACCGATGATGACTTCCTGGGCTTTGCCCAGCTGCATGCCCGCCAGCAAGCCCTTGGGGTCGAGGGCGGGGTAGCGCTGCTGGGCGGCGGCCAGGGTCAGCTTGTTGTAATTGGCCTGCGGGTCGCGCAGTTCCACTGGCGTACGCGAGGCCTTGGCCAGCCGCGTTTCGATGCGTTCGACGGTGGCAGCGTTGCGCTGGGCCACGGCCGGGGCCTCGCCCAGCAGCCCAAACAGCTGGGCCATGTACGTGCGGTAGGCCGTCTTCACCTTGGCCGTCCGCGCATCCTCCTTGAAATAGAAGTCGCGGTTGGGCATGGTAAGGCCGCCCTGGCCCATTTGCACGGCATACTGGGTGGTGTTTTTCTCGTCCACGTCCACCCCGGCCTGGAAAAATACGCTGGCCCCGATGTCCTGCAAATGCGCGATTTCGGCGCGCAGGCCGGCCGCGTCGCGAACGGCGGCCAAGCGGTCTAGCTCCGGCTTTATGGGCGTGAGGCCGGCCCGGTCGATGGCCACCGTGTCCATGGCGGCGGCGTAGAAGTCGCCCACTTTCTGGGCATTGCTGCCGGGCGCGGCGCTACGGTTGGCCGCCGCGTCTTCCAGAATCCTGCGCAGCAGCGCCTGCGTGCGGTCGCCGAGCTGGTTGCGCGGCCCCCAGCTGCTGGCGTAGCTCGGCACGGGGTTATTCCGCAGCCAGTTGCCGCCCGAAAACTGGAAGAAGTCGTCGCACGGGCTCACCGCCCGGTCAATGTCAGCCATGTCAAGGCCTACGCCTTTGGGGGCCGGGGCCGCGGCGGCTACCGGCGTGACAGTGGCCGTGGTCGCAGTAGTGGCCGGCTTGGTGCTGGTGCAGCCGGCCAGCGCCAGCGCCGTGGCTAAGCCGAGATAAGTAGGGTTTTTTTTCATGGATGGGCGGGCAAGGTTTTGAAGCGCAAAGTAGCGCCAAAGACCCAGGCCGTTGCCCAATGATTGCACGGAGCCTTGCCTAAAAAGCAGAACGGTCATGTAGCGCAAAGGCGAAGCATGACCGTTCTTTTCACCGTCCTGATAAACCAACCAGCCCTACCGCGCCGAGGAAACCTCCGAAATAAACCCGCCCCGCTCATCAAACAGCAGGCTCACCGGCCGGCGGCCCACGGCCAGCTCCGCCTTGTAAGTCGATGGATTACCAGCGGCGGCCGGCACTTCGGTCATGGCCAGCAGGCGGGCATCGGGGTAGTTCTTGGTGATGTATGCCAGCGCGGGCGCGGCCAGGTAGGGGATAGGCTGGGCCGCCGGGGCCACTGCGCCAACCGGCTTGCCAGCGGTGGGCGCACCCACGGGCTGGCCTTTCGCGTCGAAATATTGCTGCCTGGTCTGGCCGCCGTCCTCAAACTGGGCGCGGTAGCGCGGCGCGTCAGCCCCGGCCTTGCGGTCAGGTCCAATGAAATTCACCTTGGCATTGGGATAGGTCTTTTGCAAATACTCCTGGGCGGCGGCAATGGCGGCTTTTTGCTCAGGCGTGGCCGGCATCAGCGGGGCCACTTTATCCACTTTCTTGTTGAGCGCCAGTACGGCGTCCGAGTTCTGGTTGGTAGAAGTGACCACGATGGCCACCGCCCCGCTAGCCGCGCCAAACACCTGCCGGGCCTGCTTCTCATCCAGCATGTGGATGTAGGCAATGCTCTTTGGGTCGAGGGCGTACACCGCCGCTTTGTCGCTGAGCTTGCCATCGAGGTAGTACACGGCCGGGCCGGGCGCAGCAGCCTGAGCGGCCGACGGCGCGGCCACTACGGCGGGCGACAGCGCCGCGCCCACGCCCAGGGCCAGGCCCAACGCCAGCGGCAGGGCCAGCAGGTAGCGCCCGGTCTGGGCCAATGCAGAAGCAGGAGAATTCATCATGATAACACGGTTTTTGAGGGTTGGAAATGTGAAATGGGAAACAAGGGAAGGCCCGGCCGCCGCGTGACTGAGGCGTAGCAGGCTATACTGGTAAGCCCGGCGGTCAACCAGGCCGGTTTCGAGCACGGCTTGGTCGGCCAGGTATTCGAGGTTGTCGAGCAGGGCGCGGCGCAGCAGCCACGCCGCCGGGTTGCACCAGGCCGCCGCCTGGGCCAGCTGGGCCAGCAGCACGTCCAGGGTGTGCCACTGGCGCACGTGCACCTGCTCGTGGCGCAGCACGGCGGCCAGTTCCGGCGCGGGGTGCTGGGCGGGGTTCAGGTAAATGGTTTGCCAGAAGGAAAACGGGCTGACCGCCTCCGCCAGCGCCCGCACCGGCCGGCCCTGCACCACCGCCGGCCGCGCCCGCGCCCGCAGCCGGGCCAGCGCCAGCAGCTGCACCAGCAGCCGGGCCAGCAGCACGGCCACGCCCGCCGCGTACAAGGCCACTCCCACGGCGGCCCAATCTACCGCTGGGGCCACGGGCCCCGCCGGAGCGGCACCAGCAGCGGCCCCCGTAGCTTCGACCATCGCAAAGACTACGGTGGGAGTGGCCTCGGCCGGCAGCAGAGCCGGCAGCGGCAGGGCCGGGTACCCCGCCGCAAACAGCAGCGCGAACACCAGGTAAGCCCGGTTCAAGGTGAAAAACGTGAGCCGACGCAGCAGCCCGAAATACGCCGCCGCAAACAGCAGCAGCGCCACATTAGCCTTCAGCAGGTAAACGAGAATCGGCAGCATGGCTAGTCCTCCTTTTTGCTTTCGATGAGCTTGATAATCTCTTGCAAATCGGCGGCGCTCACCTTGTTTTCCTGCGCGAAAAACGACACTAGGTCCTTGTAGGAGTTCTGGAAATGCTGTTTCACCAGCGTGCCCAGTGAGCGGCGCTGGTAGTCATCGGCCGAAATCAGGGGCACGAAGCGGTAGGAGTTGCCCAGCTTTTCGGCGCGCACGTAGCCCTTGCGCTCCAGGTTGCGCAGGGTGCTGGCCAGGGTGGTGTAGGGCGGCGGCGGCGCGGGCAGGCCGTCGAGCACATCCTTCACAAAACTGCCGGCGGGCAGCGGCCAGAGCACCCGCAGGGCGTCTTCTTCGGGTTGGGTGAGGCGTTCGAGGGAGGTGGACATAAGCTGTGATACGATTATGTCGTAAATCTACGAAGTTTTCGTAATTGCGATTGCCCCTGCCTTGAAATAATTTTGGCTAAAAGCAAAAAAGGCTGTTCCTGATAAGGAAACAGCCTTTTGAGTGTATAAAAAGTTAGTCAGGAATAATGCTGGCTCAGTGCACCTTGTCGGTTTGCTGAATTTGCAGCCAGCGGATGGCCGCGCCCTCATCGCCAAAAAATGAGATGGCGAAGGGCTTGTCGTCATAGGCCTCGGCCGAGATGTAATTGGGGTGTTGCACGATGGATGCGTGCAGGGCCGGCCCCACCAGGTAAGCCACAAACAGCCGGCCGCCCAGCTGCCGGGCCATGCGCGGAAAAAAGTCGTTCAGCAGCCACCCCGTCGTGTGCGGGTCGTTGAGGGTGCGGCGACGAATGTCCTGAAGCCAGAAACGGCAGTCTTCCTGCAAGGCCACGGCCTCAACGTGCTGGTATACGGCCGGGAGTTCCTGCTCAACCGGCTGGTAAGCCCAACGGCCAACGAGAATATCCAAATCGGGCCGGTGAGTAAGCTCAAGCAGGGTCTGCGGCGTTTCGGTCGTCATAGGCTGGGCAAAATAATGGAACGGCAAAGTACGGCCCGGGCGGCAGTCGGGATTTTGCCGTTGCGCCGCTAGTGCGCCGGCATAGCCTCGGCCGGCACCGCGCTGATGGCCACCGGCGGGTGTTTGCGGAGCGAGCGCACGGCCAGTCCCACACTGGCCAGCGCCAGCACCGCCCCCAGAATGAAGGGCGCACCCGGAAAGTATATCGGCGCGCCTTTGTGTGTGAACTCGCCAAACAAATAGCTCATCATCAGCGGCCCCACTACGCCCGTCACGCTGATGAGGCTGGTGAGCGCGCCCTGCAATTCGCCCTGCTCGGTGGCCGGCACCTGGCCCGAAATGGTGCTTTGCAGCGCCGGCCCCGAGATGCCGCCCAGGCAGTAGGGCGCCAGGAAGGCCAGCATCAGCCAGCCATTGGGCGCGAAGGCAAACAGCACGAAGCCCACCGTGTAGCACAGCAGCCCAGTCACGATGGCGCGGGCCGCGCCCAGCTTCGGAATGGCCACGCGCACCAGCCCGCCCTGCACCAGCCCGGTAAACAGCCCGATGACGGCCAGCGAAATGCCTACTAACTTTTCGGTCCAGCCAAATTTGAGCATGGTGTAAAACGTCCAGACCGACTGCGTGGCCGAGCCCGCCAGGTACAGCAGCACCAGCGAGGCCACCAGCCCCGACACGGCCGGGTACTTGCCCAGCCGCAGCAGCGAGGCCACGGGGTTGGCCCGCCGCCACTCAAACGGCCGGCGCTTGTCCAGGGCCAGCGACTCGGGCAGCACGAAATAGCCGTAGAGTACATTGCACAAGCTCAGGCCGGCGGCCACCATAAACGGCACGCGGGGGCCAAAATGCGCCAGCAGCCCGCCCATGGCCGGCCCCACAATAAAGCCAATGCCGAACGCTGCCCCCACCAGCCCGAAGTTCTGGGCCCGTTTCTCGGGCGTGCTGATATCGGCAATGTAGGCCGTGGCCGTGGTGAAGCTGGCCCCCGCCACCCCCGCAATCACGCGCCCCACAAACAGCCAGGCCAGCGTTGGGGCGAAGCTCACGAACACATAATCGAGCCCCAGGCCCAGCAGCGAGGTCAGCAGCACCGGCCGCCGTCCCAGCTTGTCGCTGAGGCCGCCCATCACCGGAGCAAAGCAAAATTGCGCGCTGGCGTAGGCAAACGTGAGCCAGCCCGAATAGATGGCGGCCCGGCTCAGCCCCTCGCCCGTGAGTTGCTCGATGAGCTTGGGCACCACCGGAATGATGATGCCCAGCCCGATAACGTCAATCAGGATGGTGATGAAAATGAAACCAAGGGCAGGAGAGCGTTTGTCAGACATAAGCAAGCGGGCAAATAAGCCGCAGGGCGGCCGGGTGGGAGGGCAAAGGTCCGCATAAAGCCGGCTACCCGATTCGGGCCGGCTGGCTGCCGCGTAATTTCGCGGGCCTTTTATTCGATATGCCCACCGCGCCGCCGTCCTCGCCCCTTGCTTTTCGCCCCGAGCTCAATGGCCTGCGTGCCGTGGCCGTGGGCGTGGTGGTGCTGCAGCACTGGGTGCACCCGCCGTTTCCGTTTGGCGAGATGGGCCGGGCGTTGTTTTTCGTACTCAGCGGCTACCTGGTGTCGGGCATTATCTGGAAGTACGGGGCCTACGTGGGTGCGCCCGGCGGCTGGGGCCCGCAGCTGCGCACGTTTTTCATTCGGCGGGTGCTGCGCATCATTCCGCCCTACTATCTGGCCCTGGCCGGCTGCTACCTGTTGCCCCTCGAAACCGTGCAGCAGCACCTGGGCTGGTTTCTGCTGCCGGGAGCCAACCTGCTGTTTTACAAAATGCGTGGCTGGGGCGACGGCTGCGGCCACTACTGGACCCAGGCTGTAGATGAGCAGTTTTACCTGCTCTGGCCGCTGGTGCTGGGACTGGTGGGCCGGCGGGTGTGGCCGCTGCTAGGGCTGGCGGCCGTGGCCTGGGCGTTCCGACTGTTCTGGCTGACGCAGTTCGGCTCGGGCATGATGCACCTGCTGCTGCCCTCCAGCCTCGACCTGTTTGCGCTGGGCACGCTGCTGCGGCTGGGCCAGCGCCAGGCCTGGCTGGCACGGTGGCGCAGCGGCTGGCTGGTACTGCTGGCCTGGGGCGGCTGGGCCGTGGGCGTGCGGGTGTTCGATGGCGGGCCGTGGGCGCTGGCCTGGCACGGCAGCTTCGGGACGTGCATTGCCGGGGCGGCTTTCCTCACCATCAACTGGCTGCTGGGCAGCCCGGACGCCGCCCGGCGGCTCGGCCTCTTGCAGCCCGTGGCGCAGTGGATGGGCCGGCGCAGCTACGGCTTCTACCTCTACCATCTGCCCCTGTTCGTGTTCTGGCAGCGGCTGGTGTACCATTTCGTGCCCGATGCCGCCGGGCGCACCACTTGGATGGGGCCGCTGCCCACGCTGCTGGTGCTGGGCCCGGTGCTGGCCGGGCTGGCCGCCGCTTCCTGGCATTTCATGGAAGAACCTCTCGACCGGTTCAAAAACCGCTTCCAGTATCAGAAACCGTCTGTCGTGGCTGCTGAAATAGCTTAGCTAACCAAAGTGCCGATAACCTGTGCGTTATCCCTCGAAATGCCGGCGCGTCGCCGGCCGTAGCAGAAGAAAAACACGTCAAAAGGGCGAAATGATTACGGAGGGCTTGTTTTACAAGAAAATTTTTCTACCTTTGCAGAACCAAACAGTGCGGGGTGGAGCAGTTGGTAGCTCGTTGGGCTCATAACCCAAAGGTCACTGGTTCGAGTCCAGTCCCCGCTACCTAAAAGGCCGTTTCCAATAAGGAAACGGCCTTTTTTCTTTCTTAGGGTACGCGTAGGGGTACACACTATTAAACCTAGACATGCAAAAGGCTTTTTGTGTGGCTTCATTTGTGTGGCTTCAACTGTTGCCACATAAAAGCCTCTCACAATCTTGTGAGGGGCTTTTTTATTGTCAGTGTGCGACATAGTGTGCGAAACACTATGTCGTCTATGTCACAGTGTTTTCAATGAATGAAACTTTTATAAAAAGTTTCATTCATTATAGAAATAACTATCAATAACTTATCCTGCGAACGTTCTCGATAGTTCTATGCGTGTATTATTCGCTGATAATCACGTTTTTAAGCAATGCTTCTTTAGTGTGCTTCCTCTTAGTCAAGTAGTTTAGTGCATGATACACGAAACTATAATAAGAAAGTTGTTATTATACTTTGGGTGGGTTAAAGTATAATAACAACTTTCTTATTGTAGTTTCGTGTACACTTCCTTAAGCATAGATACACATGAACCTAGAAGACTTTGTAGCGGGCAGACTTGAGAAGGGAATGGCATACCGCTATTTCGTTCCAGCAACTATCAATCAGGAATGGACCTGGCGTACAGCATCGCTTAATGCTTTGCTAGAAAAGGCAGCGGTGAAGCTAGGTGAGTTGAATTCCTTCGCTAGACTGGTCCCTAATATTGGTCTATTCATTCAGCTTCACGTCACGAAGGAAGCAGTGGTATCTAGTCGTATTGAGGGAACACAGACCAATATGGATGAGGCAGTGTTGCCAGAGGAGGAGGTACAACCTGAACGGCGCAATGATTGGCAGGAAGTTAATAATTACATCAAAGCCATGAATATGGCCATTGACGAACTCAAGACTCTGCCTCTGTCCTCTCGTCTTCTACGTCAAACACACCAAATACTGCTTAGCAGCGTTCGGGGAGAGCATAAGCAGCCAGGGGAGTTTCGACGTAGCCAGAACTGGATTGGAGGCAACAGCCTAGCAGATGCAGGATTTATTCCGCCTCATGATAAGTATGTTAATGAGATGATGGGCGATTTAGAGCTTTTTCTCCACAATGACGAAATCAGTGTGCCTGCACTTATTCGTATTGGTATGGCACACTATCAGTTCGAAACTATTCACCCATTTCTAGACGGTAATGGGCGGATTGGTCGACTGTTGATTACACTTTATCTAGTGAGCGAGGGAATACTAGATAAGCCTCTGCTCTACCTCTCAGCATACTTTGAGAAGAACAAGGGTCTTTATTATGATAACCTAACTGTTGTACGTCAGAAGAATGACCTAGTGCAGTGGCTCAAATATTTCCTAGTAGGAATTGAGCAGACAGCAACACAGGCTGTTCAGACCTTATCCGAAATATTGAAGCTAAAGGCTCAGATGGAAGAGGATTTTCACAAAAGCTTCGGTAAACGTGCAACATCTGCGTTACGACTTCTACCGGCTTTGTTCGCAAATCCAGCTGTTACTGTCGAGAAAGTTGCTACTATTTGCGACTTGAGCTACAGCGCCGCCAACAAGTTAGTTGCTCAACTTCAGGAAAGCGGGTACCTAAGAGAGGCTACTGGGCAAAGTAGGAATAGATTATTCATATTTGAGCCGTATATGAAAGCGTTCAACGCATCATAACAAGCCTTATGCCCGCGCCCTGCCTTGCCTACCCATGACCATCCATGACTTCAACCACCTATCCGCCGAGGTGCAACTGGCCAACGTCTTTCAGCGCGGCACCTACTTGGCCCGGCGCTGGGATGATTTTCACCAAGCGGTGAACCTATACCGGATGCCCAGCGGCTTCTTTGTCGAGGTCAACTATGACACAGAGAAAAACGAAATCGAGTTCCTATTTGCCTTCGAGGCGGGAGGGGAGGACGACAGATTACCAGACTACGCCATATTTGTGGAACTGCCGGAATGGGGGCCTTATACTGAATAAAAAAGCCATGCCATTGATGGATACTTGCCGCGTAGGGATGGTAGCATCTAACAAGATAGTGCCGGGTTCTTAGGTTCGGGTTTCCTAATTGGTCGGCATCTCTACAGCAACCCCGCTTGGTCGAAATGAACAGCTACAGCACACGGATTGCTGACAGAAAAAAATCCTGTGCTAGGAGTTATCTTGCAAGTAGACCATCATCTACTAAATGTCAGAAATCAACGGCGAAGCAATTGCCCCTAGTGCCGGTAACGGCGCAGCCTTCATACTTGGGCGCACCGGCCCTGATGCGTTATCCTTACTAGCAGCCGGCCAACGTGCCCGCGACATTGCCCAGCAGAAGCAAGCCGAAGCCAAGCAGAAGCAGGCCGAACAAATTGGTAAGGCCCACCAGGAAGACTTGAAGTACAAGACAGAAACCGGCCGCCTGTTTCAGCCTGCTTTCGATGAGCAAACGGCGAACGCCTACGATGTGCTGACGGGCATCAAACGGCAGGAAATGGCTGGCAAGATTGACGCAACCGAATCCGCCCGCCAAGCCGCGCAGTACAAGCGGGAAATCGAAGCCCTACGGATTCACGGCACCGAAAAACAACGGTATTGGGATGAGCGCACAGGGCAGCTGGCCCACGACCCTACCCGTAACCTCACCAACTACACCACAGCGCTAGGGCGTACCCTAATCGGCCCCGATGGCAAGCGCGTACTGGCTACGGCCCACGACCCCGAAGCCACAGCGGCGGCCCTCGACAACGACCCCACGACCTACAACGAGCCGGCCGTAGTGGCGAAGGTGCTGCATGACGTGGTGCCCACGATTACCCAAAAGGTAGCCGAAGCGGGCACATTGGGCGGTCAGCACTACGCCGACCAGGTACGGGGCCAACTGCTTTACATGGAGCACGGCAAGCCCGCACTGAACGCCGACGGCTCGCCCCGGCTGAACCTCGACGGAGGCGCAGCTGCATTGCTCGACCAAGGCACGGTGAAGTTGTTGGCCGATGCGCGGGAAGCTGCCTATAATAAGCAGCGGGAAGCAAGGGAGGAAGCCCGTAAGACTGACCCCACGTTGCCCAGCCTCCCAAAGATTAGCCGCAACGGGCACCTCTCGATGATGTTCGGACCGCAACTGGCCTACTCTCAGTCCCACGAGGAGGCACTGAACCCGCGCCCACCACAACCCCGCGCCGCTGCGAAGCCCAGCCGTGACGAGGTGATGGTAACACCCGCCGTGGGCTTTCAGCTCTCGCACTACGAACAACCCGGTCAGCAGCCCGGCGCAATCGCCCGCACGCTTGGCGCGAAGCCCGGCTCGGCTACGTTGGTGGCGAACCATTACCCCACCGTCGGGCAATCCTTTGGGAGCGCCCGCCAGCCGTTTACGCCCGTGGTGGTGGACAATGCCCGCGCCGAAATTGTGGGCCAGGATGGCAAACCGACGCACTTGCCGAAAGCTGCGCCGAATGGCAAGATTCAAATGCAACTCACGAGCCGGGATTATAGCCTGTACGTTGGAGGCAAGCGGGTAGGCCGGCGCGAACCATTTGCCACGCCCGCTGAAGCGTATCAACACCTGCTTTCCACTATTCACGACCTCACGCCCGAACAGGCCCGCAAGGCAGAGCTACGCACCGAGTACCGGGGCGCAGTGGTGGATAAGGAAAAGACAGCGGGCGACGGTTTGGGAGGCAAGCCGCAAGCCATTGGCAATAACGCCAACGGCGGCCCGACCTACGACAACGGCACAAGTGAAAAGCGATACAGCGTGATTGTGCCTGCCGACCAATACACTGACGCGCAGCTCGTGCAGGCTACTGGGGGCAAGTGGCACCCACGCATTCCCACGAAGGAACAGCGGGCGGTTATTGATGCACTACGGGCGAAAGGCGGGCGGCTCGTTACGCCATACTCGCAAGCCCTAACCGCGAAGCCCGCACCGAAAGAGAAGGCCGACCCTTTGGGCTTTGGCGACTCCAAGCCGACGGGCGTTAATTGGGGCCGGGGCGGTAAGGTGTACACGCCCAAACCAAACACGGGCGGCCTATACTAGCTTTCTATTCCAACCAGATGCAGAAAGCCCCGGCGTGTAATGTGCCGGGGCTTTGTTTATTGCTTACTCGTTTTTATAGCTGCCTCGTCTTGCCAATCAGGCTCAATGGTAAACATGGTACCTTGACTGGTGGCTTTTTTGTTCAATATCAAGCCTGAATTGCGGTCAAATCGGCTTCCGTCCCCCAGTGCAATTGTTCTGGCAAACCAGCCGTCCATCCTATCATAGTCTGTAGTTCCGGGCACTGTTAGGTATGACTGCTTTATCAGCAGCCCCTCGATAAAAGTGAAGAAACGAGCAGTATTCCCATCTTTTGACACATACGCAACAACGTCTTTGCTCTGCTGGTCACCCAGGCTCGCGAGCTGCCACTCTTTATGAACGGCCATGCTATCGTGGATGGTGGCACTTGAGTAAAGCCACCAGTAAGTATGGCGGGCATGGGCATTCCCCAGGTGCGCGAACTCATCGTGTTGAGCTTGCGCGTAGGCAGTTGAAATGCAGGCAAAAAGAGCAAGGATTAAGAGTTGGGGCTTCATATCTAGTAGCATTTCATGCACTTGCGATGGCCTGTGGCCGTGGCCTCACTAACTGACACAACCCGCACGGTATGCGAACAGCGGCGCATGGCTGCGCAGGTGCGGCTACTGTGGTAAACTACGCTCTTGCCGTTGGCGCATAGATAGACTGCCGTAGCTCGGTGGGCTTTTACTTGGGCAAAGCCGGAATTGTAGGGCGGGGCAGGGGCGGCGGTGATGGTGCCCACGATAGGCAGCAACAGGGCCAGGAGTAACCGCTTCATAAGCTAAGGAGATGGGGTAGAATCTCGGTCCGAATATAGCAGATTGTCAAATGATTGCAAGGTAATGGGCAAGAAAAAGCCCCGAACCTTGAGGCCGGGGCGATTTGCTTCGTTGAACAGTGCTACACTATCTCAATAAACCGCTCGATAGTGTACACCTCGAACACATCGGCGGCGGTGTAGTCCTGGGGCTCGTCGTCCCCCGTCATGGCCCACGATGAAGCATAGAAGGCCCCGCGCTTGTCGTCGCACAAAATGAATGTGCCAACGTGCGATGAGTACTGCCCAACCTCGCTCGGGTATTGAGCGAGGTCAGCTTCATTCCAGCGGTAAAGCCCGGTGTAGATAATCGGGGTGCCGTGCTCGATGCGTGCCCAATCCTCGCGGGCAACGGGGCGGGCTACAACGAAGCGGCCCGTGGTGGCCTCGTCTTCTTCATGGCGGCAGTCGGCCGATAGCGCGAGAATCTTGCACCCCTGCTCGTCGGGGGCAAGGGGGAAAGCGTTGTGGATGGCGGCGGGCAGCGGGGCCAAGTAGTTGCCGAAGGTGATGGCGGGGTTGTTGAAGTCTACGGGGGCGAAGTCGGCGGCGATGGTCAGGGTTTGCATCCTTTTCAGAGTTAACGCGGCCGCTTCGTTGCGGCGACATGACAAAGGTAGAAGAATGATTTAATTAAAGTATCAATTGATAACATAATTAGGCAAAAAAAGAGTGGCTTATATGTAAGTCACTCATTATTAGGTTAAATATTTTTGTTATCAGGTGATATGTTTTTGTAGCCATATGGTACGAGTACCTTATATATAGCATCTAGCTTGTGGGCCTGCGGGCTGCGGTTGCCGCGCAGCACATTGCCAAGGTCGCCGCGTAGCAAGCCCGCCGCTACGGAGATGGTACTTGCATTTATCGCGGGCATGGTAAGCAGCCACGCCTTTAGGTGGTTCACCTCAGTAGCTAGGTCGCGGCCCTCAGGTTGTGCCACGGGCGGGCGGCCTGGGCGACGAGGAAGGGGCTGGTCGGTCTGAATGGTCATGACGTAAATGTAACCATTTGATACGCTAATTAAGATATTGTCTGCGCATCATTTCACAGCTACCTGCGCCAACTCCCTACCTTGGCTCCCCGATGACCCTCTACCAATTCCGCGCCCTGCCCGACGAAGCGCAACTGGCGACCGTGCACGAAACGGGCACCTACCTGGCTACTCGCTGGGAGGGCCTGAACGAGTCGGTGCTGCTCTACCACCTGCCCAGCGGGGGGGGGGCCGAACTCAGCTACGACGTGGCGGCGAACCACATCACCCACCTGCGTGCTTTCGTCAGCTCGGCCCCGCTCGAAGATTACGCCCACTACATCACCCTGCCGGAAGAGCTCGATGAGTTGGAGGACTTGTAGGGGAGGCGGGCCAGCCGTTTAAAAGGCCAGCAGGTGATGCTCCCACAAGGCCCAGACCAACCCGGCCGCCGCCGTCCCGCTCATCAGGACGTAGACGACCCGCGACTGGCGGGCACGCAGGGCATTGAGGTGCGTACGTAGGGTGCGGAATTTCATGGCACGGGCAGGAGGCAATCCAGTAAACCGCCGCTCCGCCGGCAGGGTTGCGACGGGGACGTTATCAAATCGTTACGTCACGGATAAGCCCACCCATCGGGGCTTTTTTGTCGCTTGCCTCCATGAAACACCTGCTACTCCAGGCGGCCCTGCTCGCGTGCTCTTTCGCCGCGCCGGCCCAGACGCATCACCCGCGCACGACCCGCAAAACCGTCACCCACCACGCGGCGGCCAAAGTGAAGGTCAAGACCAAGCACACTACCGGGCCGGTGGTGTACTACTGCAACAGCGGCAATACGGTCAAGTACCACGCTTCGCCCGGCTGCCGGGGCCTCGCCCGGTGCGGGGCCAGCGTGGTCCCGATGAGCCTGGCTTCGGCCCAGCAGGCGATGGACCCGTGCAAGTGGTGCTACTAACAAAACGTTCACTAGCGGGCCTCTTTTGTGCTTGGGCCCTTGGCAACGAAGTAGGGGAGTAATGGCATCCCACTCTGAAGGACTAGGCTGGTTCTGGTGTGCTGCCTTGCTTACCATTGGTAAACACGGCTAAGAATATTCTCTCCAGCACAGGAATCATAAGCACGGTGCCAGTCAGTACAAAAGTGCCCATGGCGGGTTCATTCCAGTGTTCTTTAACCTTGTCAAAAGGGCCTTCCAATGCAAAAACCCATGCAGAGAATGCAATGGGAGAAATAATAGTCTGAAATAGTGGTTTCGGCTTGTTGGGCTCCTGCGTAAGGAACCACGTGTATAGCGGGGTCAGCGCCAGTAAAAAGTAATAGATAACCAATAAGAGCGGCCCATTTTTATTCTGAACGGCAGATGAGGTTGCAGTATAAGCCGTCACAATTTCGATAGGAATGTACTTGACGAGTTTTTGAAGGTAGCCATCTTCTTTAACGGTTGGGTCAGCCGCAACATCCTTTTCCGTATAAACCCTGGGGCGAGTTGCTTTGGTGTTTTTCATGGGTATTTGTTTGGATATTAATAATGTAACAATAAATAACTATTTAATTTTTTATACATCAGTGCTAGCACTGAACTTTCGCTCCTTTGGCACACGAAATGTGCTCGATAGCCGTTGAGCGCCAAACTCCTTTCCATGCGCTTCAAACTGCCTGCCCTGGCTCACGTCGTCGTCGAGCGACTCCACAACCGCCGCATCACCCTCCGCCGTTACGAGGCCGGCGGGGGCTACTACCTCATCCTGCAGAATTGCCTCAGCCGGCAGGACGCGGCCGAACATATTGCCACTAAAGCGGCGGATGACATGCCGAGCGAGTTGGTCCGGGGACGTATTCTCGTCACGCACCTGAAGCTGTCAAATGAAGCACTGGGCATGATTAGCCGACTCCACCAGCAGCACGAGCAGAGTGCGACCACGCGTCAGAAGGAACGCAGCCGGCGGCAGCAGATGATCGTGTCCCGGCTGGCCGCCCTGGAAGAGGCCGTGCTCAATGACGAGCTACATGCGCCGGTGCCGCCCGTGTCTCCTGCGCCAGCGGCTGCCAAGCCCGTGCACAAATCCCGCAAGTAGAAGGGAGGTACCCACGAAAAAGCCCCGACCAGTTGGCCAGGGCTTCGTTATGATGTGATGCCGTGCGGATGGTTACCGCTTAATCTGGATGTTCTGGCGTTCGACTACTTTACCATTACGTAATAGATGGACAGTATACAGGCCCTCAGGCAGCTTGGCGACCCGCAGGCGAACGTCTAAGGCATTCTCGCCGCGTTGCTCCAAGCGCAGGGTGCCATAGCTGTCGTATATCTGCACGGAAGTGAGGCCGTTGGCTGCGCGCCCTTTGCTGGCTGAATTCGACTCGTTCGTATGCACGACGACTTCATCGGCGGCCGGGTTTGGAGAGATGGCATACCGTTCGTAAGGATTTGGGTCACAGGGCGGATAGGTTACGTCAAATTGCTGCACCGGACTTGAGCCGCAGCTATTTGAGGCAACAATCGTAAAGGTGCCTCCTGGGGTCCAGGTTGCATTGCCCTGTACAAAGAACTTACTACTGTTGGGAACAGACGTACCCGCCCCAAGCGCACTCGGGCGAGGGCTGACATCGGTGCCGACCATGGTGTAGGTGTAGGCAGGATTGAAATTGGTAATGGTCATGTACACCCGTTGTAATTCACAAGGCACAGAACTCAAATCCCCTGATAATTGCGGTGTGGTTGGAAGTGCGCAGGGGCACGCAGCAACGGTAGTAGATGAAACAGATGTTGAACCATCCGGCAGGGTGACTGTGAGTGTATAGGTCGTCGTGACAGACGGACTTGCTATTGGATTGAGGCTAGTGGTGGCGTTGAGGCCCGCCGCAGGGCTCCACGAATAGGTCGCCCCTGGGATAGAGCATCCTTCCCCTATAGTAACACCCGTACCAGAACAGCTCGCTGGTGGACCAGCTGTGGGGATGCGGAACAACTCGACATCGTCCACCAAGAAGTACGTCCGTGCGATATCAGCACTTGTACCGCCGTTGGCGGTAAGAATTAAGCTATTTCGGTCGGATAAATTGCTGTTGAATAGGCCAATGGTTATGGTCTGGCTCCCGGCAGGCATAGTGAATTGTCCGGAGACGGGCGTCCATACCCCGACGTTTGCATTGGTGAGTGCAGTGGTGGTTAACACCCCATCCGCTCCGGTTGGCAGCAAGAAGTCATCGCTGCCGTTAACTGTCATGGAAGGCAATGCCCCATTGGAAAAAAGCATCCCAAACCCGCTCGTTACTCCCCTAGTGCTTACGTTGCCACCGCCACTTGTCCGTAAAGTGCCGCCGTTGCTCACCTGTACCTGGAAACTGGCATAATAGCGAGCCCCTGAGCTGAGGTTTGGCACTTGGGTACTGATGTATTCCGACACGCGACGATTGGCCGTTTCGTAGGTACCCAGACCCACGCTACCTCCTTGACCTCCAATAGGGGTGAATGTGGCATATATGCCACTGTTGGGAATGACTTGAGGGTTGCTCGGGCTGGCATTGCTGGCGTAATAATCTGGAGTGCCAGCAGTATTAGCAGAAAGCCATCCCGTCAATTGAGTCGGTATGATATCGTTGGGTGGTACCGCTCCATTGGCCACGGTGTAGCCGCCGCCCAAATTATTGATGCGCGTAGGCCCAGTGTTGTCTACCTGCGTTTCAAAATCGCCGTTGGTCAGCAGGTCGCAGGGACCGTTCCGTTGCGAGGTTGTCGTAGGCTGCTCTTGCAATTGCTGAACCTGATACGTGGCCGCGTATCGGCGGATTGTGTCTTGACTAACCGCTTGACGGGCAGACGGAAGATTGGAGCGCCGCGTCTGGGCCTGAGCAGGCAGTTGGCCAAGCAGGCCGGCCCCGAAGAGCAACAGACCGACAGAGGGGAGAGATAAGGAATGCTTCATAGGGTAGTCGGGTAAAGGGTGAAAAGGTGTGAAAAATGAATAAGCAAAGCTGCTCGCTATTCTTCACCCTAAAAAGGACTATATGGCCCTGGTTGCGACTAGGCCTATTTAATATATTGATAGAATAAAATGAAGGCATCACGCCATGGCGTTGCAGGCGGAGTGTTTTGTCATATGATTTCCAAGTAAAAAATGACATTTACTGCCTGCTGCTCCAAATAGGACAAGTAATAAATTAAATTAGGCCTACAAGAAAGCCCCGACTAACCGGCCGGACTTTGTTGTACTTGGATACACTCGTTTTTTTTCAAATTATTAGCGCTGGTAAGGCAATGTCACCGATTCGACTTTCCTGCTGAAAGAAGCGCCAACTCAGCACTTCACAATGGCTTTATCACCTTCTGCTATGGCAGAAATAATGATAGGGATAATGGAAAAATTATAGTCGCAAACAGGGGCGAACTGTCCTTGATAGATGAGTCATGTGCGGGTAAGATTTGTGAATACTTTTCACAAACCCCATTTGCCCTTATGAAAACAGCCCTACATTCAACCCTTGCTGCTTTGGCCCTCGGTTTAGGAGCATTTGGCACAGCATCCGCCCAAACCGGCCTAAACTTGGTTCCTAATGGTAGTTTCGAATCGCGCAATCATGAGCCTCAAGGGCAAAGGAATATCGCGCCAAATTCAGATTATGATGATTTGTCTAACTGGTTCAATGTCAGTAATACACCTGATTATTTGACCTCAACTACTCCTGTTCTTAGTTCAAACACCCAGTACAATACCGACGAAACCAACCCTGATGGGACGCCTCATCAATACGCGCCATTCTTTCCTCGTAGCGGGACAGGTTGTGCCAGTATCGTGTGCGACCCTCCTGGCGTGTCCACTTCCGAATTCATTGGCCAGCACCTGACGGGTTTGCTTGCTAGTCATGTCTATCAGGCCGATTTTTATGTATTAAGGCGGCCAACTACTACGTCTAAAAGCAAGGTGTCTTTGACAGTACACAGTGCAATGCCAACCAGAAACTACGCAGTAGGCACCATTTTGGCACCGACGCCTTATGCCAGCATTACTTCTGCAGATTATATCACTGATACTCATAATTGGACTCACGTCACGGGGACGTTTGTAGCACAAACAACGGACGCTTGGATTGCTATTGGTTTTGAAGGGTCGCCTATGGTATCTGACAATTCCTTAGAATTCGTCCGGTATTATCCCTACGGTGGGAGTGGGCCGGTTCAATATGTCATTGACGACGTGTCCATTGTAGACCAAGGGTGCCCCCCTACCAGTGGTAACGGTGGCACACTAGATTTGGCCACGGACTTTGGTCCAATGGCAGACCCGCAGAATCCAGGTTCTATAAATAACTACGATGACTACTGCTACTCGCAAACGTTCACATTCACAGTTCCGGAGGCATTTAGTCGATACGCCACCGGATTCCAGTGGTCAGTCAGTGGATACGATGTGACCAACACAAGCGAAGTGCGTAATTATACGGAAAACGGCGGTACGATGTCGTTCACGCCTGTTTCTACTTATCCTTACATCTACCGCAACGTAAACGTAACATGCAATATCAGCTACGGAAGCTGCCCTGCGGGCGCATGTTATCGTAGCCTGACTATTGCCAGTCAAGACGAGGATGGGAACCAGTGCGTAATGTATCGTGCGGCTCCTACACAAGAACCTATTGCCATTTACCCCAACCCTGCAACGGAACGAATTATGCTTTCTCAAAAGGTGGAGCAAGCCGAATTGCTTAATGGCTCAGGCAAAGTAGTCGTGCAACAGTTTGGCGCATCAACTAAACAAGGCTTAGATGTCCATTCTTTGCCCAATGGATTGTACATGTTACGTATCATCCAGCAAGGCAAAGTGTCTACACAGCGCATTCAGATTAGTCACTGATTCAGTTAGTCACTGATTCAGCGCAAGCAGGCATAAAGAAGCCCCGACCACTAGGTCGGGGCTTCTTTATTTCAATCAATCAGGGCTTTTACTCCACCATCAGCTTGCGATAGGTCGCCGCTCCATCGTGCACCAGGCGCACAGTGTAGAGCCCAGCCGCCAGCCCGGCCGTGGACACGTCCAGCGTGTGCGGCCCCGCGCCCTGCGCCTGTGCCGAAGCCAGCACCCGCACCGGACGGCCCACCTCGTCGAGCACGTCGGCGCTCACCGTAGCCGTCGCCTCCAAATAATAGGATACGGTCACCGGGCCACCAGCTACGGCCGGGTTGGGGAACACGTCCACCGGCAGCGACGCTTGGGCCGCCACGGTAGCCATGGCCGTGGCCCGGGTGTACCAGATGGGGGAAGTGACGATGCGGTCACCATCGGCCTGCACAATCACGGCGTAGTAGTAAGCCGTGCCCGTCGGGGCCGGGTCGGTGTAGCTCAGGGCCACGGCCCCGGCAGCTGCGGTGGCCACGCTCACGGCTTGCGTGCCCGAGCCCGGCACGCCGCGCATGAGCGTGATGCTGCTCACTGCCTCGTTGTCGGCATCGGCGTAGCCCACGGCCAGCGCGGCGGCGGCCGGTCCCCGGGCAATCGTGCCCATGGGCTGTCCGGCCAGGGTGAGCGTGACCTGGGCGTTCCAGTCGTCGGAGCCGTAGAAGCGGCGGGCACGCAGGGCCTGGAGCAGGTTGGCCTCGCTCAGCGACGGGGCCAGTACCACGAGCCGGCCATGGGTGGTGCGGCCGAAGGTGGTTTCGTGGTTGTCGTGGTCCAGGCTCATGCCCACGTGGTAGCCCTTGGCCAGCATCGTGCGGTAGGTGCTCTCGTAGCTCGTCCCCACAGTGTTGTACAGTGTCGAGGCCGAGGTGGCTGGCCCCGAGCGCAGGGGCACACCCACTAAGGCCGAGTCGGCGCGGGGGCTGAAGGCCGCGCTGCCGGCCAGGTTGCCGTAGTCGCCGCTCTGTGGGTGGGCGAACAGGGCAAAAGCCCCCGGCACCCGGTTAATCTGTCGCATCAGGCCTTGGTAATCATTTTTGGCCACGAACACGTTGTAGTTGCCAGCTTCCCAGCCGATGAGCTGGCTCATCCCGTAGACGAGCATGTGTCCCCCACCGCTGATGACACCCCATTCCGTGCCGTGCAGGGCGACGAAGGTGGGCGTAGTGGCCTGCGTGGCCTGGGCACGGCCCCGGGCGTAGTTGACCAAGTGCATACCGGCCTGGGCATGGTTGTGCTCCGAAAGGCCCAAAAAGTCGAAATGAAGCGAGGCGCTGGCAAACTGGTAGTCCTGCAGTGGCGTGCTTTTGCCCGAGCTGGTCGAGTCCTGGTTGCCGTCCGAGTAAGCCGAGTGGGCGTGCAGGTTGCCGTAGTAAAAATTGTAGGCGGGTGCTTGGGCGCGGGCCCCAGTGAAGGCCAGCAGGCCGCCGGCAAGGAACGTAAAGAATGAACGCATGGAATTAAATGGGTGGGAAACAAGGGGGACAAATCTACCGGCCGGCGGGTGATGGTTTGGTGAAAAGCTCGGCAATGCCGGGAAGATGCCCGGAAGTTTTACAGCAGGTAAAGCCTTTCTAACCATAGTGCTACATTGCCGCTATGGTTCTGAACCTGCGCCATTTTCCTCCCTGCCCTCATCCCGTTGCTCGCCCATCCATTGCGATTACCCATTGCGAAGTTGCCGGTGGACGGCACGGCGGCACGGCGGCACATAATGGGTCGCTTGCCGGCCAGTAGGGGGCGTGGCCTCTGAATCTGGCCCACCGGGTTTGGGGATTTCGGTTGCCCAAAGCCCCCGGCCTTCGCTGCGTGCCCCGCCTGGTCACACCTCTCACCTACATCATCAATTTCTATTTTCCCGATTTCCAGGACACAAAAAACCCGACCAGTGATGAGGGCCGGGCTTTCATTGAGGGTGAGGCGGGGTTATTGGCCGGAGCCCATTCCCATGTTGTAGCGATTGCGCCGGCTAAAGCCGCCTGCGCCCATATAAGGGTCGCCCGAATCGTAGCCCTGCGCGGGACCGCCGGAGCCTATGCGGGGCGTGTTCTGCGCGGGGTAGGAGTTGCGGGCCTGAGCGCCGAATGCGGCCATCGTCTGCACCCCTTTGTTGAGGTTCGTGGCGGCGGATTGCGTGAGTTATGTAGGGAACATTAACCGGTTACGCAGCGAGGTTTCGGCCGGGCTGCGTGGGTTTTCGGATGCGACTTTCGCAGTAGGCAATAAGCGAGGCACGCAGGTATTTGGGTTGTTTGGAGGTTTTTCCCTCGAACCGAACAATGATAATGGCATTCGGAAGCTCTCTCAATCGCTTCAGCGTATCGCCGGACTTGATGCCGGTTATTTGCAGCGCCTGCTTGGTGCTTACCCATTCACTTTGTCCCCGCTCGATTTGATTTACCCTCTTTTCAAGTGCTTGGATGTAGTCGATAAGAGGGGCGATGTGTTCCCAGAGGACTAGTTGAAGCGGAGTAGGTGGGTCGATTCCGAAGTTGATGATGTGTTGAGCCGGCGGCCGGCTAAAGTTGGGTACTTGCATGCTGTTGCCTTTGGTGAGATAAGCGGCAAAAGTATCCCATACTTTCTAAGTCGTGCCAATTTTGTTATTTGTAAATTGCTCACGCGTAGTGCATTGCATATTAATTGTGGCGCAATGTTGTACGCCCGTGTCAGGTGCTCGCCGGTTGGCAATTGAGAATAGGTAGGAACCTGAATATGCCAGCAGGGCCGGGCGGCTCTCGAAGGATGGGTACCGGGTCGAATGGTTCCGGTTGCCCGTTTGCCCCGGCCTCTCTCAGATACCCCGTCTGGTCGATTAGCGCACCTACACCACAATTTTATTTTTTCGATAACCAGTCTAGGGGACGGCCTCTTTTTTTGAGGACACTCCATCAGGGAGAACGGCCCCACTAGGTTTGTGTAGCGGACACTGGCCTTGTGGGAAGCACCCAGTTATTCCGGTGTGTCCACAGGGGTGGTGGCCACCGGCCCCTACAGCGTGCGCGTATTATACCATGCAAAGGAGTTCAGCTCATTTTACGCAGATTATCACATATAAAATATATAAATTAATAATAAATATCGTAAATTTCGCAACAGGCGATAGGTATTCAATCTCTATACTCTAGCACTATGGAAAATCAAGACTATGGCCAACTGCCAATGCTGCTGGTATTCTGCTACAAGCTGATTTCCATTGCAGCGGGAATATTTTGCCTGTTTCTTGGGTATCGATTATTTACCCAGCCATCGATGTTTAGGCCGGGACAATCGGCCGGCGGTGCGGCTGGAGAAGGGCCGGGCGGTTATAAATTGAGTATCACCAATGCAGCTCCAGGAACCTTCTTTGCCGTATTAGGCGCAGTTATTATTCTAGCTACTGTACTAAAAGGTTATACCGCTGGCGGACTCGAAGTAGAAGACGGGGGTGTTACATCCCAGCCAGTAACCAAGCCATCCGATAATAAGCCAGTCGTTCGACCAGAAAACAAATCAGTAGCCCCTCCAGCCGTAGCGACGCCTGACTCAGCCTCGTCGTTAGTAGTGCCCAGTCAAGCGCCTGTTAATGCATCTGAGCTTCCAATTATTCCCGTTCAACAACGCTCAAGACGCCGTACATCGCCTACTTATGGAGCTATTCGACCTAAGCACAGAGAAGAAAGATTTCCGGAAGTCAAAATTGTGTCTGAGCATACTTGGCAGGTTGGCATGAACCCCGCGCAGCAACTGTATACGCTTGAACGCAAGCAGTCAGCTACGGCCGAAGAATTGCCACTAAAACCGCTGCAAATACCTCCTTTAAGTGATGCAATTGCTGCCTTGCAAAAAGACAGGATGCTTAGACGATTGGACTCAATGAGTCAAGGCGCAATCACGGAAATAAAGTCATCTCCATTTCAGCAGACACCCGTAGACGAATACCAAAACCAAGTGAAAGCTCGGCAAGCTCGTATGCTTAAACGGGCTAGGGATAGGGATAGGGATAGGGACTTTCCTCAAACGTTCGGAAATAAGACGGAGTAAAGCTTTAAGCAATAACAATATATTGTTTGTCAACGTTTTGTGTTTCGTCGCCTACCGCCGCTGCTGGCGAATAAAGGCGGCTAACTCGGCATCCTTACAACCCGCCCAGTGGCCCACCATGTCCAACGTAAGGGATGCGGTTTCATCTGGGGTTAAATGGGCGTCTTTGTCTGCCATTTGGGGTAGTTATGAAATGTGAGCTGCCAAGCTACTCAAAGGCTTTTAAATAATATCAGCCCTCCTTGCTGCTTGCATGGCGGGGTCCAGTTCCAAGCCTTCCGCATCGAGGCTGCCCGCTTCATCTAGTAGGCTACGGCCATGGGCGATAGCATTTTCTAGTCCCATGACTAGCTCGAAGGCTTCTGCCTCGACCAATAGCGGAAGCATCTTTGCCGAGAAAGCCCGGCCTAGACAGAAAACGATATTGCCCACTGAACCCGCTGCAAGCATTGTAGCGCAAAACAAGGCGCATTGCTCGTCGGGTTTTTGCCAAGGTGGAAGCAGGAAAGCGTACAGGTGACAGGCACGGCGCATGATGGGCAGTAATTGAGGCTCTGAGAGGTAAAATAGTGGTGGGGTACTGTTGTTCATGTTGACATGATTTAGTCTTGGGTGTTGATTTGGTGGCAGCCTTCGCGGATTGCTCTGTAGTATTTGGCGGTTAATCCCAACCCGGCCAATGTGGGAGCCAAAGTGCGGCGGCCTCGGCGCACGGTTAGGGCCAAGAGGTCAGCGGCCACCAACTGCCGGATGTAGCTCCTGATTAGGGCCTCATTGGCAATGTTGGCGGCGTACACAGCGGCGGGTCGGGTGATTTTGCTTTGCTCGCGCCGGTAAACCACCAAGGCAAGGACAGGCAGAGCACCGCTTGGGACGTTGGCTTGCCTGGCGACTTTTCTACGCGCCTCGGCCTCAGCGGTAATCAATATCAGGGTGTTAGCCTCGGCGGTTAGGGGAGTGGTTTTCGGCACAGTGTCGCGTGGTGAGATGTTTGGTATTGGGAATTGAATTGCAGAAAAGAGATGGATAGCCTAGTCGTCGTTCGCATACACAACCACAGAATTTGCATCAGCCCATTTGAGGCCCGTCCCATATCCCACCATCCCGTTAGTATATGTTTTGGGACGGTGGGATTTGGGATGCCACCTACTTAAGCCAGGCGGCTGCGGGCGTGAGGTCATTGCCGGCTTCGGCCAGTTCCCGCACGCGGGTAAGGATGGCCGGCAGCCCCGCCAGTAGTGTCTTGGCAGCCGTAGCACGTTCGCGGGCATCAGCAATGGCTTGGTTAGTTTCACCCACCGTGAGCTTGCGCGGGTGCAAGTCGCGGTTACGCTTTGGGAAAGCCTCGTCGGGCTTGTACTGGTAGGCGGCCCGGTCTTCGGCCACGACGGCGGCCAGGTACGAGAGGTGATTCAGTACGTCAGTGGTGATAGCCGACAGCGGCGCGGCTTCGGTGTCGAGCAAATACCGCACAAGTTCGTAAGTGCTGGCCGTGGGCTTCTTCTTTCGGCACAGGTCGCGCAGCCCACCGAGAGGGGCAATGATGGAGTCCAACTCACTGCCGGCCGCAGCGATGCCGCCGAACTCGGCAAGGAGCTGCACACGCTCGGCATCGGTGGCGGTGCTACTCAGCAAGTCAGCAAGTTTGAGGTGGTAAGCGGCGGTCAGCGTATCTTCTGCCGCTGTCAGGGCTTGGGTAAGGGTGGTGGGGAGTTTGGGGGTATTGGTACGCATGGGTTTGAGGTTTGGGGTAAATGTGTTGATTCGATGGATGGGGTTGGGGTGTGCCCACTGGCACGGAGTTAAGCCGCATTTGATAGAAGCGTTGCTTGGCTAGGCTCAGCGGGGCGCGGGGGCAAATCGTCCCAGTTTGGCGGGTAGCCCTGCCATTCCCTCAGTAGCACATCGGCCACGTCCAGCCCAGCCGCTCTTTCTGCTTCGGTGGCGGTAGTTTCCAGTTCGGCTGACACACTGATGTTGAAACCTGCCGCTTGCAGCGAGATGGCTTTGGTCTGCCATTTCTCGTAGGCCCCGGCATCGGGGAAAAGCACAATGCGGCGACCCCGCAAAGGCTCCAGCCGTTCGGCCGTGAGGTAGCTCAGCCCCATCGTAGCCAGCCAAATAAAGCGTGGTGCGTAGGGCGTGGCGAGAATGGCAGTTTTAGCGGATTCCACCAGAGCCACCGGCATGTGCAGCGGGGCTGTGGTCAGTTGCGGCAAGCCAAACAGGCACGGGCTCTTTTGGGCGTGGGCAGCGTAATCGCTTAGCCAGGACGGGGCGGCCTCTCCGCGTTTGGTGTAGGCGGTGCTCAGGGCTGTGTGCGCCCAAGTGGTGTGCCGGTGCGGGGTCTTTACGGTGTGGCCTGTAGCATCATAGAGCACTACTTGCCCACCCCGCGCCCGGCCTTGTTCATCGAGCAGCCAGAATACACAAGCTCCCGGCCAGTGGGCAGAGGTGCCCAAGTGAAAGCGTTGAAGCAATTCGGCGGCTATGCCCCAACCAAAGTGCTCGCGCAATAGCACGGCCAAGGTATTGGCCTCGTAGTGTCCCAGTGAAGCGGCATATACATCGGCCGGGATGGTCAGCGCATCAACCGGGCAGGCAGCGAGCACGGCACGGCGCGGCGTTGGCAGTAGGGGTGACCATTGGGGCTCGTCGTTGCGTTCCGTGGCTGTGGCGTAGCTCAGTCCACCACCAGCCGGGCGGGAGTACGGGCTGAGCTTGTAGTTGCAGCTCACCTCGTGGTCGCACATGCCGTATATGTCGGGCAGTAGCTGACCCGTTTCGGTATCAACATAGGGCCGGAAGCAGTGCGGGCGGTCACAATTGGGGCAGGTAAGGCGGGACTTTTTTCCAGCCCAAGGCAAAGGAGTAAAACGTTCGTATGGCATTAATTGAAAGGGGAGGGTAGTAGGGTGAAAAGACGTTGGCACGTTGGCAAAGTCTTATATGGGGTCTGCCAATGTGCCAACGTTCCGGTAGTAGCAGCGTGGCAGTAAAGACGTTGGCAGACTGGAAAAGCGCCTATATGCTTTTGCCAACGTGCCAACGTCTTTGGGCATCAGTCGGCCCCGACGGGTGTCAGCGAATAGCGAGTTTCTTTCCCGTCTTTGGCTTTAGTCAACACACACTCGCAGCCAGCCATATTGGGCAGCTTTTCGGCAGTAGCGGCTAGCTCGGCTATCCTTTCACGAATGGTTCGGGCACTAGCTCCCAAGCGAGCCGCCAGGCGCTTTTCTAATTCACCAGAAGCCAACGGTCCAAACGCCAGCTCGGTGGCTAAGGCGGGTGCTAATTCGTTGGGTGTGGCCTTGGCGCGGCGGCTCGCGGTGGCTTGTGCCACAGCAGTTGCATCGGCCCGAATCAGTCCCTTCGTGGCCTCGTCATAGGCAACGTGAAAGGAGAGGCCAGGGCTACCATTGCGGCGCTTCAGATAGCGCATCTCTATCACGTCGGTGGCCTCGCCGTTGGCTTGCTTCATGTACGCCACCTGCAAGACGGTGCTGGCCTTGTTCTGAGCTTCGGTACCCAAATGGCCCCGTGCTTTCACCCCGCCAGGGTTCTCGTGAATGACGCAGAGAAACGTAACGTCCCGGCTATTGATAAACCGGTTGAGCATATCCACTAGCAGCAGGCTTTCCTTCTCATCGTTGAAGCTGGAAATGCAGTCGGTTAGAACGTCCAACACAATGACCAAATGGTTCTGATACTTGCCCCGGACGTATTCGAGGTACTGCCCCAGTGCCTTTAAGCGCTCAGCCCGGGGGATAGGCTCTAGGGTAATGAAGTCGAAGCAGGCCGGGTGCTCGTTGCGGGCGTACCCGGCGCGTTCCCGCATCTGCTGGATGGCGAAGGGGAAATCATCGCTCGCGTTCCGTTCCGTATCAACGTAGCAGAGCGTGTAAGATTGACCTTCCTCGCCGTGGCGGGCTAAGCCCACTGCATCGCATGCAGGAATCCCGGCTGCTATCATGACCGTGGCGAACAAAGCTGCTACACGGCTTTTATGGGAGCCGGTCTGGCCCTGAATCAAGTTGAGGGTGCGCGGCCAAATAACCGGTTCGTCATCTTGAAAAACCAAAGGCACGGCAAAGCGCACGGCCTCAGTGCTACGGTGCCGTAGCTTCTCGCGGTTTTCGAGTAGTTGCGGCACCCAATTGAACGGTGGGGGACTTGGCTTTGCCGTAGGGGGCTGCCAATTGTTTGCCGTTTGTGGCTGGTCGGCAAGTTGATTGAAATGAGCAAGCAGAGCAGGCTTATAGGTAGGGGCGGTGGTGCCTAGCATGTAGCGCCTCCTTTCTGCTTGCCCTTCATGGCAGCTTTGTGTTTCGGCGCGGACTTTACCACGGCCTCAATGGCTCCGAGCACACGGGCTATATCAGCGGCGCGGCGTTCGGCTTCGATAGCGTATTCGCCGGGCCGCACATAGTCTAACAGTGTTGCCTCAAGCTTCTCGTCAGTGATACCAAAGCGGCGGCAAACATTACGGAGGCCCTCGGGGCTAAACGCGAATAATTTCGCGTTTTCTTCTCGATTTATCGGTTCGATTGTGGTAACTTTGTCTTGCTGTCCAGGCAAAGAAAAAGCATTGTAAGGGTCAGAGCCACTCATGGTTACTGGCCCTTTTTGTTAGTGCCTCGCCCAGTTTTTTCGCTGCGTTGGTAGCCTTGCAGGGCGGCCAATACATCTGCCCGCTTTAAATAGGAACGGCTGCCCAGTTTGTGATACTTCAGTAGCCCGCGCCGCTTCCATTCGTGTACGGTTTGCACCGTTACGCCTAGCATTCCGGCCGCCTCTTGGATGCTTAGTAGCTCGTCGGCGGGCGGGGTGCCAGCAACGGGAGCAGCCGGGGCGGCGTTGTTGAATTCGTGGCGAAACATGGCCCGCACGTCTTCGAGTAGTTGGGCGTAATCAACGCCCACAGGGATAATTGCCTGCATTTGTATGTGTTCGCCGGGGAGTGCGCCGGTCGAGTTTTACAAAGCAAAAGCCCCTATTGCCTGCTAATGAAAAAGCCTTGTATTAGCAGGCAATAGGGGGCAATAGATGGTGCCGCAAGCCTTTTTAGGATTGATTTTCGCGCCAATTACTCACCCAGGTAGTAACCTCGGCCACTCCTTTTTTGAAAGGCTGCGAAGACGTTGAGGCAGCGTGGCCGTGGGCGGTCAGTTCGTGTTTCTGGGCCGCTTCACCAATTTCTGCATGATATGCGCTCCGAAAAGCATTAGCCCATTCTGCATCGTTGGCCGTGGAATCCATTAGACGTGCCCGCTGTAGAACCCTGTAGACAGCCGTGAACTTGCTTCGCAATCCTGCTGCTTTGCCTTCAAGATTGTTTGTTAAGCAGTTGTTTTGCGAGTCAATAAGCCGAAGCTGCTGCAATAATTGGTCTAGGTCTGATTTTGTAAAAGGAGCTATGCAAAGTTCTTCTATTGTAGTTCGGGCTGGGTTGGAAGCAGGCGCGGGGCTTTTTCCAGGGGAGGCCGAAGCCAATTCTGGTACAAACAATTCCTTTTCTAATTCTTCAAGTTGCTTGTGGGTTTTAAGCGCATTATCCAGCCTATCCCTTGTTTGCTTCAAGCCTTCTAGGCGATTTGCGAGCCTGCTGGCGTTGGCTGGAGTCACCGGGATAGTGAGCGCCCGCGCTATCTCGGTGTAATTTTCACTCTTAAGCTTTACCAACTCTCTTAGGCGTTCTAAAGCAAGGCTTTTAAAGTGTTCGGGTAGGTTAGAAAGCCTTTGCCGTAGTAGTAAACTGTCGTGCCTTTCCCACGGGAAGTTCTCATCATCCGTTCCATCTTCTAACTGTTGCCGCAACAGTGACAGTTCTTCGCGCATCGCGTCCGTAAAGAAGCTGGGATGCCGGGCCATTTCCCTTAAACCTTCATAATATCCGTACATATCTGTCAGTTATACAGTGATTTGTATGACAATTATTGAGCCTGTTCGGGCATTTCATGGAAACGGGCAAATTCTTCGGCTACTCGCTGGGGCGTGAGGTTCACGTAACGCTGAAAGGATTTGTAAGAGGTGTGGCCGGTCAGCTTCATTACAAACTCGGCGCTCATACCCTTGCCTAGATTCAGGGTTACGAAGGTTCGGCGGGCGGTGTGTACGGTCAGGCGCTCGTACTTCGGGGCCGTGGTTACATCGGCAATACCGCCCCGGTACCGGATTACCTCAATGGGCGAATCAATGCCGGCCAGCTTGCCCAATTCTTTCAGGAAGCGGTTTAGGACAGGGTTGGTAATCGGCCCATTCTTCACTGTGGCAAGTTCACCGGCCAGCAGGCGGGTTACGATTTCGAGGGCGCGGGCGCTCAGCGGCACGTTCACCACGGCGCGGGTTTTCTTTGCGGTCAGGCGCAAGTGAGCCGGAAGCGTGGCCGTGGCGGGCCGTAGGTGTTGAGGCTTAATGCTCACGAGGTCGGAGTATCGCAAGCCGCTGTAACAAGCCAACAGAAACCAGGCGCGGGCCTTTTCGAGGCGGGAGCCCACGGCAAGCGGCAAGGATTCGAGGGCCGTCAACTCGGCCGCGCTCAGGGCCATTACATCGGGCTCACGCCGCGCCCAGGTCACTTGTGTTAGCGCGGCGTTGTCAGTGTAGCCCCGTCTGGCTGCCCACTTCATAAACGATTTGAGGCGGCCCAAATGCTTGTTGATGGTGTTGTCGGTAAGCCCGGCCACGTTCAGCAAATAGGCGGCCCATCTATCGCCCACGGTAGGGGTAAGGGTTTCAAAGTCGATTGCATACCCTTGCGCCTCGCTGAATTCCCGAAGGTGCCGCCCGGCGGTGGCGTGGGCTTGTGCGGTGCGAACAGTGCCGGCGGCGCGGGTGTAGGCTACCCATTCTTCGTACCGTTGCCAGAACAACCCGCCAACCGGAACGGGTGCGGGCTCGTCGGGGCGTTCGGGGGCGGCGGCTTCGCGTAGGGCAGCGGCCGTGGGCAAGGTGCCGGTGGCTAGGCTTTCGGCATGGGTTAAAAGCAACTGCTTTTCCATATCGTTCAGCGCATCGTTCAGCAGCCCGTTTAGCTCGTTGCCCTTGCCGCGCACTTGTGCCCGCTGTTCGGCCTTTACCCACTTGTCGGGGTGGATGCTGCGGCCGGTGTAGACCTTGATGCGGTGCCGTCGGTCAATGGTCAGCAGGGCATAAATGGCCGTGGGGCGGTCTACCCCGGGCTCTTTCAGGTGAAACGATACGGTTGCCATTGCGAGTGTCTGTGGTTGCCGCTATAAATATAGGGCGTGTACCCTTATCGGGGTACACGCAAGGGTACACACTAGGAGATCTTAACCGTGTTTAGATTGATTCAGCCCGACAAGTGGAATTGTAGAAAGCCGTTTAAAGCGTGTTTGAGCTGCTTTTCCACTCGCTTGCAGTCGGGGTGGAAATGCAGGTTGCATTCCAGTCCCCGCTACATAAAAGGCCGTTTCCAATGTGGAAACGGCCTTTTTCTTTGCCCGCTGTTCAGAGAGCTTCTGCCAGAAAGCGCCTCAGATATGGCGCAGTTCGGCTGGCTTTCACCAGCGCCACCTCGGCCGGCGGGCCAGCTGCCACCACGCGCCCACCGTCCTCGCCCGCGCCGGGGCCGATATCAATTACCCAATCGGAGCCGGCCACCACGCGCATGTCGTGCTCCACCACGATGACGGTATTGCCGGCAGCTACCAGGCCTTCCAGTTGCAGCATCAGCTTTTCGATGTCGGAAGGGTGCAGGCCTGTGGTGGGCTCATCCAATACATAGAGCGTGTTGCCGCGGCCAATGTGTTGGAGCTCGGTGGCAAGCTTGATGCGCTGGGCCTCGCCGCCGCTTAGCTCAGTGGCGGGCTGGCCGAGGCGCAGGTAGCCCAGGCCCACCTCGCGCAGCACCGTGAGGGCGCGGTGGATGGCGGGCTCGTTGGCGAAGAATTCCCAAGCGTCGTCCACGGTCAGGCCCAGCACTTCGGCGATGTTGCGGTTGTGGTACTGCACTTCGAGGGTTTTGGCGTTGTAGCGCGCGCCGTGGCAGACCGGGCAAGGTGCGTACACGCTGGGTAGGAAGAGCAGCTCGACCATCACGAAGCCTTCGCCGGAGCAGTTTTCGCAGCGCCCTTTGGCTACGTTGAAGGAGAAGCGGCCGGCATCGTAGCGGCGCTTTTTGGCCTCGGGCGTGGCGGCGAACAGCTTGCGCACGTGGTCGAACAGGCCGGTGTAGGTGGCCATGTTGGAGCGCGGCGTACGGCCGATGGGCTTCTGGTCGACGCGTACCAGCCGCTTGATTTTGTCCAGACCGGCGGTGATGTGGCCGCCGAGTGTGGCTGGCGCGGGCGCGGCCAGCGGGTCGGTTTCCTCTTCTTCGGCTTCGATATTCTGGCCCAGGCTTTCGGCCACCAACTCCACCAAAACCTGGCTCACGAGGCTGGATTTGCCCGAGCCCGACACGCCCGTGACGGTGGTGAACACGCCCAGCGGAAATTCCACAGCGAGGTTTTCGAGGTTGTTGCGGGTCACGCCGGCCAGTTTCAGCCAGCCGGTGGGGGTGCGGGGGGGCGTTTCGGGCAGGGCGGGAGCATCGAAGAGGAACTGCCGCGTCTGCGATTCGAGAACGAGCCGTAGGCCTTCGGGCGGGCCGCTGTAGAGGATTTCACCGCCCTTCTCGCCGGCGGCCGGGCCCACGTCCACCAGCCAATCAGCCTGGCGGATTACGTCCAAATCGTGTTCCACCACAAACAGCGAGTTGCCCGCGCTTTTCAGGCCGTCCAGCGCCGTGAGCAACGCCTCGGTATCGGCCGGGTGCAGGCCGGCGCTGGGCTCATCGAGCACGTACACCACGCCGAATAAGTTGGAATACAGCTGCGTGGCCAGCCGCAGGCGCTGCAACTCCCCGGGCGAAAGCGTGGGCGTACCGCGCTCCAGCGACAAATAGCCCAGCCCCAAATCGAGCAGCACGGTGAGGCGCGCCGCCAAATCCTCGGCAATGCGCCGGGCCACGATGGCCTGCTCCGGGTGCTCCACATCGTGCTTCTGCTTCCCGGCTTTGCCTTCGGCGAAGGGTTGCAGCAGCGTCGCCAGCCGCTTAAGGGGCAGGCGCGACATCTGGGCAATATCCAGCCCGGCAAACTTCACCGACAGCGACTCCCGGCGCAGGCGCTTGCCGTGGCAGGTGGGGCAGTCGGAGCCCAGCATGTGCTGGGCCACGCGCTTCTTCATCAGGGCGCTTTGGGTGGTGGCGAAGGTGTGCAGCACGTACTTTTTCACGCCCGTGAAGGTGCCCATGTAGTTCGGCGGCTCGCGGCGCTTGATGGCGCGCTGGGTTTGTTCGGGCGAGTAGCCGGGGTACACCGGCAGCACGGGCTGCTCCTCGGTGAAGAGTATCCAGTCGCGGTCCTTCTGGGGCAAATCCTGCCAGGGCGTGTCCACATCAAAGCCCATGCTCACGAGGATGTCGCGCTGGTTCTGGCCGCCCCAGGCCTGGGGCCAGGCCGCAATGGCCCGCTCCCGAATGGTGAGTGTGGGGTCGGGTACCATGCTTTGCTCCGTCACTTCGTACACGCGGCCCAGGCCGTGGCAGGTGGGGCAGGCCCCCTCGGCGGTGTTGGGCGAAAAGGCTTCGGCGTAGATAATGCCCTGGCCGGCCGGGTAGTCGCCGGCCCGCGAGTACAGCATCCGCAGCAGGTTGGAGAGCGTGGTGACCGAGCCCACCGACGAGCGAGTGCTGGGCGCGCCGCGCTGCTGCTGCAGGGCCACGGCCGGCGGCAGCCCGTCAATGGCCGTCACCTCGGGCACGGCCATCTGGTGAAACAGCCGCCGCGCATACGGCGACACCGATTCAAGATAGCGCCGCTGGGCCTCGGCGTAGAGCGTGCCAAACGCCAGGCTCGACTTGCCCGAGCCCGACACGCCGGTGAACACCACCAGCGCATCGCGCGGAATGTCGACATCGATATTTTTGAGGTTGTGCTCGCGGGCACCGCGCACGCGCACGAAGCCGGAATGGGAGGTAGCAGTAGCAGGCTTGTTCATTTTCAGAATCGGGTTGTACCAGCCGTCATACGGGAATTCCGGGGGCGGCAGTACAATAACCGTTCATCGATGCCAGCCCGTGCTGAACCGTACCCCAGCTACTGATTTGGAAAAGAGCGGTTTGCAACGTGCCGATGGAGTAGCGCTAAGGCAATGGCCGCCGGGAAACGTACACAACAGCCGATTTTTCTGACTTTGCCGGGTCGTACACAGTGCCCGTGCGGTCATCGAAGCGCAGGCCGGAGGCGGTTACGTACAGGCGGTGCTGCGCATCGAGGGCGAGGTTTTTGAGGTAGTGCCGGGCGGGCAGGCGCAGGGTTTGCACCTGGCCAGCCGCATCGGTACGCAGCAAATCGGTAGCCAGCAGCGCCGTGGAATTAGCTTGGCCGGATATTGGCACCGCATTTTCTCGGATTTCGTAGCTGATGCCCACCGCGCCCACCTGCCCAAACGGCTGGGAAATGGCCCGGAGCCGGTAGTAGTTGGCATCGACGGGGTAGGCCCAAGTCTGTCCAAAGTCCGTGCTGAACTGGTCGGCTACCGTGGCCACGGACTGGCCCTGCGGGGTAGTAGCGCGGGCACTAAGCGCAAACAGGGTGTCGTTGCGCAGCAGCAAGCCATAAGTAGGCCGGCTGAATACTTTCAATGTCCGCCAGGTTTTGCCCTGGTCGGAAGTGGCGCTCAGCCGCTCGGTAGTGGCTACCAGCAGGGTTTTGTCGAGGTCGCCGATAACCGAGTAGGCCTCGTCGCCGTCCCAAGGCGTTGGAATTCGCAGCTTCACCCAATCAGGGTCTTCAGCTCCGGGAGTAGGGGTGGGGTGTTCGTTTTTCTGACAGGAAGATGCCAGCAACGCCGCGCACAGCAGTAGAAAGTTTGCTTTCATGAATGGAAGGAAGCGGAGGGAAGGGGGCGCAAGATAGTAGCGCCCGGCATTCCGCCTCTACCATCGGCAAGCCGGTATTAAGGCCATCTCAACCGCTATACCGCAGTGGAGGAAGCGTATGGAACGGCATCTACTGCTCGACTTGCAGGCTAGGCTGCCGTTTGCCCGCGCATCAGCAGCAAATAAACCAGCCCCGACACCGCGAAACCCACGAACCAAGCGTAGTTATACACCGCCACCAGCGCCGGCCACACCGTCCCCTTGTCCAGCACGCCGATGGCCGTGAGGAAGCCCGGCACGTTGGGCAGCACCCCGATGATGAGGGCGATAATCGCAGCCGGATTGAAGCCGCCGCGGTAGGCGTAACGGCCGTGGTACTGGTACAAATCGGGCACGTCGAGCTGCTGGCGGCGGATGAGGTAATAATCAACAATCATGATGCCGCCGATGGGCCCCAGCAGTCCCGAGTAGCCCACCAACCAGGTGAAAATGTAGCCCGACGGGTCGGCAATCAGCTTCCAGGGAAATATCAGTACGCCCAGCACACCGGTGATGTAGCCACCGGCCTTGAAGCTGATGCGCTCGGGCGAGAAGTTGGCGAAGTCGTTGGCCGGGCTCACGATATTGGCCGCGATGTTGGTGGCCAGCGTGCTCAGGGCCACGGCAATCATGGCGAAGCTCACCAGCAGCTTGCTGTCGAAGCGCCCGGCCAGCACCACCGGGTCCCAGATGGTTTTGCCGTAGATGATGAACGTGGCCGAAGTCACGACCACGCCCACGAACGAGAACAAGGTCATGGACGCGGGCAGCGCCAGCGCCTGCCCCAGCTGCTGCGCCCGCTGGCTCACGGCGTAGCGCGTGAAATCGGGAATATTCAGCGACAGCGTGGCCCAGAACCCAACCATGCCCGTGAGCGAGGGAAAGAAAAACGCCCAGAACGCCGCGCTGGACGTGAATTTGCTCGGCTGCGCCAAAATCGGTCCCAGCCCATGCCCGGCTGATATGGCCCACCACAGCAGCGCCAGCGCCGCCAGTGGCAGGAAAAATGCTTTAAAAACCAACAGCTTGCGAATGCTTTCGACCCCGAGGTACACCACGTACATATTCAAGGCCCAAAACAGCAGAAATACCAGCGCCGGCCCTGTGGCCAGCGCCCAGCTGGCCGGGAAAATGGCCGGCAGCGTGCCCAGTGAAGGAATCCACAGCACGGCCATCTGATACAGCGCGTAGCCCCCAATCCAGGTCTGAATCCCGAACCAGCCGCAGGCGATGATGGCCCGGAGCAGGGCCGGTACATTGGCCCCGCGCACCCCGAAACTGGCGCGGGCCAGCACCGGGAACGGGATGCCGTAGCGCGCCCCGGCCCGGCCATTGAGTAGCATGGGGGCCAGCACAATGGTATTGCCGAGGAAGATGGTGAGCAGCGCCTGCCACCAGTTCATACCGCCCTCGATGAGCGAGCTGGCCAGCATATAGGTCGGAATACACAGGCTCATGCTAATCCAGAGCGCGGCGTAGTGCCCCGTGCCCCAAGTGCGCTCGGCAAAAGGCACCGGGGCCAGGTCAAGACTAGTGAGGCCGGGGGCGGGCGTAGTGGAAGTTTCCGTAGAGGTGCTCATGCGATTATCCGTAAAAAGGCCGGGCTAATGTAGGGAAAACGCGCTGGTTTAACTCGCTGAGCCCGTTTTGATTCCTAAAATAATCGTGTTGCCTGGGCCACTGCCTACTGCCCCAGGCTAGCTGGCCAACTGGTAGCCCCGCGCCAACTCTGCAAACGCTGTCACCTGCCGGGCCTGCCAGGCGGTATCATGGCCCAATTCCCCGGCTAGCAGAGCGGCCACGGTGGGGGCCGCGCGCCGGGCGGCCGCCGCGTCCAGAAACAGCAGGCGCACGCGCCGGGCCAGCACGTCCTCCACGGTGCGGGCCAGCTCGTGGCGGGCGGCCCACACCACTTCGGCTTGCAGAAATTCAAACTGCGCATCCAGCTTTGCGCCCAGTGCGGGCACGTCTGCAATGAGTTGGCGCAGGGCCGGCTGGTCGCTGCCGTAGGCGGCCAAATGAGCCGGTGAGGGCGCTTTTTCAGCCAGTGCGCCGGCCCCGTGGATGGCCAGATGTTCCGTCTGACTGGCGGCAGGCGGCAGCCGGCCCAGGGCAATGGCCTGGTCAATAGTATCCTGGCCCATGCGGCGGTAGGTGGTCCACTTGCCGCCGGTGATGGTGATGAGGCCGCTGGCTGAAGCCACGATTTTGTGGCGGCGCGAAATCTCCTTTGTTTTACGCGAAATCTCCTTTGTTTTATTCGAGCCCGCCGTGGCTGCCGCCAGCGGGCGCAGTCCTACGAAGATGCTGAGCACGTCGGCGCGGGTGGGGGCACGGGTGAGATACTGTGCGGCGGTGCGCAGCAGGAAGTCAATTTCGGCCTCTTGGGCGCGGGGCTCCAGGCTGGCGGTGGGCACGGGCGTATCGGTGGTACCCAGTACGATGCGGCCCAGCCACGGCACGGCGAATAATACCCGGCCGTCGTCGGTGTGCGGAATCATCAGGGCCGCCGCGCCGGGCAGAAACGACTGGTCCAGCACCAGGTGTACGCCCTGGCTGGGCTGTAACAGCGGCGCGGCTTGCGGCTCGTCAAGCAGCCGGATTTCATCCACGAAAATGCCGGTGGCATTCACTACGGTTTTCGCCTTTATCTCATATTCCTGCCCGGTTTCCTGGTCGGTGGCGCGCACGCCGGCCACGTGGCCCTGGGCATCTTTCAGCAAGCCGCGCACCGGAAAGTAGTTGAGCGCCGTGCCTCCGCCTTCTATGCAGGTCTGGGCCAGGTTCACGGCCAGGCGGGCATCGTCGAACTGGCCGTCGTGGTAGAGTACGCCGCCGCGCAGGTTGGCCGGGCGTAGGCCGGGCAGCTGGCGCAGCGTTTCGGTCCGGCTGAGGTGGGTGGATGCGCCCAGGCTCAGGTGGCCCGCCAGCAGGTCGTACAGCTTCAGGCCGATGGTGTAGAACGGGCCGCCCCACCAGGTGTAATTCGGAATAATAAAAGCCTGATTATGGCACAGGTGCGGAGCGTTTTGCAGCAGCAGGCCCCGCTCGTGCAGGGCCTCGCGCACCAGTCCGATATCGCCCTGCGCGAGGTAGCGCACGCCGCCGTGCACCAGCTTGGTGCTGCGGCTGCTGGTGCCCTTGGCAAAATCGGCCTGCTCCAGCAGCAGCGTTTGGTAGCCCCGGCTGAGGCCATCCAGCGCCACGCCCAGCCCCGTAGCGCCCCCACCGATGACGATGAGGTCCCAGGTTGGAGTGGCGGTGAGTTGCTGGAGCAGGGTTTCGCGGTGGAAGGGGTTGGGGGTGGGCATGGGTGAAAATTTAAACGAAATAAGGCCGTCATGCCGAGCGGAGCCGAGGCATCTCGCGTGCCGAAGTAAACCAATCGATTGAGTTACTACCACACGCGAGATGCTTCGTCTGCGCTCAGCATGACGTTCTTTTCACCCACCACTCACCGCAGCAACCCGCCTACCTGCTCCACCAGCACGGGCACGCTCAGGCCGCCCATCACCAGCACCACCACCCAGCCGGCGGCCAGCATCCAGCGGGGGTGGTGGTAGGTGCCCATCAGGCGGCGGCTGGTGGCGGCTACCAGCACAATGCCCAGCGCGATGGGCAGAATCAGCCCGTTGATGACCCCGGCGAAAATGAGCAGCTGCGTAGGCTTGCCGATGAAGACAAAAATGCTGGTTGATAAGATGATGAATATCGAAATGCAAGCCCGCTCATACCGCGCAAAAACCGGGTGGAAGGTCTTGAAAAACGACACCGACGTGTAGGCCGCGCCCACCACCGACGAAATGGCCGCGCTCCACAAAATTACCCCGAACACCCGAAAGCCCACCTCGCCCGCCGCCGAGCGGAACACGCCCGCAGCCGGGTTGTCTTTTTCCAGAATGGCCCCGTGGCTGAGCACGCCCACAATTGCCAGGAATAGCACAAACCGCATGATGGTGGAAATGACAATGCCGCTGACGGCGCTGCGCGTCACTTCCGACTGGCTGCCAAGTCCTTTAATCCCGGCATCAAGCAGCCGGTGCGCGCCCGAAAACGTGATGTAGCCGCCCACCGTGCCGCCCACGATGGTGACAATGGCGGCGGCGCTGATTTTGACGGGCAGCAGCGTGTGGTGCAGCGCCTGCAATAGGGGCGGGTGCGCGCTGAAGGCAATGCCCAGCGTGAGCAGAATCTTGACGGTGCCGAGAATCTTGGTAAACCCGTCCAGCATCTTCCCGATTTCGCGCACCCAAAACAGCAGCAGCGCCACCCCGCAGCTAATTATCGCGCCTTGCTCAAAGGACATTCCGGTGAGCACATTCAGCCCCAGCCCGCAGCCCGCAATGTTGCCGATATTGAAGGCGAAGCCGCCCAGAATAACCATGCCCGCTAGAAAATAACCCAGCCCCGGCAGCAGCCGGTTGGCCAAATCCTGGGCCCGCAACTCGCTCACCGTGAGGATGCGCCAGGTGTTGAGCTGCGCCCCGATATCGAGCACCACCGAAATCAGAATGACAAACCCGAAGCTGGTGAGCAGCTGCTGGGTGAACACCGTGGTCTGGGTGAGAAAGCCCGGGCCGATGGACGAATTTGCCATCAGAAAGGCCGCCCCCAGGCTGGCCCCGCCGAATGCGCGAAACTTCGGCTTCATCGGGCGCTTCTGGGGGCGGTGGCTTGCAGCTGCACGCCGGCGGCGCGCAATTCCTTGTTCAGGCGCTGGGCGAATTCGAGGGCGTGGGTGCCGTCGCCGTGCAGGCACACGGTATCGGCCCGAATGGCCACGTCGGTGCCCTGCTGGGTGCGCACGCCGCCGCCCTGCACCATGCGCAGCACCTGGGCAATGGCCGCGTCGGCACTGGTGATGAGGGCATCGGGCTGGCGGCGCGGGGTGAGGGTGCCGTTGGCCTGGTAAGTGCGGTCGGCGAAGACTTCGTGAGCAGTTTTTAGGCCGATTTTCTCGCCGGCCTTGGTGAGCTCGGAGCCGGCCAGGCCGTAGAGCACCATTTCGGGCTGCACCTTGTAAACGGCTTCGGCGATGGCCGTGGCGAGGGCGGCGTTGGTGGCGGCCATGTTGTAGAGCGCGCCGTGGGGCTTGAGGTGGTGGAGCTGGCCGCCCTCTGCCTTCGCTACGGCATGCAGCGCGCCCAACTGGTACACGGTCATATCAAACGCTTCCTCGGCCGAAATATCCATGTTGCGCCGGCCGAAGCCCACCAAATCGGGCAGGCCGGGGTGGGCTCCGAGGGCCACGTTATGCTTCAGGGCGGCGCGCACGGTTTGCTTCATCACGGCGGGGTCGCCGGCGTGGTAGCCGCAGGCAATGTTGGCCGAGGTGATGAAGGGCATGAGCGCGGCATCGTTGCCCAGCGTCCAGGCTCCGAAGCTTTCGCCCATGTCGCAGTTCAGGTCAACGGAGTGGGTTGGGGGCATATAGGGATTGATAGATTTGGCGTAAAAGAACATCACGAAAGTCCGTCATGCTGAGCGCAGCCGAAGCACCTCTACCGCTTCGTTGAGCCGATTGGGTTAGTATTGAGGTAGAGATGCTTCGGCTACGCTCAGCATGACGTTCCGGCTTTAGGAAGCTAAAGCCCTTCAGCTTCTAAAAACCGTGGCAATCCCGCGCCGCAGCCCGCGTACCCGCGCTTCCTGCGCAAGGTACAGCGCCTGCGCCTCGGCCAGCATCACTTCCTGAAACCGCAGCCGCTGGCCCGGCCGCACCTGCGCCAGCGCCGCAAAATCGGCTGAAATCACCTGCGCGATTCGCGGGTAGCCGCCGGTGGTCTGGTGGTCGGCCAGCAGCGCGATGGGTTGCCCGCCGGCCGGCACCTGCACCGTCCCGAACGTGACGGCGCTCGACAGCAGCTCCGTGGTTTCGAGTCGCTTAAGGCCCGGCCCTTGCAGGCGGCAGCCCATGCGGTCGGCCTCGGTGCTGATGGTGAATGGCTGGCACCAGAACGCCTGCTGGCTTTCGGCTGAAAACTGCGCGTATTCCGGCCCGCGCAAGGCGCGGATAACCGGCTCCGGCCGGGGCGCGGGGCAGAGGCCTGGGCCGGGCGTGAAACGGGCTTGAACCCAGTTTTTCTGGCTATTGAAAAGGGCGGCCCGAATTGCCGCGCTGGTAGCAGAAGGCTCGCCAATTGGCAGCTCATCACCGGCCCGCAAGGCCCGGCCATTCAGCCCGCCAAAGCCAGCCCGCAGATACGTGGAGCGGCTGCCCAGCACCAGCGGCACGGCCACGCCGCCCGCCACCGCCAGATACGCCCTGCACCCCGCCACCGCCGGTCCAAATGCCAGCTCCGCACCCGCCGCCACCCAAATGGCGCGGTTCCGGCCCATCGACTGACCGTTGAGGGTGGGGGAGAGGTGCGCCCCGGTGAGGGCGATGAGGTGGTCGGCTTCAAAGCGTATTCTCGGCCCGAGTAGGGTTATTTCGAGGCCGGCAACCGGTTCTTCATTTCCCACCAGCAGGTTGGCCACGCGCAGGGCCAGCGCATCAGCCGCGCCGCTCACGATGATGCCATCCTGCTGGTAGCCGAAACGGCCGAGGTCCTGCACGGTAGTCAGCAGACCGGGACGGAGGATGCGCAGGCTCATGGCTGAAGCTCTTGCTGCTGAATTTCCACAAACTCCGCCTCCAAAATGGCCACGAAGCGCAGTCGTTGGCCCGCCCGAAGCCGGCTGGGCGCAGCCCATTCCGGATTGAACAGCCGCAACGGCGTGCGCCCGATGAGCTGCCAGCCACCCGGTGTGGGCAGCGAGTAAATCCCCGTTTGCGGCCCCGCGATGCCCACCGTGCCGGCCGGCACCAGCGGGCGCGGTTCCGGCCGGCGCGGCGTGGCCAGCCGCTCATCCATTCCGCCGAGATATGGGAAGCCGGGCGCGAAGCCAATCATATGCACCAGGTAGTCCGGGGCAGTGTGCCGGGCGATGACTTCGGCCACCGAAAGCCCGGTGTGGGCAGCCACGAACTCCAAATCCGGCCCGAACGCGCCGCCGTAGCACACCGGGATTTCTACGATTTCGGTTTTGGTAGCGGCTTCGGATTCTTCGGCAGCGGCCAGTAGCTTTTTCAGTTGTTCCACTACTCGCGCATGCGGCGCGTATTGGCCGTTTTCGCTCACCAGCCACGGGTCGTAATACACGGTGAGCGTGGTGAAAGCGGGCACCACCTCGCGCAGGCCCACAAATGGCTGCCGGGCCAGCCGGCCACTAAAGCCCGCAATGGCCCGGTGCGTGGCCGGACTGATACCGCCGCCAAATTCCACCACCACGGCCGCATCGCCCAGCGGATAGAGGCGCACTGGCGGCATCTCGGACGGCGGCAGGGCGGTACTCACGAAGTGGCGGTTACTTTTGAAGCTCTCAGCACTGGCCTATTCCAATGACATTTCGCTTTCGTAAATATGGCAGGGCCGGGGCGGTTCTGCTGGCGCTGGGCGCGGTGGCCTGCCACCGTGCGCCCATGTTCAGTACGCCCGTGACGACTACCCTCCAGCCCACGCCGCCCGTTGAGCCCGACCCGCCCATAACGCCCGGGGTGTCTGAGGTGTTGGCCCAGGCGCGCCGGGCCACCATCAGTAGCGTAGCCTACAATCTCAGCTTCGCCATCCCGGCGCAAAAAGCCGAGCCGATTGAAGTCGTTGAGCAGGTTTCGTTTAACTTGAAGGACAACCGTCACCCGGTGCAGCTCGACTTCAAAGCGCCCACCGAGTACCTGCACCGACTCACCCTCAACGGCCAGCCGCTGGCCATCGACCATCACGACGAGCACCTCGTGCTGCCCGCCGCCGCCCTGCACCTGGGCCACAACGTAGTGAAAATTGGCCTGCGGGCCGGCGAGCTCTCGCTCAACCGCAACCCGGACTATCTCTACACCCTGCTGGTGCCCGACCGCGCCCGCACCGTCTTCCCGGTCTTTGACCAGCCCAATTTGAAGGCCACGTTCACACTGGCCCTCACGGTGCCCAGGCTGTGGCAGGCCGTGGCCAATGCGCCGCTGGTTGATTCCACTGAATCTACTCTCGATGGCAGAGTGCCAGGGTTTAAAACCTACACTTTCGCCACTTCCGACAGCATCAGCACCTACCTGTTTTCCTTTGCGGCGGGTAAATTCTCGCGCCTCGACCGGACCATGAATGGCCGGCCCATGAGCTTTCTGCACCGCGAAACCGACCCCGCCAAGCTGCGCCTCAGCCTCGGCCCCATTTTCCAGCTGCACGCCGATGCACTGGCCTTTATGGAGCAGTACACCGGCCTGCCGTACCCGTTTCAGAAGTTTGATTTTGTGGCGATTCCCGATTTTCAGTACGGCGGGATGGAGCACGTCGGGGCCATTGACTACAAGGCCTCGACGCTGTTTCTGGACGAGGGCGCGACCCAGGACCAGGTGCTGGCCCGCTCCAATCTTGTGTCGCACGAAACGGCGCATATGTGGTTCGGCGATTTGGTGACCATGCAGTGGTTCAACGACGTGTGGATGAAGGAGGTGTTTGCCAATTTCATGGCTGATAAAATCACGCAGGTGACCGTCAAAAACTCGAACTACGACCTCAAATTCGTCATCGACCACTACCCCGCCGCCTACGGCATCGACCGCACGGCCGGGGCCAACCCCATCCGGCAGCCGCTGGCCAATTTGCAGGACGCGGGCTCGCTCTACGGCAATATCATCTACCACAAAGCGCCCATCATGATGCGCCAGTTGGAGCGCCTGATGGGCCCCGAAGCCTTCCAGGCCGGCCTGCAGGAATACCTCAAAACCTACGCCCACGGCAACGCCACCTGGCCCGACCTCATCAAAATCCTCGACGCCCGCACCCCTGCCGACCTGCAGGCCTGGAACCAGGTGTGGGTGAACCAGCCCGGCCGCCCCGTCTTCACTTACCGCATCAGCGGCGGCCACGACCAGCGCTACGGCCTCTACATGACGCAAACCGCTGAGGATGGCTCCGACCGGCTCTGGCCGCAGGAGTTTGAGGTGCTGATTGAGTCGGCCAGCGGCGAGCAGCAGCAATTGAGCGTGAAGATGGATGGCAAGGAAAAGGGAATCCGAATTCCTTTTCTGCCGAAGCGCATCGTGTTCAATTCCACGGGGCTGGGCTACGGCGTGTTTCCGGCCGCGCCGGAACTGCTCACCACCGTGCCCCGGCTGGCAAACCCGGTGGCCCGCGCCGCCAGCTACGTCAACCTATATGAGAACATGCTCATCGGGCCGGAAATCACGCCGCTGAAACTGCTCACTGCCTACCGCCAGGCCCTCACCCTGGAGCCCGAGGAGTTGAACCTGAAGTTGCTCACGGGCCAGGCCAGCGCCATCTTCTGGCAGTTTCTCACGCCCGCCCAGCGGCTGGCCGTGGGGCCGGGACTGGAGAAGGACCTGTGGGCGGCCTTGCAGAAAAACCCCTCGCCCAACTCCCAGAAGCAGCTTTTCAAAACCTACCAATCCATCGCCCTCACGCAGCCGGCCCAAACCCGCCTCTATCAAATTTGGCAAACCCAAAAGGCCCCCGCCAAGGTCAAGCTGACCGAGGACGACTACACCGCCCTGGCCCTGGCGCTGGCCGTGCGCGACTACGCGGCCCCCGAGCCCATCCTGCCCGCCCAGCTTGCCCGCATCACCAACGCCGACCGCCGCCAGCGCCTGCAATTCCTCATGCCCGCGCTATCGCCGGACGAGGCTACCCGCGATGCCTTCTTTGCCAGCCTGAAAGACAAAACTGGCCGCGCCAAAGAAGCCTGGGTTACGGCCGCGTTGGGCTACCTGCACCACCCGCTGCGCCAGGCCACGTCGGAGAAATACCTGCCCGCCAGCCTCGATTTGTTGCAGGAAATCCAGCTCACTGGCGATATTTTCTTCCCGTATTCCTGGCTCCAGGCCACGTTGGGCAGCTACCAGACGGCCACGGCCGCAGCCACCGTGCGCAGCTTCCTGGCCGCCCACCCCGACTACAACCCCCAGCTCCGCGCTAAGCTTTTGCAGGCGAGCGATGACCTGTTTCGGGCCGAGAAGCTGGTGCAGTCGGGCCCCGCCAAGCCGTTCTAAATCCGCTGTCCTTCTACTTCGTGCGAAGCCATGTCGAACGCCTATCAGCAGCTCACGATTGTCGAAATCCGGCAGCACGGCCCCACGGCCCGCACGCTGGTATTGCAGCCGCAGCCCGGCGAAACCCTCCCGTATCAGCCCGGCCAATACCTGACATTGGTGCGCGAGGTGTACGGGGCCGAAGTCCGGCGCTCGTACTCCTTCAGTTCGGCTCCGGCACTGGATGAGTTGCCCGCCATCACCATCCGCCGCGTGGATAACGGCCTGTTTTCGCGCTGGCTGGTCGATGAGGTGCGGGTGGGCGATGTGCTGCGCACCAGCGGCGTGGGCGGGTTTTTCACCCTGCCGCCTGATGTGAGCGCCTACCAGCAACTCGTATTCGTGGCCGCTGGCAGCGGCATCACGCCACTTTTTTCATTGCTAAAAACGGTGCTGGCGCAGCAGCCGTACTTGGCCGTGTTGCTGCTCTACAGCAACCGCACGGCCGCCGATGCCCTGTTTCTGGACGAACTGCGCGCGCTGGCCCGGGCTTTCCCGGCGCGGTTGCAACTGGAGCTGTTTTTCAGCAACGACCCCATCCTCTACCGCGCCCACCTGCACAAGGAACTGCTCCAAGCCCTCGTGACGCAGCTCGTGCCGGGCTTCCCAGCAGGCACTCTGGCCTACCTCTGCGGCCCCATCAATTTCATGCGCATGGCCACCTACGGCCTGCACGAAGCCGGTCTGCCGCTCAGCCTCATGCGGCGCGAGCTGTTCTTCACCAGCGCCGTGGCCCCCGCCCACGCCGAGCCGCCCGATACCGCGCCACACGAGGTAACGCTGCTCATGCGCGGCCAGCCGCACCGGCTGCGGGTGCAGTTTCCCGTCACCATTCTGCAAGCCGCCCGGCGGCACGGCCTGCGCCTGCCCTACAGCTGCGAGGTGGGCCAGTGCGGTAACTGCGCCGTGCGCTGCACCCAGGGCCAGGTCTGGATGAGCAACAACGAAGTCCTCACCGACCGCGAGCTGGCCCGCGGGCTGGTGCTCACCTGCACCGGCTACCCCGTGGGCGGCGACGTGCAGCTGGATTTCGACCAAAAAGCGGGGTAGAGACGCAATTATGCGTCTCTACAGCGGCTTCTCCAATACCAGCAGCACCAGCGGCTGCTTCGGAATGCCGAAGCGCGGGTCGGTGGGGAAGGGTTCGGTGGCCCCGGTGAGATGATAGCCGCGCCGCTCGTAGTAGGCAATCAGCTCGGTGCGAACGGAAATCACCGTCATTTTGCTGGTGGTGCAGCCGTACCGGCGGCCGTAGTCTTCGGCCGCGTTCAGTAGGAACTTGCCCACGCCCTGAGCCTGGCCGGTGGGGTTCACGGCCAGCATGGAAAGGTAGAGTAATTCGCCTTTGGCCTGCGCGTGAAAGCTGCCCAGCAGTTCACCGCTTTCGTTCTGACAGAGCAGGATGGCTGCGCCGGGCCGGGCCAGCATCTCCAGCATTCCTTCTTCATCAATGCGCTGGCCGTCGAGCAGGTCGGCTTCGGTGGTCCAGCCCTGGCGGGCGGTGTCGCCCCGGTAGGCGGCATTCACGAACTGGGTGAGGCGGGGGGCATCAGCGGGAGTGGCAAGGGCCAGAGCAAACGGGCTTTTCATTCCCCAAAATTACGGGCGGCAGAAAACAGATGCGCTTTAGCGCCTTGAAATATCCTTTGTTTTTAGTTAATATTAAAATATATAATAGTAAAATAATTAAATTTTAACCTGCCTACATTGCGCGTAGAATCTGAAAATAATTATTGTGTTTTTCTGTGAATAAGTAAGTGATAAATAGTGAAAGCAGGACTGGCTGGTATTGCTAATAATCTGGGCTGTTGAGGCCACTGTTGATGGATTATAGGCAATTTAAAAGATAAAAATTGCAAATAATGTCAAATAATAAAGTTGTACTTACCATGTTCAGATATTTTATTATTTGCACTATAAATGAATGTAATTGTAGTTTTGTCGACTACTTATAGCAATAGTCTTAAAATTCTATAGAATAAAACTACAAATTACCTTCTGTAGGGTTTTCGGCACTTGTTCAATTTTCTTTTTGCTTCATTTTCCCACCTGTTCACTTTTTGTATGAAAAACACCCGTACTCATTTTTTCACTGCTTCAGCAACAAAAGCCGGCTTGCCGTCGCTGAATGCGGCTTGGCGCTTGCTGCTGCTTTGTTGCCTCCTGGGGTTTGGCCTGGCGCCCACCGCGCAGGCTACCCACTTCCGCTACGGCGACATGTCGTGGCGGGTAGTGCAGTCCGATGCTACGGGCCACACCATCGAGTTCAAGGTGAGCGCCGGCTGGGCCCTGACGACTACCAGCGCGATAAGCATCAACTTCGGTGACGGCACTACCGCGGGCACGGTGCCCATCACGTACACCAACATCAACGGGGTTTACCAATACGGTACGGGCACGCTGGTGCACCGCTACGTCAACACCGGCAGCTTCAAGGCCGTGTATTCAGGCGGCAACAAAATCAGCTCGCTGCAAAACAATGCCAACGGCCTCTGGTACGTGAGCTCGGTGGTGAACGTGGGCGGGGGCAACAGTTCGCCCGTGGCCACCGTGCCGGCTGTGGTGAATGTGCCGTTGGGCTTGGCCACCGCCAAGTTCATTGTGCCCGCCGCCGACCCCGACGGCCGCCCGCTCTCGTTCCGCCTGGCTTCGGGCTCCGGCGACTGGTCGGGCACGCAGCCGGCCGGTATCAGCATCAATTCCCAATCCGGCGAGGTGACGTTCAACACCGTGGGCAAAACCGCCGGCCAGCTGTACAACACGGCCGTCGTAATCTCCAACGGCCGCACCGAGGTGCTGGTTGATTTCATCATGCAAGTGGTGGCGGCATCGAACCCGCCCCAGTTCGACTACGCCGTAACGCCGGCCAACCAGCGCGTATTCAACGTGTCGCCCGGCCAGCCGGTGAGCTTCACCGTGAAAGCCACCAGCATAGATGCGGGCAGCAGTGTGCGCCTGAGCGCGGTGGGCGTGCCCTCGAACGCGGTAGTCAGCCCGGCGTTCGGCGTGTTTGCCAACCCGGTGCAGCACACCTTTTCCTGGACGCCCACGGCCAGCCAGTTCGGTACTTTCGTGGTCAACTTCACGGCCGAAAATAACGTGGGTGCACAAACGGCCACTTCCGTTTCCATTATCGTGAGCCTGAAGCCGCGTTTCGACGTGCCGCCTACCCCGGCCGCCGGTACCGACCTGGTGCTGACACCGGGCGTGTCGTTTTCGCACCCCGTGCAGGCCTCCGTGGCCGACCCCAGCGACCAGGCTACCATCATTTCGGTGCAGGAGAAGCTGAGCAATGGCACCCTGGTGGCCCTGCCCGCCGGTGCCGCCCTCGGCCAACAGCCCAGCACGGCCGGCAACCCCACCAGCACCACTTTCTCCTGGACACCCGCCCCCAGCAACTGGGGTGAGCACACGTTCGTGTTCACGGCCAGCGAAACCCACAACGAGCAGATAACTCACGAGCTGAACTACGTGGTGAACAACTTGCCCGTATTCACTTCCGCCCCCGTAACGCGCGCCGATGTGGGCCAGCTCTACACCTATACCATTAGCACGAGCGATGCCGATTTGGCCTACGGCGACGCGGTGGACATCAGCGAAACCTTGCAGCTGCCTTCGTGGCTGACGCTGACCGCCAACCCCGCCACGGGAACGGCGGTGCTGTCGGGCACCCCGCCGGCTTCGGCCGCCGGTACGCTCGTGGTGCGCCTGCAAGCCGAAGATGCCTTCCATCACTCCTATGCCTCGGTGCCCGAGCAGACGTTCACCATCACCATCAACAACTGCACGGTGCAGGCTGTGGCGCAGGACGTGAGCGCGGTGCTTGATGCCAACGGCCAGGCAACCGTGAGCGAGAGCCAGGTCAACAACGGCTCGACGGCTTCGTGCGGCATCGCCGCGATGACGGTTTCGCCCGCCACCTTCACCTGCGCCAACGTGGGGCCCAACCCGGTAACCCTGACCGTGACCGATGCCAACGGCAACGTGAGTACGGCTACCGCTGTAGTAACCGTGCAGGACAACGAGCTGCCCACCATTACTGCTCCCGTAGCCGTGACGGTGAGCACCGATGCCGGCCAGTGCTCGGCTACCAACGTGGCCCTGGGTACGCCAGCAACTGCCGACAACTGCTCTAACCTGACTACTACCAACGATGCTCCCACCGCCTTCGCCAAAGGCGTGACCACGGTGACCTGGACGGTGACTGATGCCAGCGGCAACAAGGCCACCGCCACCCAGACCGTAACGGTGAACGACACCGAAGCGCCCACGATTTCGACCCCCGTCAGTCTGATTGTTTCGACCGATGCCGGCCAGTGCTCGGCTACCGGCCTGACGCTGGGCACCCCCACCGCCGGCGACAACTGCACCGGCGTAGTAGTAAGGAACGACGCGCCCGCCACCTTCCCGAAAGGCACTACTACCGTGACCTGGACTGCCACCGATGCCGCCGGCCTTATTGCCACCGCTACGCAGACCGTGACGGTGAACGATACCGAAGCCCCCACGATTTCGGCCCCTGCCACGGTATCGCAGTCGGCTGACCGGGGCCAGTGCACGGCCAGCAGCGTAGCCCTGGGCAACGCAGTGGCCGGCGACAACTGCACCGGCGTGACCGTGACCAACAACGCGCCCGCTACCTTCCCGAAAGGCACCACCACGGTAACCTGGACGGCCACCGACGCGGCCGGCCTCACCGCCACCGCCACGCAGACGGTGACGATTCTAGACGTGGAAAACCCCACCATCTCGGCCCCCGCTGCTGTGTCGGTTTCGACCAACCCCGGCCAGTGCAGCGCCACGGGCGTAGCCCTAGGCAACGCTATTGCGGCTGATAACTGCTCCGCTGTAACCGTGACCAACAACGCCCCAACGACCTTCGCCAAAGGCGCAACTACCGTGACCTGGACCGCCACCGATGCCAGCGGCAACGTGGCCACCGCCACCCAGACCGTGACCGTGAACGACACCGAAGCCCCCGTGCTGACCGTGCCCGCCGCCATTGTGCGCAGCGCCCCGGCCTCGCAGTGCGGCGCGGTGGTCACCTTTGCCACCACGGCTGCCGATAACTGCGCCGGTGCCACGGTGGTAGCCAGCCCGGCCTCGGGCAGCACCTTTGCCGTGGGCACTACCACCGTGCGCCTGACCGCCACCGATGCCAGCGGCAACACCAGCACCGACAGCTTCAGCGTGACGGTGAACGACGCGACGGCCCCGACCGTGGCCGTGCGCAACGTGACCGTGACACTGGTGAACGGTGCCGCTTCAGTAACCGCCGCCGACGTGAACAATGGCAGCACCGATGCCTGTGGCATCGCCACACTGGTGCTAAACAAAGCCAGCTTCAGCTGCGCCAACCTGGGCAACAACCCCGTGACCCTGACCGTGACCGACATCCACGGCAACGTGGCCAGCGCCCCGGCCGTGGTAACGGTGGTGGGCAGCATTCCGGCTCCGGCCATTGCCGTGGCCCCGGCCAGCAATGTGTACACCGGCGGCGTAGCCACCAACCTCTACCTCGGCTACGGCTCGCAGAGTGCTACCCTCACCGCCACCGGCGGCGTGAGCTACGCCTGGAGCCCGGCCGCCGGCCTGAGCAGCACCAAATTGGCCAACCCCGTGTTCACGGCCACTACGGCCGGTACCTTCACCTACACCGTGACGGCCACCAACCAGTACGGCTGCACGGCCACGGCCACCGTCACGCTCCGCGTAGTGGATGCCCGTTGCGATAAGGATAAAGTAGTGGTGTGCCACAACGGCCACGAAATCTGCATCTCGCCCAATGCCGTGCCCGCCCACCTCACCGGCCACGCCGGCGACCAGCTGGGGGCCTGCACCACGGCGGCTCGTGGCACGGCTCCGGCCGTGGCCGCTACCAGCGGTAGCATCAACGAGCTGTCGGCCTACCCCAACCCGGCTAATGACCAGGCCACGGTATCGTTCCGCACCCCGCTCGATGGCAAAGCCAGCGTAGTCGTGTACGATGGCATGGGCCGGCGCGTCGCCAGCCTCTACGACGGGGCCGTGAACGGCGGGCAACTCTACTCGCTCACCCTCAACAGCCAGAATCTGGCCGCCGGCCTCTACCAGTGCCAGCTGGTGGTGAATGGCAAAGCCGAAATGCTGCGCCTGCTCATCGCCCGCTAAGCCCGGGTAGTAGGTTTTGAAAAGTCCCCGTCGGCATTGCCAGCGGGGACTTTTTTTGTGTCCGATGAGTAGTAGTCAGGCAGAAAACAGAACGTCATGCTGAGCGCAGTCGAAGCATCTCTACCGCGCAACTAATCCAATCGAAAGGGGTTACTGCTGCGGTAGAGATGCTTCGACTGCGCTCAGCATGACGTTCTTTTAACCCACCAACCCACCTCACCGCCGCAGGTACCCGCCCAAGTCCGATACGCTCCCAATACCCAACTCCCGCGCCTGCCGCCCGCGCATCAGCAGCGCGTAGGTGTTGTTGAAGCCCAGCGGGGCCAGCCATTCCAGCCCGAAGCGCCGCCGAAACTCGGCCCGCACGTAGCCCAGCACCGCCGCCGGCCGCCCGCCCAGCGAATCGACCACCGCCGGCCGGGGCTGGAGCAGCACCAGCAGCCCCGTGCCGGTGTACTCGGGGTACATATCAATGGCTCCACTTTTCAAGGCCTCGAAGCAGATGGTAGTGCCGCCCAGCCCGGTTTTGGTTTCCACCGCCAGGTCGGTATTGCCCCGAATGAGGGCCGCGTACAGCTCGGCCAGAATGTATTGCTCGGCGAAAATCTTTGAGCCCAGCCGCACCACCGGCGCGCCCGCCACGGCCGCCCGCGCCGCCCGCCACAGCCCGCGCCGCCGCAAAAAGGCCTCGGCAATGGCTTTCGGGTCTTGATGTAAATAATCGGCCCGGTAGTTCAAATCGGTCATCACCGAGTCGGAAATCTGCCCATCCAGCTTCGCCAAAATTGCCCCCAGCTCCGGGTGCTGGCGCAGCAGTTCTGGCCGCACCACGGGCACCGCGTAGTAGGGCGGAAACACCCGGCGGTCGTCGCGCAGCACGCGCAGGCCGTAGGCCCGGATGCGGCCGTCGGTGCTGTAGCCGTCGATTACGTCCACGTCGGCGTGGCGGGCGGCCTCGTACACCAGCGCAGGGGCCAGCACCACGCTCGGCAGCCGCACTAGGCCGTAGGTCTGGGTGAGGCCCGGCAGCCCATCGGCCCGCCCCACAAACTCGGGGCTGAACCCGGCCCGCAGCCGGCCCTTGGCCTGGGGCAGCAAATACAACCCGCCCAGCAGCGGCAGCGCCACCAGCAGTGCCGCGCCCACCCGGCCCAGGCGCTTGGTGCTCAGCTTTTGCACCCCGCCCAGCAGCGCATCAAACGCCAGCGCCAGCCCGGCGGCGGGCAGCGCCCCGGCCAGTATCATCACCGGATTATTGAGCGCGATGCCGCCGAAAATGAACTCGCCCAGCCCGCCCGCCGCCACGTAGGCCGCCAGCGTAGCCACCCCCACGTTTATCACCGTAGCCGTGCGGATGCCGGCCATGAGCACCGGCAGCGCCAGCGGAAATTCTACCTGCCGCAGCACCTGTCCATCGGTCAGGCCCAGGCCCCGGGCGGCCTCCACCACCGCCGGCGGCACCCCCCGGATGCCCTCAAACGTGTTGCGAATGATGGGCAGCAGCGAATACAGGAACAGCGCGAAAATGGCCGGCTTCGGCCCAATGCCCAGCAGCGGAATCAGAAACCCCAACAGGGCAATGCTCGGCACCGTCTGAAGCACGCCGGCCAGGCCCAGCACCGCCGGAGCCCAGCGCGGCCGGCGCGACAAAAACAGCCCCAGTGGCACGCCCAGCAGCACCCCAAGCAGCAGCGAGCCAGCCGTGAGGCCGATGTGCTGCACCGTTTGCTCGCCCAGCTTGCCCGCCTGCTCGCGCCAGAAAGTGAACAGGGCCGTTAGCGTTTCCATGCGTCCTCCTCCCGTTGCAGCGCCTCGCCGAAGGCTGCCATTAATTGTGCTACCGTAAAAGATGCGGTCGCCGGCGTGGTACTAGTCAGCGCCTCCAAAGCATCGTGCACGGTAGTCGTATCGGTTAACACGGTAGTATCGGTTAACACGGTAGTCGTATCGGTTAAATCGAGGGTCGACCCCCCGATTTCGACCCTCTTTGGCTCGATTTCGAGGGTCGAACCCCCGATTTCGACTCTTTTTGGCTCGATTGCGCGGGTCGAAGGGTCGATATCGACCTTCATTAGCTCGATATCGACTCTTTTTGGCTCGATTGCGGAGGTCAGACCCTCGAAATCGACTCTTTGATGGTCGATTAGGGAGGGAAAAGCCTGCGCATCCGGCCAAACATCACCCAGCGTCAGCGTGCGCAGCTGCAACGCCAGCCGCTCGGCCGCGAAAAAGTCCCGCACAAAGCCATTGGCCGGCCGAAACAGCAGCTCACGCGGTGTGCCCAGCTGCTGAATCCGGCCGCCGTCGAGCAGCATAATCCGGTCGGCCAACTCGAAGGCTTCCGTCACATCGTGCGTCACCAGCACCACGGTCTTGTTTTTCAATTCCTCCAGCTCCCGAAACTCGCGCCGGATGCTGGCCCGCGTCACCGGGTCGAGGGCCCCGAAGGGCTCATCGAGCAGCACAATGGGCGGGTCGGCGGCCAGGGCGCGGGCCAGCCCCACCCGCTGCTGCTGCCCGCCCGAAAGCTGGTGCGGCAGCTGCCCGGCATAGCGCCCCGGCGGCAAATGCAGCCGCGTGAGCAGCGCCTCGGTGCGCGCCGCAATGGCGGCCGGGGCGTGGCCCAGCAGGCGCGGCACCACCGCAATATTCTCGGCCACGGTGTAGTGCGGCAGCAAGCCCACCTGCTGAATGACGTAGCCCATACCGCGCCGCAACTCCTCGGGGCGCTGGGTCAGCACGTTTGCGCCGTTGATTTCCACGGTGCCGCCGTCCGGCTCAATCAGGCGGTTGAGTAGCTTGAGGAGCGTGGTTTTGCCGCAGCCGCTGGGGCCCAGCAGCACCAGCGTCTCGCCGGCTGCCACTTCAAACGACACATCATTGACCACGGTGTGCGCGCCAAACGACTTGCGCAGGCCAGTGGCGCGGATAACGGGCATGGAGATTGAACTTTTGATTGTCATCCTGAGCGCAGCGAAGGACCTTATCACGGTCGCACTTTTGCCGCAGGTAGTCGATGTGAGCGTGGCAAGGTCCTTCGCTGCGCTCAGGATGACAGATTTTTCAACTCTTAACCCCTAACTCTCCGCACTGTTACCAAAGCCGGATATCGGTCATGCCCGTCGGGATGGGGGCCAGCTCGCTAAAGCCCAGCACGCACCAGTCGGGCTGCACGCCAAACAGGCCACCCTGCAGCACATAGCTCACCCAGCGCGTAATGGTGCGCCCGGTGTACTGCTCGGTATCGGGGTCAAATTCTCGCAGCATCAGCAAGTCGCCCACCTGGAAGTTTTCTTCGTTTCGGCGCACGTCGAAGGGCTTATTGCCCGCTTTCACGGCCGCGAAGCACTCGGGCCAGGTCTTGAGGTCGTGGGTTTGCCGATGCGTGGGGTCAGTGATTTGAAACTGGGGGGCAATGGCATCGGAATAGGAAGTCAGGGAAGTAGTCATGGCGATAATTATTTAGCAAAGGAGCCGGCCAACTGGCCAACCGGGCGGGCAGTAGCAGCCTGTAAAGGCGTTGCGCTGCGGCCGGGGCTCACCCGAATAATGCCGGGCTTATATCTCAAGATAGTTAATAAAACAGGGACAAGGGCTACTAACGCGAAGCCTTTCAGTATAGTTCGTCCTGATTATTTCAATGCCCTGGCTCGTTTGGCCGGCGCGGCCAAGAGCTTTTTAGTGGAATGGGGCCGGCAAAAACGATTGTGGAACGCCCCGTTCTGCCTCCGATACTGCTGGTGTCCTGCTGTTACGCGCAGGTTATGTTTTTTCCTCGAATGCTTGCCCCTTACGTTTCTTTACGGCATGAGAATCTCCCTTTCGTCCCTCTCCGCCGCGCTGCTGCTGAGCGGCTCGGCCTATGCGCAGTCCCAATCAGCTACGGCCCCGCTCACCGTGCCTAAGCCCGTGGCCGCCGCCCTCGAACAAGTAAAGCCGGCCGACATCAAAGCCCACATCGCCTACCTGGCCGACGACCGCCTGCTGGGCCGCAAAGCCGGCACCCCCGGCTACCAGATGGCCGTCGACTACGTGACGCAGCAGCTGAAAACCCTGGGCGTGCAGCCCGCCGGCGAGGGCGGCACATTCATCCAGAAAGTGCGCCTGCGCCGCGCCTTCCTGCAGCCCGGGGCCACCTTCGCGGCCCGCGATGCGCAGGGAGCCACGCTGCCCCTCACCGCCGGCCAGGACTACGTGGTGTACCCCAGCCCCGAACTGCCCGCCACCAGCGTGCAGAATGCGCCGTTGGCCTTCGCCGGTTTCGGCATCAGCGCGCCGGAGTTGGGCTATGATGATTACGCCGGCCTCGATGTGAAGGGCAAGGTGGTGATGATTGTGCGCGGCGCGCCCCGCACGTTTGCCTCCACCGTGGCCTCGGCCAGCCAGGATTTGGCCGGGCTGCTGAAGGCGGCCATCAACCACGGCGCGGTGGGGTTCATCTTGGCTTCGGCCCACGCCGGCGCGCTGCCCGACCTCAAAACCGGCACCTACAGCGTGCTCGGGGCCGATGGCAAGGTGGCGGTGTCGCGCACCTTCGCGGTTGGCAGTCGGCAGCAGTTCTACGGGGCGGTGAGCGCGGCCACGCTCCAGCGTATGCTGCAAACTTCGGGGCTGGACACCACGCAGGCCTTCGCGGCCATTCGCAGTGGCAAACCAGCCTCGGCGGGGCTGAAAACGACGATTAGCGCCAGCGCGCAATCGACTTATAAAGACATTGAGAGCTACAACGTGGTGGGCAAATTCGTGGGCTCCGATGCGAAGCTGCGCGATGAGTACGTGGTGCATTCGGCCCACCTCGACCACTTGGGCGTGACCGCGCCGGTGAAGGGCGACTCCATCAACAACGGCGCGCACGACAATGCTTCGGGCGTTTCGTGCGTGCTCGAAATCGCCAAAATCTACTCCAAGCTCAAGGAAAAGCCGAAGCGCACCATGCTCTTCGCCTTCATGACCGGGGAGGAGCTGGGCCTGCTGGGCTCGTCGGCCTTCGCGGCCAATCCCACCGTGCCCAAGGCCAAAATCGTGGCCGATATCAATATGGATATGCCCACCCTCATTGCCCCGCTACTGAGCGTGGTGGCGCTGGGAGCCCCGCATTCCACGCTCATCGAGCCCGTGAAAAAGGCCTGCGCTTACATGGCCATCGACCTGGAGCAGGACCCCGAGCCGGAACAGAACCGCTTCATCCGCAGCGACCAGTACAGCTTCGTGACGGCCGGCATTCCGGCCTTGCACATCAAATACGGCAACAAAACCGCCGACGGCCGCAACAACCTCAGCGAAGACGTGCAGAAATGGCGCGCCGTGACCTACCACAAACCGCAGGACGACATCAACGGCCGTTTTGACTTTGAGGCCGGTCGCAAGTATGTGCAGCTGTGCTTCCTCATCGGCTACCAGGTGGCACAGGACCCCGCCCGGCCCATCTGGAACCAGGGTGACTTTTTCGGCCAGCGCTACGGCCGCCGGTAAGAACCGGAATTGTCCCGTTCACCTTCAGAATAGCCAACAAAAAAGGCCGGGCGATAGTCGCCCGGCCTTTTTTGTCGAAAACAAGGAGTCGCTATTCCAGCACGAGGTGGCGGGCGGCAGGCGTGCCACTGGCCGGCGTGTACAGCAGGTCGTAGAGGCCGGGGGCCAGGCCGGTGCGCAGGGTGCGCTCCAGCGGCGCGCCGGTTTGCTGCACGGCCTCCTGCCACACCACGCGGCCCAGGGCATCAATCAGCCGCAGGCTCACCTTGCCAGTGAAGGCGGGCAGGCGCAGGTTGAGCGCCGTGCCGCTGGGCGTGGGGTTGGGCCAGGCTTCGAAGCCCACGGCATTGGCCACCGAGGTGAGGGACAGCACGCCGTCGTATACCTGCACGTTGTCGAGGTACAGGTTGTTGCCGTACTGGTTGCGGCCGATGAAGCGCAGGACCACGCTGTGGCCGCGGTAGGGCGTGAGGTCCACGGTTTCTTGGCGCCAGTCGCTGGCGGCGGCAGGGGTGAAGGTGGGCAGGCTGCCTCCGGTGGGCAGGTTGGTGAGGGCGCTTTTGGCGTAGGGGCGGCCCAGCACAAGGCCGGTGCAGGCATCGACCACCTGCACGCTGAGCGAGTCATTGTCCGTCACGGTCCCGCCGGCAGTGCTGGAGAAAGGGCGGTAGGCCAGGTCGAACAGGAGGGTGAGCGCGGAGGTGCCGGCACGGGTCAGGTTGAGCGCCGGCGTGTACGCCGCAATGCGTTCGCCTCGGTTGGGGTCGCTGGCAAACGGCACAACCGCAACCCGGCTGGCCGTGCCGGTGCGCCCGATAATATTGTTAAGCAGGCCCCATGAGTAAGCCGGAGTGGGCGCAACGAGCGACCAGCCGCGCGGCAGGGTTGCCGCCGCGTTGAAATTCTCGATGAAGGGTACCGCTTGGCCGTCCACGTCCACGATGAGCGTGGTCGTCGTGCTGCCATACGGGTTAGTCGCAATCAGCGTAGCAGTGTAGTTGCCGGCGGTGGCGTAGGTAACCGCGCCGGGGTTGGCGCTGGTGGAGGTGGCCGGCGAGCCGCCCGGAAAGCTCCAGGCATAGGTGCTGGGGCAGTTCAGCGTGGTGCTGCCAAACGTGACCGTGCCCCCGCGGCAAATGCCGGGATTGGTGCTGGTGATAGTGGGCGTCGGCGCTTTGCCCCCCACTTCCACCAGCACCGAGCTGGTGCTGCTGCCGTAAGCATTGGTCACCGTGAGGGTGACGGTGTAGTTGCCGGCCGTGGCGAAGCTCACGCCGCGCGGGGTAGCCGTGGTTGAAGTAGAAGGCGAGCCGCCCGGAATGGTCCAGGCGTAGGTGCTGGGACAATACAGTGCCGTACTGCCAAACGTGACGAATTCGCCGGGGCAGATGACGAGGCTGGTATTAGTGATGGTGGCTACCGGGGCGCGGCCCGATATCACTACCACGCCGGTATCGGTGCGGGCCACGGTGCCGGCGGCGTTGCTCACGCTCAGCGTCACGCTGTGGCGGCCGGGCGTGTTGTAGGTCACGTTGGGGTTGCGCAGGGTGGAGGTAGCCGGTGTACCGCCCGCAAAGGTCCAGGCCCAGGAAGTGGGGCGGAACAACGAGGAATCGGTGTACTGCACCTGCAGGCCGGGGCAGCCGGTGGTGGGTAGACTGTAGGTGTACAACGGAGCGGGCGCGGGCGTGCGGCTGCCCACCACAATATCATCAAAAGCCCGGCCGCTGCCGGCCGTGGCCGTTGCGCCGCCGCGCCCGTATTGCTGAAACTTGATGCGGATGTCGTTGCCCAGCGTGAGGCTGTTGGCCGAGGCGAAGGCCGTCAGGTCCACCGTTTTGGTTTGGAAGGTGGTGGTGGCGTTGGTGCCGGTCAGGTCGAAGATGCGGTACCAGTTGGTGCCGCCGTCCACGCTCATAGCCACGCCGTCGGTGTTGCTGCGGCCCGTGAACTGCGTGGGCATCAGCTCGTCCGTTTCAGCCGAGAACTTGCGCTCGCGGAACGTCAGCTGCAAATTGGTGGCCGTGGCACCCTGCAAAAACAAGGTGGCCTCGTTTAGCGAAAACACCGAGTTGATGCCCGGCTGCGCGTCCAGCACCAGGCTCTGCACGCCCGAAGCCGGGGCCAGCGTCAGCACCTGGGGGCGGGCCGCGCCGTAGCCGTTCACGTTCCAGCTCACTGGCAGGGCCCCTTTTTCGAGGTCTTCGGCCAGGGGCGGCGTGGCGGCCACCACGGGGCCATACAGCGCCGTGAAGGCATCAATCAGGCCGGGGCCGGTAAGCGCATCAGTCGCCGTCGTTCCGAGGAGACGCGCGCTTCCCACCAGACGGCTATACACCTGCGTGGGCGTAAGGGCCGGCTCCGACGAGCGCAGCAACGCCGCTACCGCCGCCGCATGCGGGGCCGCCGCCGAGGTGCCGAAGAAGTTCGGGAACCCATCATTTTCATAGTCACTGCCAAAAAACGTGGTGTTCGTGCCATCCACGGCCGCAATGTTGGGCTTTTGGCGCACCACCGGGGCGCTGAGTGCTACGCCCGTGGGCGAGAACAGATAGGTAATCGGCCCGGCTTTCGAGGTGAAGCTTTCGGGCACGCGCTGGTTGTAGTAGGGCACGGCGGCCACGGCAAACGCCTCGGCCGCCGAGGAGTGGCCGTAGGAAGTGTGGCTGCCGGTGAGCCACTCCGAGGGGCTGGCGCTGCCCCGGTTTACGTACTTCAGGCGGGCGGGCTGAATGCCAGCTTTCCACACAATTACCAGGTCGAAGGTGGTGGTGCCGATGGCGGCGGAGTTAGTAAAGAAAATGGGCTCCATGGGCACCTGCGTGAGCAGGTTGCGGGTGTTGCTCCGGAATACGGTGTCCACGACGCCCGTGCTTCTTATCCCAAGGATGAACATATCCAGGTCCGTCCGCACACCGTTGGTGGTGTAAAACGGGTCGGACCATTGCAGCACCGGGTAGAAAGTGGCCCCGTTGGCAATGGTGATGCGCTGCGTGAGGTCGGTGGTAGTGCCCGATACGTCGAAGTTGAGGCAGCGCACGCCGTTGGCGTTGGCCACAAATTGCGGGGCGGTGGTTTCGTAGCTTTTGTCGGCGTAGTTGCCGGCCGAAGCGAAATACGTCACGTTCGACGTGTTCACCACGTCGGTAACCGCCTGGGCAATAACTCCATCCTGAAAGTACGGTTCGGTGAAGTAGCGCACATCATCCACAATCACCTTGCAGGCGCCACCAGCCGCGCTGGCCAGGTCGCGGATGTGCTGGGCAAAGGTGCCCTCGCCGCCATTGGCCGTGCTGAACACCTGCGCCGCGCCGGGGGCCAGGTCATAAATGAGCTGGCACATGCCGCGCCCTTCGTCGGTCGAGCCGCTCTCGACCAGCACGCGCACGCCGGCGGCGGGCAGGTCGCCCGAGGCCACGTCCGTGGCCGCCCCGCCCAGGTAGTTGAACGAATCACTGAGCACGCCAATGGTCACGCCGGCCCCCGTCACCTGCTTGGGGCGGGTGGCGCGGGCACGGGCCGCTTCCAGCACGTAGTCGGCTTGGCTGGTCACCAGGCCGCCATCGGTTTCAGGCTCGAACGAGGCCATGATGCCCAGCAAGCCATTGCTAACCAACGCATCGGCGTTGGCTAGCTGGCTGATAGGCAGCATGCCTTCCACAAAATGCAGCTTCGGATAAGAGGCGGTTACCTCAAAGCCCCGGCTCTGGAGGCTGGGCAGCAGCGCCGCTACGTCCTTCGCCATGATGTGCACCAGCACCGTGGGCCGGCCCGCCTGCTGGCCAAAGCGCAGGTGCGGGTGGCTGGCCCGCAACTGGCTGGTAGTAAGGGCTTCCGTCTGGCTGGTGCCGCTGGCCTGCCCCAGCAGGCGCTGAAGTTCGGCGTCGAGGCGCGGGCTGGCTTTGGCGGGAGCCTTGGTAGTGGCCGTCGCCACGGTTTTGCGCTGGGTACGCAGCACTTCGGATGTGGGGCGTGGCTGCACCTGGGCCGATGCCGGGTGGCCCAGGCTGGCCCAGGCCGTCAGGCCCAGCAGCACCTTCATTCCCAGCCGATAGGAGGGTAGAGAAAATCTCATATGATGAAATTAAATGGTAAAAAGACCAGAAAGATTTGTGGAACAACAAGGTATGGCAAATCTTTGTAAACGTGCTTACTCCAATGAATTAAAATCATCGGCCGCGCACCGGAGCTAGCGTCCGAACCTTTTGGCCCACTGCGAACTTATGTGGGACAGTCCGGCCCATGCCGTACTTTTGTACCCGCCCGCGGCCGCGCCGCTTTTTAAATAATACTTACGACAATGGCAGTTTATCCCGAATACATGGTGGCCCCCATCCGCCAGGACCTCACCGAAGTTGGTTTCGAGCAGCTCATGACCCCCGAGGAGGTTGATTCCGCTCTCGCCTCGAATGAAGGCACCGTGCTGGTGGCCGTGAACTCGGTGTGCGGCTGCGCCGCCGCTAAAGCCCGCCCCGCCCTGAAAATGGCCCTCGCCAGCGCCGACAAAAAGCCCGGCAAACTGGTGACGGTGTTCGCCGGCATGGAAACCGACGCCGTGGCCAAAATGCGCGAGCACCTGCTCCCATACCCGCCCTCATCCCCTTGCATCGCCCTGTTCAAAGATGGCGAGCTGGTGCACATGATTGAGCGCTACCACATCGAAGGCTCCGATGCCATGCGCATCGTGAACAACCTGCAAGGCGCGTTCGAAGAGTATTGCTAAGTCGATAATCAAGCCGCTGGCTTGGATTTGTAAATGGTCGTTCCGGTTGCGGGACGGCCATTTTTTTTGATGTTTTCGTTCCTGTCGGCCGGTTTGGTCATCGCAATCAGGATGGCGCCGCTGGCCATCAGGCCAGCCCCCAGCATCACCTGCCAGCTCAGTTTTTCCCGAAGGAAAATTGCCGCCAGCGTCACGGAAAACACCAGCGAAATATTGGTGAGCGGCGACACCCGCGAAGCATCACCAATAGACAGCGCCCGAAACACCAGTAGCGACGACACGGCCGTGAGCATGCCCGCCACCACCAGCACCAGCCAGGTTTTGCGCTCAATCCGGGCAATATCCGGCACCAAATCCTGAAACAGCACCGTGGCCCACGATACCAGCAAAATTAGCACGGCCTCAATGGCAAACACCAAGCTGGGCGGCACATCCTTAATCGCGGCTTTCGACAACGTGACTACCGAGGCTGAGGCCAGGGCGGCCAGCAACGCGAAGACAATCCACATATTAAGGCTCCAAAAGCACCTGCTTAGCTGCGCGCTGAGCACTTCTGACAATACGCGACCAGTTAAACAGGGTTCGTGAGATAAAACTGCAAAGTGCCTCAGAAAACGAAAAAGCCGCTCTAATTAGAGCGGCTTTTTCGTCTATTATTTAATTCGAAGCGGCCTAGTTCGCTACCTCGCTCAGGAATTTCACGCGCACCAGACGCAGCTCTTCTTCCGTGAAATCATCGCCCAGCTCCTTCATCGCCACCGCAATGTTATCCGTGCTGGCCGCCATGAAATAGTCGTAAATCTCGTCCTGCACCTCTTCCTCTACCATTTCTTCCAGGTAGTAGTCGATGTTCAGGCGGGTGCCGGAGTAGCAGATGTGCTCTACTTCCTCCATCAGTTCGGCCATCGAAATGCCCTTGGACGAGGCGATGTCTTCCAGCATCATCTTCTTGTCGATTTGCTGGATGATGTAGATTTTGATTTTCGAGCGGTTCACGGCCGACTTCACCACCACGTCCTCGGCGGTTTCGATGTCGTTGTCTTCCACGTACTTCTTGATGGCGGCCACGAAAGGCGCGCCAAACTTCTGGGCCTTGCCCTGGCCCACGCCCGATACGTGCGTGAGGTCGTGCAGCGAAGTGGGGTAGGTGGTGGCCATCTCCTTCAGGCTCGGGTCCTGGAAGAGGACGTAGGGCGGCAGGTTTTTCTGCTTGGCCACCTGCTTGCGCAACTCCTTGAGCTGGGTAAACAGGGCTTCGTCGTGGCCGGCGGCGTGCTGCACTTCCTCCTTTTCCTCGTCGGCCTTCTGCTCCTCGTCGAAGTTGTGGTCGCGGGTGAGGGTGATGGAGCGCGGGTTTTCGATGAAATCCATGCCCTTGTCCGTGATGCGCACCAAGCCCAAGCTGTCAATGTCCTTCTCCAAAAAGCCGTTTAGCAGGCACTGGCGCAGCACCGAGTGCCAGAACTGCGCATCGCCCAGCTCCTTGCCCTGGCCATACACCGGCAGCGCATTGTGCGCGTAGCTCTCGATGTGCGGGTTGTTGAGCCCCAGCAACACCTGGCCGATATGGTTGAGGTTGAACCGCGCCTCCGTCTGCACCGTAGCGCGTAGGGCCAGGCCCACGGCCGCTTCGCCCTCAAACCGCTCCTTGGGGTGGCGGCAGTTGTCGCAGAAACCGCAGTCAGTATCCAGCTGCTCGCCGAAATAGTGCAGCAGCTGGCGGCGGCGGCACACGGCGCTTTCGGCGTAGTTGGTCATTTCGGCTAGCAGCTGGTGGGCGTTGTCGCGCTCCGTCACCGGCTTGTCCTTGCTGAATTTTTCCAGCTTCAGAATGTCGTCGTAGCTGTAGAACATCAGGCAGTTGCCTTCCAGACCGTCGCGGCCGCCGCGGCCGGTTTCCTGGTAGTAGCCCTCGATGGATTTGGGCGCATCGTAGTGAATCACGAAGCGCACGTCGGGCTTGTCGATGCCCATGCCAAAGGCGATGGTAGCCACAATCACGTCGCATTCCTCATTCAGGAAAGCATCCTGATTATCAATGCGAACCTGCTGGTCGAGGCCGGCGTGGTAGGGGCGGGCGCGCACGTCGTTCACGCGCAGCAGTTCGGCAATTTCCTCCACCTTCTTGCGGCTCAGGCAGTAAATGATGCCCGCCTTGCCCTTGTGCTGCTTCACGTACTGAATCAGCTGCTTTTTGGTGTTGTGCTTGGCGCGCACCTCGTAGTAGAGGTTGGTGCGGTTGAAGCTGGTTTTGAAGACGCTGGCGTCGTCCATGTGCAGGTTTTTCTGGATGTCCAGCTGCACTTTGGGTGTGGCCGTGGCCGTGAGGGCGATAATCGGCACGTTGCCGCCCAGGTTATCAATAATGCCGCGAATCTTGCGGTATTCGGGGCGGAAATCGTGGCCCCACTCCGAAATGCAGTGGGCCTCGTCAATCGCTACGAAGCTAATGGTCGATTTCAGCAGGAAGTCAATGGTGTCGTCTTTGGTCAGGCTTTCGGGGGCCACGTAGAGCAGGCGAACCTCGCCGCTCATCACGTCTTTTTGCACCCGTTTCATCTCGGTTTTGGTCAGGGTCGAATTGTACACCTGAGCATTAACGCCGAAGGCTCCGAGCTGGTCGACCTGGTTCTTCATCAGGGCGATGAGGGGCGAAATGACGATGGCCGTGCCCGGCACCACCAGGGCCGGCAGCTGGTAGCACAGGCTTTTGCCCGCGCCGGTGGGCATAATCACAAACGTGTTGTGCCCGGCAAGTACGTTTTGAATAACAGCCTCTTGCGTGCCCCGAAACTGGCCGTAGCCGAATACTTCCTTAAGTGTATGTTTCAAATCGGCCGTGAGGACCGGGGCTTCTTGGAGGGCAACTGATGACATAGGACGAAAGCATTAATGAAATGCGTACCGACTCGCGGTTCATAACGAAGATAAGCAATAGCCTCAATTTTTAGCATGAAAAATGGTGTTTTTCATGAATTGTGGAAAACAATTTATTCATATTGCCAGCTCTTTCAAAACGGGCAGAAGCTATTTAGTAATGTCGGGCTTTCGGACTCATCCATCTCCAGGAATAAGCTGTTTCTGAAGTTGCGAACGACTCAAGTTGACGTAATTGGGTTGTTGGCTTGAGGCAAATTATCCTTTAGCCTGAGCAACCTGGTTTTAGCCAGGGAAGGCGGGCTTAGCTTCTTTCCCCCAATTTTGCAATAACATTTCGTGTCTTATCCATGCCTGTTACTCTTCATTCCGAGAATGCTACCGGTGCGGCCCCCGTTGCCGCCGATGTGCTTGCCATTGCCCGCCAGGTGTTGTACGAAGAGGCCGACGCCGTGCGCGCCGTGGCCGATGCCCTGGCCGTCACCCCCGATTTCGTGACCTGCGTGCAAGCTATTCTGCAATTGAAGGGTCGTGTAGTAGTCACCGGCATTGGCAAAAGCGCCCACATCGCGGGCAAAATCGTGGCCACGCTCAACAGCACCGGCACGCCGGCCCTATTCATGCACGCCGCCGATGCCATTCACGGCGACTTGGGCATGATTCAGCCCGAGGATTTCGTCATCGCCATCAGCAAGAGCGGCGACACGCCCGAAATCAAGGTGCTGGTGCCGCTGCTGCGCCGCAAGGGCGTGCCGCTGGCCGCGCTCGTAAGCAACGCCGACTCCTACCTGGCCCAGCAGGCCACCTACGTGCTGCACGCCCCCGTAACCAAGGAGGCCTGCCCCAACAACCTGGCCCCCACCACCAGCACCACCGCCGCCCTGGCCCTGGGCGACGCCCTGGCCGTGTGCCTGCTCGAAAGCCGCCAGTTCACGGCCGCCGACTTTGCCCGGCTGCACCCCGGCGGCACCCTCGGCAAGCGCCTCTACCTGAAAGTGGGCGACCTCAGCCGTCAGAACCAGCGCCCCCAGGTGCAGGAGGACGCGCCGCTAAAGGATGTATTGCTCGAAATCTCCGGCAAGCGCCTCGGGGCTACCGCCGTACTCGACGGGGCCGGCCAGCTCGCCGGCATCATCACCGACGGCGACCTGCGCCGGATGCTGGGCAGCTTCTCGGACCTGGAAAAGCTCAAGGCCCGCGACATCCTCACACCCCGGCCCGCTACGATTGATGTGGAAGACTTTGCCGCCGAAGCCCTGGCGCGGATGCAGAGCCGCAACATCACGCAGCTGGTGGTGACGGAGGACGGCCGGTTTGCCGGTTTCATCCACCTGCATGATTTGCTCCGAGAAGGATTGGTCTGATTGTATTTATTTTATTATATATAATGTTTGTTAATTTAACAGAAGCCCTTCGGGGCGTACTCTGTACTCCGTTCTCCTTTACATTTGCCCAATGAATTCCACCTACATCGTCGTCATGGCTGGCGGTATTGGCAGCCGGTTCTGGCCGTTCAGCCGCACCAACCATCCCAAGCAGTTTCATGACGTGCTGGGCACGGGCCGCTCCATGCTCCAGCTCACCGTGGACCGCTTCAAGGGCATCTGCCCGCCCGAGAACGTGTTTGTGGTAACCAACCGCGACTACGTGGACCTAGTGCAGGAGCACCTGCCTGAGCTGCCAGCCGACCAGATTCTGGGCGAGCCCATTGGCCGCAATACCGCGCCGTGTATCGCCTACGCCAGCTACCGCATTGCCAAGCGCGACCCGAAAGCCACTATCATCGTGACGCCCGCCGACCACGCCGTGCTGCGCGAAGACGAGTTCCGCCGTCTCATTGGCATCGCCGTGGCCGCCGCCCGGGCCAGCGACGTGCTCATCACCCTCGGCATCCAGCCCTCGCGGCCCGATACCGGCTACGGCTACATCCAGTACATGGACGACCAGAGCCTGCCCGGCGGCCAACTGCACAAGGTGAAAACCTTCACCGAAAAGCCCAATCTGGAGCTGGCCCGCATGTTTGTGGACAGCGGCGACTTCCTCTGGAATTCCGGCCTGTTTGTGTGGCGCGCTGAGGTCATTATCAATGCCTTCCACCACTACCTAAGCGACATCGCCGAAGTATTTGATGAAGGTGCCGACCAGCTGGGCACGCCCGAGGAAGAGGAATTCATCAGCCGCGCCTACTCGCGCTGCCGCAACATCAGCATCGACTATGGCGTGATGGAAAAGGCGGATAACGTGTACGTCCTGCCGGCCGATTTCGGCTGGAGCGACGTGGGCACCTGGGATTCGCTGCACCGCATCGGCAACCACGACGAAAATAACAACATGGTGAGCGGCGACGTGCTGCTCTACGACACCACCGGTTGCGTCATCAAAACCCCCGCCGACCGCCTCGTGGTGGTGCAGGGTTTGGAGGACTACATCGTGGCCGAGTACGACAACGTGCTGCTCATCTGCAAGCGCAGCGAGGAGCAGCGGGTGAAGGATTTCGTAGCGGATGTGAAGGCGAAGAAGGGTGGGGGGTACAATTAGGGACCAGCCCGGAATATATCCGATAGCCCCAGCGGGGCGACATATCGGTAGTAACCGACGAGCAAAAACTCAAAAAGCCCCAGCGGGGCGACACTCGTTCAACGAATGTCGCCCCGCTGGGGCTTTTTATCAACCAAATAGGATGGTTTTACTACCGATATGTCGCCCCGCTGGGGCTTTTCAAATCAGCTAGGCGTTCACACGCTGGCGGGCCACTTCAAACATCATAATGCCGGCAGCTACGCCCACGTTCAGGCTCTGAATCTGGCCAATCATGGGCACTTTCAGCTTCACGTCGGCTAGGTTCAGGAGGTCGGGCGAAATGCCGTCTTCTTCCGAGCCCATGAGGACGGCCACGGGGCCGGTGAAATCGACTTCGGCAGTGCCTACGGCTTCGTCGGCTTTCTCGGTACAGGCCACTACCGTGATGCCGGACTGTTGGAGGAAGCGGATGGTTTCGTGCAGGTTATTCTCGCGGCAGACAGGCAGAATATTCAGCGCCCCGGCCGACGTTTTCAGCGCGTCGCCGTTGATTTGGGCCGCGCCCCGGCTGGGCACTACGATGGCCTGCACGCCCAAGCACTCAGCTGTGCGGGCAATGGCGCCGAAGTTGCGCACATCGGTAATGCGGTCGAGGAGCAGCAGGAAGGGTACTTTGCCTTCCTCAAACAGGCCGGTTACGATGGTGTCCAGCGGCGCGTAGTCGATGGGTGACACGAAGGCTACCGCGCCCTGGTGGTTCTTGCGGGTCAGGTTGTCGAGCTTCTCCACGGGCACCAGCTGCACCTGGATTCCTGCCGCGCGGGCGGCCGCCGAGATATCCGTTACGAGGCTGTTTTTGGTGCCGCGCAGCAGGAAAATCTTCTCCAATGTGCGGCCCGCGTTCAGCGCTTCCTGAATGGGGCGCAGGCCGAAGAGCATGTCGATGCTGGCCGGCTGGGCCGAGCGGTTTTCGTAGCGGGGACGCTCGCCGCCGGCGTTGCTGCCGCGTTCGCTGCTTTCGCTACGCTCGCGGTAGGGCGGGCGCGACTCGTTGCGGTCGGAGCGGCCGGTGCGGTCGCCAGCGGCTTCGTCGCGGTTGTCGGAGCCGCCGCGGCCACGGGGGCGGGCGGGGCGTTCGTCGAACTCAGAGCCGCCACGGTCGGGGCGGAACTGTTTCGGGGTGACGGGGCGGTTGGCACCATCGTAAAAGCGGCGGCCGGCTACCGGGCGGGCAGGTCGGTTGGGGCGTTCGGGCCGGTCAGGGCGGTCAGTGGGGTTCTCCATTTTTCAACGGCGGCATACCAGAGCAGTTCGTACTCGGGCCGGCGCACCAATTCGTAGTAATCAGGGGCAAAGGTACTCGGCCGGGGCCGGAAGGTGTAGGTGATGGGCCCGCCGCCCAGCCCGCCCTCCGAATAAAACCACCGTTCCTCGCCGTTGAACAGCCGCCGCACGCTTGGCGGCGGCCCCAGCACCACGTACAGCAAGCCCCTATCGGTGAGCCAGCCGGCCTTGTGGGCGGCAAAAAGGCGGTTGGCCGCCGTGACGCGGCCGTAGAATTGCCGAATCAATTCCTTGCCCTGGCGCTGGTTGCCTTTGGCAATGTCGAGCCAGAATTTATCCACCGCCCGCTTGGGGTCGGGCGCGTCGGTGAGGCGCTGACGCTCCTGGCTGGTGGTGAGGTAGCGCAGCGGCTCAATCAGTTCCGAAGCCGTGGTGAGGGCGGGGTAGTTATTGGCCCCCACCAGCACGGCCAGCGTGCGGGTGGGCATGCCGCCCGCGCCGCCCACCTTCAGCGCATACAGGCCGGGCTCACGGAAGCGCAGCGGCTCGCCGGGCCGGGCTTCGGCCGAGTCGAGGACGGGCAGCAGGCGCGGGCCGGCGGGCATGGCGGCGGGGCTGGTCATGGGCGGTAGGGCGGGGGTGGGCGTCACGGCGTAGCGCTTCCAGCGCACGGGCTGCATCAGGCCGTAGCTGTCCACGCCGAAGGTTTCGCCGGCCCGCACGTAGCGGCGGGACAGCGGCTGCCCCACTGAATCGGTGAGCACGAAGGGCCGGGCCAGCACGGCTTCGGTCAGGCGCAGCCAGGCGGTGGTGGTGGGCTCCTGATAGTCGTCTTTGGCATCGGCGGGGGCAGTGGTGAGCTGCATAATGGCCCCGGCGGGCACACGGGCGGCGGCAATGCAGAAGCTGAGGCGCAGGCTGCCATCGGCCTCGGGGCGCGGGTGCTGCCGGCGGCGCGCTATGCTGTCCTGCCACAGCGGCAGCTTGGCTTCGTAGCTGGGCCAGGCGGCCAGGCGCAGCGGGTGGCCCGGCCCCAGGCGGGCGGGGGCGGGCAAGCGTAGGTAGAGGCGCAGGCTGTCGCCCTCGCGGCGGGTGTCCACGTCCAGGTGCGGGGCGTCGCGGTAGAGGCCGGCGTAGTCGGGACGCGGGGCCAGAGGCGCGAAGGCCGTGAGCACAAAAACAACCAACAAAAGCAAGCGAACCAGCATATCCTAAAGCTACGGGAAAACGGACAGGAAGGCCAACGAAGAATCCGCCCGAAGTGAGGTATTTGGTGCCGAATGCTTCGGCGGTCCTCACTTGCTCCCAACTCATCGGGTTAGGAGCAAGTGAGGCCCGAATGTGTTCATGTCACTTCTTGCCGGAGGCAGTCGAGCGCCTCGGGAGCATTTGTCACCTCGTGCCAAGTGCTCCCGAGGCGCTCGACTGCCTATGTCACCCCGTTCCCAAGGCAGTCGAGGAATTATTAAAAAAGGCCGGCCCGCGCATTGCGGGCCGGCCTTTTCTGTTGGCAATGCTACCGACGGCTTAGCGTGGGTAATACTGGTTCATCAGGCCCAGGGCCTTTTCGCTGCGGGGCTTGTCGCCGGCCAGCTCTGCGGCGCGGTACACGCTTTGCAGGCCGAGGAGGTAGCCGCGCTGGTCGTCCTCAAACAGGCTGCCATCGGGCTTGGTGGCGTAGTAGGCCAGCATCTGCTCCGAGCGCTGGGTCATGGTGTCGAGAATCTGGTCGGCTTTGGCTTTCTCACCGCCTGCCACTAGCGCGGGCACCAGCTGGGGCGAGTAGTAGTCGTAGGGAATCGTGTTGTCGGGCATCAGTTCCATGGCTTTGTCGGCCACTTCCTTGGCCTTGGCCACGTTGTTTGAGGCCAGGTAGGCGTTGGCCAGGCGGGCGAACTTGTCGCGGTAGTTGGCCGGGAAGCGCAGGTTGTTCTCGTCGTAGAAGATGTGCGGGTTCTGCAGGCCGCGGTAGCTGAAATCCTTCAGCAGGCGCTGGTAGGTGAGGTCTTTCTCCACGAAGCCTTCGTCGCCGGAGCGGGGGTCGTAGTTCGGGTCTTTCAGGGGCAGCAGGCGGTAGGCCATGCCCTCCAGCTGGAAGTAGGGCTGGAGGTTCATGTAGTCGCTCGGGGCCACGGTGCTGCTGAAGTAGATGGGCCGCTGCCAGTTGTTGGTGGCAATCATGTCCAGAATCACCAGGTTTTTCTTCTCGATGGCGCGCTTGCCCATGCTCCACTCCATCTTGCTCACGAGCTGGCCTTCCCGGTCTTTGGGGATGATGCCGAGCTTCTTCACGGCCGCTGTGTCCACGGGCAGGAAGAAGTTGGGCGTCGGGAAGCTCATCATGCTGGGGCCGTTTTCCTGGTACTGCACCTGCAGCAGCGGGTTGTTGCTCTTCACCAGCTCAATGAATTCCTTGAGGTTCACGCTGGGCACGGCCGGGTTGGCGGCGAAGGGCAGCATGTCGTTGGTGCCCTGGGCGTAGGCCGCGGCGGGCATCGAGATGGGGAAGGGCTGCGAGAGGTAGGAGCGGCGCTTCATCTGGGCGATGTACCAGTCGGTGTTCAGGTAGCTCAGCACGGCCACGCGCACGTCGGTGCGGAAGCCCTCCACCTCCTGGGCGTACCAGAGCGGGAAGGTGTCGTTGTCGCCGTTGGTAAACAGGATGGCGTTCGGGGCGCAGGAGTTCAGCAGGTTTTTAGCCGAATCCACCGAGTTGTAGCGGTTCGAGCGGTCGTGGTCGTCCCAGCCCTGCGCGGCCATGATGCCCGGAATCAGCAGGCCCACGGCCAGGGCCAGGCCGGCCCGCAGGCCGTCGGCCTTCACCACTTTGCCGAATAATTCGGCCAGCCCCAGCACGCCCAGTCCTATCCAGATGGCAAAGGCAAACGTGGCCCCGGTGAAAGTGTAGTCGCGCTCACGCGGCTCGCGCGGCGGCTGGTTGAGGTAAATCACGATGGCCAAACCTGTCATCAGGAACAGCAGACCGGTCACCCAGGCGTCCTTGCTATCGCGCCGGCTCTGGAACCACAGGCCGATGAGGCCCAGGATGAGCGGCAGGGCCAGGAAGTTGTTGTGCGCCGGGCTCTCGCCGATGCGGGGCGGCAGCGACTTCGCGCTCGGGCTGAACGGCGTGACCACGCCCGCCTGCTGCACGTCGGACTCACGCCCCACGAAGTTCCACATGAAGTAGCGCCAGAACATATGGCCCATCTGGTAGCGCATCAGGAAGCCCAGGTTCTGGCCCATCGTCGGCTTCACGCCGTCCTGAATGTCGACCCACTTCTTGTAGTTGGCAATCTGGTCGGGCTCGTAGCTGTAGATGCGGGGTAGCAGCATCTTGTCCTCGTCGCGGTACACCGGCTCCTGCTGGCGCGGCAGAATCTCCTTGTAGGTGTTGGTCTTGAGGTCGCGGGCGTAGCGGGGCGCACCCTCGGCGTAGTCCACCGGCTGGGCGTTGAACTGCGGGCCGTAGAGTAGCGGGCGCGAGCCGTACTGCTCGCGCTTGAGGTAGCTCACGAAGCTCAGCACATCCTCGGGGTCGTTTTCGTTAATAGTAGGCTGAAAGGAGCTGCGAATCGGCACAATCAGGTACGAGGAGTATCCAATCAAAATGAACACGAAGCAGAGCATGGCAGTGTTCAGCAGCTGGCTGCGGCGCTGGAAGGAGAGGCGGAAGCCGAACCAAATCAGCCCGATAAAGACAATCAGAAAGATGAACAGGCCCGAGTTGAAGGGTAGTCCAACGGTATTGATGAAGAACACCTCGAAGTTGCCGGCCAGCGTGGGCAGGCCGGGGATGATGCCCACTAGGATGGAGCCCACGATAATCATGCTCACCACCATCACAATGATGCCACCTTTCAGCGAAGGATTGGCAGTGCGGCGGTAGTAATAAATGAAGCCCAGAGCCGGCAGTGTCAGCAAATTCAGCAAGTGAACCCCAATGCTGAGGCCAATGACGTAGGCAATCAGAATGAGCCACTTATCCGAATCAGCTTCGTTGGAATGAGCTTCCCACTTCAGCATAATCCAGACCACGGCCGCTGTGCAAAGGGCCGACATGGCGTACACCTCGCCCTCTACCGCATTGAACCAGAATGAATCGGAGAAGGCAAAGGCCAGCGCGCCCACCACGCCCGCACTCAGAATGAGCAGGGATTGGTAGCCGCTCGGCTCGATGGCTTCGGCGGCCAGACCGCTGTTGCCAGTGGCCTCGCGCAGCACCAGCTTGCGGGCCATGCGGGTGATAATCCAGAACAGAAACAGGACGGTGAAGGCGCTGCTTAATCCTGACAAAGCATTAATGAGCACCGCTACCTTGGTCACATCGCCAAACGAGAAAAGCGAAAACAGGCGGCCCAGCAGCAGGAACGTGGGCGCTCCGGGAGGGTGAGGCACCAGCAGCTTGTAGGAGCAGGCAATGAACTCGCCACAGTCCCAAAACGAAGCGGTAGGCTCCAGGGTGAGCAGGTAGGTGACGGCGGCAATGGCAAACACGAGCCAGCCGACGAGATTGTTCAGGCTTTTAAAGGAGCGCATAGAAACGAATGGGACACAAGACACCGGCAAATGCGCAGGCCGCACACTACCGGAAGAAGCAACGAGCAAATCGGTGAAAAGGCAAAAGTAGGCAATGCACCGTTGCACTGATGCTTGCGCGAAACCAATTCGGGCTAGAAACACAAAAAGCAGCCCGAGGCTGCTTTTTGGTCAAACGATTAAATGAAGTTGGTTCAATTCTGCAAGACGAGGCGCTTGGTGCTGGCCACTTTGCCATCTACGAGCAGGCTGTAGAAGTACACGCCGGTGCGCAGGTCACTCAAATCGACCGGCAGACCGGCGGCAGTCAATTCGGGCTTGAGGGCTACGGTGCGGACTTCCTGGCCGATGATGTTGCTCAGGCGCAGCTTGTAGTCGATGCCGGCTTTCTGGTTGAGCTGCACCGTTACCTGGCCGCGGCTGGGGTTGGGGTACACATTCACTTCAATACCGGCCGTGCGGGCATCAAGCGTGGCCGTGGGGCCGGCCGCCACCACATTGAGAATGCCGTACTGGCCCACCAGCGGCCCGCCGTGCGCCATGCAATGGTAAGGGTTAGAGCCCACTGTGTTAAACGCCGGCAGCGTAACAGAGCGGCTGCTGGCATTCATCTGAAACGTAGCAAAGGCCCCGTTGTCCGACATCGTGGGGTGGCTGGAATTGCCCGTAGGGTAGCTGAACGTCACCACATCCCCTACCGTGATGTTGCGGATGTCGTTTTGCTTGTTCGGGTCGGTATTGCCCGGCCCGTGGTAAAAATTGTCGCCCACCAAAATGGTGATGTTGGCGGCCAACGTAGGGGCCAGCGACAAAATTAGCATGGCCAATGCAGCCATCGAACGAGTAAAGAGTTTCATATCAGAAGCAGAAAAAGTGGAGGCGAAAATGGAAAAGGTTGCGGATAACGATTGACAAGCACTGTGCCGAATTCCTTATCCCTCAAATCAACACCCCGAAAATTATTTCGGTTTGATAGAACGGTGGAAAAGTAAGTGTTTGAAGCCAATGTTACTGACAACTCGGCGGAAGCTGGGAATTAGTTGCCTAAAAGAATTATTTTTTTTCACTGTTCCCCAATTTATCAGCCTGATGCTGAAACAGGCGGTCAGGGTTGCTAGACGTGCCGAATTTCCTGCAAGCCAAACCGCCGCAGCTCATTTCCGATGGCCACTGCCAGCCGGCCATCATCTTCCACCCCGACAATCTGGCCGCTGACCGGTTGGCCATCGATAATGAACGGGTGAACTTCCTGGTAGCGGTACAGGGCCTGCAAATAATCGCGCCGCAGCGCCCCCACCTGCCCGGCCCGCAGTTGCAGGTAGCGCCGCTCCAGGCACTCCAGCAGGCGGGCGGCCAGGGCGGCGCGGTCGTAGGCGCGGCCGGTGAGTTGGGTAAACGACGTGGCCGTGGGCAGTTCAAACGCTTGCTGGTTGATGTTCAGGCCAATGCCAATGATGCTATATTGAATTTTTGTGCCGCTCAGGCTGTTCTCAATTAATATACCGCCCAGCTTTTGGTTGCCATAATACAGGTCATTGGGCCATTTTACTTTGAGCTTCGGGTCGGGGCCGAGCAGGGCGGCGGCCCAGTCGTGCACGCCCAGCGCCACGGCCTGACTGAGGCGGAACTGCTCGGTGGCGGCCAAAAATGTAGGCTGCCACACCACCGACAGCATCAGGTTTTCGGTGGGGGCGGCCACCCACTGGTTGCCGCGCTGGCCCCGGCCGGCGGTCTGAAAGTCCGTTATGACGGTGCAGCCTTCGCTGGCCCGGTTTTGGACAATCAAATTCTGAGCCTCCGAATTGGTCGAGGGGCAGGCCGGCAACCATACTAATTGCTGGCCCGTGAACAGGGTTTTTGGGGTGACAACCACGGCCTTCTTTCGCGTATCGTTAACTTCGTAGACTTTCGGCTGTAAAGCTCACACCTAACAAGACAATATGAAAAGCACGTTGGTCCGTCAGGATTCAGACACATTGGCAGATTTGGTCGTTCGCGGCATGCAAGACAAGAAGGCATCCGACATCGTGGTGCTGAACTTGAAGGAATTAAAAAATGCCGTTGCCGATTATTTCATCATCTGCTCGGCCAACTCCGATACGCAGCTCGAAGCCGTGGCCCGCTCGGTAGAAGAAGAAATCGAAAAAGTAACTGGCGAAAGCCCCTGGCAAACCGAAGGCCGCACCAACCGCGAGTGGGTGCTGCTCGATTATGTGGACGTAGTGGTCCACGTTTTCCTGCGCGACCGCCGCAAGTTCTACGCCCTCGAGGAGCTGTGGGGCGATGCCAACATCAGCTACATCGAATCGGAGCCGGCGTAAGTCGTTTGGTTCGAACCTGTCATCCTGAGCGCAGCGAAGGACCTTATTACGCTCAAACGGTTTGCAGTAATGCCAAACGGCACAGGCGCGGTAAGGTCCTTCGCTGCGCTCAGGATGACAGAAAAGCCGCTTCGCTGTAAAATAAAACTGCTTCCCGAACGTCTGCCTTTTTGCCGAACATTTGTTTTCGGCGTGGTGTTTTGCTCCTACCTATCCTCGGTTTTAAGTAGCTATTTTCATGTCGGATAAAAATCTGAATAACAATAAAAAGAAGAAGCCCATTGCCCCGGTGCCTAGCCCGCGGCCGGGCTTGCAGCTGTGGGTGCTGGCGGGTTTGCTGGTGTTTTTGTTCGGGGTGATGTGGGTGAATAACCTCAACTCGCCCGCCAAAATCAACCAGCAGCGCTTCGAGAGCATGCTGGCGGCCGGCGATGTGCAGGCCGTCACCATCGTGAGCAACCAGAAGGTGGTAGAAGTGACCCTGAAGGAGGCGGCGCAGGCCAAATACCGGCAGGAACTCACGCGTCGCACGCCGTTTGGCGCGTCGGGCGTGGGCTCGCAGTTCTACTTCCCGGTGGTAGATGCCAAGCTGTTCCAAGAAAACCTGGACGCTTTGCAGAAGGATGTGCCCGCCGCCCAGCGCCTGCCCCTCAACATTGAGGAGCGGTCGAGCCCCGGCGACTACATCGGCACCTACGGCTTCATTGTGTTGATGATTGTCGGTTTCTGGTTCCTGATGCGCCGCATGGGCAGCGCTGGCGGCCCCGGCGGCCAGATTTTCAGCATCGGCAAAAGCAAAGCTGCCCTGTTTGAAGGCGGCGATAAGGTGAAAATTACCTTCAAAGACGTGGCCGGCCTCGAAGAAGCCAAGGAGGAAGTGCAGGAGATTGTGGAGTTCCTCAAGAATCCCAGCAAGTTCACCATCCTCGGCGGTAAGATTCCGAAAGGCGCGCTGCTGGTAGGCCCTCCCGGCACCGGCAAAACCCTGCTGGCCAAAGCCGTAGCCGGCGAGGCCGACGTGCCGTTCTTCTCGCTTTCGGGCTCCGACTTTGTGGAGATGTTCGTGGGTGTGGGCGCAGCCCGGGTTCGGGATTTGTTCAAGCAGGCCAAAGCCAAAGCGCCCTGCATCATCTTTATTGATGAGATTGACGCCGTGGGCCGTTCGCGCAGCAAGGGCTCGATGCCCGGCGGCAACGACGAGCGCGAAAACACGCTGAACTCGTTGCTGGTAGAGATGGACGGTTTCGGCACCGACTCCGGCGTTATCATTCTGGCCGCCACTAACCGGCCCGATACTCTGGATTCGGCCCTGCTGCGTCCCGGCCGTTTCGACCGTCAAATCAGCATTGACAAGCCGGACATCAACGGCCGCACCCAGATTTTCCAGGTGCACCTGAAGCCACTGACGCTGGGCCCCGATGTGGATGCCCGCCGTCTTTCGGCCCAGACTCCGGGCTTTGCTGGTGCTGAAATTGCCAACGTCTGCAACGAGGCGGCCCTCATCGCCGCCCGCCGCGACAAGAAATTCATCACCGACCAGGATTTCACCGATGCCATCGACCGCGTGATTGGTGGCCTGGAGAAGAAGAACAAAATCATCTCGCCCGGCGAAAAGCGCATTGTGGCTTACCACGAAGCTGGCCACGCCATCGCGGGCTGGTTCCTGGAGCACGTTGACCCCTTGGTGAAAGTGAGCATTGTGCCTCGTGGGGTGGCGGCGCTGGGTTACGCCCAATACCTGCCTAAGGAGCAGTTTCTCTACAACACCGAGCAGCTGACCGACGAGATGTGCATGGCCTTGGGTGGCCGCGCTGCTGAAGAACTGGTGTTCGGTAAAATCTCGACCGGTGCGTTGAGCGACTTGGAGCGCATCACCAAGATGGCCTATTCCATCGTGACGATGTACGGCATGAATGCCAAGCTCGGCAACGTGTCGTTCTACGACTCGAAGGGCCAGAACGAGTACGGTTTCTCGAAGCCGTATTCGGAAGCCACTTCGCAGATGATTGACGAGGAAGTTCGCACCATCATCGAAAACGCCTACACCCGCACTAAGGAGCTTCTCACCGAGCGCCGCCACGAGCTGGAAGTGGTAGCCAAAGAGTTGCTGGAGAAAGAAGTGCTGCAACAGGAAGACCTGACCCGCCTCGTGGGCCCGCGTCCCTTCGAAACCCAGACCAACTACCAAGCCCACATGGCTGGCACCGACCGCAGCGAAACCGCTTCGGAAGTGAAAGGCGAACAGGCCGCCGGTGGCAAAATCGGCAGTGACTTGCCCGATTTGCACCTGCCCGGCGTGGACGACAACAACCGCAACAACGAAGCTTCGGCTCCGAACAACAACGCGGTAGCCGGCGTGTAGTCCAGTCCGACTTAAATGGAATAGAAAGCCCGCTTCCGTTCAGGAGGCGGGCTTTTTTGTAATAAGAGGACGGTTATCGGGCAACGGTTACCTTTGGCAGCTTCAACCCGCAACTCTCTCGTCATGGCTGATTCTTCCCGCGATGCCGTTTTAGCCCGCATTCGCCAAGGGCTGGCGGCTGGTCCCGCCTCGTTGCCGCCCCGTCCTGATTTTGCAGCGCCTGTGCATCCGCCCTTAAACAATGCCGATGCCGTGGTGGCATTTGCCGAAAGCTTCCAGCGCGTGGGCGGCGAGTTTTACTACTGCGAGTCGCTGCCGCACCTGGCGGCGCAGGTGGCGGGTTTCCGGCAGCGCCAGCAGGTGGGCGCGCCTTTCGTGTGGGAGCCCGAGATGCAGGCGCTGCTGTATCGGGCCGGCATTGCTTTTCAGGCCGATGAAACAGAATTCATTGCCAAAGCTGATTTGAGCCTGACCTCCTGCGAAGCGCTGGTGGCGCGCACGGGCAGCGTGTTGGTGTCGGCCGCCACGGCCAGCGGGCGGCGGCTGAGCATCTACCCCGACCAGCACCTGGTGCTGGCCCGTCCCAGCCAGGTGGTGAACGAGATAGGGGAGGCCCTGCGCGTGATGCAAAGCCGTTACGGCGCGGCCCTGCCCTCGATGGTGTCGCTCACCAGCGGCCCCAGCCGCACGGCCGATATTGAAAAAACCCTTGTGCTCGGGGCTCATGGCCCGCGCCGCATCGCGTTGTTCCTGCTAGAGGACGACGCTGAAAATTCACCCGAATGAAGTCCCCCCATTTACTTTCTGACCTTATCCTGCCGCCCGGCAAGCGGGTGTATTTCGCATCCGATTTCCACTTGGGCGCACCGGATGCGGCCACCTCGCTGGCACGGGAGAAGCGCATCGTGCGCTGGCTGGATGAGGCGGCGAAGGACGCGGCGGCCATCTACCTGCTGGGTGACCTGTTCGATTTCTGGTTTGAGTACAAGCACGCTATTCCGCGCGGGTTCAGCCGCTTGCAGGGCAAGCTGGCGGAGCTGACGGATGGCGGCCTGCCCATTACCATCTTCACCGGCAACCATGATATGTGGATGTTCGGCTACTTCACCCAGGAAATGGGCATCCCGGTGCTGCGCCAAGAGGTGTCGCAACGGATTGGCGATAAGATGTTTCACATCGGGCACGGCGATGGACTGGGGCCGAAGGACTACAGCTACAAAGCGCTGAAACACGTCTTCACCTCGCCCATGGCGCAGTGGCTGTTTGCGCGGCTGCACCCCAATTTCGGCATCGGCATGGCCAATAAGTGGAGCCGCCGCAGCCGGATGCAGGTGGGCAAGGACGATACCGTGTATTTCGGTGACGAAGAATGGCTGCTCCAATACTGCCGCGAGCTGGAAACGCGTTTGCACCACGACTACTACGTTTTCGGCCATCGCCACCTGCCGCTGGATGTGGAAGTAGCCCCCGGCAGCCGCTACGTGAATCTGGGGGAGTGGGTCAATTATTGCAGCTACGGCGTGTATGATGGCAACGAGCTGGCCTTGCGGCATTTTGAACAGTAGCGTGGACGGCATTTCACGCAGTGTTTCGCAGTGTTTAAAAACGCAGTGTCTCGCAGTGTTTTTACTGTCGGGCATTGCCGCCCGCGCCCAAACCACCGTTCCTTCCGCCGCCTCGGCCGCGCCGGCTTCCAAAGAAACCGTGGCCCCCGTGCAGCCGGCCCCCGCGCCCGCGCTCGATGCCACGGCCGCGCCCACCGTGGCCGCCTGGAAGCTGCTGCGCCTCATCAAGCTGCCCAACCCGGGAGCCGCGTCGCTGGACCGGCGCGGCGCGCTCTACGTGGCCGATGCCGATAACAACCTGCGCCAATACGGCCCCGAGGGCCTGCCCCTGAACACCTACGCGCCCGCCCAGCCCGGCCACGTAGCCCAGGTAGAGGCCTGGAACGTGACCAGCACGCTCGTATTCAACGATGACCGGCAGCAGCTCGTGCTGCTCGATAGGTTCCTCTCACTCATCAGCGAAGTGCGGCTGGCGGATTACCTCGATGGCACGGTGCGGGTGGCCACGCTGGCCCCGGATAATTTTATCTGGCTGCTCGATGAGAGCAACCTGGTGTTGCGCGAATTCGACCCCAACACCCTACGCTTAGTGCAGAGTACGCCGCTGGACCTGATTATCGGCCGCTCGCGACCCGATTTCCGGTTCATCCGGCAGTACCAGAACAATACCTACCTCGTGGACCGCAGCACGGGCGTGTACGTGTTCGACAACCTCGGGAATTATAAGAAGAAGCTCCCTTTCCCAGGGCTGAGCACGGTGGGCTTTCGGGGCGATGAGCTGTATTTTCTGGACGCCGGGGCCATCCACTTTTTCCACCTCTACAACCTGACCGAGCGGCGCGTGGCCCTGCCCGCCGGCATGGACCCCAGCGCGGTGCGGCAGGTGCTGGTGGGCGAAACTTATGCCTATATTTTTACGGCGGCGGGCGTGGCTGTATATCAGATGTAAGGCGCGTGGCTACGGTGGAGGCTAACAGCCAGACGGCCTGAGCTATAGTAACCCGCCCGAAAAGCAGGCCGTTAGGAGAGCAGGTTCTTCTGTTTCAATCCTAAATCCCGCTCTATGAAAGCTCTCCGCATCCACGGTGCCAAAGATGTCCGCGTTGATAACGTGGACGACCCCGAAATCAAGGAATCGCGCGATATTATTCTGCGCGTGACCAGCACGGCCATCTGCGGCTCCGACCTGCACATCTACAACGGCAGCATTCCCCAGCCCAAGCCCATGACCCTCGGCCACGAGTTCATGGGCATTGTGGAGGAAGTGGGCAAAGGCGTGAAAAACCTCAAGCGCGGCGACCGTGTGGTGGTGCCCTTCCCGGTGGCCTGCGGCCATTGCCTGTTTTGCAACCACGACCTGCCCGGCCACTGCGAAAACTCCAACCCCGACCACTATGGCCCCGAAGGCGGCCTGATGACCGAAAAAGGCGGCGCCCTGTTTGGCTACACCGACCTGTATGGCGGCTACGACGGCGGCCAGGCCGAGTTCGTGCGCGTGCCCTACGCCGACTTCGGCCCCCGCAAAGTGCCGGACAACCTCACCGATGAGCAGGTGCTCTTCGTTACCGACATCTTCCCGACCGGCTACACCGGCATCGACTGGGCCAATGTGCGGGGCGGCGAAATCGTGGCCATTTTCGGGGCGGGCCCGGTGGGCATCATGGCCGCCAAGTCGGCCTGGCTGCGCGGGGCCAGCCGCGTTATTATTGTCGATACCCAGCAGTACCGCCTGGACAAGGCCAAGGAGTCGGCCCGCGCCGAGGGCATTCTCTGGGAAAACCAGAAGCAGGTGGTCGATGAAATCCGCAGCATGAGCAAGGGCTACGGGGCCGATGTGGTGGTGGAGGCCGTGGGCTTCGAGCCCGACCGCAACCTGCTGGACCGTGCCAAAGCCGTGGCCAACCTAGAAAAAGGCTCCGACAAGGTGCTGCTGGCCTGCATGAGCGCCGTGCGCCGGGGCGGCTTCGTGTCGGTGCTGGGCGTGTACTCCTCGCCGTTCGACAACTTCCCCATCCACCAGTTCTTCGACAAGGGCATCACGCTGAAAGGCGGCCAGGCCCCCGCCCACAAGCACATCGACAAGCTGCTGGCCCACGTAGCCAACGGCGACGTGCGCCTCGACGATATCATTTCGCACCGCCTGCCGCTCTCGCAGGCCCCGCACGCCTACGACATCTTCCGCAACAAGAAGGACAACTGCACCAAAGTGGTGCTGAAGCCCGGCGAGTAGTTTGGCAAATGGCTGCCACCAAAAGAGAACGGAACCCACGTAAGCGGGTTCCGTTCTCTTTTGGTGGCAGGTGGGAATGTATGATTGTTTTACCTTTGGCAAAGGCCATTTGAGCCGCCAATTTCATCTGATAAGCTGATTACATGGGGAATTCTCGGCGTGAATTAATATCTGGTTCAAATTCTTCGCGCTATGGCCGATGGGCATTGCTGCTGATGCTATTGCTGCCGCAGTTGCTCAGTGCTCAGGTGCCTGCTGCCCGTTTGGCTTTGGCAAAGCTGGCTCCGGGCTTACAAGCCACCTCCACCGCCAATATGCCGTGCCCGCTCCGCATTCGCGTGGCCGACGGCCCCGCCTTCCGGCAGTGGGCGCGGCAGCACCAGCCCGTCGCGCAGGTAGCGCCAGCCGGAAATGATGCCCGTACGCTTTCCATCACCGGCCTCACGCCGGCTCAGCTGGCCGCCGCGCCGGGCGTGGAGTTTGTGGACGTGGCCGACCGCCGCGCCCACGAGGAGCGCCGCCTGGGCAATTCCGACTTATCGGTCAACGTCATCTCGGCGGTGCACGCCCGCTTCCCCGACCTCACCGGGCAGGGCCTCACCGCCTCCGTGAAAGAACTGCCCTTCGACCCTGACGACATTGACCTGAAAGGTCGCGTGGTGAACCCCAGCGCATTCGCCAAGCCGTATTCTGACCACGCCACGGCCATGGCCACGCTGCTGGGCGGGGCCGGCAACTCCGACCCGCTGGGCCGGGGCGCGGCCCGCGCCGTGCGGCTGGCCACCTCCGACTTCGCCCGCCTGCTGCCCGACGATGCCACCCAGCTCACCCAGGCCGGCGTGTCGGTGCAAAACCATTCCTACGGCGTGGGCATCGAAAACTACTACGGCCTCGAATCGCAGGCCTACGACCAGCAGACGCAACAGCTGCCGCAGCTACTGCACGTCTTTTCGTCGGGCAACGTGGGGGCATCGGCCAGTCCCAGCGGCGTTTATAAAGACATTGCCCGGTTCGCCAACGTCAGCGGGCAGTTCAAGATGTCGAAAAACACGCTGACCGTGGGTGCCACCGACCCCAGCGGGCAGGTGGCCGCCCTCAGCTCGCGCGGCCCGGCCTACGATGGCCGCATCAAGCCCGAGCTGGTGGCCTACGGCGAAGGCGGCTCATCCGAAGCGGCGGCGCTGGTGTCGGGCATCAGCATCCTGCTCCAGCAGCAGTACCGCGACCTGCACGCCGGTACCCTGCCAACCGCCGCCCTCGTCAAAGCCGTGCTCCTGAACAGCGCCGACGACCTCGGCACAGCCGAAATCGACTACCTCAGCGGCTTCGGGCAGGCCGATGCTCTGGGAGCCGTGAGCACCATGCGCGCCGGCCGCTTCTTCGGCGGTAGCGCCAGCCAGGGCACCGACCAGGTATTCCGCATCACCGTGCCCGCCAGCCAGCAGCAGCTGAAAGCCACGCTGGCCTGGAGCGACCCCGCCGCCACCGCCAACGCCGCCACGGCCCTCGTCAACGACCTCGACCTGGAGTTAGTAAACGTGAGCACCGGCCAGCGCTGGTTGCCCTGGGTACTGAGCGCCTACCCGAACGCCGACTCGCTGGCCCGCCCCGCCCGCCGCCGCCCCGACCATCTCAACAACGCCGAGCGAATCACCCTCACGCTGCCCGCCGCCGGCACCTACGAGCTGCACGTGCGCGGCTTTGCTGTGCCGCAAGGCCCCCAAGCCTTCAGCCTGGCCTACGAATTCAGCCCCCCCGGCCTCACCTGGACCTATCCCGTGCGCCCCGACAACCTACGCCCCACCACCACCGCCAATCTGCGCTGGCAGTGGAGCGGCCCGGCCACCGCCAGCGCCCGCCTCGACTACCGCCCCGTGGGCCGTCCCGGCTGGCGCGTGCTGAATGCGTCCGTGCCGCTGGCCGCCGGCCGCACCACCTGGGCCGTGCCCGATACCGCCACGCTGGCCCAGTTGCGGCTGGTAAGCGGCAGTAGTGAATTCATCTCCGACACATTCGCCATCGCGCGGGCTCCCGCGTTGCAGGTCGGCTACGCCTGCCCCGAAGAGGCCCTGCTGGAATGGGCGCGCATTCCGGGCGTGGCCCGCTATCAGGTGTACCAATTGGGCGCTACTTATTTGGAACCCCTGGCGCAAACGGCCGATACGGCGCTGGTGCTCGGCCGGGCCCAGGTGCCGGTGCTCTACTACGCCGTGGCCCCCGTGGTGGGCGGGCGCGTGGGCCAGCCGGGCACCACCATCAACTACACCACGCAAGGCACGGCGTGCTATTTCCGCTCCTTCCTGCCCAGGCAGCTGGTCGATGAAACCATCCGCCTCGACGTAATCCTCGGCACGATATACCACCTGAAATCGGCCACGCTGGAACGCCAGCGGCCCGATGGCAGCTTTGAGGCCGTGCAAACCATCAGCCCGCTCACCAGCACCACGTTCACCTTCACCAACCACCCCGCCGCTGGCCGCTACCTCTACCGCGTGCGCCTAGACAACGTGGCTGGCCAGCAGTTCTACAGCGACACCGAAGAGGCCTTCCTGCTGCAAGCCGGCCTGATTCAGGCCTATCCCAACCCCGTGCAGACCGGTGCCCTACTCACCGTGGTGGCCAACAGCGCGGACCCCGTGGCCATCCGCCTCTACGATATGCTGGGCCGGTACCAGCGCACCGCCACCGCCGAAGGGCTGATTAACCTGATAGAAACCACCGGGCTAAAGCCGGGGCTGTACCTGCTCCGGGTGCAGCAGGACAACCAGGCCGGGCAAGTCCTGAGAATTGTCATTCAATAAGCCCGCCGGATTGTGCTGCGGGGAAACAGCAAAAAGCCTCGACTTATGAAAGTCGAGGCTTTTTCTCTGAAAACACCAGCCGAGGCTAGTAGATGTAGTTCAGGGCCGTCAGGTCGTTGGCGGTGAAGGGACGGTTCACACCGTTGCCCACGCAGGCCAGCATCCACGAGTTCGGCTCGGCCGTCGAGGGCGTGCCGGGGATGAGGATGGCACCCACGGTGCTGGCCCCTTCGTTGGCCTTACGACCACCGCAGCTATACTGACGGTTGTAGTAGTCGGTGTGGCGCATGCCGATGCAGTGACCCATCTCGTGGGCCATGATGGTGGCGATGTAGTTGGTGTTCGTGCTGTTGATTACGCTGGGAACCAGCGTAAAGCCCGGCGCAGGATTGCCGCCGCTGGGGAAGCCGCCCGACTGGCCCAGTACGCCCGGGCCCAGGTCCGCCGAATACTTCACGGGCAGGTCCGCGGTGCCCGTGGTGACGCGGGTGAGGTGCAACTGCAGGTTGGCGTTATTGTAACGGGCAATGGCTTCGTCGATGGCCGGCCCGTAGGCGGCCGGAAACTGGCTCGACAGGCTCACGGTCAGCGTGCGCGGCAGGCCGGTAACCAAGTTGGTGGTGCGGTATTGCTCCTCGCCGCCCACGCGCAGCGTAGAATAGCCGGGGGCGCTGGCCAGCAGCTCCGGGGTCAGCAGCATGTCGCCTTCTACCACGTAGCCACCATCCACGGTACGCACGTCATCTGTGCTAAAGCCCAAGGCTTTGATTTGGCCCATTACCTCGGTGTTGATGCTTTCGGATTGGGGAGTCGACTCTTTTTCTTTCGAGCAGGACGAAAAAGCGAGCATTGAGGCAAGGCACAGGCCGGCTGCAAATAATTTGTTTGTCATCATAACAAATGGTGGGAAAGATGAAGTGATGGTGAGAATATGGGGGCAATAAGCAATAATTTATGCAATTGTGCTAATAATGCTCCAGTAAGATTATGGCAATTAAAAAAGCCTCGACTTATGAAAGTCGAGGCTTTTTCTCTGAAAACACCAGCCGAGGCTAGTAGATGTAGTTCAGGGCCGTCAGGTCGTTGGCGGTGAAGGGACGGTTCACACCGTTGCCCACGCAGGCCAGCATCCACGAGTTCGACTCAGCCGTCGAAGGCGTGCCGGGGATGAGGATAGCGCCCACGGTGCTGGCCCCTTCGTTGGAAGCGCTGCCGCCGCAGCTAATGGCGCGGTTGTAGTAATCGGTGTGGCGCATGCCGATGCAGTGACCCATCTCGTGGGCCATGATGGTGGCGATGTAGTTGGTGTTCGTGCTGTTGATTACGTTAGGAACCAGTGTGAAGCCCGGTGCGGGGTTGCCGCCGCTGGGGAAGCCGCCCGACTGGCCGAGTACGCCCGTGCCCAGGTTCGACGAATACTTCACGGGCAGGTCGGCCGTGCCCGAGGTGATGCGGCGGAACGTCACCCGCAGAGCGGCTGCGTTGTAGCGCCGGATGGCCTCATCAATGGCCGTTACATAATACGAGTTAAACGAGCTGCTGATGCTCACCGTGAGCACACGCGGCAGGCTGCCCACCAGGTTGGTGGTGCGGTACTGCTCCTGGTCGCCCACGCGCAGGGTGGAGTAGCCGGGGGCGCTGGCCAGCAGCTCCGGGGTCAGCAGGATGTCGCCTTCTACCACGTAGCCGGCATCAACGGTTTTAACATCCTGCGTGCTAAAGCCCAGGGCTTTGATTTGGGCCATGGCATCCGCCGAAGCAACTGTAGGAGCCGCAGTGGCTTCTTCCTTTTTGCTGCACGACGAGAGTGATAGAGTTGCGCCGGCCAGCGCAAGGAGAGTGAAAAGTTTGAAATTTTTCATAGAACTTTTTGGTGGTGAGGTTTTGGTGAAGAATGGGCGAATATATGTGGATGAAATTGCGAATCACATCATTCAAAAACCATTATGTTAAAAATAGTTTAATGAAAACCGTGTTTGAATGTAATGAGGGTATTATTTGGTGGTTTTAATTATGAAAAATGACAAAATTTTGTAAGTGCCAGTATAATAAACTATTGTAATAATTACACGACTGATTGGGAGCATTGCGGCCGGCATTGGGGCCGGCCAGGCTAGGGTAGAAGCGGTTCTAACCCTGTTCTTAGCCCATCGGAAGCGCCCTGTGCTATTTGTGTATCTTTGCTAGGAACCGAATTTTCGCGAAAACCAGCTTTTCGCCCAACTATATAATTGTCTGACTCGTGGCTTGTGCATCATGTTCAACCGGTGGGGGCTGCGGCACCACCAAAGTAGGGGGCTGCGGCTCGAAGGGGGGCTGTAGCTCCGGTGGCTGCACCCGCATGAATGTCTTCGACTGGCTCCAGGACGTGGAAATCCCCGACTCCTTTGCCGGGTTCGACCTTGTGGAGGTGCGCTTTAAAGGCGGCCGTAAGGAGTTTATGCGTAATGATTTGCGTCTGCCCCTCGTGACCGGCGATGCCGTGGTGGTGGATGCCGCCGGCTCCGGCTGGCACCTCGGCCACGTCTCGCTGAAAGGCGAGCTGGTGCGCCTGCAAATGCGCAAGAAGAAGGTGTCCACCGACTCGAAGGAAATCCGCAACATCCTGCGTATTGCCACGCCCGATGACGAGGAGCGGTGGCAGGCCGTGCGTGACCTCGAAACCGGCACCATGTTCCGGGCCCGCGCCATGGTGAGCGAACTGCGCCTGCGCATGAAGCTGAGCGACGTGGAATACCAGGCCGACCGTACCCGCGCCCTCTTTTATTATTCGGCCGAGGACCGGGTGGATTTCCGCGAGCTCATCCGCCGCCTGGCTGACGAGTTCCGGGTGCGCGTGGAGATGCGCCAGATTTCGCTGCGGCAGGAAGCCGGCCGCATCGGCGGCCTCGGCATCTGCGGGCGCGAGCTGTGCTGCTCGACCTGGCTCACCGACTTCAAAACCGTGAGCACCACCGCCGCCCGCTACCAGAACCTCAGCCTGAACCCGCAGAAGCTGGCCGGCCAGTGCGGCCGCCTCAAGTGCTGCCTCAACTATGAGCTGGATGCCTATCTGGATGCCCTCAAGGACATCCCGCAGGTGCAGCGCCCGCTGAAAACCAACAAGGGCGAAGCCTTCTTGCAGAAAACCGACATCTTCCGCCGCCGCATGTGGTTTGCCTTTAAGGGCGATAACAACTGGGTGATGCTTGACACGGCCCGTGTGCGCGAGTTGCTGGAAATGAATAAGCGCGGCGAGGTCATCGAAAGCCTGCTGCCCCCGCGTGAGGAAGCGCCCGAGCCTGAAGTTTCCGCCATCGTGGAAGGCTCACTCGACCGCCTCGACGATAAAATCAAATCGAGCGCCAAGCGCAGCAAGCGCAAAAAAGGCAAAGGCGAAAAAGAAGCCGAAACTGCCGAAGCCCGTGCTCCCCGCGAAGGCCGTGAGCCCCGGGCGCCCCGCGCCGAGCGGGAGCCCCGCGCCGCCCAGGAGCCCGGCACTGAGCCGCGTGAAGGCCGCGAAAGCCGCCCGCCGCGTGAGCCCCGCGAAGGCCGGCCCGCCCGCGATGGCCGCCGCCCCGCCGGTGCCGCGCCCGGTGGCCCCCGTCCGCCCGAGCAAATGACCAGCCCCGGTCCCGGTGATATCGACAACCCGGTACCTGCCTTGGGCGATACCGCCGAGCAGCGTGGCCGCCGTGGTGCCGCCGCCCGCCCCAGCAACCGCCGTGGCGGCCGCAACCGCAGCGACGCGCCCCGCCCCGAAGGCGAAGCCGGCGAACCACGCCCCGAAGGCGGCCGCAACCGCCGTCCCGACAGCCCCCGTCGTACTGATTCCACCGCTGGAGCTACGCCCCGCCCCGCCGCCGAAGGTGGAGGTGAGCCGCGCCCGCGCCGCGAGGGCGGTGAGCGCCGCGCCGACGGCGGCGAGCGCCGCGAAGGCCGGGGCGGCCGCAACCGCCGCGGTGGCCGTGGCCCGGCCAGCGAAGGCGGTGCCGCGCCCGGCTCAGCCCCGGCTCCGGCTGGTTCTTAGTTCAACGCTGTTTTGTTTTTGAATGCCAGTTATTGATATGAATCAGCGTTTTGCATGGAAATTGGCCGTAGTGGGCGGGCTCCTGAGCCTGCTCACGGCCTGCGACCCTAACCGGGTATTTGAGCAGAATACGGACTTCCCCAAGTACTCGTGGGACGTGCAGCAGAAGCCCGCTTTCACCTTCGCCATTGAGGATACCACGGCGCGCTACGACGTGTTTTTCAACGTTCGTTTCGCCTCGGCCTATGGTTTTTATAACCTGTATGTGAAGCACACGCTGACCGGCCCCGCTGGTCCGGCCGGCCCGCCGCTGCTACACCAAATCCTGCTGATGGACCCCAAAACCGGCGAGCCCAAAGGCAGCGGCACCGGCGACATCTACGACCTGCAAGCCCTGGCCCTGCCCAACCAGCACTTCGCCAAGCCCGGTAACTACACCCTGACCCTGGAGCAGTATATGCGCCAGGACCAGCTGCCCGGCCTTATGGCCGTGGGCGTGCGCGTGGCCAAGCATGTGGCGAAAAAGTAGTTAATGGTCAGGTCGTAATTGACTGACAAAGCAAAAGGCCGGCTCCGCATTGTGCGGAGCCGGCCTTTTGCTTTCTAAATAAATGCCGCGGCATCGGCCGTCTGATTTCCGACTGCCTGATACCAGCGTCTCTATTTTATTGCACGCGGGTTACGTCCACGGCGTTGGGGCCTTTTTTGCCGGCTTTGATGTTGAATTGTACCCGGTCGCCTTCCTGGATTTCGTGGATGAGGCCGGTTTGGTGCACGAAGATTTCTTCCTGATTGTCGTCGGCAATGATGAAGCCGAAGCCTTTGGTGTCGTTGTAAAACTTAACGGTGCCGGTAAGCATAAGCGTGGGGTAAGGGTAAAATGAATCGGATTTTGAAGCTCCGCATCCGGCCGGTGAAGGCCCGGGAATGGGAGCGCGGCGGGCCGCTGCCGGACAAAGGTAAAATGACACCGCCGAAAACCGTGCCCACCCCCGCGCCCGGCCGGCTTCGAAAACAACGGATTCGGCGGTGCGTATAGATGAGTAGCCTTTGGCTAATGCCCTCCCCACTTCCTAATAATCAGCCCACCGCCATGACCAACGCCGAAGAAAATCTGAATACCGAGCCCAACGACATTGCCGGCAACCGCATCGACGGGCCGGTGGGCAACACTGCTACCAAGCATACCCCGCCCGGCCAAGGTGTGGGCCAGCCCGGCGGCCCGCCCAAGCCGCCCACCAGCCACGCTACGCCTACTCCAATAACGAGCGAAACGCTGGCGGATGCCGAAACAAGCATAGCCCAGGGAGCCGTGGATGCTGACGGCCAGCCCCAGGAAAACAAAGCAGCCGACCCTGCTCACCTAGTGCCGGAAGGTGCATACGGCGGCAACTTCGGCAACAGCACCCAAGGCAGCTATAATGACCAGGACCGCCGCGAGAACCAGGACAGCGACCCCAACCGGGGCGAGTTTGGCGCGCAGGACTTGGGCGGCACCACCCACGGCGGCTTCGGCAACCAGAACCGCCTGGCCGACTACGAGCCCAACAACACCGCCGAAGACAAGTACTACGGCGGCCCTGGCCGCCCCGGCGAGCAGGACAACGCCTACCGCAGCTACGACGGCCGCGACGCCCGCCCCGACAGCCGCACCGAATACGGTTTCGAAGCCGGTGCCGCGACAGACTCGATGGGAAGTACTGGCAACCCTCGATTTAACGATAACGGCTCACCCAAAAGCGTCGACACTGGTTTTGCGGCTGACTACGGCCACACGTCGCTCCGCTCCGGCGATGCCTCTGGCCAGCGCACCGGAAATGTTGTCGAAGGCGAACACCGCAACGAGACAACGGATTATATGCCTGCCGAAGGCGGTGCCAACGAGAAAGAAGGCCGCCATGATTCCGGCACTTATTCCACCAATCAGCCCGAAATGGCCGACCAGCGCGGCCAAGGCTACGGCGACCGGGGCCGCGACCAGCCCAACAGCCTGCCCGATAACAACACCGGCAGCGAGCGCAACGGCTACACCCAGCCCGAGGCCAACAAGGGCGACGCCGCCCAGGGCATTGGCTCGCGCGGCGGTTCCTATAATGATGCCTACGACGACAGCAAAGCCGGCAGCACCGCCGGCTCGCCCGCCAAAGGCGAGCAGCGCGCCGAAGACACGGCTCAGAACTACGGCTCGGCAGCCCGTCAGGAAAACCGCACCGACGATGAGGACAATGCCGACCACGGTGCTCCGAAACGCAATGCCGGCCGCGACGGCGAGGCGGACGAATAAGCGCGAAAGGCCTTAAAGAAGAACGTCATGCTGAGCGCAGCCGAAGCATCTCTACCGCGAGAGTAATCCAATCGACAGGATTTACTACTGCGGTAGAGATGCTTCGGTTGCGCTCAGCATGACGTTCTGGTTTGGTGCTTATATCCGGCGCTTACCGGTGCACTTTCACGTTGATATCGTACTGGTAGCGCGGCGGGCCGCCCAGCGGAATGGCGAAAAACGGCATGGCCGTTTCGTACTGGTCAGTCACGTAGAACACCATGTCGTTGGGCGCGGGCTTGGTGGACGTGAGGCGGAAATCGAGGCTGAGGCCGTGCTCTTTGGGCGAAACCTGGAAGACGCTGCTACTCCAGACGCCGTCGCCGCTCATGGTGCCGGGCTGGCCGTTTTTGGCAATGCTGAACACGTTGAGCGTGGCTGCATTGTCGGCGTCGAAATTGCTTTGTTTGATGCTCACCACCTTGTCGTTCACGAAAGGGTAGAGGTGCACGGTGGTTTTGCTGGCCGTGGCCGGCAGGCGGAAGCAGTACTCGTAGGTGAAGGCATTGCCACCTTCTACCGACACGTTCTCGGTAGGGCTGGTGCTGAAGAAGTAGCGGTACAGGTTGCCGTCGTTGCCGGTGAGGCCGCGGGCCACCAGCTTGAAAACGTGGCCCTTGAACTCGTCCACCATCTCACCTTCCAGCGGGTTGAGCGGGCCGAAGGTGTACCACTTGCCATCATATTTCGGCTCGTTGCCGAAGGTCTGGCTCTTGAGCAGGCGGCCGGTGGGCACGGGGTTGGTGGGGCGCGGGTCGCGCGCCTGGGGGCCGCTGAAGGTGCCCGGACCTCCGTAGAGACTGAACGACGTGGTGGTGTTGGCGGAGCCTTTCAGGTCGTCGTTTTTGCCGCCGCAGTCGGGGTCGAATACGCGGATATAGACCGGGGTGCGCTGTTTTTCGGGGATGAGGAAGAAGAAGGTTTGGGTGAAATCATCGTCGCCCCACATCTTGTCCGACTGTGCGCCGAAGGTGACCAGACTTTCGACCCGCTCGCCGGCATTGGGCACGGCCTGTGCCCGAACTTCGCTGTGCAAAGCAGTTGCCAAGGCAATTAGTGCACTACAATACGAAAAACATTGTTTTACCATGCCGCCAAGATACCAGCCCGAACCGGATTGTTGAGCTTGGCGGGGCGGGAATCCACCGTAAATTATTCGGAATCCGCTGCTAAATTGTATGTTTACGACTCGTTAGCCTCTGCTTATATGCCCGTTGCCGCTCGTGCCACTTCTGATTTCTTTGACCAGCTAACCAATGACCTGCTGATGCTGCGGGTGAAGGCGCAGCAGCGTTTTCGTCCCCTGAGCGCCGAAGAACTGAACCGTCGCCCCGGCCCCAGCCGCTGGAGCGCGGGCCAGTGTCTGGAGCACCTCAACATCGTGGGTGGCTACTACTTACCCAGCATCGCGGCCCGCATCAAGCGGGCCCAGGAGCGGGGCTCGAAGCCGGCCGCCGTGGCCAAGCAGGGCTATCTGGGCAAGAAATTTATCGATGCCATGCGCACGCCGGCCAGCGAGAAAACCTACACTTCGCCCCAGCGATATGCGCCCACGGGCACCCGGCTGCCGCGTACGGTGGCGGAGGTTTTCAGTCGGCAGGTGGATGAATTGCTGCGCCTCACGCTGCTGGCCCGGCAGGTAAATGCCAATGCCATCCGGATTCCTAACGCCATATTTCCGTTGATTTTGCTGCGCCTGACTGACCAGCTCGAATTTCTGGTGGTGCACATGCAGCGCCACATTGCCCAGGCCGAGGCCGTGCTGGCCGGCAATGTCGTGGGGGCCAGCGCCTCGGCAGCCTGAAAAATGCACCGGCCATCGGTAAAATTTTGGCCTAGCAACGATGAAACTGTGAAAAGCGCCGGGCTGCCCGGCGCTTTTTTTGTAGCACGACTTTTTTAGTTCGCGTCTCCGCGCCGCAGGTTGGGGCTGTGGCGCAAACTAAAAGTTCGCGCTACGGCAGGCTAAAAAATGGCCCGCTCTGTGCAATAAAGCCGGGGCGGGCATCTTTATGGCTCCAACCTTTGCTTGTGCCCGCCCCGCCTATGCGTTTGTTCCTGTTTGCCTGCCTGCTCCTGACCATGATTTTCAGTGCCGACTCTGCTGCTCCCAGCCCGCCGCCCGGCCCCTACGCCGCCCGCTGGAAGAAGATTGACGCGCTGCTGAAAAAGGACCAGACCGCCACGGCTGCGCCGCTGGTAGAGGCCATTTATCAGCAGGCCAAAAAGGAAAACAACAGTGCCGCCTACGTGCGGGCGCTGCTCTATAAAATCCGTCTGCTGCAAGCCAAGCAGGAGGATGCTGATGAAAAAGCAATTGCCTTGCTGGAAGCTGATGTGAAAACGGCCGCCTTCCCGGCCCGGCCCATCCTGCACTCGCTACTGGCCGAGCAGTATACCAACTACCTCAACCAGAACCGCTACCGCCTCTACCAGAGCACGGCGGGGGCCACCCCCACCACCGACGACCAGCAAACCGCCGACGGCGGCACCGGCCTCGCCACCTGGGACATGGGCCGGCTGGGCGCGGCTATCGTGCGGCACTACTACCAATCGGTAGAAGATGAGCCGCAAAAACAACTGAAAACCACCCTGGCCGACCTCGGCGACCTGGCCACTGGCGGCGATGCCGAGGGCCGCGCTCTGCGTCCCACGCTGTACGACCTGCTGGCCCAGCGCGCCATCGAAGGCCTGAAAAATCAGGAGCTGTACGTGACCCGACCCGAGCAGCAATTCCAGCTCACGGACCCCAAACTGTTTGGAACTGCGGCCGAGTTTGCCGCGCTACGGCTGCTGGCCCCGGATGCCGACTCGCTGAACGGCCAGCTGCACGCGCTGCACCTGTTGCAGCGCCTCACGGCTTCGCGCCAGCAGCTGGTGCCGCAGAATGTGGCCGCGCTGGCCGATGTGGATTTGAACCGGATTGATTACCTGCATTCGCTCATTCAGAATACCGATTTGGCGGCGCAGTACGAGCCGGCTTTAGTGCGAATGGCCGAGACGTACAAGGCGCTGCCCATCAGCACAGAATTTATGGCCCGGCGGGCCGAGGCGGTGCGTGAGGCCGGCAACAACGTGGCCGCCGTGGGCCTGGCGCGGGAGGCCGAGGCGCGGTTTCCGAAATCGCGCGGCGCGGCGCGGGCGCGGCAGCTGCGGGCGCAGATTGAGCAGCCGGAGCTGACGTTTTCGGCGGTCGATATCGTGGTGCCCAACCAGCCCTGGCGACTGGACCTGACGGCCCGCAACGTGACTGAGCTGCACGCCTGGGCGTATCGGATTTCGCTGAGCGAATGGGAGAAGTCGGGGCAGTACGACGAGAAGAACCGCACCGTGGCCCAGCGCTACGCCCGTGCCTTGCGGGCCGCGCCGGCGGCGGCCTGGGCGGTGCCGGTACCCCCGCATCCGCAGGATTACAAGGAGCAGAAGTTTGGGGCGGCGGGGGCGGCGCTGCCCATCGGGTATTATCTGGTCATCATCAGCAACCAGGCGGCGAAACCGACGGAGCAGCGGCCGGGTGCGGTGACGAGCTACGGATTCTTAGGAGCTAGTGAGTTGAGTTTGGTAAGCAGGGGCGACCCGGCTGAGTCGGCCGCAAAGCTGCTGCTTTTGCACCGGCAGAGTGGAATGCCACTGGCCAATGTGCAGACCCGGGCGATTTATGACCGGTACGACCAGAAGACTAGAAAGCAGGTCTCCCGCCTGGGCGATGTGGTCGTCACTGCTGCATCGGGCGAAGCAGAGCTGCCCGCGCCCAACCCCGCTGAAACCCATGAGCGGCTGGTGGCCTTGCAGGTTTGGAAAGGGATTGATACGCTGAAGGTAGACTATCGGAATAGCTATTATCCAGACAGGCCCACCTTGGAGCAAGCCCAGCGCCGCACCTTCCTGTTCTCCGACCGCGCCATTTACCGGCCCGGCCAGATACTGTATTTCAAAGGCATTCTGACCGAAACCCTGCGCGCCAAAACCAGCCTCGTGACTGGCCAGGCGGTGAGCGTGCGGCTGGTAGACGTGAACGGCCAGACCGTGCAGACGCTGCCCTTCACGACTTCCGATTTCGGCTCGTTCAACGGCTCGGTGGTGCTGCCTACGGGCCTGCTCAATGGCGAAATGAGCCTGCAAACCGACCACGGCAGCCTCAGCTTCGCGGTGGAGGACTACAAGCGGCCCACCTTTTTGGTCAGCATCGACTCGGTGCCGGGCCGGCCGCAGCTGGGCCAGCCGCTCACCATCAATGGCCGCGCCCGGGCCTACGCCGGGCAGGCCACCGACGGCGCGGCGGTGCGCTACCGCGTGACGCGTCGTGAGCTGTTTCCGCTGTTTGATTATGGCTTTGGCGGGCGCGGCATCTACGCGCCGGGCCGGGGGCAGGGCAGCCAGGAAATTGCTCACGGCACCACTACCACCGATGCCGAGGGCCGGTTCAGCCTCACGTTCACGCCGCCGCTGGTGCCCAAGCCGGCGGGCCGCCGCTGGGAGCCGGGCTACCTGTTCGAGATAACCGCCGACGTGACCGATGCGGCCGGCGAAACCCGCACCGGCACCCGCAGCCTGCCCATCGGCCGCAACCCGCTCAGTTTGCAGCTCACCGGCCCCAATGAGCTGGATAAGCAACATCTGTCCGCCATCAAACTGCTTAGCACCAACGCTACCGGCGAGCCGCTGCCCGCCGCCGGCACGTTGCGCCTGCTGGCCCGCCGCTTCCGGCCGAACCCGCCCGGCGTGCCCGGCCCGGCTCCCGAAGCGGAGGAAAACGAAGCCCCCGCGGAGCTGGTAAAAACCCTGCCCTTCGACACCAAAGCCAGCCCCACGCTGGACCTGAAAGCTACCCTCGCCCAGCTGCCCACCGGCCGCTACCGCCTCGAAGCCCGCGCCGCCGGAACTGATTCGGCCAAAGCGAAGCTCGATTTCATGCTCTACGACTCGCAGGCCGCCACCGTGCCCTTTGCCACGCCCGATTGGTTTGTGGCCCTGGCCGATACCGTGGCCCCCGGCCAATCCACGGAAATTCTGCTGGGCAGCAGCGAATCCGGAGCGCGCATTCTGCTGGAGGTGGAGCGCGAAGGCAAGCTGTTGCGCCAGGAATGGCTCACGCTGAAAGCTGGGGAACAGCGCCGCCTAAGCATCGAAAGCGGCGCGGCCACGGCCGTCGGCCCGCTCTACATCCACACCACGCAGGTGCGCGACAACCGCCTCTACCGCCACGATGCCACCGTGCAAGTGGCCGAGAAGCCGCAGCCACTCCAGCTGTCCATCGCCACGTTCCGCGACCGGCTCCAGCCCGGCCAGAAGGAAACTTGGCGCGTCACCATCCATCAGGCCAACGGCAAAGCGGCTGATGCCGAATTGCTGGCTACGCTATACGACCAGAGCCTGGATATTTTCCGCCCGCATAGTTTTATGGGGCTGGAATTTGGCGCGGGGTATTACCCGGCGCGGTTTGGGTGGCAGGGAAATTTTGGGGAGGTGAATTCGACTTCCTACGCCGCGACTGATGCTGATATGGAGCCAACCGCATTAGCCTACCCGGAATTGAACACCTGGGATGTGCTTCACGGCTCAATTATCGTTGGTTATGGAAGGCCGGGAGGCAGGACCGTACTGCGGATGAGCAATCAAAAACAGGGCGCTCAACTTTCCGAAGTAGTGGTGGCAGACCGAACTATGGTCGCCCCGGCACCAATGGCTTCGGCAACAATGGCACCGCCCCCGCCAATGACTCGGGGAGATATTGATGTGCCAAGAGCCGCCCCCGACCTCTCCACAGTGCCCACCCGCACCGATTTCCGCGAAACGGCCTTCTGGCAGCCGGCCCTGCGCACCGACAAAAACGGCGACCTCGTGCTCGAATTCCAGATGCCCGAGGCCGTGACGCGCTGGCAGCTGCTGGCTCTGGCCCACGACAAAAGCCTGCACAGCGGCCAGCTCGCCCGCCAGCTCGTGACGCAAAAGGAAATCCAGATTACGCCCAACGCGCCGCGCTTCCTGCGGCAGGGCGACACTTTCACCTTTCCCGCCAAGTTCTCGAACCTGACCGACCACGCTACCAGCGGCACTGCGCAATTGTCCCTGCTCGATGCCGCGACGGGCCAGGATATTACCAGCAAGCTCTTGAAAGGCCCGGCGCAGCAAGCCGTGTCGGCCGCCGCGCACCAGAGCGTGGCGCTGGGCTGGGAGATTAGCCTACCTAATGATTTCGCGCCAGCCGCCGTGACGTATAAAGTAGTAGCAGAAGCTTATTCATCCGCTGGAAACGCGCCGGAAGAAAATAAGAAAGCTCGGAAGAAAACCAAAGCAGCTTCCGTGCTCCGCGTAGATGGCTCTGACTATTCCGATGGTGAGGAAAACACCCTCCCTGTCCTCCCCAACCGCATTCTCATTACCGAGAGCCTACCGCTGCCCATCGTCGGCCCCGGCACGCGGGAATTTGAGCTGAAGAAGCTCGCCAGCACCATCAGTCCCACGCGCCGCAACTACTCGCTCACGCTGGAAATGACAGCTAACCCCGCCTGGTACGCCGTGCAGAGCCTGCCCTACCTCATAGAGTACCCCTACGAGTGCTCGGAGCAGGTATTCAGCCGCCTCTACGCCAACCTCATCGCGGCCCAGATTCTCAAGTCGAACCCGCGCTTCAAAACCATCCTGACCGAGTGGACGCGGCAGGCGCAGAGCGGCACCGCTCCCCAGAAAAACGCCCTCGAAAGCAAGCTGGCCCAGAACCAGGAGCTAAAAAACCTGCTGCTCCAGGAAACGCCTTGGGTGCGCGACGCGCAGGGCGAAACCGCCCGCCTGGCCCGCCTCACGGAACTGTTCGACGAAACCCGCCTCAAGGGCGAAACCGCCCGCGCCCTGCTCAAGCTTCAGCGCATGCAGCTGCCCGGCGGGGCCTTCCCGTGGTTCGATAAAATGCCGGAGGACCGGTACATCACCCAGCTCATCGTGGCCGGCTTCGGCAAGCTGCACAAGCTGGGCGCGTTTGATGCCGGGAAAGATGCCGTGGGCCGCGACATCCTGCAAAATGCCCTGCGCTACCTCGATGCCAGCCTCGCCAAAGACTACGCCGACCTGCGCCGCCAGAAAAACGTGAAGCTGGCCGAAAACCACCTCGGTGACCAGCAAATCCAGGCCCTCTACGCCCGCAGCTTCTGGCCCCAGCCGGCCGAAACCACCGCTGCAAAAGCCACAACCTACTACCGCGAGCAGGCCGCTAAATTCTGGCCCGCGCAAACGCGCTACCTGCAAGCGCAACTGGCGCTGGCCCTGTTCCGCCAGGATGCCAAAGCCCCGGCCGCCGCTGAGATTCTGCGTGCCCTCGCCGAAAACGCCCTGCATTCGCCCGAACTGGGCATGTACTGGAAGGAAGTGCGCGGCGGCTACTACTGGCGCGAAGCCCCCACCGAAACACAGGCCACGCTCATCGAAGCCTTCGATGAAGTGAAAATCGACCAGAAATCCGTCGATGAAATGAAGCTTTGGCTGCTGAAGCAAAAGCAGACCCACAGCTGGGAAAGCACCCGCGCCACCGCCGATGCCTGCTACGCCCTGCTGCTGCGCGGCACCGACTGGCTCGCGCCCACCCAGCCCCTGCAAATCACGGTGGGCGGCCAGGCCATCAAACCCGAAGCCGCCCAGGCCGGCACCGGCTACTTCAAAACCAGCTGGCCCGCCGCCGAGGTGCAGCCCGCCCAGGGCAAAGTCACCATCACCAAGCCCGACGCGGGCGTGGCCTGGGGCGCACTCTACTGGCAGTATTTCGAGGATATCGACAAGGTGACACCCGCCGTCACGCCGCTCAGCCTGGAGCGCCAGCTCTACCGCGAAACCCGCACCGCCGGCGGCCCAGTGCTTGAAAAGCTCACGCCCACCTCGCCCCTCAAAATCGGCGATGCGTTGGTGGTGCGCCTCGTGCTCCGCACCGACCGCGCCCTCGAATACGTGCACCTCAAAGACCAGCGCGCCGCCGGCCTGGAGCCTATCGGCCAGACCAGCGGCTACCGCTACCAGAATGGCCTGGGCTACTATGAGTCGCCCCGCGACGCGGCCACCAACTTTTTCCTGAGCGAAGTGCCGCGTGGTACGCACGTGTTCGAGTACCGGCTGCGCGCCAGCCAGGCCGGCGATTTTTCGGGCGGGCTGAGCCAGGTACAGTGTTTGTATGCTCCCGAATTTGGAGCGCAGTCGGCCGGCGTGCGGCTGCGGGTGGCTCCGTAGCCGCCGAGCGGGCAAAATAGGCCCTTAGGCGGCTGAAATGGCTCCGACAGCGTTTAAAACCACTTTTGCCTTGCATTTAACCGGGGTGCTGTGTAGCTTTGTCTTCCGTTGTTATTTCTTTATTCGTCTATGAAGCACCTATTTGTCTTCCTTTTGCTGCTGCTCACCTGGGGCAGTGCTCAAGCCCAAAATGAGAAACAAACACCCGTAACGAAGCTGCCGGGCGAGGAAAACCTCAGCCTCCGCGAGCGCGCCGAGCGTGATTTTCTGATGCCGGTGCGTCGCAAGAAAATCGTAGCCGAAGCCCCCAAAGCCAGCACCGAAGACAACACCGCCGCCCCCGAAACCGACGCCACCGCCCACTACGCCGAGGCCACCGACGAAGCCGTTAACACCTCGGCCCGCACCGCCCGCAGCTACGAGGCCAGCCATGCCGAAGCCCGTGCCGCCCGTCGCGCCGCCGCCCGCCGCGAAGAAGCCCGCGCCGAGGCCAGAGCCGAAGCACGCGCCGAGGCCCGGGCCGAAGCCCGCCGCGCCGCCCGCCATAGCAGCCGCAACAGCAAATCGAAAGCTCACAAATTAACGTCGCACAGCAGCAGCAAAAGCAAGGCAAGCAAGTCGAAAAGCAAGAGCAAGTCGGCCGCGCACAGCAGCAAAAGCACTTCGAAGAGCAAGAGTAGCAAAGCCAAAAGCAAAAGCAGCCACAGCAGCTCCTCGAAAGCCAAGAAAAGCAGTGCCAAAAAGAGCACGGCTCACAAAACCACCAAGAAATCCACGCCCTCCAAAACGAAGAGCAAGACCAAGCACCGCCGCTAGAACACGGTAGTTTGAAACAGCAACGCCCGGCACAGTAGTGTCGGGCGTTGCTGTTTGGAGGCAGTTAGAATGGATTCAACCCGGAACGTCATGCTGAGCGCAGCCGAAGCATCTCTACCGCAATGGTAAATCCAAACGAGTGGGTTACTACTGCGGTAGAGATGCTTCGACTGCACTCAGCATGACGTTCTTCTTTATCCAACAGTTTCAGCCTTACCGCTGGTTGCGGATGATGAAATTGTTGAACGTGGCCGTGCTGCCGGCTGCGCCCTGAGCCACTAGGGCCACGCGCACGCCCCGGTCCCAAGGCGGGAGGTAGGTGCCGTTCAGAGTAAAATTTTCGGTTGGTAGGGGCTGCCAGGTGGCCCCGTCGGTGCTGTAGGCGAAGCGGTAGCGCTGGCCGCCCCACACTTCGAGGCGCAACGTGAGGGTGGGGCAGGCATCGATAAAAATAGTGACCAGGCATTGCTGCTTGCCGCTTTTCAGGTGCCAGATTTGGAGTTGGCCGTTGCCGGCCATCAGGGCCAGGGCGTTGTAGGGGTCGCCCACTGCCGCCAGGCCAGCGAAGGTGTCGATGGGCAGCTTAGCGAAATCAATGGTAGTGGCAGCCTTGTAGGTGGCGGCGTGGGTACGGCGCGCCAGCAGCGCCCCGAGGCGCGAGTCGTGCGCGGCGAGGTGCAACTGGCCGTGGCGCACGGCCGTGGCGGGTTGCTGGCCAATGGGCCACTGCCACTCCAAGCCCAGGCGGTCGCCCCCAAACTCATCGGCCACGTTGAAGCGGGCCATGTTAGCCAGGGCCGGGGCCTGGGGGCTGCGGTTCACAAACTCGGGCCATTCGTCAGCATTCCAGGTAAACTCGCTGAGGAGGCCCTGGCGGCCCACAAACTCGTGGCTTTCGGCCGCGTAGGCGTGGTGCAGCAGGAACCAGCGGCCGTCCAGCTCGGTCACGGTGCCGTGGCCGGGGCATTTCCAGGTGGTATTACGGTCGAGGATGGGGTTTTGCTCGTGCTTCTCCCAGGGGCCCAACAGGTTGCGCGAGCGCGCCACGCCGGTGGCGTAGTTGCAGCCCTTGCCGCAGCAGCTGTTGCCGGCATAAAACATGTAGAACCAGCCGTTGTGCCGCACCAGGGCCGAGCCTTCCACCAGCGGGCCTTCCCATTTCACGTCGTTGCCAAACAGCTCGGTGGCTTCGCCGATGAGGGCGGTGCGCTCATCGTTCAGGCGCTGGGCCCAAATGGGCGTGTCCTGGTGGCAGGAGTTGCCGTCTTCCTTCCAGATGAGGTAGAGGTCGCCGTGCTCATCGGGCATGGCGAAGCCGTCGATGGAGCCGGCTTCCTGGCCTACCAATATGCCGTGGTCGGTGTAGGGGCCGGCGGGGTGGTCGGCGCTGGCCACGGCCACGCACAGCATGCCGCCCTTTTTGCGGGCGGTGTAGTACATGTAGGTGCGGCCGTTCTCGTAGTAAAACTCGGGCGCCCAGAAATTGGAGCCAGCCCAATCGGGCAGCTTTTCGGGGAAAACGTGGCTCACCAGCTCCCAGTCCAGCAGGTTCTTAGAGGTGAAGATGGGGAACACCGCGCCCCACTCGGCCGAGGTGGCACTGGCCCAGTATGTATCGCCGATTTTGGTGACGGTGGGGTCGGGGAAGTCGCCGGGCAATACGACGTGGTCGTAGGAAACGCGGGATGGGGCGGGCGAAACGCCGGGGGCGCCAGCTGCGAGGCGGGCCGCCATTTCTAGTTCAAATGACACGGGTGGGATGTGTTAGGAGAATAGAAAAAAGCTGAAATATTTTATGGTTCAGCTTTCAAGATTTCGAAAGGTAATAATTTGTAATAAATAGTGAATGGCGAAAGAGTTTTAATGAGCCGAATGTCGGAAAATAATCGACGAATGGCAGGCAATATTGGATGAAGTAAACGGCTAAAAGATGATTTTTTGCGGCTTTGATAGGATGTGAAATACTAACTCCATACTTCGGGCCAATATTTCAATGGTATGAGCATAGATATATTATAAAATGATTTTTTCCAAGAATCGGGGATGTATGAAGATTTGCTGAAGTCCCTCCGTAGAAAAGGGGGTGCAAATGATATTGATGAGTTTATCTTCATTCGCCCACTGTTTTGGGAAGGGGGTGTAAACCAAAACAATGGTTTTTCATGTCGCAGGTATCAACTCGCAACAGAGCAGCTTGCGGATATCGCAATGACTTTACAAGGCCATATCCAGATGACTCGACAGGAATTGGCCGCAAGTTTTTGGAAGTCAAAAACAAAACTGCCCGCTTCTTCAAAAAAAGCGGGCAGTTGAAATTTATCGGCTTCAAAAAAAGTCCGGCGCGGGCTACGAGCGGAGCCGCGCCGCTGCCGCTTGCAGCGTGGCCGACTCTTTGGCGACGCAGAACCGGATGAGGCCATCATCGAACCCATCATGATAAAAAGCGGAGACGGGCACCACGGCCACGCCCTTGTCACGGGCCAGAAACTGAGCGAAGGCCAGGTCGCTGGCGGGCGACAAGGCATCGTAGCGGGCCAGCTGGAAGTAGCCGCCGGGCACGGGCAGCAGGTCCCAGCCCGCGCCGTCGAGCAGGGCGCGGAACTCGTCGCGCTTCTGTTGGTAGAAGCCGGCCAGGCGGCGGGCGTGGGCATCGGTGGCATCACCTTCAAGCGCGTCGGCGAGGGCGTGCTGGGTGGGCGTGCTCACGGCGAAGGTGAGGAACTGGTGCACGCGGCGCACTTCGGCCGTGAGGGTGGGCGGAGCGATGCAGTAGCCCACTTTCCAGCCGGTGGCGTGGTAGGTTTTGCCGAAGGACGAGAGCACGAAGCTGCGCTCACGCAGGGCCGGGTGCTGGCGGGCACTCATGCGCGGCGTGCCGTCGAATACGAGGTGCTCGTACACTTCGTCGCTGAGCACTAGCGCGTCGGTGCCATCCAGGAGGCGGGCCAGCTCGTGCCAGTCGTCGGCCGTGAATATGGCCCCGCTGGGGTTGTGGGGCGTGTTCACTATCACCAGACGGGTGCGGGCCGTGAGCACGCGGCGCACGGCGTCCCAGTCGGGCCGGAAGTGTGGGGCGGGCAGGCGCACGTAGCGCGGCACGCCGCCCTGTAGCCGGATGGCGGGGCCGTACAAATCGTAGGCCGGCTCAAATACCACCACTTCATCGCCGGGGCGCACCACGGCGGCCAGCACGGCATAGAGCGCCTCGGTGGCTCCGGCCGTGATGGTGATTTCGGTGGCCGGGTCGGGGGCGGGCGCGTCGGCGTGGAGGCGGGCTACCTGGGTGCCAATGGCCTCGCGCAGCCGGGGCAGGCCGGGCATGGGGGCGTACTGGTGGTGGCCGGGGGTGAGGGCGTGGCGGGCCAGTGCCTCCAGCAGCTCCTGCGGCGGGTCGTAGTCAGGGAAGCCCTGGGCGAGGTTGATGGCCCCGGTTTCCTGGGCCAGCAGGGTCATTTGGGTGAAAATGCTGACGCCAACGTCGGGGAGTTTGGACTGGAGCACGGGCGGGAGGGGAGAGAGTGGTGAGGAGAAGTTAGGATTTCAAAAGAACGTCATGCTGAGCGAAGTCGAAGCATCTCTACCGCGCAAGTAAATCCTATCGAAAGGGATTACTGCTGCGGTAGAGATGCTTCGACTTCGCTCAGCATGACGTTTTGGTTACTCCGCTATCCAAACACCGCAACTGTTCAGCGCCTCACAAATAAATCTGAAACGTAGTCCCCTTATCCACCACGCTGCTCACCTCAAGCCGGCCGCCGTGGTTTTGCACGATGCGGTTGACGAGGTAGAGGCCCATGCCGGTGCCGTCGACGTGGGCGTGGAAGCGGCGGAATAGCTGGAACAACTGCGGGCCGAAGCGTTCGAGGTCGATGCCCAGGCCGTTGTCCTGCACGGTGAGGGTGGGGCGGCCGGTGAGGGCATCGGGGGTGCTGCTGAGGCGGATGCGCGGCGGCCGGCCGGGGGCGGCGTACTTCAGCGAATTGCTGATGAGGTTGAACAGGACGCTTTGCAGGTTGGGACGCACGAAATCAATTGCCGGGAAAGTGGCAAAGTCCAGCTCAAAAGTTGCCTTTGTCTGCTCAATCTGGTCGTGCAGGCTGGCCATTATTTCTCCCGCCAGCTGGCTGAGGTCCACGGCTTCTGCGGGTAGCTCCTGCTGCTGGCGTTGCACCTGCACAATGGCGCTGAGGTCGTCGATGGTGGCATAAATCCGGGCCAGGGCGCGCTCAAAGTAGCTGATGAGCTTGATGGCGTCGGGGTCGCGGAAATAGGCCGTGCGGGTGAGCTCATCAAAGATGCCCGCCATGTTGTTGATGGGCTGCTTGAGGTCGTGCGAGGCGGTGTACACGAAGTTGTCGAGGTCCTCATTGGTGCGCGTGAGGCGGGCATTCTGGGCTTCGAGCTGCTCCTGCGCCTGCTTAAAGTCGTGCACGTCGGTGTTGGCCCCCACCCACAGGGCCACAGCCCCGTCTTTGTCGCGGATGGCTTCGGCGCGGGCCAGAAACCAGCGGTAGTGGCCCATCTGGTCGCGCCAGCGGTGCTCGGCCTCAAAATCGGTGCCGGTGGCCACGCTGTGCTTCCAGCGAACCATGGTGTTGGCCAGGTCATCGGGGTGGATGAACCGCTCCCAGCCCCAGTCGCGCATGGTTTCGAAGGTGCTGCCCGTGAAGTCGTACCAGCGCTGGTTGTAGTAGTTCACGCTGCCGTCGGGGCGCGAGGTCCAGGCCATCTGGGGCAGGGCTTCGAGCAGTTGCTTGAAGCGGGTCTGACTGGCCAGCACCTGCTCCTGGAGCAGGCGCTGCTGATGCACGTCGGTGTTGGTGCCGTACCATTTCTGAATCTGGCCGCCGGGTGCGCGGCGGGCCTGCGCCTGGCCCAGAAACCAGCGGTACTGCCCATCGTAGCGGCGCAGGCGGAACTCGGCCTCGTAGTAGCGCTGGCTGGCAATGGCGGCCTGCCACCGCTCCTGCATGTGGGCGCGGTCGTCGGGGTGCACGAAGCTGAGCCAGTGCGCCGCGCCGTTTTTCTCCATGGCTTCGCCCAGGTAGGCAGCCGTGCGGTGGTTGTAGAAATCCACGGTGCCATCGGGCCGGGCCGTCCACACCTGCTGCGGAATGCTCTCGGCCTGAATACGTTGCTCTTCCTCGCTCTCGGCCAGCTGGGTTTGCAGGCGGCGCAGCTCGGTCACATCAGTATTAGTGCCGAACCAGCGCACCACCTCACCGGTGGCCGCGTCGCGAATGGGCCGGGCGCGGCTCAGAAACCAGCGGAACTCGCCGTCGTGGCGGCGCAGCGGGAACGTGTCTTCCCAGGGCTGCCCGGCCCGGATGGCGGCCAGGTAGTGGGCGTTGATGCCCTCCATCAGGTTGGGGTCATACACGGCCTGCCAGCCCGTGCCCTGCATGGTTTCGAAGGTCGTGCCGGTGTAGTCGTACCAGCGCTGGTTATACCAGAAAATGCGGCCCGTGGCATCGGCCATCCAGGCCAGCTGGGAGATGTTGTCGGCCAGGGCGGCGAAGTCGGTGCGGCTGCGGGTCAGCTCCTCGGTGCGCTCGTGCAGGTCGTGGATTTCCACTGTGGCCGCGCTGAAGCCGGCCAGGTGCCCGGCGGCATCGGTGTAGGGCTGGGCTTTGGTCTGAAACCAGCGCAGCTCGCCATCGCGCCGGCGGCAGCGGAAGGTGGCCTCCCAAGCCTGGCCGGCGGCCATAGCAGCCTGGCCCACGGCACTCACGGCGGCGCGGTCGTCGGGCGGCAGGGATTCCCAAGCCGAATTGGCCGGGCCGGCCGGGTCTAGGCCGGTGTACTCGTAGAAATACGGGTTGGTGTAGGTGATGGAGCCGCTGGGGTCGAAGTTGAAAATGAACACCGGCACCGAAGTCGTGATAGTGCTCACCTGCTCGTTGCGGCGGTTCATTTCGGCCGCCAGGGTCTCGGCGCGCTGGCGGGCATGCACGCGCTCAGTTACTTCCAGCGCAAAATTCAGCACGCCGTACACCTGGTGCTGGTCATCGCGCAGGGGCACCAGGTTCAGGTCGAAGTAGTGCTCCGTATAAGGTTCGGCAGGGTGGTGGCCGGGCAACCGGATGAGCATTTCGTGGCCTCTGAACGGCTCACCGGTCTGATAAACGCGGTCAAGCAACGCCAGGAAGCCCTGCTTCGCTACTTCGGGCTGCACCTCGGCCACGGGCTGGCCCAGGCGGGGGCGCGGGCTCATCAGCTCGTGGTAGCCGACATTGAAAAACGAGTAGCGGTGGTCGGGCCCCTCAAACGTGGCAATGAACGCCGGAGCCTGGGCCAGAATCTGGCTCAGCTGCTGGTCCTTGATTTCGAGGCGCTGTCGGGCCTCGTGCAGCTCGTGAATGTCGAGGTCAGAGCCGAACCACTGTCGGGAGCGGCCCACGGCATCAGCCAGCGGCTCGGGCACGCCCTGGCTCACAAACCAGCGGAATTCGCCGTCGTGGCGGCGTAGGCGCAATTCGTAGCGCCACGGGGTGCCGGCCGCCAGCGCGGCGGCGTACTCGGTGGCCACGCGGGCGGTGTCGTCGGGGTGCAGGCAGGTCACCCAGGCCTCGGCCAGGTCATCCTCCGGCCGGGTGCCGGTGTAAGCGTACCACTGCGGGCTGAGGTAGAGCACCTCCCCGGCCTGGTCGCTGATGAAGGTGATGGACGGCAGGCTTTCCGTCACGAGGCGCAGGCGCTGGTCGGCGGTGTGAGCCTGGGCCAGCAGGGCTTCGTTGCGCTGGCGGGCCTGCACCTGCTCCGTCACGTCGAGGCTGTAGGCCAGCACGCCGGGGGCGGCTCCCGGCTCGCCGGCCAGCGGCAGGTAGCCGAAGTTGTTGTAGTGTTCCTGCGGCTCGCCGGTGGCGGGGTCGGTCAGGATTGACCGCTCCTCGTGGCCCAGCAGGGGCTGGCCGGTGGCCACCACTTGCTGCAACAGTTTCAGGTAGCCCTGCTCGGCAATTTCGGGCAGGCTCTCGGCCACGGTAGCGCCCACGCTGGCGCGCGGCCCCATCATCTGGCGGGCGCGGGCCGAGAGAAAGGTGAACCGGAAATCAGGCGCTTCCATCGTCGTGACGGTGAGCGGCAACTGGTCGAGGATGCGCTGCATGTGGCGCTGCTGAGTGCCCACCTGAAGCTGGGCGCGGTTGCGGGCATCCACGTCGGTGCACAGGCCAAACCAGCGCTGCACCTGCCCATCGGCCCCGCGCTGCGCCACCACCTGCGAGAGAAACCAGCGGTACTCCCCATCCACGCCACGCATCCGGAATTCCAGCTCGAAGGGCTGCGTGCTTTGCAGCGCCGCGCCCCACTGCGCATACATCCGGGCCAGGTCGTCGGGATGGATAATCTGTTGCCACAGAGTCGTTTTGTCGGCCGGAGCCATTTGCAGCACATCGTGGCCGGTGTAGGCGATGAAGCGCTGGTTAGTATAGTCGGCCTGGCCCTGCGCATTGGTGGCCCAGATTAGCTGTGGTAGGCTTTCGGCCAGAAACCGGAACCGTTCCTGCTCCTGCGCGGCCACCTGCTGGCTGTGCAGCTGCGGCGTCACATCCAGCAGGCGCAACAGCACATACTGCGCCCGCTCCGGCGGAATGGGCTGGAGCGTAGCCTGCCAATAGCCGTGCGCCGGGGCCGTGTTTGCCGGTTCGGGCATCAATACCTGCGTTACGCCTGCCAGTGCGGCGGCCAGCGCCGAAGCCCAGGCGGTGCTGGCCGCCAGCAGGCCACCGCCCGTTTCAATCGCGGCGCGCAGGGCCGCCAGCGGCTGCCCGATGAGGGCGCTTGGCGCGGTGCCCGCCGGCAGTAGAGCGGCCAGGGCCGCGTTCAGGTGCAGCACCGTGCCATCGGGAGCCAGCACGCCGTGGGGCGCAGGCAGCAGCGAAAACAGCAGCTCAAAATCCAGCGCGGGCGCGGTAGCAACAGACATAAACGGACGGGGCATTCAACCGAAGCAGACCACCAGCAGGCCACTTCCACTTTCAAAGATAGGCCGCTGGGAGCGGGTGCACAGCGGCTACCAAAAAGCCCCAGCCATTGCGGGCCAGGGCTTTTCGGGCAGCGCGCCCACTGAACAGCCGGCGGCTATAACAGGTTTTTACAACGGGTTTTTCAGGTCGTTGGGAAACAGCTTTTGCACGTGCTCCACCTTGTGCGCCGATACGTGGGCGATGTAGGGGCTTTCGGGGTGCAGGCGGTAGTAGCCCTGGTGGTAGTCCTCGGCGGGCCAGAACTTCTGGAACGGCACCACCTGGGTCACAATCTTGCTGTCGTACTCCTTCGAGGCGTTGACTTTGGCAATGGTCGTTTCCAGAATTTTCTTTTCCTCGGGCGTGCGGTAGAACGCGGCCGAGCGGTACTCCGGGCCGGCGTCCGGTCCCTGGCGGTTCAGCTGGGTGGGGTCGTGCGAGGCGGTGAAGAAAATGTCGGCCAGCTTCTGGTAGCTGATGACTTTGGGGTCGTAGTAAATCTGTACCGTTTCGGTGTGGCCGGTGGTTTTGTCGGCCACTTCCTCATAAGTGGGGTTGGCCTTGGTGCCGCCGGCGTAGCCGCTCACCACCTGCTTCACGCCCTTTATCTCCTCAAAAGCCTCCTCCTGCGCCCAGAAGCAGCCGCCGGCAAACGTGGCCACGGCCAGGCCCGTCAGGTTGGTAGGGGCGAAGCCAGCCGTGGAGCGCGGCGGGTTCTGGGCATCGGCGGGCTGCTGCGAGCCGCAGGCAAACGTGAAGGCCAGCAGGCCAATGCCAAACAAGGATTTCAATTGACTTTTCATGAAAATGATGACGAAAGAGGAATGCCAAAAAGGAATTGCTGCGTCGGTAGACGCGGCTGTGGGGCCGGCCTTACAGCCTGTGCCCAGCTCTTTGCATGCCATGTACGGCCCCGGGCGCGCTCCGGGTTGGGCGGGGTTGCCTGATGTTGGCCACGGACGCAAGCGCAACCGTGCGGCGCATCCGTATTTATGGCGATGCTAAAACCTTTTATATGGTTTGGAAGGGTGCGGGCTGTTCAGAAAAAGTGAAAGTGCTCCCGGTGCGTATCCTTTGCTACGTACTTCACGTAGCAGGCGCAATTGCCGTCCAACCTGTTGCTATGTCCTTACAAACTTTACTTGAAGCACCCCACATCACTATTTCCTACGACCATCTGAATGAGTGGCTTCTGGCCGACTGGCACGGCAACCAGGACCTGGCCAGCGTGCAGCTCGGCGGCCAGGAAATGCTGCGGTTGATGCAGGTGCAGCGCTGCCACAAAGTGCTGAACGACAATACCCGCGTAACCAGCATGTGGAGCGAGGCCGCCGAGTGGGCCGGCAAAGACTGGTTCCCGGCCATGACCGCCGCCGGCCTGCAATACTTCGCCTGGATATACTCGCCCAACCTCTACAGCCGCCTCTCCACCGACCTCACCCTGCAGTTCACGGGCGGCCAGCCAGTGGTGGCCACCTTTGACGACATCGACACCGCCAAAGCCTGGCTGATGCAGATGTAACCGCTGGAATTTTGCAGGAGGTTTGGGTTTCCATTACTTTTTTCACTGTCCTTCCCGTGGAATCTGCTGATACCCTCACCTTTCGCCGGCCCGATGGCCACATCTATCTCACGGCCACCCGCGACCGGGTCAATAACTGGATTCATGCGGAGTGGTCGGGGGTGCAAACCCTGGCCACCATCCAGACCGGCGGCCTGGCCTACATCGACATGCTGCGGGCTGAGCCCTGCGCCAAGCTGCTCAACGACCACCGCGAGCTGGTGGGCCGCTTCGTGGAGGCCAACGAGTGGGTGGCCCAGGTCTGGACGCCGCGCATCATGCAGGCCGGCCTGCGCTACTTTGCCCAAGTGCTGGCCCCGGGCGTGTTCGGGCAGCTCTCGATGCAGGATTTGCACCAGCGCATCAGCGACCAGTTTGAAATAAAAATGTTTGCCCGCCTGGAGGACGCCGAAGACTGGCTGCGCCTTCAGCCCTAAACTCGCGGCCCAAGCTGAACCTATTTGCCGTATTTTTGTCTGAAAGGCCGGGCGCGTCGCTATTCATTGCGCCCACTTTCTGCTTCTTATGGCATCAGCTCCTACCGCTTTCACCGTGGCCACGGCCCCCGAGCCGCACCGCATCCGCACCCGCCAAATCATCAAGGCCCACCCCGAGGTGAAGCAGCTGATGACGCGCAACCCCACCACCTTCCTCATTGGGCTGGGCTGCGTGGTGGCCCAGGTGGCCCTGGCGTATTTCCTGCGGGATAAAGCCTGGTACTGGACCATTCCGGCAGCCTATTTGGTGGGCGCGTTTTTCTCGCACACGCTGTTTGTAGTTATTCACGAAGCAGCCCACAATCTGGTTTTCAAGAAGATATGGCAGAACGTGGCCACCGGCATTCTGGCCAATTTTCCGTCGATTTTTCCTACGGCCATCAGCTTCAAGAATTTCCACATCAAGCACCACGTTTTTCAGGGTGTGCACGAATTGGATGCCGACCTGCCCGACTGGTACGAGGCCAAATTGATTCATAACTACAGCATTGGCAAGGCCATCTGGCTGTTTTTCTTCCCGCTGTTTCAGGTGATTCGCACGGCGCGCTGCCGCGAGGTAGCTACCATCGACCGCTACGTGGCCGCCAACATTGTGGCCCAGATTGCTTTCGATGCGGCCATCGTGTACTTCTTCGGCTGGACGGCGCTGCTGTATCTGTTCCTCAGCTTCTGGTTCTCGGTGGGCCTGCACCCGCTGGGGGCGCGCTGGATTCAGGAGCACTACCTCACCCTCAGCGACTCGCAGGAAACCTATTCCTACTACGGCCGCCTCAATGGCATCAACCTCAACGTGGGTTTCCACAACGAGCACCACGACATGCCCAGCATTCCGTGGAATAATTTGCCCAAAATAAAGGCCATTGCGCCCGAGTTCTACGAGCCGCTGCTGGCCCACACCAGCTACACCAAGCTCTTCTTTAAATTCCTATTCGACCAGGAAATCAGCCTCTACTCGCGCATCATGCGCAAGGAGCGCGGCACCGCCACCCTCAAGGACCAGAGCGTGCCGGATAAGGAATTGCTGTCGGCGTAAGGCCATCGAACCACAAAAAAAGGCGGCCCAATTAGGCCGCCTTTTTTGTGGTCAATAATCGAAAGCCAGACGGGCGCTTAGTTCGTGCGAACCGAGTCACAGGATACCGTGGAGAGGTTGCTGAGCGTGACGAAGGGCACCGGGGTGGTCGTGCCATCGGCCGCCAGACATGCCATGCCGGGGCCAGTCGAGGCCTTGGTATAAGTGAAGTACAACCGATGGCCCAGATTGCCCAGGCTGGCGGAGTTGGCCACGGCCACCACGTTGTTGCCCAAAAAGCGGTTGCCGTACACCGAAACCGCCCGGGCCCCGATGGGATAAGCCGGGTCAACATCAACCAAAACGCCCAACATGCAGGTAGTGGCCACCACTGTGCCGTTGTAGCAGTCGGGTTGCGGTTTAGCGCAGTCTTTTTTGCAGCCGAGGAGCGAGCCGGCCGTGAGCGCGGCCAGGCAGAGAGAGGATGAGAGGCGAAGCATAAGCAGGGCTGGAAAAGTGAAATAACCGGAATTATAGCCCTGACCGGCAGTTGCCGTGCGGCGTTGCATGGCCCACAAAAAAGCGGCGGCCTCCGAAGAAGCCGCCGCTTTTCAAGCAGTAACGAACTGCAATTACGCCTGCTTGGCGAACTGCACGTTGAAAATCAGCTTCACGTCGTCGCCCACCACGATGGAGCCGGCTTCCGTCACGGCACCCCAGGTGAGGCCGAATTCTTTGCGGTTGATTTTGCCGGTTACCTCGAAGCCAGCCTTGTGGTTGCCGTAGAAATCGACGGCCGAGCCGCCGTATTCGGCTTCCAGGGTTACGGGCTTGGTCACGTCTTTCACGGTCAGGTTGCCGGTCACTTTGTACTCGTTGCCGCCGGTTTTCACGAAGGAGGTCGACTCAAACTTGATGTGTGGGAACTTGGCCGAGTCGAAGAACTCCTCGCCGCGCAGGTGGGCGTCGCGCTGCTCCTGGTTGGTGTTGATGCTATCCACATCGAGCGAAAACTCGACTTTGGCGTTCTCAAAGTTGTCGTCGCTGGCCGATTCCAACGTGCCCGCGAAGGTGTTGAACGAGCCGGTAACGGTGGAAATAACCAGGTGCTTGATTTTGAACTGTACTTCGGAGTGCGTGGGGTCGAGCACCCATTTGGTGGCGGTGGCGGTGGTTTCGGACATGACGTTGGGGGTTGAAACGGTGAATTGAGAATACAAAGATAACCGGTGTTGCTACATTTGATGTTGCTACATCAATTATTTTTTTAGCCTAACGCATTTGCTTCACGAAAGTTCAGATGCGTGGACTTAGGCACAGCGTCAGGCGCCGCCAGCATCAGCAAAGCTGAAGCATGACGTTCTTTAATGCCCAATTTATCTATTCCCGCCGATTCCACCCGCTACGCATGCGTCGTTTGTTGTTGCAGGGGCTGCTGAGCCTGATTCTTACCGCGCCGGCCCGCGCCCAAAGCCTGCCCATCCTTCCCCAAAACCCGCCTGAGCTGCGCTGGCGCGAGGTGCGCACGCCGCATTTCCGGGTGCTGTATGCGGGCGGCATCGACTCGGCGGCGCAGCGCACGGCGGCGCGGCTGGAGCAACTGCACGGGCCGGATGTGGCCACGCTGGGCGTGAACCCGCGCCCCATTGCGGTGGTGATGCAGAACCAGACCACGGTCAGCAACGGCTTCGTGACGTTTTTGCCCCGGCACGCGGAGTTTTTTACCACGCCGCAGCAGGGGTTTGGGCTGGGCACGGTGGACTGGCTCGATGGGCTGGCGGTGCACGAGTTCCGGCACGTGGGGCAGTTCGAGAAGGCCCGGCAGGGCGTGGGGCGGGTGCTGGGGCCGCTGTTTGGCGACGGGGCGCTGGGCATTGCGGCGGTGGGCGTGCCGCAGTGGTTTTTTGAGGGCGACGCGGTGGGCACCGAAACGGCCCTGACGCGCAGCGGGCGCGGGCGTATCCCGAATTTCAACGTGGGCCTGCGGGCCAACCTGCACAGCGGCTTCAACTACAGCTACCAGAAGGCGGTGAACGGCTCGCTGGTAGACAATGTGCCCGATTGGTACGTGCTGGGCTACTTCATGACTTCCTACCTGAAAACCCACTATGGCCCCGATGTGTGGGCCAAAGTGCTGGACAAGTATTACCGGTTTCCGTTCTACCCGTTCTCGTTTTCCAACGGCATCCGGCGCACCACCGGCCTGCGGGTGGAGCAGGTGTACGCCCGCAGCATGGCGGAAATCGACTCGCTGTGGTGGGTGCAGCAGCGGGAGCAGCCGGCCGCTACGCCAGTGCGGGAGCTGAAGCAGGTTGGGGTTGGGAAAATCTTCACCCAGTACCAATACCCGCAGTACGTGAATGACAGCACGGTGCTGGCCCTGAAAACCGGCCTCGCCATCATCCCGCGCTTCGTGCTGCTGAGTCGGCACGGAGGCGAGCAGGTGGCCTACGTGCCGGGCCAGATTAACATCCCCGAAATGCTGTCGGTAAGCGGTGGCCGGGCTGTATGGCCCGAGTACCAGCAGAATGCCCGCTGGGGCCAGCGCATTGCTTCGGAGCTGAAGGTGCTGGACCTGAAAACTGGCCGAATTACGCGCATCGGCAAGGGGCAGCGCTACTCGGCTGCCGCCCTCTCACCCGATGGGCGGCGGCTGGTGGCCGCCCGCACCGATGCCGCTTACCACCATGCCCTCGTCATTCTCGATGCCCAAACCGGAACCGAAATCCAGGCCCTGCCCAACCCCGCCAACGACTTCTACCAGCAGCCCCGCTGGCACCCCGACGGCCGCCGCCTGGTGACCGTGACGCTGAGCGCCGCCGGCAAAACCATTGCGGTTATTGACCCCAGCACCGGCACTTCAAAAGCCCTGCTGCCCGTGACCAACCTCAACCTGGCTAATCCACAGCCCTGGCGCGATTTCGTGCTCTACAACTCGGCCCAATCGGGTATCGATAACATCTACGCCGTGAGTGCCCGCACCGGGCAGACCTACCGCGTCACGGCGCGGCCGTTTGGGGCGTACCAAGCGGCTATCTCGCCCGATGGACGCACGCTGGCCTTCCACGACTACCGGGCCACCGGGGCGCGAGTGGTTGAGATGCCGCTTGATACTACGACTTGGGTGCCCGTGCCCACGGCTACCGCCGATATACCCGGCCCCTACGCGGCGGCCCTCACGGCGCAGGAGCCGGCGGGGCGGCTGGTGCCGCACCTGCTGGCCACGCGGGCCGATTCCGTGCTGCCGCGCTATGGGGTGCGGCGCTACCAGCCGCTGGCGCACGCTTTCAACCTGTTCAGCTACGGCGTGGTGCAGAGCCCGAGCGGCAACACGGTGAGCGTAGGACTGCGCTCGCAGGATTTGCTGAACACCACGCAGGCCTTCGCCGGGCTGGGCTACGACCAGGTGGAGCGCACCTTCAACGTGACGGGGGCGCTCAGCTACCAAGGCCGTTTCCCGGTGCTGGATGCAGACGTGACGTATGGCGGGCGCGATGCAGCCATCATCTATCGGGGTGCTGTCTACCGCGACCAGTGGCAGTACGCTCGCCTCACGGCCGGGCTGCGGCTGCCGCTCAACCTCACGCATTCCAAATTTCTGGAGGCCATGTCGCTGGGTACCTACTTCCTGCACGAGCAGGTGTATGGCTACGACCTGCCAGCCCGCAAGCTCTCTGAGGTCAGCCCCAATTCGCCCCTCAATGCTTTGCAAACCACCCTCAGCTACGTGAAGCAGCGCAAGGCGCCGGCGCGGGGAATTGCGCCTACGCTGGGCTACACTTTTCTGGGCACGTGGCGCACCACACCGTTTGGGACGGGTCTGGAAGCGCGGCAATTGGCGGCGCAGGGCAGCGTGTTTCTGCCGGGGCTGGGGCAGCACCACGCCTTGCGGCTGCGCGCCGGCTACCAGTGGCAGGACCAGATGCAGTACCAGTTTGCACCCGCCGTGTCGTTTCCAAGGGGCGAGGGTTACACCAGTTTTGACCGGCTGGGAGTGAGCAGCGTAGATTATTTCCTGCCGCTGGGCTACACGCACTGGGAGCTGGGGCGGCTGCTGTATGTGCAGCGGCTGCGGGCTACGCTATTTGGCGATTTCGCGCAGGGCAATGATTTCCGGGGGGCGGCGGCGCAGCTTAATTACCGCAACGTGGGGGGCGATTTGCTGGTGCTGTTTAATGTGCTGCGGTTGCGCACGCCGGTGGAGGCGGGGGTGCGAGTGGTGTATCGGGGGGCGGTAGGGGCCTGGGCGGTGGAGCCGCTGGCGTTTAGTATTCGGCTGTGAGGGGGAGGAGGGTAGAGGAAACGAGCAAAAAAGAACGTCATGCTGAGCGTAGTCGAAGCATCTCTACCGCAATACTATTCCTTTCGATTGGGATTAGTTGCGCGGTAGAGATGCTTCGACTCCGCTCAGCATGACGTTCTAAAATAGGCTAGACTACCCAACCGCCCTACAGCACCGTTTCGTGGTGCAGGAAATGGTCCATGGCGGAGAGGGTTTCCTGGGGGGCCGAGAGGTGAGGGAGGTGGCCGTTGGTTTCGATGACTACCATGCGACTGTCGGCCAGCTGCTCGTTGATGTAGTGGCCCACGGCGAGGGGGGCGATGACATCGTGCGCCGACTGGATGATGAGGGTGGGTATGGTGAGGAAGCCGAGCTCGGCGCGGGTGTCGGAGAAGAAGGTGACGCGTGCGAAATGCTTGGCGATTTCGGGGTTGGTGCGCACGAAGCTGTTGGTGAGCGCCATTACCAGCTCGGGGCTGTCCTGCTGGCCCACCATCACGGGCGAGAAGCCGTGCGACCAGCCGTTATAGTCGGCCTCCATGGCGGCCAACAGCTCGTTGATGTCCTTTTGCTCAAAGCCGCCGGCATAGCCGGTTTCATTGATGAAGCGGGGCGAGGGCGAGATAAGGACCATTTTGGCGAAGCGCTGGGGCTCGCGCACGGCGGCAATCACGCCAATCATGCTGGCCACGGAATGGCCCACGAATACGACATCGTGCAGGGCCAGGGCGCTGAGTACGTCCAGCAGGTCAGTGGCGTGGCCAGCGAGGGTGCTGTGGGTGGTGGCGGGCTGATAGGCGCTGAGGTCGGACTGGCCCGCCCCAATCAGGTCGAGGAGGATGACCTGGTACTGGTCTTCAAAGGCGGGGGCGATGAGGCGCCAGTCGTGCTGGTCGCCGCCGAGGCCGTGCAGGAAGACAATGGCCTGGGTGCCGGGGCCGGTAGCGCCGGAAATGGTAACGTTGCTGCGGTCAAGAATAGGAGTAGCGGAGGGGGCCATTGGGTGGCTAAACTAAAGGGTTAAATAATTGGACGACTAACATACTACAAATTTCGATTTCTTGGATTGATAGGCTGATTAATGTCACTAGTAAAGGTTTTGGAACTAATGCTTTCCGGGTTTTTTATAATGATTGGTCGATGGTGCCGCTGGCTGTTTCGGTAAAATCCGACCCTGCCCTATGCATAGGCTACCGTAGGTAGGCTGATGGTGAAAGTGGTGCACACGTCGGGCTGGGTTTCCACGGTGATGTGGCCTTTGTGGTTCTTTACAATATCCTGGCTGATGAACAGCCCCAGGCCGGTGCCTTTGGAGGTGGGCTTGGTGGTGAAGAAAGGAGAGAATAACTGCCCCTTTTCAACCTCCGAGATGCCCGGGCCATTGTCCCGAATCTGAATTTTTACCTCGGCCGCCTGAAATGCCGTCGTGACCGTGAGCCGGGGTTGAAAAGCCGGGTTTAGCCGGGATTTTTCGCGCACCGAATACAGTGCATTATTGAGCAGGCTGAACAAGACCGTGCTTATTTCGGCGGGTACAATTCGCGCCGACACGTTTTCCTCGTTGGCGTCTTTCACCAGCTCCACGGGAATCGTGCGGTCGTCTTCATCCACCTCCTTGCGATACGCGGCCAGCTGCTCATCAACAAACGCATTGATATCGACTTCGACGAATTGCACCGATTTGGCCTGGAGCAGCTTGTCCATGCTGCGAACTATGCGCGTCATGCTCGCGCCGTGGTCGTTGATTTTGCCGGTGTTGCTTTCAATCAGGGCCAGCAGCGGCACCAGCTCCGTCTGGACGTAGGCATCGGTGGCGTAGGGCTCCTGGCCGAGCAGCTGCCGGCACTCATCGAGGAGCTCATTCGACATTTCGGCAAAATTATTCACGTAGCTCAGCGGGTTCAGTAGCCGGTCGACCAGCCCCTTGGTGAGCTGGCCGATGGACACCAGCTTCTCCTGCCGAATTAGTTGCTCCTGGGTTTCGCGCAGGTCGGCCAGCGTTTTCTTGAGGCCTTCGAGCAAGTCGTCGGACTTCTTTTTTTCAACCAACAGCTCGCTGCTACGGGCTTCCAGCTCGTGGCGGGTGGTTGAGAGGTCGGTAACCATTTTGTTGAAGGCTGTGCCCAGCTCCCCAATCTCATCCCGCGAATTGCTCGGCACGCGCTGCGTGAGGTCGCCCCGGCCCACCTTGGTGGCGGCGTCACGCAGCTTCAGCACGGGCACGGAAATGTTCTTCGCCAGCACAAACCCGATGCCGATGCCAATGCTGAACACCACGAAGCTGAAAAACAGCGAGGTAAGCCGAATATGCCGCTTGTTTTGCACTATCTCCTGCGTGGAGGAAGCCAGCAAGATTTCGCCGCTCATTATCGGCGTGCTAAAGCCGGCCCGTTTCACGACCGTGAAGTCATTGGAAACCGCGTCCACGTTTATTTTCTTGCGCTCGGGGTAGGTTTTGAATACCGTGCGCGTGATGTGGCTTTGGGTGTGGTTGGCATCCCAAACCGTATCGGTCTGGACCAGGCTCACAAACTGCAGCAGCGGGTCCTGCTTCACAAAGTCCATGGCGGTTTGCACACCCTGGAAATTTTGCTCGGTCATGGCAATTTTCACGCCCAACGCCACAGTATTAGCCTGGTTTTGCACATCCTTGTTGAAGTTGTTCAGCAGGCTTTGCTCCTGAATGGCGGGCAGGTAGAAGAGCACGAAGAAGGAAAACAGCAGGACAATGCTCGTCACTGCCAGCCAGATTTTGGTCTTGACCGTGAGGCGCAGGTGCCGGACGAGCTGCAGTAGAAGAGGGTTGCGGGCGCGGTTTGCCATGCGGGGTAGGGCCTGGTGGAGCAGGCCGTGGAGGGGCCGTTGCTATAAAGATTTCTTCCCGTCGATGGTGATGGTTTTGCTGCTGGCCAGGGGCTGGTTCACCACGCCGATGGCGCCGGTGGTCTGGGCCACAAATTCGGCCAGCTCGGCTTCGGAACTGAAGAAGTTGGGCGCATCGGCTTTGCCCTGGAACACCAGCGCCAGCCAGTATTTATTCAGCTCGTTGGCGCTCATGTTATAGATTTTTTTGCTGGTGCTCTGGCCAATGGGCGTGGTGGTTTTCAGCAGCGCGATTACCACTTTGCTCCCGTCGGGCCAGCGCAGCTTTTCGCCTTTCATCGTGGATTTCAGCTGCGCCAGCTTCATCTCGGGCGGTACCCCTTTGCTGTTGCCAATCACCACGAGGTTCTGGTCTTGTGCCCGCGCGGGCGGGTGGCCGCACCCGATGAGCAGGAGCACGCAGAACGTAAATCGGTAGAGCCAAGCCATATCCATAACGAGTTAAAAGCCCACGGCAATCTGGAAGGTTACTTTGTCGGCGGTGGGGTACAGGGGGCTTTTGGCCCGTTGGTACTCCAGCTTCAGCACGGCCAGGTAGCTGAGCTCGTAGCGCAGCCCCCCGACGAAGGATTGGGTTTTGTTGGGCATGAAATACACCTCCTGGTTGGCAAACCGAATGTCATCGACCCGGATGTAAGGGATAAACTTTTCGGTCAGGCGCAGGCCCGCGTACACGTAGGTGGCCACGGCGCGCTGCTGCCCGAGGCTGTCGGAGCGGTTGCTGACCATGCTGCTCTCGGCCAGCAGCTCGAACTTCTTCGTGAAAACCGAATCATTGTAGGAGACGGAGGCCGTCATAATGTCCTGATTGATGCGCGTCAGGGCCACCGGCATCACTCCGCCCGAGTGGTTGTGCACCGTGCTGCCTTTCGAAATGGCATCGTGGTAGTAAGAGGCCCCGAGCCGCAGGCCATCGGTGGGCTTCACGTGCACGGCCAGCGTGACCGACTTGAACGGGTTGTTGTCCACCACATCGCCCGACCCGATGCCGTTGCCCACCATCGCATCGTAGCCGAAACGGAGGCGGCCCAGGTTCTGCCCCTGCAAGCTCACGCCCGTGGTATGGAGCGGGATAATGCCCTGGGCAAATAGCAGGGGCCGGTCGATGGTGGGGAAGAATACCCGGCCGTGGTGGTAGGTGTCGTTCCAGTAGTTGATGGGTGTGTGGTGCTTGCCCAGCAGCACGCTATGGTTGCCGGAGTAGTTGTATTTCAGAATAATGCGCTCGACGCTGATATTGAAATCGGTGGGCGACTCAGGCGAAAACTTGAACACGGTTTCGCCCAGAAACGACAGCCGCTCTGTTATCTCGGAGGTGATGAACAAGTCCTGCTCGCCCAGGCCAAAGTTTACTTTGCCATTTTGGTAGTAAGCCAGGGCATCGACAAACCCCTTGATTTGCGTTCGTTGGGCCCTGGCGCGTGGTACGATGCCCAGCAACAGCCCAAGCAGCAGCAAAGCGGTAAGTGAGTAAGGGGTTATTTTCATACGCTTCGCTTTCGAACGGGGGCTGGGCTGGCGGGAGCAAAGGCGCAACTGAACTGCTCCCTTAAGTATCGTACCGACAATACTATAATAATTTTGATTTGAAAAGGTACTATGTGGCTAAAATGCCAAAGATAGTATAAGAATAGCGTCCTTTAGTACCAAAAATTATGATATGGGCAATACAATGCAGCTATCCCCAGGCAGGACATCTGGCTTGGAAATGATGACAGTGGGAAAAGCAGGGTGCCGTCTGGCCATAGCGCACCCTTGACGAAGGCCTGAATGCCTTCATCCTGCTACACTGGCCGCTGCACGACGGCCATATGCAAACCCATAAGGTTATCAGCTCCGGCGGCGGACGGCAGGAGAAACCGGCCGCATCGTGAGTTTCAGTTCTTGTGAAAAAGAACCGGCCCGCTTCCGGTTGGAGAGCGGGCCGGGTTTATTGCGTAATTGCACTAAACAAGCGGATAACGCATTGCCATCAATCAACAAATGAATAGAATGAATCCTGCCGTCGATTTCTATTTCAGTAAAAACAAGAAGTGGCTGGAAGAACTGGAGCAATTGCGAACGTTCGTGCTAGACTGTGGGCTGGCCGAGGAATTGAAGTGGGGCGTGCCTTGCTACACGTTGCAGCAAAAGAACATCTGCTTACTGCACGTATTTAAAGAATACTGTGCGATTTTGTTCTTCAAAGGGGCCCTGTTGAAGGATGCCCAGGGTATTCTAATCCAGCAAACGGAGAATACGCGGGCGACGCGCCAGATTCGGTTTACCAATGCCCCGGAAATTGTGGCGCTGGAAGCTACCCTGAAATCCTATGTGCGGGAGGCTATTGAGGTGGAAAAGGGCGGTTTGAAAGTGGATTTCAAAACGAGTGCGGAGTCCCTGATTCCGGAGGAATTTCATGATAAGCTAACTGAAATCCCGGCCTTGAAAACGGCTTTTGCGGCCCTGACGCCGGGCCGGCAACGGGCGTATCTCCTTCATTTCTCGGCCGCCAAGCAGGCCAAAACCCGGGCGGCAAGGGTTGAGAAATGGATGCCGCAAATCCTCAACGGGAAGGGGTTGGATGATTAGTTCTTCGCCAGGCTAGTGCCCGCCAACGTACTGCTGGGCGGCCTGGGCGTAGGCCGGCCACTGGTCCTGGTAGGCAGCGGGCACCTGCACCCATTCTCTCATCGGCCGGCTTTTGCCGGAGGGGTCAAATAAGTGGGAGCCGTCGAAGCTGAGGGCTTCGTGGTGGTAGTCGCCGGGGAGCTTGAATACCATTTCGTTCTGGAAGAAGCAGATGAAGGCTTTGCCGCTGGTTTTGAAGCAGGGCTTGCCGAATAGCTGGCTTTGTTCGGCGTCGGGCAGGGCCTGGCCGATGGCAAGGTAAAGGGCTTCTTCGGCGGTCATGGGTTCGGCGTTGGCGGCGGGTTGGCAGGGTGAGATTGTAGCTAAAATTAGCGGCATTGCGGCGCTACGCCGGTCGTAGCATTTAATCTTCGGATAGATGACTATCCAGTAATCGGCGGTGGTAGTTGATTTGGCCCAGGTGGTAGGCCAGGTGAGTGGTGAGGTGCATCAGCATGTAGCCCAGCGACGTGGGGGCTTCGAATACCACGAGAGGGTATTCGGTGGCAAGCTGGTCGTCTTGCAAGGGCGTGAGGGCGGCCTCCACCACGCGCCGGGTGGCGGCGATGCCCGCGAGCAGCTCGGCGCGGGGAATGTCGCGGGCGGAGAACTCCAGGTCGCGGTGCCGGATGTAGCCGCTGTGGCCCAGCGCCGCCCCGATGTAGGTGTTGAGGTTGCCGAGCAGGTGCAGGCAAAGGTTGCCGGCCGGGTTGCTGATGCCCGGGGCGGTGCGCCACAGGAATTCTTCGGTTTGATAGGCTTCGATTTCCTGCTGTAGCTTGGCTAGGTCGCGGTCGAAGAGGGTTTTGAGGATGGCGATGAGCATGGCGGATGGGGGTATGGGCTGGAACGATTAATCGAAGGCCACCAGCTGGCCTTCGAGGACGATGATGGCCTGGCTGGTGAGCAACACCTTATCGGCTTGCAGCTCGACCTGCATGGAGCCGGTGCGGCCGGATGATTGGAAGGCCTGCATCACCGGCTTGTGGAGCCGGGTGGCCCAGTACTTGGCGAGGAAGGTTTGCACGCCGCCCGTGACGGGGTCTTCGTTGGTGCCGGCCCAGGGCCAGAAGTAGCGGTAGTGGTAGTCATAGGCCGGCGAGCTGCCGGAGGCTGTCACCAGCACGCCGTTGATTCCGGTGTGAGACTGGAGCAGGGCGGCGAAATCGGGCCGGAGGGCGGCCAGCTGCTGGTCGTCGGCGATTTCGAGGAGGACAATCTTGTTCTTCGGGCTGAATGCGGTGTTGACCACCGTGGGCAGGCCCAGGGCGACCAGCAGGGCCGGCGGCGCGGTGGCGGCCACGGTATCATACACCGGGAAGGTCATGGTGATGTCGTCGCCGTGACGGGTGATGGCCAGGTCGACCTGCTCGTGGGTGAGGAAGTGGATTTCCGTTTGCGGCGTTTTGCTGAACAGCACTTTGGCCGCGGCCAGGGTGGCGTGGCCGCAAAGCGGAATCTCCTGCCTGGGCGAGAAATAGCGGATGGCGTAGCTGCCGGCGGCACTGGTTTCGCGCACGAAAGCCGTTTCGGAAAGCCCAAATTCCTGCGCTATTTTCAGCATGGCCTCGGCGCTTAACTCCTGCCGGGGAAAGCACACGCCAGCCGGGTTGCCCTTGAAGGGTTCTTTGGTAAAAGAATCCACGATATACGTTTCCATCGGCGGTTTCGGCAGGAAGCAAAAGCGGAGGTGCTTTTTTGGAAAGCGAAGGTAATAGGCTCCCCAGGCCGCCAGAGTTACATGAAAGCCTGCAAGCTGCTCGACCGCCCGCTCTACGACGGCTACACGCAGGCCCGCAAGATTCTCAATTCCGGCGGCGGCAGCGGCAAGGAGAAACCGGGCGAGGCGTAAGTTTCGGAAGGATTGGAAATGAAGCCGCCCGCTTCCGGTTGGGGAGCGGGCGGCTTTTTTGCGTTTCAAGGCAGATAGATAATTACTTCTTCTTGGTAGCTGTATGAATGTTATTGGCATTAGTTAAACCTATAACATAAGACACTAGCCAATCTCTAAATTTAGAGTTGCTAAACAAAGGTATTAGCTTGATAAGGCTGCGAAAATACATGGCTCTTATCCTGCTAAAGATTGTGTGATTTCTATCATATATCTTTTTAAGTTCTGCTTGAGTAGAAATTTTGAGAAGGCCTTCACCAACGTTTATGGTGATTAATGGATATTCTGCTGCTCCTTCTGCGGTCAGAATTACTTCTCTCTCTAAATTCCAGCTAACAGCCTGCATGAATTTTATAATAGCATCAATTTGAATCTGTTTTTTAAATTCTCGGGGGTCAATATCAAACTCAATTTCATCTTGTAAGAAGAAATGGCAGTTAACAGTTATGCCTTCAATTGTGAATGAACTGGTCTTGCGGTCAAGCTCGCCTGATTCATCCACAAACATTCTTTTTATATAGTCTTTATCAATGCCGGGCCTAGTGTCTCCTTCTTCCAAAGGACCGAAATGCGGGTTGTAATTTTTATTGATAAAGTCAATTAATTGCATCCAAACATCAATATCCACTTCTTGAACATAAATATCTAACAAGCCGCCATCCGGCTCAAATATCCATTTGTGTTCTATCCATTGCTCAGTCATGGCTCAACTTAAGACTTGTAAGGGAAGTTAAATCTACTTCCGCGCCGGCCGCGCTCCCATCACAAACACTAGCCCGCCACCCTTCGCCACGTCCTGCTGCGCCAGAAACGGCTGTGTCAGCTTTTGCCCGTTGAGGGTGACTTGCTGCACGTAGACGTTTTTGGCGCTTTGGTTTTTGACCTGGATGGTGAAGGACTGGCCGTTTTCGAGGTGCAGCACGGCTCCGTGCACGAGGGGGCTGCCGAGGGCGTACTGGCCCGAACCGGGGGCGACGGGGTAGAAACCGAGGGCCGAGAAGAGGTACCAGGCGCTCATCTGGCCGCAGTCGTCGTTGCCGCCGAGGCCGTCGGGGGTGGGGTGGTACTGGCGGGCGAGGATGTTGCGGACCTGGGCCTGGGTTTTCCAGGGCTGGTCGGTGTAGTTGTAGAGGTAGGCGGCGTGGTGGGCGGGCTCGTTGCCGTGCACGTAGCCCCCGATGATGCCCTCGCGGGTGATGTCCTCGGTTTCGGCGAAGAACGAGTCGGGCAGGTGCATGGTGAAGAGCGAATCGAGGTGGGGCACGAAGCGGCGGTTGCCGCCCATGCGGGCAATGAGGCCGGCGGGGTCGTGGGGCACGGCGAGGGTGTAGTTCCAGGCGTTGCCCTCGATGAAGCCCTGGCCGTTGGTGCTCAGCACGTCGAATGTGGGGCGGAAGCTGCCGTCGGCCAGGCGCGGGCGCATGGCGTTGGCGCGCGGGTCGAACACGTTTTGCCAGTTGGTGGCGCGCTTGCTGAACTCCTGGTAGAGGTCGGCGTGGCCGAGTTTCTGGGCGAGCTGGGCGATGCACCAGTCGTCGTAGGCATATTCGAGGGTGTTCGATACAGAAGTGCCACTGCGCTCGTTGGGCACATAGCCGAGGTTGATATATTCGCCAAGGCCATCATACCAGCGGTGGCGGGCAGTAGTTACGCAAGCGGCCAAAGCGCGCTCGGCATCGTCAGCTGTTAGCTCACCGCCATTAATAACAGCATCAGCAATTACGGATACGCTGTGGTAGCCGCTCATGCACCAGTTCTCGTTGGCGTGGTGGCTCCACACGGGGAGCATGTGCTCGGGGCTCTGGTCGTAGTGAGCCAGCATGCTCTTCACCATGTCGGCGTTGCGCTTGGGCTGGATAAGGTTGAACAGCGGGTGCAGGGCCCGGAAGGTATCCCAGAGCGAGAAGGTGGTGTAATTGGTAAAGCCGTTTCTGGAATGAAACCCAGAGTAGCTGAATTGAGTCGTTTGGTCAAGGCCCCGATACTGCCCACGATTGGCATCTTCGTAAACAGTAGGGCTGAGGCAGGCGTGGTAGAGGGCCGTGTAGAAGTTCTCCTTATCGGCCCGGTTGGGCGTTTGGATGGTGATTTTGCTCAGCTCCTGCTGCCAGAGCTGCTGGCCGGCGCGGCGGGTCTGGTCGAAATTCCAGCCGGGCAGCTCGGCGCGCATGTTGGCCAGCGCCCCGGCTGCGCTTACGGACGAGAGCGCAAACTTGACCTTGATTTTCTCGCCCGCCACAGTATTGAAATCGAAGTAGAGGCGCAGCTGGCGGCCGGCCTGCTCGGGCCAGTTTTTGGTCTGGTCGAAGCGGCCCCAGAAGCCCCGGTACACTTCCTTGGGGTCGTACTTGCGGGCGCCATAGCTTTTGAAGGGCTTCGAGAACTGCATGGCGAAGTACTCGGTGCGGGTGCGGCCCCAGCCAGTGGTTTGGCGGTAGCCGGTCACGAGCGAGTCGTTTTCGATGCGCACGTAGCTCCACACGTTCTTGTCGGGGTAGTTGTAGATGCCGGCCATCATATCCAGAATGATGTGCGCCGGCTCAGTCCCCGGAAACGTGTACTGGTGGAAGCCCACGCGGGTGGTGGCCGTGAGCTCGGCGAGGATGTTGTGGTCGTCGAGCTTCACCCGGTAGTAAGCCGGCTCGGCCACCTCGTTCTGGTGCGAGAAGGCAGAGCGGTAGCCGCTCTGGGGCCGGTCGGCGGTGCCGGGGTTGAGCTGGAGCGGGCCGGTGGTGGGCATGAGCAGGAAGTCGCCCAAATCGGAGTGCCCCGTACCGCTGAAGTGCGTGTGGCTGAAGCCGACGATGGTGCGGTCGTCGTAGTTATACCCCGCGCAGTACTTGTAGATGTCGGGGTTGTACTTGCCGTTCAGCTCGTAGCTGATGGTGTCGGTATCGGGCGAGAGCTGTACCATGCCGAAGGGTACGGTGGCGCCGGGGTAGGTGTGGCCCATCTTCTGCGTGCCCACCATGGGGTGCGCGTATTGGACGAGGTTTTCGGGCTGGGTGGTTTTTTGGGCTTGAGCTGTAGTTGCGGTGAGCAACAGCAGGGGCAGGAGTTTCTTCATTGCGGCGGGGCAGGGAATGAAGCAGCAATATCCAGTAATTTGAGGCATGAATAATTGCCTGCACTGCGGCATTGCCACGGCGAACCCCAAATATTGCTCCCGGTCGCATGCGGCCATCCATACTAACCAACAGGCCCCCAAGCGGCAGCTGACGCGCAAATGCCAAGAGTGCGACACGCTGATTCCGGGCAGCCGGCAGTTTTGCGCGGTGCACGGCAAGCGCAAAGCTGACTACCGATTGCTAACGGTGGCACAGCTCAAAGCGAAAGACGCTATCAAGCATCCCAGCTATTACCGGGGCTACCTGAACAGTATCACCCGGCTGTTGAACGCGCACAGGCCACGCACTTGCCAGGCATACGGCTATGATAAACACGTTGAATATTGCCACATTCAGCCCATTAGCGCTTTCCCTGATTCCGTCATGGTGCAAGAGGTGTCAGGGCCAGAGAATATTCTGGTGCTTTGCCCGAACTGCCATTGGGAATACGACCACAGCCTTTCAGCAATAAACCCCGCACTACCCAGCCAGTGATAGGCTGATAGTGCGGGGTCTAACTAAGTGAGCCTGACAGGAATCCAACCTGTACTCTAGCCCTTAGGAGAGGCTTGCTTTATGCAGTTAAGCTACAGGCCCAGGTAATGGGATTCTTCTGCAAAGATAACCCAAGTCTGTGAACCTGTAGTCAGCCCTACATCTTATACAGCAGTGCGATGCCGAACGAGAGCGCCGTGAGAATCAGCCCGACCATGAAGATGGTGTAGCTGGTGCGCAGTAGGCGGTACTTGCGCGTCAGCACCTCGCCGAGGTAGTAGATGTCCGTCACCATGTTGGTGTAGAGCATGTCCTTCGTGCGCATCAACTCGCGCATACCGCCCTGGAAATTGTCGAGATTGAGCTTGGTAAACTGGCCGAAAAACAGCAGGTTGACGCGGCGATTAGTGGCGATTTCGGGGCTTTTCTTTAGCCAGGCGAAGCTGGTCACATCGGGCTGGGCCGAGAGAATGGCTGTAATAACCGACCCCAAGGCCGTCACCAGCAGAATGCTGATGGGAATGCCCAGCACGGGGTTGCCGCTCATCATAGGGCCGAGGGCGCCGGCCTTGCCCATTTTGGCTCCCAGGTAGGTGATGATGACCGACATGAGCACGGCGTTGAGCTGAATCATCATGCTGGCCTTTTTGTCGGCCATGTCGCTCAGCTTCATGTGGTTCGAATACATGGTGCGGAACATGGTTTCGATGCCCCGCTTGGGCTCGGCGAAGGTGTCGGACTTTTCCTTGGTCTTCTTCTTGTCCTTTTTCTCCTTCTTTTTGAGGTGGTCGCGCTGGTCCTCGATGTTCTTTTTCAGGGCCTTCTTATACCGCTCCTTGCCGGCTTCGGAAAGGTACTTGTGGGCCAGCATGAAGTTGAGCTGCAATTCCGTCCACTCGGGCGTGGTGTAGGTTTTGTTGAGCACCAGCTCCCACTCGGTGCGCAGCAGCTCGGCGCGAGAGCGGTAGTCGTCGCGCGCCAGGTTGCTCATATCTGCATCGGACAGGATTTTTTGCAGCTCCGTTTCGGGGGGCGAGTCGCGGTGCGTGGTTTTAATCAGGCCCTGAATTAATTCGATGCGGGCTTTGGGCAGGCCGTGCTCGGCGAGCCAGGCCCCGGCGCGTTCCATGCTGCGGAACTCGTGGCCGTCATACACATCGAGGTAGCCGGCATCGTGAAACCAAGCGGCCAGCAGCAGGTTCTCGGTGTCCTCGTCGCTGAGCTGGGCGGCGGGGGCCAGGGCGCGGCATTCCTTCACCACGGCCTCGGTGTGGCCGATGGTGTGGTAGGTGAGCTTGGCCGGCAGCTCCTTGGCAAACAGGTCGGTGATGTAGGCTTGCGCCTCTTTCACCAGCGGCGAGGCTTTGGCTTTGGGCGATTTATCGGCCTCGGCTTCCAGCGGCAGCTCGGTGGCGGGGGCCGCTTCAGGTGCGGCCGGAGCCGGATTTTCCACCGATGCAGCCGGTGCGGATGCCGCAGAAGTTTCGACGGATTCGGGGGTAATTTCTTTCATGATACGCGAAGCTACGGCCGGCGCATTGGGCTGGTCCGCCGGCTTTCAACGCGAAGCGCGGGCCGGAAGTTAAAAACCGGGCCAAACCGCACCGCCGTGCTTTGCGTAACGGGCGCTACAGCGCCGGCCCACAGCCGGGCGGGCGCGTTATTTCCGTATTTGCCCGGGCCCTGCGGCGTGGCCCATTCTTCGCCTCGTAAATTTATTTCATGCACCTACTTCGCCGCCTCTCTTTTCTGCTTGCCTGCTGCCTGCCGCTGCTGGTTTCTGCGCAGCCCGCCGCCCCTCAATCATCAAAAGAACTCAAAGAACCCAAAGAGCCGCGGGGCACTCAGCGGGAAGCGCCCGAGCCCGGCGAGTCGGACCAGAACCCGCACGTCAGCCGCCCCAACTACCGCCGGGCCGGCGTGAATTGGCAGAAGAACATTCCGCCCGATTCCAGCCGGATTCGCTACCGCGTGTTTCTGATTGGCGACGTGGGCAACCCCATTCCGAAGGCCAAGGGCGGCGAGCCCAGCCTGAACTACCTGCGCCAGCGCATTCTGCAGGCCGGCAAAAACAGCACCACCATCTTCCTGGGCGACAACGTGTACAACTTCGGCATGCCGCCGGAAGGGTCCTACGACCGCAAGTTTGCCGAGGAGCGCCTCACGGCCCAGCTCGATATTTTCCGGGGCTATGCGGGCGAGAAATACATGACGCCCGGCAACCACGACTGGATTCAGGGCGCGGCCGGCGGGCTGGAACAGGTGAACCGCGAGCAGGCCTTCGTGGAGCAATACATGCGCAAGGATTCGACGCAGTTTGCCTACACCGGCGACTTTTTCCTGCCCCGCGATGGCTGTCCCGGCCCGTTTGAGGTGCGCGTGCAGGATGACCTCGTGCTCATCGCCCTGAATTCGCAGTGGTTTCTGACCCCGGCTACCAACCGCCCTTTCGGCCTGAACGGGGCCTGCGGGGCCGACAACAATGACGACGTATTTGCGGCGCTGGAGGAAATTATTGCCCGCAACAAGGACAAGCACATCATGGTGTTTGCCCACCACCCGCTGTTTTCCGACGGCATTCACGGCGGCTATTTCACGCTGGCCGACCATATTTTCCCGCTCAGCATCGTGCTGAAATATGCGTTTGTGCCGCTGCCCATTATTGGCTCCATTTACCCGTTTGCGCGGAAATACGGCGGCATCAGCCAGGATATTCCGCACCCGCTCTACCAGGCTTACCGCAAGGGTTTGCTCGATATTTTTGCCAAATACCCGAACGTGGTGTACGCCGCCGGGCACGAGCACAACCTGCAATACTATACCGAAGGCAGCACGCACTTCATCACCAGCGGCTCGGGCTGCAAAACCCAGCACGTGAAGCCCGGCGATGGCGGCGGGGCGCTTTTTTCGGATAAGGAGAAGGGCTTTGCCGTGGTGAACTACTACGACGACGGCCAGGTGTGGACCGAATACTTCATTCCGGAGGGCAACGGCCAGTCGGCCCGCCGCGTGTTCCGCACGCCGATGTACGCCAAAACCACGGGCGCCATTGCCACCGCGCCCGCTCAGCCCATCTCCGAAACGGCCCTCATCACCACTAACGGCCTGCCCGGCGGCAAAAAGCTGCTCCAGACCGAAGAGGCCATCAAGCAGAAGAAAAAAGACAAGGAGAAGAAGAAGGAAAAGGAGGCCGCCGCCATTGCCAAAGCCCCGATTCCGACCAAGCGCCCCGACTTCCGCGACAGCTCGGTGACGGTGGCCATCAATGCGAACTACGACAAGCACGGGGCCTTCCACAACTGGCTGCTGGGCGAGCACTACCGCAAGGAGTGGGCCACGCCCGTGAAGCTCCGCACCCTGGACCTGGCCAACGACAAGGGCGGCCTGATGCCCTACAAAACCGGCGGCGGCAAGCAAACCGCTTCGCTGAAAGTGCGCAACGAGGAAGGCCACAACTTCACCCTGCGCGGCATCGACAAAGACCCCGCCGCCGTGCTGCCCGAGCAGCTGCGCACCGGCCTGGCCAAGGCCGTGCTGCAGGACCAGATTTCGGCCCAGCACCCGTTCGCCTCATTTGTGCTGCCGCCGCTGGGCACGGCGGCCGGCATTCTGCACACCAACCCCGTTCCCGTTTACATCCCGCAGGACCCGCTGCTGGGGCAGTACTACGCGCAGTTTGCCAACCTGCCCGCGGCGCTGGAGGAAGATTCCAAAGACAACCAGGACAACGTGGAAAGCCTCGGCTTCGCCAAAAACCTGGTGGGCACCGAGAAAATGCTGAGCCGCCTGCTTGACGACAACGACAACCAGGTAAACCAGAAAGCTTTTGCCCGCTCGCGCCTCTTCGATATGTGGATTGGCGACTGGGACCGCCACGAGGACCAGTGGCGCTGGAGCGAAATAAAGGACAAGGAAGGCGACCGCACCTTCACGGCCGTGCCCGAGGACCGCGACATTGCCTTCTTCAAGGGCGATGGCGTGCTGCCGTATTTGATTTCGCGCAAGTTTGCCATCCGCAATTTCCAGAACTTCGGCTACGACTACGCCGATTACAAGGGATTGAACCAGACCGGCATGAGCAACGACCGGGTGTTTATGAGCGCCGTGACCCGCGAAGACTGGATTAAGGAAGCCGAGTACATGAAAACCCACCTCACCGACGAGGTGATTGAGAAGGCTTTCCTGGAGAAGTGGCCCAAGCAAATCTATGACCTGCACGGCAAGGAAATCATCGCCAAGCTGAAAAGCCGCCGCGACCTGCTGCCCGACCTGGCCGGCAAGTACGCCGACGTGCTGGCCGAAATAGTGGAAGTGCGCGGCTCGAAGAAAAACGAGAAATTCACCGTGGAGCGCCTCAGCAACCGCAAAACCCATGTGGTGATGCAGAAGATTAACAAGGACGGCAAGCTGACCAAAATCCTCTACGACCGCACGTTTGATGATGATGTGACCGACGAGGTGCGCCTCTACGGCATCGCCGGCAAGGACGTGTACGATGTGAAAGGCGACGTGAACCGGGGCGTGAAGCTGCGCATCATCGCCGGCACGGGCCACGACTCCATCACTACCCGCGACCACGTGGGCGGCCTGCTCCACAAAACCCAGATTTACGACGCCGACACCGGCAACGTCATTGTGGCCAGCTCCGAGGCCCGCAAGCGCCTGGAGCCCGGCTACGAGGTGAGCCGCTACGACTACCCGCACCGCTTCGACCTGAAAGACTACCGCCTCGACTACCTGGGGCCGGCTCTGTACTTCGGCTACAACATTGATGACGGCATCCTGCTGGGCGGCGGCGTGACCTACCGCCACTACGGTTTCCGCCGCGAGCCGTACTCGTGGGAGCAGACCATCACGGCCAATTTTGCGCCGGCCCGCGATGCCTACAACATCCGCTATTCGGGCCATTTTACCCGCATCTTTAAGAAGACCGATTTGCACATCGCGGCGCAGTTCTACGGCCCGCAGCTGCTATATAACTTCTTCGGCATCGGCAACAACACCGCGAACCTGGCCACCGAGGACGAAACCCGCGGCGTGGTGACCAACCGCACCGTGAACAGCGCCTACCGCGTGCGCTTCGACCGCTTCACCATCGCGCCCACGTTTGAGCGCAAGATGTTCAGCTTCCTCAAGTTCGGCATCGGGCCGCAGTACGACCAGTTCCGCATCGAAAAGGAACCCATCGGCTCCATCATCAAAGACAGCCTGACCAACAAAGCCGGCGTGACCACCTACGAGAACCGCCGCTTTGGCGTGCGCTCCTCCGACTTCCAGACCAACCAGTACCTCGGCGGCCTGGTGTACCTGAATCTGGATGCCAGCTCTTCGGCTAAAAACCCCCGCATCGGTCTGCGCTGGAACAACGAGTACCAGTACAACTGGCAGCTCAACAGCGAAAGCCTGAGCTTCGGGCGCTTTACCTCAGAGGTGCGGGCCTACCTCACGCCCAATTTCCCTTTCCACCTCACGTATGCCGGCCGCATCGGCTACCAGCACAACTACGGCGACTACCGCTTCTACCAGGCCAATACGCTGGGCGGCACCACCAACCTGCGCGGCTACCGCCGCACGCGTTTCGCGGGCCGCACGGCCATCTATGCCAACTTCGAGCCGCGCCTGGAGCTGTTTTCCTTCAACGCCTACCTCTTCCCCGGCAAGTTTGGGGTGATGGGCCTGGCTGATATCGGCCGGGTATATTCCGACAACGACACCGGTACCTACACCGGCCTCAATGCCTTCCACAGCGGTTTTGGCGGCGGCATTTACGTCGATATCCTAAAGGCCGCCATCATCAACGCTACCTACTCGGTAGGGGAGGAGAAGCTGGTGTTTGTCGGGTTCGACTTCCTGTTCTAAGCCGAAGCCCGCCGCGTAAATTTAATAAGTTGCTTAACTGGCAATAGAAGCAGACTTTTCTGCATTCTATTGCCAGTTTTATTTGGTATTGGGTTGTGTTTCTAATGATTTGGTAATAAAAATGCGAAAACGTAACCTTTTTTTCTTAAATTGGTATCCCGATTCAACCATTTTTTTACCCTATTGCCCAACCACTACATGAACAAACTTTACTTCTCCGCGCTGGCCCTGTTGGCCAGCGCCGCTCCCGCCCTAGCCCAGGATGCCCAGCGCCTCGCGCCAGTCACCGGGATGGAAACCACTACCCCCATCACGCACCGCGCCTGCGGCACGATGGAAGTGCTGGCCGCCCAGCTCGCCGCCGACCCTGCCCAGGCCCAGCGCATGGCCCGCATCGAAGCCCAGACCCAACAGCTGCTGGCCAACCCAGCGCTGCAGCGCAGCACGGCCGGCACGGTCATCATCCCGGTGGTGGTGCACGTGCTCTACAACACGGCCGCCCAGAATATCTCCGACGCCCAGGTGCAGTCGCAGATTGCCGTGCTGAATGAGGACTACCAGAAGCTGAACGCCGACTACACCAAAACGCCCGGCATCTACGCCGGTCTGGTGGCCAACGTGAACGTGCAGTTTGTGCTGGCCAAGCGCACCCCCACCGGTGCGGCCACCACCGGCATCATTCACAAAGCCACCAAAACCTCGTCGTGGAGCACCAACGATGCCGTGAAGAACTCCAAGCGCGGCGGCGATGATGCCTGGGATGCCACCAAATACCTCAACCTGTGGGCCTGTAACCTCGGCCAGGGCCTGCTGGGCTACGCCCAGTTTCCCGGCGGCTCGGCCAGCACCGATGGCGTGGTGATTCTGTATTCGGCCTTCGGCAGCCGCGCCAAATATGCCGCCGGCACCTACACCAGCACCTACGACCTGGGCCGCACCGCCACCCACGAAGTGGGCCACTGGCTGAACCTGCGCCACATCTGGGGCGATGACTCCGGGGCCTGCACCGGCTCGGACCAGGTGGCCGATACCCCCAACCAGGGCGCTGAGAACTACGGCTGCCCGGCTTTCCCGCACGTGTCCTGCTCCAACTCGGGCGACATGAGCATGAACTACATGGACTACACCGACGATGCCTGCATGTACATGTTCTCGACTGGCCAGAGCCAGCGCATGAACGCGCTGTTTGCTGCCGGTGGGGCCCGCGTGGGCTTGCTCACGTCGCCGGGCGGCACTGCGCCGCGCACGCTGGCCACGTCTTCGGCCGCTTCCTTCTACCCCAACCCCGCCGCTGATGTGCTGACGCTGGACCTGCCACGCGGGGCCGATGCCGCCCGGTACGCCGTGCGCGTGTATGACCTGACGGGCCACGAAATGACCCAGGTGCGCTACGATGGCCGCGGCCAGATGCGCGTGAGCGACCTGCCCAAGGGCCTGTACTACGTCACCATCGGCACCGGGGCCGAGGTGAGCCGCCAGCGCTTCGAGAAGGAGTAGCCGCTTCCGGTTTTTGTTTGTGCGACGCCTTGCCCTTTGGGCAGGGCGTCGTTGTTTTTGCTGGGGACCAGTGCGGTTGATTAGCGGGTTAGTAGTGTGGAGATTAGAAAAATTTACAGTTGGGATGAGGGAAAAAAGCTAAAATTCCAGCTTAATTATCAAACTAATATATGAATAGTGTAAAACCTTAAAAATATTGCCATGAATGCCGGAATTTTGTGAATAACGTTGCAATATTTTCAATAGCTTGCCGGTCCAAAAACAATTTTCACCACCAAACCCCCATTTGAATGAAAGCAAATGTTTACGCTGCCGCGTTGGGCCTTCTGGGTCTTGCGCTCACTTCTAATTCGGCTAGTGCGCAGGCACCCGCCCCGCATCGTACCTGCGCTTCGGTTGAAGTGCTGGCCGCCCAGCTCGCCGCCGACCCCGGCCTGGCCCAGCGCATGGCTGCCATCAACAACCAGGCGGCGCAGTTTGCCAAAAGCAACCAGGCGACCAACGCTACGGCTGCCGTTACGCTGACCATTCCGGTGGTGGTACACGTGCTGTACAGCACGACTTCCGAGAATATTTCCGATGCCCAGATTCAGTCGCAGATTGACGTGCTGAACGAGGACTACCACAAGCTGAACGCCGACTATACCAAAACCCCCAGCGCCTTTGCCGGCCAGGTGGCCGACGTGGGCATCCAGTTCGTGCTGGCTAAGCGCGACCCCAGTGGCCTTGCCACCACGGGCATCGAGCGCAAGAGCAGCACCACCACCAGCTGGGGCACGGCCGATAAAATCAAGAGCACCAGCACGGGCGGCCTCAACGCCTGGAACTCCAGCCAGTACCTCAACCTGTGGGTGGGCACCATCGGCGGCGGCATTCTGGGCTATGCCCAGTTTCCCGGCGGCGCGGCCAGCACCGACGGCGTGGTGATTTCGCCCGTGTACTTCGGGCGCACCGGCACCGTGACTTCGCCCTACAACCTGGGCCGCACCGCCAGCCACGAAGTGGGCCACTGGCTGAACCTGAACCACATTTGGGGCGATGACTCCGGGGCCTGCACCGGCACCGACAACGTGAGCGATACCCCCAACCAGGGCGCTGAGAACTACGGCAAGCCCGTATTCCCGCACGTGTCGTGCTCGAACGGCCCGAACGGCGATATGTTCATGAACTACATGGACTACGTGGACGACAACGCCATGTTCATGTTCTCGACCGGCCAGAGCTCGCGCATGAACGCGCTGTTTGGCACCGGCGGCGCTCGCGTGAGCCTGCTCACCTCGATGGGCGGTGTAGCTCCTTCGGGCGGCACCTGCCCTACGCCGGCCAGCCTGGCGGCCAGCAGCCTCACCAATACCTCGGCCACGGTATCGTGGGCGGCGGCTACCGGCGCGGTTTCCTATAACCTGCAGTACCGCGTATCGGGGGCCACTACCTGGACCACGGTGAACCAGACGGCGACCAGCAAATCCCTCACCGGCCTCACCGCCGGCACTACCTACCAGTACCAGGTGCAGACGGTGTGCAGCGGCAGCAGCAGCGCCTACAGCGGCATTGCCAGCTTCACCACCACCGGCGGCACCGTTGCCTATTGCGCCAGCAAGGGCACCAGCGTGGCCTATGAGTACATCGACTACGTGGCCCTGGGCAGCATCAGCCGCACGTCGGGCGCCGATGCCGGCTACTACAACGGCACGGCCAGCAGCACCAGCCTCGCGGCCGGCTCGGCCCAGACCATCAGCTTCTCGGCGGGCTTCACGGGCTCGGCCTACTCGGAGTATGTGAAAGTGTACATCGACTACAACCAGAACGGCGTGTTTACCGATGCCGGTGAGCTGGTGGTGTCGGCGGCAGCCAGCACGGCTGCTACTACCCGCACGGGCTCGTTCACGGTGCCCACTACGGCCAAGAATGGCGCTACCCGCCTGCGCGTGGTGCTGAGCGACAACAGCGCCACCACTAGCTGCGGCAGCTACAGCTACGGCGAAACGGAGGACTACACGGTGAACATCACCGGCGGTGCCCGCCTCGACGGCACCACGGTGCGCACCAGCGGCACCACCGGCCTGGCCGACCAGTACACGCTGTACCCCAACCCGGCCACCAGCGTGCTGAGCATCGCTCGTCCGCTGAACATGGACCCCGAGCAGGCGTTCTCGGTGCGCGTGTACGACGTGCGCGGCACCGAAATCAAGGGCCTGTCCTTCGTGGATGGCCAGCTGAACGTGGCCTCGCTGCGCACCGGCATCTACACGCTGAGCGTGAGCGACGGCAGCAAAACCTCGCACCAGCGCTTCGTGAAGGAATAGTCTTTCTGAGCTCCTGAAAACAAAGAAGCCTCGGCCGGTTGGTCGGGGCTTTTTTGTGTGGGAGGAAGTGGCGATTAGCTCGGAGCCGCGCATCTGCTGCTCTGTATTGGGAATGTGCTGCTTTGTATTGAGAATATATTACTTGAGTCCGGGAATGTATTACTTGGTATTAGGAATATGCTACTTTAGGGTGATAATCCATTGCTTGGTATTGAGAATGTATTACTTCATATCAAGAATGTGCTAGTTGGGAGGATGAAATGCGTGCTTGTAATAAGGCGGCTGAAAAAGAGGGCGTTGAGCGACGGCACAGGGCGGAAAAATCCTTCTACATTAGGGCCGCCAGCTGAGATTGGCTGGTGTGTACTCATCTTTCCTTTTTACCCACAATGACCGACGCGGAAATCAACTACCAAGGCATGGCCCTGAACGTGCTCAAGCTGCTGCGCGACAGTAAACCGAGCTGGGAGAAGCTCTACAAAAAGATGCTGCCCGACTACACGGCCCTGGAAACGGCCCTGGCGGCCCTGGATGGCAAGGCCCAGCAGCGCAGCGGCATCAGCAGCAAAGGCTACACCGAAGCCCACGACGTGGCCGAAACGGCGGCGCTCGACGCGGCGATGCCGGTGGTGCAGGGCCTGAAGGCGCTGTATCAGGACGGCGGCCACCCGGCGCTGGCCAAGGCGGCCGGCTACACCCGCTCGGACATCGACAAGCTGCGCGGCCTCACCCAGGTGGCGGCCCTGGAAGACCTGTACACCACCGCCCAGCCTCTGGCCAATGAGCTGGCCGACGAACTGGTGGATGCGGCCCTGCTCCAGGCCCTGCACGACCGCACCGTGGACTACAAGCTCCTGGTAGGGGCCGCCCGCCAGCAGATAACCGGCGGCAGCGTGCTGCGCGAAGCCGCGGTGCTGCACCTGGGCGAGGCCCGGGCCGCCATCAATAAACTGGACGTGCGGGTGCCCAACCTGAAAAGCGCCCTCCCGGAGCTGGTGACCCAGTACGAGAAGGCCCGCGTTATCGTGGACGCGGGCAAGGGCGGCAAAACCAGCGATACGAAAAAAGCAGCGTAGCAGCGCCGGGTTGAGAAACGAAGAAGCCCCGGCTGCGTGAGCGGCCGGGGCTTCGTGCGTGAACGAGCGGCTGCGCGTAAGAAAGGGCAAGAACGATGGCTGGCATCTGTCATCGCCAGCGCCGCTGCTATCCTGACGATGGGGGCCAAGCCGATGATTTTTGACAAGGATGCCGCTGATAAAGCAGCTAAAAAACGGCTCGGAAAACCTGTGTTTCCGGGCCGTTTGGGTATTCTAAAAACGCTCCAGAATACGTCCGTTTGTTGGAGGGCAAGAGTTCACGAAACTCATCCCAATTCAGTGTTTCGTAAACTTTGATTCGTGAACGGGTTTCTTAAACTCCATCTATGACGCAAGGCTATTTTTGCATCTCTGTGGACGAGACTAAAGAGTAGTTCAAGCAAAGGAGCGTTACTTTAGGTTTGTCTGCCTATGCTTAGCCTTTCCCTCATAGCCCGTTATTTTCAAGGTGAACTTCCCGCTTCCACCATTGCTGCGGCCGTGGGAACAGTGCCGACGGCACCGCTGGGGGGAAGCATCCCCATCTACCTGCACGAAGACCAACCGCTAGCCGTGACAGCCGCTGATGTCCGGATGCTGTTGCACGCCTATTTAACGGGTGACTTAAGCGTGAGCATCGTGGGCTACGTGGCCGATGCGCTGGGCTTGAGCAATCACGTCGAGTTTGTCCCCTTGGAAGTTCAGGACGTGTTGGAGTGCACCACTGACCCAGAAGTAAACGGCCCGCTCAACGAGACAATGGCGTGGGCCTTGCTCAAGGATTTGGCAGGCTTACCTCCCCAGGCTTGAACTTCACCTAATTCAGTTCACAAAAACGGTGGCAAGGTAAACGCAGCAATTCAGTTTAAGGAGCGTTCTTGCCGCTTTTACTCCCCCACCCACTCTTCAAGGGACATGACAACAGCTGAGCGACAAGCACTAGCGAAAGGGCGCATCATATGGCGAGGTGACCTCTCGGACGATTGTTCCGCCAATTGGGCGGGGCTGTTGCTGCGGGCCGAATGGATGGAGAAAAAGTCGTGGTGGTGGTGCGTTTACGACATGCAAGACGATAAGGAAGTGCAGATTGATAGTTCCAACCATTACAGCAGCCGCTGCATTGGCGGGATAGCCGCACGAGCCAACGCTGTAAATGCTGCCCGGAAGTACTTGCTCGAATTAGGCTGCGTCCTGAAAGCGCCACCAAAACGGATGAGAATCACCCTCAGACGAACGGGCCGAATCAAATAAGGGAATGGGCGCCCTGTCGTTCACTTGAACGGTCCCAAGGTAAACGAGGCACGTTCAAAGAAAGAAGGGGTTATCTGCACCAATTCCAATACCCTTTCTTGCGTTCCTTTACGCCCATCCCTCAAAGCTCGTCCATCGGTCCCATGAACAAGAAAGTCGGCTGGAGCCTCACCTTGGGTGCTTTGGCCCTGCTCGTGGCCCGCGGCTTGCGACAAGAAATCGGCAACTACCACGCCGGCACAAACGGCGTCTGCGTCAAGGCGCGGGCATACACCCTTTCCTTTCGGAGCACCGAATTTATCGTGGAGGTGGATTACCGCTACCGGGGAAAGCGATATTCAGGCACGGTGACGTGCCTGACGCGAATCAGGAGCGACTCGTGCTACATCAAAATCGACCCGCAACACCCGGACTACGTAGCGTATGCCCCAGATTGCATGGCGCAGAACGATTAAGCAGCTCATTCAACGAAAACGTCAATACTCCATCCAGTCTATGGTCATTGTAAGAATCGTTTCCCTGCTTCCACTGCTCACCTTAATCATCACAAGCGGATGTGATTATTGCAGCTCTTCCATCAAGCGTGAGCCGTTCAAGGGCATCGTAATCGACAAACATATCGAGCGTCAAAGTCGAAATACGCACACGGTTGTCGTCCTCAACAAGAACAAGACATCTTATATTTTCACGCACTATAGTGATACAATCAACTTCTATAGCAAAATCGCTATTGGCGATTCGATAGTGAAAAAGGCCAATTCAACTACTTTTAGGATTAAGCATGGTCGAACCGGCCATTTGTATGAATTCAGTTGCGACTAGTGATTCGTAAACATCACTAAAGGGAGACATCGCTAGTTGCTCAAAGCTACATTCACGGCGTCCGGATGGGCGTTTAGGCAAACGGTCCCAATCGCAAAGGAGGGTTACGTTGGGGTGCTCAGGCGCTACTTTTGGAGCCGTGCGTTTGGGATGCTTTCCCCTTTAACTGTTCGTATGAAAGGTGTTTTCTTTCTTTTGTTCTTCGTGCTCACCGGTTCGTTCGCGGGTTGCACTTCCGCAACCGAATCCAAGGGCGTGGACGAAGTGCTGGCGTTCTACGGGGGCCAAGTCGTGTACGCGAAAGGAATGTCATCTTCCACCGAAGACAAAGTGCAAGGCAAGTTTTACGAACTCAAGCTTAGCGGTGCCGCTGATAAAATCCAGCAACACTTTGCCACCTTTGACCTGCCTGCGTCCAACTGCGCGTACTTGTTTTTTCATGCTCTTTCACCAGCCGAAAAGAAGAATTACGCCTTCATCCGAATCAACATTGAAGCAACGGGCGGCAGCAACACCCACGAGTTTGCCACCCAAGACTTGGCGCGGGTTGAACAAGCCATGTCATTAGTCGCTCCTGCCGTGGACGACCTGCGCGCGGGGGAGTATGACCGGTTTTTGACCCGTGGCAACCCGCTCGCCGCGTCCCCACAGGAGTGGCAAAAGACCAAACCAACACTAGTCGCCGTCGGCCGCCAATACGGTCCAGTGAAGGCGTTTAGTTTGCAGGGCTTTGAAACGATGCAGCGCAATTTGGACGACGGCACCCACCAATTAGTTAGGCTAGCGGGGGTGTTGGTCCGAGGAGGACAGAATACCGATTTCACCTTTGTAGTAGAACCCTCTGCATCTGCTCAAAGCAAGTACCTGTACGGCTTTAGCTTCTCGAAGGAGTAAGCAGATAGCGATACTCCTTCTCACCCGTTCACTTTAACGGTACTCAACATTAATCTCTTGCAACAAATGGACTATCTTGGCTGGGGTACGGGGGACGGGCGAGGCGTCCGAAAAAGGAGAATCAGCGCCCACACTTGCGAGGCATAGTTTACCCCGTTGCTTAAAGCGAACAGCCAATCGGTGCGCAACTGGTGCATCACCCGCTCGGGATGGTAGGTCAGGGTTAGCGCCACGCTAGTCACAAAAAGGATGAGCAGCAAGACCCGCGCCCATCGCTGCCCCAGCCGAATGGCGTAGTACCAGCCCAGCATCAATAAGCCAGCGCCAACCAACACCCAAGGGCTCAACGGGTGCGCCACGGCCGGCTGTGGATAGAACTGTTTGCTCAGCAACCAGCAGACCGTGGACAAGGCCAAGCCCGCAAACAGAATATTAGAAGCCAGGACGTAAGGATTGCGTTGCGGGTCAGGTTGCATCGAAGGGCGCGGGGAAGGGGACTGCGGAGCGTCAAGCTACGAAAAACCCCAGCTCACTGTATGAGGGTGGGCGAAATGAGTCCTCAAGTATCTGTTCAGCCAAACGGTCGTGGCGTAAACGCGCTTCGTAAATCGAAACGAGCTTTATTCTGACCTCTGCTTATTCAGGCGGTTTTGGCGGAAACGAGCGAGTTGTTTAGGGGTTGGCGTTATCGGGTAAGGCATACCCTCAAGGATTTTCTCGAGTTCGTCCATGTCTTCTCCTTCCGCCAGTTCTGTGTTGTATTTACTGAAAAGCATCCCACGCACTTTAGCCGCCTCGTTCACCAATTTGGGCTTAAACAGGTACAATAGTGCCCAAGCTAGGTCTTCGTCATTGTCGGAGTAATGCCGCCCAAGACTTCCTAAACTCACGACGAGCTTTTCCATAAAGGCCACTGCTTGCAATGCCTCCTCTTCTGTCAGTTCTCTCATTGAAGAGCGATTTTACGCGATACTAAGGGCGTTCAGCCAAACGGTCGTGGCTGTTGCAGAACTTCTGGTCCGTCTTTGCTCCCTATTCCCAGCGGATACCACTTACCTTTTGGACCTAACTTTTAACCAAGGCCGTTCGCACTAATTATTCAGCAAATAGGCGATGCCAAAGCGCACGGTTTGCCCAAATGACTGGCGGGCGGGGCCACCCACCAGGCTTGCCTGCGCGCTGATGAGCCCCAGCGAGTAGCTGGCGTTAAGGCCTGTGCGGCCGTGCCAGGCGATGAGGTCGGCCCGCAGGCGGCCATCTACCCCCGCGGACGAGCGCTGGGCGTCGGTGGTCCAGCGGTAGCCGTTGTTGAAGGTGCCCTGGCCGTGCTCGCGGCTGGCCAGCACAGCCGCCAGCTCGGGGCCGGCCAGCGCGTCGAGGTGCAGGGTGCCCGCTTGGAAGCGGTGGCCGTAGCCCACGAACAGGCTGATGTTGTGCGAGTGCAGGTAGGTGCGGCCGTCGGCGGCGTAGCGCTGGTAGCTGCCCTGCTGCGTGCGCGCCGACCAGTCCACGTTGCTGACGCTGGTGATGTCGGTGCCCACGCGCTGCCAGTCGTAGCCCAGGTCGTAGGCCCAGAGCTGGCCCCGCTCGCCCACGCGCAGCACCCGCAAGCCCAAGCCCAGGCCCAGGCCGGCCCGGGTGCCGTAGGGCGTGTTGGTGTAAGCGTCGCCGAAGTACAAGCCGTCCTGCGAGTGGCGGTTGATGAAGGAGGTGGGGGCCGCGTCGGGGCCGCCGTACCAAGAGAGGTTGGCGCCAGCGCGTTCCACCACTTCGGTGTGCTGGGCGTGGGCCGGGTGGGCTAGCAGCAGGGCCGCGAGGGGCAGCGGGTAGAAATGTTTTTTCATCTGAAAACGGGAAGCGGAAACGGTAGCGGCTAACCGCCTAGCCGGGGCCGGCCAGTGGTTGTACCGCGGGGCCGGTAGCTGAAGCGAAGGCAGGAGGCGTGGGTTAGCGGCTCATTCCAGCCGGCCTGACTGGGTGAAACAAAGTAGCTCGTTTTGGGCAAAGCGTTGCACCTGCGGTTGATTCAGCGTGGCGCGATACTCCACCAGCCCTGCTGGGGCCGTAGCGTCCGGCGCCACGCGGTGCGGCTGAAAATACGCTGGTAAGCTGACCGGGTAGTACCGGGCTGTCCGGTACACGGAAGCTTGCTGCTGGCTTTGCGTGGCAGCGAACAAGTCTTTACCCCCGTCATCGCGGCAGCGCAGGTTGGTCGCGTTGCGCTAGGTAGTTGAATAAAACGCACGGGCGGTGGCAAACGCCGTCAGCGTAACCTGCTTGAGAAAAGCATCGGCGTTCAACCAAACGGTCGTAGCTATTGTAGAAGCAGACGGTTGGTCTGCGCTCTCTTAGACCTATGCAAGTTCACAAGGTGCTGCGGGCCAAACACCTATTTCTGCAATAGCCACGTCTGGTTAAGCGACGCGATGAAACTCAGCATAGGCAAACTCTAGGGTTTCAATGGCAAGGGCATTTTCTTGGGACTTGAAATCCGACATCGACCACTTCACGGGCCACGCTTCCCGGAAATGCCAGGTGGCCAATGGCACGTTCTGGCCGTTGAGCAGGCTCAGCAGCACATCGGTGCATTTAATGGGCTTCGAGAAATCGGTGTTTATCGAAGCCTCAACCCAAGTGGTTAGCGGGGAGTTGAAGCTCACGAACCCGCGCCGCAGCACCAGGTTGCCGTACTTGGTGCCCTTGGGCATGCGGTGCTTATAAGCCTGTCCGCCTTCCTGAATTTCCTCGATTTCCAGTTCCGCCGCCAGCCCCGTAGCCTCCTGAAAGGCGTTGTCGGCCGGGGTGAATATGGCGCCGAATTGAAGCTGGAAATAAAAGCTGCCTGGGCTCATGTAGCGTCGCGATTAACCGTTGGCGATGGTCAGCGTTTCGTAAGCCAGCTCCAGGGTTTCGATGACCGCCTCGTTGCCGTCCGACTTCAAGTCCGTGCCCGTAATCTTGGTCGGCCAAGCGTTGTTCAGCGTCCAGGTCATGGTGGGTTTCCCCGACTCGTCGAATAGCTTGATGACCACCGTCGTCCGTTTGATGGTGTTCATCTTGATGGTGTTATACCAGGTCCAGAACTTGTTGTCCTTCACAAAGATGCCCTTCTTGAGCGTCACGTTGCCGACTTTCTGCAAGCCGGGCATCTTGATGGTTGAGAAGTTCGTGCTGTTGCCGTGCCGGTACTCGATAACCTGCGTTTCGGTATCGAGGCCGGTCACCTCGTTGAAGTAGTTGCCTACGCCGCCGCCCAAGCCATCGACCTGGAAATAGAATTTGGCTAAGGGCCAGATGGTTTGGCTTTGGGCGCTGCTATCGTCTGCCATAAGTGAAAGGAGCGTTGATGGTAAGACGCAATTTCTTTTCTACCGCAATATACCCTGCAGAAACGCATCCTGATTCCGCCGTATTGGACAAGTAAATCGGCACAGTAGTTTACGAAAACGGTCCGAATGGCAGAGGAGTATATTCGCGTGCTCACTCATGCTGCTCCAATGCTCCTCTATTCTATTGCGGAAGTACGCTTCAGGGAAAGAATCATACGGTACATCAAAGCGCGCAAAGGAACCTCTTTTCAGCAACTCCTTGACCTACGGCAGTCCCTGCAGCAAGCCAACCCTGCGCTGATAGTGGTCGCGCTAGCCGGCGAGCATCATTTTGGCGGCGCTTCCACAGCAGTGGACGATGACTTGTTGACCGAGTATTTTCAAACCCGTGAGTTCGTCAATGAACGGCTTGTTTGGACGAAAGAAGTTTACGCGGGCTAAACGGTCTGTTCAGGGAAAGGAGCGTATTCTTCATACCCCAACAGTCCTGCTCTATGGAGCCTGCGGCTTTTGCTCTACAGTTAGTAAGAGCACATCCACATCAACAGACTTGCAGTATGCGGTAGCTATTACGGTTTCACCGCTCCAATACATGGTATCGTTACGCACGGTCTCGGGACCAAATCGGCGGTGTAGTTCCTTTAAAACAGCGGGTATGCCCTGACCAACAGCAGATGCGCTGACCTTGTGCAGTTTCCCTTTTTTGTAGTCCCAGTATATGGCGAAACCTAAGCTGTCTGCAAGGTTGAAGCTTCCGTCGGTTCTGCGGAGAGTATGCTGAATAAATGTCGTCTCATCCCCATGTGCAGAATACACGGTTGCGTTCGTTAGCAAAGCGGGTGAGCTGCCGAAGGGGACTCCACCAAACCCACTTTCTCTGTCTAGCTGCGCTGGAGTGCCTAAATCTGAATTACAGCCAGCCAGTAGAGCCGTCCAATAAAGAAGTTTCTTCATCTCCTTGGTTTAAGTAAACGGTGCACTGAGTAGGCAACGGCTTACCCACAACGCCGGAATAATAGAAACTGCTTCTTGCCCGCAAATTGCGCCTGCCAGGGCCACGTGGCGGCATCGGCTTGTAAAAGGGGCAGGGCGGCCTCCCACGGCGCGTTGTCGCGCAGGCATTCGCCGATGAAGTCCCCGTTGGGCTGCCGGCTCTGGTAGACTTTGACCCAATGAAAGGGCCGGTGCAGGGGCAGGGCCTGCACCAGCGGGGCCAGCAGCTGCACGAAGTGGTCCGGGTCTAGGTCCGCCACCCCGGTCCACGCCCCTTGCACCTGCAGCGGTCCCGCGACCGGGTGCCAGCGCGTGCCTTCCGGGAGGGCGACCCAGTCCAAGACCGGGTCGTGCCGGCCGTCTAAGGCCTGCAGCACCGCCGCCAGGACCCCGTCCACGTAAATCCGGGCCCCATTGGCGACCGCTTCGGCGGGGTCCGTGCCGTAGCCCACCAGGCAGTCGTCGATGGCCGTCGGGAAGTACTCGGGGTGGTGCACGCGCACGCCCAGGGTGCAGAGCACCGCCCCCGGGTGGCGGTCCACGCGGAACACCGTCGAGGTAAGGGGCAGGCCCAGTGGGGCCAGCTCCCATGCGTCGCCGCGGCTGACGACGCGCAGGTCGGGCGCGGCGGACTCGATGGCGGACCGCAGGCCCTGGCGAAGCGCTTCCAGCAGCGCAGGGGTAGCCGGGTCCTCGGGCGTGGCGCGTGGCGCAGCAGCGGGGGGCGGGGAACGAAAAAAATGCCGGAGGCGCTCAAACAAGCTCATGGAAGCATCCCACGCATAAGAAGCAAGGGGGCTGCAATAGTACTAGAAAAGCCACCATCTGATTCTCTGTTCACTTTTACGGTCGAACGAGCAAATGGAGCGTTTCTTTGGTGTGATGAATCGAGCGCATGATTGACCAACAGACCGGCCACTTGACTTTAGCCCCTTCGGTGTGCATCTGCGCCGGCGATTCGTTGGAAACGGTCGCTGCTCTCGTCGTGGGCGAATCGACGGAGGTGCGCGACTTGCACAACGGCTGGAAGTGGTTATCGACGCACAACGTCCCGGTAGGGCCGAACTACGTTCACTTCCACTTCTGTTTTTGCCAGAATTGCTTGCAGATGATTTCGGTGGGCATTTCGCCCGAGCGAACGGCACTACTTGGGAGTTGGGAAAACTGGTCGGAACGCGCTGAAAGGGAACGCTTAGGGGCATTGAAACACTGGGTGCGCGAAGAGCTAGGACGCGAAGGGCGCTTTTCCTGGGGAACCGTCACCGCGGATTATGACGAGAAGAGCGCCAGCAGCGGCATCACCATCACCTACAATTGAGCGCCCTACCGCTTCAAGGGTCGTGGCTTAAACGCGCTCCGTTCAAAAATAGGAGCGTCTAGCTTTGGTGAATGAGAGTTTCCACGCTGGTCCTGTCCGGGGTCACCGGCTGCGAAAGCAGAGCCCTCCGGTATTCGGCCTTTGAAGACTTAGTGGTGGGCTCGTATACCGTTCGCCTGTTCACCAACGGGGAGTGTGCAGTGGAAATGGGCCTGGGTTACCACGAAGGGCGCTACACCCTGCAGGGAGATACCATCCGCCTCACGTACCAGGAGGGCCCGCTGCGGGGAATGCCCACCCGCTTGCTGCTCACCCCCACTTACCTCGTTACCCTGCCTTCGCCGGAATATCCCCGGTCGACTAGGATGCACCGGCAATAGTTGACAGACGTTCAGCCAAACGGTGGCGTTTACGGACCGTGATTTCTGGCTTCGTGAGACTAAAATCACTTCTAAGCACCGGCCCTGTTGTCCCGAAGGGCCTGCCGGGCATTGCCGGGCTAACCCTTGCTCCTTTTTAGTATGGGTAGAGGCGCACGGACACAAGGACATCGTTTCGAAAAATGACCCGACAGTCACGGTCTACTTCTTCATTGCTTACGCGAATGGTGTCTGGATACCCGTTAAGTGTGCAGTCTTCGCAGATGGCTTTTATAAATTTTGCTTTGGGCATGCCAATGTCAATTCCGTGGCACATCCGGGCCAAGCGCTTGTCACTAATGAAAAGTTCGTCCAATAAGAAGTTGTAGGGGCTTTTACGAAACACAATCTTGGATTGATTTTTCGTCACCGTAATCAACGTATCCGTGGCGTTGTCATCGTAATGATTTTGCATGGTGGATTTCACGATGCTGGCGCTTCGAGACATTACACCTGCGATATCTTGCTCGTGCAGCTCGCGACAGAAAGGATCGAGAACAAAATCGCTTATTATCCGGGTGTCCTGCCGTCCGGCGGGCACTGGCTGCTTTTTACGGGGAATAGGTTCTGCTGGAGCAATGGACACCTCAACTCCGTTGGTGCGAGCAAGCGAATCGTTCGCCGTCGACAATTCGCCGGTGGAGACCGCGGCACTTCCTGTGGTTTTTGGGTCATTGCCACACGAAGCCACGAAGCAGGCCACGGTTAGCAGGCCGCAAAAAAAGATAGCAGGGGGCAACGCAAGGTTCATGTTCTTTTCTTATCATCGGCAGACCGATTAGCCGATGTGCAGACACGGCCTCGAAATATAAGTCAACGAAGGAGGGGAAGGCAATATGCTGCTTCCCTTCTGGGGCGATGGCGTCCGTTCAACAGGCGGAGCAAGGAGCCCGCGGGACGGGCCCACCCCGCCGCGGGGCAGATGCCCGCGGAGGACTACAGTTACTTCCTCCTACACGCGAGCGACAGCGCCACTGGTACTACGCCAGGTTCCAGCCTGTAAACACCGCTGATGGCTCCAGTATTCCAAGTTTACTTAAACGGTACTACGTTGAACGTGCTTCGTTCAGAAATTGGAGCCTTTGTGGAAGGTGTTAACCAGTCACAAGCCTGACTGGTCACTCCTGCACGGCGCCTTCGGGCAGCGTGTCGGGGAGCGGAAAATGAAAGAGGTCCTCCAGGCCTTGGGCGAGAACCGGCGCGGAGAAGGCCCCGGCGCACGGCGATGGCTTCCCGGACGACGCGCCCGCCTCGCGCAGCGCCTGTGCCAAGTGAAAGACGATTGCCTGGGGATCCGCGTAGGCCGCAACGGGGGCATTGCAGTACGAGAAAAGGCGTTGGCCTTTGCGGTAGACCAGCACCTTGACAATTGCCCCGTCCGTTGGCTCAATTCGAATGCCGCCCGTCCCGATTGAATCCAAGCGCACCACCTCTTGAGTTAAGGTCAGCACTTGCCGTCGTTGGGGTTCTGACAGGGCAAAACAATGGACGGCGGAGTCGGGCGCGTCCACGTTGAGGTGCAGCGCTTGTACCCGGCCAACCGAATCCATCCGGTAGGCCCACGTTTCGTTCTGGCCGTTAAAATGCAGCAGTTCCAGTACCTGGATGTCGTGCCCGGCGCCGGACGGCGCCCCGCAGCGCATGAACAGTGGCCCGGCCATGAGGAAAAAGAAGGCACCGCAGCGCGAAGGCATACTCATGGTTCAAATAAACGGTGTGTTGCACCGATTCCTAATGCTTTCTCCCTCTATCAGATAAACCGCTGCGCTTTAATGCCGAATTTCGGAGTACCAATTCAGAATGCAGAACGCGATATCATACCATACGCCGTAACCGGCCAGATACACGAAAATTTTATATCTAATAATGAGTGTATTACGATGAAAAACCCCTCCTTCCTGCCTGTTTTGATGCTGCTGGTTTCCGGCTCGCCGGGGCTTGGGGGGACGTTTGCGCTGCACTGCCCCCACACTTGCTCATGTCGTTAACCGCTTTCCTTGCTTTCCTGGCCAATATCCCGCTTAAGGGCGTGGCTGCTGGTGCCGCTGGTTTGGGGCTCAAGTCCCTGCTCAATACGCTGCTCACGAAGTTGCTTGACCGGCGAACTGAACGGCTGAAAGATGACCGCAGCGCGGTGGAACGTGAAAAGGACCGGCATCACGAAGCCAAGAAATGGCAGCACGAAGCCCAGGAACGCGAAAAGGACCGGGAGCACGAGGGTAAGAAGTGGAAGCACGAGAAAGCCCTGGCTCTCATCAACGCCCCGGCCCGCAGCACCAGCAGCAGCGTCATGGCTGTGGCTTAAGCCTCACCAGCAGCCCCGAAACGAGGTTTTAAAACCCTTTTCTCGTTTTGTCCCAATCACTCTGCTGCTGACTCACTGTAATCGATACCGTCGTGCCTTGAACGAGCTCTGTTCAGTTGAAGGAGGGTATGTTTAACATATCTGTGCCTGCGGCAACGTTACGACAACAATATATCCGTGGGACTACCCCTCATCCGTATGAAGTATGCACTCCCTGTAAAGCACAAAGGCGTATTGCTCCTGCTTAGTGGGATGTTGCTGTTCGGGTGGTATTGGGCACTTTGTGTACCTTCTCATAGAAGCTTATATGAAGCCCTCCGCTATATATATCATGAGGGAAGCCGGATAGGGCTCCTGGTTGAGTCCGCCCTGTTTTTCCTGCCGGCGGCCGCGGCACTACTACTGTATAGCAGTGCGCTCTTCCCTGCTAAACGGCGCATTAGAACGGGGGCATTCCTGCTGCTGGTGGTCGACACGCTGCTCAAGAGCTATATCTTCTTTGTATTGATAGCGCAGCAATACTTTGCCTTTTACTCAATGGATGTGCGTTTCCTGTTACCCTTTCCGAGCACCGCCCTCTTGTGGGTGCTTTTTTACATCACCCGGAAACGGGAACGAAGTGTCTGAATGGTCCCGATAGTAAAGACCAGTGTTCAGGAAAACGGTCAAAATAACAAACGGCAAGTCAGTGTCCCGCCTGCGCCGCCAGATTCCCCCGCCCCGGCCACCACTCCGGCCGGTGGGGCAGCCGCAGCTCCTGCCCCTCGAAGCGGCGCACGCCGTAGTCGCCGCCGCTGAGCTCGCCGAAATCCTCGGCCAGGCGCACACGGTAGTCGGCATCAATCCAGAACAGGTGGCGGTCGAAGGCGCGGTGCAGGTTGGGGCAGAGGGCCACGCCGTTGGGCAGGGTGTCGTCGTGGCTCACGGCCCAGGGCACGATGTGGCAGGCATCGAGCAGCGGCACGGGGCTGCTGCGGGTGCTGAGTAGCTTCAGGCCCGAGACGGCGCAGGTGTAGTCGTAGGCTTCGAGCACCACGCGCTTGAACACGCCGCTGCGCACCGTGAGGTCGAGCTCATCGGCGGGCGCTACGTGGGTGCGGTAGAGGGCGGCGGGCTCTTCCAGCATCTGGCGGCGGATGCCGGCCAGCGCCTCCTGGCCGGCGCGGGCGCGGTAGCGGCCCTGCGTTTGGGGGAAGTAGCGCGTGAGCAGGGCTTGCGTGAGGGCCGCCCGGTGGGCGGGCGCTTGCAGCAGCAGCCAGAGGTCGGCATCGAGGGCGGCGTAGGCCACCACGTCGCGCAGGTGGCGGAAGCTGCGGATGGAGCCCGAGCGGGTGAGCAGGATGTCGAGGCCGGGCCAGGTGTGCAGGTGCCAGAAGCCGTCGGAGCGCAGGTGGTAGAAGGGCAGGGCGAAGTTGGCGGCCGTGAACAGCGCCGAGGTGCCCAAATCGGTGCAGATGGCTTTGAAGGCCGCGATGAGCTCGGGCGTGATGCCGATGCGGTTGCCGGTGATGGAGCCGTCGGCGACGCCTTCGAGTACAGCCAGCAGCAGGGCGGGCTTGTAGGGGGCTTCGCCGTGCTGGCGGCTGGTGGCCACGCGCAGGTGCTGGAAGCGGCGGAGGTAGGTAGAGAGCATGAGAGGGCAGGAGAGGGCAGGGGGCCGGGCCCCGGGCAGTGGTCCCGGCCGGGCCGGAGCCAGCCGGGAAGGCGCGGGCGAGCTGGAAAAGGAATCGGGAAAAGGTACGCCGGGCGTCGCTTGCATCTGTGGCGGGCTCCGCGGACGAAGTGATTGATGGGCAGTCAGAACAGTGCAGGAGAGTAGGGGCAAAGGACGCTGGTAAGTTCAACCCATCATCACTTCCCATCCTAATCCTATGTTCAAACACTACTTTCTTGCCCTACTGCTGGCGCTGAGCTGTGGTCCGGCGTTTTCCGCTAAATTTTACGTGGCCCCCACGGGCAGCGACACCAACAGCGGCACCATTCAACAACCCTTCCTCTCCATTCAGCAGGCCCAGACGGCGGTGTCGGCCGGCGATACGGTGTGGGTGCGCGGCGGTGTTTACATGATGCAGAATTCGCAGATAGCGGGATACGGTGCCCCGTATGCCTACGTCACGCTGTTGAATAAAAGCGGCTCGGCCACGGCCGGCCGCATCAACTACTGGGCCTACCCGGGCGAGCGGCCGGTATTCAACTACGCCAACGTTAACCCCAACGTCACCAATGCCGGCGCTCCTTTCGTCGGCCCTTACCGCCTCAGCGCGTTTGAGGTGACGGGTTCGTACATCCACATTCGGGGGCTGGAAGTGGTGGGCGTGCGGGTGCCGTCCGTTAACAGCACCACCAACACGCTGTCCATCTGCTTTTCGCAGAGCGGGCAATTCGGCAACAACATCTACGAGCGGCTGAGTATGCACGACGGGCAGGCCATCGGCTTTTACCTGACCCGGGGCCCGAACAACCTCATCCTGAACTGCGACGCTTACCGCAACAACGACAATATCAACGCGCCCAACTCCACCGGCACCGCCAACGGCGGCAACGTGGACGGCTTCGGCTGCCACCCCAACCGGATAGACTACACGGGCAACGTGTTTCGCGGCTGCCGCGCCTGGCAAAACAGCGACGACGGCTACGACTGCATCTCGGCCTACACCGCCACCACGTTTGAGAACTGCTGGGCCTTTTACAACGGCTACACCCAGAACTTCGCGACCCGGGGCGACGGCAACGGCTTCAAGGCGGGCGGCTACGGCTCGACGGCCCTGACCGGCATCCCGTCGCCGGTGCCCAGCAACACCGTCCGGTTTTGCGTGTCGGTGCGCAACCGGTCGAACGGCTTCTACTCCAACCACCACCTGGAGGGCAGCACCTGGCTCAACAACACGGCCTATAACAACGCCGTGAACTTCGACATGCTGAACCGCAAGGCCCGTAATTCTACCGATTACCTCACCGATGTGCCCGGCTACCACCACACGCTGCGCAACAACATCAGCCTGCTGCCCCGCTCCACCAACGCCGCCACCCGCGACCTGAACAACTACGACGCAACGCCCGGGGCCAACACCACCGACCACAACACCTTCCTGAACCCCGCCGTGACGGTGGACCCCAGCGACTTCGTGAGCCTGGACACCACCCTGTTGCGGGCCCCGCGCCAGGCCGACGGCAGCCTGCCCGTGACCAGCCTGCTCCGCCTGGCCCCCGGCAGCGACCTGATTGACGCCGGCGTCGACGTGGGCTTTCCCTACAGCGGCACCGCGCCCGACCTGGGGGCCTACGAAACGGCCAACCCCACCATCTGGACCGGCGCGGTGAGCACCGATTGGTTTGACGCCGCCAACTGGACCGGCGGCGTGCCCACGGCCACCCTCGATGCCCTTATTCCGGCCGCAACCCGCTACCCGGCCATCGCCGCAGGCACTGCCACGGCCCAAAACCTGACCATCAGCGTTGGGGCAATGCTCAACCAAGGCGGCGGCACGCTCAGCCTTACCGGCAACCTGACCAACAACGGCACCTTCGCCGCCACCGAGGGCACGCTGGCTACCAGCGGCACCGTCAACCAGCTGTTGGGCGGCAGCAGCGCCAGCACCTATAAAAACCTGACCATTGGGGCCGGTGGCGCCGCCCTCGGCACCACAACCAGCATCCGGGGCGTGCTCACGTTGGTGGGCAACCTGGCCACCAACAGCAAAGTCCTGACGCTGCTCTCCAGTGTGAGCGGTGGCGTGGCCACCGACGCGCTGGTGGTGAACAGCGGCGGCCGGGTACTGGGCACGGCCACCGTGCAGCGCGCCATCGACCCGAGCGGCAACGCCGGGCTGGGCTACCGCCAGTACGCGGCGCCGGTGAGTAATACCACCGTGGCCGACCTGGCTACCAGCGGCTTCACTCCCGTGGTAAACCCCGCCTACAACTCGGCCGCCGCTCCGGGCAGCGTGCGGCCGTTCCCGACCGTGTACGGCTACGACGACAGCCGCCTGACCCTCACCAATACCATGAGTAGCTTCGATAAAGGCTGGTTCTCGCCGGATGCGCTGACCGATGCGCTGGCCGTGGGCCGGGGCTACACCGTGAATATCGGAGCCGGCGAGCTGGTCGATTTCCAGGGCACCCTCACCAGCGGCGACCAGGCGCTGGCCCTGCCCAGCAACCGCGCCAGCTACCCCGACGGCGGCTGGCAGCTGCTGGGCAACCCGTACCCCGCCCCGCTCGACTACTCCCTGGTAGCGCCCGCCGACCGCCCGGGCCTGGAGGCCGCCATGTATGTATTCGGCAGCAGCGCCCAGTACGCGGGGCAGTACCGCAGCTACATTAATGGCATCGGCAACCCGGTGCTGCCGGTGGGGCAGGCGTTTTTCGCCCGCGTGGCGGCCGGCCAATCCTCGGCCAGCCTCACCTTCCGCAACAGCCAGCGTCTGACCGCGCCCAGCGCCACCACCTTCCAGCGCACCACCGCCGAAACCCGGCCTCTGGTGCAGCTCACATTGCAAGGCGTCGGCCGCCCGCTGGTGGACGAGGCCACGGTTTACTTCGAAAACGGGGCTACCAGCGGCTTCGATGCTGCTTACGACGCCGAGAAGCTGCCCAACCCTTCCGGTCTTAACTTATCAACCAGCCTGGCTGGCCACCAGCTCAGCATCGACGGCCAGCCCGGCCTCGGCACCGCTCAGCGCGTGGTGCCGTTGGCCGTGGGCGTGCCGCAGGCGGGCACCTACACCCTCACAGCCAACCAACTGCTAAACCTGAACACCACCGCCGTGTACCTGCGCGACGTGCAGCTCGGCACCCTCACCGACCTCACGCAGCAGCCCACGTACCAGTTCACGGTGACCAATGCCGCCGCGCTCAACACCACACGCTTCGAGCTGGTATTTGCGGCGCGGTCGGCCCTGGCAGTAGCGTCGGCGGCTTTATCTCAGCAAGTAGCATTATACCCCAACCCGGCCAAAAATCAAGTGACCATTGAGTTCCCGCTCAGCCTAAACCGCCAGCCGGTAACGGCCGCTTTGGTTGATGCCCTGGGCCGGGTGGTGCGCCAGCAGGTGCTGCCCGCTGGTGCGGTTGCCCACGCGCTGGCCTTGCCTAACGTGGCGCCCGGCGTCTACTCCCTGCGCCTGACTACGGAAGTGGGAGTGGTGGTGAAAAAGCTGATTGTGGAATAATCGGAAAGCTGGGAAAAGCCCCGTCGCCAGGTTGGCGGCGGGGCTTTTTTGTTGCGGCTTCTATATTGAACGGTCATGCTTCGGCTCCGCTCAGCATGACTGTTCAATTAACACGACCGTTCAGCTGTTAAGACTTCTCAAGCAGACTTCTCCGCCCCTCATAACCTTTTCCTAATGCCCGGGGTAAGCAAAAGCCCGTTAGCTTCGCCCGTATGAAAACCCTCTATCTCCTTCGCCACGCCAAATCCAGCTGGAGCTTCGATGAGCTCAGCGACCAGGAACGCCCGCTCAACGACCGTGGCCGCGACGATGCCCCCCTGATGGGCCAGGCGCTGGCCAAGCGCCGCATCTGCCCCGATGTGATTGTGAGTTCGCCCGCCGTGCGCGCCATGAGCACGGCCGTGCTGGTGGCCCGCGAAATGCAGTACCCGCACGATAAAATCGTGGTCGAGTCCGGCATCTACGGGGCCGACGTGGACGATTTTCTGGCCATTCTTAAGGATTTGCCCGATTCGGCCGCCTCGGCCCTGGTGGTGGGCCACAACCCCACCATCACCGAAACGGCCAACACCCTCTCTCCCTCCAGCATCAATGAGATGCCCACCGCCGCCGTGGTCTGCCTGCGCTTCGAGTGCGAGCAGTGGGCCGAAGTGAGCAAGGTAAACGCCGAGTTTTATTTCTACGACTACCCGCGCAACGCGGAGTAGAAACGGAGCACTAATCAGGCCGGGGTAACAAAAAAAGAACGTCATGCTGAGCTTGTCGAAGCATCTCTACCGTAGAAGTAATCAATGCTCTTGCAACGAAGCGGTAGAGATGCTTCGACAAGCTCAGCAGGACGTTCTGCTCATTCTTAATCGACTTCCAAGAATTGAAAACCCTTTCCCGCGACCTGAGCTGGCTGCGTTTCAACGCCCGCGTGCTGCAAGAAGCCCAGACGGATACCGTGCCGCTGCTGGAGCGCCTCAAGTTCCTGGCCATTTTCAGCAGCAACCTCGACGAGTTTTTCAAGGTGCGGGTGGCCACGCTACGACGGCTGACTAAGCTCAAAAAGAAAACCCGCGCCAAGCTCGGCGAAAGCCCCAAGCGGCAGCTCAAAGAGGTGCTGGCCGAGGTGGCACGGCAGCAGGAGGAATTCGGGGCCACGTTCCGCGGGCAGCTGCTGCCCGAGCTCAACCGCCACCACATCCACCTGCTCACGGAGGCCGAGCTCACCGATAAGCAGCGCGAGTGGACGGCCCGCTACTTTGAGAAAAACGTGCGCGACCTGCTCTCGCCCGTGGCCCTCGATGATACCCTGCACCACCTTTTCCTGAAGGACCAGGCCGTCTACCTCACTTTCTTCCTGAGCCAGCCCAACGCTGCCACCAGCAAAGCCAAGAACAAGCACGCCGACGAGCGGGTGCTGATAATGGAGCTGCCCACCAAGCGCCACGGCGGCCGCTTCGTGCGCCTGCCCGATGAGGGCGAGGAGCGTTACGTCCTGTTTCTGGACGACGTAATCCGCGTAGGGGCGGCCGGACTGTTCCCTGCTTATCAGCAGGTGGAAGTCAATGCAGTGAAACTCTCACGCGATGCCGAGCTGGACATCGAAGAAGAGGTTTCGGGCGATTTGATGGAGAAAATCCGCAGCAGCCTGGCCAAGCGCACCACCGGATTCCCGGCCCGCATGCTCTTCGACCCCCAGATGCCGAAGGAAGTCCTGCGCGCCATCAAGCAGAAAACCGGCATCACCGACGAAGAATTGGTGGAGGGCAGCCGCTACCACAATTTTCGCGACTTCTTCGGCTTCCCCAATTTTGGCGAGGCCGACTTTCACTACCCGCCCCGGCCGGCGCTGCCGCACCCCACGCTGCCGCGCACGGGCAGCCTGCTGGCGGCCATCGGCCAGCGCGACCACCTGCTGCACCCTCCCTACCAGTCCTTCGACTACGTGACGCGCCTGCTGCGCGAAGCCGCCGCCGACCCGCGCGTGTCCGGCATCAGCATCACGCTCTACCGCGTGGCCAGCAAAAGTGCCGTAGTAAAAGCCCTGCTCAAAGCCGCTAAAAACGGCAAGCAGGTCACCGTGGTAGTCGAGCTGAAAGCGCGGTTCGATGAGGAATCCAACCTCTTCTGGGCCGATAAGCTGAAGCGGGCCGGCGCGCACGTCGTCTTCACCCCGCCCGAGCTCAAAGTGCACAGCAAGCTCCTGCTCATCACTCGCCGCGAGGACGACGAAACCACGCGCCGCTACGGCTATTTCAGCACCGGCAACTTCAACGAAAGCACCAGCGAGCTTTACACTGACCACGGCCTGTTCACGGCCGATGAGCGGCTGACCCGGGAATCAGCCGCCGTGTTTGAGTACCTGCGCGACCAAGCCACCGTGCCCGAGCTACACCAGCTGCTGGTGGCCCCTTTCGGCCTGCGCTCCGGCCTTTGTGCCCTGATTGACTACGAAATCAAACAGGCCAAAAAAGGCCACGAGGCCTACATCATCCTCAAAGTGAATGCCGTGGAGGACGAGGGCATGATTGCCAAGCTCTACGAGGCCAGCCACGCCGGCGTGCGCGTCGAGCTCATCGTGCGCGGCATTGGCCGGCTGGTGCCGGGCCAGCCCGGCTTCAGTGAAAATATCAGCCAGCGCGGCCTCGTCGACCGTTTTCTGGAGCACAGCCGGGTGTACGTGTTCGGCCACGGCGGCGAGGAAAAAGTCTACGTGTCTTCCGCCGACTGGATGACCCGCAACCTCGACCGCCGCGTGGAAGTCGCCTTCCCCATCCTCGACGAAAGCCTGCGTGCCGAGGTACGCCACCTGCTCGATTTCCAGCGCAACGACAACGTGAAGGCCCGCGATTTCGAGAATGCGTTCATCCCGGCCGTAGAGGGCGAAAAGCCCCTGCGCGCTCAGGAGGCCACCTATGCCTGGCTGAAAGGCCAGAAGCGCCGCCAGCGCAAATAGCGCAGCTTCGGCCGCTGTTAATAAGAAAAGGCCCGCTATCAGCATAGCGGGCCTTTTTTGCGGACTCAACTTGGGCTGTCCCACCGGCAATAATGAGCCGATAGCTGACCCGGCTGATTACTTCTTTTTGATGTCGCCGCGAATCTCGCCGTTCGGGAAAGCCGTCGAGTGCATGTTCACATACATGCCATTGTTGAGCAGCTGGGTAGCCTGGTCGTCCGTGAGCGTTACCGTGCCCGTGATGGGCGACGTCAGCGAAGAGAATGGAATGGCCACTGCTCCGTTGACGCCCGGGGCGCCCGAGTGGATGTGAGCCGCCGAAGGCGTAAAACCAGAAAACGTAACGGTGTACGTGAGCTGCTTATTGCTGCTGGTGTATACACCTGCAAAGGTCCCGGCGGCAGTGGTGCTGTTGGCCGGCACCTGCTGCGTCCCATTGATGGCAGCCGTTAGATTGGTGGTGGTGCTAGCTGCGGGCGTGGCGTCGTCTTTTTTGCTGCAGGCAGTAAAGAGGCTCAATGCGGATGCTGCGAAGATAATGTAGGACTTTTTCATTTTTTGAAATTGAGTTGGTGTCTAATTGGGCTTTGAAAAAAGTTTAAGTTATTGTGACTATAACTTAAACAAAAGGAAAAGGTTTAGGGTATTATTCCATAATGGGGACGTGCAGTTACACTCTATTGCGCTTTGACCCTGTTTTTTCCCAATTTGGGACAAATAACAGTTTTCCCTTTTCGGTCTCTAAAACAAGATTTTACCTGGACAGTAATAAGTCTGCAACTGGCTGTTTATAAAAGCAGAATAAGATTATTCCGGCTTGCTGTTGCGTTAAAAGTGTTTCGTTTACGACTCTTTTTTCTGCGCTGGGTTCAACATTTAGTCTTTTTATAATTTTTTTCTCCTCCCGTTTTCGCATGAATAATTTTACCCTGCGTTGTTTCCTATTGGGTGTTTCGTTGAGTCCGGCATTGCTACCGGCCACCGCCCAGGCGCAAACTCCCATTACCCCAGGCGAGGGTGCCGGGGCCACCACCGCCGGCAGCTCGTCGACCCTGACCGGCCAGGTCACCTCTGCCCAGGGACAGGTGCAGCCTAATACCTCGGTGTCAATCATCTCGCTGGCTACCAGCCAGCGCCGCACCGTGCAGGCCAGCCAGACGGGCACGTTCACCATTGGCGGGCTGGTATCTGGCGGGCCCTACGTGGTGCAGGTGCAGCAGCCCGGCTTCCGGGTGCAGAACATCACCAACGTGTTTCTGAAGGCCGGTGAAGCCACTGTGCTCACCGTGACGCTGAACCCCGAAACCGTAGCCGTAGGTACCCGTCGTAGCGACCGTACCGCCCTGGAATCGGCGGTGCCGGTAGATGTGGTGGAAATGAGCGAACTGGTGCGCACCGTGCCCCAGACCGACCTCACGCAGCTGCTGCAATACACGGTGGCGGCCTTCAACTCGACGCGCCAGACGGGGGCCGGCGGCTCCGACCACGTGGACCCGGCCAGCCTGCGCGGCCTGGGTACCGACCAGATGCTGGTGCTCGTGAACGGCAAGCGCCGCCACACCACCGCCCTGGTAAACCTGCTGAGCAACCGCGGCCTGGGCAGCGTGGGCACCGACCTCAACACCTTGTCTAGCTTGGGCGTGGAGCGTGTGGAAGTGCTGCGCGATGGTGCCGCGGCCCAGTACGGCTCCGACGCCATTGCCGGCGTAATGAACATCAACCTGAAGAGTGACAACCACGGCGGCAGCGTGCTGCTGAGCTCGGGCGTGACTTCGGAGGGCGACGGCCTGGCCACGCTGCTGGGCGTGAATAAAGGCTTCCGCTTGGGAGAAAAAGGGTTTTTGAACCTGACCGCCGACGCTGACTACCGCGGCCGCACCACCCGCGGTTACGCCCGCGACCCGCTGGTGAGCCCCGTATTCGTGGCCAACAACCCGGCCGCTGAGCAGGCCGCGCTGGCGGCCGCCGGCAAGACCTACAAAGACTTTGAGCAGCACAACGGCGATGCCCGCGTGCGCAACGTGCGCGGCTTGTTCAATGCCCGGGTGGAGGTATCGGAAGCCCTGGCGTTTTACGGTTTCGGCAGCTACAACTTCCGCCGGGGGCAGGCCAATACGCCGTGGGTACTGCCCGCCACCCAGCCCAACGAAGTGGTGAAGGAGCTGTTTCCGTACGGCTACCAGCCCGAGGTGAACACGCGCATCCATGACGGCGCGGGCACGGTGGGCGTGGTGCTGGGCCGCAGCGGCCCCAACCATTGGACCCTGGACCTGAGCAACACCACTGGCTACAACCGCATGAACTACGACCTGGCCAACACGCTGAATGCGTCGCTGGGCTCGGAGTCGCCCACGGTGTTTGCCAATGCCGGCGGCTTCCAGTTTCTGCAAAACGTGACCAACGCCACGGCCAACCGCTTTTTTGATAAAGTGCTGGCCGGCACCAACGTGGCTTTCGGCGGCGAGTTCCGGGCCGACCGCTACGAAATCATGCGCGGCGATGAGCGCGCCGAGGCGGAGTACGACAATAACTCGCTGGCCCAGCAGGGCGCGCAGGGCTTCAGCGGCTTTGGCCAGGCCTCGGCGGTAGTGGGCAGCCGTACCAACGTGGGCGCTTTCCTCGACGTGGAAGCCGACGTAACCAAGCGCTGGAGCGTGAGCGGCGCGCTGCGCTACGAGAACTATTCCACCTTCGGCTCGGCCTTTATTTACAAGGCCACGACGCGGGTGAAGGTGGCGGATTTCCTGGCCGTGCGCGGCGCGTTCAACACGGGCTTCCGGGCGCCGTCGCTCCAGCAGGTGCTCTACCGCCAGATTACGCAGCGCCCCGGCGTGAGCGGGGTGGTGTACTCCGGCATTTTCAACAACCAAGACGAACTGACCCAGAAAGCCCAGGTACCCACCCTGACGCCCGAAAAATCGCGGAGCTACAGCGCCGGTCTGGTGCTCACGCCCACGCCGTCGTTCTCACTCACGGCCGATGCGTATTTGATTGACATCGACAACCGCATCACGCTGTCGGGCTTGCTGCGGCCGGGTTCGGGCATCAGCCCGGAGTTTACCCAGCTGCTGGCCAACAACCGCGTGAGCCAGGCCCAGTTCTTCACCAATGACCTGGACACCCGCACGCAGGGCATCGACGTGGTGGGCAGCTACCGCCATGCCCTCGGCAAGGGCCAGCTCACGGTGACGGCGGCGGCCAACTTCAACCAGACCCGCACCCGCGCCCAGAACATCCCGGCCAACTTCAGCAGCCTGCAAACCGACGACAACCCGACCACCAACTACATCGACCCGCGCCAGCTTTCGCTCATCGAAACCGGCAACCCGGCCAGCAAAATCCTGCTCGGCGTGAACTACAGCCTGGGTAAATTCGGCATCGGCCTGCGCAATACGTACTTCGGCGAAGTAAAATACTACGACGTGGCCCCCGACCCGGCCCGGTACGATTTCGGCAGCTACCTGCTGGTGTTCAAGCCCCGCACCGTGACCGATTTGCTCATCAGCTACCAGCCCGCCAAGGCGCTGACGCTGACCTTGGGCGCGCAAAACCTCTTCAACGTGAAGCCCAATACCCTCAACGAGGCGGCTTCCAACGGCGTGGCACCCGGCGGTTTCGCCAGCCGAGGCGATTTCGAGCGGTATTTCCAGAACCGCTACGGTGTGCCGTCGCCCTTCCCCGCCAACCACGACGTGTACCCATATGCTCCGGTGCAAATGGGCTTCAACGGAGCTTTCCTGTACCTGAAGGCGGTGTATAACTTCGGGATTTAGGTAGTAAAAAGCAGTAGGGTGCGGGGCTTGCCCCCGCCCGGCGTTGAACGGTATCATCGTTCAATGCCGGGCGGGGGCAAGCCCCGCATCCTACTGCTTTTATTTCTACTTCCGGCTGCGTTCAGCCTTTTGCAGCAGCTTCCGGGGCGGCACGATGAACAGGTCCAGGCTGGCGTAGGGCGTGCCGCCGAGCTGGCTGTTGATGAGGCGGTCGCGGGTGCTGTTGGTGCGGTCGAAGGCGTTGAACTGGTAGTTGTAGCGGTAGCCGGCTTCGATGCCCGTCCAGAGGAAGGACAGGAGTTCGTGCTCGTAGCGCAGGCGGAATTTCAAGTCAATCTGGCGCAGCTCCAGCGAGGTGACTTTGGGGTTGTTGGGCGCGGCGAAGGGCGTGCGCAGCTTCAGGTTGTAGTTGTTGCTGGCCACCTCGTAGCCGGCAAACAGCAGTGAATTGGACGACAGGTTGCGCCGCACCAGCACCCGGGCCGGAAACAGCGCCTCCACGCCCCAGCGCGGGTTGAAGGAGCGGTTGTACACCAGCACGGGGTAGATGCTCTGGCGGCCCAGGTTGTAGCCCAGCTGCACGCCCAGGCCCCAGGCAAACGTGGGGCTGCGCTTCCAGCCGTAGATGAATTCGGAAGTGACTTTGAGGTAGTCGCTCACGCTGAGCTCGTCGGAATTATAGTCGCCGTTAAGCTCGGTTTTGGTGCGGAAAAGGTACCAGTGCACCGCATCCACCGGCCGAATCACGGCCAGCTGCGCGCCAATCACGCTCAACCCCTTGTTTTCGATGTTGCTGTAGAGGCCGTACTGGTCGGTAGTGGCCGGCGTACTGAACTGGAATTCCTGGCGGTCGTAGTTCAGGCCTAGAATGAGCTTGAGGTGCGGGTGGTTGAGCAGCGGCGCGTAGGCCTTGATGACAAGGTTGGCGTTTTTGCTAACCTGGGTATTGTAGTCAGAACCCCCGCCCACGGCCGTACTTTTCAGGCTGAAATTGCCCGGAATCCGCTCGTACTTCACAATCAGACCCTTGCTCGGCCCCATGCCCACCACCTGCGAGTTGGCAAAGGTCTGGGCATCGGAGCGGCCGGCCCCGGCCGTATCGAGCGGCGCGGGCGGCGGGTACACGGGGATATCCTGCGCGGCGGCTCGGCCCAAACCCAGCAGCAGTAGAGCACCCAAACGAAGAAAGCGTACCTGATTCATGACAGAAAAGGCCGGGCCTGATGTAGCCCGGCCTTCGCCCTTACGATAATATTCACGTAACGTTCATGCCCAATCGGCCCGGCAACAATTTGATAATGCTGCCGAACCGATGGGGCTATTCGCTGGCCCAAGTGTTGGCCTGGTAGGGGTAGCGCTGCTGGTGCAGGGCCGCCACGCGCTTGCCCAGCAGCTCACGCAGCTCGTCCAAGTTGGTGCGGTCCTGGGCCGAAATGAAGACCACCGGGTCGTGCAGCTTGGCCATATAAGTAGCTTGCAGCTGCTCCAGCGGCGGGCGCGGAGCAGTGCCGTCGTCCTCGGCATCCAGCACTTCGCCGAAGGGGTCGTGCTCCACGTCGTCGTGCTTGTACTGGTCTATTTTGTTGAACACCAGCAGTGTGGGCTTGTCGGCCGCGCCGATGTCGACCAGCGTATCGTTCACCACCTGAATCTGCTCCTCAAAATTGGGGTGCGAAATGTCCACGACGTGCAGCAGCAAATCGGCTTCGCGGATTTCGTCCAGCGTGCTCTTGAAGCTCTCGATGAGCTTGGTGGGCAGCTTGCGGATAAACCCAACCGTATCAGAGAGCAGAAACGGCGTGTTTTCGAGCACCACTTTGCGCGTGGTGGCGTCCACGGTGGCGAACAGCTTGTTTTCGGCGAATACATCGGCCTTGCCCAGCACGTTCATCAGGGTGCTTTTGCCCACGTTGGTGTAGCCCACCAGCGCTACCCGGATGTTGCCGCCGCGCGACTTGCGCTGGGTGTGGCTCTGCTTGTCTAGGTCTTCGAGCTTCTCCTTGAGGAAGGCAATCCGGTCGCGCACAATGCGACGGTCAGTTTCAATCTCCGTTTCACCGGGTCCTTTCATGCCCACGCCACCACGCTGCTTGTCCAGGTGAGTCCAGAGGCCGGTGAGGCGGGGGAGGAGGTACTGATACTGCGCCAGCTCGACCTGCGTGCGCGAAGTGGCCGACTTGGCCCGCAACGCGAAAATATCGAGAATGAGCAGCGAGCGGTCCACGATTTTTACCAGCAGCTCGGCCTCCAGGTTGCGGAGCTGGGAAGGAGAGAGGTCATCATCGAACACGACCATGCTGGTGCCTTCGTGCTGCACGTAGGCCTTGATTTCTGCCAGCTTGCCCTCGCCCACGTAGGTGCGGATATCGGGCTTTTCGAGCCGCTGCACGAAGCGTTTGGTGGCAGTAGCGCCGGCCGTTTCAATCAGAAATGCCAGCTCATCAAGGTATTCAGTGGTCTGGGCTTCGGACTGCCGGCGCGGGGGCACGGAGATGAGCACGGCGGTTTCGTGCTCTTTGGCGGTTTCGTAGGTGCCGTTGTCGGCCGCCTTCAGCAGGATGCGGCCCGCCCGGCCTTTCACGCCGTCGACGGCGCCGACGTGGCGGGTGCTGTTGCCGGGCTTGCGGCCGCCGGATTGGGTATTTGCCATGGGAATGTTGTTGTCAGTATTGGATGGGCTGGATTCGGCTATAAACGCAAATCCAACCAAAAAGAACGTCATGCTGAGCGAAGTCGAAGCATCTCTGCCGCTTCGTTGCAGCAATTGAATTAGTTATGCGGTAGGGATGCTTCGACTGCGCTCAGCATGACAAATTTGGGCCTTACTTCAAAGTAAGCGAATACGCCACTACCTGCTGCACCTGCGCTGGCGTGAGCGTTTTGCCGAAGGCCGGCATCTTGCCCATGCCGTTGGTGACGAGGTAGGTGCGGCCGAATTCGTTGAGGTTGCTCTTGGTGAGGTCGTGCGCGCCGTTGAGGCCGCGCTTGCCGTTGGCCCCGTGGCAGCGCACGCAGTTTTTCTGGAAAATGGCTTGGCCGGGCAGCGCCGGTGGCGCGGCCGAAACCAGTTGCGGCAGCAGTGCCAAAAGAAACAAGAAGACCGAAAGACGAAGGTTCATAGCAGGCACAACACGCAAAGAGCCCACAAAGTACCGGCGTATTTTGGTGAAATGGTGAGTTGGTGAAATAGTGAGCCTCTGACTGCCTCGGATATAAACGAGCGGAGGTAAAATCCGTAAGGCCGACCTTTGCCCCCGAACTCACCATTTCACTCCTCACTACTCACCGTTTTGCGCGTCGCCATCGTCATCAATACCAGCTGGAATATTTGGAATTTCCGCGCCAGCCTTGTGCGGGCCCTGCAGGCCGCCGGCCACGAAGTGCTGGCCATCGCCCCGCCCGATGACTACTCGGCGCGCCTCGAAACCGAGTTGGGCTGCCGCTTCGTGCCCATTTTGATGGAGAATAAGGGCACCAATCCCATCAAGGATGCCGCCCTCACGCGCCGCTTCTATCGCATCTACCGGCGCGAGCAGCCCGATGTGGTGCTGCACTACACCATCAAGCCCAACATCTACGGCAGCATCGCGGCCCGCATCGCGGGTATACCCAGCATCAATAACGTGAGCGGGTTGGGCACGGTGTTCATCATCAAAAACTTCGTGAGCAAAGTCGCGCTGGGCCTCTACCGCTTCGCGTTCCGCTTCCCGGCCAAAGTGTTTTTCCAGAACGGCGACGACCGGCAGCTTTTCCTCGATAACCGCCTGGTGAAGCGCGGTATCACCGACCTGCTGCCCGGTTCCGGCGTCGATACTACCAAGTTCCGGCCCGCCGCCGGCTTCGTGCGCCAAACCCCGTTCGTGTTTCTGATGGTGGCGCGGGTGCTCTATGAAAAGGGCGTGGTCGAATACTTCGAGGCGGCTAAAATTATCCGGCAGGCCGTGCCCGGCACCCGCATCCAGCTATTGGGCGGGCTCGATGAGGCCGGCGGCGTGGGCGTGCCCCGCGCCACGTTTGAGGAATGGCTGAAATCCGGTGACATCGAATACCTGGGCCGGTCCGACGATGTGGCCGCCCACCTGCACAAAGCCGACTGCGTGGTGCTGCCCAGCTACCGCGAAGGCACTCCCAAAACCCTGCTCGAAGCGGCGGCCGTGGGCAAGCCCATCGTGACCACCGACGTGCCCGGCTGCCGCGAAACCGTGGTGGACGGCCGCAACGGCTACCTCTGCCAGGTGCGCAGCGGCGAAGACCTGGCCGCCAAAATGCTACAAGTGCTGCGCCTGCCCGACGCCGACCTGCAGGGCATGGGCCAGAACAGCCGCTACCTCGCCGAAACCAAGTTCGACGAGCGGCTGGTGCTCGATAAGTATATCGCGGCCGTGGCGGCGGTGGGGCGGAAGTAGCGTAAGTCTGTCATCCTGAGCACAGCGAAGGACCTTATCGCCGAAGAATAGTTTGCAGTAACCCAATTGCTGCGAATGTGATAAGGTCCTTCGCTCCGCTCAAGATGACAGACGGGAATCCCTCATTTTCCGCTCAATTCCCCTTCCCCCGCACCAAACCATCCTCCCCAATCTTCTACCTTTGCCCCAATGGAAGTAAAGACGTTCCCCCTCGCCGGCCTGATTGAGTTTACCCCCCGCGTTTTCGCCGACGACCGGGGCGTGTTCTTCGAAACCTTTAGCGAGCGCCTTATGGCCGAGGCCGGGGCTACCGCCCATTGGGTGCAGGACAACCAGTCGAACTCCAAAAGAGGCGTGTTGCGCGGCCTGCATTTCCAGCGCCCGCCCCACGCGCAGGCCAAGCTGGTGCGCGTAGGCCAGGGCCGCGCCCTCGACGTGGCGGTTGATTTACGCAAGGATTCGCCCACCTACGGCCAGCACCAGATGGTGGAACTCGCGGCCGAGCGGGGCAACATGCTCTACATTCCGGCCGGTTTCGCCCACGGTTTCATGGCCCTGGAAGACAACACCATCTTCCTCTACAAGTGCTCCGACTACTACGCCCCCGCCACCGAAGGCGGCCTGCGTTGGGATGATGCCGACCTGGGCATCAACTGGGGCACCGAGGTGCATCCGCTCGTGTCGGGCAAGGATAATGAGCTGCCGGCCTTCAAGGATTTCGTGAGCCCGTTCTAACGCAGGCCGTTTGTCATTGCGAGTGGAGCGCAGCACGCGGCAACCTAAGTCAGCGTAGCTAATCCGTCCTGTCAAACACCAGAAATGTTCTTTTACCAGAAAGCCCCATTACTTCACAGTATTGGGGCTTTCTGTTGTTGAAAAGGGCTGTGTCACATCTCAAAGCTGGACGCAGAGAGAGGACGGATTGCCACGGCCTGCGGCCTCGCAATGACAGGGCTACAGCAGCTCCACCAGCGTCTCCAGAGCCATGCCGCGGCTGCCTTTCACCAGCACCTGGCGGTTGCGCACGGGGTGGGCGCGGAGCCACTCGGCCGCTTCGGCTTTGGTGGCGAAGTGCTGTGCGGTGGGAGCCAGCGCCGCCGCCCGCGCCATTTCCGGGCCGATGAGCAGCACCTGCGGCAGCTGCAGCTCCGCCAGCAGCTGGCCGAGGTTGCGGTGTTCGGCGGGGCTGTCGTCGCCCAGCTCGAACATATCGCCGAGCAGCACCAGCTTGGTTTGGCCGGCCGCCACCGGGCGCGCCGCGAAGCTGCGCAGGGCAGCCGCCATGCTGCTGGGGTTGGCGTTGTAGGCATCCAGCACCAGCTCGTTGCCGGCGGGGGTACGCACCAGTTGCGAGCGGTTGTTCTGCGGGTTGTAGCGGGCCAGGGCGGCGGCGATTTTATCGGTTGAAATCCCGAAATACTGGCCCACTGCGGCGGCGGCGGCCAGGTTGGGGAAGTTGTAGTCACCGGTGAGCTGGGCCACCACTTCGGTATTGTCGCCCAGACGCAGGGCTACGGCGGGGGCAGCCGAGAGCAGCGTGGCGGGGTAGTTATCCATCACGCGGGGATAGGTGAGGATGGTGGGCACCTGCGCCGCCAGGCTGGGCAGGCGCGGGTCCAGGGTGTTCACGAAGGCCGTGCCACCGGTGCGGGTGAGGTAGTCGAACAGCTCGCCCTTGCCCAGGGCCACGCCTTCGGCCCCGCCAAAGCCTTCGAGATGGGCCTTGCCGATGTTGGTGATGAGGCCGTGGGTGGGCTCGGCCCACTCGCAGTAGGCCGCGATTTCGCCCCGGTGGTTGGCCCCCATCTCAATCACGGCGAAGTCGTGCTCGCCCTGGCGCAGGCGCAGCAGCGTGAGCGGCACGCCGATGTGGTTGTTGAGGTTGCCAATTGTGGCCAGGACCTTGAATTTCTGCGCCAGTACGGCCGTGAGCAGCTCTTTGGTGGTGGTTTTGCCGTTGGAACCCGTGATGGCCAGCACCGGAATGCGGAACTGTCGGCGGTGGTGCCGCGCCAGCTGCTGCAGGGCCACCAGCGGGTCGGGGGCGTAGGTGTAGTGGATGGGGTCCGAAGCGGCCAGCAGCACATCGTCGACCACGGCGTGGCTGGCTCCGGCGGCCAGCGCCTGCGGGGCAAAGTCAGCCCCGCGAAAGCTGGGGCCATTGAGGGCGAAGAACAGGGTGCCGGGCTGGGGCTGGCGCGAATCGGTGCTGACAAGGCCGCCGGCGGCCAAATAACGGGAATAGAGCAACATGCTGCGGAACTGGAAAAGCTAACCGGGTGTAACTTGCTGCAAAGGTGGGCGTGATTTTTGTTCCGCGCCCCGCGAATCCTTTTTCGCCATTTAGCTACTTCCTTTCTGATGAATCGTTTTTACGCGTTGGTGCTGGCTTCGCTGGCTTTTTCCGGGGTAGCCCGGGCCCAGTCGGGCAGTGCGGCTTTTGGGTTTGAGAGCCGGGCCACGGCCAAAGTGGTGCAGGGCACCGACACCCTGCGCAATGCCTGGGCCGGCGGCTTCAACACGCCCCAGTTCAGCTCCATCGACCTGAATAATGACGGCCAGCAGGACCTGTTCGCCTTCGACCACGAGAGCAGCCGCTGCTACACCTTCCTGAGCGTGGCCGCGCCTACGGCCCCCAACGGCCGCCGCTGGCAGTACGCCCCCCAGTACGAAAGCCTGTTTCCCAGTGACCTGCGTGGCTGGGCACTGCTGCGCGACTACGACTGCGACGGCCGCGCCGACTTGTTCACCTTCATCAATGGCGGCGAAATCCGGGTGTTCCGCAACGCGCTGGTGAACGGCCAGCCCAGCTTTTCGCTGGCTACCAACCAGATTCGCTTCGGCGGCAACTTCACGGGCACGGCCAACCTCACCGTGGGCGGCTACAACCTGCCCGCCATTCAGGACGTGAACGGCGACGGCAAGCTCGACATCATGACGTATGATTTCATCAGCGCGTCGTTCATCGAGCAGTATATCAACACCAGCCCGGGCACCTGCGGCAGCGCCCTCACCTTCACGCTCACCACCGACCACTGGGCCGATATCCAGTCCTGCGGCGGTTGCGCCGAATACAAGTTCAATGGCCAGCAATGCTTCACGGCGGCCCGGCCCACCCACACCGGCGGCCATAGCCTGCTGCTGGTGGACCTGGACGGCGACGGCGACCAGGACCTGCTCGACGGCCGCGACAACTGCCCCGAGCTGACGCGCCTAATCAACTCGGGCACTGCAGCGGTGCCGGTGGTAACGCAGGCGGGTGTCAGCGCCAGTTTCCCGTCGGCGGCTACGCCGGTGCGGGTGCCGGTGTTTCCGGCCGGCTATTCGTTCGATGCCAACTTCGATGGCAAGCTGGATTTGGTGGTAGCGCCCAACATGGTGAACAACGTGGCTGACCTGGTGAGCATGCGCAACCACGTGCAGCTGTTCACCAACTCGGCCGCCAGCGGCGCGCCGGTTTATACCAGCCAGCCGGCTGGCTTCCTGCAAAACGACATGATTGACGTGAGCGAGGCCGCCGCGCCCACCTTCGGCGACATCGACGGCGACGGCCTGCCGGATATGCTCATCGGCAACCGGGCCGACCGCGTGAGCAACGTGTACCGCGCCAACCTCACCTATTACCGCAACGTGGGCACCCGCGCCCGGCCGGTGTTCCAACTCATGAACAGCGACTACCTGGGCCTGTCCACCCAAAGCCTGCAAAGCATCAAGCCCGTGCTCGTCGACCTGAACCGCGACGGGGCCCTCGACCTGGCCTACTCCGTTTGGGACCGGGGCACCAACATCATCTACTACATTCTGAATACGGCCGCCGCCGGCCGGCCCGTGGCCTTCAGCGCGGCCAATGCCGTCGATATCAAGCCCCAGTTCGCCACCACCGGCACCGGCCTGATACCCTATTCGAAGGACGACATGCCCTGCTTCACCGATGTGGATAATGATGGCTACGTCGACCTGCTCATCGGCACCAACGAGGTGCGCGAGCCGGGCATGGCCCTGCGCTATTTCCGCAACCGCGCCCGTGGCCCGCTCGACAGCGCCTTTGTGCTGGTGAATAACGACTACGGCCGCATCCGTACCGCCACCGGCGACCGGCCCGCCAACCTGAGCCCCACCGTGGCCGACTTCGACGGCGACGGCCGCCCCGACCTGCTCACAGCCGATGCTACTGGCTACCTGCGCCTGTTTTCCGACTACCGCAACCAGTCGCCCGCCCTGTTCGCCGAGCGCACCGATTTGCAGTACAATCCCCTCACCGCCATCTATGAGCCCACCCGCCTGGGCCTGGGCGACTACTCGCACTGCGCCCTGGCCGCTGCCGACATCAACGGCGACGGCGCGCCCGAGCTCTTCGTGGGCACCGAGGCCGGCGGTGTGCTGAGCTATGGCACCCGCAACCGCACCATCACGGCCACCCGCACCGAGGCCGCCCGCGCCCTGGCCCTGAGTATCTATCCCAACCCCGCCACCGCCACGGCCACCGTCGAAACCGCGCTGCCCACCCGCGTCTCTGTGCTCGACCTCACCGGCCGCGTGGTGCTGGCCGCCGATGCCGCCCAGCGCCGCCACTCACTCACCCTCACCGGCCTGGCCGCCGGCGTGTACCTGGTGCGCGCTGAGGGAGTTGACGGGGCCGCCGTGCAGCGCCTGCTGGTGCGGTAGAAAGGCAAGCCCCGTAGGGGCGACATATCGGTAGTAAAACCAGCTTGTTTGGTTGGAAAAAGCCCCAGCGGGGCGGCACTCGTTCAACGAATGTCGCCCCGCTGGGGCTTTGGCCGTTTATGCCGTTTCTATACTACCGATATGTCGCCCCTACGGGGCTGGCCGGCGGATTGCAAATTATTCCACCAGTTCAAACGCGTCCCCGTCATTCAACGCGGTGAACTTGCTACGGAAATCATCCAGCTCGGCCCGGCTCAGGGTGTGGGTGAAAATACCGTCCTGGTCGTGGGCTTCCACCAGATATTCGCCTTTGGCATCAATCAACGCGGAGTCGCCGGAATAGGCGTGGCCTTTGCCGTCCTCACCGATGCGGTTTACGCCCAGGGTGCAGGCCACATTCTCGATGGCGCGGGCGCGGAGCAGGGTCATCCAGGCGGGGCGGCGCACGGCGGGCCAGTTGGCCACGTAAAGCAGCAGGTCGTAGGGCGCGGCGGGGTGGTTGCGGCTCCAGACGGGGAAGCGCAAATCGTAGCACACCAGCGGGCAGATGCGCCAGCCGCGCCAGTCCTCCACCAGGCGCTCGTGGCCGGGCGTGTAGGTGAGCTGCTCGTTGGCCAGCGTGAAGAGGTGGCGCTTGTTGTAGCAGCTCAGGCTGCCGTCGGGGCGCACCCAGAGCAGGCGGTTGTAGAAGTGGCCGTCTTCCTCGATGATGACGCTGCCGGTGATGACGGCGTCGTGGTCGGCGGCGCGGCGGCGCATCCAGGCCACGGTTTCGCCCTGCATGGTTTCGGCTTGGGCGGCGGCTTCCATGCTGAAGCCGGTGGTGAACATCTCGGGCAGCACGATGATGTCGGCGGGGATGGTTTGCTGGGCCAGGTATTGGTCGAAGGCGGCGCGGTTGGCGGCGGCATCGTGCCAGTGCAGCGCGGTCTGGATGAAGGAAACGGTGAGGTCGGACATAGGAAGCGGCAGTTATTGCGGCCCTGAAACTACGCGCTGGCGCGTTGGCAGGCCCTGTGGGGCCGGCAGTGGGGGGCGGGCATCAGCAGGCGATAAAAGTGCCCTGGCAAAGTCGTCGGGCAATAAACTGGGCCATAACCTTTGCCCGGCCAAGCGGGTAAAATCCTTAATTATCTCTCGTCCACCATTCTTCTGCACTATCCCTATGAAACATTCCATCGTTTGGGCGCTGCTGCTGCTTGGCTGGCTCAGCGCCTGCTCCTCGGCCGTGACTGTGGAACAACAGCCGGGCGTCAATTTCAACCAATACCACTCCTTTGCCTGGGCCGATACCGAGGTGAAAACCTCCGGCGACCAAAACCCGCTGCTGCGCAGCCCCATTGCGCAGGAGCGCATCCGCGAGGCCATTGCCGCCGAGCTGGCCAGGCGCGGCATCCGCGAGGTAGCGAGCAACCCCGATTTCTACATCACCACCCACCTTTTTGTGGAGCAGGCCGAGCGCACCGTCACCGACCCGCCGCCCGTGGGCTACGTCTATCCCTACCTGGTGCGCTACCGGGGTATGCTGCTGCCCGTAAACTATGGCTACTGGTACTCGCCGGCCTACTACCAGACGACGCACACCGAGCAGTACCGCGAAGGCACGCTGGTGCTCGATTTCATCGATGCGAAAACCAACAACCTCGTCTGGCGCGGCTCGGTGGCCGACCCCGTGGACAACCCCGCCCGCTTGGGCAAGCAGTTTGCCCGGGCGGCCAAGGACATCCTCGACAAGTTTCCGAAGGAGAAAATAGGCTCCTGAACCTAGGCACTCGCTATGCACAACGCCCGGCCGTACTGGCCGGGCGTTGTTGTTTAGTTAGGAGTACCGCTAACGGCCATCATAATGATACATATGACTAACTACGGACATTACTCCAGCCGCGTCAGGTACTCGGTTTCTTCCGCCACATCGGCCAGGGCGAGGCGGGACTCGCGAATGAGCAGCACGCTGGCGTAGAGCAGCAGCCCGGCCCCCAGCACGCTGAGCACGGCCACCACCCAGGTGGCGGCGCTGTGGGTGAGTTCGAATACCCCGATGGTGAGAATGCTGGCGATGAACACGCCCAACGTGAGGTGCAGCACCGTCATGGCCTGCTGGAGCAGCCGCGCCCGCCGAATGGCAAACGACAGCTGCTGCCGGAGGTGGGTGCGTTCGGCCGGCTCCGGGGCGGGCTGGTGGCGCTGGTGGTGGTGCAGCAGCCGCGCCACTTCGCGCTGCCGCTCCACGCTGCGGCTCAGGCGCTGTGACGTGGTGAGGATAAGCGAGGCGCAGGCCGACACCAACACCGCCGGCGCAAACATATCGGTGAGGATGCTGAGCGTGCCGGTGAGGGGCATGGTTGCGTGTTAATTATTAAAACGTCATGCAGATAGAACGTCATGCAGAGCGCAGCGAAGCATCTTTACCGCCATCACTAATCCTGTCAATTGGATTACTACTGCGGTAAAGATGCTTCGCTACGCTCTGCATGACGGGCTTATTTAAACGTTCAATTCAGTCGCTACACAATGGCCTTCTCCTCCATATCCTTTTCCACCAGCGGAGCCTTGGTTTTGCCGATGATGTAGCGCAGGCCCTTGTCTTGGGTAAAATAATTCCAGGCCCAGGAGAAGAACACGGCCACGCGGTTGCGGAAGCTCACCAGCGACATGACGTGGATGAAGCTCCAGGCCAGCCAGGCAATGAAGCCGTCGAGGTGGTATTCACGGCCGAAGAGCTTGATATCGGCCACGGCGTGGTTGCGGCCGATGGTGGCCATCGCACCCTTATCGTGGTACACGAAAGTCTCCATGAGCTGGCCGTTGAGCTGGCGTGTCAGGTTGCGGCCCAGCCAGTCGCCCTGCTGAATGGCGGGCTGCGCCACCATGGGATGGCCTTCCGGCGTGGCCTCGGTTTTCATCATTGCAATGTCGCCGATGGCGAAGATGTTCTCGTAGCCGTGCACGCGGTTGTAGCCGTCCACCAGGTAGCGGTTGCCGGCCAGCAAGCAGTCGGCGTTGAGGCCAACGATGGGCGCGCCCGTTACACCTGCCGCCCAAATCAGCGTGCGCGCAATGAGTTGCTGGCCGTTGTTGAGCGTCACGGTGTAGCCGTCGTAGGATTTCACCCGCGTATCGAGCCACACCTGCACGCCCAGCTTCTTGAGGTATTCCAAGGACTTGGCCGAGGCGTTGGCCGACATGCCCTTCAGCAGCACCGGCCCGCTCTGCACCACGTGGATGTCCATTTCCTTGAAGTCGATTTCGCGGTAGTCCTTCGGGAAAACGTGGGTGCGCAGTTCGCTCAGCGCCCCCGCAATCTCCACGCCCGTGGGGCCGCCGCCCACAATCACGAAGTCCAGCATGCTGTTCAGCTGCTCATAATCGCCGAGTTGCAGGGCTTGCTCGAAGTTGGAAAGCACCGTGTTGCGCAGCTCCAGCGCATCTTCCACGCTCTTGATGGCGATGGCGTTTTTGGCCATCACCGCATCGCCGAAGTAGTTGGTATTCGCGCCCGTGGCCAGCACCAGAAAGTCGTAGCGGATGAGGCCGATGGTGGTTTCCACCACCTGCTCAGCAGGATTAACACAGGTAACCTCCGCCAGCCGGAAGTAAAAATTTTCCTGGCCGTTCAGGATTTTGCGAAACGGCGACACGATGTCGCCCTCATCCAGCCCGGCCGTGGCCACCTGGTACAGCAGCGGCTGAAAGGCGTGGTAGTTCTGCTTGTCAATGAGCACCACCTGCACGGGTGCATCGGCCAGAGCCTTGGCCAGCTCCAGGCCGCCGAAGCCGCCGCCCACAATCACCACGCGCGGCTTGCCGAGGTCGTCAATTTTCGTTAACCCTTCCATGGCGGTAAAGATGCGGGCCAGACGCTGGCCCACCATTGGGCTGCTTACCTACTTTGCCGGCCCGAGGTTGCCCGCCCTACTGCGCCTTGCGCCGAAACAGCAGGCGCGGGGCGGGCGCGGTGGCATCATACAGCCGCAGCTCGTCGCCGCTGATTTCGTAGCGCGCCGTTAGGGCCAGGTTGTCGAGGTAGCGCGTTTCGAGGTCCTGCACGGGGCAGGTGGCGCGGGTCGAAATCTGGGGCGTGATGTGCAGCTCCTGCCCGCCACCCGCCAGGCTGTAGCGCCCGCTGAAATTATTGCACGGCCCCAGGCCCACGGTGCAGGTGCCCAGCTCCACAAATTCGAGGTAGGATTTGCTTGTTTCGGAGTAGCTGGAAGCCGCCACCGGGAAGGCGTCAATCTGCGTCAGCTGCCAATGGCTTTGCAGCAGCGCGGCGGGTTGAGTGGGCAGGGCAGCCTCGTCTTTTTCGCAGCTGGCCAGCGCGAAAGTCATCAACAAAGCCAGGGGGAAAAGGCGGCGGGTAGTCATCAGCAGAGTAAGCAAGCGTGGGAGCACAATAGTAGCAGGAAAACGAATAAGTTGGCCGGTATTGCCGCCCAAGGCCGCAGAACCTCGGCGAACCGACGATTTAGCCGGGCGAAATCAGTTGTTATCGAACCCTTTGCGTAAGCAGGGGCGTTGGGTCCGTATCGTCCTCCATTCGTCACCAGTCAATTATTCGCTTATGAACGTGTTATCGCTTTGCTCGTTGTTGATTGGCGGCAGCCTGCTGGGGGCCGCCGTGCCCGCCCCGCCGCCCGCCGAAACCTCTTCCGTTACGGTGGTGGTGTCGTCGCTGGTATCTACCACCGCCGCCGTCCGGCTGTATTTCTACAACACCCGCGAAGGCTTCCTGAAAAGCGGCAAGTGGGCCTTCTCCAAATCCGTAAATCCCCAGGGCAAGAGCGAATTCACGCTGCCCGTCGATTTGCCCAGGGGCGAGTGGGCCGTGGCCATCACCCAGGACCTGAACAACAACGATAAAATAGACAAAAACTTCCTCGGCATCCCCACCGAGCCCTACGCTTTCTCCAACAACGTGCGCCCCACCGTGGCCGCGCCCGGTTTCGATGAATGCAAGTTCACGGTAGGCGAGCCCGGCAAGGTGGTAAGCATCGTGCTGAAAGACTAAAACGTAAAGACAATCATGTTCTTAGTTGAAAAGCCACTGCAAATGCAGTGGCTTTTTTTATGATTTTTTGGTGGCAATAATGGTCTATATAGTACATATTGCATTAATTGATTGTACTTAATTTTTTAAACAAATTCTTGATGAGGTTATATATTAAGAGTGTGCTTATGTTTGAGCTCGGTTTGGATTTTCACACTTTTATTTTGGCTTTATGATGCGAACTTTACTCAGCCTCCGTTCAGGTTCTTTCATGCAGGTCGCCCGCCGTTGCGGGTACGCCGGGATACTGCTGCTGGCCATTGCCGGCACTGCCGGGCAGGCTCAGGCTCAGACGTATGACGTGGGCAATTCGACTAAAAAAAGCGACTTCAACCTGAAAGCCGGAGAAAGTATCTCCATTCGCTTCAACGTGAAGTACGAGGGTACGATAACCATAGAGGGCAATAACGCGACCATCGTCAACAACGGGGGCGATATAACCGGGACGGTGCTGGTGAAAAGCGGCGTGCTCGGCACGGTCATCACCAACCTGGGCGATGTTACCTCGCAGAATATTACGCTGAACGCGCCGGTTACCATCAACAACGGCAGTGCCACGGTGACCAATGCTACCTGGACCGGGTACGTAGACAATCGGTTCGCCGCCAGCGGCATCGTGATTAATAACTACGCCAACTGGGGCAGCCAGATTAACGGCCTGCCCAGCGGCACCATCAACAACAACGGCACCTGGACGGCTTATTTCACGCCCACCGGCACCACCGTCATCAACAACCGGGGCAACTGGACGGCCTCCGACCTGAACTACTCCGGCAGTCTTACCATCAACCACTTCAGCGGCAGCTGGACGACGAACCTCAACCCCGGTACGGCCCTGGCCATCAACAACAGCGCGACCTGGACGCGGGGCTTCAACTTCCCTAGTACCGGCCCTAATAGCTTCGTCAACAACGCGGGCGCCACGGCTACGCTCGACCGCGCCCTGGGCATGGGCAGCAACACCACCATCACCAACAGCGGAGCCATGACCCTGACGCAGGGCATGGGCGACATCAGCGCCAACTCGCTGCTGACCAACAGCCGCGGGGCCACGTTCCGGGTAACGGGCCAACTTGTGAACTACGGCACCGTGAGCAATGCCGGCGTGGTTTCGACCACCGCCAACTTCGCCAACATGAGCGGCGGGAGCATGACGGGGCCGGCCGCGCCGTATCGGGGCAGCTTCACCACTTCCGGCTATTCCTCCAATGCGGGGGCCTTTGGCATGGTGGGCCGCCTCGATTTCTGTGATTCCGGCAATGCTATCGGGTTCGACTCGCAAACGGGTAGCGTGGGTCCCAGCACTAGTTTCTGCTCGCTGCGGCCCCTGCCCGTTGAGCTCACGGCATTCACGGCCGAAGCGGTGAAAGGCACCGTGCAGCTGCGCTGGAATACGGCCACGGAGCGCAACAGCGCCTGGTTTGTGGTAGAGCGCAGCGCCACCGGCAAGGAATTCAGCACCGTGCGCGAGGTAGCGGCCCAGGGCAATTCGACCACCGCCACCGACTACGCCACCACCGATGCCGCGCCCTTGGCCGGCCTGAGCTACTACCGCCTGCGGCAGGTTGATTTGGATGGCAGCGCCGAATACTCGCCGGTCGTAACCGTAGGCCGCAAGGCGAGCTACGAATCCCTCAACTTCTATCCCAACCCCGCCACCGACCGCCTCACTCTCGACCTGACCGCCGCGACGGCCACACCCTGCGAAATGCGCCTGCTAAGCCTGACGACGGGCCAACTGCTGCGGCACGACACGCTGGTGGGCGGCCAGCTCCAGGAAATTTCGCTGGCCGGCATTCCTGCCGGGCTGTACGTGCTGAAGGTGGGCAGCGCGGTGCAGCGCATCGAGAAGCGCTAGAACCGGCGCTTAGTCGCCCCGAAATGGATGCAGCCCGCGACCCAGTCGTTCCACCAGCGTTACGGCGCGGCGGGCGCGGGTGGCGGGCTGTTTGGCTTCGGCTACTAGCCGGGCCATGGCCCGGCGGTGCGCTCCGCTGTAATTGTTGAAAGCTGTTTCGGCCTCAGGCCAGGCGGCCAGGGCTTCGGCTAGCTCGTCGGGCAGGTCCACGTGGTCGGGGTTTGGGTCGGGGGCTATGCTGATTTCCAGCTCCTGGCCCAGCGCAATGCCCACGGCTTTGCACACATCCTTGTTCAGCATGAGGTAGCGCCCGCCGCCTTCCAAGGGCAGCAATCCCAGCCGCAGCGCCTGCCCTCGAATGGTGACGATGACGCGCTTCGCGGCCTTACCGCCGAGGACTTCGAGCACTTCAGCCGGCACCACGATAGTTTGGGTGGGCATGAAGCTGGGGCCGCCCGGCTCCAGCACGGCGCGGAAATGGATGGGTGAAGACATCGGAGTGTAGAGACGCATATTTGCGTCTCGTCGTTAAACGAATATGAATGGCGCGGCCGACAAAACGCAAATATGCGTCTCTACATCCTTTATGAATTTCGGATTTGTCCGGTGCCGCGCACTAGCCATTTGTAGCTCGTCAATTCCTCCAAGCCCATCGGCCCGCGGGCGTGCAGTTTCTGGGTGCTGATGCCGATTTCGGCCCCCAGCCCAAACTGCCCGCCATCGGTGAAAGCAGTGGAGGCATTGGCATACACGGCCGCCGCATCCACGGCATTGAGGAAGGTTTCGAGGTTCACCGCATCCTCCGAGATAATAGCTTCGCTGTGTTTCGAGCCAAATTGGGCAATGTGCTCCAACGCTTCATCCAGCGAAGCCACGGTTTTTACGGCCATTTTCAGGGAGAGAAACTCGGTGCCGAAATGCTCCGCCGTTGCAGGAGCCAGCAAGGCCGCCGGATAGTGACCGGCCAGCGCGACGTAGGCCAGCGCATCGGCAAACAGCTGCACTTCGGCGGCAACCAAAGGGGCCAGTAGCGCCGGTAAATCGGCCAGTCGGCTGGCGTGGATTAACAGGCAATCCAGCGAGTTGCACACGCTCACGCGACGGGTTTTGGCGTTGGCGATGATGGCCGCGCCGCTGGTCAGGTCGCCGGTTTCATCGAAGAAAGTGTGCACCACGCCGGCCCCGGTTTCGATGACGGGCACCCGCGCATTTTCCCGCACGTAGTTGATGAGCACCTGGCTGCCGCGCGGAATCACCACATCGACAAATCCCACGGCCCGCAGCAGCGCCTCGGTGGCGGCGCGTTCGGGCGGCAGCAGCGTGGCCACGGCGGGCGGCAGGCCGTGGCGGGCCAGCACGGGCGCGGCCACCGCCAGCAGCGCGGCGTTGGAAAACGCGGCATCCGAGCCGCCCTTCAGCAGGCAGGCGTTGCCGGTTTTCAGACACAGCGCCAGGCTGTCGATGGTGACGTTGGGACGGGCCTCGTAGATAATTCCGATGACGCCCAGCGGTACCCGCACTTTGCTTAGCTGTAAGCCATTCGGCATTGTTTTCTGGCTGAGAATTGCGCCCACCGGCGAGGGCAGGGCGGCCACGGTGCGCAGGTCGGCAGCGATGCCGGCCAGGCGCTCGGGCGTGAGGCGGAGGCGGTCGTGGCGCGGGTCGGTTTCGGGCATGCCGGCCAGGTCGCGGGTGTTTTCGGCCAGCAGAAAGCTGGTTTCGGCCACCAGCGCATCGGCCAGGTCGCGCAGCAGCGCATCGGTGGCGGCGGGGGCGAAGGCGGCCAGCAGGCGGCTGGCCTGCCGGGTGGCTTGAAATTGCGGGCTCAGGTCCACGTTAGGCGAGGTCAGGATTCAGAAACAGGTAATCATAATGCACCAACGGGCGCTGGTGCTGGTGCCCCAGCCGCTCCAAGGCCTTATCGAGGCCGTATTCGGCAATGCCGAGGCCCAGCGAGAGGCCGGCTTCGTCGGCAATCTGTACAATATCACCTTTTTTAAATTCTCCTTCGATGCCGAGAATGCCCACCGGCAGCAGGCTCACGGCCTTGCCGGGCGTGCTGAGGGCGGCGCGGGCCCCGGCGTTCACGCGCACGGTGGCTTTCACGGCGCTATGCGCGTGGGCCAGCCATTTCTTTTTGCCCGAGGCCGTTTTGCTGGGCCGAAACCAGGTGCTGAGCGCAGTGCCGGCCAGCACGCCGGGCAGAATATCCGTCGTTTTGCCGTTGGCAATGTGCACGCTGATACCCAGCTTGGCCACTTTGTGCGCCATGTGGCACTTGGTGAGCATGCCGCCGCGCCCAAACTGCGAGCGCTGCGCGGTGATGAACTGCTCGAAACCAGTATCAGCCGGCGCGATTTCCCGAATCAGCTCGGAGTCCGGCAGGCGCGGGTCGCCGGTAAAAATGCCGTCCACGTTGCTGAGAATAATCAGCGCATCGGCATCGAGCTGGGCCGCGATGAGGCTGGCCAGCTCGTCATTGTCCGTAAACATCAGCTCCGTGACGGAAATGACATCGTTCTCATTCACAATAGGAATGACCTGCTGCTGGAGCAACTCCTGGAAGCAGTTGCGCATGTTGAGGTAGTGCTGCCGGTCGCGGAAATCCTCTTTGGTCACCAGCACCTGGGCGCAGAGCAGGCCGTGCTTGGCCAGCAGCTCGGCGTAGGTGCTCAGCAGCTTCACCTGGCCCACGGCGGCCAGGAGCTGGCGGCTGCGCACGGCATCGGCTTGGGCCGGCACGGTGATGAGGCTGCGCCCCGCTGCCACCGCGCCCGATGATACCACGATGACTTCGAGCCCCTGGGCTTTGAGCTGCACAATCTGGTCCACGAGGTGGGCCATGCGGGGCAGGTCGGGCAAGCCGTTGTCCTGGGTGAGGACGTTGGAGCCGATTTTGACGACGAGGCGGCGATAGGGGAGGGGCATGGGCAATGCGTTAATAGCCCTGCAAAGATGTGCCCGCCGCTCTGCCCGCCCGCACTTGCCTTCCGATAACAACCGGTTCAGTTCCGGAGACAACTGCTTCAGCTCGGAAGGTAACCAGTTCGGTTATGAAGACAACCAGTTAGGTTCCGAAGGCAACTGGTTCGGTTCCGAAGGCAACTAGTTATGCTCAGCGAGCAACCGGTTCAGTTCGGAAGACAACCGGTTCGGGTCGGACCCAAACAAGTTGCCCCCGGAACCCAACTGGTTTGGGTCCGAGGGCAACTTGTTTGGTTTGGGCGGATGGCGGCTAGGCGATGGCAGGTGCCAGCTCCCGCAGCTGCTTGTTGATAAAATCCACCTCCTCAAACGTGAGCTGGAAATTCATGGCGCGGGCGTTTTGCACGGCCTGCTCGGGGTTGCGCGCCCCTACCAACGCCACCGATATGCCGGGCTGCGCCAGCGTCCAGCGCAGCACGAGCTGGCTGAGGGTGGCGTTTTTGGTTTCGGCCAGCGGGCGGATTTTGTTGAGTACGGTGTTCACACGCTTCACGTTTTCGGGGGTGAAGAAGCGGTTGCCGTTGCGCAGGTCGCCTTCGCCGAACTCCTGGCCGGGCTTCATTTTGCCGGTGAGCAGTCCTAATTGTAAGGGGCTGTAGACCAGAATAGACTTGTTGTTTTCGATGCAGTACGGCACCACGTCGGCCTCAATATCGCGGCGCAGCATGCTATAAGGCACCTGGTTTGAAACAATATTCAGGGTCTTTTCGGCTTCCTGCATCTGGGCCACCGAGTAGTTGCTCACGCCGGCGGCCCGCACTTTACCTTGTTCGATGAGGCGACTCACGGCTTCCATCGTTTCGTCAATCGGGGTGGTCACATCGGGCCAGTGCTGCTGGTAGAGGTCGATGTAGTCGGTGCCGAGGCGGCGCAGGCTGTTCTCGCACTCTTTGATGATGCTGTCGCGGCCGGCGTACTTGTACACGTCGAGGTCGTGGCCGTCGTTGTCCTTGGTTTTCATGGCGAAATCGCCTTTCGCCAAATCCCAGCGCATGCCAAATTTGGTAAGGATTTGCACCTTGTCGCGCGGCAGGCTTTTGATGGCTTCGCCCACGATTTCCTCGCTGAAGCCCATGCCATACACCGGCGCGGTGTCGATGCTGGTCACGCCCAGTTCGTAGCTGGCGTGGATGGCGCCCACGGCGTCGTTTTGCTCGGTGCCGCCCCACATCCAGCCGCCGGCTGCCCAGCTGCCAAAGGTGATGCGCGAAACGGAAACGTCGGAGGAGCCTAGTTTTTGATATTCCATGAGGATTGATGGTCGGGTTGAAGGAAAATGGCCGCGTTGGGGCCGGGGGTGTTAACCGGGCTTTGGGGATGAAGGTTGTGGAGCAAGGGAAGAGAGGAAGGAAAAGCACGTCATGCTGAGCGCAGTCGAAGCATCTCTACTGCAATACTAAATGAATTGCGTTGTGCGGTAGAGATGCTTCGACTGCGCTCAGCATGACGTTCCAATCATCTTCAATCTTCACCCGAAACTTTTCGCCCCATCAGTTTCTTTTAGCCACTTCCATTGCTTCAAAATACCCAACGATATGAAAGTTGAAATCTGGTCCGATGTGGTGTGCCCGTTCTGCTACATCGGCAAGCGCAAGTTTGAAAATGCCCTCAAAGACTTCGCGCACCGCGACGAAGTGGAAGTGGTGTGGCACAGCTTCCAGCTCACGCCCGACTTCGAGCCCATTCCCGGCGAGAGCATCCACGAGTCGCTGGCCAAGAAAAAGGGCGTTTCGGTGGAGGAAGGCCGCAAAATGAACGACTACATGACCACCGCCGCCAAGGAAGTGGGCTTGGATTATCAATTCGATAAAACCATTCCGGCCAACACCTTTCTGGCGCACCAGCTCATCCATCTCGGCGCGCACCACGGCAAGCAGGATGCCACCAAAGAGCGCCTGATGGCCGCCTACTACCTCGAAGGCCAGAATATCGGTGACCTCGACACGCTGGTGAAGCTCGGCACCGAAGTCGGCCTCGATGCCACCGAAAGCCGCGAAGCCCTCACGGCCGGCACCTACGCAAATGCGGTGCGCCTCGATGAATATCAGGCCCAGCAAATCGGCGTGCGCGGCGTGCCCTTCTTCGTATTTGAGGACAAATACGCCGTGTCCGGCGCGCAACCCAGCGAGCTATTCGCCGAAGTGCTGGAGAAGGTGTATGATGAGTTCAAGCCCACCAAACCCGCCCTGACCATGGTGGCCGACGGTGACGCCTGCGGCCCCGACGGCTGCGAAGTGTAGCGAAAAAAACATCATTAAAAAAGCCTCAGCAAACACTGCTGAGGCTTTTTTAATAATATTAGTGGATTGGTTGCGTCCCGGAGCGCAGCTGTTCCTGTAGCGCTTCGGCTTGCTGGCGGGCCAGCACTTTGTCGGTCACATCCACGATGAAGGCCAGAATGCCCAGCGTAGCGCCCTGCTCGCTGAGCAGCGGCTGATAGGTGAAGTCGACATAGCGGAGCTCCGGGCGGTCCGTAGTGGGGTCGTAGAGTTGGACGGGCATTTCGCGGCCCTGGAAAGGCACGCCCGTGGTATAGACTTGGTCGAGCAGGCCGATGAAGCCTTGCTCCACCACTTCCGGCAGTGCTTCGGCCACCGTGAGCCCCAGCTGGGTGCGGCCGCCGGACAGCTCCTGGTAGTGCTCGTTGAAGAATGAAAAGCGGTGCTCCGGCCCGGTGAGCGTGGCAATGCTGGCCGGCACCTGCCCCAGAATCTGGCTCAGCAGGCGCTGCTGCTGGGCGGCGGAAGTACGGTGCTGCTCGGCATCGGCCAGGGCGGTTTCGAGCTGCTTGGTGCGCTCGGCCACGCTGCCTTCGAGCAGCTGTTGCACTTTCAATACTTCCTCCTGATTGGTAAGCAGTTCGGCGTTGCTTTCGTGCAGGGCACGGTTCACGGCCGCGAGCTGGTCGTTGAGGTCCTGGATTTGCTGGCGGGCCTGCACCTGCTCGCTCACCTCGGTGGCTACCACCATGGCACCCGTGATGGTGCCGTCGTCTTCGCGCAGCGGCAGGTACACGAAGTTCCAGTACACGGACTCGGGCTGGCCATTGCGCACAATGGTGGAGAGCATTTCCTTGGCTACGTGCGGGTTGCCGGTGGCCATCACCTCATTCAGTAGGTCATCGAAGCCCTGGCCGGTAATCTCGGGCAGCAGCTCGAACAGCGGCGTGCCGATGGCCTGCGCCGGCGTGCGGTCCCATAGCTCCAACACCTTGGGGTTGGCCAGCTCAATGACGAACTGGGGGCCGCGGTAAGTGGCAATGGCCACTGGAGCCTGCTCAAAAATGCGGGCCAGCTCGCCGCGCTGCCATTCGGCGGCTTCGCGGGCTGCCTGCTCGCGCACCTGCGCATCGTGTAGCTGCCGGGCATCGCGGGTTTGGGCCGTGATGTCGACCACGGTGTGGAGCAGGTGCGTTACGCGGCCCTGCTCATCAAGCACCGGCGCATTGCGGGACTGCCAGTAGCGCTCAATGAACTGGCCGGGCTGCGCCGGGTCGGGCGTGTCGTAGGGTTGCACGGGCAGCTCGTGCGGCTGGCCGGTAGCCACCACCTGCTCCATCGAGGCGCGCACATCGCGCACGCTGTGTGCTTCCGGGGTATCGGGGTTGTCGGGAAATACGTCGAATACGTAGCGCCCAATCATATCGGAACGCTTCATGCCGGTTGCGGTCAGGTACGTGTCGCTGACCGCCTCAATCAGCAGTTCGGGCGAAAGCAGCAGGCTGGCGCTGGGCAGGGCACTAAAGATGGATAACAGGTCCGAAGCAAGGGTGGGCATAAATCAGATGTGAGGACGGCGATAATGGAGTGCGAAATACGCAGATTTTAACAACTTGGCTAGGCGGGCCGCACCATGGGAATGTGCGGAATGCCGTCCTCCACATACATCGGCCCCGACTGCTCGTAACCGAATTCGTTGTAAAACCGCTCCAGGTGCTGCTGCGCCCCTATTTTATTGGCCTGTGGGCCGAATAAGGAATCCGAAAAGGCCAGCGCCTGCCGCATCAGTTCGCGGCCCAGGCCGTACTGCCGGAAGGGCTGCGCCACAATCACGCGGCCGATGCTGGCCTGCTCGCCACTCTTGCCCGCATCGAAGAGCCGGGCGTAGGCGGCCAGCTCGCCGGCTTCGTTGTAGCCCAGCAGGTGGTGGGCATCCATGTCCAGCCGGTCAATATCCTGAAAAGCACAGTTTTGCTCTACCACAAACACCTCGGAGCGCAGGCGCAGCAGGTCGTAGAGAATCAGGCTTGGAAGGGCGGCGAAGGGAAGGCAATGCCAGCGAATGGTCATAAGCGGGGTTCTATTTGGGCATTTTCTCAACGTCTTTCAACGTCAATACACGGTACTGAATCCCCAAATTAGCGGCATTCTGCTCTACAGTGGTTGGGAAGCCGGCCTTTTTTCGGCGCTCGTTCACGCTGGCCGCCTCCTGAATAGGCCACACGAAGGGCGGCTGCGCCTCGCGCCGGCCGGTTTGGGGGTTCAGCACGCTGTAGCCAAACGCCTGGGTGCCATAAATCTGCGCCTTGCCGTCGCGCATCAGCTGGCGGTCCAGCATCTGGGCGTAGAGGTAAAACGGTAATTCACCCTTGCTAGCAGCCTTTTTGATGAGCGGCAGGTAGTGGTCGATGTCGTCGGAATGCTGGATGACGTACCACGCGGCCTCGTTCGTGGGCTCGCCCACAAGCGTCTTGCCGGGGTAGCCGTACTGTTTCAAAATCTGCTTCACCCGCACCAGATTGGTCGAATCCGTGCGTAGCATCTGGCCCGGGATGTAGGTGGGCAGGCTTTCCCGCGTCACGCCCAGCGCACGGGCCAGCGAGTCGGGCCGGTGCCGCTGGTGTGGGTCGAAGAGCATGCTGCGCCACTTCTGGTCCACGGCGTATATGCTGTCCAGTTCGTGCTTCAGGCGCGCATTCTGCGGCGTCGTTTGGGCAGCGGCGAGTTGTGGCAGCAGCCCCAGCAGCAAGACGAAAAACAGAGATTTCATGCTGTCAAATTACGCCGTCACTGCCTCCTCGCTGCCCAGCTCACTCAGCACGCGCTTGGCCTGCTGAATGGACCGCACTTCCTCAAACGTCACAATGAGCTGGGCCTTGTGTTCCTTCAGCTTGGCCGTGCGCGGGTGCGTTTGCACGTAGTTGAGGATGGTGCCGAACTGCTCGCCCTGGAAGTAGGCCTTGTGGTCGTCGTCGGCGGGCAGGTAGCCCTTCAGCGTGTCGCGCTTGAGGGTGATTTTGGCGAAGCCCACCTTGCAGGCCTGCCAGCGCAGCCGCACAATGTCGGCCAGCTGCTCTACCTCCGGTGGCATCGGCCCGAAACGGTCCACCATGCTGGCCAGCAGCTTGCGTAGCTCCTCCGGCTTCTGGGCGCGGTCGAGCTTGGCATAAAGTTGTAATCGCTCCGAGACGTTGCTCACGTACTTTTCGGGGATGAGCACCTGCTGGTCCGTTTCCACGTTGCACTCCTGCACGCGGCCCGCGCCGGCCGCCAGCTGCAGCCGCTGCTGCGAGTTCGCATCGCCCAGAAACAGGTCGCGGAATTCAGTTTCCTTCAATTCCGTCACCGCCTCGTCCAAAATCTGGTGGTAAGTCTCGTAGCCCAAATCATTGATAAAGCCCGACTGCTCACCGCCCAGCAAATTGCCCGCGCCGCGAATATCCAGGTCGCGCATGGCCACGTTGAAACCCGCGCCGAGGTCCGAAAACTCCTCCAGCGTGCTCAGGCGCTTGCGGGCATCGGCCGGCAGCTGCGCCACTGGCGGCGTCAGCAGGTAGCAGTAGGCCTTGCGGTTGGAGCGGCCTACGCGGCCGCGCATCTGGTGCAAATCTGAAAGGCCGGCCAGGTGGGCGCGGTTGATAATGATGGTGTTGGCGTTGGGGATATCGAGCCCACTTTCGATGATGTTTGTTGAAACCAGCACATCGTACTCGCCTTCCACGAACTTCATCATGCGCTTTTCCAGCATCTCGCCGTCCATCTGCCCGTGGGCGAAGGTGATTTTCGCATCCGGCACTAGTCGCAGAATCGTGCCGGCCATTTCCTCAATGTCCTTCACGCGGTTGTGCACGAAAAACACCTGCCCGCCGCGCTTCAATTCCCGCGCCACCGCGTCCCGAATCAGAATCTCGTCATACACGTGCAGCTCCGTGTTCACCGGCTGCCGGTTGGGCGGTGGCGTGGCAATCACGCTCAAATCGCGCGCTCCCATCAGCGAGAAGTGCAGCGTACGCGGAATCGGCGTGGCCGAGAGCGTGAGCGTGTCCACGTTCACCTTCAGTTCCTTGAGCTTGTCCTTGGTCTTGACGCCGAATTTCTGCTCTTCGTCAATAATTAGGATGCCCAAATCCTTAAACTTAATGTCCTTATTGGTTAGCCGGTGCGTGCCAATCAGAATATCGGTTTTGCCCTCCGCCACGCGCCCTAATGTCTCCTTAATCTGCTTCGTCGACTTAAACCGGTTGATGTATTCCACCGTCACCGGCAGCGTGGCCAGCCGGTCGCGGAAGGTCTTGTAGTGCTGCATCGCCAGAATAGTCGTCGGCACCAGCACGGCCGCCTGCTTGCCATCGGCCACGGCCTTGAACGCCGCCCGAATGGCAATTTCCGTCTTGCCAAAGCCCACATCGCCGCAAATCAGCCGGTCCATCGGGTGGGGCTGCTGCATGTCGTTTTTCACGTCCTCCGTGGCCTTGGCCTGGTCGGGCGTGTCCTCGTAAATGAAGCTCGATTCCAACTCCGCCTGCAAAAATCCATCCACCGAAAACGCGAAGCCCGGCGCAGTCTTCCGCTTGGCATAGAGCCGAATAAGGTCGGCCGCAATGTCCTTCACCTTCTTCTTTACCGACTTCTTCTTGTTCTCCCACTCCGGCGAGCCCAGCTTGCTCATCGTGGGCGGCGAGCCCTCCGCGCCGCTGTATTTCGCAATCTTATGCAGCGAGTGAATGCTAACCGTCAGCAAGTCATCATCCCGATAAACGAGGCGAATAGCCTCCTGAATCTGCCCGTTAATTTCCACCTGCGTCAGGCCCGCGAAACGCGCAATTCCATAATCCTGGTGCGTCACGTAATCACCCGGTTGCAGCGTTTTTAATTCGCGCAAAGTCAGCGCTTTTTTCTTCGAGAATTTCCGCGCTTCCTGCGCCCGGTAATAGCGCTCAAACAACTGGTGGTCGGTATAAACGGCCAATTCAAGCTGCTCATCAATAAAGCCTTCGCGCAGCGCCATCAGCAAATGCTGGAACTGCACGTTGTTGTCCAACTCGTCAAATATCGTTCGCAGCCGGTCGGCCTGCCGCACGGTATCGGCGGTAATTATCGTGGTGAAATTACGCAGCTGGTTTTCCTTCAAATTCTTCACCATTCGCTCGAATTCCTTATTGAAACTCGGCTGCGGCTTGGCGCTAAATTGAAACGTGTCGGCGTTTTTGAAATGAAACCGCTTTCCGAATTCCACCACCGCGAATTCATCGAGCAGCTTCTTAAAGCTCTTGCCCGATTCAAATAAATCTCCCGGCTTGCTCACTATTTGCATGCCGCCGCTTTCGCTCAGCATCTGCTGAAAATTCGCCTCCGCTTTCTCGAATAATTCCGTCACTACGTCCAGCGTCTGACGCACGTCTTTGGCCCAGATACAGGCCGTGCGGGGCAGGAAATCAAAGAATGCCTCCCGCGTTTCGGTCAGCATCTTGGTCTGCACATTGGGAATAATGCTGATGCTGGGCCGCGCCTCTACCGATAATTGCGTCTCGGGATTAAACGTCCGAATGCTCTCAATTTCATCGCCGAATAATTCGAGCCGAAACGGCAATTCATTCGCGTAGCTGAACACGTCCACAATGCCGCCGCGCACCGCGTATTGCCCCGCTTCGTACACGAAATCCGTCTTCTCAAAATCGTACTCGCCCAGCAGCTCGCCCAAAAAAATCACGTCCAGCTTGTCGCCCACCTTCGCATTGAACGTGTTTTTAACCAAACTCTGCCGGTTAATCACCTTTTCCGTCAGCGCCTCCGGGTAGGTCACGATAAACACGCTGTTGCCCGTGCTGGCCGCCCGCGTCGTGTTGATGCGGTTCAGCGCCTCGGCGCGCATCAGCACGTTAGCATTCTCGGTTTCGTCAAACTGGTAGGGCCGCTTGTAGGAGCTTGGGAACAGCAGCACTTCCGGTCCCTCCGGCAGCAGGTGCTGCAAATCGGCCAGGAAATACGCCGCCTCGTCCTTGTCGTGCATGATGAACACGTGCGGGTGCTGGGCGTGCGCCACCGCGGCCGCTACCACCGCGTCCTGGCTGCCCACTAGGCCGCGCAGGTGCAGGCGGAGACTGCTGGGGTTGGGCTTGGCGGCTTCGCGCAAGCGGGAGGCCAGCACCTGGAGCTCGGGGGAAAGGCGATATAAACGAAGAAAGTCAGCTACTTGCACAAAGAATCAGGCTAGGACAGGGCAAATGAAGTAGCCCGGCCAGATGAAAATCCGGTCGGGCAGCGGGGTAAATACACCGCAATGGTAACGAAGGTTTCCGGACTAGCCTCGTCATTCTGAGCGGCACGAAGAATCTGAATAATGTGGAATTGACCACTAATCGATTTGCGATAATCACGCGCTAATTCGCGGTGCTCAGCAGGACAACTGGTAGCTTCGTGCCCCCAATTCCCCATTCCTTGCATGCGCGGCTCTTCTCACCTGGCCATCGGCCTCATCACCGGCGTGGCCGTGGCCGGGCTGGCCCCGGGCATTCCGTTCTCATTGGCCGGTATTGCCCTGGCCGGCTTCTCCAGCCTCGCCCCCGACCTCGACCACCCCGATAGCCGCCTCAGCAAGCGCCTCGGTTTCACCCAGACTTATGTGCGCTGGGCCTTTGTGGCCGCAGCGCTGGCCCTGGCCGCCTACGCCTACCTGCAGCTGCGGCCTGGGGCCGAGCAACGCCTGTTCTACACCGGCGCGCTGGCCTTTGGGCTGATTGGCGTGGGGATGCAGGGCGGCTCCACGCGGCGGCTGGCGCTGTTGTTCACGGGCCTGGGCACGGTGGTGGCCGGCCTCTATACCGAGCAATTGTGGCTAAGCCTGCTGGGCACGTTTGTGGCGCTGGCGCCCTTCACCGCGCACCGCTCTTGGACGCACACCATCTGGGCCACCGCGCTCTGGACCTACATCGGCTACCTCGCCGACCAGCACCTCGGCTGGCGCGGCGTGGCCCTGTACGCGGGCAGCGGCTACGCCTCCCATCTGGTGGCCGATACCCTCACCAAATCGGGTGTGAGGTGGTTTTTGCCCATCTCGGAGTTCTCCTTTAAAGTGCCGCTTATCAGCACCGGCTCGGCCAGCGGCAACCTGCTGGAAGTGGGCATTTGCGTGGGCTATGCGCTGCTGGTGCTGGGGCTGGTGGTGGGGCACATGGGCTTTTAGCCGGGCGCGGCTCCGCCGATTGGCGCAGTGGTACCAGAAACGCCATCCGCTTGATTGTGGGCGCTGTTGCATAAGTCAGCTAAGACCGTTAGCTTCGCAGCAGATATGCTGGTAAAATAGGGTCGATTTTGTATTGAATCGTGTTATTATTCTGCGTTTTCAATCGTTTTCGCCAGCCGGTATCCTTTAAAATCAATTAAGCTACATTTTAATCCCATCAACGGCCGCCTTCTATCGGGCCGCTTTGCTGCCTGGGGTTGCCTACTGACTATACTGAAAGCTGGAACGGGTGACGAGTAATTTGTCGCGTGTGGTTCCGGCATTTCTCTTGATTCACACTCCTAGTCCCACTCAAAACACTTCTCTAACTTTACTTAACGCATCCCATGAACCAGATGAACAGCCCCTTGATTCGGGTTGGTGTCTTTTATGACGGCAACTATTTCTTAAAAATTAGCGACTATTATTATTTCCAGCACGAACGCAAAGCCCGCATTAGTCTGGAAGGCCTGCACGAGTACATTCGCCACCAAGTTGCTGAGGAAGAAGATGTTGACGTGCGCCTGGCGCAAATCACCGATGCCCACTTTTTCCGCGGCCGCCTCTCCGCCACCGAAGCCCGCGACAAGGACCGTCTGTTCCACGACCGCCTGCTCGACGACATCCTGATGAACCTGGGCGTGCAGACGCACTACATGGCCCTCAAAACCCGCGACGGCCGCCTCCAGGAAAAAGGCATCGACGTGTGGCTGAGCCTCGAAGCCCTCGAACTCGCCCTGCACAAAACCCTCGACGTGGTCGTGCTCATCGCCGGCGATTCCGATTACGTGCCCCTCATCCGCAAGCTCAACACCGTGGGCACCCGCGTGATGCTGCTGAACTGGGACTTCAAATACGAAGACTTCAAGGGTGAAACCCGTGTTACGCGCGCCTCGCAGCAGCTGCTGGAGCAGGTGACCTACCCCGTGGCCATGCACGACGTGATTGACCGCGGCCTCGCCCAGCAGGACGAGGTGGTGGAAGCCATGTTTGTGAACCAGTCGGAGCCCGCCGCTTTTGCGCCCAGCACCGCTGCCGCGCCCAAACTGGCCCGTCCCACCGGCCCCACCGCCGCCGGCCCCGTGGGCACGCTCGGCATGAGCACCATCAAAAACCTGAAAAACGGCTTTGGCTTCGTGGTAATGCCCCCGAACAACCTGTTCTTCAGCTACGCCGACCTGACCGAAGGTGACTTCAACGACCTGCGCGAAGGCGACTGGGTCGAGTTCACCGTGGGCCGCAACCACCGCGACGAGGACTGCGCCCGCAACGTGCGCAAAGTGCCCGCCCCGCAAATGACCGACGGCGACGACGAGTACGAGCCCGTAGGCGTACACGCCACCGCCGAGCTGTAATTCGACTACTCGTTAAGATAAAAAAAGCCCGCCAGATAATTCTGGCGGGCTTTTTTGTCTTAACTAAGGTAATGCCTACCCCATCAACAGTTGCGCAAAGTCGCGTTTGGAGGCCGGGTAGCGGTTGAAAGTGCCTAAGCCACGCGCTACGGCTACATCGCTGTGGCCCGCCTTCACGCGGTAGACTACGCAGCTGCTCACCACCAGCGAGTTGCCGCTATGGTCGACTACGCCGCGTGCTACCAATTCATCGTGTAAATGCACGGCGTGCAGGTAGTTCATCTTGAATTCGACGGTGGATACCAACTCCATTTTGGTGAAGGCCAGGGAAAGGGCGGCCGCGCCCAGGGCCGCGTCCATCAGGCCGGCCAGCACGCCGCCGTGGCAGGTGTTGGGGGAGGAGAGGTGCTCGTCGCGGATGACCATGCGGTATTCGATTTGGCCGGGCGTGCTCACCGTCAGCTCCATGCCGTTGGTGCGGCCGTAGTGGTTCATCTGGTTGTAAGCAGCCACCATGGTGGCGAGGTCGGGGAGAACAGGGGCTTTGTCGGACATGGGTGAGGGCGGGAATTGCCACGGCAAGTTTGCCGAAAAATTTGCTTGATTTGTTGAGTGCGGCATTTTTCGGGGGCGAAAAGCCGTAGTTTCCCCTCTTTCTGATTCCCGCCATGTCCTTGCAGCCACTCACGTTTGCCGAGTTTTATCCCCGCTACCTGCGCGAGCATAGTCGGCGGGGTATGCGGGTGCTGCATTTCGTGGGCACTACGCTGTTTATCATCTGCCTCGTGATGCTGCTGCGTACTGGCAACTGGAACTGGCTGGCGGCCGGCGTGGTGGCGGCTTATGGCTTTGCCTGGGTCGGCCATTTCTTTATTGAGCACAACCGGCCAGCCACCTTCCAGCACCCGTGGTATTCGCTGCTGGGCGATTTCCGCATGTATTTCGACTTGTGGCGCGGCCGCGAGAAATTCTAAAGCTGCTTCCGCATCAGAAAATGCGGGATTTCACCAAACAGCAGGTGCGAAGGCTCGACCACTGCGTAGCCCAGCTTTTCATAAAATCCCACGGCCTTTTCGCGGGAGTGCAGCACGATTTCTCGCAAGCCCACCACCCGCGCCTGTGCTTCCAGATAAGCCACCACGCGCTGCCCCAAGCCTTGGCCCGCCGCCTCCGGTGCTACGGCCATAAAGCGGATTTGGCCCTGTTCATCACTGGTGGGCTGGAGCATGCCCACGGCCAGCGCGGCGGGCGGGCCGGTGGTTTCGGCCAGCAGCAGGGCGTGGATGGTGCCGGGCTCGTCATCGGCCGGCACGCGCTCCGAGCCGGGGGGCTGCTGCCAGGGCTGGCGCAGCACGGCGTAGCGCAGGGCATAGTAGGCGGCCCACTCGGCGGGGGTGTGGGGTGGCTGGATGGCGGTGGCTGAATTCATGAGGGAAACGTGAAGTGTGAGCGCAACCAAGGCCGATGCGGGGCGTTACCTTTGCGGCCCGGCCAATCCCGGTTTAATCTTCTCAAAACTACGCCCCACCCGCCATGGCATCCTTCGACATCGTGAGCAAAGTTGACCCGCAAACCCTCGAAAACGCGGTAAATACGGCCCAAAAAGAACTCCAGACCCGCTACGACCTGCGCGACACCAAGGGCGGCATCGAGCTGAATAAAAAGGAAAACACCATCCTGCTGTCGTCGGAGAATTCGATGCGCATCAAGGCGCTGGAAGACATCCTGCTCGGCCGCGTGGTGAAGCAGGGCATCGACGGCACCAGCCTCGACTTCTCGGCCGATGAGCAGCCCAGCGGCCAGCTAATCAAGAAGACCATCAAGGTGCGCGCCGGCGTGGACAAGGAGTTCGGCCGCAAAATCATCAAGGCCATCAAGGATGCCAAGGTGAAAGTAGAAGCCCAGATGCAGGACGACCAGGTGCGCGTGTCGGCCAAGAAAATCGACGATTTGCAGGCGGCCATTGCCGTGCTCCGCAAGGCCGATATCGGCCTGCCGCTGCAATTCGTGAACATGAAATCCTAGCGCGAGGAAATAAGGTGGGAAAGCTGTAATGCCGGGGCTGCTTGCTCCGATTAAGCTTTTTCACAACCCCAGATATCACCCCCAGAGTTACTTAATGTACGATTTTTCGGCTTTTGCCCACCCCGCTACCTGGGTTAGCTTGCTCACCCTCACGTTCATGGAAATCGTGCTGGGGATTGACAACATCATCTTCATTTCCATCGTCGTGAACCGGCTGGCGAAGGAGCAGCAGGCGCGGGGCCGCACCATCGGCCTACTGCTGGCGCTGGTGTTCCGCATCGGCCTGCTGCTGAGTATTTCCTGGATTGTGAGCCTGCGCAACCCGCTGTTCAACCTGCCCAATTTCCCGTGGCTGGACGACAAGCCGTTTGGCGTGACCGGGCGCGACCTGATTCTGCTGGCCGGCGGCCTGTTCCTGATGTACAAGAGCACCACCGAGATTCATACCAAGCTGCAGGGCGAGGAGGAAGAGGAAACCATGGGCGGCAAAGGCGCGTCGATGATGAGCATCATTCTGCAAATCGTGGTGATTGACATCGTGTTCAGCTTCGATTCCATCCTCACGGCCGTGGGCCTGGTGGACAACGTGTTGGTGATGATTGCAGCCGTGATTTGCGCTATGGGCATCATGCTGAGCTTCAGCGGCGTGGTGGCCAATTTTGTGAATAACAACCCGACCATCAAGATGCTGGCGCTGTCGTTCCTCATCATGATTGGCTTCATGCTGGTGATGGAAGCCGCCCACAAGGAAATCGAAAAAGGCTACCTCTACTTCGCCATGGCTTTCTCGCTGACGGTGGAAGTGCTGAACCTGCGCCTGCGCAAGAAAACCAAGCCCGTACACTTGCGCGACTCACAGTACGACTAAGAAATTTTTACTCCAGAAAGCGCAGCCAAAAGGCGCAGAGGTCGCAGAACGTTCTGCAACTTCTGCGCCTTTTGGCTTCAGTGAGAATTACACGATGGCCATTGCTGCTACTTCATTCGCTTGGACGAGGACACGGCGCTGGGCCATCTCGAGCAGGCGGCGGTTCAGTTCGGAGCGCTGCTGGCGGTAGAAGGCATATTCATCAGACGTGAAAAAGCCAGTTATCAGGCCCACCACGGTATAGCGCAGTTTGGTATTGCGGGTCAGCAACTCGGTTAGCTGGTGGTGCTGGTCGGTGGGACGGAGGGTGATGTGGTGGTCGCACACGAAATCGGCCACCACGGCCAGCAGCAGGTCATTTTGCAGCTTCATCACTGGGCGTAGCGTGGTGTGTAGGAAAGCCCCAACGGTGCCATCTGCGTCGGTCGTTTCGGTGACGACGACGGGGCGCAGGGCCAGCAGGGCCGCATTGGGGCGGGCGAATTCAGGGACGGACATGGCGGGCGAAAGCAGGGAAACCGGCGCGCCCGTCAATGGTTGCCGCTACACCACGCCCAGTTTCACCAGCGCGTCCCAAAGCACCACGCCGGCGGCCACGCCCACATTGAGCGAGTGCTTGGTGCCGAACTGCGGGATTTCCACGGCCACGTCGCACAACGCCAGCACGGCATCGTCCACGCCGAATACTTCGTTGCCCATCACCAGCGCCAGCGGGCGGCCGGGCTCGGGCCGAAACTGCGGCAGCGAGACGCTGCCAGTTGTTTGCTCCACGGCCGCAACGTGGTAGCCGGCGGCTTTGAGGGCGGCCACGGCGGTCACGGTTTCGGCTGCGTATTCCCAGGCCATAGATTCCTCGCTGCCCAGCGCCGTTTTGGTGATTTCGCGGTGCGGCGGGCGCGGTGTGTAGCCGCAGAGGTAGATTTTTTCGAGCGCAAACGCGTCGGCCGTGCGGAATATCGCTCCCACGTTGTGCATGCTGCGCACGTTGTCGAGCACCAAAACCACGGGGCTTTTGGGCGTACTTTTGAAGTCATCAACCGAGGCCCGGTTCAGCTCGGCCATTGTGAGTTTTCGCATGGAAATAGCGCGAACTTTGCGGTTCGCTTTGTCGGTTTAAAATAGGGTGGCAGGCAGGTTTGATGCGCTTCGTCAAGCTGCGTTCACAACTTCGGAAACTGCCGCTCCCTCTTGTTCACATCAAAAAGCTGCGCCCTGCAAAGGTCGCGCGCCGTTGCCTTGCCTGCACCCAAAAAAGAATTCGTTATCAAGTCCGTCGGCCCCGACCACTTCACCGTGCCCATCCCGGCCGTGACCGAAACGCCGCTGATGAAGCAGTATTACCAGCTCAAGCAGCAGCATCCGGGCGCGGTGCTCCTATTCCGGGTGGGCGATTTTTACGAAACCTTCGGCGAAGATGCCGTCACGGCCAGCCGCATTCTCGACATCACGCTCACCAAGCGCGGCGCGGGTAGCAGCAGCGAAGTGGCCCTGGCTGGCTTCCCGCATCACTCGCTTGATAACTACCTGCCCAAGCTGGTGCGCGCCGGCCAGCGCGTGGCCATCTGTGACCAGCTCGAAAACCCCAAAGAAGCCAAGGGCCTGGTAAAGCGCGGCATTACCGAGCTGGTGACGCCCGGCGTGAGCATGCACGACAACGTGCTCGAACGCCGCTCCAACAACTACCTCGCCGCCATCCATTTCGGCAAAACAGAAGCCGGGATTTCCTTCCTCGATATCAGTACCGGCGAATTCCTGGCCGCCCAGGGCACCTTGGATTACCTGGGCAAGCTGATGCAGAATTTCAGTCCCGCCGAAGTGCTTTTCTGCAAAAAAAGCCGGGGTGATTTTGAGCAAAACTTTGGCCCCGACTACTGCACTTACGCGCTCGATGACTGGGTTTTTGGGGCTGACTACGCCCACGACATTCTCACCCGCCACTTTCGCACCACGTCGCTGAAAGGCTTCGGTGTTGACAACCTGAAAGAAGGCGTGATTGCGGCCGGCTGCATCCTGCACTACCTCGCCGAAACCAAGCACACCGACATCCAGCACATTGCCAGCCTCGGCCGGCTGGAGGAGGACAAGTACGTATGGCTCGACCGCTTTACGGTGCGCAACCTGGAGCTGGTGCACGCCCAGCACCCCGGCGGCGTGCCCCTTATCGACGTGCTCGACCAGACCCTCACGCCGATGGGAGCACGCTTATTGCGCAAGTGGATAGTGTTGCCGCTCAAAGAAGTAAGCCAGATTCAGCGCCGCCTTGATACCGTGGCGGCTTTAGTTGCCGATGAAGAATTGCTGGCCGACCTCACTCAGCACCTGCGCCAAATCAACGACCTAGAGCGCCTGATTTCCAAAGTCGCCGTGCGCCGCGTGAACCCGCGCGAGCTGCTCCAACTGGCCCGCGCCCTCGAAGCCGTGGCGCCCATGCGCGAGCGGCTGGCCGCCTCCGGCGTGAAGGCGTTGGTAAAACTGGCCGAGCAGCTCAACCCCTGCGCCAACCTGCGCCAGGAAATCTTCGCCAAAATCAAGCCCGATGCGCCCATCCTCACCAACCAAGGCGGCGTGCTGAATGCGGGTATTGATACCGAGCTGGATGAGCTGCGCGCCCTGGCCTTCTCGGGCAAAGACTACCTGTTGCAACTCCAACAGCGCGAGCAGCGCAATACCGGCATCTCGTCGTTGAAAGTAGCTTACAACAAAGTGTTTGGCTACTACCTCGAAGTCACCAACGCCCACAAAGACAAGGTGCCCGCCGAATGGATTCGCAAGCAGACGCTGGTGAACGCCGAGCGCTACGTGACCGAGGAGCTGAAAACCTACGAGGAGAAAATCCTCAACGCCGAGGAAAAACTCTTCGTGATTGAACAGCGCATTTATAACGACTTGGTGCTGGCGGCGCTTGATTTCGTGCCCCAGATTCAGCAAAATGCCCGCGCCATTGGCGTAATGGATTGCCTAGCCAGCTTCGCCCTCACGGCGCGGCAGCAGCGCTACGTGCAGCCCGTGGTGAACGACGGCACCCTTCTCGACATCAAAGCCGGCCGCCACCCCGTCATCGAGCGCCAGCTGCCGCCCGGCGAAAGCTACATCCCCAACGACATCTGCCTCGACCAGGACGACCAGCAGATTGTGGTGATAACCGGCCCCAACATGGCCGGCAAATCTGCCCTGCTGCGCCAGACGGCCCTAATCGTGCTGCTGGCCCAAATCGGTTCTTTCGTGCCCGCCGATGCCGCCACCATCGGCATCATCGACAAGATTTTCACCCGCGTTGGCGCTTCCGACAACCTGAGCAAGGGCGAAAGCACATTTATGGTGGAGATGACCGAAACCGCCTCCATCCTCAATAACCTATCGGACAGAAGCCTGGTGCTGATGGACGAAATCGGCCGTGGCACCAGCACCTACGACGGCATCAGCATCGCCTGGGCCATCGTGGAGCACCTGCACAACAACCCCAAAGCCAAGGCCAAAACCCTCTTCGCCACCCACTACCACGAGCTCAACCAGCTGGCCGACGACTGCTCCCGCGTCCGCAACTACAACGTAGCCGTGAAGGAGGCCGACGGCCGCATCCTCTTCCTGCGCAAGCTCCAGCCCGGCGGCTCCGAGCATAGTTTCGGCATCCACGTGGCGCGGCTGGCCGGCATGCCCACCAGCGTAGTCCTGCGCGCCAACGAAATCATGCATCACCTCGAAGTGGAGCGCACCAGCGCCGGTGCCGAGGACAACATGCCGACAGAATTCGACGATGTGCTGGCCGGCATTGAGCCCAATGGCAATGCCACGCGCGCCGGTATAGCCGTGCCGCCGCCCCGTGAGCCTGCTCAGCCCAAACCCCGTGCCACTACGGCCGTAGCCACTGCCCCCCGCGCCCAGCTCAGCATCTTCGAGCCGAGCGACCCGGCCCTGGAGCGCATCCGCGAGTTGCTCCAGCACCTGGATGTGAACACGCTCACGCCCATCGAAGCGCTGATGAAGCTGAACGAATTGAAGCTGACATTAGGGAAAGGTTAAATTTTTCGGCCTGAAAATGAAGCAGAAAGGCCTCTGGGATGAATATTTCCACACCTGCTACTTGCTTCCTCAAAAAATCGCCCTACCTTTGTCGCACCATTCAGCACAACGAAAATTGTTCTGAACCTCCTGCGAGAGTAGCTCAGTTGGTAGAGCGCGACCTTGCCAAGGTCGAGGTCGCGAGTTCGAACCTCGTCTCCCGCTCCAAAAACAAAAAACGCTGTCTTCGGACGGCGTTTTTTGTTTAAACAGAGTCCAGATTTTTTAGAGTAGTTTTGGCATTCGCCAAGCCTGCCGGAGTGGTGGAATGGTATACACGAGGGACTTAAAATCCCTTGCCTTCACGGGCTTACGGGTTCGAGTCCCGTCTCCGGTACAAAATATAAGGACGCAAAAAAGCCGGCCCACTTCGCAAAGTGGCCGGCTTTTATTGTGTTATTAGCTCACAGTAGAGCCCATTTTGAGGATGGTAGTTGACGCAACAGTCTAGTATCCACAGCGCTCAAGGCCATTGGGGAGCGTGGAACATGATGTTGCTACCGATTGGTGCGCCTGAGAGCATCACCGCCGTTACTAACATTCACAGCACATTGATAGACTCTAAACACGGGGCATCTGTGGGCCGAATCCTGCCCGGAATAGCACATACAGGCCTGCCAACGGCAGTGGGCTTACCACGAAGTCCAGAATCTGGCGGCTGAGCCGGTAGGCCCACACAGCATCGCCAGCCAGCTTGCCCACTAGCACAATGCCCACGTACACAGCCAGCGTGCCAGCATAAAGTGCCACCGCCACGCGCCACTGGGCTGGGGCCAACAGCAGCCGAAGCAGCAGCAAGCAAATGCCAAGGTAAAGGGCCGCGTAGGTGGCCACGGCGGGCAGCAGCCGCTTAGTGATTCCGCCGTTAATGCCTTGCTGCATGGCTGCTGCCATGTGTTGGAGGCCAATGGCGGCCAACAGCCGCTGCCACATGTTGGTCAGAAAGGAGAGGGTTTGCTCATCATACACGCCAATGAGTAGCAGTGCCAGCAGGAGCAGCGCTACCAGTGCCCTGCGGCCCGCTGGCCGGGAGCGTGTTGCCGGCCGGGCCAGGGGCAGGTCAGGCACTGGCAAGTGCAATTGGCGGGGCAGGGCGCGGGCTATTTGTTGTTGCTAGGCGTTTGGCCCACAGCATCCAAAGTCCGAAAATGCAGCCATACACCACGAAGGTGAACGTGTAGTGGTGGTTGAAGTCGACGGATTTATGGGCGTAATGGTGGTTGATAGCCAGGGCCGCCACGCGCACCACGTTCAGTACCCAGATAAGCGCAATGCCCGCCGGAATGAACCATAGCTTCCGGCGCCAGGAGCCAGGAAAAGCCAGCACAAACCCCGCGAAAAGCGCATAAAGCACCAGCCCGTTGCAAGGAATGCCTACAATCACGGAGGGGTGGCCGCTCATCAGCAGCAGGTAGGCGTTGTGCGGTGCCACGGCGGCATCGAAACCAGCAGTTTGCAGCACCCGGGCACTGGCCCGGGCAATGTTGGCGCACAAAGCGGTATCCAGGCGGCCATCGAGGGACAGCCACCGCTCGTAGCCAAAAAACCAGACCAGATACATCGCCGTGGCCGCCAGCAGAAAGCGGAGCAGAAGCCGATTGCCAGCGTTGTGTGCAGTGGGGGAGGCAGCCAAAAAATCAGCCATAAGCCGCAAGAGTAAGGTGCAAAGCAGCGCCAGGGCAACTACCCTGGGCCAGGACCATTAAGCCTGTTTGCGCCGTACCCGTAGGCGCTTGAGGCCGTAGGCCACGCCGCCGGCCAGCAGCAGCGACACGCCGCCGTCAATAGGGGTGTCGATGGGGTCCGGGTCGGGACCGGGGCCGCCGTTATTCGGATTCGTTCCCTGTGCCAGGGCAATGGCGCTGGAGGTCATTACCAGTGCGAGCACCGGCAGTAAGCGCTTGAGGAGAAGTAACTTCATACGTAAGGTGCCAAACAGTGGGGTAAATTTGATAAATGCACGTGAAAGTAGGAGAGTGTAAAAGTAGAAGAATCTTTTAATTATACCTCTAAATGATGCCAAATTATGGGCTGACTTTGTTGTTCGATACGTGTATGACTCAATTAAGTTCTTATTATCAAGGTATTAGTATGCAAAATAGTCTCGGTTGAGTAGGCTCGGACTATCAACTGGGAAGCCTGGCAGGGCTTAAGAAATAGGATGCTCTGGTACCCGCTAGCACCGGCGTTGTGCCTACCTTGCAGCTACTGTTTTGCCCATTATCTTACGTATGACCCCTGTTTCTGATACTTCCGTGCCAGCGGCACCCATTGATTATCATCCGCTCATCCGCCAGGTATTTGCGGAGATGGGCAAGGTGGTGGTGGGGCAGCAGCCCCTGCTCAGCCGCCTGCTGATTGGGCTGTTTACTGGCGGGCATATCCTGCTGGAAGGGGTGCCGGGCCTGGCCAAAACCCTCACCATTTCGACGCTGGCCAAGGTGTTGCACCTGCACTTTCAACGGGTGCAGTTCACGCCGGATTTGCTGCCTTCGGACCTGGTGGGGACTATGATTTACAACCAGAACCAGTCGGTTTTTGAGGTGAAGAAGGGGCCGATTTTCGCCAACCTTGTGCTGGCCGATGAAATCAACCGCTCGCCGGCCAAGGTGCAGAGCGCCCTGCTCGAAGCCATGCAGGAAAAGCAGGTGACCATCGGCGATACCACATATCCGCTCGACCTGCCTTTTCTGGTGCTGGCCACCCAAAACCCCGTGGAGCAGGAAGGCACCTACCCGCTGCCCGAAGCCCAGGTGGACCGCTTTATGCTGAAGGTGCACGTGGACTACCTCAAGAAGGCCGACGAACTGGAGGTTATGCGCCGCATGGCCAACCTCAGCTTCGTGGAGGACGTGCAGCCCATTCTGACCAAGGAAGATATTTTCGGCATCCGTCAGCAAATCAACCAGGTACAGATTTCGGATACGCTGGAAAATTACCTCATTGAGCTGGTGTTTGCTACCCGCCGGCCCGCCGACTACGACCTGCCCGAATTTGCCCAGGCCGTGCAGTTTGGGGCCAGTCCCCGGGCCAGCATTGCGTTGCACCGCGCTTCCAAGGCCGTGGCTTACCTCGAAGGCCGTGACTACGTGCTGCCCGAAGACATTAAGGAAGTGGCGGCCGATGTGCTCAACCACCGCATTCTGCTCACCTACGAGGCTGAGGCCGACGGCATCCGCACCCAGGATTTGATTGAGGCCATTCTGCGGAAGGTGCCCATCAGCTAGATGCACGATGCAGCAAGGGCAATAAAAAAGGGCTGACCATGCGGTCAGCCCTTTTTTATGCAGTGTGGGGGTGGTTATTCCACTACCACGCGCTTCACTACGAGGTCGGTGCCGGATTTCAGGGCCAGCGTGTAGATGCCGGGGGCAAGGCTGCTCACGTTGAAATCGGCGGTGCCGCCGGCGGCAGGCAGGCTCAGCTGGCGCGACTGCACTACCTGGCCCAGAGCGTTGCTTAGCGTGGCCGAGGCGGTGCGCAGGCTGGTGGGCACGCTGAGCTGGAAGCTCTGGCGCGCGGGGTTGGGGTACAGGCTCACGGTGGCGGCCAGGGCGGCGTTGGTAGTGGCCGTGATGGTGCTCAGCGTTGCGGCCAAAGCCGGGCGGAACGTAACGCCGGCCAGGCTGCCCAGGTCCGCGAATGTGGTGCCATCAAAAACATAGAAGGTATTCAGGCGTAACGGCGACTCGGTCTGGTAAGCCAGGCCTAGGTTGGTGGTCGTGAGCTGGCGCACCCCTACGAAGAAATCACCGGTAACCGCAGTAGCCGGGATGGTCACCACATCGGCACCACCGGCTAACGGCCGCACCCGGGCGGGAGACGTGTATAGCACCGTGCCGGGGGTACCGGTAGCGGATACGGCTGCTACCAGCACCTGATAGTTGTTCGAGGCGGTGGCCGTGCCTACGAAGGTGGGCGTTACGGCCGTCACGGCGGCGTTGGCGGTGCTGGCGGTGTATTTGGCGTAGAAGGCGGCCGTGGTCACCGTGGTAGAGTTCGAGCCAATGCCACCCGCAAAGGTGGTGGTGGCCGGCGATACGTAGCTCAGACCATTGGCGGAAACAACTTGGGGCTCGGCCAGCGAATTATTGGTGGTTACGGCATCGTTGGGTACGCTGACGCTGACGGTCACGGTGTTGGTGCCAATCGTGCCGCTGGGGTAGGCGGCGAATACCACGGTGGCCGAAGCGCCGGCGGCCAGGCTGGCCACGGTCTGCGTGTTGGTGAAGGTATTGGCTCCCGTCACGTTCAGCGTCACGGTCACATTGGTTTGGGCAGCGGTGCCCACGTTCTTCACCACGGCCTGCACCGCGTGGGGAGACACATAAGGCGAGAGCTGCCCGAGGGTATAAATGGCGCTTACCGCTGCATCATTCGCGGCCGGCGCCGTGACGCAAATGGAGAACGCGCCGCTGGCGGGGCTGGCGAAGTAGGAGTAGTAACGCACCAGATACGTGGTGCCGGCCGTGAGCGTGGTCAGGGTCAGGGTTTCGTTGTTGCCACTTGCATCCGAGCAGGCCAGGCTAACCGGCGCGCCGCAAGCGCCGGAAAACACTTCCATCACGCCATCAAAGGCACCGGTGATGGCGATGGTGTGCGTAGAACCGGTGGCCGTGAAGCTATACCACACATCCTGGGCGGCCGTGGCCGTGTAGCCGCCGCAAAGGATGGGTGCCAGCGACTGGGTGGCGCCGGCTACGCTGCCGGTCGTGGGGGTGCAGGTGGTGCCGGGCGTCAGGACCGTGGCCGTGGCGCAGTCGTCATTCGCTACCGTGGGGGCGGTGGCGGTGCCGGGCACGAAGCGGTAGGTACGCCCTACATCGGGCCGAACTGAGCCCCGATAATTGTAGAAGTTATTCGTGAAGTCGTAGTAGCCGGTGATGAAAGGCGTGGTGCTCCACAGTGCGGCCGAGCTGGAGCGGTCGGCCAGCACGGTTTGCCCGTTCGCAATGCCCGAGCCTTTGATGCCCACCACGGCAAACCGGTAGTCATCCGGGTTTGGCCCCTGGGTGGTGGTGCCGTACACGAATTCAATGTTGCCCGTGGTTTCGTACAGCTTCACCTGGAAATTCATCGAGCCGTATTGCAGGTCGTATTCCAGGGTTTTATCGGCCACGTTTTTCCACTGGATGGTGCACACCCGGTTGGGGGCCGTGCCGGTGGTGGCCACGCGGTACTCGGTACCGCCCGCGGCCGAGCCGGCGGTCAGGTCGAAGTTGAAGGGCGCGATGATGTTAACATCGGCGGCATCGGCACTGTAGATGGGGTCTTCCTGCGTAGCCGTGCCCGATTCCGGCAAAAACAAGTCGGCCGCCGACGGGGCCGTGGCTCCGAGCTTGAGGAAGCCGTTCGTGTTCAGCACGAATTGGGTGAAGGCCGTGCCGTTGTAAGTAAACGTGAAGCCAATCGGCTGGGCGGCCGAGTTGGCGTCGTCGGTATTGGCCGTGGCGATGGCGGTGCCAGTAGCAGCCAGGTCGGTGTAGGTGCCGGCGGTGTTCACCACATTGGCCGGGTCATAGCCCAATTGGGCGTGGGCCGCAAACGGCAATAACGCGAACGGCAGCAGCCGGCCGGCGTGTTTAAGCCGGGTTTGTAAGTTTGTTAACATGAGGAGGGTGGAGAAGTGGGGAATAAAAAAAGGTAAAAAAATAGGATGCGCGGGGCCGGCATCCAATGGGTAATCAATAGAAAAGGCCGCAGCCTTAGTGCACCGGCAAATGACGGTGCCGTGCCGGCTACTGTTGCACAATTATCGACTGACAGCGCTTTTACCGCGACGTTTGGGCCGTTTCGGCAGCGGCGTGTAGCAGCCGCGCGGCATTCGCGGCGGCATCGCAGCCGGGTACCGGTACGAAAGTACGGGGCGGCTCCTCGGGGCGCGGGGCTAGGCCGTAGGTGTAGGTCTTGTCATAATAATCGAGCACCAGCTCCACCATCAGCGGGAAGTCGCCGGCCGCCACGGCGGCCAGGGCCTGCTGGGTGGCCAAGCCGCCCAAGCGCTTGCGCAGGCGCTCGATGGCCTCGGCCAGCAGCTGCGGGTCTTCGGCCCCGTACTCGGCGGCCAGCTTGGCCACGCGGGCGGCGCGGGGCACTTCCAGCACGTAGCGCGGGGCGGCCTGCAATTGGGCAAACAGCCCGGGCGGGATGGTGAGGCGGCCAATCTGCCGGCTTTCGTCTTCTACCCAAATAGGTGCATCGGTAGGCAGCCGGGCCAGGGCGGCGGCCAGGTTGTTCTCGAACTGCTCCTGCGTGGGCTGGGTTGGCTGCCCAATGCTGCCGAAGGCCGAACCCTTGTGGTGGGCCAGCCCTTCGAGGTCGAGCACCAATTGGTCGGGCGTGGTGGCCAGCTCGTGCAGCACGTCGGTTTTGCCGCTGCCGGTGAGGCCGCCTAGCACCCGCCATTGTCGGGGCTGCGCAAAAGAGGCCAGCACAGCCCGGCGGTAGTCCTTGTAGCCGTGGTCGAGCAGGTGGACTTTGAAGCCGGCCAGCTCCAGCAGCCACAGCACCGCGCCGCTGCGCATGCCGCCGCGCCAGCAGTGCAGGCGCACTTCCTTGCCGGGCACCAGCTTTTTGGCCTGCTTCACCATCTGGGACATCTTCGGCCCGAAAAACTCCAGGCCCAGGTGCACGGCCCGCTCCTGGCTCACCTGCTTGTAGGTGGTGCCGATGCGGGCCCGCTCCTCATCGGTAAACAGCGGCAGGTTGAGCGCGCCCGGCACGTGGCCCTGGGCAAACTCAATGGGGGCCCGCACGTCGAGAATCGGGTAGGGGAGGTCTTGGAATTCAGAAAGAGGATGGCGGGGCATGGCGGATGTGTACGTGCTTATAGTGAAAAGGACCGGCCGCACTTCGGAGACGCCGGACGCCGGCGGCGGGTGCCACTTACCCCCTTGGGCATGGCCCGCCGCCGCCGGCGGGTGCTACTTCAGCTGCCGCAGGTACAGCTGCACCGTGTTTTCGAGGCCCAGATACAGGGCGTCGCACACCAGGGCGTGGCCGATGCTCACTTCGGCCAGCTCGGGCAGTTGCTGGTGCAGCCAGGCCAGGTTGTCGAGGTCGAGGTCGTGGCCGGCGTTCACGCCCAGGCCCAACTGGCCGGCGCGGGCGGCCGTGGCGCGGTAGGGGGCCACGGCGGCTTCGCGGTCGGCGAGGTACTGCACGGCGTAGGCTTCGGTGTAGAGCTCGATGCGGTCGGTGCCGGTGCTGGCGGCGGCTTCCACCAGGTTCACGTCGGGGTCGAGGAAGATGCTCACGCGGGCCCCGAAGGACTTCAGCTCGGCCACCACTTCGCGCAGAAACTGCTGGTGCGTCACTACGTCCCAGCCCGCGTTGGAGGTGATGGCGTCGGGCGCGTCGGGCACCAGCGTCACCTGCTCGGGGCGCACCTCGCGGCACAGGTCCAGGAAGTCGGGGGTGGGGTTGCCCTCCACGTTCAGCTCGGTGGTCACGATGTGCTTGAGGTCACGCACGTCTTGGTAGCGGATGTGACGCTCGTCGGGACGCGGGTGCACCGTGATGCCCTCGGCCCCGAAGCGCTCGATGTCGCGGGCGGCCTGCAGAATATCGGGGCGGTTGTGGCCCCGGGCATTGCGCAGGGTGGCCAGTTTGTTGATGTTGACGCTGAGCTTGGTCATGGAATTAAAGAAAGAAGGGTAGGAGAGGGCGCGGGCCGGTTGTCATCCTTGCCGGCTGGTTGCCGTAGCTTCGGGGCGAAATTACGTCTGGTGCCACCGTCGGGCGCGGCCGGCCGTATTTCCCTCGTACAACCTGCGCTAACCCGCCCAACCATCCATCCCATGCTCAAAACCACTATCGACGCCGCCATCAAGCAAGCCATGCTCGCCAAAGACAAGGTGCGCCTCACCGCCCTGCGCAGCATCAAATCGCAAATCATGCTGGCCGAAACCGCCGAGGGCGCCAGCGAAGCCGGCCTCACGCCCGAAGCCGAGCTCAAGCTCCTCAACAAAGCCGCCAAGCAGCGCCGCGACGCCGCCGCCATCTACAAAGAGCAGTTCCGCTCCGACCTCGAAGAAACCGAGCTCGCCGAACTGGCCATCATCGAAGAATACCTGCCCGCCCAGCTCACCGAAGCCGATTTGGTGGAGAAGCTGGTCCACATCATCCAGCGCGTAGGTGCCACTGGCCCTTCCGACCTGGGCAAAGTAATGGGCGTAGCCGCCCGCGAGCTCTCCGGCCAGGCCGACGGCAAGCGCATCTCCGACGTACTCGGGCATTTGCTGAACAACACGAACCTATAATCAATGAGTGAATGGGCGAATGGCTGAATAAGTGAATAAACTCGCTTGATAATTCAGCCATTCGCCCATTCACTCATTCACCCATTGTAAGCAATGACGGCCCTCGACATCCTCCTGCTCCTCCCGCTCGGCATCGGGGCCGTGAAGGGCTATCGGCGCGGGCTGGTGCTGGAAGTGGTGTCGCTGCTGGCCTTCGTGCTGGGCGTGGTGGGCGGGCTGAGCCTGCTCTCGGCCGCCGTGCCGCTGGTGCGGCAGTACGTGGGCGATGCCTTCGGAATGCTACCGCTGGTGTCGTTCGCGCTGGTGTTCGTGGCCATTATGTGGGGTGTGCACCTGCTGGGCGGCCTGCTCAAAACCGCCGTCCACCTCACCCCGCTGGGCGTGCTCGATAATTTGTTGGGCGGCGCGGCCGGCGTCATTAAGTGGCTGCTGGGCTTGAGCCTGCTGCTCTACGGCACCCGAATATCGGGCCTGATGCTTCTCTCGCCCAATTTGGTGGCGGGCTCTCAAATCCTGCCCATTGTAAAGCAGGCCACGCCGCTGGCCCTGCAAATCACGGGCTACGTGCTGCCCGTTGGGCAGGACCTGCTGGGACGAATGCGGGCGGCGTTTGTTAAAAGCTGACCATGCGCCTGCTGCTGCTTGATAACTTCGACTCCTTCACCTTCACCCTGGCCGATTATCTGCGCCAACTGGGGGCCGAAGTCGTAGTGCGCCGCAACGACGTGCCCTTGGCCGAGCTAAACGTGCCCGAGTTCGATGGCGTCGTGCTCTCGCCCGGCCCCGGCACCCCGGCCGAAGCCGGCGTTATGCCGGCCGTTATCCACGCGTTTCATCAGCAAATGCCCATGCTGGGCGTGTGCCTGGGCCACCAGGCGCTGGGTGAGTTTTTCGGGGGCGAAGTGGTGCGGGCCGCCCGCCCCATGCACGGCAAAGTCACCGACATGCGCTGCGATACCTCCGACCCGCTCTTTGCCAGGCTGCCGGCCGTGCAACCCATCACGCGCTACCACTCGCTCATTCTCGCCGAGCCCCTGCCGGCCGTGCTCCAGGCCCTGGCCCACACCACTGGCCCGGCCCCCGAGCTTATGGCCTTGCGCCACCGCACGTTGCCGCTCTACGGCGTGCAGTTTCATCCCGAAGCCCTGCTCACCCCGCACGGGCTGGCAATTTTGGGCAATTGGCTCCGCTGTTGTATCATTGCCAAAACCGCCGGTAATTGAGGAAATACGAGATGGAATTGCGCCGCCAGCACCAGCACGGGTACGAATTTGTGGATGAAGGCCAGGGGCCGGTATTGCTGCTGCTGCACGGCCTGTTCGGGGCCCTGAGCAACTGGCAGGATGTAGTGCAAGAGTTCTCGCCCGACTACCGCGTCATAATCCCCCTGCTGCCCGTCTACGACATGCCCCTAACCCAAGCCGGTGTACCGGGCTTGGTCGCCTACGTCGAAGGGTTCGTGAAAGCCCTTGAATTACCGGCCACGTTCACCGTGCTCGGCAACTCCCTCGGCGGCCACATCGCCTTGGTCTACACCCTGAAAAACCCCGCCCGCGTCAGCCGGCTGGTGCTTACCGGCAGCAGCGGCCTGTTCGAGGACAGCATGGGCGGCTCCTTCCCCAAGCGCGGCAACTACGCCTACGTGCAGGAGCGGGTGGGCTATACTTTCTACGACCCCAAAGTAGCCACCCAGGAGCTGGTCGATGAAGTGTTCAACGTGACCAACTCCAATGCCAAGTGCCTGCGCATAATTGCTATCGCGCGCTCGGCCCAGCGCCACAACCTGAGCAAGGAACTGGCTAAAATCACCGTGCCCACGCTATTGGTCTGGGGCCTGAATGATACCATCACGCCGCCGCCCGTAGCCCACGAGTTCGAGCGTCTGCTGCCCCACGCCGAGCTACGCTTCCTCGACCACTGCGGCCACGCCCCCATGATGGAGCGCCCCGCCGGCTTCAATGCCTACCTGCGCCACTTTTTGCGTACTACCGAAGCCACCCCCGCCCTGGCTGCCTAAAAGGCCGATATCCTTCTGCCGGCCCGATTGTTGTTCACTATTCCATCACCCGCCCGGTGATAATTTATGCCTTTCACTTATTTCTTTTCACCCAATTCGGCATCTATATCTCATCCCTCCTAAACTGCTACTAATATGCCCGCCCTGCTTGCCGAAGACCTCCTCAACGAAATGATTCCGCCCCTCAAGGGCACCGATTCGGCGGGCAAGGCAGCGCGCTGGCTCGATGAATTTCACGTGGCCCAGCTGCCCGTGCTCGACAACCGGCACTATCGCGGCCTCGTCACCGAAGCCGACCTCGCCGATTTCGACGACCCCGAAACACCCCTCTCCGAAATGCCCCTGGGCTACGCCGATGCCTTCGTGCGCCCCGACCAGCACTTCTACCGCGTGATGGAGCTGGCCATTGAAAATAAAATCCAGCTCGTGCCCGTCGTCGATGAGCACCAGGAATACGCCGGCGTGGTCACCATTGCCGATGCGCTGGCTGCTTTCGGGCAGCAACCGGCCGGCGGCCAGGGTGGCATCATCGTCCTCACCATGGAGGAGCGCGACTATTCGCTCACCCAAATCAGCCGCTATGTCGAGGAAAACAACGCCAAAATCATGAGTGCCCTGGTCGCTCAGGATGAAGTCGACCCCCACCGCATCCGCCTCACGCTGAAGCTGAATACCGACAACCTGACCCGCATCACGGCCACGCTGGAGCGGTTCGGCTACGTCGTGACGGCCCAGTTCAGCGGCACCGCCGTTGCCAACGACGACGAGCAGGAGCGCTACGATGCCCTCCTGCGCTACTTGAGCGTGTAAAGTCGGGTGCTGTTCGGAATCCTTCTTTCGTTGCGACTGCTGCTGGCTAGTCTGGTGCCAGCTCAGGCCGATACGTTGCCGCGTCCGCTACGCCCCGTGGTCGCCCCCGCCGATACGCTCGTGCGAATCGTGCCCTGCCCAGGCATCGAACGGGCACCAGTCGGTACCATCCTTTTCGCGGGCAATGCCGTCACCAAAGACCGCATCCTACGGGCTGAGCTCGACTTTCACGAAGGCGATACCCTGGCCCTGGCCGACTTGCCGGCCCGCCTCGAGTCCAACCGCCGCCGGCTGTTCAATCTCCAACTGTTTCATGCCGTGGTGGTGCAATCCAGTTGCACCGGTGGCCGACTGCTCATCGTGTTCGGGGTGCAGGAGCGGTGGTACACCTTCCCGGTGCCCATTCTCTCATTGGCCGACCGCAACCTGCGTTCCTGGCTCGACCGCGCCGACCGCTGGCGGCGCGTTGACTACGGTGTGCATCTTGTACGCAGCAATTTTCGCGGCCGCAACGAACAGCTCATCGCCAACCTGCAATTAGGTTTCAATCGCAAATACGAGCTGTTCTACGAAGCCCCCGGCCTGGGCCACTATCGGCGGCTGGGCCTCGGCGTAGGCGCGTCCTATTTCCAAAGCCACACCCTCGACTATAGCACGCTGGCCGACCGCCTCACCCCATTCCGGGCCGATGAAAGCTTCCCCATTCAGCGCTTCTACGTCACGGGTGGCCTGCGCTTTCGGCACACCGTCCAGTTTCTCACGGCCATCAACGTGTCCTACCACCGCGAGCAAATCAGCGACTCGGTCAATTATCACAACCCCGTCTACTACCTAGGCCGCACCCAGCGCGAATACCTCGACCTGAACCTCACCAGCACCCGCAACCAGCGCAATACTTTCGCCTACCCGCTCACCGGCAAGTATGCCCAGGCCGCGCTCACGCACCGCGTCTTCCTCGACGGCACAACGCCCAGCATCACCACCCTGCACCTCAACTACACCCGCTACCTGGCCCTCGGCCGCGAATTCTACTACAGCGTCGGCCTCACCGGCCAAGCCCGCCTCACCCGCCAGCTTGCCTACGCCGACAGCCGCGCCCTCGGCTATGACGACCTGGTGCGCGGCTACGACCAGTACGTTATCGACGGCCGCCACTACGCCCTGTTGCAGCAGGGTATCTCGTACCCGCTGCTGCGGCCCCAGCCCATCCGCCTGCAATCCATCGACAACCCCAAAGTCAACACCATCCCGCTCGCCCTCTATATCAATATCTTTGCCGATGCCGGCTACGTCGTCGCCCCTCATCCCTTGCCCCAAAACCGCCTGCCCAATCAGCTGTTGAGTGCCGTCGGCCTCGGCCTGCACCTCGTCACCTACTACGACCGCGTGTTTACCGCCGAATACACCCTCAACGGATTAGGACAAACCGGCTACTTTTTCCGGGCCGAATTCCCGATTTAGCCGCTCTATCTTCGCCACTCAGGTTATTTATTTGTTACGTAAGCCCGCCGCCGCGTTACGTAATCCGCTCTCCCCTCCGCATGAAAATCGCCATTTTCGGTAAGCCTTTCGACGACGAAGCCGCCCCGGCCATTCAGGCCCTGCTCGACGATTTGGCCGCCCGCCGGGCCGAAGTCCGCATTGGCGAAGCCTTCCGCACCTTCCTCGACAACCGTCTGCGCCTGCCCGAAGGCACCACCGAGTTTCACCGCGGCGACTCGCTGCGCGGCGTCCAGTTCGTGCTCAGCATCGGTGGCGACGGCACCCTGCTTGACACCGTCACTTACGTTGGTAGCCTCCAGATTCCGATTCTCGGCATCCACACCGGCCGCTTGGGCTTCCTGGCCACCATCACCCCCGACCGCATTTCCCAGGCCATCGATGCCCTCTTCAAAGGCCATTTCACCATCGAGGAGCGTAGCCTGATTCGCGTCGATACCGACCCCGACGTGTTCGGGAGCCTCAATTTCGGCCTCAACGAGTTCAGCGTCCTCAAGCGCGACACCTCGTCCATGATTGTCGTTCACACCTACATCGATGGCGAATACCTGAATTCCTACTGGGCCGATGGCCTCGTGGTAGCCACGCCCACCGGCTCCACCGGCTACTCCCTGAGCTGCGGCGGCCCGGTAATGCTACCCCAGACAAACAATTTTATCATTGCTCCCGTATGCCCCCACAATCTGAATGTGCGCCCCTTGGTGGTGTCCGACCAGAGCGTGATTTCCTTCGAAATTGAAGGCCGCAGTTCCAGCTACATGCTGGCGCTCGACTCCCGCTCCCTGCCCGTCGAAGCGTCCGTCCAGATAGCCGTTCGCCGAGAAGCTTTCAATGCTCGTCTAGTAAAACTCAATCACGTTAACTTCCTCAGTACCTTGCGCAGCAAACTCAATTGGGGCCTCGACCGCCGGAACCCAGCCGGCATCCAGGTTTAAAAACAGAGTTTTTTGTTGAAAAAATTGTCGAAACTTTTTTTAGTTCCCGATTAGCCCTACTTTTGTCACCGTCTGAAACTGTGCGCTCTCTGCACTGCTCTTACCCGCCGAACCTAGTATCATCATTTTAGTTGCCTTATGAAAAATATTTTCACGTATTCTACGGCCGTAGTGCTCGGGCTGGCTTTGGTGGCAACACCAGAGGCGGATGCCCAGCAGTTCAGCAAGCGGAAGCAATACAACTCCATAGGCTTCAGCCTGAATGCTATGAACTACTTCGGGGATTTGACGCCCGTAACTAGCTTCACTAGCTTGCGTTTAGGCGCTACCCGGGTTGGTGCTGGCGTTTCTATTACCCGTCGCTTCTACCCACGTTTGTCGGGCCGCTTCGGCTTGTCTTACGGTCGTATCTCGGGCGATGACTCGTTCGTTAACGACCAGGACCCGGATGCTCGCTTCCGCAACAACCGCAACATGAATTTCCGGAATGATATTCTGGAAGCTTCGGCCGTTGCCATCGTTGACCTTATCGAAAACCGCAACAACTACCTCAAGCGTCCGGACTTTGTGCCTTACGTTTTTGCTGGTGTAGCCGGTTTCTACTCCAATCCCCAAGGCCTGGATAACCGTACTGGTAACTATGTTGACCTGCAGCCGCTGAAAACCGAAGGTCAGGCAACTGCCTACGGCAAGACGCAGCTCTCGATTCCGTTCGGTGGTGGTATCCGCTACCGCATCAACCGCAACTTTGATGCAAGCCTGGAAATCGGCTGGCGCAAAACATTCACCGATTACCTTGACGACGTAGGAGGCAAATATGCTGACCAGTCCAAGCTAACCACTGATGCAGCGGCTTATTTTGGCCACAACATCACTAAGGACCGCACCAAGTTCCCCGGTTTCGACAATGCTGGTGAGCAGCGTGGCGACTCGGGCAATAAAACCGACTGGTACATCGTAACAGGTGTAACGTTGAACTACATCTTGACGCCCCGCATCAAGAACCCCAAATTCCGCTAGCCAGCGACTGCTGGCTTAGGTTTCTCTTTCCGAGTCAGCAATTACTAAATGACGAATTCAGGTTTCAAAAACGTACTCCTCGCTTGCTTCATGCAGGCGGGGAGTACGTTTTTTTGCGCTTCGGCCAACGCTCAGAATACCAGCGAAATAGGTATTGGTATTGGCGCTACCAATTATCGGGGCGAAATATCACCCGATTTTCAGCTGCAAAACAGTCGGCCCGCTTTCACCGCCTTTTATCGTAAGGATGTATCGGTGCCCATCACCTTACGGGGAGGCTTCACCGCCGGCTTCCTGCGGGGGGCTGACGATAATGTGACGGGTGTGAATGGCGGAGTGCCCCCGCTCCAGGCCTACCGCCAGGCCAATACCAAAGGCAGCGTGCTCGAAGCATCGGCGGTAGTGGAGTACAACTTCATGGATTATCATTACCGGACCGATAAGGTGCATTTCACGCCATATCTATTTGCCGGCCTGGCCGGATTTTACGCCAATACCACTACGGTATCCAACAACCCGCTTCTACAGGCTAGCTTTAACCAGAAAGGCAGCATGTTGGGACTGGCTATTCCGGCCGGAGTGGGTATGAAGTATGCCCTTTCGGAACACCTGAATCTGGGTCTGGAAGTGGGGGTGCGCAAAACATTTACGGACCAACTCGACCATTTGAGTACGCAAGACCCACTGCTGGTAAATGTTCATGACCAGGATTGGTATTATTATAGTGGTGTCAGCTTATCCTATACGTTCTATAAAATCCGCTGCCCCGACCAATATAAAAAGAATAAGAAGCTGCTAAAGTAGTAGTTAGCTTTAATGCGGTAGGTGGCTCCTGTATAAATGTGAGAGGTATATAGCGGAAGGCCAGTATTGGTGTTCGGCTGCTAAATGCAACCATTTCCGTAACTTGCGGGCTCTTTTAGCGAAACCGCAAAGATGACCGGCAAGGCCGAAATTGATACTCAAAATATTCCCGCTCACGTCGCCGTCATCATGGATGGCAATGGGCGGTGGGCCAAGCAACGTGGAGGCTTGCGCGTCTTTGGTCACCAGAGCGCCATCACTGCCGTGCGTGAAACTGTGGAGGAAGCGGCCGAATTAGGGGTGCGCTATCTGACGCTATACGCGTTTTCTACGGAGAATTGGAATCGCCCGGCGCTGGAAGTAATGGCGCTGATGCAGCTGCTGGTGCACACCATCCGGCAGGAAACGGCTACGCTGCTGAAGAATAGCATTCGCCTGGAAGCCATTGGCGACTTGGCTACTTTGCCCAAAAATTGCCAGCGTGAGTTGGCCGAGGCAATGGAACTGACCAAGGAGGGCACTCGCATGACGCTGGTGCTCGCCCTGAGCTACAGTGGCCGCTGGGACCTTACCCAGGCGGCCAAGCGGATGGCTGCCGATGTGGCTACCGGTCAGCTCCAGCCCAGCCAGATAACCGAAACCACGGTGGCGAGCTACTTGGTGACGGCTAAAATGCCGGACCCGGAACTTCTTATCCGAACCAGCGGCGAACAGCGGATTAGTAATTTTTTGCTATGGCAGCTGGCCTATACTGAGTTGTACATCACCGATTTGCTGTGGCCGGACTTTCGGAAGGAGCATTTCCAGGAGGCCATTCGGGCGTATCAGCGCCGGGAGCGGCGGTTTGGCAAAACCAGTGAGCAAGTCACTGTATCTTAAATTTTTGTAATGTTTATTGTGCGTAATTTTTTTATCAAGTGTGCGCTTGTGGTGGCTGTGTTGGCAGGCCTAGTAGCCCAGCCAATGCATGTGCAGGCCCAGGGAACTGCCGGAGCTGATGAGCCCAAAAAGTACGAGCTGGGGGGCATCACCATTAGCGGTGCCCGTTACCTCGACCCCAATACGCTGATTGGCCTGACTGGTTTGCGCGTGGGTGACCCCATTAGTGTTCCGGGGGAGGAGATTGGCAAATCCATCCGCAAGCTGTGGGCCCAGGGTATTCTCGGCGACGTGAGTGTGACGGTGGCCCGCATCGAGGGCAACAAGATTTTCCTCGACTATAACCTGAAGGAGCGGCCGCGCTTGTCGAAGTTTACTTTCACGGGTATTAAAAAGGGGCAAACCGAAGACCTGACCAAGAAAATTACGCTGATTCGGGGCAAGGTGGTAACGGATGCCCTGATGAACAATGCGCGGACGCAAGTGCGCAAGTTCTTTGTGAACAAAGGCTACCTGGATACTAAGGTGAACATTGTGCAGGTTGCCGATTCGAGCTTGTCGAATAGCGTGGCTTTGCGCATTGACGTGGACAAAGGCTCGAAAGTGCGCATCCACGAAATTACTTTTGAAGGTAATAAAGCCTTTACTGACCGGAAGCTGAAAGGCAAGCTCAAGAAAACCAAGGAGCGCAAGCCATATAAGTTCCTGACCCCTGGCAAGTTTCAGCGTAGTGAGTACGAAGAGGACAAGAAGAAGCTGCTAGAGTTTTACAATGCCGAAGGCTACCGCGACGCAACCATTGTGAGCGATACGCTGACGCGCGACGAGAAAGGTTTGGCCCTGCGCATTACCGTAGACGAAGGCCCCAAATACTACTTCCGCCACATTACGTGGAACGGCAACTACCTCTACGACGATAAGACGCTGGCTAACGTACTAGGTATCAAACCCGGCAGCACGTACAGCAAGGAAATACTGGATAAGCGCCTGAACTACAACCCAACCGGGCAGGACATCTCTTCGCTGTACCTCAACGACGGCTACCTGTTCTTCACCATCGACCCGGTGGAAACCAAGGTTGAAGGCGACTCGATTGATATCGAGATGCGCTTGAACGAAGGCGTGCAAGCCCACATCAAAGACATTAACATCTCGGGCAATACCAAAACCAGCGACCACGTGCTGCGCCGCACCCTGCGCACGCTGCCCGGCGATAAATTCAATCGTGAATTGCTCATCCGTTCGCAGCGGGAAATTGCCACTTTGGGCTATTTTGACCCGGAAAAAATCGGCATCAACCCCATCCCCAACCAAGCCGATGGCACGGTTGATATCAACTACACGGTGGTAGAGAAGCCTTCGGACCAGGTTACCCTGTCGGGCGGCTGGGGTGGCTATGCCGGCTTTATTGGCACGGTGGGCCTGGTTTTCAACAACTTCTCGCTGCGCAAAGCGGGTACGCTGCGCAACTGGACGCCAGTGCCAGCCGGCGATGGCCAGCGCCTGTCGCTCAACGTGCAGGCCAATGGTCTGCAGTATCAGGCTTATTCCCTGTCATTTACGGAGCCTTGGCTGGGTGGCCGTCGGCCAAACTCGTTCTCGTTCAGCCTGAACCACAGTGTGCAGCGGACCGGTGCGGCCTTGGATGCGGCTTCGGACCAGTTTATCAAAGTAAACAGCGCCACGGTGGGCCTGGGCCGCCAGCTGCGCGTGCCGGATGACTACTTCACGCTCAGCAACTCGCTGTCGTATAGCCAGTACCAGACGCAGAACTACGCGGTTATTGCCGGGGCAGCTTCGGGTACGTTCAATAACATTACCCTGAACACCACGCTGGCCCGCAACAGCATCGATAATCCGACTTACACCCGCCGGGGCTCGTCGCTAAGCCTGAGCGTGAACCTGACGCCGCCTTATTCGCTGATTAACCCGGACCACCCCAGCAACAACCAGTGGATTGAATTCCACAAATGGATGTTCGATGCGTCGTGGTTTACTCCGATTGTGGGCAAGTTGGTGTTGAACACCCGCGCACACTTTGGCTACCTGGGAACGTACAATTCGAAGCGTGACGTAGGGCCGTTCGAACGCTTCAAAATGGGCGGTGCGGGCCTGGGCTACAACGGCGGCGGCAACTATTTGGTGGGTACCGACTACGTGGGCCTACGTGGTTATGACGACCCCAACGCGGCCTTCGCCATTCCGACGGCGCAGGCCAATCAGGCCGGCGGCATTGCCTTCAACAAGTACGTGCTGGAAATGCGCTACCCCGTCAGCCTCAACCCAGCCGCTACGGTGTACGTGCTGGGCTTTGCTGAAGCAGGTAATGCCTTCGATTCCTATCAGAACTACAACCCCTACAAGCTGTACCGTTCGGCGGGCGTAGGTGCTCGTATCTTCATGTCGGCCTTCGGTTTGTTGGGCTTCGACTTCGGCCACGGCTTCGACTCTGTGATTCCGCCCGTGGGCACGCCTGCCGGCACCAAGCAGGACCCCAACCACTTCCACTTCATCATTGGCCAGCAAATTCGCTAGCAAGGCACTAGCGAGCGGAGTTTCACGTTTCCTCCCGTATGAAGAATTTTGGTGGCCTGCTACTGGCCTTGTTGTTGCTAATTGTTGCCCCGAAAGCCCAGGCTCAGAAATTTGGCTGGGTCGATTCGGAGTTTATCATGGCCAAAATGCCGGAATACGCCAAGGCCCAACAGGAGTTGAATCTGCTGTCGGATACCTGGCAGAAAGAAATTGAAGCCCAGCAAAAAGACCTCGACAAGCTTCATCGCAACTATCAGAACGAAGAAGTGGTGCTCACGGAGGCCATGAAAAAGAAACGGCAGGACGAAATCTTGCTCAAGGAGCAGGAGCTGAAAGCCTACCGCAACAAACAGTTTGGCTACGAAGGCCAACTGTTCAAAAAGCGCCAGGAGCTGAATAAGCCGGTGCAGGATAAGGTATTTGAGGCCGTGGAAAAGGTGGCCAAGAAGAAATCACTGGCTGTTGTTTTCGATAAATCCGGCGACCTGACCATGCTCTATACCAACCCTGCTCACGATTATACTGAATTTGTGCTCGAAGAACTGGGCCTGGGTGCCGAGGACCGCAACCAGCCCGGCCCCAAAGGCGCGGTAAAGACGGTGGCCCCGCCCAAAACGCCGGTAGACCCTAACTTTGAATCGGACTCGGGTACGCCCGAAGCTGCGCCCGGTACCAAGCCGGTAACCAAGCCAGCGCGGCCGACTAATAAGAAGTAATTACCTTTGCCCCAATATTTTTCTGACCCTTTTCCTTTTTGATGAATCTCGTGAAAATCTTTCGTCTGACGCTCGCCGCCGCTCTGCTGACCGCCGGAACCCTGGCTGCCACTTCCGCGCAGGCCCAGGCCCCCCTGAAAATTGGTTACACCGATGTTCAGTACGTGTTATCCCAGATGACCGAAAGCAAGCAGATTGAGTCGGAGCTCAAAACCTACAACGACCAGCTTGCGGCCCAGCTGAAAAGCAAAAGCTCCGAGTTCGAAACCAAAGTGAAGGACTACCAGCAGAAATCCGGCACCATGACGGAGGTAGTGAAGGCTGACACCGAAAAGGAGTTGCAGCGCTTGCAGCAGTCCATTCAGGAGTTTCAGCGCACGGCCGAGCAGTCGTTGCAGCAGAAGCAGCAGACGCTGCTGAAGCCCGCTCTGGACAAGCTGCAAAAGAACATCGACCTCGTGGCTGACGAGAACGGTTTCACCTACGTGTTCAACTCCGATGGTGGTGGCAGCCCGCTGCTGTTGCACGCGCCCAAGGACGGCGATATTTCGGACCTCGTGCTGAAGAAAATGGGCATCACGCCCGGTGCTCAGGCCCCCATTAAATCGGGCCCGGCCTCGCCGGCTACCCCTGCGCCCGTTGCGCCTGGTGTGAACAAGACCAAGACCAAAACCAAGAAGTAAGCGGCAACCGCCGCCTGCCTAAAAAAGCCGGAGCACTCGCTCCGGCTTTTTTCATATACCACGACTTTGGGAAATGATAGACGACGAATTTGAGGCGGATGAGCTGCTCGATAGTGAGGCCGATGAAGAAGGTGGAGATGAGCTTTATGAGCATCACCGCATAGTAGTAGACCGCGGCCAGGAAATGCTGCGGATTGATAAGTTCCTGCACAGTCGGCTGCGTAATACGTCACGCAATAAGGTGCAGGAAGCCATCCGGGCGCTGGCCGTAGAGGTGAATGGGGTGGCCGTAAAGCCCAATTACCGGGTAAAGCCGCAGGATATTATCACCGTCACGCTGCCCGAGCCGCCGCGTGAAGGCCGCGTGATACCCGAGGAAATGCCCCTGGATATTCGCTATGAGGATGCGGAACTGCTCATCGTGAACAAGCCGGCCGGTTTGGTCGTGCACCCGGCCTATGGCCACTGGCAGGGCACGCTGGTAAATGGCCTAGCGCATCACCTCGCCAACCTGCCCACGGGGCGCAATGGGGAAATCCGGCCAGGGCTGGTGCACCGCATCGACAAGGATACGTCGGGCCTGCTGGTAATTGGCAAAACTGAGTTTGCCATGACGCATTTGTCGTTGCAGTTTTTCCACCACACCATTCAGCGTAGCTATCTGGCTCTGGTGTGGGGTACCCCGCCCGGCCCTACGGGCACGATAACGGGCCATATCGGCCGCAGCGTGCGCGACCGCAAGGTGCAGGCCGTCTATCCCGGCGGCGAGCAAGGGAAGCCCGCAGTGACGCATTATGAGGTGCTGGAGAGTTTCGGCCCGGTGACGCTGGTGCGCTGCGTACTGGAAACCGGCCGGACCCACCAGATTCGCGCCCACATGCAATACCTCGGCCATCCATTGTTTTCCGATGCAACCTACGGGGGCGACCGAATTCGCGTGGGCCAGAGCAACGGAACATACAAGGCATTTGTAGAAAATGCTTTCCAACTGATGCCGCGTCAGGCGCTGCACGCCCGCTCCCTTGGCTTCGTACATCCTACTTCCGGCGAGCAGCTGCTATTTGAAGCCGAGCTACCAGAGGACTTCGCCGCCGTACTGGAAAAATGGCGGGCCTGGGCCAGCTAAACTATAAGAGATAATACAAAAAAAAGGCCCCTCCGCAGCTGCGGAGGGGCCTTTTTACACTAATTGCCAAAGCAATTACTTCTTCTTAACCGTGGTCTTGGTTGCGGTCTTCGTAGTAGTAGTCTTGGTGGCCTTGGTGGGGGCGCTGAGAATCTTGATGTTATTCTTAGCACCTGCGTTCTCCGGGTCCAAAGCCAGCACTTGCTCGAAGTAGCCTTTAGCGGCCGCTTTGTCGCCTTTCTGGAAGCTATATACGCCCAGATAGCCATTGGCTTCCACTACGCCTTCTTTGAACTTGGTGGGGTCAGCACCTTCAGCCTTCGAAAGCTCGATGTATTTCTCGTAATACGGCTTGGCCAAGCCTTGTTTGGCTTCGGGGTCGAGGTACGAATTCACCTTAGCGCGGGCCAGATAGCCGGGACCATACGTAGGCTTAGCCGTCAGGATGATGTTATAAACGCTGTCAGCACGGGTGTACTGCTTGTCGCCGGTGAGGGCGGTAGCCAAGCGGAACTGGTCGGTCAGGTCGCCTTTGCAGTTGGTCAGCTTGTAGCTGTACACGCGGGCGGCACCTTTGTAGTCCTTCTGGTTGGCATAGATGGCAGCCAGGTCATTCTGGAAGTCACAAGCCTTGCTCGGGTCTTTCTTGATGATGTCGCTGATACCGGCAATGGCTTCGGTGCCCTTACCAGTTTTGCTCATGATTTTGTACTTGTAAGCCAAGTCTTCCGGGATGACCTTGTCAGCCGGGGCAACTTTCATGTACGCATCCATAGCAGTCGAAGCACCAGCAAAGTCACCGGTTTCGTATAGCAAATACGGCTTCAGGCGGTTCATTGTGAGGTTGTTGGGGTCGCTTTGCAGCACCTTGTTTACCTCAGTCAGCGCCTCCGGGTACTTCTTGGTCAGGTAGAGAAACGACGCGTACTGAGCACTCGTCGAGGGCGAATTCTCGGCCAAGTCGGTGTACTTCTTGAATGTGCTCAAGGCTAGGTCATACTGCCCGGCATAATAGTACATGTCGGCTAGCTCACGGTAGGCCGGGGCGTAGCTGGGGTCCAGTTCAATTGCCTTGTTGAGGCTTTCACGGGCCGCGTTGAAGTTGCGCGAACGCACGCTCAATGCACCTTTCTTGTAGTAGGCCTGAGCGTAGCTGGGGTTAGCAGCAATAGCCCGGTCATAGCTGGTCATGGCCTCGCCACCGCCTTGGTCGGAGTGCAGGAATACATCGCCACGAGCAACCATTAGCGCCGGGTCGTCCTTTTTGAAAACGGCCTGAGCCGCATCCATATACGTCTGGGCCTTGCCGGTATTTTTACCGTCAGACTCACCGTATGCCTGTGCTATCATCGTCAGCACTTTGCCGTCTTTGTTCTTGGTTGCCTTGGCAGCGGCATCAAACTGAGCCTCAGCTGGAGAAACCTGACCTTTGGCCAGCAATGCGCGGCCAGCTGCTACCTGACCAAAAGGAGTAGAGCCAGCGGCTTTGTTGAAGAAGAACGCAGCCGAATCCGGCATATCACGCATCTGATACAGGCGGCCCAGCTCGAAAGCAGTTTCGGGCGTGGAGCCGGGGCGCAAAATGGCGCGGGCCTCGTTATACCGACCCAATTCAATGTCGCGTTGGGCGGTTTGCACGTTTTGGGCGGTGGCCGCCGTAGTACCTGCTACCATCGCAACGGCAGCGAGCAGCGGCTGTTTCCAGGGCTTGAAACTCATAGGAGAAGAAAAAGGATGAAAAAGCAATGAGAAATTGTTACGCGAAAAGCGCACTTACAGTTTAGGCGTGGTAATTATTCGGGCCTGCATCTGAGCCGGTAGTAAACCCGACTTCTGAAAAATCAACTGACCATTCTTGCCTGCCACGAAAGATGCAAACCCTGTGCCTAATCCTGCCCGCGCTTCCCGGCTGATGACGTAAAGGTTGCGCCGGAGCGGGTAATTCTGCAAATCCGGGTCCTGCGCCAGCTGCTCCGGCGTCTTTTCCGCCAGATACACCTGGTAGGGTTGAATGAAGTCGTTCGGCTTGGGATTGGGCCGGGCCGTGATGCTGGCCACCCGCACCTTATTGGCAAACTTCATGGCGGCCGGGTCGTCCCGGTCCGAAATCCAGTTCACGCCCACCACCCCAATGGCGCTGGGGTGAGTTGCAACATAATCCAGCAAAGCGGGGTTCGATGTGGCGGCAAAAACCCGACTGGTAAGTGCGGCCCCGTGCGTCACCGAGTCACGCACGAAACGCGTCGTGCTGCTCCGGTTCGCATCAAATACCACATTGATATCCGCTAGTCCTTTCTTGCCGCTAACCTGGCTCCATTTGCTGGTTTTGCCCGTAAAAATATCCGCCAGCTGCGCCACCGTCAGCAACGAGTCCGGGTTGCTGCGATTGAGGACAATAGCTAAACCGTCGATGCCAATGCGCGTAGTGCGCGGCACAATGGTTTGCTTGGCAAAATCGGCCTGCTCCTCCGCATTCAGCTCGCGCGATACCACGGCCAGCTTCACCTTGTCGTTGATGAGGTCCAGCATCACCTTTTCCTCCGGCTGAAAGCTCATCTTGACGTGAGCGTTCGGATAGAGCTTAGCAAACGTGTCTATCTGCGCCTGCAGAATGGGCGCAAATGTTTCATCGACGCTCACCGCAACGTTTCCGCTGGTAGGGGTGTCCTGGGCTCCTGGCGAGCCTGGGCCGTTGCAGGAAGCAATGGCAATGGCTCCGGCCAGCACCGTAACACCAGCAGTCAAAAAGTGAGCGCGCTTAATCATTATCGTCAGAAATGGTTTTTTTGCGGAAATGCTCTTGGTAGCCTCGGCTAAAGCGAAGCAGGCCATAGAGAATGAAAACGGAACCCAGAACCCGGCGGGCTATTGGGCCCAGCTGAATGATTGCACCGGCAGAAGGGCTATTGGCCGACCACCACAACCACACGCCAAGTCCCATATATACCACGGCCATCAGGAGCACAAAGTAACGCACCAGCCGCTGGGGCGACTTACCGAGCCGCTCCTCGGTAGTAGGCAGGTTGAGCATAAACAGGAAAATTCAGAAATGAATATATAATAAACCCAAAAAAACTGGGTAAAGGTTCGACGGGCAATAGTGAAGGTCCTGAACCGGGCTACAAAAAAGCCAAAAAAACGCTGCTTTTCATAGAAACCTGCATTTTTCTGACTTTAACGGATTTGCACCATTATTTGCTTCGTGAGCCAAGGTATTTCTTGAATCAAGCGGCCACTGAAATTGATTCTCCAATAAGAAGCATTCAACGACTTACCACAATTAAACGGTATTCGAAGGCGCAGATTTTCTCATGTTACGCTGAGTTTGAATGCAATAAAAAAACCCTGAACCGAGCCATGAAGCTCAATTCAGGGTTTTTACTAATTCAGAGCTAACTCCGAATTAAAAACCTATTGAATTTTGAAGGTAATCGGTACGGTAAACGAAACGCTTACTGCACGGCCGTTCTGCTTACCGGGGATAAACTTGGGCAGGGTTTTCACCGCCCGAATCGTTTCCTCGTCAAGACCCGAACCGAGGCCTTTTACCACTTTCACATCCGAAACGTCGCCCTGCGGGTTCACCGTAAAGCTAACGAAGATGCGACCTTCAACCTGGTTGCGAAGCGCCAGAGGGGGGTATTTCACCGCCTTCTGGATGGCATTCACGATAGCGGCGTTACCACCACCACCGGGCAGCTGAGGCATCTGTTCTACGTAGGTGTAGACTTTGTTCTCAACCACTTCTTCAACCACTTTGTCGCCGGTTCCGGAGAGTTCGGAAAGGTCGGGAGCATCCGTATTACCTTTTACGGTTACGGTGGCTACCGTCTTGTCCTTCAACTCTTCCTGGTCCGGAACCTCTTCCTTCTTCACTTCCTCATCCTTTTTCACCACCGGAGGGGTGAATTTGATGGTGGTGAGCTTGGGGGGAGGGGGTGGCGGTGCCTCGGGGGGAGGAGGGGGGGGCGGTGGCTTCGTCTCATCCAGAGGCGGAGCGTCCATCAGCACGTTCTCCTTGAGGTTTTTCGGAGCTTCCTTCGGCATCTTGTCTTTCAGATACTGAGCGATGAGCGGGAAAAACACGAGGAGCGCGAATACCGACGTAGCAATAATCAGTGCCCGGGTAACGTGCCGCTGGTACAAGCGACGCAGTACGTAAGCACCGTATGCCTTATTACGGCCTTCAAAAACGATGTCGTTTAAGCTGGCCTTGGCAATTTGCGCATTGTCCATCATAGGGCTGAGTCTTTAATAAGGTCCAGGTCGTCTTTGGGTACCTTCACCAGCGCGTATTTCTTCTGGTTCGTGATGTTCATCTCGTCCAGAATATCCACCATGTTTTTATACTTGGCGTCTTCGGTTGCTTTGATGAGGATGATGGGCTCCGGCTTCTGGCGCTGACGGTCCAACAGGACCTGGCGAATGCCATTGGCTGAGAAGTTCGTCACCTTCAGTTCGGGCTTGGCTACGGTTTTGTCATTGGGCGTATTCAGACCGAAGTAGTAATACGCCTTGTTGTCTTTGCCGAGGATGATGGTCATGGCCTGCGAGGCCTTGATTTTCGTGTCCTCCACATCGTCCGTTTTCTTCACCGGCATCGTGAGCTGCATCACGTTGGGCTTGGCGAAGGTGGTGGTCAGCATGAAGAAGGTGAGCAGGAGGAAGGCCAAGTCCACCATTGGGGTCATGTCGATTTTGGTCGACATTTTCTTGGCCCGCTTCTTCCCACCTTTTCCACCGGAGTCGGCTTTGCCTTGAATTTCTGCCATGGGATTTAGTTAAGTGAGGAGATTAGAAACTGAAGCAGTAGGAGCAGCCAATATTATTTGGCGGCGGCTACGGGCTTGTTTTCCATGTCCGTAATGAGGTTGAAGCGGTTGATATCCTTCTCCTGCAATACCTTGATAACCTGCTGCACCGTGGGTACATCAGCATTGCCGTCGCCTTTGATGGCGATGTAGGTAGGCTTGTGGAAGATGGCCTGGTTAGCCGTGCGAGCCGCCAGCACCCAGTCAATCAACTGGTTATTGAGCGAGTCGAGCGGAACACCGGGCTGTTGGGCATTCACCTGCTTGCGGTCTTCCTTGGCCATGTTCAGGTAAGAACCCAGCTGGCTGATGGGTAGGCCGAAGTTGGGCAGGTTGCTGAACTCCTTGGCCTGCGCTGCGGTAAAGTTTACGCCATATTTAGCGCCTACTTTCTGCAATGCCTGAATCTTGGTTTGCGGCGCATCAACACCAAAGAAGACGCGCTTCTTAGCATCGACGGTCAGCGTAATCACATTGTTCTCGGGCAATTTAAGCTCCGAAGTCGATGACGGCGTGTCCACCACCACAGTCTCTTCGGGGGCAAACTTGGTGGTGAGCATGAAGAATGTCACCAGCAAGAAAGCCAGGTCCACCATCGGCGTCATATCGAGCGACGGCGAGGTACGGTGCGGTTTTACTTTGGGCATTGCGAGGTGGGGTTAAAAGGGGGCGACTCATTCCGAAGAACGAATCGCCCCGCGTTTTAGTGCATCAGCCAGTAGCTGCGCAAACGGAATTAAACCGTCTGGGTAGCCGTGGTCTGGCCGTGCTGGCCAGCGAACGTCTGGATGATGCTGAAGCCAGCCTCGTCGATGCTGTAGGTCAGCTCGTCAATTTTGCTGGTGAAGTAGTTGTAAGCCACGATGGCCAGGGCCGAGGTGCCGATACCCAGTGCCGTGTTAATCAGAGCTTCCGAGATACCGTTTGCCAGTGCAACTGCGTCGGGAGTACCAGCCTGCGCCAGAGCGGCGAAGGCGCGAATCATGCCGAATACCGTGCCGAGCAGACCGGTCAGGGTTGCAATCGAAGCGATGGTCGAGATGATAACCAGGTTTTTCTCCAGCATGGGCAGTTCCAGCGCGGTGCTTTCCTCGATTTCTTTCTGGATGGCCAGTACTTTCTGGTCGGTGGTCATGTTGCGCTCACGAGTCATCTCGTTGTACTTCATCAGACCGGCTTTCACCACGTTGGCAACCGAGCCTTTCTGCGCGTCGCAGGCAGCCAGGGCACCGTTGATGTCGTTGGCGTTCAGCTTCTGACGCACGGTGCGTACGAAGCTCTCAATGCCTTTCGAGCCTTTAGCCTTGGCGATGGTCAGCATGCGCTCAATCGAGAACGTGATAACGCAGAGGAACATGGTGAGCAGGAACGGAACGATAACACCGCCCTTGTAAATCACACCGAGGTAATCGCCGGGGTTGGGGTTGTTTTCGCTGTTACCGCCCTGGAAGTGGCTACCATCACCGAAAACAAATTTGTAAACGATATAGCTGATGATGAAGGCCAAAATGATAACTATCACGGAGAACAGCGAGGCGCCACCGCTGCTTTGGGCTTCGGCTTTGGCGGCCGTTGCGGCGGGCCGTGGGCTCGTATTCATGGCATTTTTCTGTTCCATTGTGCCGGAGTGTTTGGGGTTATTGAGTGAAGTAGTTGAATTGAGTGGGTAAAGAAAATGCAAAAAGTTGGTTGGGAGCGCAGGCGACGGCAAAAAGACAATCGATAATCCCGTAATGAGAGGATTAAAATAGCACTTACCGAAGTCTAAACTACCCGACGAGCCGTCTTAGCTGGGCAAACCTAACCAAAAAGTGCGGCCTGACCAAAGAAAACTTGCCTGCACCCACTAGAATTGCAATGAAAGTTGGATGAAGTTTCCCCAACGCTAAACTGTGCCTTTGGGTTGAGTTGGGCGGCGTTTGGCTTCTTCCCAGTACACATCCATCTGGGCCAGGGAGAGGTCGGCGAGGCGCTCATTATTGGCGGCGGCGGCGGTTTCCAGGTACTGAAAGCGGCTGATAAACTTGCGGTTGGTGCGCTCTAGTGCTTCCTCGGGATTGATGCCGGCGAAGCGGGCAAAATTGACCAGCGAAAAGAGCAAATCGCCGAATTCGTCGGCCGCTTTTTCGGCGTCCATCCGGTCGGGATTGCCGTGGTTGTACTCCGCGCCAAACTCGTTTAATTCTTCCTGCACTTTGTCCCATACCTGCTCGGGCTGCTCCCAATCGAAGCCCGCGCCCCGGGCTTTTTCCTGAATGCGCATGGCTTTCACCAGCGCGGGCAGGGAGGTGGGCACGCCGCCGAGAACTCCGGTGGTATTGCCTTTTTCCTTGAGCTTGAGTTGCTCCCAATTGCGCTTTACCGTCTCTTCATCGTCGGCCTGCACGTCGCCGTAAATGTGCGGATGGCGGTAAATTAACTTTTCGCACTGTGCATTAAGCACATCGGCGATGTCGAACGCTCCTCGTTCGGCGGCGATGCGGGCGTAGAAAGTCAGGTGAAGCATGACGTCGCCGAGCTCCTTTTTGAGGTCGGGGAGGTCGTCGCGCAGAATGGCGTCGCTGATTTCGTAGGTTTCCTCGATGGTGAGGTGCCGCAGGGATTGCAGCGTCTGCTTTTTATCCCAGGGGCATTCGGTGCGGAGACGGTCGAGCACGTCGAGCAGGCGGCCGAAAGCTTCGAGCTGGGCCGGGCGGCGCGTGCTGGCCAACAGGGAACTAGTGGGGGGCGTAAGGTTTTCCATTATTCCAAAGATAAAACTCTGTGACGCCAACCGGTTGCTAATGCCTAATTTTGGTCTTTCAAATTAACTACCTCCGTGACTTTAATAAAATCTATTTCCGGCATTCGTGGCACCATTGGCGGGCCGGTGGGCCAGGGCCTCACGCCGCTCGACGTGGTGAAGTACGCTGCGGCGTATGGCACCTGGGTTAAAACCCAGAATACCGATAGCAAGCTGATTGTCATCGGCCGCGATGCCCGCATTTCGGGCGATATGGTGAGCCGCCTGGTGGCTGCTACACTGCAAGGCCTCGGCCTCGATGTGTGCGACCTGGGCCTGAGCACCACGCCCACTGTGGAAATGGCGGTGCCTGCCAAGAAGGCGGCCGGCGGCATTATTCTCACCGCCTCGCACAACCCGAAGCAGTGGAACGCGCTGAAACTGCTGAACGCAACCGGCGAATTCATCTCGGAAGCTGATGGACAACAGGTGCTGGCTTCGGCCGAAAGCGAGGACTTCGACTTTGCGCCCGTGACCAAGCTGGGCCAGTACACTACGGACGCGACTTTCCTCAAAAAGCATATCAAGGCCATTCTGGCGCTGCCGCTGGTGGATGTGGCGGCCATCAAGGCCCGCAACTTCCGGGTGGTGGTGGATGCGGTGAACTCCTCGGGCGGCTTTGCCGTGCCGCAGCTGCTGGAAGCGCTGGGCGTGACGACGATTGAGAAGCTGCACTGCGAGCCCACCGGCGACTTTGCCCACAACCCTGAGCCGCTGCCCGAGCACTTGCGCGACATCGCCAAAGTGCTGGAAAAAGGCGGCTTCGACCTCGGCATCGTGGTGGACCCCGACGTGGACCGCCTGGCGCTGGTGAGCGAAAACGGCGAAATGTTCGGCGAAGAATACACGCTGGTGGCCGTGGCCGACTACGTGCTGAAAAGCCTGGGCGGTGGCAACACCGTGAGTAACCTGAGCAGCACCCGCGCCCTGCGCGATGTGACGGAGAAGGCCGGCGGCAGCTACTCGGCCGCCGCCGTAGGCGAGGTGAACGTGGTGACTAAAATGAAGGAAACCAACGCCGTAATCGGCGGTGAGGGCAACGGCGGTATCATCTATCCCGAGCTCCACTACGGCCGCGATGCCTTGGTGGGCATTGCGCTGTTCCTGACGCACCTGGCCAAAACTGGCCTCACGGTGAGCCGCCTGCGCAACTCGTACCCGAGCTATTTCATCTCAAAAAATAAGATTGAGCTGACGGCCGACATCAATACCGACGATGTGCTGACCAAAATGGAGCAGCGCTACGCCAAGCAGCCGGTGAACACGATTGACGGCGTGAAAATTGAGTTCGATAAGGAGTGGGTTCACCTGCGCAAATCCAACACCGAGCCCATTATTCGCATCTACGCCGAATCGGATTCGAATTCTACGGCCGATTATCTGGCCCAGAAAATTATTGGTGATATCAAGGAGATTATTGCTGCCAAGAGTTAATTAGTCGGTGTTCTGCCCAATTAGAGCGGCTACTGTGGGCTGGTTTCAGTTTGAAAGCCGAAATTTGTATTTGTGTATAGCTTGATAGAAGCCGGGTGCACCCACGCCCGGCTTCTGACTTTTTCTGCTGAAATGACATCTATGACGACAACTTCCCCCACCGCCCCCGCTTTCGTTTATTTCGACAACGCTGCCACCACGCCCCTCGACCCCGAAGTGCTGGAGGCTATGCTGCCATTTCTGCAGAATCACTACGGCAACCCCAGCAGCCTGCACGGCCCCGGCCGGCAGGTGCGTGCCGCCATCGAGAATGCCCGCAAGACGGTGGCGCACCTGCTGAATGCCGCGCCGGCCGAAATCATCTTCACCAGCGGCGGTACCGAGGCCGACAACTACGCCGCCTTTGGCAGTGTGCGGACGCTGGGGCTGAAGCACGCCATCACCTCGCCGCTGGAGCATCACGCCGTGCTGCACCCCTTACAGGCGCTGGCCAAGAGCGGCGAGATTGAGTTGCACTATGTGAAACATGACGCGCAGGGCGCGCTGGATTTGGGCCATCTGGAAGAGCTACTGGCCACGCAGTCGCGCACCTTCGTGAGCCTGATGCACGCCAACAACGAAATCGGCAACCTCAACGACATTGCTGCCATCGGCGATATCTGTGCCCGGTACGATGCCATCTTTCACACCGATACGGTGCAGACGATGGGCCACTACCGGCACGACGTGCAGCAGCTGAAAAATCACTTTATGGTGGGTTCGGCGCACAAATTTCATGGGCCGAAGGGCGTGGGGTTCATCTACACCCGCAGCGGCTTGCAGGTGAGCCCGCTCATCCACGGCGGTTCGCAGGAGCGCAATGTGCGCTCGGGCACCGAAAACGTGTACGGCATCGTGGGTTTGGCCAAGGCGCTGGAAATTGCGGTGCGCGACCTGGCGGCTCACCACGCGCAGGTGCAGGCCCTGAAAACCCGCTTCATCGAAAAGCTGCGCGCTGAGGTGGGGGATGTGCAGTTCAACGGCTTGTCGGAATACGCCGACAAGAGCCTATACACGGTGCTGAGCGTGAGCCTGCCGCCGTCGGCCATCAGCGAAATGCTGTTGTTTAACCTTGATATCAGTAAGGTGGCGGCTTCGGGTGGCTCGGCTTGTACCAGCGGGGCGCAGGCCGGCTCGCACGTGCTGGAGGCCTTGGGCTGCGACCCCGACCGCGCCACCGTGCGCTTCTCGATGAGCAAGATGAATACCGAAGCCGAAGTAGACTATGCCGTGGCCGTGCTGGCCAAGCTATACCGGCCGGTGGCAGTGTAGGTGGCTTGCCTCGTTTAAATAGACAAAGTCCGGCTGCATTTCAGATGTAGCCGGACTTTTTTTTAGGTCTTTGACGAGGCCTGAGATTGGGTGCCTTGGCAAACCGTGTTGCCTGGCTTAATGATGACTACTTTTCGGCTCCTTCCGTAAACTACGTCGACAACTTATTTCTGCATGGCTGATATCAATATTCAACGCAAAAAATCTTCGCCCAGCCCGTGGCTGCTGGTGCTGCTGGCGGCCGTAGTGGTGGCAGTGGCCGCTTATTTCTTCCTGCGTCCCGACCCGGCCGATGAGCCCGCGCCGCCCGTGGCTACTCCCGAAGCAGCTACTCCCGCTACTGCTCCGGACACGTTGGTCGCCGCCGCGGCTGTAGACCAGGCCACACGTCGCGCCGCCATTGATGCCATTCCGCAGGGCGACACCACCCAGGATGCCGGGAGCACCGAAACGGCGGCCTCTCTGGCCACGCAAGCCGCTTCTGACCCCGCCGCGCCCGACTATGCCCGCAATGGACTGCAAAAACTGACTGGCGTACTAGTGTCGCTCACCGACCGCGACGACCTGCGCGACCCTACCACCACCGAGCAGCGCGACAACCTAACCAGCGCCACCGCCCGCCTCGGCGAGCCCAATACCAGCCTGCGCCCCGGCTTTGTGGCGGTGGCAGGCCTTATCCGGGCCATGCAGCAAAAGGCTTATCCCGAATTGGAAGAGCAGGCCAATGCGTTGGTAAGCCTCGCGGGCCAGCTATCCGGCCGCAGCGCCACGGCGGCTGAGCAACGCCAGAATCAGCAGTTTTTGACCCAGGCTGCCGCTGCCGTGCGCGTGCTCAGCGAGCCGAAACAGTAAAAGCGGTATTCAGTAGTGGGCAATCAGTAGTCAGCTGCCCATTCCACCTTATATCTGATTACTAACTACCCACTACCGAATACTAACCTTCCCATGGAAACTCCCGTCCTGCGCCGCTTGCGCGACCTCACCGATTTTGAAGTGGCCGATGGCAACCCCGACGTGCGCGGCTGGACCGTGCGCGGCTCCGATGGCCAGGCCCTGGGCACCGTCTTCGAGTTGATTGTGGAGCCCGAGGCCATGAAAGTGCGCTACCTGGACGTAGAGCTGGATAGCCGTTTCAACCTCAATGACCACGAAAACCACATTCTGCTGCCCATAGGAGCCGCTGCGCTGGATGAAGACGGCGACAACGTATTCGTGCCCGCACTCAATGCTGAATCCGTGCTGAATTACCCGCACTACGTCGAAGTCCAGATTACCCGCGAGTACGAGGAAGCCATGCTGCGGGCCTTGGGCAAGGAAAGCACCACCGCCAACCCGCGCTTCTACGAGCAGGATTCATTCGACGCAGATAGCTTCTACAATCGCCGCCGGGCTTCCTGAACTGGTCGGAAATTATTGCCGCGCAATGCGGCGGGTGAGTATCTGCCCATCGGGCAGGCGCAGGCTGAGCACGTAGAGGCCCGGAGCCAGCCCAGTCGTTTGCACCCGCACGGCACCCGCTCCGGCCGCCGTGCTACTTACAGCAAATTCCTGCCCCACGGCATTGTGGCAGCGAATTTCCGTCGGCAGCACGTTGCCGCTGATAAAAAATGCGTCGGTACTGGGATTGGGATAGATGCTGAAATCAGCCTCGGTGGCGCGGCGCGTGGCGGTGGCGGTGCGGTTGGGCGTAGCCAACCAGATGGTGGCGTTGAGGAGGATGCGGGCGTGGTCGCCGTTGGCTTCGGCAGCCCAGCCGTCATACAGGCTGTTGCCGGGCGCGCCCGAACCATCGTCGGGCGGCGACGAATCGCCGAGGGCGACCACGCGGCCCCGGCCGTAGCGGGCCCGCGCCACGATGGTCCCGGTGGTGCCGGTAGTGGCCGCGCCGGGCTTGAACAAGGCTCCGCGTACGCTGGCATTGGCGGTGGGGTCGAGGGTTATGCTGGCGCCGTTATGGTATTCCATCGCCACGGGGTTGCCGGCGGGGCCGTGTAGCAGCGAGTCGGCCGGCGCGGTGGCCGCGCCCACGCCGGTGGTGAAGACGAGATTATTGAGGTCGAAGGTGATGCCGAACGGGTTGACGGGACTGGCCGAGGCCATGAGGTCGTTCCAGATGGCGGGCGAATCCCATCCATCGCCGTTGCGGTCCGAAATGGTGTGGTCCGAAATCATGAACAAGCCGCCGCCGTTGCGCACATAGCTCAGAATGGCCGTTTTTTCAGCGGCAGTGTAGCGCGTGTTGGGCTCGTCCACGATGTAGGTGGCGTAGTTGCGCAGGTCCTGGGCATTCGTTGCATCGCCGTAGGTGATGCGGCCGCTGCTGGGCAGCGTTTCGACCTGATAGCCGCGCTTCACCAAGGCAATGCCCCAAGAGGAGAGGGCACCGGTCCAGTACGTTTCCGGCGTGCTGGCCGTGATGGTGCTTTGCGCGGGCGTGGGCAGGCGCTGGGGACTGCCCGAAACATCAGAATCAATCACCCAATCGGCATTGCCAGCGGTTTGGGCTTTGGTGGCATCAAATAGAATTTTAACGACTTGCTGAGCTTGAGCCTGTGTGCCGGCCAGTAGCCCGAAAGCAAGTGCTAAAGTGTAACGAATGCGCATCTGGGTGGGAATTTGCTGATTAAGAAACCTTAAAGTTACACAAGGCGCGTTAATAGAAATATGAAAATAAAAGAAGGCGCTGCCGAGCTAAGCTCAACAGCGCCTTCTTTAGCTATTCGATTGTTTACGTGCCTAATTCTGCCGAATCATATTGGCCACGGCCTCCACCCAGTATGGCTCTGAGTTCAGCGAAGGCACCAGCTGCCAGTGCTTCCCGCCGGCCTGCTCGAACATTTCCTTAAATTCCTCGCCCACTTCGATGGTCGTCTCCAAACAGTCGGCCACGAAGGCGGGGGAGAAGGCCAGCACATTATTAATGCCTTTGGCCGGGAATTCTTTGATAACCTCGTCGGTGTAGGGTTGGAGCCAGGGGTCGCGCAGGCGGCTTTGCAGGCGGCTCTGGAAGGTGACGGTGTACTGGTCGTCGCGCAGGCCCAGCTCGGCGGCCAGCAGGCGCGAAGTTGCGAAGCACTGCGCCCGGTAACAGTAGCGGTTGTTCTTATTGTAGCTGGCGCAGCAGGTGCCCAGCTTGCAGTAGCCCTTAAAGCTGCCCTTCAGCACGTGCCGCTCCGGAATGCCGTGGTAGCTGAATACGATGTGGTCGTAGCTGTGCTTGGCCATTTCGGCCTTGCCCCGTGCCCCAAAGCTGCTGATGAAACCGGGGTCATCGGCAAAGGTGCTGATGAAGCTGATATTCGGCACTATCCACCAGTCTTTCACGATGTCCATCACCTTCTCCTGCACCGAGCCCGTGCTGGCCGACGCATACTGCGGAAACAGCGGCAGCACGATGATGCGGTCTACGGCCGCATCGCGCAGCTCCTCCAGCGCCTTCTCGATGCTGGGCTTCTGGTAGCGCATGCCGAAGGCCACCACGTAGTCCTTGCCCAGCACTTCCCTCAGCTTGGCTTGCAAATCGAGCCCGTGGTAGAGCAGGGGCGAGCCCCGCTCGGCATCCCAGAGCTGCTGGTAGATTTTAGCCGATTTCGGGGCCCGTAGCGGTACGATGATGCCCTGGAAGAGCGGGTATCGAATGGCGGCAGCCATGTCAATCACGCGGCCATCGGTCAGGAATTCGTTGAGGTAGCGGCGCACGTCGGGCGTGCTGGGCGAGTCGGGCGTGCCGAGGTTGACGAGGAGCACGCCGATGCGGCGGCCGGGAGTAGCGGGAGAATTCATTAAGGCAAAGTTCGGAAGTGTAGCGTGGACTCTGCGAGTCCGCGCGTGGTTGGATGTTCGACCAAAACGCGGACTCGCAGAGTCCACGCTACACGCGCTTGCCCAGCAAACAGCTGGCAACCGGCATGGTTTCAGACGAGTTGCTACTTGCCCGATTTCCATCCCACCCTAGCTTTTCCGCGCCGCAAGCCGTACCTTTGCGGCCCTGATTATCAAACCCATCCATCGTGAACCCCGAAACTAAACCCCACCGCGCCGGCTTCGTGAGCATCATTGGCAAGCCCAATGTGGGCAAGTCCACGCTCATGAATGCGTTGGTGGGCGAGCGGCTCAGCATCGTCACGAGCAAGGCCCAGACTACGCGCCACCGCATCCTGGGCATCCTCAACGGCGATGATTTTCAGCTGATTTATTCTGATACCCCCGGCATCATCCAGCCCAAATACGAGCTGCACAATGCCATGATGAGCTTCGTGTATTCGTCGCTCGAAGATGCCGACGTGGTGCTCTTCGTGACCGATATCTACGAGAAGCACGACGAGGAACCCGTAGTGGAGCGCCTGCGCAAAATGACGGACACGCCCATCATTCTGCTCGTCAATAAAATCGACCAGGCCAACCAGGAAGAAGTGGAAGCCAAGCTGGCCTACTGGAAAGAACAGCTGCCCAACGCCGCCGAAGTGCTGCCCATCTCGGCCCTCAATCATTTCGGTACCGACGGCGTGCTACAGCTGGTGATGGAGCGCCTGCCCATCCACCCGCCTTACTACCCCAAAGACGAGCTAACCGACAAGCCCGAACGCTTTTTCGCCGCCGAAATGGTGCGCGAGAAAATCTTCAAGCTCTACAAAAAAGAAATTCCCTACAGCTGCGAAGTTGTTATCGAAGAGTTTAAGGAAGAGGATGATATCATCCGCATTCGCGGTATCATCTACGTCGAGCGTAACTCCCAGAAAGGCATCGTTATCGGCCAGGGCGGCGAGGCGCTGAAGAAAGTAGGCACTTGGGCGCGCGAGGAAATGGAGAAGTTTTTCCAGAAGAAAGTGTTTCTGGAAATGTATGTGAAAGTGAACGAGAACTGGCGCACCGACCCCAAAGCGCTGAGCCGGTTCGGGTATCAATAGGCCTGTAGCGCGGACTTTTAGTGCGCGACTAAACTGTTATTTAAAGTAATCTACTCGCGGACTTTTAGTCCGCGCTACAAATATTCCGACCATCTATAACTAACACACCCCGGGCACTGCCGAATCTAGGTCGGGTCGGCGGCTGGGGCAAAGACATCATGTCAAAGCAAAACACGGTCGCCATCGTTGGGCGGCCCAACGTGGGCAAATCCACGCTTTTCAATCGCCTCGTGGGCCAGCGCAAGGCCATCATGGACAACGAGAGCGGCGTTACCCGCGACCGTCACTACGGCTACGGCGACTGGATTGGCAAGAACTTCACCGTGATTGATACGGGCGGTTACGTGCACAATTCGGAAGATATTTTCGAGGGCGAAATCAACAAGCAGGTGAAGCTGGCCATTGAAGAGGCCGACGTTATCCTCTTCATGGTAGATGCCGAAGCCGGCGTGCACGGCCTCGATGAGGAGTTTGCGCACGTGCTGCGCCGCTACATCAGCAAAAAGCCCATCTACATGGTGGCCAACAAGGCCGACACCAACCTGCGCGCCAACGGCGTGGGCGAGTTCTACTCGCTGGGCCTCGGCGACGGTGAAATCTACGCCATCAGCAGCGCCAACGGTCACGGCACCGGCGAATTGCTGGATGCCGTGGTGGCCAACTTCGACGACCCGGGCATTGAAGAGCCCGAGTCGGAAATCCCACGCATTGCCGTGGTGGGCCGCCCCAACGTGGGCAAATCCAGCCTCGTGAACCTGCTGCTTGGCGAAGACCGCAGCATCGTAACGGAAATTGCCGGCACCACCCGCGACTCGATTTCGGCCCGCTACAATGCCTTCGGCAAGGAGTTTATCCTAGTTGATACGGCCGGCCTGCGCCGCAAGGCCAAGGTGAGCGAGGACGTGGAATTCTACGCCAACATGCGCAGCCTACGCGCCTTGGAAGAGTGCGACGTCTGCATCGTGATGCTGGACGCCAGCCGTGGCATCGAGGCTCAGGATGTGAACATCATCACCCTGGCCGACAAAAACCGCAAGGGCATCGTGATTCTGGTGAACAAGTGGGACCTGGTGGAGAACAAGGAAACCAATACGGCCAAGGATTTCGAGGCGAAAATCCTGGAAAAGATTGCGCCGATTGCCTACATCCCGATTGTGTTCATTTCGGTGCTGAACAAGCAGCGCGTGCACAAGGCCATCGAAACGGCCATCGAAGTGTACCACAACAAGCGCCGCAAAATCCCGACCTCGCAGCTTAATGACATCATGCTGAAGGAGATTGAGAAATACGGCCCGCCCGCGCTCAAAGGCAAGATGATTCGCATCAAGTACGTGACGCAGCTGCCCACGCACAACCCCGTGTTCGCCTTCTTCGCCAACCTGCCGCAGTACGTGCAGACCAACTACGTGCGCTACCTCGAAAACCGCATGCGCGAGCATTTTGACTTTACGGGCGTGCCCATCGGCATCCTGTTCCGCAAGAAATAAGCAAGGCTATATTGGCCTCATACATTCTTCACAATTTTTTTTCAGCAGCGGGTTACCTTCTTACGGTCGGGGTATAAAGCCCCGAATTTGAAGTTAAGCTCCGGCCAAACCTTCAGAAGTTGCTTGAAAATCAACCACATTTAAAACAAACCCCAAGATGAAAAAAGTATTGTTCCTCGCCCTGGCCCTCGGTTCGTTCACCTTCTCGTCGTGCGACAGCAAGAAAGAAGATGCACAAGAGCAGGTTGGCGAAAACGTGAAAGAAGCTGGCGAAGCCAAAGCTGATGCCATGGAAGACAAGGCTGATGCCGTACGTGACTCGGCCGATGCCAAAGGCGAAGCCATCCAGGACAACGCTGACAAAATGGACGCTGCTGCTCCCGCTGCCGGCACCACCACCACTACCACGACCGAAGAAGTTAAGAAGTAATTCTTGCTGCTTTAGCGTAAAAAAAAGCCTCTCCGGCAACGGAGAGGCTTTTTTGCGTTTGGACCGTAGCGCGGACTTTTAATCCGCGAGTGATTCGTTTCCAGACGCGGACTATAAAGTCCACGCTACAAATCGGTTTCGGGCAGACCAAGTCGGCGGTTCAGCAAACCATCTACTACTTCAAACAGGCGGCGCGGCTCGTAGGTGCGCCAGGGCAGGTCGTCGAGCTGCCCGCCGAAGTTCACGTAATTGTCGACGTTGTACTGCTTCATTTCGCGCAGCACATGCTCCTGGAAGTTGATGCCCGCAATCCAGCCGTCTTCCACGTCCTCGTACCATTCTTCGTAATAATCATCGTCGGAGCCGTGGAAATTGAATACGTTTTCGCCGATGAGAATGAACTTGCGAATGCCTTCGTGCACCAGAATATCGATGATATTCCGTTTCAATTCCATGATGTCGTTTTCGATGGCATCATTCCACTCGCCGATAAATTCGAGGACGGCAATGCCTAACTCGTAATCAGCAAAGAGGATTTTGACGAACAGCGTGTCCGACCCCAGGCTGTCCCACTGCGGGTGGATGTAGTAGCCGTAAATCGTATTAGTGTAAGTGTCGAGACTGTTTTCGGCTTCGAAGAGCGGCGAACGCGGGTCTTCGGACGCGGAATATTGCTCAATCCAGTTGTAGTGCGGCTCGATGGTGTGCATAGGGCAGAGGACGCACCGGTTATAGCTGATGCGTCTCTAGAAACGCCATAAATGCTGAATCGTTCGCCCGAAAAAATAAGCCTGTGAGACACAAGCTAAAGCATATGCTACTGCTGGGCCGCATTCAGTGCCGCGCGCACGCTGCCGTGCTGCTTGAGCAACTCCGCCGCCTCGGTTTGCCCGATGCCGAGCTCATCCATCAGCATGCGTTCGCCCCGGTCCACCAGCTTCACGTTGGATAGCTTCATGTCGACCATCTTATTGCCGCGCACGTAGCCCAGGCGGATAAAAGTGGCTGTGGTGAGCATGTTGAGCGTCATTTTCTGGGCCGAACCGGCTTTCAGGCGAGTGCTGCCCGTGATAAACTCCGGCCCCGTCACCACTTCCACCGGAAACTCGGCTGCCGCCGCCACTGCCGAACCAGCGTTGCACACCACACAACCGGTTGCTAAACCGGCCGCCCGGGCCCGCTGTAGCCCGCCAATGACGTAGGGCGTGCGGCCCGAAGCTGCGATGCCCACCAGCACGTCTTTCGCGGTGATATTATGCGCCTGCAGGTCTTTCCAGGCCTGTTCAGCATCGTCTTCCGCACCTTCCACCGCCACCCGGATGGCCCCGTCGCCACCCGCCATGATGCCTACCACCATTTCGGTCGGCACCCCGAACGTAGGTGGGCACTCCGACGCATCGACCACGCCCAGACGCCCACTGGTGCCCGCCCCGATGTAGAACAGCCGCCCGCCGTCGCGTAGCCGGGCCACCGTAGCTTCTACCAACCGCTCAATTTGCGGCAGGGCTTTGGCTACGGCATCAGGAACGGTGTGGTCTAGGCGATTCATGCCGGCCAGCAGCTCGGTGGTCGACAGCGTTTCGAGGTGATTGAATTCGGAGGGCGCTTCGGTGGTCATCATAGTGGAGAACATGCTTTGGCATGTTCAGAGAAAAAAGAAGTTCAGATGGTGAACAAGCTAAAGCATGTTCTACAGCAATACCCCAATGACGGGGAAATTATCGAATACGTTGGCGGTGTGGGGCGCGTCCTTGTCCAGTTCGGCCGTCAGGTCCTGGCCGGCCCAGTGCTCGTAGTGGTTGCCGCGCCGCCACAAGCGCGAGCGGCTCACATCGTAAATCTGGCCCTGGTACGCCACCCAGATTTCGTCGCGGTCCTGGCCGTTCCGCAGGGCCAGTTGACGAATGGTGTAGGAGGGTAGGGGCAAAGTTTCCATCAACGAAATCTAGCTCAACAGCGCCTGCAAGCGAATCCAACGTTGCGGCAGGTCGCCCTGCGAAGCGTTCAGGTAGTCCTCATACGTGCAGGGCACCACGCGCTTAGTGGCATTGTCGCCGAGGCGTTCCACTTCCATCCACCACTTTTCGGCGCGGCGCGACTTGTAGAACACCAGCTTGTCGGGGTTGCCGGGCAGCACCACGGTGTAGGTGAGGAAGCGGAAGGTGCCGAAGCCGGTTTCGGGCTTGCGGTGATAGAAACCTTCCACGAAGTACCAGAGCATGGTGGCGATGGTGGCGGCGGCCAGGCCATTCGGGTCCACATCGGCGCGGTAACCGTAGAGGCCGAAGGAGCTAAGCTGCTCGTTGTGACCAGCGTACCAGCACAGCTGCGTAGCTTCCTCATTGCCCAGGCCGAAGGGGTTAGCCGGGTAATAGCCCGGTGAGTCCTGCCAGCGAATGGCGGCAATGTCTACGCTCATGAAGTCGGCCTGGCGCACCAGCGGCTCGGCCAGGCGGCGGTCGGCGCGCACCTCGCCCACGCTCATGGTATCGAAATGCAGCTTTTCGAGGGCCACCATCACTTCGGGCGGCGTGAGGTATTGCTGGTGGCCGAGGTGGGCCAGGCTGAACACGATGTTGGGCTCATGTACCAGCAGGCGGCGCAGGTGGCTTTCCTCGGGCGGGGTGCCGGGGCCGGGCTCGGCCATATCGGGCCGCGAGTCCACTATCGTTACATTGATGGTGCGGTCCTGGGCTTCGTAGGCCAGAAACTGGCCGTAGTCTAGGTCGTGGCTGCCCCCGAGCAGAATGGGCACCGTATTTTCCTCCAACAGCGCCCCGATGATTTCGCGGAGGCGCTGGTAGGTGTCTTCCAAAGTGAGGCCCGGGCGCAGGTTGCCGAGGTCGACCAGGCGTAGCATTCCTGAGCCTTTTTGCAGCTGGTAGAAGCGCTGACGCACTTCGTTGGGGCCGTGGCGGCGGGCATTGGGCGGGCCGGCCGCGCTGCCGCGCCACTCATCGAGGCCAATGAGGGCCAGGTCGGCGGTGCGCCAGTCGGGAAAAGTTTCGGTGAAGCGGGTGGCGTAGGCGGCCAGCGTGGTAGGCGCGGGCGAGGCTTCGGTCAGCGTTTCCGGCAGCGGGTCAAAAAACAGGGCCAGATTCATTGGGAGCGGGAATGCTAGAGCTCAAAATTACGCCGAAAAAAGCCGGATTTTGGGGCTTTTTGAGCGTTTTCGCGGTCAATTTGGTTTTTAGCCGTAAGAGCAATGCCACAGATGTGGTTAGCCTGCCATCGTGTAGCCCCAAAAAAAGCGCTTTATTTAAGCTGAATTTCACGCAATACGCCTTATCCGACCCCACCCATGGACGTTCGTCGCGCCTTTGATATCCTAGCCCACCAAATTGCCGAGTCGCCCAAGTCCGACGCCCTGGCCTCCAAAATCGACGGTAAATGGGTGCCCATCAGCAGCCAGCAGCTACAGGACCAAGCCAATCTGGTGTCGCTGGGCCTCATGTCACTCGGCCTCAAGCGCGGCGATAAAGTGGCCATTATCAGCATGAACCGCCCGGAGTGGATGATGGCCGATTTCGGCATTTCCCAAATCGGGGCCACCAGCGTGCCGATGTACCCGAGCATCACCGTTGAAGACTACAAGTACATCTTCACCGATGCCGGCGTGCGGGCTGTGTTCGTGGCCGATAAAAAGCTGTTCGACAAGGTGAAAGAGGCCACGCAGGGCCTGGATATTCCCGCCGAAAACATCTTCACCTTCGATAAAATTGAAGGGGCCCGCCACTTCAGTGAGCTATTAGAAATTGGCAAAAAAGGGAATGCCGCCGACCTGGAACCGCTGAAAGCCGCCGTCGAGCCCGACGATTTGCTCACGCTCATCTATACCAGCGGCACCACCGGCCAGCCCAAAGGCGTGATGCTCACTCATGATAACATCCTGAGCAACTGCCGCAACTCGCAGCGCTTCGTGCCCGTCACGAAAGAAGATAAGGCGCTCAGCTTCCTGCCGCTCTGCCACATTTTCGAGCGCATGGTGACCTACCTGTACATGATAAACGGCGTGAGTATTTACTACGCCGAAAACATGGACGTCATCGCCGACAACCTGCGCGAGGTGAAGCCCGAAATCTTTACCACCGTGCCGCGCCTGCTGGAGAAAGTGTATGATAAAATCGTGCAGAAGGGCCACGAACTGGAGGGTATCAAGAAAAGCCTGTTTTTCTGGGCCCTGGATTTGGGGCTGAAATACGATACCCAAAAAGACCAGGGCTTTCTCTATAATACTCAGCTGGCGCTGGCCAATAAGCTCATTTTTAATAAATGGCGCGAGGCGCTGGGCGGCAACTTGCGCTGCATTGTGAGCGGCGGCGGAGCCTTGCAGCCGCGTCTGGCCCGCGTGTTCTGGGCGGCGGGCATCCGGGTGATGGAGGGCTACGGCCTGACCGAGACCTCGCCCGTAATTGCTGTGGGCGGCTACGAGCCGGAGAATAACATGATTGGCACCGTGGGCCCGCTCATCGATAATGTGGAGGTGAAAATCGCCGCCGACGGCGAAATCCTGACCAAGTCGGCCTCCGTGATGAAGGGATACTACAATCAGCCCGAGCTTACGGCCAAGGAATTTGACGAGGAAGGCTGGTTCCACACCGGCGATATCGGCGAGTTGGTGAACGGCAAGTTTCTGAAAATCACCGACCGTAAGAAGGAGATGTTCAAAACGTCGGGCGGCAAGTACATCGCCCCGCAGGTCATCGAAGGCAAGCTCAAGGAAGACCCGCTCATCGAGCAGGCCATGGTGGTGGGGGCCGACCAGAAGTTTGCCGCCGCGCTGGTCATTCCGTCCTTCTCCGACCTCAAAGGCTGGTGCAAGCGCAACGGCGTGCCCGATGCCTCGAACGAAGAGCTGGTGAAAAACCCAAAAATCGTAGATCTCTACGAGGGCCTCGTAAAGAAGTACAACCAAAGCTTTGCCCAATGGGAGCAAGTGAAGAAAATCACCCTTCTGCCCGAGCAGTGGACGGTAGAAACGGGTGAAATGACCCCCACGATGAAGGTGAAGCGCAAAGTCATCACCGAAAACCACAAGGATGCGATTGAGGGAATGTATGCGCGGGCCGAGAAGGAGCCGCACGAGCGGACGGCCCATTAGGCAAATAAAGCAGCGCGGACTTTTAGGCCGCGAGTGGGGCAATCCATTCGCAGACTAAAAGTCCGCGCTGCTTTTTTGCTAAGTGTTATGCAAGCCTAACAAATTTTTCGTAAGTTTACCGCACTATCAGCCCGCCCATGAAACCCGAAGAAACCGTCGATTATAACATTAAAGTGGCCTGGCACGCGATTTCGCGGATGTATAACACCCAGGCCGCGCAAAACGATATTACGACCAGCATTGGCTTCGTGCTGCTCAATATCGACCAGGAGCGCGGCACGCCGGCCACCAAAATCGCCCCGCTGCTGGGCCTCGAAACCCGCAGCCTCACCCGCATCCTGCGTAGCATGGAGGAAAAAGGCTTGATTTACAAACAGGCCGACTCGGTGGATAAACGCTCGGTGCGCATTTTCCTGACCGAACTCGGCTTGGAGAAAAAAGAGGTTTCGCGCCAGACGGTGCGGCACTTCAACCTGAAAATCCGGGAGAAAATCCCGCAGAGCCAGTTGGATGTTTTCTTCAAAGTCGCGGCCCAGATTACGAGCATGATTGAGGGCAAAACCCTGTTTGAAGAATTTGTGCTGAAGCCGTTACGTACCGAGTCTTCGGCTTCTTAAGCCTCGCAATAAATGGAATAGACTATCATGCCTCAACAATACCGGCATGACGGTTTCTCATTCTTTCCAGAAACTCATTACCACCCACCTCATCACCCCCAAAAGAGGATGAATCGAATCATCAAGAAAGTGGCCGTGCTCGGCTCCGGCGTCATGGGCTCGCGCATTGCCTGCCACTTCGCCAACATCGGCGTGCAGGTGCTGCTGCTCGACATCGCGCCCAAAGAGCTGCTGCCCGACGAAGAAAAGAAGGGCCTCAAACTCGACGCGCCGGCGGTGAAGAATCGCATTGTGAATGCGGCTTTGCAGGCTGCAATCGTTGCCAACCCGTCGCCGCTCTACCGCAAGGCCGATGCCAGCCGCATCAAAACCGGCAACTTCGATGATAACCTGAAGGACATCGCCACCTGCGACTGGACGATTGAGGTGGTTATCGAGCGCCTCGACATCAAAAAGAGCCTCTACGAGCGGGTGGAGCAGTTCCGCAAGAAGGGTACGCTCATTACCAGCAACACCAGCGGCATCCCGATTCACCTGCTGGCGGAGGGCCGCTCGGAGGATTTCAAGCAGCATTTCGCGGGCACGCACTTCTTCAACCCGCCGCGCTATTTGAAGCTGCTGGAAATCATCCCGACGCCGGACACCAAGCCGGAGGTGCTGGATTTCCTGCAGCATTACGGCGATTTGTACCTGGGCAAAACAGTGGTTTTGGCCAAGGACACCCCCGGCTTCATTGCCAACCGCGTGGGCGTGTGGGCCCTGCTCGACGCCATGCAAACCATGCAGAAGCTGGGCCTAACCGTGGAGGAAACCGATAAGCTGACTGGCCCGGTAATCGGCCACGCGAAGTCGGCCACGTTGCGTACTTCCGATGTGGTGGGCCTTGATACGACCATCAACGTGGCCAACGGCCTGGCCCAGGGCCTGCCGGATGACGAGGCCAAAGACGTATTCGTGCTGCCCGATTTCGTGAAGAAGATGGGCGAGAGCAAGTGGCTGGGCGACAAGACTGGCCAGGGCTTCTATAAGAAAGTGAAAGGGGAGGGCGGCAAGTCGGAAATCCACGCGCTGGATTTGAACACGTTGGAGTACAAGCCGAGCCAAAAGGTGAAATTCGCCACGCTGGAAATGACCAAAACCATCGAGAAGCTGGCCGACCGCTTCAAGGTGCTGGTGGGCGGCAAGGACAAAGCCGGCGAGTTTTACCGCCTGAGCTTCGGCGGTTTGTTTGCCTACGTGAGCAACCGCGTGCCGGAAATTTCGGACCAACTCTATAAGATTGACGACGCCCTGCGCGCTGGCTTCGGCTGGGAACTGGGCCCGTTTGAAACCTGGGATGCGCTGGGTGTGCAGGCCGGCGTGGACCTGGCCAAAGCGGCCAGCCGCACCGTAGCCCCGTGGGTAGAGGAAATGCTGGCCGCCGGCAATGCTACCTTCTACAAGGTAGAAGACGGCGTGCGGAAGTTCTACGACCAGGCCAGCAAGAGATACCAGGCCATTTCGGGCGTGGAGAATTTCATCATTCTCGACAACCTGCGGGCCAGCGGCAAAGTGCTGTGGAAAAACTCCGGTGCATCGGTCATCGACCTAGGCGATGGCATTCTGAACGTGGAATTCCATTCGAAGATGAACTCGCTGGGCACCGATGTCATCCAAGGCTTGCTAAAAGGTGTGGAGATGGCCGAAGCCGGCTATCGTGGCCTCGTGGTGGGCAACGACGCGCCGAACTTCTCGGCCGGTGCCAACCTGGGCCTCGTCTACATGCAGGCGCTCGACCAGGATTTCGACGAGCTGAACATGATGATTCAGCAGTTCCAGCAGGCCATGATGCGGATGCGCTACAGCAGCATCCCGGTGGTGGGCACCCCGCACGGCCTCACGCTGGGCGGCGGCTGCGAGCTGAACCTGCACTGCGACCGCGTGGTAGCAGCCGCCGAATCCTACATCGGCCTCGTGGAATTCGGCGTGGGCCTGATTCCCGGCGGCGGCGGCACCAAGGAAATGACCCTGCGCACCGCCCTCAAATACGAAGACGGTGAGCCCGAATTCAACCTGTTGCGCAACACCTATATGACCATCAGCACGGCCAAGGTTTCAACCTCCGCCGCTGAGGCCTTCGACCTGGGCTTCCTGCGCCGGGGCGATGAAGTGGTGCTGAACAGCAACCGCGTTATCGCCGCCGCTAAATCGGCCGCGCTGGACCTGGCGGATGCCGGCTACACCCAGCCGATGCAGAAAACCAACATCAAAGTGCACGGCAAAGGCGCACTGGCCATGTTCAAAACCGGCGTGTACGCCATGCAGCAGGGCAACTACATCTCGACCCACGACCAGTTCATTGCCGACAAACTGGCTTATGTGATGTGCGGCGGGGACTTGTCGTCGCCTACCGAAGTGAGCGAGCAGTACCTGCTGGACTTGGAGCGTGAGGCCTTCCTGTCGCTGTGCGGCGAGCGCAAGACCTTGGAGCGGATTCAGTCGATTCTCACGACGGGTAAGCCGCTGCGCAATTAATTCATTCTGATTCGATAAAGACCATGTCTAATACCGCATATATCGTAGCAGGCTACCGTACGGCCGTGGGCAAAGCCCCCCGTGGTGGCCTCCGTTTCACCCGGCCCGACGACCTCGCCGCTGCCGTTATCAAACACCTCGTGGCCCAGGTGCCGGCCCTTGACCCCACGCGCATTGACGATGTCATCGTCGGCAACGCCGTGCCTGAGGCCGAGCAGGGCCTGCAAATGGGCCGCCTGATTTCGTTGCTGGCCCTGCCCATCAACGTGTCCGGCCTCATTGTGAACCGCTACTGCGGCTCCGGCGTCGAGACCATCGCCATGGCGGTGGGCAAAATCTCCTCGGGCATGGCCGACTGCATCATCGCGGGCGGCACCGAGAGCATGAGCATGGTGCCCACCGTGGGTTGGAAAACCGTACCCAACTACAAGCTGGCGATGGCGCACCCGGATTACTACATGGGAATGGGCCTCACCGCCGAAGCTGTGGCCAACGACTACAAAATCAGCCGCCAGGACCAAGACGAATTCTCCTATAACTCCCATCAGAAGGCCATCAAGGCCATTGCGGCCGGCAAGTTTGCCAAGAGCATCGTGCCCATCACGGTAGAGGAAACTTACGTGGACCAGGCCACCGGTAAGAAGAAAAACCGCTCCTACGTGGTAGATACCGACGAAGGCCCCCGCGCCGACACCTCGGTAGAAGCCCTGGGCAAGCTGCGCCCCGTGTTCGCCGCCAACGGCACCGTCACGGCCGGCAACTCGTCCCAGACATCCGACGGCGCGGCCTTCGTGCTCGTGATGTCGGAGCGCATGGTGAAGGAGCTGAACCTGGAGCCCATCGCCCGCATGGTGAACTACGCCACCGAAGGCGTTGACCCGCGCATCATGGGCATGGGTCCTATCAAAGCCGTGCCGAAAGTGCTCAAGCAAGCCGGCCTGAAACTCGAAGACATCGACCTGTTTGAGTTGAACGAAGCCTTCGCCTCGCAGTCGCTGGCCGTGGTGCGCGAGCTCGGCATCGACCCCGAGAAACTGAACGTGAACGGCGGCGCCATCGCCCTCGGCCACCCGCTGGGCTGCTCCGGCGCCAAGCTCAGCATCCAACTCTTCGACGAGTTGCGCGAGCGCGGCAAGAAGTACGGCATTGTCACGGCCTGCGTGGGCGGTGGCCAGGGCGTCGCCGGCATCTACGAGCTGCTGAAGTAACCTTCTGTATCGCCGCCAATCAGAACGTCATGCTGAACGCAGTGAAGCATCTCTACCGCGAGAGTAATCGAGATTGATTGTAAAAGGTTAGAGATGCTTCACACATTCAGCTCAACAAACAGCATGAGCAAATGGCAGTTCTGAAACAGATTCTCAGTTTATTCTTTCTGCTGATTGTGCCTTCACTAGCAGCCTGCGCTCAAAAACTGCCAGTTTCAAAAGAAGCTGTTGATTCCACACATGTGTACACTTACGTGGAAAAGATGCCGCAATTGCTTGGGGGTGGTGGGGTTACAGGAATTGTGAATGAGTTTTCAAAACGGTTGCAGATACCGGCATTTACCGATGACGGGGATACTCGTTATTCAGGCATCCACGTAACATTTGTAGTCGGTACTGATGGACAGGTGCGAAATGCTGAAATATCGAAAAGCAGCAATAATCCCATCATTGACAATGCACTACTGGCAACCGTAAGAAGTCTGCCTCGGTTAAGCCCTGGTTACCATGATGGTCAAGCAGTACCAGTCCGTCTGACGATTCCGATAAGCTGTATTAAGCCTCAATAGATGAAAAAGCGGCTGCGAAAGAAGCTTCGGCTACGGGAGTTTCAGGAGATGGGCTTCTCTGTGAAGTTCGATTTAGCTGAGCTTGGAAGCGACGAAGCTTACTTCACTTTCTGGGATAAGTTGGTCGAAGTAGTAGAAGCCAACCATTTGCTCATGGGCGGCGGGCTCAATAACTTCTTTGTAGGTACTGATTCGCGCCGAACTGCTACCGAAGCTGACCGGAAAGCCATTGAGACTTGGCTACACCAGCAGCCGGAAGTATCAGCAGTAAATGTGAGTCCGCTGGTGGACGCTTGGCATGGCTCTTTCGAGTAGCAGCACAATTTGACAAAAAGAAAACCCCGCTCAACCGGGGTTTTCTTTCGCCGATATAGTAGGCGTGCCTAACATTTTTTCTTAACTTGCAACACTAAACCGGCTGGCTAATTGTTTCTCTAACTAGTAGGCTAGCCTAACACTATTCAACTCCACACCCCACCCCAAACCGTCATGGAAGTAACGCAGCAAGCCAGCCTGAAGGGCGGCGAATTCATTATCAAGCCGACCGATGCCCAGAGCGTCTTCACCCCGGCCGACTTTACCGAAGAGCAGGTCATGATGCACCAGACCTGTCTGGACTTCGTGGCCGCCGAAGTGCAGCCGCTGCTGGAGCGCCTCGACAACCACGAGGAAGGCCTGATGCGTGGCCTGATGGAGAAAGCCGGCCAGCTCGGCCTGTTCGGCGTGAGCATTCCGGAGCAGTACGGCGGGCTGGACATGGACTTCACCACGGCCCTGCGGGTGACCGAGGGCGTGGGCGGTGGCCACTCGTTCCCGGTGGCGTTTGCGGCGCACACGGGCATAGCAATGCTGCCCATCCTGTACTTCGGCAACGATGAGCAAAAGGCCAAATACCTGCCCGGCCTCACCGATGGTACCTTAATGGGCGCTTACTGCCTCACCGAGCCCGGCTCCGGTTCCGACGCTTTGGGCGCGAAGACCAAGGCTGTGCTGAACGCCGAAGGCACGCACTACGTGCTGAACGGCCAGAAAATGTGGATTACGAACGCCGGCTTTGCCGACGTATTCATCGTGTTTGCCCAGATTGACGGCGACAAGTTCACCGGCTTCATCGTGGAGAAAAACACGCCCGGCCTGAGCCTCGGCAACGAGGAGCACAAGATGGGCATCAAGGGGTCTTCGACCCGTCAGGTGTTCCTGACCGATGCGCAGGTGCCGAAGGAGAACGTGCTGGGCGAGATTGGCAAAGGCCACCTCATCGCCTTCAACGTGCTGAACATCGGCCGCATCAAGCTGGCCGCGGCTTGCCTGGGCGCTACCAAAATGGCCGCTGACCTGAGTGTGAAATACGCCAATGAGCGGGTGCAGTTTAAGATGCCCATCTCGAAGTTTGGTGCCATTCGCTACAAGCTGGCGCAGCAGGCCATCCGCATCTACGCCGTGGAATCGGCCATTTACCGTGCGGGTTCCGACATATACCGCATGGAGCAGCAGCTCATCGCCGAAGGCAAAGGTGCCAACGAAGCTCTGTTGGGCGCGGCCCGCGAGTTTGCCGTGGAGTGCGCCATTCTGAAAGTGGAAGGCTCGGAAGTGCTCGACTACGTGGTGGATGAAGGCGTGCAGATTTACGGTGGTTACGGCTTCTCGGCCGACTACCCGATGGACCGCGCTTACCGGGATTCGCGCATCAACCGCATCTTCGAGGGCACCAACGAAATCAACCGCCTGTTGGCCGTTGACATGATTCTGAAGAAGGGCCTGAAAGGCGAAATCGACCTGATGGGCCCCGCCCAGGCCGTGCAGCAGGAGCTGCTGAGCATCCCGAGCATGAGCCAGGACGAGGAAACCGGCCTGTTCAGCAAAGAGATGAAGACCATCGCCAACCTGAAAAAGGCCATTCTGATGGTGGCTGGCTCGGCCGTGCAGAAGTTCACCGCTACCCTCGCCAAGGAGCAGGAGCTGCTGATGAACATCGCCGATATGGCCATTAAAACCTACATCGCTGAGAGCACCCTGCTCCGCGTGGAGAAGGAAGCCGCCGCCAAAGGCGAAGAGGTAATGTCGGTAGAAGCCGACATCGCCCGCGTGTACCTGGCCGATGCCGTGGACATCGTGGAGAAAGCCGGCAAGGATGCCATCGGCAGCATGGCCGAGGGCGACGAGCAGCGCCTGCTGCTCATGGGCCTGAAGCGCTTCACCAAAACGGAGCTGTTGAACGTGAAAGAAGCCCGTCGCCGCATCGCTGCCAAGCTGATTACGGCCAACGAGTACGCGGTGTAAATACCGGTCATTCCGAGCGCAGCGAGGAATCTGATAAACTAAAAAAAAAGGCCGCTCCTGGGTTCAGGGGCGGCCTTTTTGCGTTGGTGGGGCTGGGGGAGAGGAGTGTTAACTCATTGGTGAATTGGGCCGTACCAATAAAAGGTGACTGGCTCCGGCAACCTTTTGCTGTTGCGGCTGGTCCGGAAGAAAAGCCCGGCGCAGCGGTTGGGTTTAGGTTCTTCTTTTCCACTCTTTTTCTCTCTTTATGAAACGCATTGCTACCTTTTGCTTCTTGCTGGTGATGGCCCTGCTTGGGCTGCGGCCCCTGGCCCAGGCCCAGACCTGTGCCGCTCCCACCAACGTGGCGGCCAGCAGCCTGAGCCCCGGCACGGCGGCCGTCAGCTTCACGCCCTCGGCCACGGCCACCAGCTACACGGTGCGCTACTATTGGGTGTATGATTCGCTGATGACAAACGTGATGAGCGTCAACACCACCACTTCGCCGGTCACCATCACGGGCCTGCGGGGGCAGACGTATTACCGGGTGTCGGTGGTGAGCAACTGCGCGGGCGGCCTCACCACGGCCTCGTCCTGGACGGGGCTTTACACCAGCGGCGGGGGCACGGTGGGGTGCGGCGCGGTCACCAACCTGGTGAATAGCAGCTCCACGGCCAGCACGTCCACGGTTAGCTTCACGCCGGTGGCGGGGGCGCTGAACTACACGGTGCGCTACCATTTGTACAACGACACGACGACCATCGGGGCGATGACGGTGAGCGGGTCGCCGGTGGTGTTCACCGGTTTGGCGGCGGGAGCTACCTACGGGTTCACCATCGTGGCGCACTGCGCCAGTGGGACATCGGCGGGGGCCACCGGCTTCTTCAGCTCGCAGTACGTGGCCCCGGGCTGCGCGGCCATCAGCAATGTGAGCACCACCACGACCAGCTACACGGCCTCGGTGAGCTTCACGCCGGTGCCGGGGGTGGCCTCGTATTTTGTGCAGTACCACGCGGTGGGCAGCAGCACGGTGTACCGCCAAACGGCCACGGCTTCGCCCATTGTGTTCGCCACGTTGCAGCCGGGCACCAGCTACACGGCCGAGATTTTCAGTAATTGCGGCACCGGCGGCTACCAGTCGCAGCCGGCCACGGTCAACTTCACCACCCCGTACCTCAATAACTGCGCCCCGGCCACCAACGTGGTGGTGACGGCCACCAGCCCCACCACGGCCACCGTCACCTTCACGCCCGGCACCAGCAACACCACCTTCCGAATCGTTAGCTATGCGTACCCCGATTCTTCGGTGGTCGTTACCACTGCCTCGCCCGCCGTGCTCACCGGGCTGGTGCCGGGCCGCACCTACTACATCCGGGTCATCAGTGGGTGCGGCACGGGCAGCAGCGTGGCTTATGCCGTGGGCACCACGCCGGTTTCGTTCGTGTTCCGGGGGGCTTTGGCGGCCCGCGCCGCCCTGGGGGCCGGCACCGTGGAGGTGTATCCGAACCCCGCGCACCGCAGCGCCAGCCTGGTGCTGCCGGCCGTGGCCGGCGCGGCCCAGGCCCGCCTTACCCTCCTCAATGCCCTGGGGCAGGCCGTGCGCACCCAAACCATCGCGCTGCCGAAAGCCGGCGAAACCCGCACCCAGCTCGACCTCGCCGATGTGCCCCCCGGCCTCTACACACTGCGGGTAGCCGCCGCCGGCCAAACTGCCAGCCAGCGCCTGGCCGTGGAGTAGACGGACATGCTATTACCAAAAAGGCCGCTCCTGGATTCAGGAGCGGCCTTTTTGCTGGCTAATTATCAGTGGACGACTCTTATTCTTTCACCAGTTTCAAATGCTGAGCCTTGCCGTCCAGCGTGATATGCAACACATAAATTCCCCGGGGTAGGGGTGCAAGGCCGGAAATACGCAGCTTGTTGAGGGTGGCGGGCACTTCTGCTACCTGCTTGAGCACGATACGGCCAGTGGCATCGGTGAATGTGAGCAGCGCCGTGGAGGCGGAAGCAGCCTGCGTGGTCAGCGTCAGGGTTTCGCTGAACGGGTTGGGGCTGGCGGTTAGGATGAGGGTGCTGGCGTCTCCAAACACCACGGCTTTGGGAGCGGTGTAGGTGCTGGTACCATCCAAATCGACTTGCTGCAAGCGGTAGTAGCGGGTGCCCGTGGGGTTGGCCGGGGCATCAATGTAGCGGTAGGACTGCGCCTGCAGGCTGTTGGCGCTGGCGCTGGGCACGAAACCGACCGAACGGAACTCGCGGCCATCGGCCGAAACCTGCACGTTGAAACCTTTGCTGTTCTGCTCGGTGGCGGTGGCCCAGGTGAGCACGGCTTGCTGGCCCTGGCGCTCGGCCTCGAAGCGGGTGAGGGTGACGGGCAGGGGAGCCGCTTTGTTGCCCAGCGTCCAGTCGGAGAGGTGGGTGAGGTTGGTCAGGGTGACGCTGTTGGCGCTGGCGGTGCCGCCTTCGGGCCGCCACAGGCCGCCGGCAATAGGCCGGCTGAATAGCTGGAGGTTGGCGGCGGGGATGCCGTTCAGCTCGGCCACACTGGGTGAGAAGCCGAACACCAGGTCCATGTTGAGGCCGGTTTCGGTGGTAGGCACGATGCGGTACTGGCGGCGGATGCTCCGGCTGGTGATGCCCGCATTGGCCCCGGCCGTGGGCGTGATGCCGTAGACCGGCGTACCCGTGGTGCGCACCACGTAGGTGTTGCCGGGCAGGGCCGCGCCGCCGGTGGTGTGGGCCGTGAGGGTGAGGCCAAGGCCGCCGAAACCAGTGGAATTGCCATCGGCCACGAAGCTGAGCGTAGCCGACTGCACCTGGCCCAGCACGAAGCTGGTAGCAGTTTCGCTAATGGTGGCGTTGCGGCCCAGCGTGAGTAGGTGGGCACCCGAGCCATCGGGCAGGTAGCCCTTGAGCACGCCCCGACTGAGCACGAGGCCGGTGTTCACGGTCACGTCGCTGTTGAGCTGGAGCGTATCGGTGGCCGTGGCTAGGTTGACTTTCAAGCTGCGCACCGTGGCGGGCAGTCCGTCGCCGGTCGCCTGGTTCGCACCATTGGTGTACGTGCCGGTGTACGTGTAAATGGCATCAGCGCTGAACGAGCGGGTGCCCGTGGTTTGCACCGCGCCGCTGGCCGCGCCGGCCGAAATGCCGGCCGGGTCGCAGATGCGCAGCTCGGCCCCGGCATTCAGGGCGAAGGTGGCGAGGCCCGTCAGAGGCTGGCAATTGGTGTTGAGCACGCCGCCGGTTTGTACCGTAATGGCTCCCTGAGCCGTGAGCGGTCCGGTAAGGGTGGCCGTGCCGCCGGACAGCACCGTTACGTTGCCGTAGGTGGTGGCGCTGCTCACGGCGCGGGTGTCGCCGATGGTCAGGTTGGGCAGGTTGTTGACGAAGCCCTCGCCGGCGAAGTACACGTTGCGCAGCAGGGCGTAGCGGCCGCTGCTGCTGGTGCCCGCCCCAAAGTAGAGACGCACTTTCAGGGTCTGGCCGCTGGCGCGGGTAACACCGCCCAGGACCACCCGGTAGGTAGCCAGGCTGCTGGCGGTGTTGTAGTTGGTGGCGGCCACGGGCGCGGCCAGCGTGCCCAGCACGAAGGTGCTGGTGGTGAAGTTGTCGGTGGAGTACGCGGCGGCCACTGCACCGGCATTCGTGTTGTAGTAAGCGGCCGAAAATACCAGCGTATCGGCCCGCAGGCTGCTGCCGCTGGCCGCCGTCAGGGTAAAGTCTTCATACAGCGCCCCTCCCAGCGCGCCGGAGCTGACGGAGCCCGACCAGCCACCGCCATTACCCGCCGGCGCAAATGCCTGGCCGTAAGTCGTGAAGTTAGCCGGGATGGGTGGCGAGCTGCTGGTGGTGTTAGTAGAGGCCACCAGGCCGGTAAAGGCGGGCGTGCTGGCCGTTACGGCGTACGAGCGCACGGCGGCGTTGTCAGCGTTATCGGCCGTGAGGGGCCACTGTTGCAGCACAGCCGAGCTGGCGGCCGGCGTCGTGAAGTTCACGCTTTGCACGTAGCCGGGCGTGCCGCCGCAGTTGGTTTGTAGCGTGGCCGTGTAGGTGGTCGAGGCGTCGAGGCCCGTAAGCGCCACCGGCGAGGCCGTGGGCGCGGGCGTCAGCGTGGTGGTGCTGCCACCCTGCGGCGTCAGGGTCACGGTGTAGCTGGTGTTGCCCGCGCCCGGCGTGAAGTTGAGCTGGGCGCTGACGGCCGTCACGTTGCTAACGCTGAATGCGGTGGCTGCGGGGCAGGCCGCCGTGGCTACCCCGGTCACGTACAGGTTTTTGGTGAGGGCGTGGCGGGCGCTGCTGGTGCCCAGGGCGTAGTAGAGGCGAAACGAAATGGTAGCCCCCGCCGCAATGGTCACCCCGGCCGGCCCGGTCAGGGGCAGGCGCAGCACCGAGTAGCCGGCGCTGCTCACCTTGTTGAGGGCCACCGGAGCAGCCTGCGAACCCGCGATGAAGGTGCCGGCCGTGGCAAAGCCGTCGGTCGAGTACGCCACGCTCACGTTCATGGTTGAGCCATAGCCGCCCGCGCTGAACACCAGCGAGTCGGCGCGCACGTTGCCGCCGGGGGCAGCAGTCACCGTAAACTCCTCGTAGCGGGTCAGGCTCACGGTGCCGTTCCAGCCGGTACCGTCGGCATTAGGAGCAATGCCTTGGCCCAACGAAGAATAGGCCGGTAGGAAAGTAGATTCGCCGTCCTTCGAGCTGCCATCCGACAGCACCAGCGGAGTCGTGGTCGAGGGAGTGAGCGTGGCCGTGCTGGCCATCACGCCCGCCGAGCGCACTGCCGGGTCATCGCTGGCGTTGGCCGTGAGCGGAAACTGCTGCAACACCGGCGAGCTGGTCAGCCGGGTAGTGAAGGTGCGGGTCAGCACGTTGCCCACCGCGCCATTGGCGCAGGTGCTTTGCAGCGTCACGGTATAGCTGGTGGCCGGCGTCAGGCCGCTGAGGGCCACCGGCGAGGCGGTGGGGGTAGGGCTCACCGTCACACCTGCGCCGGGCGAGCCGGTAGGATAGTAGGTGACGGCGTAGCTGCTGTTGCCGCTGCCGGGTGTAAACGCCAGGCTGGCCGAGGTGCTGGTGATGCCGCTCACGGCCACCCCGCTGGGGTCGGCGCAGGTGAGGGTAGTGAAAGTGGCTGCTTGTGCCGTGCCCGAGCCGCTGGCGCACACGCTCTGCACCGTCACGGTGTAGCTGGTGCCGCCCGTGAGGCCCGTCAGCGCCACCGGCGAGGCGGTGGGGTTGGGGCTAATGGTAGTGGCGCTGCCGCCCGAGGGCGTGTAGGAAACCACAAACGAGGTATTGCCGCTGCCGGGCGTGAAGCTCACGCTGGCCCCGGTCTGGGTGATGCTGCCCACCGTCACGCCGCTCACGTCGGGGCAGGCGGCGTTAGCCGTGGTGAAGCCGGGGCTGGTGATGGCCGCCACCGGCAAGGCCGGACCAGCCGGCGAGCCCGAGGGCGTGGCCGTCACGGTGGCCGTGTAGGCCGTGTTAGAAGTCAGCCCGCTTATTGTATAAGTAGCCACGTAGTTATTGCCCGCGCTGGGCGCGGTGGTTTGCGTGGCCGTGCCCCCAGTGGGGCTGGTGCTGATGGCGTAGGCATAGCCCCCTGCAGCTGGCGTGGCAAACGATACCTGGGCCGTAGTGGTGGTGATGGCACCCACAGTCAGTGCCTGTCCCACGGCGGCGAGGTTTTTCAGTTGCACGTACTTTGCGTTACTACCGCTGCCGCAGGCGTTGTAGAGCCGGATGCTCAGCGTTTGCCCGGCAGCGAGGGTCACGCCCCCGGTTGTGTTCAGGGCCAGGCGGTAGGTATTGGTAGGCGCGGTCGGGCCGGCATTGTTTTGTAGCACCCCAACCGCTTTGGCAAAGCCCCCCAGCCCGCTGCTGGGGAACGTCAATGCCCCATTATTCAGCGTGCCCGTACCGGCTATTTCCGTCGAGTCGGTGGCAAAGCCGGATTTGGAGAACATCACGGCCAGCTTCGTGTTGCTGGATGTCGAATAAAATGCCTCCGTCAGCACCAGCGAATCGAGCCGCACAGCACTGGCCGTGCCAGCCGTGAGGGTGAACTGCTGATAATACTTCCGGCTCAACGTGCCCCCGGGCGTCGTCCACAGCCCGTCAGTCGTGGGGGCCGTGGCTTGCCCGTAGGTGGTCGAGTTGGCAGTAACCGCCGCTACTGTCGTACCGTTGGAGGCCACCAGCCGCTTGAGCGTGGGCGTGCCAGCTGTCAGACCCGGCGCAGCATAAGTCGGCGCGTTGTTGCTAGTAAGCGCCCACTGCGCCACGGGTACCGACTGTGCCCACGCGCCGGCAGGCATCAGCCCAAAACCCGTCAGTAAGAGCAGCGCAACGTGTGAGCCAAGGCGACGCTCCCGGCTGGTCGCGCTGCCCGCAGCAAGTAAAAATTTAAGCATGAAAAGAAGAACAGAGGGTGGGATAATACATCTTCAGCAAAGAAGACTTCCCGGCAAGGTCAACCTAACTCGACCGTAGCCCAATACCCCTTTTCAACTATATTCTCGCAATCGATGCCGGGAACGATGTCGGGAACGATTGCGCAATTCCGCCCCAATTTCAGATTTGCCTGATTACCTGTTTTTCAGCTCACCCAAGGCAATAGCCTCGTCCTTATTTCACCACGATTTTCTCCAACTGTAAGGCCGCCGATTTCTTGCTGGGCCGGCTCACGCCGATGATGGTTTTCTCGCCGAGCCAGGCCGTAAAATCCTTTACGTAAGCCAGCTGTTGGTCGTCGGCCACGTTCAGTTTCAGGCGTTCAGGCGCACTCACTACGCCGGTCTGGGCATTCACCCGGCGCAGGTACAGGTCCGATTTCTTGTTGATGTTTTCCAGCGTGAGCAGCTGCACCGTGCCGCCAAACACCGCCGCCCGAAACCCAATACCGGTATACGAGTCCACAGCCGGGGCCACCTGGTCCTTCGCCACGATGCTATGCCAGGTGGGCGCGCCAAACTCATTGTACCCAAATAGATGCAGTTCGCGGGCGTGCACCGGGGCTTCGCTGCCGCCTTCCTCAAAGTGCTTCTCGGCCACCACCACCAGCTGCTTTTCCGGCGTCAGTAGCAGCTCGCCCAGGTAGATGTCATCGAGGCGTTTCACCTCCAGCCCGCTGGCCTTGCTCACCTCCGTCAGGTAGGCCGGCGTAAAGCGGAACTCCGGCGAAAACTTCATGTCGCCGCTGCCGCTGAAATCGTATTTCACCACCTTCAGGCTGTAGTATTCGCCGGTCTGGTAGTCGGCGCACAGCGCGGCGGCATACAGGCTGCCATCGTTCAAAACCGTGAATTTGGCGTCGCGTACCGTCACCGCCCTCCCGCCAAACACGCCCCCCACCGGCACGCCCAGCACCTTGATTTCGGTAGACGGCCCGGCCGGATAGCGGCGCACCGTCAGCTTCTTCATGCCCTCGCTGATGAGCGTCACGTACTGCGTGCCATCATTCGCCACGTGCACGGCCGGCGAGAAAAAGTCGCTCAGCGTCCGGAAATCATACGTTTTCTCCTCCAGTTGCGCCAGGTTCTGGTCAAAAAGCGTGGCCGCGATGCTCTTCACCTGCTGGTTGCTGGTGAGGTAGCGGAAGGCCAGCAGCCGGCTGCCATCGGGCGAGATACTCACGCCCGGGCGGCGGTCGCGGGCGGGGGCGCTCATCACCATTTTGGCTGCGCCCTTCTGGCCGCTTTGCAGGCTTATGGGCACCACCGTCAGGTTCTGGCTATTGTCATCCTTATGGTGCAATACCACCAAGGCCTGCTGCGAGCCGCGCCCGAAGGCCTCCAGTGTCTCGCCCGGCCCCACCGGAATGGTGGTGCTCCACTGTTTTTTGAGGTCAATATCGTAGCGTTCCACCGCATAGCCGCCCGCGCTCTGGTGGGCCAGAATCACGAAGCCCGAACCATCGGCCAGGGCCAGCGTTTTTTGCGGCACGCGCATATCGTAGCGGTCGGTGCCCTGCTCAGGCAGGTAGCTGAAGGGGGCTGACTTCACCTTCTGGGCCACGGCCGATGGGGCATTGCCCAACAGGGCTCCGCTCATCAACCCGATTATTACTGCGCGCTGCAACATAAAATTTTGGCGTATTAGAAACATAGGAAAAGTGGATTTCAACGGTCCGATGGGTCCAAAAGTACCTGCTTTTACCTTTTGACTTTGCTTTTTACCAGTTATGCCCTCAGCTTAAAGGCAGACCAGCTAACAAAAAAGTATTCTAAGCATAACACTCCCGCTGTCACTTTCGTACAGGGACACCGTTTACTTCGTGTCGGCTTTCAGGGTTCAATCGGAACCAATTTACAGCCCTCGGTGCCCAGCCCTGCTTCAACTTGTAGCTGCTGCAACTAGACGAGGTATTTGGCCTTTTTAACGTATTTTTTGAACAAACTACAGTTCTGGCTTACCTTTGCAACCGCCAGTATCTACTATCCTTATGAAATCACTACTTAAGTTCACGCTGTTGTCGGCCCTCATCATCGGTGGTAGGCTCGTTAAGGAGTCCGCCCCAGTTACCGTAGCCCAAACAGTTGAACCCGTTGCCAAACCCAATTCTTCAGTAATTCTGGTTCATCAGGTGCTTACTTCCGAGCCAGTCCAGCCCGCCCGACAGCAGACCCAGCCGCAGCAGAGCGGTAGCGGACTCATCGCTGAGATGTTCTAGACAGAACAGCCAAACGACTTTTCAAAAGGTCGTTTTTTTTTGCCCTCTGCCCAACACAAACGTTTAACTAATCCGGCTCCAGTTCACAGCCGTGGCCGGCAGGCTTTCGATGTGGTGACGGATGTTGGCATTCTCCGGATTTGCCAGGTTTGGGTCTTCGCTGAGCAGTGTCTGGGCCGCCGCCCGGCTTTCGCTCAGGATGCGGCCATCCTTGGCCAGGTCGGCAATGAGCAGGTCGAGTACGCCGCTTTGCTGGGTGCCCATCAGGTCGCCGGGGCCGCGCAGCTTCAAGTCGATGTCGGCAATCTCGAAACCGTTGTTGGTTCGCACCATCGTTTCGAGGCGGGTGCGGGCATCTTTGCTCAGCTTGAAGCCCGACATTAGGATGCAATAGCTCTGGTCGGCCCCGCGGCCCACCCGGCCCCGTAGCTGGTGCAGCTGCGAAAGCCCGAACCGCTCGGCCGATTCAATCACCATCACCGAAGCGTTGGGCACGTTCACGCCCACCTCAATCACGGTAGTCGCCACCATTATCTGGGTTTCACGCTTGATGAAGCGCTGCATCTCATAGTCCTTCTCCTCAGCCTTCATGCGCCCGTGCACGATGCTAATCTGGAACTCCGGGAAGGCCCGCGCCACGCTCTCGTAGCCATCGGTCAGGTCCTTGTAATCCATCGTTTCCGATTCCTCAATCAGCGGATACACGATGTACACCTGCCGCCCGATTTTCACCTGGTCGCGGATAAACTCAAACACTTTCAGTCGGTTGGCATCGAACCGATGCACCGTCACGATGGGTTTACGGCCAGCCGGTAGCTCGTCAATCACACTCACGTCCAGGTCGCCGTACAAAGTCATGGCCAGCGTGCGTGGGATGGGCGTGGCCGTCATCACCAGCACGTGCGGGATGACGTGTGGGTTTTTCTGCCACAGCTTCGAGCGCTGCGCCACCCCAAAGCGGTGCTGCTCGTCCATAATAGTCAGCCCCAGATTGCGGAACTGCACCACGTCTTCGAGCAGCGCGTGGGTGCCCACCAGCATGTGCATGGTGCCGTCGCGCAAGGCCTCGTGCAGCACGCGGCGCTCGGCCGTGCGGGTGCTACCCGTGAGCTTGCCAATCTTGATGCCCAGCGCATCAGCATACACTTTCAGGCCCACATAGTGTTGGTCGGCCAGAATCTCGGTCGGGGCCATGATGCAGCTTTGGGCGCCGTTGTCGGCTGCCATCAGCATGGCGATGAAGGCCACGATGGTTTTGCCCGAGCCCACATCGCCCTGCAGCAGCCGGTTCATCTGTTGCCCGGTGCAGAAGTCCTTGTAAATGTCGTGAATAACGCGCTTCTGCGCACCCGTCAAATCAAACGTCAGGTGGTTTTTATAGAAGTCCACCAGCGTCGGTACCTGATTAAAAATCTGGCCTGCTAGCGTCACCTTGCGCTGGTCGCGCTGGCGCAACAGCTTGAGCTGTACATAAAACAGCTCCTCAAACTTGAGTCGGAACTGTGCCGCTGCCAGCAGTTCCGCGCTCTGCGGAAAGTGAATCTGCTGCAAAGCCTGCGCCTTGCCCATCAGCCCATACCGCTCAATCAGCGCCGGCGACAACGACTCCGTAATGTGCGGCATGGCCAGCCGCAGCAGCTCCGCCACCATCCGCATAATGGCTTTGCTATCAACGCGGTGGTAGTTCTTGAGCTTCTCTGAGGTGTTATAAACCGGCTGCAAAAAGCTCTGCCCCGGCTTGGCCTCACTCACTTCCTCCAGTTCCGGATGCGCCATCTGCGGCCGCCCGTTGAACATCGTCGGCTTACCAAAAACAATGTATTCCTGATTGTTTTTGGCTACCTGCTGTACCCACTTCACCCCCTTGAACCACACCAGCTCCAGCTCGCCGGTGCCGTCGCCCACCTTGGCGGTCAAGCGCTGCTTCGGCCCTTCGCCCACCAACTCCTTGCCGCGCAGCATACCGCGCACCTGCACATAAGGCAGGTCGTCGTTCAGGTCGGCCACCTTATACACCTGCGTCCGGTCTAGGTATCGGAACGGGTAGCGCTGAATCAGGTCGCCGTAGGTAAACAGCCCCAGCTCTTTGCCCAGCAGCTGCGCCCGTTGCAGGCTGCCCACCGAGCGCAGGAATTCGAGCCGGGTATTGAAGAAATTACTCATTCTCCGTCCCTACTTATATTTCAACGTGTTAAGCATCCGCACCATATCCGTTTTCACGTACTCAATCACCGGAGCCAGCGAGTCATTCGCAGTAGCCGTGCGGAAATACAGCGCGCCCCGGAAAAAGTGCCGGGTGCTATCCGTCGTATAAAACTGAAACTGGCTCGGTACCTCGCCCTGCAACTCAAACACCGAAGCCCGCATGCCGCTCGGCGTCTTCAAAATCCGCTCATCAATGGCTGTGGCCTTGATTTCGTGCTTGCCCGTGAGCTTGCGCGCATCCTCCATCATCTTATTATAGAGGCGGCGGTCGCGCTGCACATCCATATAAGTAATCTGCACATTGGCGTGCAGCTTAGGGTAGTACACGTTCAGCCAGTGCGGCTGCGCCATGTACGACGAATCCCGCTTAATCACGGCCTGCGTCGAGTATTCGAACTCGTACGGATGGCCGGCCGGCAGCATCCGGTAGCGGTGCGCCGGCAGGTCAATGCGGTTGTACCCTTTGGGCTTGGGCGTAAAATCCGGGGCCGACGAGCAGCCCGCCAGTAGTACCAGCCCAGTCAGCACCGGTAAGGTTGAAAGATATTTCATGCAAAAAGCGGCCCCGGCCCTAAAATAGCCCAGCCTTCGTAGTTTCAAAGGTAACTGCCACCGCAACGAAAAAAGCCCCGGCACAGTGCCAGGGCTTCATCTCAATCATTGCGCGGGACAGTTGCAGCCACAGGCCGGTCAGTCCCCCATTCGTCAGTCAGAAGGGCAGCTGGTCCAGCTCCGGCTCCTGCCGGAAGCTGTGCTGCGGCTCTGCAACAGCGGTACCATTAGCCTCGCCCGCAGCCGGAGCAGCGCCTTGCGGCCGGCCACCCAGCATCGAAATCTCATCGGCGATGATTTCCGTGATGTAGCGCGTCTGCTGGTCCTTGTCCTGGTACTGGCGGGTGCGCAGTTTGCCCTCGATATACACTTGCTGGCCCTTTTTGAGGAACTTGTCAGCCATGTCGGCCAAGCCGCGCCACGCCGAAATGTTGTGCCATTCGGTGCGTTCCACGCGGTTGCCTTGCTTGTCCTTGTAATAGTCGTTGGTGGCGAGGGTGAAGTGAGCCACGCTCACACCGCCTTCCAAATGGCGCACTTCGGGGTCTTTGCCCAAGTTGCCTACCAAAATCACCTTGTTCACTCCGGCCATATTATTGCACGTTAGGAAATACAGAATTGAAAAAGCCACCCGGCCTTTTCTGTCTCAAAGATAAGAAATTAAATTTGCCAGGCAATATTTTTTGCTAAAAATAAAGGCTGAAAAATCTAATTTATTTAGGCAAAGGTATTTTAAAGGTTTTGGTCACAATAATTAGCAATCAGCTTCGGCTTGGGCAAGGCCTCAATCTCCGCCGCTGAATACGCCCGAAGCCCCAAATCCCGCAACGTAGCATCCGGCAACGGCTCTGCCAGCGCCATCGGGTGAAAACGAGCCTCCAGCTTCTGGTGGCTCAATACGTGCCGGTACGCCGCGCTGGGCTCGGCAGCCTGGCTGGTGTCTAGATTGGCACCCAACGCCTCCAAATGGCGCAGTAGCTCAGCAGCAGGTAATTCCGCGACGGTGGTTTCGGCCAGCGCAAAGTCATACAGGCCTTGCCAGATGTCCTTCTCGCGGCGCTCCCGCAGATATGTCTGCTCGCCGTGGCGCAGCACGAAGTAATGGAAGTAGCGCGTGCGCGACGCCTTGGCCTTGCTTTTCACCGGCAGCAGCGCCACCTGCCCGTGCTGAAATGCCCAGCACTGGTGCTGCATGGGGCAAAACAGGCAGTCGGGCTTCGCCGGCGTGCACTGAATGGCCCCAAACTCCATAATGGCCTGGTTGAAATCGGCCGGCGTGCTGGCGGGGATGTGCTGGTCGGCCACGGCCTGGAATTCCTTGCGCGAGCTGGGCGCGGCGATATCGGAGTGCAGTCCAAAAATGCGGGCCAGCACGCGGTACACGTTGCCATCGAGCACGGCCACTGCCTCGTCGAAGGCAAACGACGCAATGGCCGCCGCCGTGTAGGGCCCCACGCCGCGCAGCTTCAGCAATTCGGCATAGGTGCCGGGAAACTTTCCGGCATATTCCGTCACCACCTGCTGGGCCGTGCGGTGCATGTTGCGGGCCCGGGAATAGTAGCCCAGGCCCTGCCAGTAGCGCAGCACTTCGGCCTCGGGCGCGGCGGCCATGTCGTGCACGGTAGGGTAGGCCGCCAGGAAGGTTTCGTAGTAGGGAAGGCCCTGCGCCACACGGGTTTGCTGCAGAATAACTTCCGAGAGCCAGATGGCGTATGGGTCGCGGGTGTGGCGCCAGGGCAGGTCGCGCTGGTGGCGTGGGTACCAAGCCAGTAGGGCCGAGGCCAGAAAGGAAGGGTGAGCGGTTTTTACGGTCAAAATTTTGAAAGCGAATAATTTGGGCCAACACCTAGTTTAGAAGGGTTGATTGGTAAAACAAAAAAATGGGGTTACCTTTGTGGCCCCAATTCAAGGGCGAACCGCTTACCGGGCAAGGGCTTACGCTGGAATTTGGGACTTTTTTGCCTAAAACTGTATTTTTTTCAACCACTCTAAGTACCATACCAACGTGACTAAAGCTGAGGTAATCGCCGAAATCTCCACGAAGACCGGCATCGAGAAAGCTGATGTATTGATGACTGTTGAAGCCTTCTTCAAAGTCGTGAAAGATTCGATGACCGAGGGCAACAACATTTATGTACGCGGCTTTGGCTCGTTCGTAAACAAGAAGCGTGCTCGTAAAGTAGCCCGCAACATCTCGAAAAACACGTCCCTCATCATCGAGGAGCACTACATTCCGAGCTTCAAGCCGTCGAAAACCTTCGTGGCTAAGATTAAGAACAGCAAGAAGGTGAAAGCCGTTGCGGCCAAAGCCTAATTTTGTTTGTTAAGAAGCTGGCCGGTGGATTAACCTCCTGCCAGTTTCCTAACTACAATGAATTGCCGGCCGCGCCGCCGGTGTCTTTTCCGCAAGGGAAAGCCCGGCGGCCGGCTTTTTTCAGCTAATGGCTACTACTCGCACCGCTCCGCATCAATTGGTCCTCGTCGCCGCCGCGCTCGCGCTGGTTGGCGGCTTATACGTGTTGCCCAAGGGCATCATGAAGCCGAAAGAGAGCAAATCGGAGCTGAACAAGGACGCTGCTGCCACGGCCAACCGTGACGGCGGCGGCATGGCCACCAATGGCTCCAAAACCGAGGCTTCCTCGGGGCCGGTACCCGCTACCGCTACCGAAAACAAAGGCCCCAATGCCGCTCCGCACACCACCACCAGCCCCGCCCAACGGCAGGAACTGGCGCGGTTGCTAGGCGAGTACAAGGCTGCTGCCACGCCTGATGCCAAAGCCACGGTGGCTACCACCCTGGCCCGCCGCTACAACGACGTGGAGCGTTTCGATAGCGCTGGCTACTACCTGGAGCAGGTGGCCCTGGCCAAGCCCAGCGCCCAAAACTGGCAGCAGGCCGCCGATGCCTACTTCCAGGCGTTTAGCTTTGCGGCTACCGATGAGCGGGTGAAACTGCTCGGTGGCAAGGCGCGGGAGCTCTACACCAAGGTGTTGAAGGACCAACCCGGCAACCTCGACGCCAAAACCAACCTCGGCATGGCCTACATGGCCTCCGAAAACCCCGTGCAGGGCGTAACCTACCTGCGCGAAGTGCTGGAAGCCGACCCCCGCAACGAGAAAGCCCTGTATAACATGGGGATACTCGCGGTGCAAAGCAACCAGTTCGACAAAGCCGTGAAGCGTTTCCAGGATTTGGTGAAAGTCAATCCGAAAAATGTGAACGGACAGTTTTACCTCGGCGTAACTTTGGCCCGCACTGGCGCCAAAGAAGAAGCCAAGCAGGCCTTCCTCGCCGCCAAAAGCCTCAGCAACGACCCCGCGCTGGCCGCTTCGGTAGAAGAGGAAATTGCCAAATTGAAATAGCTACGACACAATCAATCACCAACTTAACCCCCAAGCATCATGCCCTGCGGTAAAAAAAGAAAGCGTCATAAGATTGCCACCCACAAGCGCAAGAAGCGCCTGCGCAAGAACCGCCACAAGAAGAAGTAAGCCTCACGGGGCGTAGCGGCGGCCGGCAGTTTTCCTAACGGGAAGGGAGCCAGCCGCCTATCTCTCACGTAGCCTCCCGAGTGGGGCCGCGCCAGATGCTTTTCCCGTGGCTCGCGAGGGAAGCCAGAACCGTCAGGTTCTGGCTTCCCTTTGCCGGTTTCGGGGTAGGCCTTCGACGGCATTACCGGCAGGTTACTTTAACTAAATCAAGGCTTTGAGTAATGAATTAGTCATTAATTCTACTCAGGAAGGCGAGCGAATAGCGTTGTTGCAGGACAAGCGGCTGATTGAATACCACTTCGACCGCAACGACACCAACTACTCAGTAGGCGACATCTTCCTGGGCACCGTGAAAAAGGTGATGCCCGGCCTGAACGCAGCGTTCGTAGACATTGGCTACGAAAAAGACGCGTTTTTGCACTACGGCGACCTCGGCGAGCAATTCCCTTCCTTCACGAAGTGGGCGCGCACGGTACAGAGCGGCCGGGCGCCCAGCGCCGGGCTGGAAAAATTCACGTTTGAACCCGTCCTCGAAAAAGTGGGGAAGGCGGAAAGCGTGTTCAAGAAAGGGCAGCAAATCGTTGTCCAAATCATCAAGGAGCCTATTTCGACCAAAGGCCCCCGCGTGAGCACCGACATTTCTATGGCCGGGCGCTACCTCGTGCTGATGCCGTTTTCGAACACCATCAGCGTCAGCAAGAAAATCGTGAGCAAGGCCGAGCGTGACCGCCTCAAGCGGCTCATCGCCAGCATCAAGCCCGAAAATTTCGGCGTCATCATCCGCACCGTGGCGGAAGGACGTGAAGTGGCTGAGCTTGACAAGGATATGCAGGACATGGTGGCGAAGTGGGAGCAACTATATTCCACGCTGCGCACCGCCAAGCCCAACGACAAAGTGCTCGGCGAACTCGGCCGCACCTCATCGATGGTGCGGGATATGCTGAACGAGTCGTTTGACAGCATCACCGTGGATGCTCCGGCGATGTACGATGAGATGCGGGACTACCTGCAAAAAATCGCGCCGGACAAGCTTGGCCTGCTGAAGTTGCACAACTCGAAAATCAAGATTTTTGAGCAAACCGGCATTGAAAAGCAGCTGAAAACGCTGTTTGGCAAGACCGTGACCGTGCCCGGCGGCGGTTACCTTGTCATCGAGCACACCGAAGCCCTGCACGTTATCGACGTGAACTCGGGCAGCAAGAGCAACCAGGAGAACGACCAGGAAGCCACCGCGCTGATGATTAACATGCTGGCGGCCAAAGAAGTGGCGCGTCAGCTGCGCCTGCGCGACATGGGCGGTATCATCGTGGTCGATTTCATCGACATGCGCTCGGCCGAAAGCCGCAAGAAAGTGGAAGACGCCGTGCGCGACGTGATGAAGCTTGACAAGGCGAAGTACACCGTGTTGCCTATCACCAAGTTCGGCCTGTTGCAAATCACCCGCCAGCGGGTGCGGCCGGCCGAGAACATCGTGACCGGCGAGGTGTGCCCCACCTGCGGCGGCACGGGCAAGATTTCGGCCTCCATCCAGGTGACGGACGACATCGACAACAGCATCGACGACCTGCTGGTGAACCAGAACCAGTCGGGCATCACGCTGTCGGTGCACCCGTTCCTGTACGCTTACTACACCAAAGGCCTGATTTCGCGCCAGATGAAGTGGTACCTCAAATACTACAAGTGGGTGAAAGTGGTGAACGACAGCAGCCTGGGCCTCACCGACTACCGCATCGAAGACGAGCGGGGCGAGGAAATCCAGTTGCGTTCGTCGGCCGCCGCCATGAGCCGTTTGCAGGACCGCGAGGTTGAGATTGTGGATTAAGTGAGTGAAATTACTTTCCAACAAAAAGCCCCAGCTTCTTTAGAGGCTGGGGCTTTTTGTTGGCGTTTGGCGATAGGGCTAGAACTTGATGCCTAAGTCTAGGCCGAACGAACTGTTTTTGATGGTTACGTCGGAAAAGCCGCGTTTGCTTTCGAAGTAATGGTCGATGTCAACTAGGCCGCGATGGTAGCCGAGGCCGGCGAATAGCTTCGTGCTCTTGCCCAGCGTGTACTCGGCACCGGCAGCTACAAGGGCATCGGCATCGAAGAAGTAGATGTAGTCGCCGGCTTTGTTTTCAGTACCAGTGACGGGGTCGTTATAGAACTTGTTGCCGTTGATGCGTGTGCCGATGGGCACGTTGAGGGAGCCGCCCACCTGAAAATAAAGGCGTGTGGCCGGCGCAATTTCGTTGGTGAAGAGCTTTACTGTAAGCGGTATTTGCAGGTACTGCGTACTGATTTTCATTGAAACCGGAAAGGGGTTGCCGTTGCCCACGCCACTATTCAGATAGTCGGTATAGCGGATGCTGCCACCCTTGCCCGCCAGTTCCAGGCCCGTGCTGAAGGCGTAATTTTCGCCAAAAAAATAATCGACCACCAATCCGCCACTGAAGCCGAACTGGCTGCCATCGCTGGCAAAGCTGTTTTTGGACGTGGATTCGGCCCGCAGGCTGGTGATGGACGGCGAAACTTTGAGGCCGATTTCGACCTGAGCCGAGGCGCTGCCAATGGTAGCGGCGAGCGTGAAAAGCGCGAGCAATAGTTTTTTCATACGGGTTTATCGTTCAATTGCCGTCGGCAACAGCCGGCAGCCAACAGGTTTTGGCTAATTTTACCTCAAAGTAACGTGCGTGAATACGAATAATTTTGCCTGGCGGCGCTGGCTGCCCCTCTTTTTAGGAATCAGCCTTGGTTTTGGCGGCTGCAAAAGCGGCCCAACCGAAGGCTGCCGCCCCGACGCGGCCGAAGATGCCGCGGCCGTGCCTGTGCGGATTAAGCGGCTGGAGCCAGCCTTTTTTCAGCTAAAGACTCCGGCGCAGGCGCAGCAGTTTATGGATGCCAATCCGGTATTCGCCCGCTATTATTTGCAGCGCCAGCCGGCTACCGAAAAGGCGCTGGATAGTAGTCTGGTGCGCCTAGCTACCAACCCGGCTTTGCAGCAAGTGGGCAAGGAGACGGCTGCCGCATTTCCCGATAGCACCGCCCTGCGCCACGACCTGGGTGAGATGTTCCGGCGGGTGCATCACTATTTTCCTGATTTCCGAGTGCCGCCCACGGTTACTTATGTGAGCGGCTTTCTGGCCAAGGATATCTATGTGAATGACAGCCTGCTGGTGATGAGTCTGGACTGGTTTATCGGCCCTAAAGCCAGCAAGCGGCCCGACCTGCCGCAGTACATGCTGCGCCGCTACACGCCAACCGGCCTCATGCCGCTGCTGGCCCAAGATGTGGCCAGCAAATACAACAAGCACGAGCTCACGGCCAACACTATGCTTGATGCGATGGTGCATGCCGGCAAGTCGCTGTATTTCGCCAGTCTGGTGCTGCCCTGTACGCCCGATTCGGTCTTGATGGGCTATACCAAGCGCGAGATGATTGGGCTTGATGCCAATGAAGGCAGGGTGTGGGGCCATTTTCTAGAGAAGAATTTGCTTTATACCACCATGCCGTTTCTGCTCCAGAAGTACGTGGGCGAGCGGCCCAACGTGCCCGAAATCGACAAAACCTGCCCCGGCCGCGTGGGCCAGTGGGTGGGCCTGCAGATTATCCGCAAGTATGTGGCCGAGCATCCTGACGTGACGCTGGGGCGCCTGATGGCCGAGAAGAATGCCCAGCGCATTCTTAACGACTCGCACTACCGGCCCAAACGGTAGCATTCATTGTAGAATGCACATCGCCGTTTTCAGCCAGTACCACACCAATCCCGACTGTCCGGCCACCAGTCGGCACTACACGCTGCTGGCCCACATTGCCAAAACGCACCGGGTGACGCTGCTGACTACGCCCGCCTGGAAAGGGCAGCGGCTGACGCAGGAATTCCCCTGGGTACCGGAAGGGGTAGCAGTCCGCGAAGCCGACGTGCGGTATGACAATAAAATGGGGCCGGCGCGGCGGGCGCTGGCTTTCGCGCAGTATGCGGGCTGGGCTGTGCGTGAGGGGCTGCGAATTGACAAGCCGGACGTGATTTGGGGCATCAGTACGCCGCTGACTGCCGCTTGGGCAGCGGCGCAGGTGGCGCGCTGGCGGCGGGTGCCGTGGGTGTTTGAGGTACAGGATTTGTGGCCAGCATTTCCCATTGCGATGGGGGCTGTGCCCACGGCATTGGCCCGGCAGCAGCTTTATCAGTTGGAAAAACGGCTGTATAAAAGTGCCCGGCACATCCTGCCGCTTTCGCCCAATATGACGCGCTACGTAACGGATTTGGGCATTCCGGCTTCGAAAGTAACCACCGTGCTCAATGGCACCGACCTGGAACTGGCGGCCCGCGCCACGCCGACGGTCGTGGCCCATCTTCGGCAGGAGCAGGGCCTGGCCGGCAAGCGCGTGGTGCTATATGCGGGCACCTTTGGGCGGGCCAATGATATCCCAACGCTGGTGGCGGCGGCTGAAACAATGGTGGCCGCCGATGCGGAAGTGGTGTGGCTGTTTCTGGGCCACGGGTTTTTCGAGCCGCTGATTGCGGCGGCGGCGGCGCGCTGGCCGGGGCGCATCCGGCTGGTGCGGGGGCAGGCGCGGCATGAGGTGTTCAGCTGGTTTGCGTTGGCCGATGTATCGGTGGTGTCTTTTCTAGGGCTGCCGGTGCTGGATTCCAATTCGCCAGCGAAACTGTACGACTCGCTGGCCGTGGGCACGCCGGTAGTGGTGACTAATGCGGGCTGGACTAAGGCACTGGTGGAGCAGCACGCTTGCGGATGGTACGTGCCCGCTGGCGATGCTCCGGCAATGGCAGCGCAACTCCAGCAGCTGCTACATCAGCCAGAGGTGCTGGCCAAGGCCGGTGCTAACGGTCATGCCTTAGCTGTGCAGGAATTCGACCGTCAGCGCATGGCTGCGCAGGTGCAACGGATACTGGAAGCAGCTGCCAATTGATTTTGTGCCAAGTCGAAAGCCGTTTGTGCTTTCTAGAACTAGTAATTGAACTTTGTGTGCTAAAAAAGCTGCTAAAAGCGCAATTGTAGCCGTTCAGCTTTAAGCTTCCGGAATGGGAACGTAAGCCAGCGCTTTCCCAAAATTCTTCTCGAAGTAAGCGCAACTGGGGGCCAGCGGGCAAATGCTGCATTTGGGCGAGCGTGCCACGCAGATGTAGCGACCATGCAAAATCAGCCAGTGGTGGGCTTTGTTGATTAGCTCTTCCGGGATGTAGCGTACCAGCGCCTTTTCCACGGCCAAGGGCGTGGTGGCCGTTTTCGGCACGAGGCCCAAGCGGTGCGATACCCGGAAAACGTGGGTATCGACAGCCATGGCAGGCTGGTTGTAAATGACGGATGCTACCACGTTGGCTGTTTTGCGGCCCACGCCGGGCAGGCGCTGGAGCTCATCAATGAGGCTAGGGACTTCGCCGCCGAAATCTTCGGTGAGCATTCGACCCAGGCCGGAAAGGTGCTTGGCCTTGTTATTCGGATAGGAAACACTGCGGATGAAGGGGAAAATTTCATCGGCGGAGGCAGCGCCGAGGTGCGCGGCGGTGGGGAATTCGGCCAGTAGCGCGGGCATCACTAGGTTCACGCGCTTGTCGGTGCATTGTGCGCTGAGTACTACGGCCACGATTAACTCATAGGGGTTGCCATAGGCTAGCTCGGTTTTGGGCTCCGGGAAGTTGGTGGTAAAGTAGTCGAGGAAGTAGCGGAAGCGGTTGGCGCGGGTCATGCGGTGGGGCGGATATCAAGCAAAAATAAAACGGTCATGCTGAGCGCAGCCGAAGCATTTCTACCGCAATAGTAAACCCAATCGACAGGATTACTGCTGCGGTAGAGATGCTTCGGCTGCGCTCAGCATGACCGTGGAAATGGTATTGACTAACCGCCTAACTCCGCCAGCGCGGGGTGTGGAGCGGCCGCCACAAGAAATTGAAGGAGCTCAGGACTTGCTCAAGAAAGTGCGCGAGTAGCGCAAAATGGCCTCGGAGGTTTCGGGCCGGGGCTCGCGACGTACTCCGTCGAGCGCCCGCTGGGCCAAAAGGAGGTCGGCGCAGGTCGCGGCCAAGTCCGGGTCGTGCTGCAATGCCTCCTCTACCTCGCGCTGCCTTTCAGCCGGCAATTCGTTGTACACATACTGGAGCAGTGTCGAATGGGGTAATATTTGAATCATAATGATGCAGGGAATTTGCGGTCATTTTCTTCCGCAGGTTTATCAGCGCATAGCGCATCCGGCCCAGCGCCGTGTTAATGCTCACGCCAGTGGCATCAGCAATTTCCTGGAAGCTCATATCGCCGTAATGGCGCATGAGCAGCACCTCCTTTTGGGCGGCGGGCAGTTCCTGGATTAACGCCCGAAGGCGGGTGTGGGTTTCTTCACGGGCCAGAATATCGTCCGGGCCGTCGTCGGCAATGGTTAGGGTATTGTTTAAACGTTCGTTATCGGTGAGGCTGATGTGGGGCACGCGCTTGCCCCGCCGGAACGAGTCGATGGCCAAGTTGTGCGCGATGCGGCAAATCCAGGGCGCAAACTTACCTTCCTCGTTGTAGCGGCCACTTTTCATGGTGTGGATGGCCTTGATGAACGTGTCCTGCAACAGGTCCTCGGCCACGTCCTCGTCGCGCACGATGAGGAGGATGGTCGTGAACACACGACTGCGGTGCCGCTCCAGCAGGATAGCGAAGGCGGATTCCTGGCCGGCCAGGTAGAGCGAGATGAGCGCGGAGTCGCTCGGTTGCATGAGGTCCATAAAGGGCTACGGAATAGGAGAACGTAGAGCTTTATGCCATAGTATGCAGTTACCGAGAAAAAAATTGGGAGCGACGGGCGGTGGTAGGTTTTACCCCGCTAGAATCAGACCAAATGTAGAGAAAGGGAATCCAATTACGCAATAGGTATTGGTGGAAAAATGCCGCAATCTTTTTGAAGATTTCGAGCAACCTTCCTCAAAACTTCATCTAGGGCATTTTTTGGAAAAAATACCTAGGTGTTTTTTTGAAAAAAAGTTTCCGAATCGGGTAAAAAATTTGGGCCGTCTGTATCGCAGTTCATTGGGCGAGCCAGTGGTAGGCGGTGGCTTCGTCGGTGAAGAGGGCGGTTTGGTAGCCTTGTTCGGGGTGAGCCGCGGCGCTGATGGCAGCGGCGGAGCTGGCCGACTGCTCGGTGGCGGCGCGCAGAGGCGAGATGAGGAAGGCAATACGCACCGGTGCGGGGTAGCGGTGCAGGAGCCGGGGGAAGAACTCAGCATTAACCCAAGCGGTGAGGGCGGGAGTGGCCAATTCCTCGCGACGGCGCAGGTCGAGCAGCCAGCGCCAGCAGCCGAGGACATCGCCGGCGGCGAGGATGCCGAGGTAGCCGTGCTGGAGTTCAGACTCGGTGATTTCGCGCTGCCACCGGGCCACGATGGCGGGCAAGTCGGGGCGGGGCGTTATTTCCAGGCCGAAATCTTGCATGAGCGGGGACGAAAGCGCGGTGAATGTCAGCTTGCAAGGTAGGCGAAATGGGGTGGCCAAACCAACCTGCCAAGGCTGGGGCGGGGCTACCTTTGTGGCCGGCCGCCGCACAGGCGGTTTTTGTGTGCTTATGCTGCCATCTGCTGATTCTTCGCCGGCCCATGACCCGTACGCGGCCCTGCGCGTGCCTGATTTTCGCCGGCTGGTGTCGGCTCGCACCTTGCTCACGGTGGCCACGCGCATCCAAGGGCTGGTGGTGAGCTGGCAGATTTATCACCTCACCAATAACCCGCTGGCATTGGGCCTGATTGGCTTGTCGGAGGCCGTGCCGAGCATTGTGGTGTCACTGTATGCCGGGTACGTGGCCGACTCGATGCGCCGCAAGAACATTGTGGTGGTGGCGCTGGCAGTGCTGGTGCTGTGCGCGGCGGCGCTGGCGGTTTTTGCCAGTCCGTACGGCATTCATTTGCTAGCGAAGGATTCGCTGTACACGCTGCCGCTCTACGGGGTGATTTTTGTGAGCGGACTGGCGCGGGGATTCATGGGACCGGCGCTGTTTTCCTTCATGCCACAGCTGCTGCCCGACCGCGCGCTGCTGCCCAACGCCATCACCTGGAACAGCACCACTTACCAAGGCTCGGCGGTGCTGGGGCCGGCCATTGGCGGCTACCTGATTGCGGCCGTGGGCATCACCAATTCTTACGTGGTGAGCACGGCGCTGCTGGCGTTGGCGCTGTTCCAGTTTGCGCGCATTGCCAACCGGCCGCTGCCGCCCATGGAAGGCGAGCGCCTCAACCTGAAAGACAGCGTGCTGAGCGGGCTGCGCTTCATTTTCGGCAACCAATTGGTGCTGGCGGCGCTGTCGCTGGATATGTTCGCGGTGCTGTTTGGCGGGGCGGTGGCGCTGCTGCCGGTGTTCGCGTCGGATATTCTGAAGGTGGGGGCGAAGGGCTTCGGGCAGCTGGAGGCGGCGCCGGCCATTGGCTCGGTGCTGATGGCGGTGTTCCTGACGTATTACCCGCTGCGGCGGCGGGCCGGGCGCAAGCTGCTGTGGGCGGTGGCGGGCTTTGGGCTGGCCACCATTGCCTTCGCGCTGTCCACCAATTTCTGGCTGTCGCTGTTCCTGCTGTTCCTCACGGGCGTATTCGATTCCGTGTCGGTGATTGTGCGCTCCACGCTCATCCACATTTACACCCCGGAATACATGAAGGGCCGGGTGTCGGCGGTAAACAACATTTTCATTGGTTCCAGCAACGAAATCGGGGCCTTCGAGAGCGGCACGGCGGCGCGGCTGCTGGGCACGGTGCGCTCGGTGGTGTTTGGCGGGCTGATGACACTGCTGGTGGTGGCCATCACCACCTGGCGGGCCGATAAGCTGCGCAAGCTGGAATCGGGCACGAAATAACATGCCGCCCCGCCGCCCAGTGGGCGGAGCACCCGGCGCATTTATCCCGGGCCACCGCCCGGTGGGCGGAGCACCCGGCGCGTTTGTTCCGGGCCACCGCCCGATTTTCCGGGTGTACGGCGGTTAGCCGACTGGTTTTGTCAGTAGCGCCGCATAATCCTCCGGCGTGTCCACATCGAGCAAGCCGGCCGGAAAAGGCACCCGCTCCACCGCCGCCCCATAGCCGGCAATGAGCCGCCCGGCCCCAGCTTGGCCCTGCAACTGAAGCAGCTCGGGAAACACCGCTTTGGCAAAAATGGCGGGCACGCCCAGCGTATCGCCGTAGGCCGCGGCCACGATGGACGCTTGGGTTTGCTGCTGCCGCGCCATCAACTCATGCAGCAACTCCGGCGTCAGCAGGGGCTGGTCGGTGAGCATGATGAGCACAGCGGCGGGCCGGGTTTCGGCCACGGCGGCCAGGCCGGCGCGGATGGAGGAGGCCATGCCCGTTTCCCAGTCAGGGTTATGAATGGCCCGGATGGGCAGGCCCGCGACTTCGGCTACTAATTCTTCGTGTAGCGCGCCGGTCACCAGCACAATGGGCGCGCAGCCGCTGGCCACGGCCGTTTCGGCGGCGTGGCGCAGGAGGGTGCGGCCGTGGTAGGGCAGGAGTTGCTTGGGCTGGCCCATGCGGGTGGATGCCCCGGCGGCCAGCAACAGCAACGCCACAGGAGAGTGAGGGACGAGAGTCGTCATTGGAGCTAATAAAAACGTCATGCTGAGCGCAGTCGAAGCATCTCTACCGCGCAACTAATCAGATTTAGTATTGCGGTAGAGATGCTTCGATTGCGCTCAGCATGACGTTCTGAAGGAAAGTTCTTATTTAAACGGCCTTCGTGCCCAAGACTTTATCGGGGGTGATGGGCAGGTCGCGCACGCGCTTGCCAGTAGCGTGGAACACGGCGTTGGCCACGGCGGCCGATACGCCCACCATCGAGATTTCGCCGATGCCCTTCACGCCCATGGCGTTGATGTAGGGGTCGTGTTCGTCGATGAATTCCACGGTCATTTCCGGAATGTCGGCATTCACGGGGATGTGGTAGTCGGCCAGGTCGGCGTTGGTGTAGCGGGCGTAGTGCTGGTCGCGGGCGGTGGCCTCCATTAGGGCCGCGCCGATGCCGAAAATGCTGCCGCCGATAATCTGGCTGCGGGCCGTTTTGGCATTGAGAATGCGGCCGGCCCCGTGCACGCTCACCCAGCGCGTAACGCGCACGGTGCCCAAGTCGGGGTCGACGTGCACCTCGCAGAAGTGCGCGCCGAAGGAGTGCATGGAGTGCTGGCCGGCCTCGTCCTTGTGGGCATCGGGGGCGGCGTTGGCGCTCTGGCCCACTTCGTAGCCCGCGCCGTACTTGCCGCTGCCGCTGCCCTCGATGTCGTCCATACCAGCCCGCTTCATCAGGGCCATAAAGTCCTCGCCTTTGGTCGGGTTGCTTTTCAGCTGAAGGCGACCTTTTTCCATTGCTACGTCTTCGGGCTTCGCTTTGAAGAGCGGTGATTTTGGGTCTTTAATGGCCACTTTCGTCAGCCGTTCCCACACGTCCTGCGCGGCCATGTAGACGGACGACGACACCGTGCCCGCCGCCACCGAGCCGCCTGAGTTGGGCGCGGTGGGTAGCTTGGTATCGCCCAGCTCGAAGCGAATTTTTTCGGGTGGCAGGCCCAGGGAGTCGGCCGCTACTTGGGTCATCACAGTGTAGGTGCCGGTGCCGAGGTCGGTAGCGCCACTTTGCACTACGGCGTGGCCGTCGGCGTAGAGGCGCACGCGGGCCGTGCCCGAGGAGTTGTGCACCGGGTAGCTGGCCGTGGCTATGCCCCAGCCCACGAGCTGGCGGCCGTCGCGCGTGACGCCGGCCTTGGGGTTGCGCTTGCTCCAGCCGAAGAGCTCGGCCCCGCGGGCGTAGCACTCGCGCAGGCTTTTGCTGCTCCATTTCTGGCCGGTGCTGGGGTCTTTCTCGGCGTAGTTCCGCAGGCGAATTTCGATGGGGTCGATGCCCAATTGATAGGCCAAATCGTCCATCATGCACTCGATGGCAAAGGAGCCGGGGGCCTCGCCGGGGGCGCGGGTGAAGGTGGAGGTCATCACATTGGCCCGGCCCAGCTCGTAGTGCGCCTCAAACGTAGGGCACTCGTACAGCATGTTGATGATTTTGCTGTTGCTTTCGGCGTAGTTGTCCCAGGGCGAAGTGGTGGAGGTTTTCTCGTGAATCAGGGCCAGCAGCTTGCCTTCCTTCGTGGCCCCGGCGCTCAGGGTCTGGGTCTGGTCTTCGCGGTGGCCCATGCTCGTAAACTGCTGCTGACGCGTGAGCACCAGCTTCACCGGCCGGCCCAGCGCCTTGGCGGCCTGCACCGTGAGAATGGTGTGCGGCCAACACGAGCCTTTGCAGCCAAAGCCGCCGCCCAGGTATTTGGTGATGACCCGCACCTGGTCCTGCGGCAGGCCCAGGTAGGCCGACAACGACTTCTGCGTGCGCGTCACGCCCTGGGTCGATTCGTACACCGTAAGGCGGTCGGCCGCTTCCCAGATGGCGGTGGTCGCGCCCGGCTCCATGGGGTTGTGGTGGTTGATGGCGTGGGTGTACACGGCCGTCAGCTTCACCGGGGCGCTGGCCATGGCGGCGCGGGCATCGCCGCGCCGGGTGTAACCGTCGGCCTTGCCGTCCTGAATTTTCTCGGGGTTGAAAAGCTGGGCTTTGGGGTCGGTGTAGGCGGCGATGGGCTGTTCGGTGGCGTAAGTCACACGCACCAGGCGGGCGGCGTGGGTGGCGCGCTCGAAGGTATCGGCCACCACCAGCGCCACCGGCTGGCCGGCGTAGTGAATCACGTCCGACGTCATCGGCAGGAAGCCCATGGGCGCGCCAATGGCTTTTTTGCCCTCGGGGTCGTTGGGCGTTTTGGCCAGCTTGGGCAGGTTCTGGTGGGTGTAGATGGCCAGTACGCCGGGCTCTTTGGTAGCGGCGCTGGTATCAATGTTCTGAATGCGGCCCTTGGCAATGTCGCTGGTTTTGAGCACGCCGTAGGTGAGGCCGGGCAGCGGGTATTCGGCCGAATACTTGGCCCGGCCCATCACCTTGTCGCGCCCGTCCACGCGGTTGAGCGGTTTGCCCACCACGCCGGGCGTGGGGGAAGTTTCGAAGAAAGCTGGTTCGTTCTCGTACATGGCTCGGGGAAGGTTAGGATTTGGCGGCCACGTCGGTGAGGGCGCGCACCAGCGTATTCTGGGCCAGCTCTACTTTGAAGCGGTTTTGCTCGCGCGGCTGGGCGTCGCGCACGGCGGCTGCCGCGGCGGCCCGGAAAGTAGCTTCGGTGGCCGGCGCGCCGGTCAGGATTTTCTCAGCCGCTAATGAGCGCCAGGGCTTGGTGCCCACGCCACCCAGCGCCACCCGCGCCGAGCGGATGGTACCGCCTTGCACATCCAACCCCACGGCGGCCGAGGCCAGCGCGTAGGCGTAGGAAGTCCGGTCGCGCACCTTCAGGTACAATGATTTGCGGGCGTGCGCGGCGGCCGGAATGGTCACCGAGACAATCAGCTCGCCGGGTTCCAGCACGGTTTCTTTCTGGGGCGTATTGCCGGGCACGAGATGAAAATCGACCAGCGGCACGCGGCGCTGCTTGCCCTTGGGGTTTTCCAGCAGCAGCACCGCATCCAAAGCGGCGAGGGCCACGGCGAGGTCGCCGGGGAAGGTGGCAATGCAGGATTTGCTGGTACCGAGGATGGCGAGGCCCCGGTTTTCGCCGTCCTGCGCCGGGCAGCCGGAGCCGGGCTCGCGCTTGTTGCACGGAAATGCCGTGTCGCGGAAGTAGCCGCAGCGGGTGCGCTGCAACAGATTGCCGCCGATGCTGGCCATGTTGCGCAGCTGCGGCGAGGCTGCCAGCAGCAGCGACTGCGACACCACGGGGTAGTTCTGCACCACCAGCGGGTGCTCGCCCACGTCGCTCATGCGCTCCAGCGCGCCAATGCGCAGGCCGTCGGCCGTTTGCTCGATACCTTTGAAGGTGAGCATGTTGATGTCCACCAGCTGGTCGTGGTTTTCCACATTCAGCTTCATCAAATCGAGCAAAGTGGTGCCGCCGGCGATGAAGGCGGCATTCTTATCGTCGCGCACAGCAGCGGTGGCGTCTTTCGCCTGCGTGGCTTGGAGGTAGGTGAAGTTGTTCATAATGAATTAGCCTTTGAACCCGCTTTGCTCGACCTGCCGGATGGCGGCCACGATGTTGGGGTAAGCCCCGCAGCGGCAGAGGTTGCCGCTCATCCATTCGCGCACGTCGGCGTCGGTTTTGGCATGGCCTTCTTTCAAGCAGGCCACGCCCGACATAAGCTGGCCCGGCGTGCAGTAGCCGCACTGGAAGCCGTCGTGCTCGATGAAGGCGGTTTGCAGCGGGTGCAGCTCTTCGCCCTTAGCGAGGCCTTCCACCGTGGTGATTTCCTTGCCCTGCACCATCACGGCCAGGGTGAGGCAGCTGTTCACGCGGCGGCCGTCTACCAGCACGGTGCAGGCCCCGCATTGGCCATGGTCGCAGCCTTTTTTGGAGCCGGTGAGGTCGAGGCGCTCGCGCAGTGCGTCGAGCAGCGTCACCCGGGGTTCGGCCTGGATGGTGCGAAGGGTGCCGTTCACCTTAAGACGCATTTCGCTCACACCCTCCACTTTCCGGGACATAGCGGTGAGCCGCTCGGCCTGACTGACGAGGGGCGGAGCCAGAGCCAGGCCCAGCAGGCCGGTGGCCTGTTTGATAAACGAGCGGCGGCCGTCGTTCGGGGCCGGGCCGTCGGGCAGCGCGGCCGAATCAGGCGTGAAATTATCCGTCATGGTAAGGGAAGTAAGTGGTGGTTATGGGTAACCATAGCGGCCCCAATAGGTTGAGCAGGCCCGGCAGCGCAGCCTCGCTAAGTTCAACCACCTACTACGATACTACCATTCCCAATAGTTACTTACTAGCCCTGATTTCTGAGGATGTTTCCCAATGCAGCCCACTACTCGCAACGCACATAGGGCCGCATCTTCTCCCAATCAGCCAGCTTTAGGATGGGAATCTGCTTCAAATCCTCCACCGTTTTAAAAGGCCCGTGCTGCTGCCGGTAAGCCACGATGATGCGTGCCCGGGGCTTGCCGATATAAGGCTGCAAGTACATCTCATCGAAGCTGGCGGTGTTCACGTTCACCGTTTTCGGGACGTAGTTGGGCGCGACGAAGGTGTATTTCTTCAGACTGTCGCGCAAATCCGGGGCATCTTTCAATACAAACACCTCGTCCAGCTGGTCCTCGCGCAGGTAGCCGCCGAGCTGGTTCCGGTACTTCACCACCCACTTGGCTCGGCCCGCGCCGATGCCGCGAATCTGCATCAGCTGCGTGGTATCGGCCAGGTTCAGGTCGAAGGGCTGGAGGTTGCGCGGCTTGCGGGGGAATTTGGCGGGCGTGCCGTCGGCGCTGGCGAAGGGCGGGAATTTGCCATCTGGGCCCGGCTTGTTGTTGGCGACGTAGTCGCGTTTGGGTGCCTCGTCGGGTAGTTGCATGAACGGGGCCAGCCGCTGATAAACCGAGTCTTCGAGCCCGTACATTTTCTTGATTTGAGCTTTCGCCTTGAAGCCCCCGGATGCCGCGCGGTATTTCTCAATTCGGGCGGCCACAAAGTGCGGCACGCCCCGCGCCTCCCAGCCTTCGGCGGTGAGGGTGTTGGGGTCGAAGGGCGTAAGCTTTACCTGCGCCACTTGGGGATAGCGCGGGCCGTTGCGCTCAAATTTTTTATACTCCCGTTTCGGGTAGCGACTGGCGTAGGTCTGGTCGGTGGCGCGGTGCTCTTTGAGCTGGGTAGCCAACTCATTCAGGCCTTTTTGGTCGGCAGCGGGCAGGTACTGCGGCAGCTCCGGACGCAGGAGCATGGGCGCGATGATGAAAGCCAGCATCAGCAGCAGGATGCCCACCATGCCCCGCGCCTCGCCCCGCGAATAGCCGAAATAATGCCGAATCCAGCGAATGGGGCGGGAATTGAGCCAGGACCAACCTGGGCGCGGCGGGGGTAGAGCAGCCATCGGGTAGAGGAGTGTGAAAAACCGCAAGCCACCGGGTATGGGAAGGCGGCCCGGCTTGCGGGGGCAAGTATAGGCAAAACGACGGTAACGCCGAATTATCTAACCAGTTAGCTGCGGGCCCGGCTGAGGCTGGGCGTGCGACTGGCCTTGCGCTGGGTGGCGGGGCGTTTCACCGTTACGGGCAGCGGGTCGCCGGGCGGGCGGGTTTCCTGGGCCACCCAGGCGTGGATGATTTTCAGTCCTTCGGGCGAGAAAACGGCCTGCTGCACGCCGTTAATCATCGGCCACTGGGCCGGGGCGGGCTGAAATAAGTGGTTGATGCCGTCGAGCTTGTATTCGGCCGCCGTGCGCTTGGCGTGGCGCAGAGCCTTGTAGAGCGGCACCATATTGCGCTTGGCCGAGACCTGCAAATCGGAAGTGCCATTGAGCAGCAGCACCGCGCATTGCACGTTGGGCAGCTTGGCCTGAGGGTTGAAATCGAAGAAGTAGCGCGACCACGGCGAGGTGAGCTGCACGGCGCGGGCACGGGCCATGCTGGCATCGATGCCCATGTTGGCTCCCAATAGCAGCGAGGCCACTTTGGGGCGGGCCATCACGTTGTCGGGCGTCTGGCGAATGACATCTACCGTGCGCTGGTACACGTCCTGGGCAGCTTTCACCTGCGAGGGGTCGGCCCCAATCAGGCGCATGATTTCGCCCTGCTGGCGGCGCAGCACCTCATTGCCGAGCTGCCCATAGCCGGCCAATGACACCACGAAAGCCGGCGCGCGGCCCGGTGCGGCGGCGGCCAGCAGGGCCACGTTGGCTCCTTCGCCGTGGCCGAGTAGGCCCACGCGGTGGGCTGCCACCAGTTGCTGGCTGCGCAGAAAGGTCATCGCCGCCTGGGCATCGGTCACAAAATCGGCGGTGGTGGCGCTGGCGTAGCTGCCGGTCGATTTGCCCACGCCGCGGTCATCGAAGCGGAGCACGGCGATGCCGTGGCGGGTGAGGTAGTCGGCCAGCTGGCCAAACATGCGGTAGCCGTTCACGTCCACGTCGCGGGTTTGCGGGCCGGAATCCGACAGCAGCACCACGCCCGCAAACGGTCCCTCACCGGCCGGAATAGTGAGCGTGCCGCCCATGCGGTTTTTCGTCACGGGGTTAATGAACGTGACATCGGACTCGCGGTAGGGCGGCGTGGCTTTGAATTTGGTGACGGCCTGCGGCGAGGCCACGGCCCGCGTGAGGACCATGGGAGCCGTCAGGCCGGGCTGCTTCCAGGTGCCGCTGAGGGTGGCCCCATCCTCCAGCACCTTGCCCACGAAACTGCTGCCGGCCTGCTCGATGCGCAGGGTCAGGTTGTCGTCCTTCAGCTGCACATCCACCGGCATGCGGCTGATGCGCTGCTGGGGCGCATCCAGCGCGGCGTAGTAGGTGCCATTGGTGAGCGGCACGATGGTGATGATTATGGAAATTTCACCGCCGAGTAGCTTCAACGGACCTTTCCATTGGCCGTTGAGTGGGGTGGGCACGGGCGGCGCGGTCATCGCCGTGGCAGGTGCATGGACTATCAAACCCAGAAAAGCCAGGGCAATCAGTAATAATCTTATCATGGAATCAGAATATAAAAAGGGTAGATAATGTGGTTTGAAGGGAAATCAAGGTCGAAAAGTACAACAAATGTTTTTTATCGCAAATGCGACTTTCTGCTTATCAACGCCGCTGCCTCCAATGCCAACGGCCGCTTCGTAAGAGCGGCCGTTGGCATTGGAGGCAGGCAGGTGCAGGAAATCTATTTTTTGGTGTGCCGCGCAATCCAGTCGCCAATCACGGCCAGCGCGCTCGGCGCGAAGGTTTCTTCGATGGTGCCGTACTCGGCCGGACTACCGGTGGGGGCGGTCTGAAACAGGTGGTTGAGGCCGGGCAATTCCTGCACGGTCACGTCGCGGTTGCCGGCGGTTTTGAGGCCGGCGGTGGTGGCGGTCAGGTTGGCGGCGGCGGGCACCTGTCGGTCCTTGCTGCCGCCGAGGGCCAATACCGGGCACTTCACTTTGGCCAGCGTCTGGGCGGGGCGGTCGGCCAGCAGGTGGCGGTAGTCGGGCGAGATGGCCACGTCAATCTGCGCATTGAGCTGAGATAGTACCGAAGGGTCGGTCGAATTGGTTTGATTGAGCAGCGGAAGCAGCTTGGCGCGGGCCTGGACATTATCAGGCGTTTTTTCGATAATGTCAATGACTTGCCGCTGAGCTCGTTCTATATACATAAGCTGCACTGACTCAACCTTGCTCACTTTCGCCAAAGCCAGCGCCTGCTGCACAATCAACTCATCGCCCGGCAGGGCCGGCGAGGCCAGCAACACCAGGAAATCCGGCCCCGCCGGCTGAATAGCTGCCCCGATGGCCGCCGTGCCGCCCTGGCTGTGGCCGATTAAGCCCACCTGATTTTTGCGGATGCCGGGCTGGGCGCGCAGCCACGCCAGCGCCGCCTGGGCATCGGTGGTGTAGTCGGCGCTGGTGGTGCCGGCCAGCGTGCCGCCGCTCTGGCCCACGCCCCGGTCATCAAAGCGGAGCACGGCGATGCCGTGGCGGGTGAGGTAGTCGGCCAGCACGGCAAAGGGCTGGTGGCCGAGGATGGTTTCGTTGCGGTCCTCGGGCCCCGAGCCGGTGAGCAGCACCACGGCCGGAAACGGGCCCATATCGGCGGGCACGGTGTAGGTGCCGGCCAGCGTGATGCCGGCCTTTTCATTCTTGAAAGCCACCTCGGCCGACTGGTAGGGGAATGGCGGCTGCGGCGTTTGGGGGCGCAGCGCGGGGGCGGCCTTGGCCGAGCCAGCGGCGGCGCGGCTGAGCGTGAGCGGGAACGAGCGCAGGCCCTGCTGCCACTCGCCTTCCAGGCGCTGGCCGTCGGCCGAGCGGCGGCCGGCGAACTGCGCGGCCGGCTGGCGCAGGCGCAAGTACACGCTGTCGGCGGGCGCGGTGAACTGCAGCACCAATCCGTTGGCGTGCTGGGCCGGAATATCCAGCGTGGCCGTGCGCGGCCCGCCGGCCGGGTCGGTGAGGTGGGCGGTGAATTCCAGCGGCCCAAGCGTGCCGGCCCAGTCGCCGGTGAGGCTGGTTTGGGCACTGACGCCGGTAGCGTGGAGCAGCGCGGCAGCGGCCGTGCCGAGGAAAAAGCGGGTAAGCGTGTGCATGACAAGGGCTGTTGAGTGATGACGCAATGTTACGAAGATAATTAGACAAGTTTCTAATTATGAAAAAACAATTTATTCCTGCCTTCGTGCCGGCCGTACCTTCGTAGCAGCAAGCAATTGCTTTGGGCCGAAACCTTCCGGCCCCTCTCCGCTGTTAGTTCGTTTATGCCCAAAAAAGACGCTTTGCAGGTTTCGGCCCCCGCCGACAACGCCATTGATAATCTCGACCCCCGCGAATTTATCCTCATCAAAAACGCTCGGGTTCACAACCTCAAAAACCTCAGCGTGGCCCTGCCGCGCAACCAGTTTATCGTCGTCACGGGCCTCTCGGGCTCGGGCAAATCCAGCCTCGCCTTCGATACGCTTTATGCTGAAGGTCAGCGGATGTATGTGGAAAGCCTGAGCAGCTACGCCCGCCAGTTTCTGGGCCGCATGGACAAGCCCGATGTAGACTACATCCGGGGCATCTCGCCGGCCATTGCCATCGAGCAGAAGGTCAGCATCAAGAACAACCGCTCGACGGTAGGCACCAGCACCGAGATTTACGACTACCTCAAGCTGCTGTTTGCGCGGGTGGGCAAGACGTTTTCGCCCGTCAGCGGCGAGCAGGTGCGCAAGGATAATGTGGCCGATGTGGTCGATTTTCTGGCCGCGCAGCCCGAGGGTACCAAGGCTATGATTCTGGCCCCGTTGCACCGCCCCGACAAGACGCGGGCCATGAGCAAGGAGCTGGATTTGCTGCTGCAAAAAGGCTACAGCCGCGTGGTGGTCGACGGCGTGACTTCGCAAATCGAGGACCTGATAGGGGAGGGCCAGCCCGAGGTGAAGGGCGACGTGTACATAATGGTAGACCGCGCCGTGCTGCGGCCCGATGACGAGGACCTGCTGTTCCGCCTGTCGGATTCGGTGCAAACCGCTTTTTTCGAGGGCCACGGCACCTGCGTGGTCCATTTGAATGGGGACGATGTCAGAACCTTCTCTGATAAATTCGAGCTGGACGGCATCACCTTCGAGGAGCCCAGCGTCAACTTCTTCTCCTTCAATAACCCCTACGGCGCGTGCCAGACCTGCGAAGGCTTCGGCTCGGTGCTGGGCATTGATGAGGACCTGGTAATCCCGGACAAGAGCCTGACGGTGTACGAAGGCGCGATTGCGCCCTGGCGTACCGAAAAGCAGGGCGAGTGGCTGAAGCCGCTGCTGAAAAACGGCATCCGCTTCGATTTCCCCATTCACCGCCCCTACAACGACCTCAGCGAGGCTGAGCAGCGACTCCTTTGGACGGGTAACAAGTTCTTCGACGGCCTCGATAAGTATTTCAAATGGGTGGCCGAGCAGACCCACAAAATCCAATACCGCGTGCTGCAAAGCCGCTACCGGGGCCGCACTACCTGCCCCGACTGCCGCGGCACCCGCCTGCGCAAGGATGCGCAATACGTGCGCATCGACGGCCGCAGCATTGCCGATATCGTGCTGCTGCCCATCTCGGAGGCGCTGAAATTCTTCGAGAACATGAGCCTGAGCGAGCACGACGCCAAAGTAGCCGAGCGCCTCGTAACGGAAATCACCAACCGCCTCGGCTACCTCAACCGCGTGGGCCTGGGCTATCTGACTTTGAACCGCTTGAGCAACACGCTAAGCGGCGGCGAGAGCCAGCGCATTTCGCTGGCCACCTCGCTGGGCTCGGCGCTGGTGGGCTCGATGTATGTGCTCGATGAACCATCAATCGGTCTGCACCCCAAGGATGCCGAGCAGCTCATTGGTGTGCTGCGCTCCTTGCAGCAGCTCGGCAACACCGTGGTAGTGGTGGAGCACGAGGAGAAAATGATGGAGGCCGCCGACCAGATTATCGACATCGGCCCCGAGGCCGGCAGCGGCGGCGGCAACCTCATGTTTCAGGGCACCATGGAGGCGCTATTGCAGGACACGACTACTTACACCGGCCAGTACCTGAGCGGCCGTATGGAAGTGGCCGTGCCCGCTGTGCGCCGCCCCTGGCGCAATGCCCTGGAGCTGACCGGCGCCCGCGAAAACAACCTCAAAAACGTGAGCGTGAAGCTGCCGCTGGGCGTGATGACGGTGGTAACCGGCGTATCTGGCTCAGGCAAATCCACGCTCATCAAGCGCATTCTGGCTCCGGCTTTGATGAAGATGCTGGGCGGCGGCGCGGGCGAAAGCACCGGCAAGTTCGACCGCCTCACCGGCGTGAACGGGCAGGTGTCGCACGTTGAGTTTGTGGACCAGAACCCCATTGGCAAGTCGTCGCGCTCAAATCCCGTTACCTACGTGAAGGCTTACGACGCTATTCGGACGCTGTTTTCGGAGCAGCCGCTGGCCAAGGCGCGAGGTTTGAAGCCGTCGCACTTCTCGTTCAACGTGGACGGTGGGCGCTGCGAGGTGTGCCAGGGCGAAGGCCAGGTGAAAATCGAGATGCAGTTCATGGCCGACATCTACCTGACCTGCGAAGGCTGCGGCGGCCACAAATTCAAGCAGGACATTCTGGAAATTAAATTCCAGGACAAGGGCATTGACGAGGTGCTGGAAATGACGGTTTCCGATGCCGTACAGTTCTTCAAGAGCCAGCCCAAAGTGGCCGAGCGCCTCAAGCCGCTCGAAGACGTGGGCCTGGGCTATATCCGCCTCGGGCAGTCGGCCAACACGCTGAGCGGCGGCGAGGCCCAGCGCGTGAAGCTGGCCTCGTTCCTCACCAAGGGCGCTACGCTGCAGCAGGATAAAATCCTGTTCATCTTCGATGAGCCCAGCACCGGCCTGCACTTCCACGACATTGCCAAGCTGCTGGGCGCGCTCAATGCGCTCATTGAGCAGGGCAATTCCGTGCTCATCATCGAGCACAACGTCGACATCATCAAATGTGCCGATTGGATTATCGACCTCGGCCCCGAAGGCGGCCTCAACGGCGGCCACCTGCTGTTTGAAGGCACGCCCGAAGAGATGGTGAAGCTGAAAGACACCAACCATACGGCTCGCTTCTTGGCGGAGAAGGTTTCCTAAGCTGTCAATAATAAACCGGCCTAACTGCCTATTGCAGTTGGGCCGGTTTATTATCCAGGCATCGGGCAACGCGTTGGCCGGCAAGGGGGTGGCTGTGGACTGCAAGGCATGAATCAGGCCGAGCTAAAAAACGTAGAACCATGCGTAAGGATTAATACGTAAGTTCGCCGCCCCTCTCACCCCACCCCCGTGATTTATGCCCACCGCTACAACGCCCCCGGACCACTACGCTGCCGCTAATCGGTCGGGCAAGGGCCGGGCTTGGCGCTGGCTCACGGCTTTGGCCATCGTCGGCAACATTGCCCTCAACTATTATTCGAATACCCACCCGTTTGCTGGGCAAACAATGGGCATGGTTTCGGCCAAATACCCCACGCTGCTCACGCCGGCCGGCTACGCTTTCAGCATCTGGGGGCTGATTTTTCTGGCCCTGACCATTTATGCGGTGTGGCAGCTGCTGCCGGCTCAGCGGCAAATCTCGCTGCCCGATGCGCTGGCCAAGCCGCTCACGCTGGCCAGCCTGGCCACGGGAGCCTGGGTGGTGTTATTTGCCTATGAGCTGATTATTCCTAGTGTGGGCGTGATGCTGCTCATTCTCGGCTGTCTGGTGGTGGCGTATGGGCGGGCGCGGCGGCGCATTTTTGCCGATGCGGCCCCGGCGCTGGCGGGTGTGCCGCTGTCGCTGTATTTGGGCTGGATTTCGGTAGCTTCGGTTATTAATATTACCATCGGACTGCGCCAATTGGGCTGGCAAACGGCCGAAGGCGCTTCGGTGACGCTCACGCTGGGGCTGATTTTCGTGGTGGTCGCATTGGGACTCATTATGAGCCGGGTATTTCGTGATATGGTGTTTCCGCTTGTGGTGGCCTGGGCGCTGGTGGCCGTGTGGGTGGTGCGGCTGCGCGAAGTGCCCGAACTGGGCTGGGCCGCCCTGATTGGCGCTACCGTGGTGGCCATTGCGGGCTTCGTGCTCTCGCGGCTGGGCGGCCGCAAAACGCCCTGGCAGGTGCGCGATGAAGCTGCTGCCGCCGCCGAGGCCGAAATTGCCGCCCGCAACGCCATGCGTGCCACCGAGTAGCCGCGTGACGCAGCGCAGGTAGGCAGCCGGCGGTTTGGCCCGTAGCTTTGTGGCTAGTCCCAACCCATACCTGACCCGCTCGATTATGCGCCAAAAACTTGTTGCCGGCAACTGGAAAATGAACCTGACCTACCCCGAGGCTCTGGCCCTGGTAGGCGAAATCACTAGCTTGGCCGGCGAAGCTGGCGCAGCCCCCGCGCCCACCGTTGTGGTTTGCCCGCCGTTTCCGTTCCTGCACGCTGTGGGCCAGCAGTTGCCCAAAGCCTCCAATTTCCACCTCGGCGCGCAGAACTGCCACCAGAAAGAAAGCGGCGCTTTCACCGGCGAAGTTTCGGCCAAAATGCTGGCTTCAGTGGGTTGCGAATACGTGATTCTGGGCCACTCGGAGCGCCGTCAGTATTTCCGGGAGGACGACGAGCTGCTGGGCCAGAAGCTGAAAGCCGCCCTGGCCGCCGGCCTCAAGCCCATCTTTTGCGTGGGCGAGTCGCTGGACACCCGCGAGGCTGATGAGACGTTCAGCTACATCGGTAAGCAGCTCACCGACGGCCTGTTCCACCTCAGCAATGAGGAGTTTGCCCAAGTTGTGATTGCTTACGAGCCCATCTGGGCCATTGGCACGGGCCGCACCGCTACCAGCGCCCAGGCGCAGGAAGTGCATGCCTTCATTCGCGAGCAGATTGCCCGTGCCTACGACGCCCAGGCCGCCCTCGATACCACCATTCTCTACGGCGGTTCGGCCAACGCGCAGAATGCTAAGGAGTTGTTCGCGCAGCCCGACGTGGACGGCGGCCTCATCGGCGGCGCGGCCCTGAAAGCCGCTGATTTCACGACGATTATCCAGTCGTTTTAAAGCAAGGTTGAAATTTTAGGGTTGAGTGTTGGGTTGAATGCGCAACGCGGCATTGCATTTGACATCCCACGCTCAACCCTCAACCTTCAAAACTCAACCCTTCCCGAATGCTCTCCTTTATTCTCACCCTCCTGCTGGTCCTGCTGCCCGCCAAAAGCCCGGCCACCGGTCCGCTGGAGCCGTGCAAAATCTACGGCTCGGTATACCTCGAAACCGACCCCGGCCGGCGCAGCTATTGCTATGGCACGGTGTACGTGGAGCCGGAAGAAGCCTTTGCTGATGTGTTGATTTTCAAGGAGAACAATAAGCTGTTCGCCGACAAAGCCGGCCTGTGGGCCGATGCGCCCGCCCGCGACTTTGCCGACTACGTGCTGCTGGTGGTCACGGACCGCAGCCGCGCCGATTTCAGCATTCACTACACCACCGTGCGCTCCTTCGCCGGCTGCAAGACCAACTAATGGAATTATGAATTAAAAATTATGAGTTATGAATTGATTGAGCGGCGCTTTGGTGTGTGCTTGTCAGCTTATAGCCAAGGTTTTCAATTCATAATTCATAATTTTTAATTCATAATTACACGAAGTGGATTTTATTGAACTGACCGTCGAAGCACCGCGCGAGCTGGCCGACATTCTGGTGGCTGAGCTGGCCGAAGTGGGTTTCGACACCTTTGAGGACACCGATGACGGCTTCAAGGCCTACACTACGGAAGATATTTTCAACCCCGATGCAGTGGCCGAAGTCATGAGCCGCTACGAGGGTCAGGGCGAGCTGAGTCACTCGCACCGCGTCATCACCCGCCAGAACTGGAACGCCGAGTGGGAGAAGAATTTCCAGCCCCTCATCATTGCCGAGCGGGTATCGGTGCGGGCCCCGTTCCACCCCGAGCCGGCTGGTGTCGACTACGACATTGTGATAATGCCGCGCATGTCGTTCGGTACGGGCCACCACGAGACCACGGCCCTGATGATTGAAAACCAGCTTGATGTAGACCACAAAGGCCTGCGCGTGCTGGACATGGGCACCGGCACCGGCATCCTGGCCATCATGGCCGAAATGCTGGGGGCCCGCCAGGTACTGGCTGTCGACACCGAGCCCTGGACCGTAGAAAACGCCCGCGACAATGCCGCCGAAAACAACTGCCACGGCATCGAGTGCCGCCTGGGCGGCGTGGAAACCCTCGCCAATGAGGAGCCTTTCGACCTCATCCTGGCCAACATCAACCGCAACGTGCTGCTGGAGGACATGCACGAGTACGCCCGCCTGCTGCCCAGCGGCCGGCCCATCCTGTTCAGCGGCTTCTACGAGGAAGACCTCCCCAAAATTCAGGCCGAGGCCAGCAAGCACGGCCTGCGCTACCAGCGCCATCGCACCCTGCGCAGCTGGGTATCGGCGGTGTTCGAGAAGGAATAGAATGAGGGTATAATGAAGAAACGTCCTGCTTCGGAGCCGAAGCAGGACGTTCTGCGTTTGGGCGGGCCGGGTGACATCGTTCCCGGCAACGATTGCGCGAATAAAAAGGGCCTTAGCAACATATTAAGGGCCATTGCGGGCGTAATATTATCATACCGAATTGCCGGGCTTGCATTCCTGTTGAGGAGCGGCGCTGCTCCGGCTATTCTTCCATCGGACTCCCATTATTTCCCGCAATGACTTTACTCTCCGCTCCATTTTCTTCGCTTCGTTTTGCCGCCGGCCGGTCGGCGGCGCGGGTTGGCCTGGGCCTCGTGGCCACGGTGGCCGGCCTGGTCGCCAGCGCGCCGGTACAGGCCCAGCAGCTGTCTTTTCCCGGCGTGGAAGGGGCGGGGCGGTTTGTGAGCGGCGGCCGGGGCCGGGCCGCCACGCCCACCACGGTGTATGAGGTGACGAGCCTGGCCGATACCAATACCCAAGGCACGCTGCGCTACGCCATCAGCCAGTCGGCTGCGGTGGCACCGTACCGCACCATTGTGTTTCGGGTGTGCGGCACCATCCACCTCACGGCCCGGATGAATATTCCGGCCAATACCACCATCGCGGGCCAGACTGCGCCGGGCGACGGCATCTGCCTGGCCGACCGGCAGGTGACGGTGAACGGCAACAACGTGATTATCCGTTTCGTGCGCTTCCGCACGGGCGATGCCTACCCGCAGCAAACCGGCATCGGCATGACCAATGGCAACGGCGATGAGGATGCCCTGAGCAGCACCGAGCGCAAGAATATTGTGGTGGACCACTGCACTATGAGTTGGAGCATGGACGAGGCTTTCACCTTCTACGGTGCCACCAACGACTCGATGACCCTGCAATGGAACCTCATCTCGGAACCGCTGAACTACTCCTACCATTTCGAAACGGGCGACACCGACTACGAGCGCCACGGCTACGGCGGCATCTGGGGCGGCCGGCGGGCCACGTTCCACCACAACCTGTTTGCGCACTGCAACAGCCGCACCCCGCGCTGGAACGGCACCCGCTACGGCGCGGCCATCGGCTCGGAGAACTGTGATTTCCGCAACAACGTCATCTACGATTGGGGCTCCAACAATGTGTACGGCGGCGAGGGCGGCAACTACAACATGGTGAACAACTACTACAAATACGGGCCCGCTACCACGAGCAATAGCGCGAAGTTCAAAACGGTGAACCCTTACAAGCAGACCACGGCTCCCTTGCTGCCTTATGCCCAGATTTACATGACCGGCAACTACGTGGATAGCTACCCGGCCATTACGGCTGCCAACTGGAAAGGGGCCACCATGCAGGGCGGTACCCTGGCCGATACCGTGCAGTCGAAAGTCCTCACGCCGTTCAACATAGCCCCCATGAATACCCAAACGGCGACGGCGGCTTACGCCTCGGTGCTACAGGGCGTGGGCTGCGTGCTGCCCGTGCGCGATGCCCTGGACCAGCGCATTATTAATGATGTACAGAACCGCACCGGCGGCCTGATTGACGTGCAGGGCGGCTTCCCGGCCCGCACGCCCATCGCCACTTCGCAGGTGGCATGGCCCGTGCTCAGCTGCGGCCCCGCGCCCGCCGACTCGGACCACGACGGCATGACCGACGCCTACGAACTCGCCAACGGCCTCAATCCTAACAATGCCGCCGACCGCCAGCTCATCGCCGCCAACGGCTACACCAACCTCGAAAACTACCTCAATGGCCTCGTGGCCGTGGTGACGGGCACCAAGCCCACCGGTGCCGTGCTGGAGCCCCTGCACCTGTTCCCGAACCCCGCCGCCGAGCAGCTCACCGTGGAGCACCCGCGCTCCGGCGCTGAGGCGCGCATCACGGTTTACAACTTTGTGGGCCAGCGCGTGGCTACGCTCACGCCCGCCGTGGGCGGTGTTTCGACGCCCGTCAACCTCGGCAATCTGGCCAAAGGCAATTATCTGCTGGTGTACACCGATGCCAACGTGAGCCTCACCGCCAAGTGCGCGCACGAGTAGGCGCTTAACCCAAACCGAAAAAGCCCCGGCCTGATGGTTGCTGCACTGCGGTGCGAGCCATCGGGCCGGGGCTTTGCTATGCTGAAAGGGGAGAAAATCCGGCCGCTTAGACCTGCTGTTTCGCCTGCGGCTGAACGACAAATAGCCGCTGCGTAACCTGGTCGCCGTTAGCTGGTCGGTGAGCTTGGGTGTGGGGGCAAGTGGGTGATAGAAAAAGTCTTGTGTTGACATGGTTGCGAAAAAATGGCTTAAGTCCACCCGGGTTTTCTTCGAAACTTTAGACCGCCCGGTATAGGCCCCCGGTACTTTCATGCTGCATTAAGAACCAGCATGAAACGAGCACAGGATAAAGTAGTCATCATCACCGGCGGGGCCAGCGGCATCGGGCGGGTATCGGCCCTGCGCTTCGCGGCCGAGGGCGCGAAAGTGGTTATCTGGGACATTGACAAGGCCAAAGCCGAAGCCACGCTTAGCGAGATTGAAGCCGCCGGCGGCCACGCCGTGATGGCCATCGTGAACACCACTCAGCCCGAGCAGATTGCCGCCGCCGCCCAGGCCGTGCATGCGCAGTTCGGCCGCATCGACGTGCTGATAAACAACGCCGGCATCACCCGTGACGCCACGCTGCGCAAGATGACGCTGGCCCAGTGGCAGCAGGTGCTGGATGTGAATTTGACCGGCGTATTCGTCTGCACCCAGGCCGTAGCCCCGTTTATGGAAGCCCAACAGAGCGGGCGCATCATCAATACTTCCTCCGTGGTGGGGCTGTACGGCAACTTCGGACAGGCTAACTATGCCGCCACCAAAGCCGGCCTCATCGGCCTGACCAAGACGCTGGCCCGCGAGCTGGGCAAATACAACATCACGGTGAATGCAGTAGCGCCGGGCTTCATCGCCACCGATATGATTGATTCCATTCCGGAAAAAGTCATTGATATGCTGAAAGGCCGCACGCCGCTACGCCGCCTGGGCACGCCCGAGGATATTGCCAGCGCCTACCTTTTCCTGGCTTCCGACGAAGCCGGCTTCATCTCCGGCACGGTGCTGAGCGTGGACGGGGCCGTAACGATATAGCGCCATGCAGACTGCTACCGGCCGCCGCGCACTCATCACCGCCACGGGTTCCTACGCTCCGGCGCGGGTGCTGCCCAACAGCTACTTCAACGAGCTGCTGGGCGAGGACGTGGATACCTGGCTGCGCCAGAATGTGAACATTCACTCCCGCCGCTGGTGCGCCGCCGATGAATCAGTGGCCGACCTCTGCGAGCACGCGGCCCGGCAGGCGCTGACCCGCGCCGGCGTGCGCCCCGAAGAACTGGACCTGCTCATCGTGGCTACCGACACGCCGGAATACGTGTCGCCCTCTACCGCCGCCGTGCTGCAACACCGGCTGGGGGCCACGGGAGCAGGGACTTTCGACCTCAACGCCGCCTGCGCCGGCTTCGTGACGGCCCTGGATGTGGCCGCTAAATACGTTGTTTCGGATACGCGCTATAACCGTGTGCTAGTCATCGGCGGCTACGCCATGAGCAAGTACCTCGACCTCACCGATAAGAAGACCGTCACGCTCTTTGCCGACGGAGCCGGGGCTGTGCTCCTCACCTCGGCCGAGAATACCGACCGGGGCTTCCTCACCAGCCGTCTGCACACCGAAGGCCAGTACACCAGCTGGATGGGCATTTATGCCGGGGCTACAAACCAACCTGTGACGGCCGAGGTACTGGCCCGCAACGACCATAAGCTGAAGTTCGTGCACCGCTTCCCGAAGGAAATCAACCCGGATATCTGGACGCGCCTGGCGAAGGAAATGGGGGGCGATATCAAGGTTTGCCCCTGTGAGGTCGACCATTACGTGATGACGCAGCTCAACATCCACGCCATCCACGAAACGCTGGACCGGCTGGGCGTGCCGCACGAACGAGCCCCGCTCATCATGGAGCAATTCGGTTACACCGGCTCGGCCGCCATCCCGATGGCGCTGGATAAGGCGGTAACTAGCGGCGATATCAAAGAAAATGACCTGGTGTTTTTGATTGGCTCGGGCGGCGGGCTGGCCTTCGCCGGCGCGGCATTTCGGATGTAGCGCGGACTTTTTAGCCCGCGCCTGGGTGCCACCCGCCATCGTTTGGCTGGTTTAAAATAGTTACTCTGCTCACTCGCGGACTACAAAGTCCGCGCTACATTCCCACCCATGCACGGCATCGCTACTCCCCAACAAGTAACCGCCACGGCCAGTCTGCTGGCCTGCTACGCGGCGGTTATTCTCTTCTTCGTGGTGCGCGGTGCGCTGAAAATAAGGAGTATGTCGGACTACGCGGTGGGCTCCGTGCGATTTTCGCCCGTGGCCGTGGGCCTCTCGCTGGCGGCCTCCATGACCAGCGCGGCCACGTTCATCATCAATCCCGGCTTCGTGGCCATCAATGGCCTGAGCGCCATGCTCTCCTTCGGCGTGGTGATGCCGCTGGCTTCGATGGTGTCGCTGGTGGTTTTCACCAAGGGCTTCCGCAAGCACGGGCAGACGGTGAAGGCCCACACGCTGGCTCAATGGATTGGCTCGCGATTCCAAAGCCCGGGGCTCACGCGCTACTTCGGATGGCTGTCGCTGCTGCTCATCACCTTCATCGTGCTCATTTGCGTGGGGCTGACGCAGGTGCTCAGCAACGCGCTGAATGTGCCGCCGCTGCCGGTGCTGGTGGGCGTGGTGGTGTTCATTTTCGGGTACATGATGTTTGGGGGGGCTAATTCGATGGTGTACACCAACACCATTCAGGCCTCGCTGAAGCTGCTGGTGGCCGTGGTGCTGCTCACCTCGGGCTACGAGCATTTCAGCCAGGGCGTGCACGGCTTCATCGCCAAACTGGCCGCCATCGACCCCGCCCTGACGCACGCCACCAACCCCGGCAGCTACCTGTTCCGCGACTACTTTGAAATCATCATCTGCCAAATCGTTATCGGCACGGCCATCGTGTGCCAGCCCCACCTCATCACCAAATCCCTGCTGCTCGACAGCGAAAAGGACGTAAACCGCTACCTCACTACGGCGGTGCTGGTACTCACGGTATTTTTCTCGGTGGTGTTTGTGGGCTTGTATGCGCGGTTGGCCTTCCCAAATATGATTCTGAATGGGCAGGAGCTGAAGATGGACAAGATTATGTCGGCCTACGTAGTGCGCGAGTTTCCTGTCTACATCGGTCTACTGGTTATTCTGGGGCTGATTTCGGCCGGCATTTCCACGCTGGAAAGCCTGATTCAGTCGCTCTCCAGCACCATCACGGCCGACATCATCAAGCCGCTGCTGCCGGCTACGGCCTTCGCCGGCACCAGCGGTTTCGGCCGCGAAATCCTGCTGAACCGGGCCGTGATTGCGGCGCTGGGCGGCATCGCCATCTGGCTGTCCTACGACCAGTTTGTGAATGCCAAGCTAAGCGTGGCCATCTTCGCTCAAACGGGAGTGTACGCCTATTTCGCGGCGGCTTTCGTGCCGGTTTGCTTCGGGATTTTTCTGCGCGATGCCCCGCGAATGGCGGTTACGGTAGCCTCTGTCACGGCGCTGCTGGTTCATTTTGCGGTGTATTTCGGGCGGCTCACGCCTTACATGCAAGCCCCGGTGCGCAACCCGGGCGTGTCGGCCGCGCTGGGCATTATGGCCTCGGTGGCGGTGGGCGGGGCGCTGTATCTGGCGCGGCGTAGGGTGGGGGTTGATGAAGCAGCAGGAGCGGCTGAATTGCCTCTGGCAACAACGCAAATACTGGTGCAATCAAGTGTTGAACGTCGTGCTGAGCTTGCCGAAGCATCTCTGCCGCAGTAGTAATCAATTACGCTTTAAAAAAGCGAGCGACATGCTTCGATTCCGCTGCGCTGCACTCAGCATGACGTTCTTTTAGGCTGCCCAAGTCTCCAGCCGGCCGAGCAGCTTTATTCCTCCCCAAAATTCCCACCGCATCATGTACACCAAAGATTGGGTCGCCAAGTGGGCCCTCTACTCCCCGCACCAAACGGCGCTGAAGGAACTGGACACCGACCGCGCCTACACCTACGCCGAACTCAATCAGGCCGCCAATCATCTCGCCGCCGAGCTCACGCACACGCACCACTTGCAAAAGGGTGACCGCATCATGGTCCTCTCCGAGCACTGCCTTGAATACGTGGCCCTGTTCGTGGCCGCCCAGAAAACCGGCCTCATCCTCGTGCCCATCAACTACCGGCTGGCCGGCGGCGAAATCGACTACCTGGTGCGCAACTGCGAGCCCGCGCTGCTCATCTACGAAGAGCAATTTCAGGACAAAGCCCTCGCGCTGCCGGGCTTGGCCGCCGTGCCGCAGGTGTGGCCCTTACAAAATCTGGCCGGCCTCTGCCAGCGCGGTCTGGTCACGTCACAGCCCGCCTGGGCCGGCCCCGAACCCGACGAGGACGACCCCGTTTTCATCCTCTACACCTCGGGCACCACGGGTTTCCCCAAGGGCGCGCTCTACACGCACCGCATGCTGCTCTGGAACAGCCTCAACACCAGCCTGAGCCTCGAAATCACGCCCGGCGACGTGACCATTAACTGCATGCCGCCCTTCCACACCGGCGGCTGGAATGTGCTGCTCACGCCGTTTCTGCACCGCGGGGCCACGGTGGGGCTGCTCAAGAAATTCCAGCCCGAGCGCCTGCTGGCCCTACTCGACCAGGAGCGGGCCGACATTTTCATGGGCGTGCCCACCATGCTCAAGATGATGATGGAAAGCCCCGCCTTCGCCACTTCCGACCTCGGCAGCCTGCGCTACTTCATCGTGGGAGGCGAGGCACTGCCGCTGGAAGTCATCCGGGCCTGGGACCGCAAGGGCATCAAAATCCGCCAGGGTTTCGGCCTCACCGAAGTCGGCCCCAACCTGTTTTCGCTGCACCAGGACGATGCCGTGCGCAAAATCGGCTCCATCGGGCGGGCCAATTTCTACGTCGAAACCCGTCTCATTGACGAGCAGGGCCACGAAGTAGGCCCCAACGAAGTGGGCGAGCTCTGCCTGCGCGGCCCCATGACCACGCCCGGCTACTGGCGCGACCCCGAAGCCACCGCCAAGGCCCTGCCCGACGGCTGGTTCCGCTCCGGCGACCTTCTGCGGCGCGACGAGGACGGCTACTTCTTCGTGATGGACCGCATCAAAAATATGTACATCTCGGGCGGCGAAAACGTGTACCCGGCCGAGATTGAGCGGTTCCTGCTCACCTTCCCCGGCGTGTCGGAAGTGGCCGTAATCGGCGTGCCCGATGAGCGGTGGGGCGAAGTCGGCAAGGCGTTCGTCGTGACCAAAGGGCTGGATATTTCCTGCGAAGCGCTGCAAGCCTACTGCGCCGGCAACCTGGCCCGCTTCAAGGTGCCGAAGTACCTGGAGCTGGTAGCGGAGCTGCCGAAGAACGACACCGGGAAAATCAATAAAAAAGCCCTTCAGGCTGCGGTATGAACGATTTTTTAAAACGATGTAGGGACGCGAACCTTCGCGTCTCAGCGTCAGCGCCGCTAGGTAATCGTTCAACGCCAGTCGTTCAACGCCGAGACGCGAACCGAAGGTCGGCGTTAGTCAAGGGGCGCGTTTCTACAGTCGTTCTATTCATTCTCCTTCTCACCGCAAGCTTACCGGCGATGTCTCTCCCAACGCAAACCGAGCCCATCCGCCAGGTTATCGGCCCCTACGGCTTCCCCGAGCACCGCGTGGCGCTGGCCGATTCGCTGGACATTGCCTACGTGGATGCCGGCAAGGGCAGCACCACCCTCATTTTCATCCACGGCCTCAGCAGCTACGTGCGGGCCTGGGAGCGCACCCTGCCGGAGCTGAGCCGCAGCAGCCGCTGCCTGGCCCTCGACCTGCCGGGCTACGGCAAATCCTCGAAGGGCCACTACCCCGGCACCATGGATTTTTACGCCGAGGTCATCCACCTGTTTATCCAGCGCCTGCACCTCAAAAACGTGACGCTGGTGGGCCACAGTATGGGCGGCCAAATAGCAGTGACGCTGGCCCTGAAGTACCCCGCCGATACCCAAAAACTGGTCCTCACCTCGCCGGCCGGCTTCGAAACCTTCACCGCGCCCGAGCGGGAGCAGCTGCGCGCCTTCTACACGGTGGCGTCCATTCAGCACACGCCCGAGGCCCAGGTGCGCACCAACCACAAGTACAACTTCTACCATATGCCCCCGGCCGTGGACCTCTGGATAACCGAGCGCCTGCGCATGATGCAGTGCGACGACTTCGGCCTCTACGCCCTCACCGTGGTCAACAGCATGGCCGGCATGCTCGACGGGCCCATTTTCGAGCGCCTGCCGCAGGTGCAACAGCCCACGCTGGTGGTGTTCGGGGCCGAGGATTTTCTGATTCCCAACCGGGCGCTACACCCGCAGCTTACCACGTCCCAGGTGGCGGCCGCTGGGGTTGCGAAACTGCCACACGCGCAACAAGTGCTGCTGCCCGAGGCTGGGCATTTCGCGCATTACGAGCAGGCGGCGGAGTTTAATAAGCTGGTGGCGGCGTTTGTAAAATAATAAACATCATGCAGAACGCCGCGCTGCATGACAAACGATTGGGTTACTACTGAGGTAAGGCTAGTTGAGGTGCCCCCTTGCTGGCGCGAGTTACGCTACGCTAAACTCGCGCCATCAGCAAAACCTGCCAATACCTAGTTATTCAGCAATCATCCAAGTATTATTCCTTGCAAATCGATACCTGAGACTCGACGCCAGGCATCTACTCATAATGCAGCGCATCAATCGGATTGAGGCGCGCGGCCTTGCGGGCCGGATACCAGCCAAAGAACACGCCCACCGCCGAGCTGAACACAAAAGCCAGCGCCGCCGAAGCCGCCGAAATGGTAATGGCCAGGTTCAGCACGCGGCCAGCCACTTGGGCCAGCACTATCCCGAAACCTACCCCCAGCAGCCCCCCGACCAAACTCAGCACCACGGCTTCGAATAGAAACTGCCGTAGCACGTCGCCGCTGGTGGCCCCGATGGCCAGCCGAATACCGATTTCGCGCGTCCGTTCCGTCACCGATACGAGCATGATGTTCATGATGCCGATGCCGCCCACCAGCAGCGCAATGCCGGCCACGCTGGCCAGCAGCGCCGTGAGGGAGCGGCTGGTGGTATTGGCCGTGGCACTGATATCGGCCTGGGTGCGTACCGTAAAATCGTCGGCGATACCGGGAGCCAGGCGGTGGCGCTGCCGCAATAGCTCGCCGATGCTGGCCGTGGCGGCCGGGATAAGCTCCTCGCTCCGGGCCGAGAGGAAAATCTGGCGGATGGTGGTGCCGGCCAGGATGCGCTTCTGCACCGTCGAAAACGGAGCCAGAATCAGGTCGTCCTGGTCCTGGCCGGTGCTGCTTTGGCCGCGCTCGGCCAGCACGCCGATAACCAGGAAGGGAACGGGGCCCAGGCGCAGGTGCTGGCCCACCACGTCGGTGGTACCGAACAGCGACTGCGCTACGGTGGTCCCCACCACGCATACTTTGGCGGCCACCCGCTCGTCGCGGGCGGTGAAGCGGGTGCCGGCCTGCAAGGCCAGGGCCCGAATGTCGAAGTAATTCGGGTAAGCGCCAAAGACGCTGGTGCGCCAGTTGCGGCCGCTGCCCAGCGCCTGCACCGTGGCCCGCACCGCCGGCGAAACGTAGCGCACGGCGGGGCCGACATTGGCTGCCAGGGCGTCGGCATCGGCCTGCGTGAGGGTGGCCGTGGTGCCGGCTTCCTGCCGCACCCCACCCTGCGCGCCGGCATCGGGCGTGACGGTTATCACGTTGGTGCCCAGGCTGGCAATCTGCTGCTGAATGCTCTGGCGGGTGCCGTTGCCGATGGCCAGCATGGCAATGACCGCGCCCACGCCAATGATGACGCCCAACGTGGTGAGAAACGAGCGCAGCTTGTTTTTGCGCAGCGAACGGGCGGTGATTTTCAAGAGGTCGAACAGGCGCATGGCAACGGGGCTGAGGGGTCAGGATTCAACCGCGGGCAGCCGGGTCAGCACCTCGGCAGCAGTTTGCCTGGCGGGTACCGGCGCATCGGTCACAATCCGGCCGTCGCGGAATACTATCATGCGGTCGGCAAAGACGGCGATGTCTTTTTCGTGGGTCACGAGTACCACCGTAATGCCGCGTTCGGTGTTGAGACGCTGCAGAATGGCCATTACCTCCACGCTGGTGCGCGTGTCGAGATTGCCGGTGGGCTCATCGGCCAGAATCAGCACGGGGTCGTTGATGAGGGCCCGGGCAATGGCCACGCGCTGCTGCTGCCCGCCCGAGAGCTGATGGGGCAGCGCCTCCTCCCGGCCCGCCAGCCCCACGGCGGCCAGGGCTGCCTGCACCCGCTGCTGGCGGGCATCAGCCGGCATTTCTCCGGCATAGAGCAGGGGCAGTTCCACGTTGTCATAGGCCGAGGTGCCGGGCAGGAGGTTAAACCCCTGGAAAACAAAGCCGAGCTGGTGGTTACGCAGGCCAGCCAGCTCGTCGCGGTCCAATTGCCCCACGTCCTGCCCATTGAGCCAGTACTGCCCGCTGGTGGGCACATCCAGGCAGCCGATGATGTTCATGAGCGTGCTTTTGCCCGAGCCGCTGGCCCCCATGATGGCCAACATCTGGCCGGTAGGCACATCCAGGTCGATGCCGCGTAGGGCGTGCACCACTACGTCGCCCGTCTGGTAGGTTTTGGTGATGCCGCGCAGCGATAGCAAGGGGCGCGATGCGCGTTCGGAAGCCTGCCCGTTGGGCTTCTCTTCCGTAGGCAAGGCGGGCTGGATGAGTGGGGCTGTGGTCGTCATGGACTTGAGCTGAAGAGGACTGATTTACATGCCCGGGCCACGCCGGCCGGGCCCACCACCACCCGAAAATGCCGGCACCAGGCTACCTGACTTGGGCTTGGGCTTGCCGGGGTTTTGCCCGGTAGCTACCCACTGCCCGGCGCGCAAGGGGCCGGCTACCTGCGTGTGCAGGCCATCGGATGCGCCGACGCGTACGCGCACCGGCTTCAGCTCTTCTCCCTCCTTCACCCACACGGTACCCCAATTGGCCGAGCGGGTTTTGGCAGTCGGGGCCGGCCGGGTAGCCGAGTTTAGAAAGTTGGTGGGCGGTGTGAAGCTGAGAGCGCCGGTCGGCACCGTAGGTGCGGCCGGGTACTGCGCGGTGGCAATGGTCAGGTTGGCCGTCATGCCCGGCAGCAGGGCCCGGTCGGCATTGGGCACGCCGATGATTACCGTGTACGTCACCACGCTTTGCAGGATGGTGGGTTGCAGGCGCACCTGCCGCACCTGGCCCCGAAACGTGCGGCCGGGGTAGGCATCAACCGTGAAGCGGGCGGGCTGGGCGGTTTTCACCTGCCCAATGTCGGCCTCATCCACGGCGGCTTCCACCTGCATCTGGGTCAGGTCGTTGGCAATGGTGAATAGCGTGGGCGTGTTGAAGCTGGCGGCCACCGTCTGGCCCACATCCACCCGCCGGTCGACCACCACGCCGGAAATGGGGGCCTTGATGGTAGCATAGCCCAGGTTGATGCGCGCCCGGTCCTGCTGGGTCTGGGCCGAATGCTGGGCCGATAGAGCGGTTTGGTAGGCATTACGGGCCGTTTCATATTCCACCCGGGAAATAAAACTCTTGCTGTACAGCGCCTTGGACCGGGTAAAATCGCGCAGGGTCTGGCTGGTCTGCACCTGGGCCTTTGCCAGCGCGGCGGTAGCATCAGCCAGCGCCGAGCGCAGGCTGGTTTTGTCCAGCTCGGCAATTACTTGGCCTTTGCGCACGGGCGAATTAAAGTCCACGTAAATGGCCGAAATCACGCCTGAAACCTGCGTGCCCACCTCCACCTTGCGCACGGCTGTGAGCGTGCCGGTGGCAGTCACGGTTTTTTCAAGCGGCGCGATGGCCACCGGCGCGGTGTACCACTGCCAGGGATTGGCGCTCGGGCGCAGCCAAAAATACCCGCCTACCCCAGCCGCCACCAACAGGCCCACCACCACCCAGACCCAAGCGCGGCGTGGCCGGTTCGGTTGGGGCTCCGCCGTGGGCGAAGCCAACTCCGGTGCAGACGCTTTTACTGCCGGCGCAGCGCGCGCAGCAGCAGGCGGAGGCACGGTAATGGGCGGGGGAAAGGCAGGAGCGGACATGGCTGGTCAGGCATGTTGCACGGATAGCGTCCTTCAATGGGGGCTGAAATGCCAATGGCTTCTTCCCGCATGCTGGGACCATGACCTTGGGTAACATCATGACTCCTGGCCTAGTGCCTGATGTTGCCGCCTTTATTCTGTGAAGAGCAAATGCCCAGCAAGTGCTGCTGTCCGAAGCCGGCCATTTCGTGCATTACGAGCAGGCGACCGAGTTTAATAAATTGGTGGCGGCGCTTGTGCGGTAGAGGGATTCGCTTTGGGTGCGTATCATCGTGCTTCATTAGAAGCTTTGCGTTGTGGAAGAAAAAATTGCTGAACTACTCCGCACAATGGTCCAACATGCGACGATTTTTTTAGCTGATGCGAAAGAATTCTGGCCTTTTGGAGGTGTATTCAATCAGCAGGGAGACATTGTGCCATTGGCTGCATACCCAGGAGGCGAGTACCCTGAATCGGCGGATGCAATAGCTCTATTGGAGAAGGCAATTGCTGATAAGTTTAGAAAACAGGAAGTAATTGCTGCTGCTATTGTGGTCGATACAAATTTCCGAGAAACACTTGATAGCAAGCGGGGTAAAGCCATTAAAGTAAGGCTGATGGTAACACCAGCAGTGCCCGAAGACCATTATTACTTATACCGAATAGAAGATGATATAGTGAATCTATATGAGTACATCATCTACAGAGAAAAGACATTGAATGATTGTCAGTGAATTTTTCCTGCCGTTTCAAACAACCCAAAAAAGCGCGCTAACCCCGCGCTTTTTTTATGCCCTCACCCCGCCACCCACCAACCCCTCAGAATTTCCGGTAAATTGGACGCCCCGCCCACCCACGCCGCTATTCTGTGAAGAAGAAACTAGAGAAGTTCGCCGAGTTTGCCGCCGATGTGCTGCCCCACGAAGTGGCCTGGCTGCAGCAGGTGCAGCAGTTTCAGGATGCCGACAACCGCGAGATTCTCGAAACGCTGGCCTACAACTGCCACCACCCGCGCACGCCGGTGGCCTTCCGGCCCGGCATCGACAAGCGCAAGTATTCCAACCTGATGCAGTGGGTGCAGCAGCGCCTGGCCAGCATCGACGTGGACAAGCACCTGGTGCACCTCAACGCCCTCGACCAGCAAATCATGACCGACTCCATCGGCCCGGCCGAGGAAAAGGCGCTGCTCCAGGCCATTGTGCGGTATGACAAGCCGGCCTTCTACTTCGTGAAATTCTACGAGCTGACGCTCAGCTACCAGCAGTTTCTGCTGGTGCGGATGCGCTTTAAGGAGCACCAGCTGGTGGCCCAGTTTGTGGAGCAGCAGCGGGCGGCGTACGAGCAGAGCAAGGCCACGTTTGGCCAGCTGCACCAGGCCACGCTCGACATCACAAGCCAGTACACCCGCAATGCCACCGAGAGCCGGCAGTGGGAGCCCTGGCTGCTGGCCACCTTCTACGACGATACGCTGGATGGCCTGAACCGCTATTTCGCGGTGGTGCGGCTCACGTTTCTGTACTTCAACTACTCGGAATTCGACAAGCTGAAGGCCGTGTATGAGGCCCTGGATGGCATGCTGCGGCAGGGAATGTTCTACTCGCGCCGCATCCTATTCAACTACTACGCCAACAGCGTGTTGCTGCACTCCAAGTTCGATGTGCTGCAGCAGGCCGAGGAGTTCGGCTACCTCAGCATCAAGCAGAAGAACACCGACCACCTGCACTACCTCAACAACTACAGCGCGATTCTGCTGCGGCAGGGCAAAATCCACGAGGCGCTGGCCCTCATGAAGCAGTCGTTTCCGTCGGTGCGGCACACCAACAACGTGCGCAACAAAATCGGCTTCATGGCCTTCTACATCAAGTGCCTGAACCTGAACGGCCAGCCCGCCGACGGCGAAAAGCTGGCCGACAGCTTCCTGCGCGACAATGCCAAGGAGATTCTGGCCCACCGCTGGCACATTTTCTTCGTGGCCTACTTCCAGGCGCTGGTGCTGCAGGAGAAGTACGACAAGCTGCTGCGCGCCTGCCACCGCCACCACCTGCTGGCCAAGGAGACCGACTACCGCACCCGCCCCAACTACGTGCCCACGCTGGAGTGGTACTACCACATCAGCCGCTATGTGGAGAATGAGATTGACGACGACCAGCTGGTGGCGCTGATTGGCAGCGCCGGCCAGCCGCATTTCGGCAATCCGCACAAGCGCCGGCTGCTCGAAGACCAGTTGAATGAGGTGAAATCCTGCATTCCACACTTGTGCGGGCGCATTCGGTCCATGCTGTTGCAGGCGGGGGAAACGGTTTGAGAAACAATCGTTTGCGGGGAGGTGGCGCGGCCGACGGCGGTTAAGTCCACCGCGCTTATTTGAGGCGTGGGAAGGCATTGGGTGAAGGCGGCCGGTAGATTCGTCCCACTACTGCACTCCGACTCAAAATCCCACCAACTCTTTCAATCCCAACGCATATGGCCTCTCGATTTTTACTCCTTTTTCTGCTGCTGGTTCAGGCATTGGGGGCTGCGGCCCAGGGCGGCGGCGTGCGCGGCCGCGTCACCGATGCCACCAGCAAAGAAGCCCTGCCGGGCGTGAGCGTGCTCATCGCCGGCACCACCACGGGCACGTCGAGCGGCAACGCCGGCGAATTCACCATCACCGGCCTCAAGCCGGGCACCTACAAAGTGGTGCTGTCCTCCATCGGCTACGAAGCCCTGCCGGCCCGCACCGTTGAAGTCGGTTCCGATGTCGTTGATTTGGGCACCATCGGCCTGGCCCAAACCACCGTCATGGCCGGCGAAGTCGTGGTATCGGCCTCGCGCCGCCCCGAAAAGCTCACCGAAGCTCCGGCCACCATCGACCTCATCACCGCCAAGCAAATTGACGAGCTGCCGTCCTTCAATGTAGGCGAGCTACTGGCCCGCCAGAAGGGCGTCGACTACATCCGCACCGGCGTGCTGGGCACGGGCATCAACGTGCGCGGCTTCAACAGCGCTTTCAATCCCAAGAACCTGCAAATGAACGATGCGCGGCTATCCACGCTCATCGCCACCGGCCTGCCGCTGGGGCCGCTCACCAGTGTAGTGAAGGAGGATATTGAGCGCATTGAAGTCGTACTCGGGCCGTCGGCCGCGCTGTATGGCCCGAATGCGCACAACGGGCTGGTGAACACCATCAGCAAGGACCCGCGCCGCTCGGCTGGCACCACGGTGGCGCTGGGTTTGGGCAACCAGAGCGTGTTTTCGGGTCGTTTCCGGCACGCGCAGGTGCTCAATTCTAAGCTGGCCTTCAAGGTGACGGGCGAGTACACGCGGGGCGTTGATTTTCCCTACGTCGATACCGTTTACTACAATAACACCGCCTTCTCCAGCCCGGCGGTGCCGGCCACGCCCACCACGCCGGCTATCCCGGCCAAAACCGGCCAGTTCCACGCCGCGCCCGAGATTGATTTGGACCGCACCTTCAAGAGCCTGCACGGCGAGGCGGCGCTCTACTACAGCCTCACCGACAAGGCCGACATCATCCTGTCCTATGGCGGCAACCAGTCGAGCTTTCTGGCCCAGACCAACGCCGGCCGCAACCAGATTAAGGACTGGAGCGTGCAGTATCTGCACGCCCGTTACGTATCGCCGCGCTGGTTTGCGCAGGTGTACAACACCTGGAGCAAGACTGCTGACACTTACGCCATCAACCAGCGCACCCAGAACTACCTGAGCTTCAAGGATGCCGGTTTCAGCGAAGACGAGGCCCGCAGCCGCTCCTTTACCGAGCAGTGGTTTGGCAAAACGCCCACCGCCGGCGTGGCCTTGCAGCGTGGCGCGGTGTTCAAGGATGCTTCGCGCCGGGTGAACGGCGAAGTGCAGTACAACAACACGTTCGGCATTTTTAACCTTGTGGTGGGCACGCAGTACCAGCGCGATATGGCATTCAGCGAGCACACGTACCTGTTTGACCGCGACGGCGACATCGTCATCAACCAAATCGGCCTCTACACTCAGGGCGAGCTGACGTTGCCGAGCCACTTCAAGCTCATCGCCGCCGCCCGCGCCGACCAGCACGACCAGTACGGCTTCAACTTCATTCCGAAAGGCGGCGTGGTGTGGTCCCTCAACGACCAGAACCTGCGCCTGACCTACGGCCAGGGCATCGCCGCCCCCACCATCCTCAACCTCGACGGCTACCTCTTCGGTGGCCTGCTGCTCGGCAACGGCCAGGGCTTCACCCTGAGCGATGGCACCGTGATTGACAAGCTGAAAGTGGAAACCATCAAGACCGTGGAAATCGGCTACAAGGGCAAGGTGACGCCCAAGTTTTTCATCGATGCCAACGCCTACTACAACCGCTCGCAGAACTTCCTGAGCCCAGCCATCAACATTGCCACGCTGGGCCGCAAAGTGGTGAAACGCGGCGACGTGGCCATGAAGGACGTGGTGCCCGGCACGCCGGAAACCGGTGCGGCCACGGTGCTCACCTACGTCAATTTCGGCCAGGTTGATACCTACGGGGCTGATTTTGGCTTCAGCTACTACCTCTCGTCGTCGCTGAGCCTGGCACTCAACTACTCGTACTTCGGCTTCAAGCTCGACCACGACGACCTGAAGAACGACGGCAACAAAGACGGCAAAGTGCAGGACGAAATCGACCTGCCCATCAACACGCCCGCCCACAAAGGCAGCCTGGCCCTGAACTATAGCGGCAAGAAGTTCTTCGGCTCCATCTTCACCCGCTACGTGCAGGCCTACGATTTCTACTCCGGTATCAACGTGGCCGCCGCCGCCAACCCCACGCTCGGCGTGAAGGAAAACGCCCGCTACGGCCGCACCTGGAACTACGGCCCCCTCGGCGGCTTCACCACCGTGGACCTGAGCGCCGGCTACCGGGTGAACTCCTACCTCACCGCCTCGGCCCAGGTCGTGAACCTGTTCGATACCAAGATGCGCGAGTTCGTGGCCTCGCCCTTCATCGGCCGCCTGTATTCGGCTGAGTTGAAGGTGATGCTGCCGGCCATCGGCTCGAAATAAAGCCGTAATCAGTTCTCATAACCCATAAAAAAAGGCCCGCCGATTATTCGGTGGGCCTTTTTTTATGGGTTATGATTTTTACTTCACCAGCTTCGGCACCGGGCTCGATGACTCGCGCACCACCAGCGTGGTGGGCAGTTTCATCACGCTGGGGCCGGTGCTTTTGTGCTTGCGCTCAATGAGCTCGATGAGGCGCTCGGCGGCGAGCTGGCCGATTTCCTGGGCCGGCTGGGTCACGGTGCTCAGCGGCGGGTTCAGCAGGTGGGCCGATTGCGAATTGGTGAAGCTGAGCAGGGCTACTTCGCCGGGCACGTCGATGCCGCGCTGGCGCAGGGCGCCCAGGCAGCCCAGGGCCAGCCGGTCGCTGGCCGTGAAAAAGGCATCGGGCGGCGACGACAGGGCCAGCAGCTCGTCTACCAGGGTGCCGGCCTCGTCGGGGCCGAAGGTGCCGTAGCGCACCAGGTTTTCATCGAAAGGCACGCCGTACTGCTCCAGCGCCGCGCGGTAGCCGGCCAGCCGCTCCTGCGCAATGCTGAGGTAGAGCGGAATGGTGAGGTGGGCAATGCGCCGCCGGCCGGTTTGCAGCAGGTGCGAGGTAGCGGCGTAGGCCCCGCCGAAGTTGTCGGCCACCACCTGGGTCACATCGAGGCCGGCCGCCACGCGGTCGAACAGCACCAGCGGCATGCCCTGGTCGACCAGCGCCTTGAGGTGCTTCACGTCCGAAGTTTCGCTGGACAGCGAGAGGAGCAGCCCATCGACGCGGCGCGACACGGCTTGCTGCACATTGGCTACCTCACGCTCGTAGCTCTCGTGGGTTTGGAAGATGATGACGTGGTAGCCCCGGTTGTAGGCAATGGCCTCGATGCCGTTGATGGCCTGCGAAAAGAAGTTATTCGCAATCTGGGGCACGATGACGGCGATGGCCTTGCTGCTGCTGCCCTTCAGGCTGAGGGCAATGGGGTTGGGCCGGTAGTTGAGGCGCTCGGCATATTCCATCACCAGCCGCTTGGTTTCGGGGCTGATTTCGTAGCTGTCGCGCAAGGCCCGGGACACGGTCGAAGTCGACAGGTTCAGAGCGTGCGCGATATCCTTGATGGTGACGGGGTCCAAGCGCGTTTAGAGTAAGGAAGTACAAATGTCGGCTGTCGCTGCCGGGGCCACTGGCCCTGGGCTAACTACCGGATTATCGGGCCGAATGGTTCCCTGATTGGGCAAACCCACGGCTTGCCAGCCCGCCCGCCCCCGCCTCGGCTGCCAACGACTAGGCGCAGTAGCCGCCGCCGGGTGGGCGCTCAGGAAATCTTCAGCAGCCCAAATCTATAACAAGAGTACCGATTTTCTGGCCAAGGTGCAGCTAAAACCCCGGCAGTAGGGCTCCTGATACCGGTGGCCCGGCCCGAAACCGGGCCGGAAAGTAGGCTGCGCTTCATGCCGTCGCCATCTTTGTGCGGTAATCTAGCGGCCGGCCCGTGCGTAGGGGCCGGCAGTTTTTCGACTGAATTCAACCATGAAAGTAGTGCGTGTGCAAAAAGGAATGCTGGCCGCCGGGCTGGCCGTAGCCATTGGCCTCACCGCGTTTCGGCTGCGGCCGCCCGAGGACGGGCTGCTGCCGCGCATTGCCCGGCAGCTGGCCGAGTTCTACACCGCCGCCCGCCAGGAAAAAGTGTACCTGCACCTCGACCGGCCGGTATACGGCACCGGCGAAACCATCTGGTTCAGCGCCTACGTGGTGGATGCCTCGGCGCACCGGCTCGACTCGCTCAACCAGGTGCTGCACGTCGACCTGCTCTCGCCCGAGCGCCAGGTGGTGGCCCGCCGCACCCTGCGCCTGCAGGGCGGCCGCGCTAGCGGCGACCTCGTCATTTCCGATACCCTGGCCGTCGGCACCTACGTGCTGCGCGCCTACACCAACTGGATGCGCAACGCCGGCGACGAGTTCGTGTACAGCCGTCGGCTGAGCGTGTGGCCGGCCTCGCCCATTGGCCCGCAGGAGCCGCGCACGGCGGCCGCGCCCACTTCGGCCTTTGCCCGCGCCCGCGCCGCCGCCGCCGCCCGCCCCGACGTGCAGTTTATGCCCGAAGGCGGCTACCTCGTGGAGGGCCTGCCCGCCGTGGTGGCCTGCAAAGCCGTGGACGCCAGCGGCCGGGGCCTCGACGTGCGCGGCCAGATTCTAAATGAGAAAAATGCCGTGGTGGTATCGGCCTTCAGCAGCCGGCACGCGGGCATGGGGCGCTTTGCCTTCGTGCCCGGCACCGGCCAGCGCTACCATGCCCACCTCACCCTGCCCGACGGCAGCACCGCCGACTACCCGCTGCCCGCCGTGCAGCCCAGCGGCTACACCCTGCACGTGGTGGACGGCGGCGAAAACTTCCTGGTAGAAGCCCGCTACCGGGGCACGGGTGGCGCGCCCGCGCCCGGCCCCGTGCAACTCATGACGCAGGTGCGCGGCGTGGTGGCCTACCCTGGCCCCCGCACCTTCACCGGCGATGCGCCCGCTGCTTGGCGCATGCCCAAGAAGAACTACCCCAACGGCATCGTGCATTTCACGTTGTTTGACGCGCAGGGCACGCCGCAGTGCGAGCGGCTGGCTTTTGCCCAGAACGGGATGGCCGGGCTGCGCATCAGCATCACCCCGGACCAGCCCAGCTACGGCCCGCACGCGCCGGTGCAGCTGGCCGTGCGCGTGACCGATGCCGCCGGCCAGCCGGTGGCCGCCAACTTCTCGCTCGGCGTGAGCGATGCCGGCCTCAGCGCCCTCGACCCCAACGCCGAAACCATTGCCTCGAACCTGCTGCTGACCTCCGACCTGGCGGGCTACGTGGAGAACCCGGGCTACTACTTCCGCAGCCCCACCGCCGGCACCGCCCTGGCGCTGGATGACCTGCTGCTGACCCAGGGCTGGCGGCGCTTTGTGTGGAAGCAGGTGCTGGCCGGCCAGCCGCCGGTGGTGCGCTTCGGGCCCGAGCACGACATCACGCTGGTGGGCCAGGTGCTGAGCGAGCACGGCAACCGCCCCGTGCCCAACAGCCAGCTCACCTTCCTGCAAACGCGGCCGGCCAAAAACGTGACCACCGCCACCACCGATGCCACGGGCCGGTTCAGCTTCGTCGGTTTTCCAGTGGTCGACACGGCCCTCATCACGCTCCAGGCGCGGCGGTCGCAGGGCGGCACCAACGTCATCATCCGGCCCGATGCCGGCCCGGACGTGCCCGCCCAGACGCTACCGCAGCTGCCCTCGCTGGCCGCCGCTCCGGCGGGCGTGGCTGCCTTCGTGCGCCGCAGCCGCCAGGCCCAGGCCGCCGACCTGGACCTGCATCCGGAGAAAGCCATTCGCAACATCAACCTGAGCAACGTGGCCGTGACGGCCAAGCGCGTGAAAGTGCCCGCCGACGACCCGCGCCGCCTCTACGGGGCCACGGGTGGCACGGTGGTCGACTTCACCGACATTCCGTCGGCGCAGTCGGGCCTGAGCGTGCTGCAGCTCCTGCAAGGCCGCGTGGCCGGCCTCACCATTACCGGCAACCCGCCGGATATGTCGGTCCAGATTCGGGGTTCGGGCACGCCGCTCTTCATTTTGGATGGGATGAAGGTCGACCTTGACTTAATTTCCACCATGCCGGCTACCAACGTCGAATCGGTGGAGGTCTTCAAAGGGGCCGAAGCTGCCATTTTTGGAGGTAGCGGCGGGGCCATTGCCATCTATACCAAGCGCGGCGACCCCAACTACAAAGGCAATGACAAAGCGCCCGCGCCGGGCATCGCCATCGTGAAGATGGCGGGCTTCGCCGAGGCGCGCGAGTTCTACCAGCCCCGCTACAACGCCCTGCTCACCAACCCGCCCGCCGACCCGCGCACCAGCACCCTCTACTGGAACCCCCTCGTGCGCACCAACGCCAAGGGAGAGGCCGACCTGCACTTCTTCACCGCCGACGGCAGCGGCACCTTCCAGGCCGCCGCCGAGGGCCTGAGCCTGAATGGCGTGCCCGCCACGGGCAGCGGCACGCTCACGGTGAAAGGTAAGTAAGCTGCCGCCGGGGCACCCCGGAACATTCCGGGGTGCCCCCGACGCCCGCAACCATGGCACCGGAACATTCCGGAAGACCCCCTGCGGGCGCGGGGTGCCCTCCGCTGAGTTGCGGAAGCATTTGCTCAGGCTTGTAATCTTCAATTCAAACAAAAAGCCCTGCCGGAGTTTCCGGCAGGGCTTTTTGTTTGAATAACCGCGGGGCGCGCTACTCGCGCACCAGGCGCTGGGTCAGGGTGGCGTCGGCGTTGCTCACGCGGAGCAGGTACACGCCGGGGGCCAGCTTGGCCAGGTCGAGGGCGGCCGGGGTGGCGGGAGTGGCCACTGCCTGGCGGTGCACCACCTGGCCCAGGGCGTTGAGGACGGTGAGCGTGGCCGCGTGCTGGAAGCCCGTCAGGGCCACCGTGGCGGTGGCGGCGGCGGGGTTGGGGTACACATTCAGGCTCATGCCGTTTTTGGCCGACTGGGTGGCGGTAACCACGCTGGCCTGGCCTTTCAGCACCACGTCTTTCAGCAGGGCGTAGCGGCCCGAGCTTGAGCTGGCGCAGCCGAAATACACGCGGATGGTCAGCGTTTGGCCGGCGGCCAGGGTGGTGCCCAGGGCGTTGTTCAGGGCGAAGCGGTAGGTCTGGTTAGTGCCGGTGTTCTGGTTAGCCAGCGCGATGGGCGAGCCGAAAGCGCCATTGGCCGTGGTCAGTAGCACGCCAGCGGGGCCGCGTCCGCCGGTTACGTCGGTCGAGTCGGTGGTGAAGTTGCTCTTCGAATACACCACGGCCAGCTTGCCGGTGGTGTTGTAGAAGGCCGACCACAGCAGCACCGAGTCAATCCGCACGGCGCGGTTGGCCCCGGCCGTGATGGTGAACTGCTCGTAAAACTTGCGGTCGACGGCATTGCCAGGGCCGCCGGCCGTGGCGCTCCACAGGCCATCGGCCGTGGCGGCGAAGGCTTGGCCGTAGCGCGTGGAGCGGGCCGGGTAGGCCGTCACCGTCGTGCCGTTGGACAGCACCAGGCGCTTGAACAACGGCACGCTGGCCGACGTGGCCGCCGAGCGAATGGCCGCGCTGTCCTGGTCGCTTACTTTCAACGACCACCACTTCAGCGGGTCCGAGATGGGGGCGGGCGTGTTCACTTTGGTGCCGGTCACGGCCACGTTCACCGGGGTGGCGGCCGTGCTGGTGTGGGTGATGTTGCCGGCGTAGGTGCCGGCCGTGGCCGCGTTCAGGCGCACGCTGATGGTGGTAGCGGCCACGGTATTGGCCGTGGGCGTGAGCACGAGCGGCGTGGTGCTGCCGTACCAGGTGGTGCCGCTGTTGGGCGAAATCTCGTAGCCGGCCGGGGGCGTCACCGTCAGGTTGGCCGTGAGGTTGGTGGCCGAGAGCGAGTACGTCTGCACCGCCGAGGTGCCGGTCTGGTACTGGGCAAACGGCCCCAGGGCCGTAGCGTTGGTCACGATGGTGGCCACGCTGGAGACGATGGCCGTGGCCGTAGTGTGCGTGGTCTTGCCGGCCTTGGAGGCCACCAGCTTGTAGTAGTACACGTTGCCGGCGGTGGGCAGCGCATCGGTCATCTGGAAGTTGTAGGTCGAGTCGTTGGCCGCCGTCACGGTGTTAATCTGGTTAAACGTCACGTTGTCCGACGAGCGCAGCAGGTCGTACTTAATGCCGGTCATGGCCCAGCTGATGTTCCAGTCCAGCGTGGTTTGGGTAGCGCCCTTGGTGGCGCGGAAGTTCGACACCGCAATATCCGGAGCCACCGTGGTGCAGATGTTGGCGGCCACGCCGCAGTAGTTCCAGGCGCTGAACACGCTGCTGGCCTGGTACTGGGCGGTATCGGCCACGGCCAGCTGACGCGACCAGCTCACGCGCTGGCTGGTGTTCACGTTGCGCCCGGCAAAGTAGCGGGGGCGGAATTCGCCGTAGGTGATGATGTTGGTGTCGGTGCCGGCATCCCAGATAGTCCAGCCGGCCGGCTGAATCTGGTTGGAGCCCATCACCGGCTTAATGAACACCACCTTGTTCTGCGTCAGGGGCACGCTGCCGGTCGAGTTCTGCCAGGGCCGGCCCAGGTAATAGAGCGTGGCCCCGGTGTTGGAGGGGATTTTGGCGTTGTGAAAGATGAAGCCGAAAGCCTGGCCGGGGGGCGTGTTAGCCGCCGTGATGTACGACGCGCCGTTGGTGGCGCGCGACTTGGCATAAATCACGCAGTTATCGAAAATGTCCACCGAGCTGCCGAAGATAAAGTCCACGTTGCCATCGATGTAGCAGTCGCGGAAGTAGTGCTGCGGCGTGCCCGAGCCCTTCACGTACAGCGTGTCCTGGTTGCCCAAGAAGCGGCAGTTCTTGAACACGGCGCGGTCGGCATTCACCAGCACCGCCACCGCCTGCGAGCCATCGCCGAAGGCATTCTCGAAGGTGATATTGAGGGCCGAAAAGTCCGTCGCGCTCACCGAAAAGCTGGCCGAATTCTGGGTGCCCAGGGCCACGCCGCCCACCAGCGTGCTGGCGCCGTCGTCGTAGGTCAGGATGGTGTTGGCCACACTCTCGCCCACCAATTGCAGGAAGGGCTTGGTGGCCGGAATGTTGATTTTTTCGCGGTAGCGGCCATTCTTGATGAAGATGGTGTAGACCGTAGTGCGGGCCGTGGGGGCCGCGTTGATGGCGGCCTGCACGGTGGTGAAGTTGCCGGTGCCGTCGGCGGCCACGGTCACGTCGTAGGCCGCCGCGCGCCCGGCTGCCGCCAGCACAATGAAGCCCAGCAGCATCCAGAAGCGGCCCACCGAGCCGCGCCAGGAGAGGCGTGTAGAGAAAAAGTTGGACATAGGAATAGGGTGTGGTGTTGGGTGAGAATTCTATCAAATATTACCCACGGCCCGGCCCAATAGGCGCTGGGGCAGGCCGCTTTATTTATGCAATCGTTGCCGGCAACGTTCCCGAAGCCTTCGGTCTGGGCCACAAAAAAAGGCCCGCCGGGTAGGCGGGCCTTTCTCAATGGGTTACGGACGAGGCTACTCCCGCACGAAGCGGCGCGTGGTGGTGCCATCGGCCGTGCGGCCTTGCAGCACATACACGCCCGTGGGCAGCGCCGTCAGGTCGAGCACCGCGAGCTGGTCGCCGGCGGCCACGTTCCGCACCAGCACCCGCTGCCCGAGGGCATTGAGCACCGACAACTCCAGCGCCTTGGCAGGAGCCGTGAGGGCTACCTGAAGCAGGCCGGTGGTGGGGTTGGGGTAGAGGCTAAGCTCCGGGCCGTTGGCGGCCGAGCGGGTGGCCGTCACCGTTACCGTCGTCGCGGCCGAGAAGGCCGAGGTGCAGCCGGCGGCGTTGGTCGTCGTCACGGTGTAGGAACCGTTCTTGGTGCCGGAGTTGATGAGGTAGGTCTGGCCCGTAGCGCCGGGTATCAGCCCGTTGTTCAGGTAAAACTGGTTGCCCGTGGCCGCGCTCGACGTGAGCGTGATGCCCGTAGCCGCCGTGCCCGAAACCGTGATGGTCGGCGTAGCCGGCACCGCGTTTATCGTCACCGAGCGGGTGCTGCTGGCTGAGCAGGTGCCGGCCACGCTATAAGTCACCGTGTAGGTGCCAACCGTGGAGGTCGAAGGCGTGATAGCGCCCGTGGTGGCGTTAATGGTCAGGCCCGTGGTGGACGAGAACGTGCCGCCCGTAGCGCCCGTCACGGTAGGCGTGGCGGCCGTGGCGTTGGCGCAGTAAGCCGTGTTGGCGTAGGCGAAGGCCGCCGACGGCACCGGGGCAATGGTTACGGTAGCGGTGCTGGTCAAGGCCGCGCAGCCGCCGCTGGCTGCTACCGTGTTGGTCACAGTGTACGTGCCGGGCGTGGAGGTCGAGAGCGTGATAGTGCCGTTGGCGGCAATGCTCAGGCCCGTGGTCGAGCTAAAGGTGCCCGCCGTAGCGCCCGTGCTCAGCGTGGGGCTGGGGTTGGTGGTGCTGCTCACGCAAAAGGTGGGCGTAGCGCCGTAGCTGAAGCCGGCCGTCTGGGGCGCGGTGATGGTAACGGTGGTGCCGCCGGTCACGGCTGCGCAGCCGCCGCTGGCCGCCACCGTGTTGGTGATGAAGTAGGTGCCGGGCGTGGAGGTCGAGGGCGTAATCGCGCCATTGGCCGCGATGGTGAGGCCCGTGGTGGGGTTCACCGTAATGGTGCCCAGGGTGCTGCCCGTGCCGATGCCTAGTGCCACGCTGCCCGTGGTGGTGGTGCAGTAGCTGCTCGCGCCGTAGCCGATGTTGGCCGTGGCCGGAGCCGTAATGGTCACTGTCGTGGTGCCGGTCACGGCGGCGCAGCCGCCGCTGGCGGCCACGGTGTTGGTTACGGTATAGGTGCCGGCCGTGGAAGTGGAGGGCGTAATCGCGCCCGTTGTAGCGTTCAGCGTCAGGCCGGTGGTCGAGGTGAAAGCGCCAGCCGTGCTGCCAGTGCCGAGGCTTACTGCCACCGCGCCCGTGGCGGAAGTGCAGTAGCTGGTAGCCCCGTAGCTGAAGCTGGCCGTGGCCGGTGCGGTAATGGTTACAGTAGCCGTAGCGGTAGCGGCCGAGCAGCCGTTAGCAGCCGCAATGCTGTTGGTCACGGTGTAGGTGCCGGGCGTGGAGGAAGCCAGTGTGATAGCCCCGGTGGTGGCATTAATCGTCAGGCCCGTGGTGGACGTGAACGTGCCGGCGCTGCTGCCCGTCGGGAAAGTCGGGGCCGGCGTGGTAGTGCCCGAGGTGCAATACGAAGCCGTGGGGTAGCTGAAAGTTGCCGAAGGAGCATTGGTCAGCGTAACCGTGGCGGAGCTGCTGCTGGCGCAGGCACCGGCCACACTGTAGGTTACGGTGTAAGTGCCGGGCGTGCTGCCGCTGAGCGTGATGGTGCCCGTAGTAGCGTTAATGGCGAGGCCCGTAGTGGAAGAGAACGTGCCGCCCGTGGTGCCCGTCACCGTGGCCGTGGGGTTGGTTCCACTCAGGCAGAACGTCGAGCCACTGTAAGCAAACGCCGCCGAAGTGCCCGGATTAATGGTAACGGTAGCAGTGGAGGTTGCCGCCGCGCAGCCGCCGCTGGCCGCCACGGTGTTGGTTACGGTATAGGTGCCGGCCGTGGAAGTGGAGGGCGTAATGGCCCCCGTCGTGGCGTTCAAGGTCAGGCCCGTGGTCGAAGTGAATGTGCCCGCCGTTGCGCCCGTGGCCAGGGTAGCGGCTACCGCGCCTGTAGCGCTAGTGCAGTAAGCCGAGGCCGGGTAGCTGAAGCCGGCCGTTTGCGGCGCGGTGATGGTAACGGTGGTGCCGCCGGTCACGGCCGCGCAGCCGCCCGAGGCCGCCACAGTGTTGGTGATGAAATAGGTGCCGGGCGTAGAGGTCGAAGGCGTGATTGCCCCGGTGGCATCAATGGTGAGGCCCGTGGTGGGGTTCGTCGTGATGGTGCCGCGCGTGCTGCCCGTGCCCAGGCCCAGGGCCACGCTGCCCGTGGTGGTGGTGCAGTAGCTGCTCGCGCCGTAGCCAATATTGGCCGTCGGCTGCGCCGTAATGGTTACCGTGGTGGTAGCCGTAGCCGCCGCGCAGCTGCCTGATGCCGCTACGGTATTGGTCACCGTATAAGTGCCGGCTGTGGAAGTCGAGGGCGTGATGGCACCGGTGGCGGCATCAATGGTCAGGCCCGTGGTCGAAGTAAACGTGCCGGCGCTGCTGCCCGTGGCTAATACCACTGGCTGGCTTGCCGTCACCGTGCGGCAATAGGCCGTAGCCCCGTAGCTGAAAGTAGCCGCCTGCGAGCCCGATACCGTAACGGTAGCCGTGCTGCTGCAAGTGGCGCTCACCGTGTAGGTTACGGTGTAGGTGCCGGGCGTGGTGCTGTTGAGCGTGATGGTGCCGGTGGCCGCATCAATGGTCAGGCCCGTGGTCGAAGAAAAGGTGCCACCGGTGGTGCCCGTCACCGTCGGGGTGGGGTTGGTGCCGCTGGCGCAGTACGAGGCATTGCTGTAGCTGAACGCGGCGTTGCACGCGCTGGCGGTAGAAGCCGTTATTGAGAAATCGTCAATGGCCAGGCCATCATCAGCTCCGGCCGCATCGAAATCAACGTAGCGGATGTAGAAGGTCGCGCCCGCCGGAATGCTCAGCCCCGTAATGGAGCCGGTCACGGCGGTGCGGTTGGCGGGGTCGTTGCCATCGTAGCCCGTGCTGGTGGTCACGTTGTTTACCGGGCCCACGTAGTCCAGGGCGTTCACATCCGTGTAGGTGCCGGTGGAGAGGGAGGTAGCGTCGGTACTGTACTGAAAATCCAGGCGGTCGGCAGCGCCCCGGGCGGGGTTTGCGCCCCCCAGGCGGTAGGTTTCGCCGGTATAGCTCACTGCCAGGCTGGTGATGGTAGCGCCCGTGGTGTTGGTGAATGCAAAGCCAAACTGCGAAGCAAGGCTGCCGCTGCGCACACTGCCAAAAGCCCGGTCAGTAGCGGCCGTGGTGCCGCCCCCGTAGCTGTACGTATCGCCGGTGCCGGAGCTGCCCGAGCCCGTAGAGGTGATGGTGATGGCGGTGTACGTGCTGTTGGCCGTGGTGCCGGTGCCCACGTTGATTTCGGCAAAGCCGAAGCCCGCCGGCAGCACCGAACTGGTGCCCGTATTGGCCAGCGTGTTCAAGTCCTGCGTGTAGGCCGTGGTGCCCAGGCTAATAGGCGTAATGGTCGTGGGGGTTTGCACCTGCGCCCAAGCCAGCCCGGGCAGCAGGAGCGAAAGGCAGGTGAGCAGCCGGGGAGTGGCTCGCCGGAAGAAGCCAGGCCGGCTGGGCGCTTTGGCCCGAATGGAAACGGGTAGTTGTGGTGTCATGTACGGTGGGAATTGAATGGTTGAAATGAAGTGGAAAAGCAAAACGACAGCGAAGTATCGAATAATCAGGTCGTAAAAAAAGGAAGCCCGGACTAATACTTGTGCAATCGTTCCCGGTAATGATGCCGGGAAAGGCCAGTAATGTTTAATATGGTCTGATTGACAGGTTGTTGCCTGTAATCGGCGGTTGCGGGGCTGCCGCTTACCCCAAAAAGCAAAAGCGCCCCCAGTCAACCCGGAGACGCTTTGCAATACCGAAGCAGTTGTGTGCTATTCTTTGATGATGCGGGCGCTGCTGCGCAGGCCACCGTCGGCGTACTCTACCAGGTAGAGGCCGCGGCTCAGGTTGCTCAGGTCCACGGCCGTTTCAGTGGTGCCGGGCTGGGCGCTGAAGCTGGCCACGCGGGCCCCGGTGGTGCTGAATACCGTCACGCGGGCATCGCGGCTGGCGGCGGTGTGGGGCACGCTCAGACGGTTCTGCACGGGGTTGGGGTAGGCGGCCAGGTTGGTGGTAGCCAGGCCCGCACGGGTTGCCAGTGCAGCCTGACGGCTTTTCAGCGTCACGTTGCGCATCAGGAAATAGCGGCCGCCGCTCGAAGAGCCTACGGCTGGGTAAATGCGCACCGTCAGCGTTTGGCCGGCGGGCACTGTTACGCCGGTGGCAGCAGCCAAGGCAAACGTGTACAGGTCCGGCACGCTGGTGGTGGTGCCCGAAGTGGAGGGCAGAATGGCCGAGTTGTTGGCAATTTCGCCGGGGTTGCCCGAAGTGCCTACGCCAAACGACCCGTTCTCGGTGGCAAGCAGTGGCCCACCGGCGCGGGTGTTGGTCGAGTTGTTGATGGCCGGGCCTTTGCCGCCCGTCACGCTGGCCGAATCCGATACGAAATTGGTCAGCGACCAAGCCACGGCTACTTTGCCAGCGGCCGAGTTAAAGACGTTGGCATTGAAAACCACCGAGTCAAACCGCACCGCAGCACCCGTAGCGCCTACGCTAAACTGTTGGTAGAAGCGCCGACGGGGCGAACCCCCGGTGCCCGGATTGGGGTAGGTGGTGCTCACCGTGGTGCTCCAGCCACCACCATCTGCCACGGGGGCAATGGCCTGACCAGCGCTTGAGTACGGCGCAAAAGCCTGGTTGCCAGTGCCGGTAGGCAACTGATTGTTGGATAATACCAACCGACGCAGCACGGGAGTGCCCGGCGTCACGTTGGCGGAACGTACGGCGGCATTATCGGCAGTGTTCGTCATAAGTGGCCATTTCACGAAGCCAGCCGTTTGGGCCGAAGCCGTGCCGGCCAAGCCGAGGAATCCTGCCATCAGGAGGGGGAAGCGTAAATTCTTTTTCATGGAAATGGAGGGTGGGTTAATAAGTGATAAGACGAAGATTAGCTACCACGTTATCCATGGTCAAGCCAGATAAGGGCGCATTATTTTACGCAAATTCCCACCGGGGGAATAGAAAACAATGCGTTTGGAAGGGTTTAGTTGCGCAATCGTTGCCGGGAACGATGGCGCTGAAAACGGCAGCGCCGCTTAGGTAAAACGATTCATCGGTTAGTACCGCAACGTGGACCTGAGCGCTGCCTCCACGGGCCGATGCGAGAACGTTCCCGGCAACGATTGCGCAAAAAAAAGCGCCGGAGCGGGTAAGAACAGGGGGGCAACGGCTGGGAAGCGGCCTAATATTGTATAGGGCGATACTGCCCGCGTGGCCTGTTTTGGGCCCGTGTCACTCTTTCTATTCTCCGATGAAATCAACCTTGGTCGCGTTGCTGGCCGGGCTCGGTACTTGCCTTACGGCAGCCTTCCGCCCGGCCGATGCCCCGAAAACGCAGATTTTCCTGGTCGGTGATTCCACCATGGCCGACAAGGCTGACCTGACCAAGCCCGAGCGCGGCTGGGGCATGGAATTTGGCCAGTATTTCGACGGCGGCGTGGTCATCCGCAACACCGCCGTGAACGGGCGCAGCACCAAAAGCTTCCTGCGCGAAGGCCGCTGGGCTAAGGTGGTGCAGGACCTCAAGCCCGGCGACTGGGTGTTCATCCAGTTCGGCCACAACGACTCGAAGGTGGAGGACAGCGTCCGCTCGGCCCCGGCCCAGACGACGTACCGCCAACTCCTCACCAAGTTCGTGCAGGAAGCCAAGGCCAAAGGCGCGAACCCAGTGCTGCTCACGCCCGTGGGCCGTCGCTATTTCGACGATGCCGGCAAGCGCAAGGACGACCACGGCGAATACCCCGGCGTGGTGCGCGAAGTAGCCAAAGCCCAAAAAGTGCCGCTCATCGACCTGCACGAAAAAAGCTGGGCCATGTACTCAGCCATGGGCGAAACCGGCACCCGCCCGCTGTTCTGGAGCTACCTCAACGGCTACTACCAGCCCAACCCCGTGGCCCCGGCCAAGAACGACAACACCCACTTCTCGGAGTACGGCGCGACCCGCGTGGCCCAGATTGTGGCCGAAGATGTGCAAACTCAGCACCTCGCACTGGCCAGCCACCTCGCCCGCACCGCGTTCGATGGCAAGCTCGCCGCCGACCTGCCCGTGGTGCTGCAAACTGCATTCAAAAAGGACACCTTCAACCTGGCCAAATACGGCGCGGTAGCCGACGGCCAGATGCTGAACACCGAGGCGTTCCGCAAGGCTATTGATGCCTGCGCCGTGGGGGGCGGCACCGTGCTGGTGCCGCGCGGCCTGTGGCTCACCGGCCCCATCGTGCTGAAAAGCAACGTGAACCTACACCTGGCCACCGGCGCGCTCGTGCAGTTCACGGCCGACCGCAGCCAGTACCCGCTCATCAAAACCACCTGGGAAGGGGAGGAGGCCATCCGCAGCCAGGCCCCGATTTCGGGCGTGGATTTGACCAATATTGCCGTCACCGGCAACGGCACGTTTGATGGCGCGGGCGACGCCTGGCGGCCGGTGAAGAAGAACAAGCTGAATGAGAGTCAGTGGCAGAAACTGGTGGCCTCGGGCGGCGTGCTCAATGAAAAGAAGGACTACTGGTACCCCTCGGCTGCTTCGCTGAAAGGCAATATGCTGGCGGCCGCCGGCACCCCGCGCAAGAGCCTGAACGTGGGCGACTTTGATGATATCCGAGATTTCCTGCGGCCCAACATGCTCAGCCTCACGCGCTGCAAGCAGGTGCTGCTCGAAAGCTTCGTTATTCAGAACTCACCGGCCTGGACCATTCACCCGCTGCTGTGCGAAGACATTACCGTGCGCAACGTGACGGCCCGCAACCCCTGGTACGGCCAAAACACCGACGCCATTGACCTCGAATCCTGCCGCAATGGTCTGGTGGAAGGCTGCACGTTCGACGTGGGCGACGACGGCCTGTGCATCAAATCGGGCCGCGACGAGGAAGGCCGCAAACGCGGCGTGCCCACCGAAAACTTCATCATCCGCGACTGCAAGGTGTACCACGCCCACGGCGGCTTCGTGATTGGCTCCGAGATGTCGGGCGGCGTGCGCAACCTGTACGTGAGCAACTGCACCTTCATCGGCACCGATGTGGGCCTGCGCTTCAAAACGGCTCGGGGCCGCGGCGGCGTAGTCGAAAACATCTTCGTGGACGGCGTGGACATGACCGACATTGCCGGCGAGGCCGTGCTGTTCGACATGTACTACGCCGCCAAAGACCCCGTGCCGCTGGCCGGCGAAAGCACCGCGCCGCCCGTAATCGCCGCCAAACCGCTGAACGAAGGCACGCCGCAGTTCAAAAACTTCCGCATCCGCAACATCACCTGCAAAGGCGCGACCACCGGCATCTTGGTGCGCGGCCTGCCCGAGATGAGCATCAAGGACATTAGCATCGAAAACGCGGTGCTGGAAAGCAAAAAAGGCCTGCTGTGCCAGGAAGCCGAGAACATTCGCCTGAAAAACGTAACCCTGCTCTCGACTGAAACCACGCCCGTGATGGAAGTGCAAAACAGCCGCAACATCACCCTCGACGGCATCCACTACACCAACGGCGCGGAGCTGCTCCTGCGCGTGACCGGCGACCGCAGCAAGGACATCCGCCTAGTGAACACCAACACCAAGCTGGCGAAGAAGGACGTGCAGTTGGGCGACAAAGTGGCCAAGAAAACGGTTAGCGTCGCGCAGCGCTAGTTTGCCATTATCAATCAAAGCTGAACGTCATGCAGAGCGCAGCGAAGCATCTTTACCGAGAGAGTAATCAGATTTACAATCGCAGTAAAGATGCTTCGCTGCGCTCTGCATGACGGGCTTTATTCAAGACTTACAATACCCACCCAAATGAAATCAACTACCCGTCTTCTTCTCCCGCTGCTGGGCCTGGCACTGCTGAGTGAAACCGCCTCCGCCCAAACGGCGCGGCCGGCCGCCTACTCCCAGCGCATGGCCGATGCCTTCATGACCTGGCACCCCGATTCGATGGTCATCGGCAAGAACAAAATGGCCGGCTGGGGATACGAGCAGGGCCTGATGATGTACGCCATGGAGCGCATCTGGGAACGCACCGGCGATGCCAAGTACTTCAGCTACATCAAGAAAAATCTCGATTACTCGGTGCAGGCCGATGGCAGCATCATCCGGTACAAACAGGAGGATTTCAACCTCGATAACATGGCTACCGGCCGCGCCCTGCTGCTGCTGAGCCAGATGTCGGTGCCCGGTAATGAGAAGTACATCAAGGCGGTGCAGTATCTGCGCAAGCAGCTCGACGGCCAGCCCCGCACCAAGGAAGGCGGCTTCTGGCACAAGAAAATCTACACCAATCAGATGTGGCTCGATGGCCTGTACATGGCCGAACCGTTCTACGCCAACTACAGCCAGGTTTTCAACCAGGCCGCCGGCTTTGATGACGTGGCCAAGCAGTTTGCCCTCATCGAAAAGCACCTGGTGGACCCCAAAACCGGCCTGCTCTACCACGGCTACGACGAAAGCAAGGAGCAGGCCTGGGCCAACAAAACCACCGGCCAAAGCCCCAACTTCTGGGACCGCGGCATTGGCTGGTACGGCATGGCGCTGGTCGATGTGCTCGACTATTTCCCCGCCAACCACCCGCAGCGGCCCATGCTCATCAAGGCCCTGCAACGCTTGGCCCCCGCACTGGCCAAGTACCAGGACCCCAAAACCGGCACCTGGAGCCTTGTAATGGGCCAGGAAGGCCGCAAAGGCAACTATGCCGAAGCCTCCGGCAGCAGCATGTTCGTCTACGCCTTGGCCAAGGGTGTGCGGCTGGGCTACCTCGATAAAAAATACGCTGAAGTAGCCAAAAAGGGCTATGATGGCCTGCTGAAGACCTTCGTGGAAACCGAGCCCACCGGCGCGCTGGCCTTCAACGGCACGGTGAGCGTGGGCGGCCTGGGCGGCAAGCCCTACCGCGACGGCTCGTTCGAGTATTACCTCACCGAGCCGCTGCGCAAGAACGACTTGAAAGGCGTCGGCCCGTTCATCCTGGCCAGCACCGAGATGGAAATTGCCGCCGAAGACAAGCTCGGCCAGGGCAAAACCGTGGGCCTGGACTACTACTTCAACCACGAGATGCGCAAAAGCCCCGTGACGGGCGAGCCGGAGCAGTGGCACTACACCTGGGAGGAGCGCACCCACGGCGGCTTCTGGCTGTGGGGCAATGAGTTCCGCGAGCTGGGTGCCAAGACGGTAGCCGTGCCCACGGCCCCCACCGCCGCCAGCCTTAAGCCCCTGAGCGTGTACATCATCGTCGACCCGGACTCGCGCAAGGAGTCGCCCAAGCCCAACTACGTCCAGCCCGCCGACAGCAAGGCCATCACCGAATGGGTGAAGGGCGGCGGCACCCTCGTCCTCCTCGCCAACGACACGGCCAACTGCGAAATCAAGCACTTCAACGAGCTGGCCAAAAACTTCGGCGTACAGTTCACCAACCAAAGCGTGAACATGGTGCAGGGCTCCCAGTTCGAGCAGGGTAAAGTGGATTTGACCTCCGGCAAAGCCGTTTTCAAGAACGCCACCACGGCCTACGTGAAGGAACTGGCCGTGCTATCCGTGGCCGCGCCGGCCCAGCCGCTGGTCACCAACAACGGCAAGGTGATTATGGCCACGGCCCGCCTGGGCAAGGGCAAAGTCTTCGTCCTCGGCGACCCGTGGCTGTACAACGAGTACACTGACGGCCGCAAAATCCCGGCTTCGTTCGAGAATTTCCAGGCCGGAAAAGACCTGGCAACGTGGCTGCTGAGCAAATAAAGCAGGATATTAAATGCTATCAACAAAGCCGGCCGGGAATTTCCCGGCCGGCTTTATTTTGGGCGGTTGGGAACGTGAGCACTCACTAGCGAAGCAGGCAGCATCGGCGGTTTCGGAAACGATTACGCAGCTAAAACAAAGATTTTCCTTTCAGAAGCGGTTTTTTTGCCGGAACATTACTTTACCATAGCCTCGCCACGCTGCGCCCGCCGGTGCTGGTAGTCACGTCGCTTTAAATTCCCATTCCTCGTTCAATGAACCAGCTCGCTACGATTGATTACATCGTTTTCTTCGTCTACTTCATCATCGTGTCCAGCTACGGCATCTGGATTTACCGGCGCAAAACCGGCCACGACGGCACCATCGAAGGCGATTCCAAAGACTACTTCCTCGCCGAAGGCTCGCTGACGTGGTGGGCTATCGGCTCCTCGCTCATCGCCTCCAACATCTCGGCCGAGCAGTTCGTGGGCATGTCCGGCTCCGGCTTCAAAATGGGCCTCGCCATCGCCACCTACGAGTGGATGGCCGCCATCACGCTGGTGGTCGTGGCCGTGTTCTTCATCCCGGTTTACCTGAAGAACAACATCGCCACGATGCCGCAATTCCTGAGCCAGCGCTACAACAGCACGGTGGCCATGATTATGGCCCTGTTCTGGCTGGCGCTTTATATCGTGGTCAACCTGACTTCGATTCTCTATCTCGGGGCCATTGCCATCAGCAGCATCGCCGGCCTCAACCTGACGTTCTGCATGTACATGCTGGCCGGTTTCGCGGTCGTCATCACGTTGGGCGGCATGAAGGTGATTGGCTTCACCGACGTTATTCAGGTGTTCTTCCTGATTCTCGGCGGCCTAGCCACCACCTACCTGGCCCTAAACCTGGTAGCGGAGCACTACGGCACCTCGGGCGTCCTCAATGGCTTCAACATGATGACCCAGCACGCCGGCGACCACTTCCAGATGATTTTCAAGCGCGACAATGAAAACTACATGGACTTGCCGGGCCTCACGGTGCTAATAGGCGGCATGTGGATTGTGAACCTGAACTACTGGGGCTGCAACCAATACATCACGCAGCGTGCTCTGGGGGCTGATTTGCCTACGGCCCGCGCCGGCATCCTGTTTGCCGCTTTCCTCAAGTTGCTGATGCCCGTGATTGTGGTACTGCCCGGCATTGCCGCCTACGTGCTCTACAAGCAGGACATTTTCGGCGAGTTCGGCAAGGCCATGGTATCGGGTGGCGAGCTGAACCCTGACCGCGCCTACCCGGTGCTGCTCAACATCCTGCCCGTGGGCCTGAAGGGCTTGTCCTTCGCCGCCCTCACGGCCGCCGTGGTAGCCTCGCTGGCCGGCAAAGCCAACTCCATCGCCACCATCTTCACCCTCGACGTTTACAAGAAAGTCATCAATCCCGAGGCCTCCGAGAAGACGCTGGTAAGCACCGGCAAAATCGCCGTAGTAGTGGCCATGATTCTGGGCGTGCTCATCGCGCCGCACCTGGGCATCGACAAAAAAGGCGGTTTCCAGTACATTCAGGAGTACACGGGCTTTGTGTCGCCGGGCATTTTTGCCATGTTCATCCTGGGCTTCTTCTGGAAGAAAACGACGTCGAGCGCGGCGCTGTTTGCCACCATCGGCGGCTTCCTGCTCTCGCTGCTGCTCAAGTTCCTGCCCGGCATGGTGAACCTGTCGTTCCTCTCGCCTTTCGGTTTCGCCGTCAAAAATTCCGCTGGCATCTACGAAATTCCCTTCCTCGACCGGATGGGTTTCGTGTTCCTTTTCTGCGTGATTGGGATGATTATCATCAGCCTGTTTGAAGCCAGCCGTGGCGTGAAAACCAACGGCCTGGAAGTCGACCGCAGCATGTTCAAGCCGCAGCCCAGCTTCGCCATTGGCACGGCCGTTATTCTGGTCATCCTCACCACGCTGTATACCATCTATTGGTAGTAAAGTAGCCACTTGCGGGGTGCATATAGTATCTCGCAGGGTTGAAAAAACACAGTGTCCCGCAGTGCTCCAACGAAAGAGCAACACTGCGGGACACTGTGTTTTTACACTTTGGTGAAATGGCAGCGGCGTCCACAAAAGCCCGGTGTTCTATGCCGATTACTCGGCCCCCACAGTAAGGCGCGTAGGGTAGGGGCGGGAGTCCAAGCCCAACGGCACTAGGCTCCAGACGCGGTAATGGAAACTGATTAGGAATAAAATTGACTTATTCCGTAGTCGAATAGGCAAGAAAAATGATTCGGGGGATATTGATTTGGACTGGTGGAGAATGGTGCCATAAATTAGCAGGGTCCGGAAGCGCTGCCCGCGCCGGAAGCCCCTCCCCCCAATCCCACCCACTACCCATGCGTGCACTTTTCCTCTTTTCCCTGCTACTGCTGAGCTTCTCTGGCTTTGCCCAAACCAAACAATTCGTAGTGGCCCAAGATGGTAGCGGAGCCTACCGTACCGTTCAGGCCGCGCTCGATGCGGTGCCTAAAAACAACACCACGCCCATCATTATTTTCATCCGCAAGGGCGTTTACAAAGAGAAGCTCAACCTGGCCAAAAAACAGAATTTCGTGCGCCTGGTGGGCGAGGAAGTGAACACCACCGTGCTCACCTACGACGACTACAACGGCCGCACCCCCGCCAACGGCGAGCCCCTGGGCACGTCCGAAGCCGCCAGCTTCCGGGTGTTCGGCAACGACTTTTCGGCCGCCAACCTCACCTTCGAAAACACCGCCGGCACCGTGGGCCAGGGCCCGGCCATGTGGGTATACGGCGACAAAGCCCAGTTCGAAAACTGCCGCTTCCTGGGCTTCCGCGACACGCTGTATCCCTACGGCTACGGCAGCCGGCAGTATTACAAGAGCTGCTACATCGAAGGCACTACCGATTTTATCCTGGGCTCGGCCACAGCGTGGTTCGAGGACTGCACCCTGTTTTGCAAGGCCGGCGGCACCGTTATCATGGCACCATCCACGCCCGACAGCATTCGCTACGGCTTCGTGCTCCAGCGCTGCAAGATTGTGGGCGACGGCACGCCCGGCTCCCTTTTCATCGCCCGCCCCTGGAAGCCCGCCGCTAAAACCGTGCTGCTCAACTGCGAGCTGAGCAACCTCATCACCCCCAAAGGTTGGGACCATTGGGGCAAGGAAAGCAACAAGCAGGACGCATTTTTTGGCGAGTTCAAGTCCATCGGCCCCGGCGCGGCGCCCAAGGCGCGTATCCTGTGGTCGCACCAGCTCACGCCGCAGCAGGCCGCCTTCTACACCCGCGAAACCGTGCTGGGCGGCTGGGTGCCGAGCGTGCCGCAGTAAGCCGCATATTGGTAGTTGTTTACCGGTATCCCCGGGAGCTTGGCCTCGTCAAAGCGGCTGGTTCTCGGGGCTTTTTCTTGCTTAGGTATGATGGAATTGGCGGATTTTATGCAAAATATTGGCGAACCTTAAGAAAGTAGGTTTTCTTAGTAAAGTTCAATATTTGGCTACGTTAAAGCAGGGTGTATGAGGTGAATGCTCTTCGTTGGATTTTTGGGGTCTGAGGCAATTTCAAGCCATGGTATGGGTCGGGTAGGGGCACATGGCATCGTTCCCGGCAACGATTGCACAAAAAAATATTGTCCAACTCTTGCTTTTGGCTGAAGCTTCACCAAACCTTTAAGAAGCAGGACCAGCCCCAGCTACATTTTTGAGCAAGTTGGCCCTGCTCTATCGTCTCAACATCGTCCCTTTTATGACCGCATTTTCTTCTGCATTTAGCTTAGCCGGCAAGCGTGCCCTCGTTACGGGTTGCGACCGGGGTATCGGGCAAGCCATCGCCCTCGGTTTGGCCGAGGCGGGCGCCGACATCATCGGTGTATCCATGCACATGCCCGCCGGCGGCGAAACCGAAGTTGCCGTGCAGGCATTGGGCCGCGAGTACCGGGGTTACCAGGCCGATTTCGGCAAGCTCGACGAGTTGCAGGGCTTCATCAAGGAAGTGCAGGCCGACTTTCCGGTCATCGACATTCTGTTCAACAACGCCGGCATCATCCGCCGCGCCCCCGCCGCCGAGCATTCCGACGAAGACTGGGATGCTGTGCTCAGCATCAACCTCGACGCGCCGTTCCGCCTGGCCCGCGCCATTGGCGGCCAGATGTTGAAAAACGGCAGCGGCAAAATCATCTTCACGGCGTCGCTGCTCACCTTCCAGGGCGGCATCAACGTGCCCAGCTACGCGGCCAGCAAAGGCGGCGTGGGCAGCTTGGTGAAAGCCCTCGCCAACGAGTGGGCTGGCCGCGGGGTGAACGTGAACGCCATCGCGCCCGGCTACGTGGCCACCGACAACACCGCTGCCCTGCGCCAGGACGAGGAACGCAGCGCCGCCATCCTCTCGCGCATTCCGGCCGGCCGCTGGGCCCTGCCCACTGATTATCAAGGCCCCGCCGTATTCCTTGCCTCTGCCGCTAGTGACTACGTGCACGGCACCATCCTCACCGTCGACGGCGGCTGGATGGGGCGCTAATGAAATGTTGAGCTTTGTGGGTTGAATTCAAACCTCAACCCTGCATAACTCAACACTCAACATTCATAACCCATGATTACCCAGATGACCCAGCGCTTTGCCATTGGCCCCCGCGAAACTGCCACCCTCAACACGAGCGGTATCCGGGAGCATTTCCTGATTGAGAACATCTTCACGGCCGGCGAAATCGAGCTGACCTACACGCACTACGACCGCATGATTGTGGGCGGCGCGCAGCCCACCTCGGCCGCGCTGACGCTGCCCTGCCCTGAGTCGCTGAAGGCCAACTTTTTCCTGGAGCGCCGCGAGTTGGGCGCGCTCAACGTAGGCGGGGCCGGCACCATTACGGTGGATGGCAAGGTGTACGAGCTGGGCAACCAGGACTGCCTGTATGTGGGCATGGGCAGCAAGGAAGTATCCTTCGCCAGCGCTGATGCGGCCAATCCGGCTAAGTTTTACCTGCTTTCGGCTCCGGCGCATGCCGTGCATCCCACCGCCCGCCGCACCCAGGCCGAAGCCACGCCCGTGCAAATGGGCGCGATGGAAACTGCCAACGAGCGCACCATCTACAAATACATCTACGCCGAAGGCATCCAGAGCTGCCAACTGGTGATGGGCCTCACGCAGCTCAAAGCGGGCTCGGTGTGGAACACTATGCCCTCGCACACCCATGACCGGCGCATGGAGGCTTACCTCTACTTCAATATGCCCCAGGGCCAGCGCGTGCTGCACCTGCTGGGCGAGTCCACCGAAACCCGCCCGCTGTGGGTGAGCAACGAGCAGGCCATTCTTTCGCCGCCGTGGTCCATCCACACCGGCTGCGGCACCAGCAACTATGCCTTCATCTGGGGCATGGCCGGCGAAAACCGCGAATACACCGACATGGATGCCGTGCCCCTCGACACGCTGCGTTAACCAGCTGATTAACAAAAACTCCCACCCAAATTTAGTTATCTGATGAAAAAACATCTTCTCCTGCTCTGGCTGCTGCTCCTGGGGAGCATCGGGCTGGCGGCGGCACAAAGCCGACAGGTTCAGGGCGTTGTGAAGGCGGCCGACGGGGAAACCCTGCCGGGCGTGACCGTGCTGGTGGAAGGCACCACCAACGGTGCCTCGACCGGGGCGAATGGCGACTTTTCCATCACGCTGCCCGCCAATAGCGCCAACGCCACGCTGCGTTTCAGCTACGTGGGCTACGTGTCGCAGGCGGTGAAAGTGGGCAGCCAGTCCACCATCAACGTCACGCTGGCTTCGGACAGCAAGCAGCTGGATGATGTGGTGGTGATTGGCTACCAGGAAGTGCAGCGCCGCGATGTGACCGGCTCGGTATCGTCGGTGAGCGCGCAGCAGATTAAGGACGTGCCGGTGAACTCGGCGGCCGAAGCGCTGACCGGCCGTTTGGCCGGGGTGCAGCTCACTACTTCTGAGGGAACGCCGGGCGCAGCCGTGACGGTGCGGGTGCGCGGCGGCGGCTCTATTACGCAGGACAACTCGCCGCTGTATGTGGTAGACGGTGTGCAGGTAGAAAACGCGCTGTCCACCATTGCCCCGCAGGACATTCAGTCGGTCGATGTGCTGAAGGATGCTTCGGCCACCGCCATCTACGGCGCTCGTGGGGCCAATGGCGTAGTTATTATCACCACTAAAATTGGCAAAGAAGGCCGCACTACGGTGAGCTACACTGGTTTTGCGGGGGTGCGTCAGATTTCCAAAAAACTGGACATTCTCGGCCCGGGCGACTTTGTGCGCTATCAGTACGAGCGGGCCCAGCTGGCCGGCACCACGGCCCAAGCCGACTTCAAGAAAACGTACGGCACTTTGCGCTACGACAGCCTGAGCTCATTTAATAACCTGCCCAACATTGACTGGCAGGAGCGGGTGTTCGGGCGCGATGCTTTCCAGCAAACCCACAACGTGTCTATTGCCGGGGGGGCCAAGGGCACCAATTACTCGCTTAGCCTGACCCGCAACACCGAGGACGGCATCCAGCTCAATTCGGGGTTTGACCGCTATCTGGTGAATTTCCGCCTCGACAGCAAAGTGAGTGAAAAATTCCGGGCCGGTTTCAACGCTCGTTACAATGTGACCAATACCCAGGGCTCGGGCACCAGCTCGACAGGCACCTCGACGACTTCGCGCTTGCGCAACGTTATCGAATACCGGCCTTTCGACTTCGTTGGGGGCGCGGTGCAGGACCAGGATGCTTTTGATGAATCGCAGGCCACTTCGGGTGCCCGTTTGGGAAATGCAGTGACGCTCATCAACCAAGAGTACCGCCGCAATACCCAGAAAGTGCTCAACGTCAACGGCTCGGCTAGCTATTCGTTCCGCAAAAACCTGACTTTCCGCTCGACCGTGGGCGTGGAAACGACCAACCAGGTTCAGAATGCCTTCAACGGCCCGGTGACGCCGGTGGCCCGCCAGAACGGCAATATGCCCACCGCTTCCATCAACACCGCCGAGACGGTGACGGTGAACAACAACAACGTGCTGACCTACAATTTCAACAAAGGCAAGCACAGCTTCGACGCGTTGGTGGGCCAGGAGACGTACCAGATTAACACGACCGGCCTCAACGTGGGCGTGCTCTACCTGCCCTCGACCATCACTGCCGAACGCGCTTTGGCTGGTATCAACCAGAGTGCCCCGCCGGCGGGCGTGCAGCCCACGCTGAGCTCCAGCAACGTCACCAGCCGCCTGCTGTCGGGCTTTTCGCGCCTGAGCTACAACTACGACGATAAGTACCTGCTCACGGCGACGTTCCGGGCCGATGGCTCGTCGAAGTTCGCCCCGGGCCGCCGGGTGGGCTATTTCCCGGCCGCTTCGGTGGCCTGGCGCTTGTCGAAGGAGGGATTCATGCAGCCTTACACCAACACGATTTCGGACCTGAAGCTGCGCTTGAGCTACGGCCTGTCCGGCAACAACCGCATTGGCGACGCGCTGTACCTGTCGCAGTTTGGGGTATTGGTGCCACCCATCAACCCCGCCAGCGGCCCGGCTACGTCGCAGTACGGCTTTGGCGAAACGCTGGTGCCGGGCCTGGCCAGCACGGCCCTGGCCAACCAGTTTCTGAAATGGGAAACCACCGCCTCGCGCAACGTGGGCTTGGACCTGGCCCTGTTCAACAACCGGGTGCAGTTTACGGTGGATGCTTACTACAACAACACCTACGACCTGCTGCTGAGCAAGGCGGTGCCCTCCACCTCGGGCTACTCGCTGCAGCAGCAAAACGTGGGCAAAACCTCGAACAAAGGCGTCGAGTTTCAGCTGAGCGGCACAGTGTTCCAAACGCCGGACTTTACCTGGACGGCCAACACCAACCTGTCCATCAACCGCAACCAGGTGGAAAGCCTGGGCGATGGGGCCGATTTCTTCCTGTTCAACTCCAACTGGGCCGGCTCCGATGGTCCCAGCTCCGACTACCTCATTCAGGTGGGCAAGCCGCTGGGCCAGGTGTATGGCTACGTGGCCGACGGCTTCTACAAAGCCAGCGACTTTGAGGGCTACACGGCCGGCGTGGCCCGCACCTGGAAGCCCAAAACCGGCGTGGCCGTCAATCCCAACGCCTTTGCTCCGGAAGGCCCCGGCGACATTCGCTTCAAGGACCTCAACGGCGACGGCCTCATCACCGAGCTCGACCGCACGGTTATCGGCAACACCAACCCCAAATTCACGGGCGGCTTAAACAACCAGTTTGCCTACAAGGGCTTCGATGCCAGCATCTTCGTGAACTGGGTGGTGGGCAACGACATCTACAACGCCAACAAGGTGGAGTTCTCGAGCGCCCTCTACGCCAACACCAACCTACTGAGCAGCGCCTACAACAGCGGCACGTACCGCACCAACGACCCCGTAACCGGCCAGCTGGTAACCGACATCGGCCGCCTGGAGCAAATCAACCAGAATGCTACCTCACCCACGCCATCGCGCGGGCGCTACATCACCTCCTCGGCCAACATCGAGAACGGTTCCTTCCTGCGCCTCAACAACCTGACGCTGGGCTACACGCTGCCGAAGGCCCTGACGCAGCGTGCCAAAATCACCACCGTGCGCTTCTACGTCACGGCCAGCAACCTCTACACGTTCACCAAATACAGCGGCTACGACCCCGAGGTGAGTGCCCGCCCCCGCTCGCCGCTATCGCCCGGCCTCGACTACGCGGCCTACCCCCGCAGCCGCGCCATGCTGGCTGGCCTGAACCTGACTTTTTAACGAGGCTATCCCACCCATTCGTATGAAAAATATAGCTAGCCGCCGCCTCCTACTGGGCCTGGCCATTGCCTCCCTAGGCAGCACGTTCTCGTGCAAAGACTACCTCAACGTGGAGCCGGTTTCGTCGGTCGATTCCCAATACGTGTTCACCAGCGTGAGTGGCACGTCCAGCGCCCTGACCGGAGCTTATGATTTGCTGTCGGGTGATTTTACCTACGGGCAGCGCCTCAGTGCCTACTTCCCTTACGATTCCGACGACATTCAGGTGTCGGGTGGTACCACTGTCGACCAGGGGCGGCGCGGCATTGCCCGCTATATTCTGGATGCCAACAACACCGAGCTGAATTTGCCCTGGAATGCCCTGTACCAGGGCGTGGAGCGCGCCAACGTGTGCATTCAGAACATTCCGCAGTCGCCGCTCTACACCGGTGGCACTGCTGCCGAGCAGGCGGCCATGAAAAGCATGTACGGCCAGGCCCTCACACTGCGGGCGCAGTATATGCTTGAGCTGATTCGCAACTGGGGCGATGTGCCCGCGCCCTTCCTGCCCGCCTCCGCCACCCCCGACCTGCGCCTGCCCAACGCCGACCGCGACGCGACCTACGAACACCTGCTGGCCGACCTGCTGCTGGCCGAAACCCTGGTGCCCTGGCGCTCGCAGGCCGGCACCACCGACGAGCACATCACCAAGGGAGCCGTGAAGGGCCTCCGTGCGCGCATTGCTCTGTACCGGGCCGGCTACGCGCTGCGCTCCGATGGCAACATGCGCCAGGGAAGCAACCCACAGCAGTTTTACGAAATAGCCCGCAACGAGTGCTCCGAAATCATCCAGAGCGGCGAGCACAGCCTCAACGGCAACTTTTATACCCTGTTTAAAAACGTGAATGAGCTGAAAGTTGATAACAGCGAAATCATGTTTGAAGCGGCCATGGCCGGCGGCTCGGCAATCTCCGACAGCAAGCTGGGCTACTATACCGGTCCGAAAATCGACCAGGCTTCCCGCTACGGGCAGGGCAACCCCGGCCTGAACGTGCTGCCGACTTACTTCTACGCCTTCGACTCGCTGGACACCCGCCGCGATGTCACCATCACGTACTACTCCATCGGCAGCACCAACCTACAAACGCCTACTACGCTGCTGGGGCTCACCGATGGCAAGCTCCGCCGCGACTGGCGCGTTCCCTTTGTGCCGGGCCAGATTCAGTACCTGGGCTTCAACTGGGCCCTGCTGCGCTACGCCGACGTGTTGCTGATGTTTGCCGAAGCCCAGAACGAGCTGGCCGGCCCGACCGCCGCCTACAACGGCCTGACCCCGGTGGCTGCCCTGGAGCAGGTGCGCCGCCGCGCCTACCGCACCAGCCCCACCAGCATCGGCACCACGCCGACGGATAAGGTGGGGTTCTTCACGGCCCTGGTAAACGAGCGATACCTGGAATTTGGCGGCGAAGGCATCCGCAAGTACGACCTCATTCGCTGGAACCTGCTGGGCAGCCGGATTGCGGCTACCCGCGCCAACCTGCTGCTGCTCAAGAGCGACACGCTGACCAAACCCAGCCTGGTGTACTGGAAGCAAGTTGGGGAAGGCATGCAGCTTACCTCGTTCCGGCGCCCCAAGCCGGCCACGGTACCCACGGGCTTCAAAACCACCGGCATACAGTGGCTGCGCAGCATTTCGGTGGCATCTACCACCTCATTTGCTTCCGGATTTCAGCCAGGCAAGTCGGAGCTGCTGCCTATCCCGCAGGTGGCCATCGACAATAACATCAACCTGCGCCAGAATCCTAAATACTAATCCTGGGCTTCGGCCTTCACATTCAACGCATGATGACGCTGCAAATACTGCTCCTGCTGGCAGGGCTGGGCAAGGTGGGACTTGGAACTACGCCGACCCAACAGGAAGCGGTAGCCACGGGCGGTCCGGAGCTTTTCCGGGCCGTCCAGGCAGCGCCAGCGCAAGCCGTGGTGCAGGACACCATCGCCGAAAAGATGCTGGTGTTTCAGCGTTCCGTGGGCGGCTGGCCCAAGGCCGTGGGTACCAAAAAGGTGGACTACTCGCACCCGCTGGGTGCTGATGAGCGGGCTGCCACGCTGCGTGATAAAAACCGCAACGATGCCACGATTGATAACAACGCCACGAGCCGCGAAATCAGCTACCTGGCCGAGGCGTATCAGAAAACCAACAACCCGGCCTACCGTGCCGGGGCCGAAGCCGGTATTCGCTTCCTGCTGAAAATGCAGTACGCCAACGGCGGCTTCCCGCAGTATTACCCCGATTTCAGCAACTACCGCCACCAGATTACCTACAACGACAACGCCATGGTGCGCGTGCTGGAAGTGCTGCGCAAAGTAGCCCGCCAGCAGGCCCCCTTCACCGGCCTCGATGCCAAACTGGTGCCCCAGGCCATCAAGGCTGAGGAGCGCGGCATCAGCTGCATGCTGAAAACCCAATATGTGCGCAAGGGCCAGCCCACGGCCTGGTGCGCCCAGTATGACGAGAAAACCCTGCAACCGGCCAAGGCCCGCGCCTTCGAGCTGGCCTCGCTGAGCGGGGATGAGTCGGTGGACATCGTCCGGTTTCTGATGGGCATTGAAAAGCCCTCGGCCGAAGTGTGCAAAGCCATCGACAGCGCCGTGGCGTGGTTCGAGAAAGTGAAAATGGATGGCTATGCGGTGAAGGAAGTTACGCTGCCATCTTCCAAGAAAGTGCTCGACCGCGTTATCGTGCCCACGCCGGGCGCGGTACTCTGGGCGCGTTTCTATGAGCTTGATACCGACCGCCCCATCTACGTGGGGCGCGACAGTCAGGTGCACTACCAGCTCACCGAAATTGAAAACGAGCGCCGCGCCGGCTACCTCTACGCCGGCGTTTGGCCCGAAAAATTATTGAAAAAAGAATATCCGGCCTGGCAGAAGCGGGTGAGTACGGGAGGGCGCTAGCCGCCCCGAATTCTAGCTTCGTTCAGCAACCAATCCTATTTCCAGCCCCATCGACATGGACACGCTCACCCAACAACTGGCCCTGGCCACTCCTCTTACTTCGGCCGCCGTGTCCTGGCCCACTCCGGCGCTGTTTGCGCTGCCCGAAAAGGTGCTGCAGTTCGGCACCGGCGTGCTGCTGCGCGGCCTGCCCGATTTCATGATTGACGAGGCCAACCGCCACGGCGTGTTCAACGGCCGCATTGTGGTGGTGAAAAGCACCGACGGCGGCGACGCCACGGCCTTCGAACGTCAGGACAACCTGTACACCGTGTGCGTGCGCGGCGTGGACGACGGCCACCCCGTGGAAGAAAACGTGGTGTGCGCCAGCATCAGCCGCGTGCTCTCGGCCAAAAGCCAGTGGGCTGACGTGCTGAAATTCGCCGCCAGCCCCGACCTGCAGGTGGTGATTTCGAACACCACCGAAGTCGGCATTCAACTGGTGAACGAGGACATTCACCTCACGCCGCCTACGTCTTTCCCTGGCAAGTTGCTGGCCGTGCTCTATGCTCGTTTTGAGGCTTTCAAAGGCGATGTGAACCGTGGTTTGGTTATTGTGCCTACGGAGTTGATTCCCGACAACGGCCGCAAGCTCGAGGCCATTGTGCTGGAGCTGGCGCACCGCAACGACCTCGGCAGCGCCTTCATCGACTGGCTCGAAGCGGCCAACGATTTCTGCAATACGCTGGTCGACCGCATTGTGCCCGGCCGCCCCGAGCCCGCCGCCTACGAAGCCCTGCAAGCCGACCTCGGCTACCAGGATGACCTGCTGACCATGGCCGAAGCCTACTCACTCTGGGCCATTGAGGGCGGCGAGCGGGTGCGCGAGGTGCTGTCGTTTCACACGGCCGCCACGGGCGTGGTTATCCGGCCCGACATCACGCTGTTTCGCGAGTTGAAGCTGCGTTTGCTGAACGGTACGCACACGCTCAGCTATGCCCTGGCCCATCTGGCCGGCTGCACCACGGTGCGCGAGTCGCTGGAAAACGAAGACCTGGCGCGATTCATCCACAACCTGATGCTAGCTGATTTGCTGCCCGGCATCCCGTTCGCAGTAGATGAGAAAGTAGGCCAGCGCTTCGGGATGCAGGTCCTCGACCGTTTCCGCAACCCTTACTTGGAGCACCGCTGGCTGGCCATCGCCATGCAGGGCACCGCCAAAATGCAGATGCGCAACGTGCCCACGCTGCTGCACTACTACCAGACGCACAATGCCGTGCCGCACTACATGGCGCTAGGCTTCGCGGCCTACCTGCTATTCATGCGCAACACTGCCACCGGAGCCAGCACTGGCCAGGGCGAAGCCAATGGTCAGCCCTACACCATTCAGGACGACCGCGCCGGCTACTTCGCCGAGCTGTGGACCAAGTTTTCGCCCGAGGAGCTGACCAATGCCGCCCTGCGCAACACCGCCCTCTGGGGCCACGACCTCACCCGCCTGCCCGGCTTCGCCGATAAAGTAAGCCATTACCTCGCGCAGTTGTTGGAAGAAGGCGCGCCCGCCACGCTGGCCGCATTTTTTACCAAAAAAGCCGCCGTTGTTAATTCCTGATTAAGCCTAAGAAAAACGTCATGCTGAGTGAGTGAGCCAAAGTGTCTCTGCCCTGAGATTACCTCCTTCGCTGCAACGAAGCGGCAGAGATGCTGCGGCCGCGCTTGGCCTGACGATTTCCCGATAATTACCCGCTGATATGAAACACCAAGTTGCCCGCATTCACCCCGCCGATAACGTGCTGGTCGCCCTTGTCGACCTGCCCATCGGCACCGAAGTGCCTTGGGAAAACGGCTTTATCACCACCGCTGAAGCCATTCCGGCCAAACACAAGCTCGCGCCCCTGGGCCTGAGCGCGGGCCAGCCCGTGACCATGTACGGCGTGCTCGTGGGCACTGCCCGCGAGGCCATCCGCCCCGGCGGTCGTCTCACCACTGCCAATATTCAGCACGCCACCAACAGCTACGACGAGCACGCCCACCAACGCGCCGCCTGGACCGCGCCCGACGTAACCGCCTGGCAGGACCGCACCTTCCAGGGCTATCACCGTGCCGATGGCCGCGTGGGCACCGCCAACTACTGGCTGGTTATCCCGCTGGTATTCTGCGAAAACCGCAACATCCAGGTGTTGCAGGATGCTTTGATAACTGACCTCGGCTACGCCCGCCGCAAAACCTACCAGCCCGAAACCCGCAAGCTGGTAGAACTAATGCAAGCCGGCAAAACAGTAGAGGAAATCCTCAGCGCCGACCTCGAAGCCAGCGCCGACTTGGCCCAGAATGCCCGCCCATTCCCGAACGTGGACGGCATCCGCTTTCTCTCGCACGAGGGCGGTTGCGGCGGCATCCGCCAGGATGCCCAGACGCTGTGCGGCCTGCTGGCCGGCTACATCACGCACCCCAACGTGGCCGGTGCCACCGTGCTCAGCCTCGGCTGCCAGAACGCACAGGCCAGCATGCTACAGGACGAAATCGCCAAGCGCGACCCCAATTTCAGCAAACCCCTCTACATCCTCGACCAGCAGAAACTGGGCACCGAGGAAACTCTCATCAGCACCGCGCTACGTCAAACTTTCGCCGGTTTGATGATTGCCAACCAGGCCCGCCGCGAGCCTGCGCCGCTGAAGGCCCTGAACATCGGGCTGGAATGCGGCGGCTCCGACGGCTTCTCCGGCATTTCGGCCAACCCGGCCCTGGGCCACGTTTCCGATATGCTGGTGGCGCTTGGCGGCTCGGTCATCCTGGCCGAATTCCCAGAGCTGTGCGGCGTGGAGCAGGAACTGGTGGACCGCAGCGTGAACCAGGAAACCGCCGAGCGTTTCAGCAGCCTGATGAAGGCCTATGGAGACTCAGCTGTGGCTGTCGGCTCGGGCTTTGACATGAACCCTTCGCCTGGTAACATCCGCGACGGTCTGATTACCGACGCCATGAAATCGGCCGGCGCGGCCCGCAAGGGCGGTTCCTCGCCCGTGGTAGCCGTGCTCGACTATCCCGAATTGGTGACCAAGCCGGGTTTGAACCTGCTTTGCACGCCTGGCAACGATGTGGAATCCACGACGGCCGAAGTAGGGTCGGGGGCCAACATCGTTCTCTTCACCACCGGTCTGGGTACACCTACCGGCAACCCCATCGCGCCGGTTATCAAGGTGTCCAGCAACACGGCTTTGGCGCGGCGGATGCCCGACATTATCGACGTGAACACGGGCACCGTGATTGACGGCGAGGAGACAATCGAGCAGGCCGGCGAGCGCATTCTTGATTACGTCATTCGGGTGGCCAGCGGGGAGGAAGTGGCCGCCGTGCGCCACGACCAGACCGATTTCATTCCGTGGAAACGCGGCGTGTCGTTGTAGTCCTCCAAAGAATTTACGCAACCGTTTTCGCTAATAAATACCGGAATCAGGACAGTCCATGAGGGCAACGCGCCCCGCCCCGGCCTACCTTCGACTCCTGAAATCATTCGAATTTATCAGAACCCTGGTTCTGCCTTCCTGATTGATTATGAAGCCTTTTCTCAACGACGATTTCCTGCTCCAGACGGCCACGGCCAGCACGCTCTACCACGAGTATGCGAAGCAGATGCCCATCATCGACTATCATAACCACCTGCTGCCTGACCAGATTGCCGAGGACAAGCAGTTCGAGAACATCACCCAAATCTGGCTCTACGGCGACCATTACAAGTGGCGCGCCATGCGGGCCAACGGCGTACCCGAACGCTACATCACCGGCGATGCTTCGGACTGGGAGAAGTTTGAGAAATGGGCCGAAACCGTGCCGTACACGCTGCGCAACCCGCTGTACCACTGGACGCACCTAGAATTGCAGCGCTACTTCGGTATCACCGAATTGCTGAACAAGGACAGTGCCCGCCGCATCTACGACGAGTGCAGCGCCAAGCTCCAGACGCCAGAATATTCGGTGCAAAACCTGCTCAAAAAGATGCAGGTCGAAACCCTCTGCACTACCGACGACCCGGCTGATTCGCTGGAGCACCACCAAGCCATTGCCGCCGCCGGCTTTGGCGTGAACGTGCTGCCCACCTTCCGCGCCGACAAGGCGATGGCCGTGGACGATGCCCGCAGCTACAACGCCTACCTCGACAAGCTGGCAACGGCGGCCGAAGTGGAAATCAACACCTTCGCCGACCTCGAAATGGCCCTGCGCCGCCGCCACGATTTCTTCGCCACCGTAGGCTGCCGCTTGTCGGACCACGGTTTGGAGCACATCTACGCCGCCGAATACACTGCTGAAGAAGCCGCCGCCATTTTCCTGAAAATTCGGGGTGGTAGCGAATTGACGCACGCCGAAAACCACCAGTTCAAGGCTGCCGTGCTGGTTTTGCTGGCTGAGATGGACTGGGAGAAGGGCTGGACGCAACAGTATCACATCGGCGCGCTGCGCAACAACAACTCGCGGATGCTCCGCGAGCTCGGCCCTGATACAGGCTGGGATTCCATCGGTGACTTTCCGCAGGGTCGCGCTCTGTCTACCTTCTTAGACCGGCTCGACGGCCAGGACAAGCTGGCGAAAACCATCATTTACAACCTCAACCCGGCCGACAACGACCTGATTGCGACGATGATTGGCAACTTCAACGACGGCTCGGTGGCCGGCAAAATGCAGTTCGGTTCCGGCTGGTGGTTCCTCGACCAGAAGGACGGCATGGAAAAGCAGCTGAACGCCCTGAGCAACATGGGCCTGTTGCCGCGCTTCGTGGGGATGCTCACGGATTCGCGCAGCTTCCTCTCGTACCCGCGCCACGAGTATTTCCGCCGCGTGCTCTGCAACCTGCTCGGCAATGATGTGGAAAACGGCGAGCTGCCGGCTGATATGGAATTGCTGGGCCGCACCGTGCAGAACATCTGCTACGGCAACGCCAAGGAGTATTTCGGCTTCGGCAAAGTGGTGGAAGCTGCTGCCGTAACCGCCTAAAATTAAGCAAGTAGAGGCGGGGCTTGTCCCCGCCCGAATCGTTGAACAGTCAGAGAACGATGCAACGACCGGGCGGGGGCAAGCCCCGCCCCTACAACCAATCATTACTTATCACCCCAGAATGAAGCAAGTTGTCACGTTCGGCGAAATCATGATGCGGCTCTCGCCGCCGCTGAATTACCGGTTCGCGCAAACCCAAAACCTCGAAATCACCTACGGCGGCGGCGACGCCAACGTGGGCGCTTCGCTGGCCGGACTGGGCGTGCCCGCTGCCCATGTCACCTGCTTCCCGGCCAATGATTTCGGCCACGCCGCTGCCCAGCAGTTCCGCGCCCTGGGCGTGAACATGGACGCCACCGTGTACGAAGGCGACCGCCTCGGCCTGTATTTCCTGGAAGTAGGAGCAGGGATGCGCCCCAGCAAAGTGGTGTACGACCGCGCCAACTCGGCCTTCGCCCACCTCGACCCGGCCAAATTCAATTGGGATGAAATCCTGAAAAACGCCGGCTGGCTGCACTGGACGGGCATCACGCCCGCCATTTCGGCTACCACGGCCGAGGCTACGCGCCAGGCCATTGCCGCCGCGCGCCGCCTGGGCATCACCGTATCGGCCGATGTGAACTACCGCCGCAACCTGTGGCAGTACGGCCAGACGGCCCAGAGCGTGATGGCGGAACTGGTGGCCGGCTGCGATATAGTTGTCTGCTCCGAGAACGACGCCGAGGACCTGTTCGACATCGTGCCCGAGCCCGGTACCGACAACAAATTCGTGTCGGTGGCCCGCCAGGTAATGGCGCGGTTTCCGCAAATAAAGCAGGTGGTTACTACCCGCCGCAAAACCCACAGCGCCTCGCACAATGGCCTGAAAGGCATTTTCTACGACGGCCAGCAGTTTCTCGAAACCGTCACCTACGACATTAACCCCATCGTCGACCGCATTGGCGGCGGCGATGCCTTCATGGCCGGCTTCATTTACGGTTCGCTGGCTTACAACAATCCGCAGCAGGCCCTCACCTTTGGCGTGGCGGCTTCGGCCCTCAAGCACACCATCCACGGCGACATCAACCTGGTGACCGTGGCCGAGGTGGAAGAAATCATGAAGGGCAACACCAGCGGCCGTTTGCTGCGCTAAATTCGACCAACCATGCCCCGCCATACTCCCGCCGAAACCCTTGCCACGCTGCTCCGCTACCCGGTGGTGCCAGTGTTCTACCACGCCGATGCGGCCTACACGCAGCGCATTTTGCAGGCCTGCTACACGGGCGGCATCCGCGTGTTCGAGTTTGTGAACCGGGGCGAGAAAGCCCTGTCGGTATTCACCGAGCTGCAGGATTTTGTAGCGCAGCAATGCCCGGAAATGATTCTGGGCATCGGCACGATTTACAAAGCCGCTGAGGCTGAGCAATTCATTGCCGCCGGAGCCGAGTTCGTGGTGCAGCCCCTGGCTACCGCCGAGGTCGCCGAGGTGTGCCGCGCCCACGACATTCCGTGGCTGCCCGGCGCGATGACGCCCACCGAGATTTACAACGCCAGCGAACTAGGCGCGGCCGTGGTGAAAATCTTTCCCGGCAATCTGGTCGGTCCTGATTACGTGAAGGCCCTGCGCGGACCCATGCCTCACACCAAACTCATGGTGACCGGCGGCGTGGAGCCCACCGAGGCCAGCCTTTCGGCCTGGTTTGGCGCGGGTGTGAATGCTGTGGGCATGGGCTCGCAGCTCTTCAAAAATGCTGATGATACCGACACCCTGGCTGCCAGCATTGGCCAGCTGATGCAGGTGGTCGAAACCCTGAAAAAGTAGTGCCCGATGGTGCGCAACGCGCGCCATTGGGTTGATTCCGAGTAATGCCCTGGTTTCAAATTCCCGAACTCGATGATGACATCTTCCACGCAGGCTCCGCCTGATTCTCCGCTGGCCACGGCCAATGCCGTCATTGGCAAATACCGTTGGACCATTTGTTCGCTGGTATTCTTCGCCACTACGATTAACTACCTCGACCGGGCAGTTATTTCCTACCTCAAGCCCGACCTGGAAAAGGCGTTTGGCTGGGGCGTGGCCGACTATGCCAACATCGAGCTGACCTTCAAAATAGCCTACGCGCTGGGCATGGCCGGCGTGGGGCGCGTTATCGACAAGCTGGGCACTAAGCTGGGCTACGCCTTGGCCACCACGCTGTGGAGCATCGCCGCAATGGCGCACGCCCTGACTACGGGCACGTTCAGCTTCAGCGTGGCCCGTGGCGCACTGGGCGTAATGGAAGCCGGCAACTTTCCTTCGGCCATCAAAACCATCGCCGAGTGGTTTCCGCAGCGTGAGCGGGCGTTGGCGACGGGCATCTTCAACTCGGGGGCCAATGTGGGTGCCATTGTAGCGCCGCTCACCGTGCCATTCATTGCCGCGCATTACGGCTGGCAGTGGGCGTTTGTGATTACCGGGGCGCTGGGCTTTATCTGGCTGGTGCTCTGGATGATGATATACGAAACGCCATCCAACAGCAAGCGTCTGAGCAAAGCGGAATTTGATTACATCAACGCCGATATTCCAGCCGGCCTGCCCACCGAGGGCGTGACGGAGGAAAAGCCGAAAGCCTCCTGGGCCACGTTGCTGGGCTACCGCCAAACCTGGGCTTTTGTGGCGGGCAAGTTCCTGACCGACCCCATCTGGTGGTTCTACCTGTTCTGGTTGCCCGATTTCCTGGGCAAGCAATACGGGCTGAAAGGCACGGAGTTGGCCCTGCCTACTGCCACGGTGTATATTCTGTCGAGCATCGGTAGCATTGGGGGCGGCTACCTGCCACTGGGCTTTATCAAGCGGGGGATGCCCGCGTTTCAGGCCCGCAAAACTTCTATGCTGATTATTGCTTTCTGCGTGCTTCCCATCGTGGCCGCGCAGTGGCTGGGCGGGCTGAATATGTGGCTGGCGGTGCTGGTTATCGGCATCGCGGCGGCGGCTCACCAAGCTTGGAGCGCCAATATTTTCACCACCGTGTCGGATATGTTTCCGAAGCGGGCGGTGGGCTCGGTCACGGGCATTGGCGGCATGGCGGGCGGTTTGGGCGGCATCGCCCTCACGGCGCTGGTGCAGAAGCGCATGTTCGTGTACTTCGAAAGCATTGGGCAAATTCAAAAAGCCTACTACATCATGTTCTTCATCTGCGGTGCGGCTTATTTGCTGGCCTGGGTGCTGATGTTCACGCTGGTGCCGCGCATGGAGCCCATCAAGCTCGACGACGAATAACTGCACGGAGTAGGGGCGGGGCCTGTCCCCGCCCGCCCGTTCGCATCGTTGTAATGATTCCGTTCAACGTGAGGGCTGGGGCAGGCCCCGCCCCTACACCATTTCTGATTCTAAGGATATGAAAACGCGGCCTTTACTGCTGGCGCTGTTGCTGGTATTGCCCTTACTTGTCTTCGCTCAGGCTATCAATTCCAAGAAAATGACTGCCGAAAAAGAAGTGGAAGCCCTGGAGCGCCAGCGCTTTGAGGCGCAGGTGAAAAAGGACTACGCTGTGCTCGAAAAAGTACTGGGCGATGACCTAGTATACACCCACGGCGACGGCCACGAAAACACCAAAATCGAGTACATCCAGAGCATTAAAGAAGGCAAAAGCCAGTACGGCAAAATCGAAATAGATGCCCTGAACGTGCGCATCTACAACGACGACAAAACCGCCGTCGTGAACGGCACCATCCGCATCACCTCGCCGCCCAAGCCCGATGGCAGCACCAGCGTAGCCCGCATCAAGTACGTGGTGGTGCAAATTAAAGACAAGAAAAAAGGCTGGCAGGTAGTGCTCTGGCAAGCCCAGAAACAAGCTTCATAGCAACAAGCCCTTCCTGGAACGTCATGCTTATCCAGCGTCCGAGCCGCTGCATCATCTCTGTCGCTTCGCTGCAATCGATTGAATTAACTGCGCGGCCGAGGTGCTTCGCCGAGTTCAGCACGACGTTCTACACATTGTAATATCACCCACCCATATGTCCCAGACCCTTACCGAAAATGCCCTTGCCACGCCCGTTGGCACCACGCTGGAGCGCTACATTATGCGCAAGCAGGCCGAGTTTCCGTACGCCACGGGAGAGCTTTCGCAGCTGCTGCGCGACATCGCCCTAGCCGGTAAAATCGTGAACCGCGAGGTGAACCGCGCTGGCCTTTCGCGCATCACTGGGGCCATGGGCGAGCAGAACGTGCAGGGCGAGGCCCAGCAAAAGCTCGATGTGGAGGCCAATATCCGCTTTATCCGCGCCCTCACCAACGGCGGCGAGGCCTGCGCGGTGCTCTCGGAAGAGAACGAAGAAATCATCCAGACCGGCAACGACAACGGCAAGTACGTGGTGGCCATCGACCCGCTCGACGGCTCGTCCAACATTGACGTGAACGTGAGCATCGGCACCATTTTCGGCATTTATCGCCGGGTGTCGCGCATTGGCGGGCCGGCCCGCAAGGAGGACTTTTTGCAGGGCGGGCGGGCGCAGATTGCGGCCGGGTACATCCTGTACGGCTCCAGCACCATGCTCGTGTACACCACCGGGCATGGCGTGACTGGCTTCACCTACGAAAACTCGCTGGGCGAATTCTTCCTCTCGCACCCCGATATCAAGATTCCGCAACACGGCCCGGTGTTCAGCTGCAATGAGGGCAACTGGTTCGACTACCCCGAGTTTGTGCGAACCTACCTCACCACCTGCAAGGAACGCCGCCTCACGGCCCGCTACGTAGGCTCATTGGTAGCAGATTACCACCGCAACCTCTTCACGGGCGGCATCTACCTCTACCCGCCCACGGCCGACAAGCCTGGCGGCAAGTTGCGCCTGCTCTACGAATGCTACCCGCTGGCCTTCCTCATCGAGCAAGCCGGCGGCATGGCCGTAACCGGGGCCGATGTCGTGCTCGACGTGCCGCCCACCGCCGACCTGCACCAGCGCGCCCCGCTCTTCGTAGGCTCCGCCGATTTGGTGAAGGAGCTGCAGGCCGTAGCCGCTTCCTGATAATATGGCGGCGCGGGCAAAAATCGGGTTGCTGATTGGGCTGGCTGTGCTTTTAGGTCAGGCCGCCCAGGCCCAGCAGCCCGGTCCCAACGTGCTCGACTGGAAAGCGCCGGCTACCCTCAGTACCTACCTGTTGCAGCAGTTGCACGCGCAGTACGCGCCCCGCGCCGCCGAACTGGACCGCGCCGCACAATCGGCCGCCGGCGCGGCGGCCTACCGCGACAGCGTGCGAGCACGGTTCCGGCGGGTGCTGGGGCCGCTGCCGGTCCGCACGCCACTGCGGGCGCAGGTGACGGGCAAGCTGCAGCAGCCGGGCTTTCAGATTGAGAAAATCATCTATGAAAGCACACCGCACCACCACGTTACGGCGAATTTGTACGTGCCGGCCGGCAAGGGGAAGAAGCCCGGTGTGCTGCTGTTCTGTGGGCACGAGCAGGAATCGAAAGCCACGGTTTCTTATCAGAAAACGGCGATTCTGCTCGCGCAGCACGGGTTTGTGGTGCTCGTGATTGACCCCATCTCGCAGGGCGAGCGGATGCAGCTGACCGATGCGGCCGGCAAGTCGCTCACCCGCGGCGGCACTACTGAGCACACGCTTATGAATGCCGACGCTACCCTGTTGGGTCAGAATACACCCGGTGAAGAGTTTTGGGACAACGCCCGTAGCCTCGATTATCTCCTCACGCGCCCGGAGGTGGACACCGCCCGGCTGGGCTGCCTCGGCAACTCGGGCGGCGCTACCCAAACGGCCTATTTCATGGCCTTGGAGCCGCGCATGAAAGTGGCCGCGCTGTGCAGCTACGTGGCCAGCGGCGAGAAAAACCTGGAGCTGACCGGCCCCGCCGATGGCTGCGTGCAACTGCCCGGCGCCGGCCGCGCCCACCTCGACATCGCCGACTGGCCTATCATGTTCGCGCCCAGGCCGCTGCTGATTCTGGCCGGCCGCTATGATTTCGTGGACTACACCCAAATCGAAGCTACCACGGCCGAAACCCGCCGCATCTATCAGGCTTTGGGTAAGGCGGAGCAACTCGATTTATTCACGTATGATGACGGCCACGGCATTTCGCAGCCCAAGCGCGAGGTGGCCGTGGCGTGGTTTCGGCGTTGGTTTTATGGCGATGCCGCGCCGGTGCGGGAGGGAAATTTGCCAGTTTCAACCACTAAAGAGCTGCAATGCACGGCCACCGGCCAGGTCAACACTGCCTTTCGGGATGAAGCCACGCTAGCCACTCAGCATCTGACCGAAGCCCAGCAACTGGCTGCCCGCCGCCCGGCTACAGCCGCCGAAATAGTGGCAGCGGTGCGGCAACAGCAGCTTGGCTACGCCCCGGCAATAACCAGCGACGCCCAGCCCGCGCGGGTAGAAATACGGCCGTTGGATACCCTGCGCCGCGCCGGCCTGACCCTGCGAAAGTTCGTGTTGCGCCGGCCGGGCGAGCCGCCACTGCCCCTGCTTCTGGCCCTGCCCGCCGGCCCGGCCCGGCCTGCCAAAGTCCTCATCTGGCTGGCCGATGGCGGCAAAGGGGCCGTGCTCGACAGCAGTGCGGCCCAAGTGCAGGCCTACCTCCAGCAAGGCACGGCAGTGCTGCTGGCCGACCTGCGCGGCCTGGGCGAAACCGCCGACCCCAGCTCCGCCGTCGACCCTAAATACTACAACCGCGAATACCGAAATGCCATGCTGGCCCTGCACGAAGGCCGCCCGCTGCCCATCCAGCGCTTGGCCGATATCGACATCCTGCAAATGTTCGTGCGCAATACTGACCCACTGGCCGGCGCGCCCGTGGAGCTGCGCGCCAGCGGCCGGGCGGTGGGGCCGGCGCTGCACGCGGCCGTGCTCCAGCCCGCCATCACCCGCCTGACGGTGGATAAAATTCCGCCTTCGTACCAAGAGCTAATGGCGCAGCCGGCCAGCAAAAACGTGTATTCGGAAGTGCTGCCGGGTGTGCTGCGGTACTACGATTTGCCGGAATTGGAGCGGGCGCTGGGTGAGCGGTTGGTGGTGGGGAAAACCCCATAGAGACGCATAATTGCGTCTCATCGTTGAACGGTGTAATAGCTCAACCTGCGCAGACGACGAGACGCAATTATGCGTCTCTACATTACTTCGGGTTGCTCCAGTAGCTCATTTTGCCACAGCAATTGCTCGTCACGGATGGGGTAGGGCACGTCGTGCCGGATGGCCTGGAACGCGGCTTCGAACAGGCCCATGTAGTCGCCGGGCGCGGCTGGGTCGGACATGGTGCTGAGGGTGCCGTCGGGCGCGGCCAGGGTTAGGCGGCCTTCCTGGCCGGGCTTTTCGTAGCCGTACTCGGGGGCCAGGGGAGAGATGCCTTGCAATAATTGGGCTTCCTGCACATCGGTGCGGCCTTTTTGGTAGCTGCCTTGGGTGCCGTGCAGCACGTAGGCGGGCACGGGGGCGGCGATGAGCAGGCCCGAGCTTACCCATACGTTCAGGCCGGCCGGGTAGCGCAGGTGGAGCGAGAAAAAGTCATCGACCTGGGTGCCGGGGCGGTAGCTGCCCAGGGTTTTTTGCGCGCTGAGCGGTTGCCCAAACAAGCTTAGGGCCTGGTCGATGATGTGCGGGCCGAGGTCGTAGAGCAGGCCCGCGCCGGGGCCGGGCTCCTCCTTGAATTTCTTGAAATGCAGAGCCGGCTTGTACCGGTCGTAGCGAATGTGCACTTCGAAGAGTTGGCCCAGCTGGCCGCTTTCTACTACGTGGCGCACGGCTTGGAAGTCGCTGTCCCAGCGGCGGTTCTGGTAGGCCAGCAGGTGGCGGCCCTGCTGCTGGGCCAAGGCCAGCAACTCCTGGAGCTGAGCGACGGACGTAGCCACGGGCTTCTCCAGCAGGACGTGCTTGCCGGCGTGCAGGGCTTGGCTGGCCAGGTCGAAGTGGGTGTTACTGGGCGTGTTCACCACCACCAGTTCGATGGTGGGGTCGGCCAGTACTTCGGCCACGCTGGGGTAGCTATGGATGTTGGGGTAATCGCGGTGCATGCGCTGCTCGGTACGCTCGGCCACGCCGTAGAGCTCGAAGCCTGGATGCGCGGCCAGAAACGGGGCCTGAAAAAGCTTGCCTGACATGCCGTAGGCCAGCAAAGCGGTGCGAATAGGGGAGGAGGAAGTCATGCGTCAAATGTAAAGCCCGGCCGGGCTAGCAGCCGAGGAAAAAGGAAAAGGATACTGGCGGGAAAAAACGTGATAATCAAAAGGCAAATCACTTTAAGCCCGGTCGTTGACAAATTGCTTTTTTGATTGTGCCTAACTTGTACCGGGTTTTTATGGGCCGCGCCGGGCACTATCCTTCGGGCCAGGCGTTTGCGTTGAAAAAACCACCCGTTGGATTGTGTGTGCGGCCGGGCGGGCCGTCGGCAGGGGCGGGGCGACGCCGGGCAATACTGCCCGGCCCGCCGCAGCCTAAAGCCGGGCCACCGGGTCATTGTTACTGAATTAACAGACTTTATGAAGCAAGTAATTGGTGTTTGTATCGCGTGGCTGGGGCTGTTGGGTTTTGCCGCGCCCGCGCTGGCGCAAACCAAACCTGCCGCGCCCGCCGGCGCGGTCCCATCCGCTGCGCCGCGCTACCAGGTCGGCAAGCTCTCGACCGACCCCGTACAGTACATCAACGACGTGCAGGGCATGATGGCGAGCACCAACAACGCGGCCGCCCGCGTGACCGGTGCCCGCCTGAAAGAATTGTGGGCCTCGAACAGCCTCACCAGCTCGCAGCAGGCCCGCATCATCGCGCTGTCGCAAACCATGCTGGCCAAGAAGTTCAAGCCCCGGCCGCATTTCGAAATGCTGTTTGGCAGTATCGTGAACGGGAAGAACCTGGCCAAGCTCAGCGACGCGCAGATGGACCAGTACCTCGACGTGCTGAACCAGACCCTGGACAAAGAAGCCCCGCAGGAAACCGAGAAATTCCTCGTCAGTACCAACCGCTTCTTCACCGGCGGCTACCTCTACCGCTCGGGTTACAACACGCTGCGGGCCGTAGCCGGCACCGTTTCGTTCGCCTACTCGCCCATCGCGGCCCCCGAGTCGAACCTGGAGTTTGGCGCGCCCACGCCCGCTCCCAAGGAAGAGCCGCTGCCCGCCGCCAAACCCGTAGCCCAAAAGCCAGCCGCTACCAAGCCCGTAACCAAAGCCGCCGCCAAGCCCGCGCCCAAGAAGAAATCAAGTAGCGGTTGGGACACGGCCGATATGTGGTCGTCGCCCTCGGGCGGTGGCTGGGGCGATGATGATGGCTGGGGCGCACCCGTGAAAAAAGCGCCCGCCAAAAAAGCCATCGCCGCCGCCAAGCCCGCTACCAAAGCCACCCCGGCCACAGCCGCTGCCAAACCTGCTGCCGCCACCACGCCGGCTTCCTCCGATTTTGATGCGCCGGCTCCGTCGTTCACGCCCTCGGCAGTATACGATGCCTACGCGCCGCCGCCCGCCCGGGGCGCGGTAATCGTGGTGAAGGATGCCGACCTATTTATGGCCACCGGCGGCGACTCGGTATTTATAAAGAAGGTGAGTGGCACGGCCGTGCCCAATTCCAACCGTTTCATTGCCACGGGTGGCCAATTTGTGTGGTCCATCAAAACCAACTTGGTGACGGCCGAGCTGGCGGGCTTCGACTTCGACATGACCAAGCCCGAGTTCACCGCCCAGCCCGTGACCCTGACTTACCCCGCCGTGCTGGAAGCGCCCGTGAAAGGTGCCCTCAGCTACAAGAGCGTGCGGCGCAAGCCCGGCGCACCCGACACCGGCTACCCGCGCTTCATCTCGCTCACCAACGATGCCCGCATCAAAAACCTGGGCGAAAATATCCAGTACCGGGGCGGCATTTCGATGGCCGGCGGCAAGGTGCTCAGCGCGGCCCTCGATGGCTCGCTGGCCAACCTCACGGTGAGCCTCGACGGCAAGCCCAAGTTCAAAGCCGCCTCGCGGGCCTACGTGCTCGGCGACTCGGTGATTACAGCCAGCCGCGCCGCCGTCACCATTTACGAGGGCGCGAAAGACTCGCTGACGCACCCCGGCGCGCAGCTCAAATACCTGAAAGGCAAGCAGCAGCTGAAGCTCTCGCGGGAGGAAGGCCTGTATAAAAATACGCCCTACAGTGACTCCTACCACCAGCTGGACATCCGCACGGAGGCCCTGACCTGGAACCTGCGTCAGCCCACCATCGACTTCGCGGTGCTTTCCTCAAAGAATCAGAGCTCAGCCGATTTTGAGAGCAAGGAATTCTTCACCAACAACCGCTACCAGCAGCTCAAAAGCATCAACCGGCTGCACCCGCTGCAGATGCTGGTGGGCTACAGCCAGGCCCACGGCGACGTGAAAACCATCAACGTGAGCGAACTGGCCGAGAACCTGAAAACCTCGGTGCCCAACATGCGCTCCGACATGGCCGGCCTGGCCCGCGACGGCTATGTGGCCTGGAATTCCCAGACCGGCGACGTGACCATCCTGCCCAAGGGCGCGCACTACGTGGCCTCGGCCCGCGACAAAAAGGACTACGACCACATCGCCATCAAGTCGCTCTCGGGCTCGGGCCGCAATGCCACGCTCAACCTGAACACCAACGAGCTGCTGGTGCGCGGCGTGGAACGCTTCAACTTTTCCGACGACTCTGCCACGGTGTACGTGAAGCCAGACAGCGCCATTATCCGCATCGGCAAGAACCGGAACATCAATTTCGGCGGCGCGGTGGTGGCCTCGGCCATGCGCTTCAAGGGGCGCGATTTCAAGTTTGACTACGACGGTTTCTATGTCGACATGGCTAAGATTGACTCCATCGTCATTCGCAGCGAGGCCAAGAATGCCAAGGGCAAGCCCACCGGCAAGCACGCCGATTTCGCCCTCACCAACAAGGGCAAGTTCTCCACCGGCCGCCTCTACCTGAACGACCCCAAGAACAAATCGGGCCGCAAAAAGAAGGGCCAGTACCCGTCCTTCGACTCCAAGAGCGGGGCCAACGTGTACTTCGGCAAGCAGGACGTGCTGGGCGGGGCGTATGATTCGACGATGGTATTTGATATTCCGCCGTTCAAGCTCGACTCGCTCAACGGCATCGGCAAGTCGTCGGCCGGGTTCGATGGCACCTTCCGCAGCGGCGGCATCATTCCCGATATCAAAACCAAGCTCACGATGCAGGAAGACGGCTCGCTGGGCTTCGTGTACGACGTGCCGAAGGACGGTTTCCCGCTCTACAAGGGCCGGGGCCGCGTGTTTAACAAGGTGAAGATGGACGGCAAAGGCCTGCAGGCCAATGGCACCATCACGTACCAGACCGGCACGTTTACCTCCGACCAGTTCGTGTTCTACCGCGACTCGGTGGTGACCGTGGGCAAGACCGGGTCCATCGCGGCTAAAAAGGCTGAAGGCGTCGACATCCCCAAAATGAGCCTGCCCACCGGCTACCTCATGAACTGGAACGTGCGCCAGGATTCCATGTACCTCACCACGCCGCGCTCGGGCGAGGCCATCCGGCTGTACTCGGCGGCAGCCGACCCCAAGAGCAAGACGCCCACTACGGCCGGCGGCTACAATTTCAAGGGCACGGCCCTGCTCACGCCGCACAATGCCGGCGGCAACGGCCGACTGGATGGGCCGCAGTCCTTCATAAAGTCGCCGGAATTCACGTTTAAATCCGACAGCTACTCGGGCAAAAAGGCTGCCCTCAGCATCAAATCGGGTGAGGCCAACAAGCCCGCTCTTACGGCCAACGATGTGGCATTCGACTACGATTTGAAGCGCGGCTTTGCCGACTTCAAGCGCGAGGAAGGCAGCAAGGCCAGCATCGATTTGCCCTACTCGAAATTCAAAACCACGCTCAGCGGCGGGCACTGGGACTTCAAGAAGAAGCTGGTGCAGCTGCGCGTAGCGCCCGGGGCCGACTCCACCAAGTCGTCGTTCTACTCCACCAACCCCGACCAGATGGGCCTCAAGTTCAAGGCTTCCTCCGGTGTGTATGACCTGGCTAAGTACCAGATGAAGGTGGGCGGCGTGCCTCACATCGCCGCCGCCGATGCCTGGATTATCCCCGATTCGGGCAAGGTGAACATTCTGGCCAACGGCCGCTTGCAGCGCTTCAAAAACGCCGGAATCGAACTCGATTCGCTGGCCAAATTCCACAAGCTCTACAAGGGCAGCATCGAAGTATTGTCGAAAGTGGCATTCACCGGCAATGCCCTCTACAGCTTCAAAACGGCTCGTGACTCGGTGGCCCTGCGCTTCACCAACTTCGAGCCCGACCCCAACGCCGTGCTGGCCGGCACCACCAAAGGCAGCAAAGGCCTGCTGGGCCGCAAAAAGACCGACGACAACGCCGAACCCGCCGCCGGCCCGGCCACCATCGCTAGTGCCAACGTGGATGCCAACGCCAAGTTTAAGCTCACGCCGCGCATCGGCTACCGGGGCGCCGTGCAGCTGAACTCGCAGCGCCGGGGCTTCGTGTTTGATGGCGAGGTGCAGCTGCAATTCGGCAAAAACCGCGCTTCGGCCGAGTGGATTGCGGTGAAGGATTCCATCGACCCCAAGAACTTTAGCCTGAACCTGAAGGACATTAAGGCCGAGGACGGCACGCCGCTCGTGACCGGCCTGTTTATGTCGGACCAGACCAACAAGGTGTACCCGCTCTACGCCGCCACCCTGCCCAATACCACCGACGTGCCCATCTTCAAAGTAGATGGCAAGCTGCGCTACGACGACCGCAAGGGCCAGTACAGCATCTCGCGCAACGACCCCACCGACGTGAATGCCTACGAAGGCGCGTCGCTCACCTACGCCGACTCCACCAACACCATCAGCTTCCGGGGGCCAATGTCCTTCATCAATTCCAGCAAGGACTACAAAATGATGGGCAGCGGCGTGGGCACCGCCAACCCCGACAGCGCCCGCTACACCATCGACGCGCTGCTGGGCATCGACATCAACATGCCGCCCAAGGCCATTGATGCGATGGGCCTGGAGATTGCCAAAATCACCAAAAACTCGCCCGAAGCGCAGGACGGCTCCACCAATGAGCTCTACAAAATCGGCCAGTTTATCGGCGACAAAGGGGTAGAAGCCTACACCATGCGCAAAGGCACCGCCGACCCGCTCATGAAGCTCTCGCCCAAATTCATGCACACCCTGCTGCTGAGCAAGGTGAACCTGCGCTGGAACGAGAAGAAGCGCGCCTGGTACTCGGTGGGCCAGATTGGCATCGCGGGCGTAGGCAAGCAGCCGCTGAATGCCCTGATTGACGGCCTGATTGAAATCCGCCGCGAAAACGGCACCGACCTCGTCGAGATTTACCTGGAGCCCGAGCCCCAGAGCTGGTACTACCTGCGCTACGCCAATAACATCCTGCTGGCCAAGTCGCAAAACGAGGCCTTCGACGCCGAAGTAGGCGGCAAGGCCAAAGGCGACTACCAGACGGCTACCAGCTACGGCGCCTTCCTGGGCGATTACTCGGACGTGGATGCCTTCCGTTCGCATTTCCAAAAGGATTTCCTGGGTAAGAGCGGCAAGCTGGCCGCTCGCCCATCGGCCCCGCCGCCGGCCGAGAAGTTTGACACCGTGGACGACAAGAAGAAGAAGAAAAAGGGCAAGGGCGACGACGCTTTCGGTGATGCCGATGCCAGCGCCAACCCTGGCAGCGCCCCCGCCGAGGCGGCGGCTGAGCCGGCCTCCAAGAAGAAGAAAAAAGCCAAAGCCAACGACCCCTTCGGCGATGGCGTGCTGGACGAGCCTGCCCCGGCTCCGCCCGTGGTGAAAGAGAAGGCGAAGGAAAAGGCGGCTGATGCCCCGGCCCCGTCTGCTACTACGCCGGCTACCACCACGCCGGCCGCTGCCACTACCCCCGCCGCCACCACGCCGGCTGCTGCTGGTGCTACCACTCCAGCCGCCACCCCGCCCGCCGCGACCACGCCCGCCACCGATGCTACTCCCGACCCCGCCGACGCTAAAAAAGAAGCCGCTCGCCAGGCCAAAGAAGCCGAAAAGCTGAAAAAGGAAGAGGAGAAGGCGAAAAAGGAGGAGGAGAAAAGGAAGAAGGAGGAGGAGCAGCAGAAGAAGAAAAAAGCCGACGACCCCTTCGGCGACAGCTAGAACGTCACTCCCCTCCTCAGATGATTCCGCGCATCAAGCGGAGAGGGGATATTTCAGTAAAGCTGAAATTGGGGTGGTTGAATCGTTGAACGATACCCGGACATTGCGGCCGCAAGACGTTCAACGATTCAACCACCCCAATTTTGCTTTCAGCAAAATATCCCCTCCTTTGTAAGGAGGGGAGTGACGTTCACTTCCTCCTTTAACTTATGAACCTCCTCTACATCGCCCTGGCGCTCCTGGCCGCCTACCTACTCGGTTCCATTCCCACGGCCTTGTGGGTGGGCCGGCGCTTCTTCAACCTGGCCGATATCCGCGAGCACGGCTCCGGCAATGCCGGGGCCACCAATACCTTCCGCGTCCTCGGCCCCAAGGCCGGCTCCTTCGTGCTGCTCATTGATGCGCTGAAGGGTTTTGTGGCCGCGTATTTTCTGCCGCAGTGGCTGGTGGCGCAAGGGGCCATCGCGCCCGAGCACGAGCTGTACTACCGGCTGGCCTGCGGCGCGATGGCCGTGGTGGGGCACATCTACCCGGTATTTGCGCAGTTCCGGGGAGGCAAGGGCGTAGCCACCATCCTGGGTATGATGCTGGGCGTGGCCCCGGCCACGGTGGGCGTATGCATGCTCGTCTTTATCGTGATGCTGCTGCTGTTCCGCTACGTGAGCCTGGCCAGCATGACGGCGGGCGTCACCTTCGCGCTGCTGCAATTGCTGCCGCAGTTCCGGCCGGCGCAGCCGTTTCTGGTGTACGTGGGGTTTCTGTTGGCCGCGCTGCTCATCTACACCCACCGGGCCAATATCGGCCGTCTGCGGAGTGGGACGGAGAGTAGGGTGCCGCTGCCGTGGGCGAAGTAGGGGATGATTATTGCTTCCTCGCCTATGCTCCGCATTATTGTTCTGCTGCTCCTTGCCTTGCCGGCTATTGCGCAGAAGTACGATGCTAAATTGACCAATCCACCCGCCGGCTTTGCCTGGCAGGCGCTGCCCGATGGCAAGGCCGCCGCGCTGCTGCCCGCCGGCTGGTACTACCGGGCCGAGGGCCAGAAGGGCGCGCCTACCTACTACCTCACCCAGGAGCAAATCGGCGAAAGCGACGAGTTTCAGACGGGACTCTCGCTGCAAGTGGTGCGCAAGGCCACGGCCCACACCAAGCGCGCCGCCGCCGCATACGCCGAACTGCTGATGATGCGCACGGGCTTCGGCCGGGGTCAGCAGGTGCTGGAAAAGGCTGCTTCCGTCGAAGGCCAGTTTCATAAATGGACGGTGCGTTACCGCGATGCTCCGCCCGATGCCGACCCGCGCATCGTGTACCAGTTGGCCCTGGCCAACGCCAAAACGGATACTCTCTACCTGCTCACCTTCGAAAGTCCCGAGAAAGACTGGTCCGAAGCCTGGCAGTTGGGCGAGTTAATGATACGCGAGTTGGTGCTGGATGCGCGGCAGTGAATTTCCGCGCATCCAGCCCAAAAGGAAAGGAGTTACTACAAAGACTTCTTCAGATACTCAGCGGCGCCGGTGTTTTTTGGGTTTAGCGCCAGCGAGCGTTGGTAGTTTTTACGGGCCAGCTCGCGGTTGCCCATTTCGGCGTACATCTCGCCCAGGCTGTCGTAGGCGTTGGCGCTCTGAGGGTACAGACTCACGTTGAGCTTGAAGATTTCCAGGGCATTCTGGGGCTGGGCCAGTTTCAGCAGAGAGTAGCCCCAGGCGTTTACTTCGGTTTCGGGCAGCTGGTACGTGGGGCTCTTTTTGCGGGCCTGCTTCACCAAGGTTTCGGCCTGATTGAAGCCGCGTTTGCGCAGCTGGGTATGCAGGGCCCGAATGGTAGGCGGCAGGCCAAAGCCGGTGGCCGGGCGCATGTCAGGCAGGTAATACCCGGCAATTTCGTCGATGAACATGTCGGGGTTGGCCCCCATCAGGTTGGTCAGGACTACGATGGCCAGGTCATCTTCGGGGTAGATGAATAGGGCCGAGCGGCCGCCGCCCGTGGGGGCCACGGCCCGGTGCTCGGGGCGCAATACAGTGGGCCAGCCCAGCGCGTAGCCGTTTTGCAGGCGGTTGAAGCCCTGTGGCCGGCCGTTGGTGAGCAGGCCCGGGGCCCAGAGCACCGGCAGACTGGCAGGTTTCAGCAGCTTGCCCTGTTGCAGGGCAATTAGCCAGTGGGCCATTTCCTCCGCCGTCGAGGTCATGCCCGAGGCCGTGCGCATAGAGGGCGCGTACACCTCAAACAGGTTGCGCGGCTCGCGTGACCGCTGCCATTCGCCGTTCACCACCTTGGAATAGGAGTAGCCGCGGGTGGTGTTGGGCAGCACGTCGTGCGAGTCGCCGAGGGCCGTGCGGGGCATGCCCACCACGTTCAGCTGCCGCTTTTGGATGAATGTGGCGAAGGGCTGCCCGCTGAGCTGGTCGATGATTTTGCCGACTAATAGGTAATTGGTCTGGTTGTAGCTGAACTTTTCGCCGGGGGCAAACTCCATTGGTTTCTGCTGCACATTGGCCCAGGCGGCGTTTTCGTTGGCCTCCGTCACCATGTCGTCATCCCCCATTATTTCGGGCAGGCCGGAGGTGTGCGTCAGCAGCTGCCGCACCGTCACGGGCTGCCACGCGGCGGGTAGGCCGGTCAGGTAGCGCGAGATGGGCGCGGCCACGTCCAACTTGCCGGCTTCCACCAGCTGCATCACCGCCACCCCCACAAAGGCCTTCGTAATGGAATTGATGGTAAAGCGCGATTTGCGGCTCACGGGGATGGAGTCCTGAATATTGGCCAGCCCGTATTGCCCCAGCTTCACCACCTGCCCGTGCTGAATGACGGCCAGCTGCAAGCCCGGAATGCGGAGCTGCCGCATTTTCGCTGCCAGGAAAAGGTCCACGCTGTCGGCTGGGGTCTGCGCCTCAGCGCGCTGAAAACAGGTGCCGGCCAGTAAAAAAACCAACATAAATCCCCAGACGAATAATGGTAGCCGGTGGCGGTTCGTGGGGCGGGTGGGATTGATGGGCTGGCTCATGTTCGCAGGAAATAAGGAGGATTGGAAACGAGGGGCAGTCGCCGGCTGAGGCGGTGGTTTGTAATAGATAGTACAAACATATGTCAGGTACTTTGTAATACATACTAATGGGATAAAAAACATCGAGAATTCTCAATATTTATTCTTCCGCTCCCCAAAGCCTACACCAGTCGGCAGACTCATTCCACCGCAGCCCGCTACTTTTACTTCCGCATTCCCAACCTACACACTTGCTCCGCATGGCCAATTACCTCGCCGATAACCAAACCCGCTTCCTCAACGAGCTGATGGACTGGCTCCGCATCCCGTCCGTGTCGGCCGACCCCAAGTTCCACGCCGACGTGCTGAAGGCCGCCGACTTCCTCAAAACCCGCCTCGAAGAAGCCGGCGTCCAGAACGTCGAAATCTGCCCCACGGCCGGCAATCCCATCGTGTACGGCGACTACATCGTGAGCCCCGAAGCCAAAACCGTCCTCGTGTACGGCCACTACGACGTGCAGCCCGCCGACCCCTACGAGCTGTGGACTTCGCCACCCTTCGAGCCGGTTATCAAAGACGAGAAAATCTACGCCCGTGGCGCCTGCGACGACAAAGGCCAGGTGTATATGCACGTCAAAGCCTTCGAAATGATGATGCGCGACGGCCAGGGCGGCGTGCCCTGCAACATCAAGTTCATGTTTGAGGGCGAGGAGGAAATTGGCTCCAACAACCTCGAAATCTTCGTGAAGGCCAACAAGGAGAAGCTGAAAGCCGACGTGATTCTCATCTCCGACACCGGCATTCTGGCCAACGACGTGCCCAGCATCGAAGTGGGCCTGCGCGGCCTGAGCTACCACGAAGTAACCGTGACCGGCCCCAACCGCGACCTGCATTCCGGCCTCTACGGCGGCGCGGTGCAAAACCCCATCAATGCCCTGTGCGAGATGATTGCCAGCCTACACGACGCCAACGGCCACATCACCATCCCCGGTTTCTACGACAACGTGGACGAGCTGAGCGCCGACGAGCGCGCCGAAATGGCCAAAGCCCCATTCTCGGAAGAAGAATTTAAAAAGAGCATCGGCCTGCCCGACAGCTACGGCGAAAAAGGCTACAGCAGCATGGAGCGCACCAGCATCCGCCCCACGCTCGACGTGAACGGCATTTGGGGCGGCTACACCGGCGAGGGGGCCAAAACCGTCATCGCCTCGCAGGCCCACGCCAAAATCTCGATGCGCCTGGTGCCCCACCAGACTTCGGACGAAATCACGGCGCTGTTCCAAAAGCATTTCACCAGCATCGCGCCGCAGGGCGTGACGGTGGAAGTGCGCCCCCACCACGGCGGCGAGCCCGTGGTGACTCCTACCAACTCCGTGGCCTACAAAGCCGCCGCCGATGCCATGGAAACCACCTTCGGCAAGCGCCCGGTGCCCACGCGCGGCGGCGGCTCCATCCCCATCGTGGCCATGTTCAAGTCGGAGCTGGGCCTGGACACCGTGCTGCTCGGCTTCGGGCTTGATTCGGATGCCATCCACTCGCCCAACGAGCATTTCGGCGTATTCAACTTCCTGAAAGGCATCGAAACCATCCCGCATTTCTACCGCAACTACGCGGCGGCCAAGTAAGCGGCCATCAGCAAGTTCTCAATGCAAAGCCCCGTTTTCACCCGAAAGCGGGGCTTTATTGCGGGAATTCGGCTTGGGGCCGGCCAAAGAAAATAAACCCGGCGTAGAGCTGAAAGCCTTGATTGTAGATGTCGGGCTCGCCGGTGACGCCCCGGTAGGCCCCGGCTTTGAACGCCGACGTCAGCCCCCGGGTGTAGCGCACGCCGAGCAGGAGCCCCTTGGTGCCCTGCCCCTGATACCCCACGCCGGCCGCATAGCCCACCTCCAGGTCTTTGAAATTAAAGCGGTTGTCGTAATTGTTCTGCCCGCCTAGTTCGGCGCTGGCGCTTATCAGATAGGATAGGGTGGGGCCTGCCTCGACGAAAATGCCCGTGTGGCTGCGCAGCTTGGCCAGCACCGGCATTTCCAGGTAGGCCAGCCGCTGATTGCCCGTTGCGGACATGTTATTCGGCAGCACAAAAAACTGACTGCTGGCCCCTCTTTGCGAATACAGAAACTCGGGCTGCACCGAAAAAGCCGGGCTGATGGGCAAATGCAGCACACCCCCGCCGCAAAAGCCGCCCCGGTTGCTGCCGCCCGCGTACGCGTCCTCGCCCCGGTAGCTGGTCAGGCTGCCACCCAGCTTGAGGCCCACCCGGCCCGTGCGCTGCGCCCAGGCTGGCACCGCCGCTAGTACTATCAAAAAGGGAATCAGGAGCCGGGTTTGAGGCATGGGGAAAGGATGATAAATGAAGTTGCTGCAAATCAAACGCAAAAGCCCGGCTTCCGCAACGGAAACCGGGCTTTTTACTGGGGCAGCGGGGCTAGTTCAGGGCATTGAAGGAATAGGACAGGTACAGCTGAAGCACGCTGTTGCGGGCCTCTTTCTGCACCGCAGTGGTGCCTTGCGAAGTGTCTTTGCTGATGCTGCTGATTCCACCCACGTAGCGCAGGCCGCCACCCAGGCCGGACCTGCGCTGGTAGCCCAGGCCGCCCGCAAAGCCAACATCGGCCGTCGTGAAGTACCGCCCCCGGTTGAGTGTGGCGGTGGCGTCGCCCTGCTTGTCCTGGGCGGCCACCAGCACGCCCACCTGCGGCCCGGCCTCCAGGAAGAAGCCATGGGTGTTGACGTGGAAGAGCAGGGGCAAGTCTACGCAGTGCAAGCGCCGGGTAACCAAATAGCCCGCGTCACTGGTGGGGACTTTTGCGCCCTTTTGCGAGTACAGTAGTTCGGGCTGAAAAGCGAAGTGCTTGCTGAGCTTCAGGTTGGCAAAAACGCCGGCGTGGTAGCCGTAAATGCCTTCGTAGGCCGTGCCATCGTAGGTTCTCAGCGTGGAGCGGGAGCCTCCGGCTTTCACGCCCAATGACAAGCCGCTCGAAGGCTCGCTGCGCGACCGGATGCTGTGCTGCGCCTGCGCCGCACCCGTGAGCCCGGCCAGCAGCGCGAGGGTTAAAATAGTCTTTTTCATAAGCGAAGTAGATAGGTGATACCGCAAAGCTAAGGTTGGGCCGGGCGGGCGTTTGCCCGCTGGCCAACGGCTGCCACTTCTTTGGTAACGCAAAAGCCCGGTTTCCATTGCGGAAACCGGGCTTTTTGCGTGGGTGCCGGGGCTTAACGCCCGCCGAATGAATAGGTCAGGTACAGCTGAAATGCGCTGTTGCGGATGCGGCTTTGGAAAGTGGTGCTGCCCACCGTAAGGGCCTGCCGGTAGTTGGTGAACTCACCGTTGTAGCGCAGCCCGATGCCCGGCCCGGTTTTGCGCTGGTAGCCCAGGCCCGCCAGGTAGCCCAAATCAATGGTATTGAAGTTGGAGCGGTCGAGGGCGGTTGATGAGCCGTTATACTTATCCTGGGCCGCCAGCAGAAACCCCACCTGTGGCCCGGCTTCAAAAAACAGCCCGTCGGCATTGACATGGAAGGCCAGCGGCACGTCTATATAATGCAAGCGCCGGGTAACATCGCCGCCCGCTAAAGCCGGCGATTTGGCTCCTTTTTGGGAGTACAGCAATTCGGGCTGAAAGGCAAACATATCCGTGATGCCAATATTGGCAAATACGCCGCCGTGAAAACCAAAAATGTCCTTGTAGCCAGCGGCATCGGCCCCCACAAAGTTGGAGTACGTAGCGCCCGCTTTCAGGCCCAGCGAAACGTTCTGGGCCTGTGCCGCACCCGTGAGCCCGGCCAATAGCGCGAGGGTAAAAAGAGTCTTTTTCATAAGCGAAGTAGATAGGTGATGCCGCAAAGCTACGGTCGGGCCGGGCGTGCGTTTGCCCGCCGGCAACCATCGGCCAAGCCTTTTGTAACGCAAAAGCCCGGTTTCCATTGCGGAAACCGGGCTTTTGGTGTTGTGCCGGAATAGCTTATTAGCGGCCCGTGCCGCCGAAGGCGTAGCCCAGGTTGAACCAGAACGTGCTGGAGCGCAGGTTGCCAGCGCCCAGGCCATTGTTGGCCGTGTCCTTGTAGGTGTGGCTGATGCCGCCGTCGTAGCGCACGCCCAGCGAAAGGCCCACCGGCAGCTCGTAACCCAGGCCCACCACGTAGTCGAAAGCCACCGGCGTCACGTCGCGGCTTTTGATGTCCGCGCCCGCTTCGTCCTTGCCCGAGAGGGCGAAATTGACTTCCGGGCCGGCTTCAAAGAACAAGCCATCGGCGTGGTAGCGGGCCAGCAGCGGCACGTTGATGTAGTCCACGTCGCGGCTCTGGTTGAGCAGGTCTTTGGCATCGAAATACTGCTTGGTGTACAGCGCTTCGGGGTGGAAGGAAATGGCTTCCCCAAAATACACGTCGCCCATGAGACCGGCCTGGTAGGCCGAGTGGGTCACCGACGAATAGCCGTTGCTGGTGCTGCCCGACAGACTGGTGATGCCGTAGCCGGCCTTGATGCCAATCGTATTGGCGGGCTGCTGCGCCTGCGCCACGCCAATGGTACTGACCAGCAACACGATGGGAAGGATGAATTTTTTCATGATGAAGAAATGGTGAAGATATTGATAGTCAGTGTCAAAAACGCTGAATAAATAGGCTTGGGGCTTATACCCGGCGCAGTGATAATAGGTTGCTGATTTTGCTGCGCCCGGCGCACAGAAAAGTGCCTGCCCCGGCGATTTAACAAAAAAAGAGGCCCGACTTCACGGGGAAGTCGGGCCTCTTTTTAAGCGGATAAACCGAAGGCTAGTTGCCGCCAAACATATAGTGCACCTGCAACTGGAACACCGAGTTGCGCACGCTGGGGTTCTGGCCCTTGAACCCGCTGGCCGCCGAGGAGAAGAGGTTTTTGGAAGCTCCGTCCTTGTAGACCTGCGAGATGTCGCCGGCGTAGCGCAGGCCAATGCCCAAGCCGCTGGTAATCTGGTAGCCGATGCCGCCCACGTAACCAATTACCACTTTGTTGAGGTCGTCGGTGCTGGTGTTGGAGGAGCTAATCTGCTTGCCGCCGCCATCCTCGATGAAGTCGCGGTTGTTGATTACAAAGCTGCCCTGCGGCCCCAGTTCAAAGAACAGCCCTTTGCCGTCCTCGCCAATGGTGGTTTTCAGCAAAATCGGCACATCAATGTAGCCAATGGTCGATTTGAACGTGCCGTTGGTGGTGCTGGCCGAGGCCGTAGTGTAGTTGATGCCGTCAATGGAAGCGCCCTTCTGCGAATACAGCAGCTCGCCTTGCACCGAAATCAGGTCCGAAAAGCCGTAGTTGATAAGGCCGCCCGCCGTGAAGCCCGCCTTGTATTGGTTGCCTTTCGAGTCGTTGCCGGAGAATGTGGCGCCGTTGAAGCCGCCTTTGAGGCCGAGTTTGAGGCCGGTTTGGGCTTTCGCCGCGCTGGATAGCCCAGCCAGCAGCGCCAGCGATAGGATGGTTTTTTTCATGAGGGATAAAAATGATAAGATGAATTCTGAAGACAATCTGTTGTCTTGGCTCAAAATCAGGGTGTATATCGGTCCCAGTGGCCAAGGGTTGTGGAAAGGGTGCGTTATTTTTTTGGTTCGAATCTATCAATCAGCGTTACAGAGGCTTATTTTTGACGTCGGTCCAGTATATCGATATGAAGGGTGACGCTATTTTGAAGGTGAGTAAGATTATAATGCCGGGACTGCTGTGGAGCCTGGCCATGCCCTGGGCCGCCTCCGCCCAGGCTCCGGATTCCGTGGCGCGGGTGGCTCCGCACGCGCCGTTTATAGTAGGTGCTTATGCGCAGGGCAGCATCATCATGGCGCACACCTACGCCATCCGGCACCTGGTGGCCTCGCACCCCACGGGGTTCGAAATCAATTTGCAGCGCCAGACCACCGGCGCGGCCCCCTGGCACGCCTGGTACAAGTTTCCCAAAATTGGCCTGGCGCTCACGTACTACGACTTTCATAACCCGGTGCTGGGCTACGCTTTCGCGGCCAGCCCCTACATCAGCAAGACGTTTTCGCGCGGGCCGAAGCACGATTTCAGCTTCCGGCTGGGCGCGGGCCTGGCCTACCTCACCAACCCCTACAACCAAGAAACCAACCACAAGAACACCATCGCCAGCTCGGCCCTGAACGCCACGCTGCAGTTCCGGTTCGAGTACGACTACGCCCTCACGCCACACCTGGGCCTGCTGGTGGGGGCCGGCCTGAACCACTATTCCAATGGGGCCACCACCAAGCCCAATTTCGGCGTGAACCTGCCCTCGGTGGTGCTGGGGCTGAACTATCACGAGCTGCGCCCGGCTCCCACGTTTAATGCGGGCGGGCCGCTGCCGGCCGAAATCGGCACCAATTTTATCAACGTGAGCACCAGCCTGGGCTTCAAGCAGCGCACCGAAGGCGACAAGCACAAATACCTCGTGAACTCGCTGACGCTGGCCGTGGGCCGCCGCGTCAACCGCAAATCCAACCTGCTGCTGGGCGTGGAAGGCTTCAACGACCGCAGCCTGAAAGCCACCCTGGAGGATACCACCCGCGCCGGCGGCCAGCAGCCCGACGTGAAGAAAGTAGGCGTATTTGTGGGCCACGAATTGCTGTTTGGCCGGCTGGCATTCGTGTCGCACCTGGGCTTCTACGTGTACGCGCCCTACAAATCGAGCACCGCCTACTACGAGCGCCTGGGCCTGAAATACCACTTCACCGATGCCGTATTTGGGGCCGTTGATTTGAAGATTCACCGCGGCGCGGCCGATGTCATCGAGTTCAAAGTTGGAGCCCGGCTGCCCGGTCACCGGCCCGAGCATATCGCAGACTTCCGCTAACGCCGTAGGTCTTTCGGAAAGGTATTCTGCCGCTTCGGCAGCCATCGGCGACGCTTCGGGCAACTCTTGCGTGGCAAACCTGGGGATGTGCGCCATCTTTCGGCTGTATTCATCACCTGCCGACTGCATCGCATGGAAACCTTCTTCGAAATCAACCGCTGGATACACATTGCCGCCGGCTTCACGGGCTTTTTTGTGGCCCCGGTGGCGCTGGCTGTGCGCAAGGGCGGGGCCGCGCATCGTCTTTGGGGGCGGGTGTTTTTCTGGGCGATGGCGGTGGCTGGCACCACGGCACTGGTGGGAGCGCAGCACATTCACAGCCTATTTTTGCTGCTCACGGCGGTGTTCAGCCTGTACATGGCGGGCTTCGGCTACCGCTCTTTGTTTCTGAAACCACTGGCCTGGGATGCCCGCGTGGCTGCGTTCGATTGGGCGGTGGCAGGCGTAGGGCTGGCGGTGTTTCTGGGCACGGTGGCTTATGCGGTTTTCGCCCGCAATATTCCGGTTGGCGTGTTCGGCGTGCTCGGCGCGGGCACGGCCTTCCGCCAGCTGCGCGGCTACGCCAACGCCGGCCGCTGGACCAAAAACCAATGGCTACTGAACCACATTTCTGGCTTCCTGGCCTCTTATATCGCGGCGGTATCGGCGTTTTCGGTCACCAGCCTGCACTTCATTCCGTTTCCCTACAATTTCCTCTGGCCTACGGTGTTGGGAGTCCCACTTATCCGCTACTGGCACCAGCGCGTGCGGGTGCAGCGCGCTAGCCTCGCACCAGGCTCCGATTTATCCGGCTCACCAGCGCCGGCCCTTCATAGATAAAGCCGGTGTAAAGCTGAATGAGCGAAGCCCCAGCATCCAGCTTTTCCTGCGCATCGGCAGCCGAGTGGATGCCGCCCGCGCCAATAATCGGCAGCCCGCCGTCGGATTTCCGGTGCAGGTAGCGGATGACTTCGGTGGCCCGCGCCCGGAGCGGTTTGCCGCTCAAACCGCCCGCGCCCAGCGAGGCCACGTAGCTAGCCTCGGTGCTCAGATTATCACGACTGATGGTGGTATTGGTGGCTACGAGGCCGCTGAGTCGGGTTTCGCGGGCAATTTCCAAGATGTCATCGAGCTGCGAATCCGTCAGGTCGGGCGCGATTTTCAGGAGCAGCGGGCGCGGCGTGGCGCGGGCGTGGTTGCGGGCCTGCACCTGCTGCAACAGCTCAATCAGCGGCTTTTTCTCCTGCAGCTGGCGCAGGTTAGGCGTGTTGGGCGAGCTCACGTTCACCACGAAGTAATCCACCTCCTCGGCCAGCGCCTCGAAGCAGGCTACGTAGTCCTCGGCGGCCCGCTCGTTGGGCGTGTCCTTGTTTTTTCCAATGTTGCCGCCGATGATAAGCTGGCGGTTGCGCCGCCGGGCCAGCCGCGCCGCTACCACGGCCGCCCCGTCATTGTTGAAGCCCATGCGGTTCACCAGCGCTTCATCCTGCGGCAGCCGAAATAGGCGTGGCGTGGGGTTGCCGGGCTGCGGCCGGGGCGTCACCGTCCCGATTTCCACAAAGCCAAAGCCCAGCGTGGCTAGCTCATCGGTCAGGGCCGCGTTCTTATCAAACCCCGCCGCCAGCCCCACTGGGTTCGGAAATTTCAGCCCGAAAACCTCGCGCTCCAGGCTTGGGTGCTGGAAATCGTACAGCGCCCGCAGCAGAGCTGGCGTGCCCGGCACCCGCGCCGCCCGGCGCAGGTTATCGAAAACGAGGTGATGGGCGCGCTCGGCGTCGAGGTTGAAGAGGAGGGGTTTGACGAGGGCTTTATACATAACGAGTTATCCTGCCCAGCCCTCTCTATCGAGGCTGCGGTATTGAATGGCTTCGGCCAGGTGGTTAATCTCAATATCATCGGTGCCGGCCAGGTCGGCAATGGTGCGGGCTACTTTCAGAATGCGGTCGTAGGCGCGAGCCGAGAGGCCGAGGCGTTCCATGGCCGTTTTCAGCAGCTGGCGGCCATCTTCGCTAATTTGGCAGATGTCCTTCACCATCTGGGGCGGCATCATGGCGTTGGAATGGATGTCGACGTAATCTGTAAACCGCTTTTCCTGCACCTGACGGGCCTTATCCACACGTGCCTGAATGTCGGCGCTGGTTTCGGATTTGCGCGATTCCGTCATCTGGTCAAACGTCACAGGCGTGACTTCAACATGTAAATCAATGCGGTCGAGCAACGGCCCGGAAACCTTGTTCAAATACTTCTGCACCACGCCGGGGCCGCACACGCATTCTTTCTCAGGATGATTATAATAACCACAGGGGCAGGGGTTCATGCTAGCTATGAGCATAAAATTGGCCGGGAACTCAATGCTGAGCTTGGCCCGCGCAATGGTTACGCGGCGCTCCTCCAGCGGCTGGCGCATCACCTCCAGCACCGTGCGCTTGAACTCGGGCAGCTCATCCAGAAACAGCACGCCGTTGTGCGAGAGCGAGATTTCGCCCGGTTGCGGGTTGCCGCCGCCGCCCACCAGTGCCACATCCGAAATGGTGTGGTGCGGGGCGCGGAAGGGCCGCGTGCTCAGCAGCCCGCCTCCGGCCAGCTTGCCGGCTACGGAGTGGATTTTCGTGGTTTCCAGCGCCTCCTGCATGCTCAGCGGCGGCAGGATGCTGGGCAGGCGCTTGGCCAGCATAGTTTTGCCCGCGCCGGGCGGGCCAATCATGATGACGTTGTGGCCGCCGGCCGCCGCGATTTCCAGCGCCCGCTTGATGTTTTCCTGGCCCTGCACGTCGGCAAAGTCGGCCGTATACTTGTTCACCGTGTGCTGAAACAGGTCGCGGGTGTCCACCACGGTGGGCGTGATTTCCAGCCGGCCCTCGAAGAAGTCAATGGCCTCCTGCATGCTGCTCACGGCAATCACGTCGAGGTTGTTGACAATGGCGGCTTCCTCGGCGTTTTCCTTGGGCAGAATGATGCCCTTGAAGCCTTCCTTGCGCGCCTGAATGGCAATGGGCAGCACGCCCTTTATAGGTCGCAATTCACCATCCAGCGCCATTTCGCCCATTATCACGTACTCCGTCAGGCGTTCCGTCGTCAGCTGCTGTGAGGCGTGCAGGATGCCCAGCGCGATGGGCAAATCGTAGGCCGCGCCCTCCTTGCGGATGTCGGCAGGGGCCATGTTCACCACCGTTTTGGTGCGCGGCATGCGGTACCCGCGAAACTTCAGCGCCGCCTCAATCCGCTGCTGGCTCTCCTTGATGGCGTTATCCGGCAAGCCCACCACATTAAAACCAGTGCCCGCCGAAACCACCACTTCGATGATGATGGTGTAGGCATTGACGCCCTGCACGGCTGAGCCGAAGGTTTTGGTAAGCATGAGGTTGGGTAGAGTTAGGGAATGGCGATGATGGAAAGCAACGGAGCTGTAAAGCTAGGAAGCAACTACAACTATCCGTCACTAAGCCTCGGAGAGGCGACATATTGGTAGCAATGGTGCCACTAAGAACGATTGAGCCCCAGCGGGGCGACACTTGCGCAAACGAGTGTCGCCCCGCTGGGGCTTAAACTTGAAGGGAATGCTGTTTTACTACCGACATGCCGCCCCTCTGGGGCTTGTCATGATGGCTTTTAACCAATCACTAGCTTCTCAATCATCAGAATCATGATGTGAATGGCCTTGATATGGATTTCCTGAATCCGGTCGGCGTAGCCGGAGTGCGGCGCGCGAATCTCCACGTCGCTCAGCCCGGCGAGCTGGCCGCCGTCCTTGCCGGTGAGGGAAACTACGGTCATGCCCAGCTCGCGGGCGGCTTCGGCGGCGCGCAGGATGTTGGGCGAGTTGCCGCTGGTGCTGATGGCCAGCAGCACATCGCCAGGGCGGCCCAGGGCCTCCACGAAGCGGCTGAAGACGAACTCAAAGCCGAAATCATTGGCCACGCAGGTCATGTGCGAGGCTTCGGTGAGGGCGATGGCGGCCAAGGCGCGGCGGTTCTGGCGGTAGCGGCCGCTGAGCTCTTCGGCGAAATGCTGGGCGTCGCAGAGACTGCCACCGTTGCCGCAGGTGAGGACTTTGCCGCCGCTTTGCAGGCTGGCGGCGATGAGCTCGGCGGCGGCGGCGATGCTAGCCACGTGGGCCGGGTCGGCCAAAAAGCGGTCGAGCACGGCGCGGGCTTCGGTCAGCTCGGCGCGGATTAGGTCGGGGAGAGAGGCGTCAGGCACTTTTTGGGTAGTCGGTAATTAGTTTTTCAAATCTGTCATCCTGAGCGGAGCGAAGGACCTTATCACGGCTGAGCGGTATTCTTTCAGCCGTGATAAGGTCCTTCGCTCCGCTCAGGATGACAGACGATTAGTTCATTCAGCTAGGCCAGCGGTGGTCGGTCGGCCGGCGGGGTGTTGCTCAGGCTGGGGTCGGTCTGGGGGAAGGTGGGCTGGGGCAGGTGGTCAACCGTCCGATTTTCAGTGGTGCTGGTAGTGCCGGCCGCCTGGCTTTGCGTGGGCTGGTCGCGCACCACGGGCGCATCGAGGTTGCGGCCGTCGATGGTGCGCGGGCCAGTAGTCGGAGGTGTGATGCTGGTGCGCTGCTGCTGGTCGTAGAGTTTGGCTTTCAGCTCGTTGATTTTGCCTTCGTACTGGGTTACGGTGCGGCGCAGCATCACGCTGTCGAGGTTTTCGGTGACCAGGTGCAGGGCCATTAGCACGGCACCAATCACGAACATGACGTAGAAAAATTGCCGCTCCTTTTCCGGAACCGACAGGCCCGCGCCCATATCCGCCACCGAGGTGCGCACGGCGGGAACGAGAATGAACAGCAGCGCCAACAGCAGGTAAATCATGACGGCGACGGTGACAATGCGTTTGAGGGCGAGCATGGCGAAAAAGTTGGTTTAGGGCGAAAGATAGGTGTTTCTCAGACCAGCGCGGCGTTGGTCTGCATCGAGCTCAGGCGCTGGTACACGCCACCCTCGCGCCGCAACAGCTCATCGTGCGTGCCGCGCTCCACGATGCGGCCGTGCTGGAGCACCACGATTTCATCGGCGTGCTGCACGGTGCTTAGGCGGTGGGCGATGACGAGCGAGGTGCGGTTCTGCATCAGGCGCTGTAAGGCTTCTTGTACGAGTTTTTCGCTCTCGGTGTCGAGGGCCGAGGTGGCTTCGTCGAGAATGAGGATGGGCGGGTTGCGCAGGATGGCGCGGGCAATGCTCAGCCGCTGGCGCTGCCCGCCCGAGAGGCGCGAGCCCCGGTCGCCGATGACGGTCTGGTAGCCATCGGGGCTGGCGATGATGAACTCGTGGGCGTTGGCGATGCGGGCGGCTTCCATTACCTCGGCCTCGGTGGCGGCGGTGTTGAAGCGGATGTTGTTGAAAATGGTGTCGTTGAACAGGATGCTTTCCTGAGTGACGATGCCCATCTGGTCGCGCACCGAGTGCAGGGAGCAGGCGCGCAGGTCGTGGCCGTCGATGAGAATCTGGCCGGCGCTGGGGTCATAGAAGCGGGGGAGGAGGTCGGCCAGGGTGCTTTTGCCGCCACCGCTGCCGCCCACCAGCGCCACGGTCTGGCCTTTTTTAATGGTCAGGTTGATGTCGTAGAGTACGGGCGTTTCGCCGTAGCTGAAGCTGAGGTTGTAGAACTCAATCTGGCGCTCGAAGGGTGGAAGTACGATAGCATCGGGCCGGTCGCGGATGGCGGGCTCGGTATCGATGATGCTCAGCACCCGCTCGCCGGCCACAAGTCCGCGCTGGATGTTGCCGAAGGAGCTGGACAAGGCTTTGGCGGGAGTCAGTACCTGCGAAAACAGAATCACATACCCAATAAACGTCTCGCCATCGAGCGCCGACTGCCCGCCCAGAATGAGCGTGCCGCCGAAATACAGCAGGCCGGCCACCACCGAAACCCCCGCAAACTCGGAGAATGGCGAGGCTAAATCCCGGGTGTTATCAATGTTGCGCGAGGTGCGGGCGTACTGGTCGTTCTGCTCCTCAAACTTGCCCTTGATGTACTCCTGCGCATTAAACGCCTTGATGACGCGAATGCCGCCCAGCGTCTCGTCAATCACCGAAAGCATGGTGCCCAGCGTTTTCTGGCTTTGCTTGGCCTGGGTGCGCAGCCGCTTGGCGATGGTGGCAATGATGCCGCCCGAAATCGGCAGCAGCACCAGCGTGAATAGCGTGAGCGGCACCGACATGTGGAACAGCACCAGAAAGTAGGCAATGATGGTGAGCGGCTCCTTGATAACGGCCGTGAAGGTGTTCACCACCGAGGTTTCCACTTCCTGCACGTCGGCTGTGAAGCGCGACATCAAATCCCCCTTCCGCTCGCCCGCGAAAAAGCTCAGCTGCAGCCCGATGATGCGGTGGTACAAGTCGCGCCGCAGGTTGCGGATAACGCGGGCGCGTACTTTGGCCAGCAGGCGCAGGCTCATGTAGCGAAACACGTTGCTCAGCAGCACCGACACCACCACCACGCCGCACACGAAGGCTAGCGCGCCCATTTTGCCGTGGGCCGTGAGCACATCGGCAAAGAAGTAATTGAACGTGTCCGTCACCCACTGAATGGTGGGCTTGAAGCCGGGAAGGTGGTCGGGCGCGTGGGCCGGCACCTTGTCCGTTTTGTCGAACAGCACGCTCAGCAGCGGGATAATCAGCGTGAAGTTGCCGATGCTGAAGAAGATGGTCAGCACCGTGTACAGCAGGTACTGCGGCAGAAATGCCAGCAGCGGCCGGGCGTACTGTAAGATGCGGAGGTACGTTTTCATAACCGATTAAAATTCGTGCAGACGCTGGGCAATGTTCCAGCGCACGGCCAGCGAGGCGTATACCTCGTTCACATTAGCCGCCGGGGTGAGGGAGTAGGTCTGGTGCCGGGCAATGAGCTTGGCATCCAGAAATAGGTTGAGGCGGGGCTGGTAGGTGGCCGTAAAATCGGTGTGGAGCAGGCTGCTCTTGTTGCCCTGGCCGGTGCGGTTGTTGTAGTCCATCGGGTGCGAGTTGTATGGCACGAGCGGGTTGCCGCCGAAGTTGGCCAGGCGGCCGGTGGTGAGGCCGGTGTCGGGCGCATCGTTGCTGAGCGGGCCGGTGGTGATGACAGTGCCCGCGGCATTGTAGCCGTAATCCAGTCCTTGCTCGGTGTAAATGGCTTTGGCCACCAGGTTCAGGCGGGGCAGGGGCTGGTAGCTGAGCACGCCCAGCACCTCCGTCAGGTTGGCCCCCATGGGGTGGGCCAGGGGCTGCTGGTAGTTGGTGTAGGCCGTGTAATAGGATACGTGCTGGTAGGTGTAGGGCCGGATGTAGTTCACTTCGGCCTGCAAATCCAGATTGCGGATGCCGGCCACGTCGATGTACTTCGCCCCCACCTGCACCGCCTGCTTGTTGCTCCACCAGCCGTTGCCAGCCCGGATTTCACTCAGCTTGAACTCGTCCAGCACCACCTGCCCGTAGAGTTGCGCCGTGTGCAGAATGTTCCACTTGAAATCCATGCCCAGCATGGCGTTATCGGGCGAGCCCACGTTCTGCTCGATGGCCCGGTAGAAGATAACCGGGTTCAGGTATTGCAACTCGAAGCGGTTGCTGGCCGAGCCGGCTATCACCGATTCAAACACGCCGATGTTGAAATTATCGGTCACATCCAGGCTCAGGTGGTGCAGCGCCAGGTATTTCTTGGGGTACACCTGGTCGGCGTTGCGCTTCTGCGCCGCCAGCTCGGCGAATAGGTTCTGGTAGTTGAATTTCCAGATGCGGGTATTCAGCTTCAGGAAGAAATACGGTGCGCTGTAGTCCGACAGAATCAGCGAGCGGTAGCCGTTGCCGATGAAATTCCGGTCGTGCCCCAACTGCACGTTGATGTGCTTGGTGGCCGCGTAGGTCACGTAGCCCCGCGCCGAAAAGAAATCATACTGGCTGTTCTGGCGCAGTTGCGCCACTTTATACGGCTTGAAATAGCCTTCGTGCGGCACGATGGTATCGCGCTCCACACGGTTGCGCACGTACTGCGGCACACCCTCCTGGTTATCGGCCAGAAACGCATAAAAGCCCAGCCGCTGGTCAATCGTGCCCTCAATCTGCACGCCGCGGGTGTTCACGTAGCTGGCTCCGTCGGTGCCCTTATTGTCTTTGCCGATAGCAAGCAGCGCCACCGGGTTCACGCGCAGCGTGAAATCAGGGTTGTCGACGTGGTAGAAATCGGTCTGGTCGCGGTAGAAGTAGTTGAGAAACGGCCGGGCGCTCTGGTTGAGGTCGGCACCCTGGGCCGAGTTGGCCCAGTTGTCTTTCAGCAGGTATTGTGCGTTGAAGCGGTCGGCGCGGGAGAGGCTGCCGGCGCGGTAGGCCTGGGCGCTGTCCGGGCTCAGGATGCGCTCGCCGAGGTGGGCCACGCCGGCGCGGGTGTAGGGCCGCACGCTGGTGTGCGGGTCGCGCAGCGAATCGGAGCCAAACTTGATGGCGTAGCGGTCAATCAGCCGGTAAGTATCCTGGTCGAGTGGCACGTAGTTCGTGCCCTGCGTGGCCTCAAAGCCGTTGCGCGAAACCCGGGCCGGGCGCGGCGCGGTGGAACGCGGAGCCTGGGGCGCGGTGGCGTTGCGCACCGCTTTTGCCCGGGGCTGACGCTTGGTGCTTGGGGTGGCTATCGTATCCAGCGGCTGGTCGAAAATCAGCCAGGGTGACTTTTCGGTGGGTGCGGCGGGCGCGGGTGCACCAGCGGGAGTAGTCGCCGGCGTTTGGGCCGCTGCCGCGCCGGCCAGCAGCGCCGTAATAGCCGTTAGTAGCAGAGATTTATGCATAAAATCAGATAATCCGAATAAAACCGATGCTTTGCTTCCCTGATAAAAGCCAGGCATCACCATTTTTTAACAAACCTACGCAGCCAGCCGTTGGCGGGTAGAAAAGGGTCGCCGTTGCCCCGCCTCGAATCCTGTCCAAATCCGCCGCAGAGCCGTGACCATGAAGACGAATTCCGGTACGCTTTCTTGCCTGCCGCCCGTTTTTGTGCCAACTTCGGGGTGCCGGCCCAGCCTTCTGTCCGGCATCCTTCACCAAAATCCTGTTTGTATGGCCACGCCGCTTCCTTCCTCCGCCGCTTCGGCCCCCGCCGCCCACGATGCTGCCGAGGCTATGGCCAACATCCACGTAGTCTGCGCCGAACCTAGTATTGCCAACCATTTCCTGGCCGAGCTGCGCGACAAAGACGTGCAGAAAGACAGCCTCCGCTTCCGCCGCAACCTCCAGCGCCTGGGCGAAATCATCGCCTACCGCATCAGCGCCCACCTCAGCTACACCGACAAAGCCATCCAGACGCCGCTGGCCGAAACCACCGGCAAGCTCCTCCACGACTTCCCCATTCTGGCCACCGTGCTGCGCGCCGGGTTACCATTTCATCAAGGTTTCCTGAATTATTTCGACCAGTCGCCCAGCGCTTTCGTGGCCGCCTACCGCATCGAAGGCACCGCCCAGGTGCAGGTCCAGGTCGATTATCTCTCAGCCCCCAGCCTCGACGAGCGGGTCCTCATCCTGGCCGACCCCATGCTGGCCACCGGCAAAAGCCTGGTGCAAACCTACCGCGCTATGCTGCGTTTCGGCACGCCGCGCCAGGTGCACATCGCCGCCGTCATCGCCTCGCCCGAGGGCCTGGCCTACGTGGCCCGCGAAATTCCCGAAGCCACCCTCTGGGTAGCGGCCATCGATGAAAAGTTGAACGAGCACGCCTATATCATCCCCGGCCTGGGCGATGCCGGCGACCTTTCCTACGGCAGCAAGCTGTAGCCTTCAATTTCCGGGTACTGATAATGGAACCCTGCCCCGCCAAACGGGGTATCTTTGCAATGCGCCCACCCCGCGTTGAAGTTTCCCTCTCACCCGCCGCCTGCCTTTTCGTTTCGTCGTGCTTCACCCCGCCATTAAATGCGCGTCCGTGTTCCTGTTGAGCACGGTCAAGTTTTTGGGCGGCCCACTGGCCGGTACTTCCATGGGCCTGCACTTCTGGCCCACGCTGGCCCTCACCGTGGGCGGAATGATGACCAGTGTGTTCATCTTTTCCGGCGTGGGCCGCGTCTGGATGCAGCACCGCCAGAAGCAACGCCGCCTGCGCCGGGAGCCCATCTTCTCTAAGAAGTCGCGCAACATCATCAAGGTGTTCCGCAAGTTCGGGATGGGCGGCATCGCCTTCCTCACGCCCATTCTGCTGTCGCCCATCGGCGGCACGGTCATCGCCACGCTATTGGGCGTGCCCCGGCAGCGCATCCTGCTGCACATGTTTTTGAGCGCGGTGTTCTGGGGCGCGGCCCTCACCTTCGCCAGCATCCACTTCGGGCATCTGATACACCACAAGTAGAATTATAAATTAAAAATTATGAGTTATGAATTGAAACGTGGGCTCCTGAAGATGCCAATGTTTCAATTCATAACTCATAATTTTTAATTTATAATTCACCTAGCGTCCGCGCCGCTTTAGCGCCTTCACGCCGGGGTTCGAGCCGCCCTTCTTGCCCACAAAGGCCTTCGAGCCCTTGGTGCTCTTCTTTTTGCCTTCGGCGAAAGCCTTGCCGGTGCGCTTGTCAATCGTCACGCCGGGCTTAATCCACTCCTTTTTCTCGTGGAAAGCGCCTTTGAAGGTTGGGTCCAGCTTCTTGCGGCGGTCGTCGAGCTCGCGCCCCATCTTCTGCTGCTCCTCGAAAGGCGTTTCTTCAATCACCACTTCCTCCGGCAGCGGCAATAGTTCAATTTTCTGGTTGATGAGCGCCTCAATTTCGGTGATGTGCACCATCTCGGCCTCGTTGGCGAAGGTGATGGCTGCGCCCGTGTGCAGCGCCCGGCCCGTGCGCCCGATGCGGTGCACGTAGTCGTCGTGCACAATCGGCACGTCGAAGTTGATAACGTGCGTCACCTGCGGCACGTCGATGCCGCGGGCGGCCACGTCCGTGGCCACCATGTAGCGCACCTCCCCCGCCTTGAACGAGTCCATGCTGTTCATCCGCGCGTTCTGGCCCTTATTGCCGTGAATCACGCGCACCTCGCCGGCCGGAGCCTTGCGCTCCAGAAAGTGGGCCACCTGGTCGGCATGCTGCTTGGTGCGGCAGAACAGCAGCACCCGCGTCATGGTGTCAATGTCGCGGTGCAGCAGGAAGTGCAGCAGGTTAATTTTAGTGAGCAGGTTGGGCGCTTCATACATCACCTGCGAAACCGTGGAGGCCGTTTTGGCCGGCGGGCTCACCTCCACCCGCACCGGGAATTCCAGGAATTCCTCGCTCAGCGTCGTCACCCGTTCCGGCATGGTGGCCGAAAATAGCGCATTCTGCCGCTTGCGTGGAATAATCTCCAAAATTCGCCGAATCTGGGGCATGAAGCCCATATCCATCATCTTGTCGGCCTCGTCCATCACCAGCGTTTTTAGGTCGGTGAGGCGCACCGCGCCTTTCAGGTAAATTTCGAGCAGTCGGCCCGGCGTTGCCACCAGTATATCCAAGCCTTCGGCGATGGTTTCAATCTGGGTTTTCGGCCCCAGACCGCCGTAAATGGCAAAAATGCGCAGGTCGGTGTTCACCGCCAGCGCTTTCAAATGCTTCTCAATCTGCATGGCCAACTCGCGGGTAGGAGCCAGCACCAGCGCCCGTGGGTTGGTGCCCTGAGCATATTTTACCTTCATCAACAGCGGCAGGCCGAAGGCCGCCGTTTTGCCGGTGCCAGTTTGGGCGATGCCCAGCACGTCGTGCCCGGCCAGCAGTAGCGGGATAGTCTGAATCTGTACCGGCGTGGGGTCGGTGAAGCCAGCCGCCGCCACGGCGGTTAGCAGTTGTTTGTTGAGTTTGAAATCGTTGAACGATGGGGTGATATTGGGTTCCATCCGGCAAAGGTCGGGATTTTGCGGCGGCCAACTGGTAGCAGGATGAAAATTGACCGTCATGCAGAGCGTAGCGAAGCATCTTTACCGCTTCGTTGCAATTCGGCTGATTACTATAGCGGTAAAGATGCTTCGCTATGCTCTGCATGACGTTCTTTCAAAAGCATCAGCTGTTCAGCGAAGAACTTTTTTTGTTCAATCCCGCTTCTTTTTCTATCTTTGCACCACCAAAACCAACCTGGTAGATATAGCTCAGCTGGTTAGAGCGTCGGATTGTGATTCCGAAGGTCGTGGGTTCGAGCCCCATTATTTACCCATCAGAAAAAGTCCCCGGAATTATCCGGGGACTTTTTTGTTGCTTGCAATGAATCCGTTTTAATGCGGCTTTAACTTCGACCGTTTTTATTCACCACATTTTACCTGCATGAGCCTGCTCGTCATCGGCAGCGTCGCATTCGACGCCTTGGAAACGCCTTTCGGCAAAACCGATAAAATCATCGGCGGTGCCGCCACCTACATCAGCCTCTCGGCGTCTTACTCGCTGAAGCCCGTGAAGCTGGTGGCCGTGGTGGGCGATGACTTTCCGCAGTCCGATATCCTGCTGCTCGAAGAGCACGGCGTGGACGTGGAAGGCCTGCAAATCAAGCAGGGCGAGAAGTCGTTCTTCTGGTCGGGCATCTATTCCAAAGACCTGAACTCGCGCGAAACCCTCGTGACCGAGCTCAACGTGCTGGCCGATTTCGACCCCATTATCCCGGATGCTTATCAGGACTGCAAGTACCTCATGCTGGGCAACCTGGCCCCGCAGGTGCAGCGCCTCGTCATCCAGCGCCTCGTGAACCGCCCCAAGCTGATTGTGATGGACACGATGAATTTCTGGATGGACATCGCCCTCGAAGAGCTCATCGCCACCATTGAAATGGTAGACGTGCTGAGCATCAACGATGAGGAGGCGCGCCAGCTTTCCGGCGAGTATTCGTTGGTGAAAGCCGCCAAGAAAATCATGGGCATGGGACCGAAATTCCTCATCATCAAGAAGGGCGAGCACGGCGCGCTACTCTTTCATAAAAACAAAATTTTCTACGCGCCCGCGCTGCCTTTGGAAGAAGTATTCGACCCAACTGGTGCCGGCGACACCTTTGCGGGTGGTTTCATCGGCCACCTGGCCGCGACGGACGACATCAGCTTCGAAAACATGAAGCGCGCCGTGATTCATGGTTCGGCCATGGCCTCGTTCTGCGTCGAGAAATTCGGCACCGAGCGTCTGCTGAATCTCAGCGCTGAAGAAGTAGAAGCCCGTGAAGCGCAGTTTGCCGAGCTGGTGAAGGTGATGCCAGCCTCGGTGCTGACCAGCCAGCCCGCGTAACCCGCCTGACACGGTTCTGATAGGTTGATTTTGAAAGCTGCGCCCCAAGGAAATGCGTTACGACGTATTGCCTTGGGGCGCAACTTTTTTTGCCGCAGAAGGGTACAACTTTCTATCGTCCATCTAACCTTGAACTCGCCATGGGACACGCTAAGAAAGACACTGACCTGCAAAACGATAAAACGTCCGTCAATCCGGCGGCTAACACGAAACGGAAGAGCACGCAAGTGCAGGCCCCGAACGTGAGCAATGTTTCGGCCCACGGCAACACCACCGACGGCAACACCGCTGGAAAAGGGGTAAAGAATATTCGGAGTAATCCCCAGCGCAACAATCCGATGTCCGTCGATACGGGCAAAGTGGGCAAGGGCGGCGACTCAAAGCATTAAGCCGCCAGCTTCATTAAAGAACACAGAAAGGCCCTGCTGGAGCATTCCAGCAGGGCCTTTCTGTGTTTTGGTCCTCCCTCAAAACTCCCACCCCAGCCACTGCTCGAACCCGCGCTGCTGCGCCGCATCGGCCGTTTCCAGCTTATCAATGGCATAGCGTTGACCAAAGCTCACGCCCGGCGTGGCGGCCAGCGTCACCGTCAGCAGCCGGTTCTGGCGGAACACGCTCACCTCGTAAGCCGGCGCGCCGGTGCTGAGCAGGCTTTGCAGGTTCATGTCTACGCGGCGGCCATTCACGGCCACGATTTCATCATCCACGGTCAGGGCCGCGGCGGCGGGCGAGTTGGGCCAGATGGCGGTTACCTCCGTGCGCTCGTTTTTCACTACCGTGCGGAAACCAAAGTGGCCTTCCGATGCGGAGGCGTTTTCGCCCACCAGCAGCTGGCAGCCCACGGTGTGCAGCACCCGGTCCAGCGGCTCCTGCAGCGGCGCGGTGCCGTAGATGAACTTGTCGAAATAGGGGTGCATGTCGCGCCCGGCCACCTCGTTCACAATGCGAACGTAGTCGGCCTCCATGTAGCCGATGCCGGTTTTACCGAACTCCTCGTACAGCCGCCGCATCACGTCATCGAGGCTACGGGCGTGGCCGGAAAGCTGCCGGAGCGTCAAATCAAGCAGCATAGCCGCCAGCGCACCCTTGTGGTATACCGACACCTTACGGTCGGGCACGCCGGGCTTGTAGCCGTCCAGCCAGAGGTCCATGCTGGCATCGGCCAGGGAGAGGTTTTCGCCGCCAGCGTCGTCGTAGTGCTTGCGGAGTACGATGTTCAACTCCTCAAAATATTGCGCGGGCGTGCGGACGTGGCTACGGGCCAGTAGGTACTCGCCGTAGTAAGTCGTGATGCCCTCGGCGATGAAGCAGGTGCGGAAGTAGTTCTCGCGGCTGTAGTCGTAGGGCTGCATCTCGGCGGGCCGGATGCTCTTGATATTCCAAGTATGGAATAGCTCGTGGCAGCTCACGCCCAGCAATTCCTTATACAAGCCCTCGCTCATAATTAGCTCAGCCGGCCCCAAGGTGATTACCGTTGAATTATGATGCTCCACGCCGTGATAGTGCTTGTAGGGCAGAAACTGGTTCAGGAAGTGGTAATCCGCCACCGGAAAGCCGCCGAATAGCGTCAACTGTTCCTCCGAAAAAGCCTTGAAATCAGCCAGTAGCTTCGGCCAGTTCACCAGCGCCTCGCCCTGTACCCAGACGTGGAAGGGCAGCCCGCCCGCCTCGTATTCCTGGTGCGTGAGCGTGGGACTGGCAATCAGCGGCGAGTCCGCCAATTGGTCGAAATCCCTTGCGGAAAGCACATTCGGCGTGATTTGCTTCAACCCACAAGCCACCTGCCAGCCCTCGGGAATAGCCAGCGTCAATTCGCATTCCTCCAGTTGCCGGCCCTCGGCGTACATCAGCGCCTGCACGGGGTTCAGGTACAGCTGCGTCTCATCGAGCCAGGAGCCGCCGGCGTCCATCTGGTGGGCGTAGAAGTTGTAGCGCACCCGCACGGTACGGCCGGCGGCGTTGGGTACCTCCCACCGGTCTTTGGTGAGCTTGCGGTAGGGGAGGGGCTGGGCGGTGGCGGCATCCTCAACCACCACGCATTGAATCTTCTGGGCGAAGTTTTGCAACTCGTAGCGGCCGGGGCGCCAGGCGGGCAGCTGGAGCTCCAGCGGGGCGGTGGCATCGGCCGCAACGTCCAGCGTGAGCTGGATTTGCAGGTAAAACGTGAGCGGGTTTTCGAAGGAAACGTGGTAGTGAATCATCGCCAAAACGGGGTTAAACGGGCCTAAAGCTACTGCCGGCTAACGTCCTCCACGTAAAAGTGGCTGAGGCCCTTGTCTTTTCCAGACAAAGCCCGTACCTTTGCCGGCCCAACTCGAAACTCGTCTTTTTAAGATTTTTTGATATGAAACGTACCTATCAGCCCTCGAAGCGCAAGCGTGTAAACAAGCACGGCTTCCGTCTCCGCATGGAATCCGCTAACGGCCGCAACGTGCTGGCTCGTCGTCGTGCCAAAGGCCGCAAGCGCCTCACCGTATCCGACGAAGGCAAGCACAAGCGCTAGTCTTTTTAGCCGTTAGCGCACAGCTTCGGGCTGTAAGCTAGCCGATTGCCGCATTGCTGAGACAGCGTTATTTCTGTCGCTGCAATGCGGCTTCGCTATTTTAGGCGTTTCCAACATAGGGCTTTGCTGCCGAAACAGCGGCCCAACAGGTAAGCAACGTGAACGAGCCAACTGCTACCAGCGCCCCGCTGGCGGCCCGAAAATATACCTTCCCGAAAGAGGAACACCTGTGCCGCAAGAAGCTCATCGAAGAGCTTTTCAGCAAGCAGAGTTCCTCTTTTGGCGTTTACCCGTTGCGCATCGTCTGGATAAAAGCGGCTGCGCCCACCACGGCCCCGCCACAGGTGCTCATCAGCGTGAGCAAGCGCACGTTCAAGCGGGCGGTCGACCGCAACCGGCTCAAGCGGCTCATCCGCGAGGCATATCGGCTCAATAAATATCGGCTTACGGAGCAACCCAACGGGCACGAAATCGCTCTGCTGGGTATTATCTTCACGGGGAAGGAAAAAAGTCCGCTAACGTTGGTGGAAAAAAAATTAATTTCCGCTTTCCATCGTTTGCTGGGCACGACTATTGAAGTACCCGCTTCACCGCCGACCCCCTAGATTCGTGTTGACCCGCTACCTGTATTTCGTATGACTATCCGCAAAAAGCTACTCGCTACCCTGGCTGTGGGCACGCTGGGTTTGGTTTCTTTCCGAGCCGCTTCCGATAATGAGCGGTACTTCGAGATTGCCAAGAACCTGGACATTTTCGCCACGCTCTTCAAGGAAGTCAACACCTATTACGTTGACGAGGTCACGCCCGCCAAGCTGGTGAAAACGGGCATCGACGCCATGCTGCGCTCGCTCGACCCCTACACCAACTACATTCCGGAGGACGACATTGAGGATTTCCGCACCATGACCACCGGGCAGTACGGCGGCATCGGGGCCTCGGTGGTGAAGCGCAACGGCAAAACCGTGGTGCAAAGCGCCTATGAAGGCTATCCGGCCCAAAAAGCCGGCCTGCTCCCCGGCGATGAAATCCTCGACATCAACGGCGTGGTGGTCGATAAAAAGTCGAACGCCGACATCAGCAAGCTACTCAAGGGCCAAGCCAATTCGATGGTGAAGCTGATGGTGACGCGCTACGGCCAGGATAAACCCATCCAAATCGACATCACCCGCGATAAAATCCAGGTGGATAATGTGCCTTATACTGGCATGATTTCCGGCGATGTGGGCTACTTCCAGCTCGGCGGTTTCACGGTGGATGCGGGCAAGGAAGTGCGCGCCGCCGTGACCAAGCTCAAGGAGCAGGGCGCGAAGAAAATCGTGTTCGACATCCGCGACAACCCCGGCGGCCTGCTGAATGAGGCCGTGAACATCTCCAACCTGTTCATCGACAAGGGACTTGATGTGGTAAGTACCAAAGGAAAGGTGACGGAGTGGAACAAAACATACAAGGCCCTCGACGTGCCGCTCGATACCCAGATTCCGATTGCCATCATCACGAGCAACCGCTCGGCGTCGGCTTCGGAAATCGTATCGGGCGTGTTGCAGGATTATGACCGCGCTGTGCTGGTGGGTGAGCGCACCTTCGGCAAGGGCCTCGTGCAGGCCACCCGCCCCCTCAGCTACAACTCGCAGTTGAAGGTGACGACCGCCAAATACTACATCCCGAGCGGCCGCTGCATCCAGGAAATCGACTATGCCCACCGCGCTGACGATGGCACGCTGGGCAAATTCCCCGATTCGCTGCGCACGGCCTTCAAAACCACCGCCGGCCGCACCGTGTACGACGGCGGCGGCGTAGCCCCCGATATTGAGGTGCAGGACCGCGAAATCGCCGACATCACCCGTATCCTGCTCCAGAAAAGCTACCTCTTCGACTACGCCACCCGCTACCGCGCCGAGCACTCCACCATCGTGCCCGCCCGCCAGTTCAAGCTCTCGGACGTGGACTACCAGAAGTTCGTAACCTACCTGCAAGGCAAGAACATCAGCTACAGCACCGATGCCGAAAAGGCCCTCACCGACCTCAGCAAGAAGGTAAAAGAGGAAAAGCACTACGACGACGTGAAGCTGGAGCTCGAAGCCATCCGCAAGAAAGTGACCGTGAACAAGGCCAACGACCTGCAACGCTTCAAGCCCGAAATCAAGGAACTGCTGGAGCAGGAAATCGTGTCGCGCTACTACTTTGAGAAGGGCCGCACCGAAGCCGGCTTCGACGACGACCCCAACATCATCGCCGCCGTGGCCGTCCTGAACGACCCGAATCGCTACGCCGCGCTGTTGAAGCCCACGGGCCAAGCCGCCAGCGCCCGCAAGTCGGCTGGTACGAAGTAATTTTGAACTGCGTTAAGTAGAAAAGCAGGCGCTGAAAGGTGCCTGCTTTTTTTATACACATGAATAGCGTTGTGGATTCAGGTAATCAAGCCCATTGTCTTCAAAACGTTGCTCCAACTCATCCCATCCATTCTCAATCTTGTAATCCCTTTCGCTTTCTGTAATTGGTAGAAGCCAAAGGTTGTGCAGATGACTATCTTCAAAATCGAATATCTCTAAAGCTTCGCCATCCATATAAGGAAGCGAAATGAAACCGAAGCTGCATGCCGAATCATCTTGCCAAGGCCGTCCGAAATTGACAGTATGATGTAAGCCAAGAGGAGCCTCATTCCGGTGGAAGGAAGCAGAAATGGTAAGCAACTCAATCAGCGCCGAATCTTGCTTGTTAGAATAAACATGCAACTCAATCAAGTTGTCTGGATTATCAGTTGACATTCCAAGCGTAGAGTAAATCCAGAAGTCGTGCTTTTCCGATGGAGGAAATTCCAGTACAGAAAAATCCTCCGACATCTTCTCAAGCGGGTCTGGAATCTGGTCTTTCTTATCGGTACTCTTGCCCCAATTAGTTTCTAAGTGCTGCTTAAGTAGCTCCAGATTATACATCGTCAATAATTTTGCGCCGGAAATTTCAAATCTACATTGAGCAAATCCCTCCTCCTCTCCCTCGAAACCTCTTCGCCCGTCTGCTCGGTAGCATTGCACCGCGTGGCCGACGGCTCCCTGGTCGGCCAGTCCGAGCTGCGGCTCGATAAGTCGCACTCCACCCACCTTACCGTGCTCATCGAGCAGCTGCTTGAAAATACCGGTCACCAGCTGGCCGACCTCGCCGCCGTGGCCGTGAGCGACGGGCCCGGTTCCTATACCGGCCTGCGCATCGGGGCCGCCGCCGCCAAGGGCCTGTGCTTCGCGCTTGATATTCCGCTGGTGGCCGTGAGCACGCTGCGGGCGCTGGCCGCGCAGGTGGCCGCCGGCACCGCCCGGCCCGAGAATTTCCTGTTCTGCCCGATGCTGGATGCCCGGCGGCAGGAAGTGTACACCGCGCTGTACACCCACGACGGCCGGGAGGTGCTCGCGCCCACGCCACTCATCCTCGATGCCGATACGCTGGCCGAACAATTGGCCCACCATTCCGTGTTATTCTTCGGCAACGGCGCGGCGAAGTTTCAGGCGGTGCTGGGCGAGTCGGTGCAGGCTGGTTTTTTGGCGGGTATCGAGCCGTCGGCGGTAGCGGTGGGGGCGTTGGCCGTCGCCGCTTATCATCGGCAGGAATTTCAGGACGTAGCGTATTACGAGCCGTTTTATCTGAAAGAAGTGTACACGACCACGCCGAAAGCGAAGTAGCGCGGACTTTTAGTCCGCGAGTCAACGCCGAACCTTTATCAATCCTTACCCATCGCGGACTAAAAGTCCGCGCTACTATATGGAACCCCTCTTCGTCAACCGTGTCGCCAACTCCGGCCTCGTCACCCTCAACCTGGAAGAAATGCTCCATCCCGGCGAGCGGGTGGTGTACGACATTAAGGACAACCTCTTCCACGGCCTCATGCTGCGCGAAAAGGACTTCCGCGAGTTCGTGAAAACCAACGACTGGACGCAGTACGACGGCAAAAACGTCGCCATCATCTGCTCGGCCGATGCCATTGTGCCCACCTGGGCGTACATGCTGCTCGCCACCAAACTCCAGAACCACGCCCACCGTTACGTCTTCGGCAACCTCGATGCCCTGGAGCAGTCGCTGTTCGAAGAAGCCATCGCCGCCATTGATACCGAAGAATACCGCGACGCCAAAGTGGTGGTGAAAGGCTGCGGCAACGTGCCCGTGCCCACCTTCGCCTACGTGGCCATCATGCAAAAGCTCCTCCCCGTGACCAGCAGCGTGATGTATGGCGAGCCGTGCAGCACCGTGCCGCTCTACAAAAAGCCAAAAGCCGCCAGCGTGGTGGAATAGTCATCTGTCATGCTGAACGCAGTGAAGCACCTTACGTTGGAACACTCGTTCGGACGCGGTAAGGTGCTTTACTGCGTTCAGCATGACAGATGGCCGCAATAATGCTTCGCATCTTTGCATCATGCCCGAGCTTAACCGCACTCTATATAAAATCACTTTCCTCACCGGCGCGGCCATCGTCATTGCCAACATGGTGGGCACGGGCGTTTTCACCAGCCTCGGCTTCCAGGTAATGGGCATCCAAAGCGGTTTTGCGCTGCTTATGCTATGGCTGGTGGGCGGCCTCATTGCCCTCTGTGGGGCCGTGAGCTACGCCGAGCTGGCGGCGGCCATGCCCCGTTCTGGGGGCGAATACCACTATTTGAGTAAGATTTACCACCCGGCGCTAGGCTTCCTCTCCGGTTGGGTATCGGCCACGGTGGGCTTCGCGGCCCCCACGGCCCTGGCCGCGCTGGCGCTGGGCGAATACGCCAAAAGCGTATGGCCGGGCCTGCATCCACAGTGGCTTTCGGTAGCCGTGGTATTGGCTCTTACGCTAGTACACGGGAGTAGCACCCGTGTCGGCAGTCGCCTCCAAATCATCATCACCGCCCTGAAAGTGGTCGTTTTGGTGATATTCATCGGCGCGGGCATGGTGATGGGGGAGGGGCAGCCTATTAGTTTCCTGCCCGATGCCGCCGGCTGGCAAGCCCTGCTCAGCCCCGCTTTCGCCGTGAGCCTCGTGTATGTGAGCTACGCCTACTCCGGCTGGAACGCCGCCGTGTACGTCACCGGCGAAATCGAAAACCCCAAGCGCAACCTCTCGCGCATCCTGTTGGCGGGCACTGCCGTCGTGCTCCTATTATATGTAGGGTTGAATTATGTGTTCCTGCGTTCCACGCCGCTGGCCGGGTTGAAGGGGCAGGTCGAAGTCGGTTTCGTAGCCGCTACTTCGCTTTTTGGCCCCCTCGGCGGGCGGCTGATGGGCGGCGTTATCGCGGCGCTGCTCGTTTCCACTATCAGTTCGATGATTTTCGCCGGCCCCCGCATCGTCCAGACGATGGGTGAGGACATCTTCGCCCTCCGCTTCCTGGCCCCCAAAAGCCGCGCCGGCATCCCCGTGCGGGCATTGTTCCTGCAAACGACCATTACCTTGGCCTTTATTCTGAAGCCCAGTTTCCAAGGCGTACTGGTTTATGCGGGCTTTGTATTGAACCTGTTCACCTTCCTCACGGTGCTGGGCTTGTTCGTGCTCCGCTTCCGTCAGCCCGATTTGCCGCGTCCTTATAAAGCCTGGGGCTACCCCGTTACGCCCCTCATTTTCCTCGTGCTGAGCGGGTGGACGCTGGCCTTCATCCTGCGCGATAAGCCGTGGGAGTCGCTCTACGGACTGGCTACACTGGCCGTCGGCGCGCTGGTTTACTTCATCACCACGCGGCTGGCGGTGCCATCACCCGCTTCTCAAGGCTGATTTCGACAAAAACGTTAGCGCCGACACAACCCGCTTGGCTCCCCCTCTCCCCAAGGAGAGGGGGCCGGGGGGTGAGCCCTCCGTAACTTGCACCTTCAATCACTCCTTTATATAATGCTCCTCCGCACCGCCGCGCTTCGGCTCCTGCCCGCCGCCTTGCTCCTGCTTTCCGCTTGCTCCGAGTCGAATAAAAAAACGGAAACCGCCACTTCTTCCGCTAAGGAAGAAACCATGGCCACTACGGCCGATGCCATCGACTCCACCAAATCAGCATCGCCAGTCGCCGCCGACGCCAAAGCCATTCAGGCGCGCCCCAACCGCCTCACCGCCCCGGATACTGCCTACGCTCAGGACGTGGCCATGTTTCTCGGCGGCCTCCAGCCCAGCCGGCACAGCGACCTCACCGCTCTGGCCGCCACGCCCGCCTGGCAGGCATTCGCCAAAGACCAGGACAAAAGCTGGGATAAATACCGCGCCACCCACACCACCCGCATGACCCAGTGGGCCAATACCGAGCTCGATTCGGTCCACGCCAGCAGCCCCACCATCTTCTACCCCTTCAGCGGCCCCGATTTCCTGAACGTCGTCACGATGTTCCCCACCAGCCAAACCTACGTCCTGATGGGCTTGGAGCCCGTCGGCACCGTCCCCGCCCGCGCCTCTCTCGAGAACCCCAAGCTGCTGCCCACCGTCAAAACATCGCTCTGGTCGGTGCTCAATTTCAGCTTCTTCCGTACCAACGACATGGCCGTCGACCTGAAATCCGTTGAACTGGACGGCGCTTTGCCATTAATGATGCTCTTCGCCGCCCGCACTGGCAACCAAATCACCGCCATCCGCCCCGTGCAGCTCGATGCCGCCGGCAAACTCCTCGACGCCCCCACCGACACCACCCAAACCCCCGACCCGAAATCCATCCCCGGCGTCGAAATGAAGCTCCGTGGCCCCGACGGCCAGCCCAAAACCGTCTACTACTTCTCCGCCGACCTCAGCGACTGGAAGCTCACCGCCAAAAGCGCCCCGTTGGAATTTGTGCGCCACCTCGGTCCCCTCACCACCTACGTGAAGTCGGCCACCTACCTCATGCACAAGTCGTACTTCAATAAAGTCCGTCGCACCGTCCTCCGCCGCAGCCGCTACATCCTGCAAGATGATTCCGGCATCGCCATGAAGTACTTCCAGAAAGGCGCCTGGCAGTTCAACTACTACGGCACCTACCGCCGCCCCATCAACCTCTTTGCCAAGCAATACCAACCCGAACTCACCGCGGCCTACCGCGACACCCTCCACAAACCCAAGCCGCTCCCCTTCGGCACCGGCTACAACTGGCGTCAAACCGACTCTAACCTCCTCCTCGCCAAGCGCCTGGTCCCCCTAGCCGACTAACCTTCGTATAAAATCAGCCCCACAGGGCCGTGGTGGCAACATCACGGCCCTTTCTGTTTCAATATCCTATGAAGACACCCCGCCAATCCAGCTCAACTCTATACTATATAATAGGAGTAGCCTTCCTGCTAACAATAACCACCCTAATAACCCTAGCCGCCACAAGTCGTCTGGCACCCCCTCTTTTTTGGAGAGGGGGCCGGGGGGTGAGGTTAACGCCAGGAGACTCCCCACTACTAGACTCCCTAATACAAACCAGTCCCATATTAAAGAGAGTTGCCACTAATCCCCAATACGAGCTTCAAATCATCTATACCCAAATTAACCGCGACGCCCAGAACCACCCCACCTTCACCCCCCATACCTACCACCTTAACCCCCAGCAATACTTCAACCCAGCCAGCCTCGTCAAACTCCCCGTAGTCGCCCTCTCCCTCGAAAAGCTCAATGACCTCCACAAACCGGGAATAAATCGCCGCACCATCATGGCCACCGGTACCGCCTACCGCTGCCAAACCCCCGTCCCTTTCGCCGCCCCCGCTGATTCCGACCGCACCGCCACCGTCGGCAACTACATCAAGCGAATGCTCCTCGTCAGCGACAACATCGCCTACAACCGCCTCTACGAATTTCTCGGCCAACGCCCTCTCAACCAGCGCCTGCAGGAACTAGGCTACTCCACCACCCGCATCACCCGCCGCTTCGCCCCCTGCGACACCGCCGCCAACCGCCACACCAACCCCATCAGTTTCCACACCCCCCAAGGCGACACCCTATATAAGGAGCCCGCCAAATTCAACCCCATCCCTTACACCAGTCCCCTCGGCCGCGTCCTCAAAGGCCGCGCCCACCAAGCCGGCCGCCGAATCATCCCCGAACCCTACGATTTCACCACCGCCAACCACCTCCCACTCCCCGCCATCACCGCCCTCCTCCAAAGTATCCTCTTCCCCGAATCCGTCCCCGCCGACCAGCGCCTCCGCCTCACCCCAACCGATTACGCCTTCCTCCGCCGCTACCTCCACGCCACCCCCCACGAGTCCGGCTTCCATCCCTACGTCCCCGCCCGCTACTTCGACGCCTACAAAAAATACCTCTACTACGGCCGCAACCCCGAAATCCCCCACCAATCCGCCCTCCGCATCTACAACATCGTCGGCATGTCGCACGGCTACCTCGCCGATGTCGCCTACTTCGCCGACTCCCTCCACCAGTCCGAATTCCTCCTCAGCGCCGTCCTCTACGTCAACCAAGACGGCATCATCAACGACGGTGCCTACGAATACGACAGCATCGGCCTCCCATTCCTCGCCCAACTAGGCCATCAAATCCAGCAATATGAGTCCCAGCGCCCCCGCCAATACCATCCCAACCTTACCGAATTCTTCGCCCCCGAGCCAATTCGTTAAATTTCCCTCCCGCTAAGTCACTGATTCCTAAAACCCCATTACACCAAACCCTCGTCACCCAAGCCCCCGCAAGCCCTAATCTTCACACCACATCTTGTAAACCCAGAAAATCCCCCTACTTTTGCAGTCCCAAATCGTCAAACGGACTACGGGTTCTGCCAAAGCAACTGCTCCAACAGAAAGTTGATCGGTAAGGAACTTCACGCTCGCCGTACTTGTATTGCCCGCCGTGCCGCTTCGCAAAAGCCTTCGAAAATTAAAGTTCGAAAGTGCTTGCGAAAGCCGAAAAAGCGCCTTACCTTTGCAGCCCGCTTCGACAGGAGGCGGAAACGGATTGAAAAGCGAGACGAAGAAAAATAAAAGTTTTCTCTTTTGCTTGTCGGTTAAAAGAATCCTCTTACCTTTGCACTCCCAATCGCAAGAAGGGAGACGAAAAGAAGAAACACCGGCTGCTAACAGCCACACGGTCACTTCAAATGGAAGAGGCATACGTTCTTTGAATGTTTGGAAAAGACAAATAGTAAGGGCTACGAGTCGCAAGACAAGTAGTAAAAATTACAAGCGTAACACGAATACATAGAACTCGTCAATACGAGTCGGATTCGCACTCGACATCAGCCATGGTTCGCCATGGTGTAGAACATTTTACAATGGAGAGTTTGATCTTGGCTCAGGATGAACGCTAGCGGCAGGCCTAATACATGCAAG